>NZ_JAKGRW010000043.1:15000-60693 GCF_021555175.1 Nocardioides alcanivorans | reverse complement strand
CGGTCGCCCTTCTCGGTCTGGGCCTGCTCCACCAGTTCCACGATCGTGGTCAGTGAGTTGTCCGTGCCAGCCGCGGTCGTTTCGACCTCCAGCACGCCGGCGGTATTGATCGCGCCTGCCGAGATCTCATCGCCGGGTTCGACCTCAATTGGGATCGACTCGCCTGTGATCGCCGACGTGTCCAGGCTCGACCGCCCCGCGCGGACGACTCCGTCGGTCGCTACCCGTTCCCCGGGTCCGACCACCATCACTTGCCCGACCAGGATCTCTCTCACCGGCACCTCGACCATGCTGCCGTCGCGGACTACGGTCGCGGTCTCGGGCACCAGTTTCAGCAAAGCCCGTAGGCCACCGCGGGCACGGTCCATCGCCTTGTCTTCCAACGCTTCCGCGATCGAGTACAAGAACGCCAACGCGGCAGCCTCCTCGACGTAGCCGAGAAGAACTGCGCCCACTGCGCTGATCGTCATCAGCAGAGCGATCCCGAGTTTGCGCTTGACCAAGTTTCGGATCGCGCCGGGTACGAACGTGTACGCACCCAACAACAGGCCGAGCCAGAACATCAACGATGCCGCTGCCTCCAGCGATGACCACTCCAGAGCCAGCCCCACGACGAACGCGATACCCGAGAAGATCGGGATCAGCAGGCCCCGGTCCCGCCACCACGGACTCGCCGGATCTTCAGCCCCATCCACTGCGGGAGTGGACGGCTCGTCACACCCGCACGCCGCGCTCACGAGACGTCCTCCGATGACGGAACCTCAGCCTCGCAGCAACCAAGCACGGTGCAGCCCGGGTCCATACACGGCACGTTCTCATCCACTGCCAACGTGACATCGACAAGCGCTGTCAGTGCAGCGCTCAGATGCGGATCAGCGATCTCATACCGAGTCTGCCGCCCCTCGGGCTCGGAAACCACGATCCCGCATCCCCGCAGACACGTCAGATGGTTCGACACGTTCGTCCGCGTCAACTCCAACTCCCGCGCCAACTTCGCCGGATACCCCGGCGAGCCCAGCAACGACAACAAGATCCGCGACCTCGTCGGATCAGCCATCGCCCGGCCCAACCGATTCATCACATCAACACGGGAAGCAATAGTCAGCATGCGATGACCATACAGCATCTACTGACCTATTGGCTCCAGGCTTGCCTCCGGCGCCAATCAACTGACCGACACCCTCGCCGCACCTACCGAGCATGACAACAATTGATGTGATGGCGCGGGCTGTCGGCCCTGACTTCGGCGCTGTTGGTGGCGCCCGCGACATGCGTGAGGTCATTGGCGCACTGCTGACCTACGGCCTCCTCTTCGCGTGCCTGATGCTGATCGTCTCTGCCGCGGCCTGGGCCATCGCATCGTCAAACGGCAGCTGGCAGTCCGCCTCGAAAGCGAAAGCCGGAGTCTTTGTCGCCCTCGGCGGAGCAGCCCTCACTGGTGGGGCTCTCGCCTGGGCGAACTGGCTCCTCGACGTCGGCGCCGTGCTCTGACCTGCGCGCGTGTGCGCACCTCTCGAACAGGTACACCCAGCGACTTCAGGAGGAATCGTGATTCACCTTGATCTACTTCCCGCTCTTGTTCAGGTTCTGCCGATGGACATCACCATCGACCCGAACTCCAACGGACTGCCCGGCATCGGACAGCTCCGAAAGATCGTCGGCGCCTCAATGACCGTCGGCCTGATCCTGGCCGTCCTCGCGTTGATCATCTCGGCCGTCGTGTGGGCGATGGGCTCGAACTCGTCCAACCCCCACCTGGCCGGCCGCGGCAAGTTGGGCGTCGTCATCGCCCTCGGCGCCGCGATCGTGACCGGCGCATCTGTCGCGTTGGTCAACTTCTTCTGGAACGTCGGCCAAGCGGTCTGAACTTCAGCAAGCGACGGGAGCAACGGCGATGGGCGTCTGCGATCTACCGGTGGTCTCCACCGTGTGCGACAAGGCCGGTGATGCGGCCGCGAGTCTGGTGACCGCGCCGTTCGACTGGCTCGCCGAGGGTATGGGCAACGCAGCTGAGTGGATGTTTGAGTCGGTCTGGTCCGTCTTCGACTCCACCACCTCGGTCGACATCACCAGCGACGAATACATGAAGGTCTACAACATCCTGTTCGGGGTCGCGGTGTTCGTGATGCTCGGCTTCTTCATGCTCCAGGTCATCGGCGGCATGATCCGACGAGAACCCGCCGCACTGACCAGAGCCCTGACTGGCTTGGCCAAATCGGTCCTCGGGTCCTTCGTCGCCATCACACTCCTCGCGCTGGCTCTGGAGATCACCGACCAACTCACCATCGGGATAGTCAACGCCGCCGGCACCAACATGGACGAGATGGGCGACCGCATCGCGCTCTTGGCTGTCGGCATCGGCGGACTCAGCCTCAAAGCACCGGGGGCCGCAGCGATTCTGACGATCTTCCTCGCCGGGATGGCGATCAGCGCAGCCGTGATCGTGTGGATCAGCCTGCTGGTCCGCAAGGCCCTTCTGCTGGTTGCCATCGTCTTCGCCCCGATTGCCCTGGCCGGTGCTTCGTGGGACCAGACCCGCGGCTGGATCGGGAAGTGGGCGACGTTCGTGATCGCGCTGATCTTGTCCAAGCTCGTGCTCGTGGTGATTTTCCTGCTCGCGACCGCTCAAGTGTCGGCACCGATCGATGCTGATCTGCAATCGGTGAGCGAGCCGATCGCGGGTGTGGTGCTAATGCTGATGGCCGGGTTCGCGCCGTACATGACCTACAAGGCGATCAGCTTCATGGGCTTCGACATGTACCACGCGATGTCAGCCGAACAGGAAGCCAAGTCCGCCATGAACCGACCGCTCCCGATTCCCTCAGGCGGCGGAGCCGGCGGCACTGTGCCGAAGATCCTCGGCGGGGGCAACGGTGGTGGTGGAACTGGTGGTTCGGGTGGTGCCCCGGCCCCGACTGCCGCACCCAACGCGGGAAGTTCAGGTGGCGCGGGATCTGGTGGGGGCGGTGCTGCCGCGGGTGGCGCGGTCGCAGCAGGTGCTGTGGTCGCCAAGGAAGCCGCGAGCGCCGGACCCAAGTTGGGCAACTTCGTCTCCAGCCAAGCCTCTGGCCAGGCCGATCAGGCCGCTGCTCCGACCGGCGCTTCCGGGACTGTTCCGGGCCACACCGCAGATCCCACTCCTCCGATGTCGAATCGTGGATCCAACCGTTCTGGAGGCAAGTCATGAACGCCGCTACCTCCTCGAAGCCCGGTGACTACGAACTCCAGCCGGTGAAGTTCTCCCGCCTCACCCGGCGAGGTGTCCTGTTCGGACTGGCCGCCTCCCAACTCGTCGTCATGGGGATAGGCGCCGTGATGCTCGTGTTCTCGCTGTACGTCGGCGGCGGGGCTAGCCTGATCGTCGCCTTCCCCGTCATTCTCTTCTGCGCCGCACTCGCGTTTGTCGGAGTCGGTGGCCACAAGCTCATCCAGTGGCTTCCCATCGCCGCCGTCTGGTTGTGGCGATCCACCGGCGGACAACTCATCTACCGGCGACGCGTCGTTGCCCCGCGACCTGTCGGCACCCTTGCATTGCCCGGTGATGCCGCCCCCTTGCGGCAATGGCTCGACCCCGAGACCGGCGCTGTGATGGTGCACGACCCGCACCGCAACACTCTGACCGCGATCGTCGCGGTCGCGCACCCGGCATTCATCCTGCTCGACCCCCTCGAACAACAACGCCGCGTCACCGGTTGGGGACGAGTCCTGGCCACCGCATGCCGCTCCGGACGCATCGCATCGCTGCAGATCATGGAGCGGACCCTGCCCGACTCCGGGAAGGGACTGGCCGAGTGGTGGCACCAGCACGGCACCGGGGACGACTCGTTTGCCGCGACGACGTACGGCGAACTCATCGACCGCGCCGGACCCGCCGGCGAACGGCACGCCTCCACCATCTCGCTGTCCCTGGACCTCAAGACCGCTGGCCGGGCAATCCGAGCCGCAGGAGGGGGCAACCGCGGATCTGCTGCCGTGCTGCGACAAGAGATGTCGACCATCGTGGCCGCGCTCCGCTCCGCTGACCTCTCCCCGTCGGACTGGCTCGAACCCGGCGATCTGGCCGTGATCCTGCGCGGCGCCTACGACCCCGACGTCGGTGCTGCCCTGGAGCGACACGGCGACGTCGGCCGTGACCTCGCCACTGCCGGCCCGGTCGCGGTCACCGAAAGCTGGTCGTCATTGCGGTCAGACTCCGCGCACCACTGCGTGCTGTGGATCAGCGAATGGCCCAGATCACTGGTGTTTCCGGGCTTCCTGGCCCCCGTGCTGCTGTCGTCGGGGATCCGCCGCACCTTCACCCTGCTCTACACCCCCATGCGCACCGACCAGGCCGCCCGCGACATTCGGAAGAAGAAGACCGAGTACGTCTCCGATGCCGCGCAACGCCAACGGATCGGGCAGATCGAAGACGCGCAACACAGCGCCGAGTACAACGACGTCCTGCAGCAAGAGGCCGACCTCACCGCCGGGCACGGGATCCTCCGGGTCACCGGACTCATCGCCATCACCGCAGGCGACCCGGACGAACTCGAAAGAGCCATCGCCGACATCGAGCAAGCAGCCATCCAGGCGTCCTGCGAAACCAGACGGCTCTGGGGACAGCAAGCACAAGCGTTCAGCGCGGCTGCGCTGCCGCTGTGCCGCAGCATCTGACCCGGGCAGCCGTACACACCTCGTTGGTGACCATCCCCGACACCTCTGGAGCACACCATGCCGTCGTTCGAAGACCCCGCCGTCGATGCCACCGAAGCTGAGCAAGCGTTGCGCGGTCTCGCGCACGCCACCCGACGTATCGATGACCCGACGCAGATCTACGGCGTGCTCGGGTCCTTGTCGCAGGCCATCGCATCGTTGAGCCAAGCCCTGCATCAAATCGGCTCGTTTCATGACGAGCATGGAGCACGCGCGGACGCGACGATCATCGACCCGCGCCAGACCGGCGCGGCCTATCGCGCATCGTGGGACCTGCACCGCGCCGCGGAGATGCTGAACAGTGTCGGCAAGTCCATCGACAGTGCACACGCGTCCGAGGCGACGATCGTCTACCAGCCCCGCCACCACGCAGCCCCTGGTCGCGGGCACACCGCCAACGGGGTGTCGCTGTGATCGACGGGGACGGATCGCGACTACACAGCGCAGTCCTGGTTGCTCCGAAGCGGGAACGACGTCGCGACCGCAAGGCCCGCAAGCTCGCGGCACGTGACTTGCTGGCCCGGGACCGCTCGGAGCAGAAGTCGGCGGCGAAGGCCAAGGCCGATGCGCTGGTCGCCGAACGGAAGGCGACTGTCTTGCTCCCCAAGGCTGGCGAACCAGGCCCGGCGGCGTTGCGCTCACCCGGCCGACTGCGGCTACCCCGCCACCAGGACACCTCCGCCACCCTTGCGGGGGCGTACCCGTTTCTCGCCGAGGGCGGGCTGGGCAGCGACGGTGTCTTCGTCGGCCAGGACCTCTATTCGGGCAGTTCGTTTGTCTACGACCCGTGGGTGCTCTACGCCCGTGGGCTGATCACCGCACCGAACGTCGTGTTGGCCGGAATCGTCGGCTCGGGGAAGTCATCGCTGGCCAAGAGCCTCTACACACGCTCGATCCCGTTCGGACGTCGTGTCTACATCCCCGGCGACCCGAAAGGTGAACACACAGCCGTCGCCGAAGCCGTGGGCGGTCGAGCCATCGCGCTCGGCCACGGGATGGCCACCAGGTTGAACCCGCTCGACGAAGGACACCGCCCGGGCGGCATCGACGACGCTCAATGGCTCGCGCAGGTCACCGCCCGTCGACGCGACCTACTCGGAGCGCTGGCCGAGACCGTGCTTGACCGGCGGCTCTCACCGTTGGAGCACACCGCGATCGACATCGCGCTGGCCGACGTCGTACGCACCGCAGAAGTGCCGGTGCTGCCACTGGTCGTCGACAGACTCCTGGAGCCCGACCCCGCCACGAAGCCGGACAGCAGGTTGGCCGAAGACGGACGCCTGCCCGGCCACGCCCTGCGCCGTCTGGTTGCCGGCGACCTCGCTGGGCTGTTCGATGGCCCCTCGACCGTGCGGTTCGATCCGACGCTGCCGATGATCTCCCTTGACCTCTCGCGCGTCACCGAGAACGCAACCCTGGTCTCGGTGCTGATGACGTGCGCGTCGGCGTGGATGGAGTCCGCGCTCCTGGACCCGAACGGCGGACAACGCTGGGTCGTGTACGACGAGGCCTGGCGACTCATGTCCCATCCCGCACTGCTGCGACGCATGGACGCCCACTGGCGCCTCGCACGGCACTACGGGATCGCGAACATGCTGGTGTTCCACAAACTGTCCGACCTCGAGAACGTCGGCGACTCCGGCTCCGCTATGCGAGCCTTGGCGTCCTCGCTGCTGGCGAACGCCGAGACACGCGTGGTGTACCGCCAAGAATCCGACCAACTCGGCAGCACCGCATCCGCCCTGGGGCTCACCCGCACCGAGCAATCTCTGCTGCCCACGCTCGGCACTGGGCAGGGCCTGTGGCGGATCAAGCACCGCTCGTTCGTTGTGCAACATCAGATGCATCCCGCCGAGTTCGATTTGTTCGACACGGCCGGCCGGATGACCGGAATCTCCCGTGAGTTCAGAAATTCTGAAGGCGATTCTGCCGGGAACTCACGGGGGTAGCACTGTGTTTCAGCATAGGCGGCTGGGCACAAGACCGAACAGCACCGCGGCAGCGATCGGCCCGAGATACAAGGCGATCTGTGCTTCTCGGCAACCTCGACGACCTGGGTGATCTTCGTGCGGGCTGGCCCGCTCACGTTAGTCACCTGTCAGTCCCCGGAGGGGTCGCGAGTCTCAGGCACACATTCAACCCTAGAAGCTCGGCTTCCCCAATGACCGACATCACGGTCATTGCCGATCAAGATCACACCCCGGAGTCGTTGTCCACGACATGTATGCCGACCGCTCTCCAACTGCTGTTCGACTTCAGCCGCCGAGTCGACTGGGTGATTCTCGATGCCGGTTGGAGAATCTGGGCGTAGCGCAATGGCGGCGTTCAGGTCCGGCATTCGAGAGCAGTTCAAACGTATCGGCAGACCAGACCGGGGTCACAAGTGTCGGGTGCGGGGTCGGCAGCCGCGTCGCGCAGGCCTGCGATAGATTCGTGCAGTGCGGTGAGTTGGGCAATCTGCTGCTCAATCTCAGACAGGCGGGTGTGGAGAATATCCCGAACGTGCTCGCAGGGCGAGACGCCACTGTCACGAATGTCGATGATCTGGCGGATTTGGGCGAGGGTGAGACCTGCCGCTTGGCCGCGGTGGACGAAGTCGATCCGGTTGACAGCATCGGGCTCGTAGTCCCGATATCCCGACGGTGTGCGCTCCGCCGGTGGGAGTAGCCCCTGCTTCTCGTAGAACCGCAGCGTCTTGGCCGTCGTGCCCGCCCGTTGGGCGAGTTCTCCGATGCGCATCATGGATTCCGATCGATCATCGGGGCGTGTGCTTGACCTTCCCCTGTACTGGAAGGTCCAGTATGGCTGACACGGAGACAGCCAAGCGGTGACAGCCAAGCGGTGACAGGAGCAGCCATGCATACAAAGTTCGACCTCGCCATCATCGGATCCGGCGGTGGCGCGTTCGCCGCCGCGATCCGCGCCACCACGCTAGGGAAGTCGGTGGTGATGATCGAGCGCGGCACGCTCGGCGGGACCTGCGTGAACACCGGCTGTGTTCCCTCGAAGGCCCTCATTGCCGCAGCCAATGCGCGCCACGTCGCAGAGGACGCCTCAGAGCGCTTCCCGGGGATCGCGACGAAGGCGGGCCCCGTCGATATGGCCGCTTTGATCGGGGGAAGCAGACTTTGATCGAATCACTGCGCCGCGAGAAGTACGCCGACGTCGCCGACTCCTACGGCTGGCAGGTCCGACGAGGAGACGCCGCGTTCGCAGGCACGCCTGATGCACCACTTTTGGAGGTCACCGAGATCGGCGGGAGCGTCGCGACCGTTGAGGCCGAGCACTATCTGCTCGCCACCGGTTCCCGGCCTTGGGCACCGCCGATCGACGGCCTAGACGAAGCAGAGCACCTGACCTCGACCACGGCGATGGAGCTGACCAAGGTCCCCGAGTCACTGCTCGTACTCGGCGGCGGCTACGTCGCCCTAGAGCAGGCACAACTGTTCGCCCGGCTGGGGGCGAACGTCACCATGCTGGTGCGCTCCCGGCTGGCATCGAAGGAGGAACCAGAGGTCTCCAGGGCGCTTGAGGAGGTGTTCGCCGACGAGGGAATCCGCGTTGTCCGCCACGCAGTACCGACTCGAGTCTCCCGCGAAACAGGCGGCGCGGTCGTCGTGAGCGCCGACGTCGCCAGCGGAACACGAGAGTTTCGCGCCGGCCAGGTCCTGGTCGCCCTCGGCCGCCGCCCCGTCACTGACGGACTGAACCTTCTCGCCGTCGGAGTGAAGACTGGCCAGGCCGGGGAGGTCGTGGTCACGGATCAACTGCGGTCATCCAACCCGCGGATCTGGGCGGCGGGTGATGTCACCGGGCACCCCGAGTTCGTGTACGTAGCCGCCCACCATGGCACCCTGGTCGCCGAGAATGCCCTCTCCCACACCGAGAGAGCCATCGACTACGCACGGCTACCGCGGGTGACCTTCACCAGCCCCGCCATCGGCGCGGTCGGCATGACCGAGAAAGACGTCATCGCCGCCGGCATCCCCTGCGACTGCCGCGTGCTGCCCCTGCACCACGTACCCCGCGCACTGGTGAACCGCGACACCCGCGGGTTCATCAAGATGGTCGTGAACGCCGACACAAGCGAGATTCTCGGTCTGACCGCCGTTGCCAAGGACGCCGGCGAACTGGCCGCCGCCGGCGTCCACCTCTTGGGCAAGACCATCGCCGAGGTCGCCGACACATGGGCCCCCTACCTGACCATGGCCGAAGGCATCCGGATCGCCGCCAAGGCCTTCACCACCGACCCCTCGCAACTGTCCTGCTGCGCATGAGGATTACGCACGAGTTCTCAAGAGCGGGGGCGACGGCGACGAGCCGTCATGCCTGGTCTCTCGCTCAAGGTCTACGTCGTGGCCACTACGCTCCGGCGTGAGGTATCTGGGACCGCTCGGCTAAATCGAACGAAACCAAAGTAGATAGCGATTTCGGCCGTGGGGCAACGGGAGCACACCTGACTGATGACACGTCAGGGAGGTGAGCCGGCATGCGGCATCAGACACGCGACTCCCAACAGGCACGGGAGGCGAAGCTCGATGCGCTCCACACGAAGCTGACCGAATCGGTGGGCGCGTTGGTCAGCGGTGAGGACTGGCGCCGAGCGTTGGAGTTCTCGGCACGGTTCCGCTCCAGGTCCTTCAACAACACGATGCTGATCTACATCCAGCACAACGAGGCCTTCCAACTCGGGCGGGTTCTGGCGCCGACTCCGACGTACGTGGCGGGGTTCAAGCAATGGCAGACACTTGGGCGCCAAGTGATGAAGGGCCAATCCGGGTACGGGATCCTTGCCCCAGTCACCGCTCGGTTCGCTTCCCGCACCCCGAACAACAGCGAGTCGTGGCGCCGTCTGGGCCGCGGCGAACGCCCCCAGCCGGGTGAGGTCGCGCGAACGAAGATGGTTGGGTTACGGCCCGCGTATGTGTGGGACGTCTCCCAGACCGATGGCGATCCGTTGCCCACACAGCCGGCGCCCACACTGTTGTCTGGTCATGCGCCAGCGGGACTGTGGGAAGGACTCGCAGCCCAGGTCGAAGCCCACGGGTTCACGCTTCACCAGGTCCCCGATGCTGCGGCGATCGGAGGCGCAAACGGGCTCACCGACTTCTCCACCCGGCAAGTGTCAGTGCGTGCCGACATGGACGATGCTGCACGGGTCAAGACCCTAGCCCACGAACTCGGGCACGTCATGCTCCACTCCCCTGACGCCAGTGGCGCGACCGACGGCGCAGCCATCGATGCTGTCCTGCACCGTGGCATCGCCGAGGTAGAGGCCGAGTCCGTGGCCCTCATGATCGGCGCCGCCCACGGCCTCGACACCACCACATACACCGTCCCGTACGTGTCGAGTTGGGCAAGCAGCGTCCCCGGCGCCGACCCCGTCGAAGTCGTGCAAGCCACTGCAGAGCGAGTCCGTACGACCTCCCTTCGCGTGCTCGACCAACTCGACACCGCCCAAGTCGGCGACGGCGACCCTCCCGGACTCATCCGAGAGACCACGCAACGACGGGTGCCGGGCCGTCAGGCTCCGGGCCGCAGCACGGATACGCCCGAGTCGCGTCCTGTCATCGAACAAACCGAGCAGGCGGTCGGACTATGAGCCTGCTCAACCCCGCGACCGCGTATCGGCGATCCACCAACCGGCCACGAGTCCCGGTCGTCCTCCCGTTGGTCCGGGTTGACGTCGACAAGCAGGGACGCCTCGCCGTGACGGTTGACGACGCTCAGGTCCCTGATATCGCTTCCGGCGAGGAGTCGAGGCTGTCACGTACCGACCTGCGGCCGTTGCTTGACCGGATCGCATCCGAGCGCGGCTCTGCCCTGCGTGTGGAAATCCACGAACCTAACGGCAAGTTGTTCACCGACTTCCACACCTTCGAGCCAGCACTCGGCTCAGGAGCACCCACGCTCGCTGTCACGTCCCCTGCCAGCGCGGAGGACCCAGATGCGCGTCACACAAGGTTGTCAGCCCATCTGGGAACAGGTGAGGTCACCGGCACCGGGTTCAGCAGCGGTGAGGAGGTCACGGTCGCGGTCGTGATCTACCGCAGCGCAGCCGAGGCCGACGGGAGCATTGAGTTGCGCCTCCCCGTGGCGCTTCTCGAACGACACCGGGCTGACGTGGTGTTGGTCGGAGCAACCTCAGGGTCCGTCCGAGTCACCTCAAGCGAAGCACCCGAGCCGGTTCGTGAGGCGTCGTGAACGGCGGTGCCCGGCCCGTCGACGACACGCTCGTCAACCTCGCCCTGGTCGGGATCGCAGCACTCGGGCTGGTTGCAGCGGCACTGAGGTTCGCTGGCACCGTGACCGCGTGGGTGAGCGGAGTCGATCAGCCCGATGCAGACTGGGCAGCCGGACTCCACGTCCTCGCCGACCCGACCAATCCCGGCCGGGTGCTGCACGCTGACTTCGCGGGGTGGGCCTACTGGGCTGCGTTCGTTCTCATGCTCGCTGTCGTCGGCACCTGCGCTTTTGCGGTGTGGCGCCGTGTTGCAGCGATGCGGCACGCGTCGCGTCAGGATCCGCGACGTCTAGTCGGGGTCGCCACCCGCCACGACGTCACATCGACGGCCTCGAAGAAGGCGCTGCTGTCGCGCAGCGCAACCTTGCGGCCGAGCCTCGACCGCGCCGAACCCGGTGAGGTCGGCTACCTGCTCGGGCAATCTCGCGGGATGGAGATCTGGGCCTCGGTTGAGGACTCGGTCCTGGTGCTCGGTCCACCCCGTTCCGGCAAAGGCCTGCACGTCGTGATCAACGCCATCCTCGACGCACCCGGCGCCGTCGTGACCACCGCAACCCGGCCCGACAACATCGCCGCCACCATCACCGCCCGGCGAGAACGCGGCCCTGTAGCCGTGTTCGATCCCCAGTGCTTGGCCGAAGGGCTCCCGGCTGGGCTGCGCTGGTCCCCGGTCCGTGGCTGTGAGGACCCGCTGACCGCAATGATCCGCGCCACCGGACTCGCTTCGGCCACTGGGCTCTCGGCCGGTGGCGTCGAGTCCGGCGGGTTCTGGGAAGGCAAGACCCGCACCGCACTCCAAGCGCTGCTGCACGCCGCGGCGCTCGATCACCGCAGCCCCGCCGACCTGTTCGCTTGGACACTGTCACCATCCTCCGCGGCCGACGCGGTGGCGATCCTGGCCTCCCACTCCGGGGCAGCGACAGGGTGGGGAGAGTCGCTGGACTCGATGATCCACGCCGACGCCCGTACCCGCGACTCGATCTGGATGGGCGTCTCGCTGGCCCTGTCTTGCCTTGCCGACCCCCGGGTCCTCGACGCCGTCACTCCACGAGCCGACGAGCACTTCGACCCAACTGAGTTCCTCGCCAACAACGGCACCCTCTACTTGCTGGCCACCGGCGCGGGAGCAGGTGCCTCCTGGTCACTGGTCGCTGCTTTCATCGAAGACCTCGTCGAGACCGCACGCCGCCTGGCCGCCCAATCCCCCGGCGCACGTCTCGACCCACCATTGCTGTTGGCTCTCGATGAGATCGGCAACCTGTCGCCGCTGCCCTCACTGCCGGTGCTGATGGCCGAAGGCGGCGGCACAGGAATCACCACGATGCCCGTCCTCCAGTCGCTCTCCCAGGTACGCGACAAGTGGGGCGATCACGCCGCAGGCGCGATCTGGGACGCCTCCATCGTCAAGATCATCCTCGGCGGCACATCCTCAGCACGCGACCTGCAGGACCTCTCCGCACTCATCGGCGAACGCGACGAGAAGACCGACACCATCTCCGTGGGCGACTACGGCTCCCGGTCCCTCCAACGCTCCACCAGGCGCGTGCCGGTCATGCCACCCGAGACCATCCGCACCCTGCCGTTCGGCACCGCTCTCCTTCTGCTGCGCAGCTCGCCACCGCTCGTC
This sequence comes from Nocardioides alcanivorans, assembly GCF_021555175.1. Lineage (GTDB taxonomy): Bacteria > Actinomycetota > Actinomycetes > Propionibacteriales > Nocardioidaceae > Nocardioides > Nocardioides alcanivorans. The sequence continues at coordinate 48,130 of NZ_JAKGRW010000043.1, read as the reverse complement.
ACCGACCTGCGACCGTGGACCTCACGCAAGGACGCGGCACAGCTCCGCACAAATCGGACTGCAACCGAGTCAGCTCTGCGGCAACGCTGAACGGTCGTACGCCTGAGCGCCGGGTCGGTCGGGTGGCGTGCACCTGACTTCTGAGAGCGATTGCCAGTCATGGCGTCGCGCGAGGTCAGGAGTCGACAATGACGATCCCAACGCAGATGAGCCTGCACGGCTTCATCGCCACTGCACCCGAGCTGACGTACGGAAAGAGCGACGTGGCCAGATTCCGCGCACGAGTCGGAATCGAGCAGTGGCGCAAAGAAGCAGACGGTGCGTTCACCAAACTCGACCCGCAGTTCTGCGACATGGTGCTGTTCAAGTCCTCCGCCGAACGAGCCTACGCCCGATTCCGGGCCGGAGACCAGTTCGTCGCCTCTGGCTACGTCCACGAGTATGAGTTCGAGCGCGACGGCGCCACCGTGCAGCGTGAAGAGTTCGTCGCTCGCAGGATCGGGCACGACACCGCCCGCACCCGCTACAACGTTGACCGTCCGACGCCGGCGCCCGAACGGGACGCTGGCCCCGAGGCCGGTCGTGAATCCGACCGTACGGTCGAGCCGCCTGCTGCGATCGGGCTCTGAGCCATGGCATCCAAGCCCTCCGACGCGAACGGAGTGCAGCCCTCGTTGCTCGATGACGAACGCCATCCGGTGTTCGACACGTGGGAGAACCTCGACACGCTCAACCCACCTGCCGCCTCATCCGATGAGTCCGGGTGGTCGGAGTCTTTCGAGTCATCGTCGTTGGCGGAACCGTTGGGGCCGATCAACTGGAACACCCTCGGTGCCGACGAGGCCGAAGCCGAGTGGCTCGACCTCAATGCCTGGGTTAACTGGCTTCGCGGCACCTACGGACTAGCGCCGACCGTGGTTCCTCCGATGTGGCACCGACACGACGAACTCGTCTGGGAACTCTCCGCACTTCACCTGCACTGGCTGAATTCCTACGGCCCCGACGCCTCCCCGTCGTCCCCGTTGGGCTGGCACCGAGACTTCGCCGATGCCCGCAACCGGCTCCGCGACTGGGTCTCAGCCTGCGGCACCCGCCTCGACCGGGACCGCCCCACCCGACAGACGACCTGGCCTGGCGAACCCTCGCTTGAGGCCGGTCACGAAGCAGAGGTGAGCGACCGGGACGCCGACTTCGTCCAGTTCGTCATGGACGACGTCACCGCACGCCGCCAAGTCGAGGACCAAGTCACGCAACGAGCGTCCTGACCGTGCCTGTGGACGAAGGCCGACTCGTCCACAGGCACCCCGGTTCACCCGACAGCTGCGGGCCCAGGTGGCGGACGGTGACTGCCAAAGCACTTCACTCGATCGAAGGGAAACCAATCATGCTCCTTGCCCACGCGGTCACCCTGGCCGAAGCCCGCTCCTACATCGCAGCCCTGGCCGACGAGGCCGCAACGTTCGACAGCGCCGTCGAATACGAGCACGCACTGCTTTACCTCGACCTCATCCACGGCGACGACATCCCCGCGCTCGATGCGAGCGGCTTCACCGACGACCGCGCGATCTTGCACGCGATCGCCGTCAGCGCAGTCAAGGAACTCACCGACCATGGCGTCGACAAACTCCAAGTCGAGCTGCTGCTCGACATGCTCGACGTGGCACGAGACCGCGACGACCCGTGCGCGGACATCAGTGAGTTCTGATGTACGGCGACAACACCGCCCAACTGCGGGAAGCACTCGGCACACTCATGCAAATCACCCGCAACCGTTCTGACGTCGACGACCTGCCTGCCGATGCTGTCGAGCTGATCGGATCGTTCCGGCACAGCATCACCGTGTGGTGCCAGCAGGCCGTACGAGCATCCAACCCCCACGCCGAACTCGGCGGGACGACACCACGCACCCGCGGGCCGGCAGAGGAACTGCGGTACAGGCTCGCCGCGGCACGCTCCGCCTATGCCGCTCCCTCCCCACCGTGGACCAACTGGCCACGCCACACCCGAACCACGTCGTGGACCTCTGGCGACAAGCAGCCAAAGGCGCCGCCCTCGGAGAACACGACTTCGCTGCCGGACTGAGCTACGGCCACCTGACCGACGCCCAAGCGATGACCGTCCTCAAGGACGCCTCCGAGATCACCCGTGCCCTCACCGGGCTCGACCGCCGCTACACCGCTGCCATTCCCGACTGGGAACCGATCGACGAAGCCGATCTGCTCGGCCGGGCAGCCGTCGTCTGCGCCGCCCACGCGGGATACAGCGAACCTGACTACGCCGTCGACCGCAGCGGCTGGCGTCCACCCGTGCGGCTGGCTGACGGGCCCACTCTTCCCGGTCTGGGCGGGGTACTTCAAGCAGAGAACAACCTCCTCGTACGGCTCAGCTACCAACCCGACGCGTACAGCCTGCGACTGATCTTGGACTCCCAACGCATCGTCTCCCACCACGCCGCCAACCTCGCCCCGGCCGTGAGCGGCCATCGCGACGTCGCCGCGATGTGGGCCGAACGGGCCGAGACCTACTCGCTGCTGGTCGACCAGACCCGCAACCTCCGCGGCCTCGTTGGCCACGGAGTGGCCGCCGCGCAAGGTGCTCTCGCCGCATCGCGGATTCGAGGCATCGATCCCAACACCCCCGTCGAAGCGCGGGCACTGCGGCACCTCGACGCGTTGTTCACTCACATCGACCGCCGCATCGCCGACACCATCGCGGCCGGCGCCGACGACCGCAGCTACCTGATGCGCATCGGTATCCCTCGCGTTGACCTGTCCGCCGGTGGCGCGGTTAAGCCCGGATCCACCGATCGGCATGGCCGGGATGAGGTGATGGTGGTCGTCGCCGGGTGGGGGCGCCGGGGCGCGATGATCTGCCGGACCTCACTGTCCGGGGTGTTCCACGTTGTTCCTCGTCGCGCAGCTGTGGCTGCTGGTTGGTCAGGCCGCGAGGGCGGGTGGCGGGTCGCTGACTCGGTCAAACAAGGCAGTCCAGGCGGTCTCCCAGGGCCAGGCTTGTGGCAGATGCAGAGTGACCCGTCGTGCTGAGGTCGCGACCCGTGCTGGCACGGTGATCAGCTTGCGACGGATCGTGGCGGTGGTGGCCTTCGCGATCTGCGGGTCGGTGAGGCTGGCGGCGGCTCGGGTGAGGTTGAACGCCATCACGGCGAGCACCAACCAGGCCGCGTTGGCAGTGAACACCCCGGACGGCAGGTGCGCCAACGCTGCGTGTTTGAGGTCAGCGTGGACCTGCTCGATGACCGCGTGATGGCGGTGGATCGCATCGGCGGCGACGGTGTCGAGCACGTCGGCGTCGGTGGTGGTGAAGAACGCATGGAACCGCCAGGTGTCGAACAGGGTGTCTTGGCCGGCTGCCTTGTTCTTCTCGGCGTTGAAGTCCGGGATCCGCCGGACCACCAGCCGGCCCGGCACGTGGTCGGTCTTCTTCTGGGCGGCAAACGCGGTGAAACCGATCTCGGCGACCTCGGCCCGTGAGACCCACCGGCCACTGGCTTCGTCGAAGACGGCATCGGTGTACTCGATGGTGGTCCACGCATCGTCGTCGATGGTGGCGATGGCGGCCTTGACCCGCTTGTCCATCCGCACGGTCACCGACACCGCGGCCCCACCCTTGAGGGCGGCGTGAACTGGTCCGCGGCCGTAGAACGCCGAATCCATCCGCACTAGGACCGGGTGGGACTTGTCGAGCAGTCGTCGGGCGGTCCGCACCGCATCGCCGACCAGTCGCTTCGCACCGCGTGGTGACCCAGTCGAGCCCTTGCGGAGCCGTTGGGCCACGATCACCGGGACGGCGCCGGCGATGGTGAGGGTGGCGAGCAGGGCGTTGAGGCCACGGACACCTGAGTAGCCGAACCCGGCGCCCTGCTTGGCGTGGCCATGGACCTCGATGATCGTGTCGTCGACATCGAGCAACGCGTAGTCAGCACTCGCGTCTGCATCCGGGCTCACCTCGGCTGACGGACGCAACAGCTCGGTGAGTCCTGCCAGCGCGATGAGGAACCTCGACGCGATCGCGTCGAGCTGACGCACGTGCCCGAAGGTGAACGCCCGCAGGAAGGAACCCAACGTCGAAGGCGCGTAGGCGCGGGCGAATACCCTCCCCATGCCGCCGTGACGCAACAGCGCCATGTCATCGATCGAATCGGCACCAGCGACCATCCCACCGACCAGCGAGGCGACCTTCAACCCGGCGTTCGCGCCCTTGTCGCCCGGCACCGTCAAGTGCTGATCCGCCAGATCACGCAGCCCAGCGGACTCGGCCAACGCGAGCACCGGAACCAGACCACCGGCCGACACGAGATTCGGATCATCGAAGACCGCCGACGTCGCCCGCGACGTGTGAGAGAGTTTCACCTCAGAGATGTCCCTTGTGTTCGGTCGAATCGTTGCCTCAAGAACTCCGATTCTCCCGCTACACAAGGGCATTCTCGTTTACGGCGCGCTCACCAGACCAAGTTCATCGGTGGATCCGGGTTAAGCAACAGCGATCCCGCCACATTCCTCTCGACGTACCTCCAGGTGCCCCGGTGTTGGCCACGGCCAAGACCCGTCTGACGCCCAAACCTGATGAGCCGCGGGTTCCGGTTGGTTCAGCACGCTCACGCGCGTCCTTCACCCAGAGCGTCGAGACGGGCCAACGCCAGGGGCCGCAACCGCGCTCAGAGTTGTCGCTCTGAGCGCGGGCGAGGGTCAGGCGATCTGGTAGGTCTCATCCCCCACGGTGACCTCCACCTTGAGGCTGCCGCCGAGTGCGTCGGCGTAGCGGCGCAGGGTGTCGACCTTGGTGAAGTCGACCTGGCCACGCTCGATCTCCGAGACTCGTTTCTGGCTGACCGAGAGCGTCTCAGCGACGTCAGTCTGAGTGAGGGCCATCATCTCGCGTAGCTCACGGAGCTTGTAGGCACGGACCTCGGCGAGCATCCGCTTCATGTGGGCTTCCTGCACCTCTGGGTTGCCCGGCCGCTCTGCGAGCAGGTCATCCAACGTCTTGCCCATCTCAGTTCCCGCCCTTCTGCTTCTTCACTCGCGCCAGGTGCGCGTCGTACCGGTCATCAGCGACTGGGATGTTCTTGCGGTACCACTTGTCCCAGCGCCCTTGCTTGTCTCCAGCCAAGAGCATGATCGCGTGCCGCTTCGGGTCGAAGGCGAACAAGATCCGCACCTCGCTCCGTCCTGACGAACCTGGCCGCAGTTCCTTCATGTTGTTGTGTCGCGATCCCACGATGGTGTCCACCAGCGGTCTTCCTAGTCCCGGGCCAACGGTGGCCAGGATCCGGATCGCCGCGATGATCTGGTCGTAGGTGTCGTCGTCTGCCGCCTTGAGCCAGTCCTCGATCAGCCCCAGGCCAACAACCCAAGGATACCCTTTTCCTTCTACACGGGAAAGGGTATGACGGTCGTCATTCACTGGTCCGCCTCCCTCACCCGTGGAGCCAATGCCTCAAGGATCTCGGCAGTTATCGGGTTCACCTTCTCGTCAGGCTCGATGTAGTGCGCCTTGGTGATCTCCGACGACGTGTGACCGAGCATCTCGGACGCGAGATCCGCCCCGCCCGCGCGGTCGAGCATGGTGGCGACTGTCCGACGGAACGAGTGTGGCGTGACGCCCTCGATGCCCGCTCCCGACAAGACCGCTCTCAACCTGCGTCGCACGTTGTTCGTCGTAAGCGGCGTGCCATTGCGTGTGAAGAAGATCAGATGCTCAGGGTCCTCCGAAGCGATCTTGACCAGGCGCTCTCGGAGAACCTCAGCAGTGAAGCTGGGCACGGAAACCGTGCGCATCGACTTCATCGTCTTGGGGTGAGGCTGTCGATGCGTTGCCCGGCCTTTGGGCGACACGATCGTCCCGCATATTCGCACTGTGGCTGGTGAGCCCGTCACGTCAACATCGCATTTGCGGATGGCGAGGACTTCACCGATCCGGGCCGAGGTTCCGAGCATCACCTCAATGATCCGCTCCAACTGTCCATCTGGGGGCGGACCGGGGACGCCCGAGCCCCGCCGCCATCCCCGCACCGCGCCACGGATGGCTTCTACCTGGGCCACAGTCAATGCCATCGCCTGCGACGGCGGCTTACGGAGGCGGACCGTGTCTCGCACTGGGTTCTTCACCATCGCTTCGTAACGCACGGCCAAGCCGAGCGCGAGACTCAGCACGGTCCTTGCCTGCTTTGCAGTGCTGTAGCTCTTGGTCGTCGCCAGAGTTTTGATGAACTGGTCGACACGGCTGACCGTGATCTCACGGAGTGCGAAGTGCTCAAACGCGGGCAGCACCAACTGGCGCATGTTGCGCTCGTAGAGCGCTCTCGTGCTGGGGGCGATCTTTCCTTCCAGGTCCAGGTCTCCGAGCCAGACCTCGATCAAGCGAGCAAAGGAGCTGTCGGGCGTCAGTTCGCCAAGTCCACGACTGGATCCTGAGCGTTGCGTCAGCTTCTCCTTGAGCCGGTGCTCGGCGAGCTTGCGTGTGGCGGCGCTCGCCTCGACCCGGCGGACTTGACCGTCATGGTCACGAAATCGCGTGCGAGCGCGGATGGTGCCGTTCGGCAGGGCGGTGAACTCAATGTCGCCGTACGTACCGATGGGAGTTCGGGGCCTAGCCATGTGACCTCACCCCCGCTCCACCGGCCGTCCGGGCTGGGACTCGCGCCGGTTGTCTAACCAAGCACGCACGTCCGACACCGCGAACTTCAGATGGCGACCCATGCGGATCCCGACGGGCCCGCGACCGTTCTGGCGCCACTCGTAGATCGTCTTGATCGAGACACCGAGGTACTCGGACAGTTCGTCGATGCTCAGGAGCGGATCGAGTCCACTCAGCGGGTTCGTGTCGGTCTTCATGCACATCAGGTGCGCAGGGCGGCCCGCAACGGTCGGTGGCAACCGGAGTGTGCGGGGGCCACCCGGAGGGCCTGTCGACCGACGCGCCTAGAAGAGGGGCAAAACGGAGGGTTTCCGGAGGGGTGATCAATTCTCAAATGCTTTCAGCCCGGGATTCGCACTGAATCCCGGGCTGATCTGGTAGCGGGGGCAGGATTTGAACCTGCGACCTCTGGGTTATGAGCCCAGCGAGCTACCGAGCTGCTCCACCCCGCGTCGGTGAACAGAACATTACGGGGGTTGAGCCGAAAACCCAAATCGAAAGGCGGGCGACCGGAGTGACTCCGATCACCCGCCCTCGATCAGTGCTCAGTCCGTGGCCGTCGAGTTCTTGTCGGTCGCCAACTCGAGAGCCTGGGAGACGAGCTCCTCGGCCTCCTTGGTGCGGTCGGCGTAGGCGCCGAGGTCGCCTGCCTGCAGCGCCTCGTTGGCCTGGGTGAACTTCGTGTCGGCTCGCTCGAGGAGCGTCCGGATCCGGTTAGCCACCGAGCCCTTGAGCGGCTCGCCCGTCTCCGGGTTCTCGCCGGTGGTGCCCTCCTCGCCCTCGTCGTCGCCCGTTGCAGGCGGCGCCTCGTCGGTCGCGCCGGTCTCGCCGTCCTCCAGGGCGAGGACGTCGGCGACCGCCTCCGCGATCGTCGTACCGATGGCGTACTTGGTGCCGAAGGCCACCGTCACGTACTGCAGGACCGGGAAGTTGGCGGCACTGACGTTGCGCTGCACCGAATAGATGGGCTGCACGTAGAGCAGCCCCTCGCCGACGGGCAGCGTGAGCAGGTTGCCCTTGATGACCCGGAGGTTGTCGTTGCGCGTCAGCGGCTCCAACGTGGTTTGGATGACCTGGTTGGTGTTGAACTTGTTGGCCATCTGACCGGGCCCGTCGACCTGCGACGTGCCCGGCAGTTGCAGCACCCGGAAGGTGCCGTAGTCGTCCTGCGACGCATCAGCGTCCACGGAGACGAACGCAGCCAGGTTCTCACGCTGGTAGGGCACGTAGACCGAGGTCAGGGAGTAGATCGGGTCCGCTCCCCCGCTCGGCGTACGCACGCTCAGGCGGTACGGCGGCTGGTAGGTGCCCTTGACGTTCGGGTCCTCCGGCACCTCCCAGCGAGCATTGCCCTCGTAGAAGTCCTTCGCGTCCTCCACGTGGTACGACGCCAGCTGGTAGCGCTGCACCTTGAAGAGGTCCTCGGGGTAGCGCATGTGCTCCAGGACGCCCTCGGGGATGTCTTCCTTGTCCTTCACCGTGCCGGGGAAGACACTGCGCCAGGCCTTGAGGAGCGGGTCCTCCTCGTCCCACTCGTAGAGCGTGACGGTGCCGTCGTAGGCGTCGACCGTGGCCTTCACCGCGTTGCGGATGTAGTTGATCTCGTCGGTCGGCAGCGTCTGGAACTCGTTGCTCGTGCCGAGCGCGTCGTTGGTCATCGTCTCGAAGGACCCCCGCTCCGCCTGGGGATACTTGTCGCTGGTGGTGAAGCCGTCGAGGATCCACACGATCTTGCCGTCGACCACCGCCGGGAACGGGTCTGAGTCGACCGTGAGCCACGGTGCGACCTTCTCGACCATCTGCCGCGGGTTGCGGTCGTAGAGGATCTTCGAGTTCTCGTTGACCCGGTTGGAGAGCACGATGCTGGGCTCCCCGAACTTCCACGCATACATGAGCTTGCGCCACGTGCTCCCTACGCCCACACCGGACTCACCCGCGTAGGTGTTGGTCACGCTGCTGCTGGTCTCGGTGTCGTCGGGGAGGTCGAGCTCCACGTCACGGTCGCCGTCCTTCCCCTTGCCGACGATCGAGTACTCGGGGCTCTTCTCACCGAAGTAGATCTGTCCGCGGTAGCCGTCAGGGGCATAGAGGTCGGTGATGTCACCCTCGGGCGGAAGGTTCTGCTCGGCCCACGCGAGGTTGTCGGTGCCGGCCGCGTCGTTGCCGTCGGCATCCTGCTGGTTGCCGTAGGCCGCGATGACGCCGTAGCCGTGGGTGTAGACGGTGTGGAGGTTCGACCAGTTCTTGCTGCCGTCGGGCAGGCCGTCCTGGTTGAGCTCGCGCACGCCGATCACCACGTCACGTTGCTGACCGTTGATCTCGTAGCGGCCCACGTCGAGCACGTCCGGGACCGTGTAGTAGCCCTTCACCTGCTGGCGCTGTTCGAAGGTGGCGCGGACGACGGCAGGGTCGACGAGGCGGACACCGGAGACGTTGGTGACCTCCTGGTTCTGCTCCGCCTTGCTGAGCGAGGTGTCGCCCGCGTAGTCCTCGATCAGGGCGTCCTCGATGTCATAGGCCAACCGCGTGGCATCGATGTTCTTCTGCAGGTAGGGCTCCTCCTTCGACGCCTGCGACGGGTCGACCTGGAACTGCTGGACGATCGTCGGCCAGATCAGGCCGAGCAGGATCGAGGAGAGCACGAGCAGGCTCAGGCCCACGCCGGGCAGCAACCACGTGCGGCGTACGACGTTGGCGAAGAAGAGCACCGCGCAGATGATCGCGATGAACATCAAGATGTTCTTGGCTGGCAGCACCGCGTGGTCGTCGGTGTAGCCCATGCCGCTGTGCAGCCCACCGCCACCGTTCATGAGGTCGAAGCGGTCGAGCCAGTAGTCGGCAGCCTTCACCAGCACGAAGAGGCCCAGCAGCACCGAGAGCTGTACGGCGGCCGCCCCGGAGAGGCGGTCACCGCGCGACTGCAGGCGGATACCACCGAAGACGTAGTGCACCAGGGCTGCCGCGATGAGCGACAGCAGCAGCATCGCCATCGTGAAGTCCACGATGAAGTGGAACCACGGCAGGTCGAAGATGTAGAAGCCGATGTCCCTGTCGAAGTACGGGTCCTTCGTGCCGAAGTCCGATCCGTTGCGCCACAGCTGGTAGTCACGCCAGCGGCCGGAGGCGGTGGTGCCGGCGAAGGCACCGATCACCAACGAGATGCCGACGGTCAACCACACCCGGATGGGCGTGATCGCCAGGCGGTAGCGGTCGAGGTTGATCTGCTCCTGCGACGCCGGCCGGAACATCGGCCGGAACCGGAAGGCCAACGCCAGGTTGAGCGCGATCACCGCGGCCATCAGCAGGCCGAAGATCAAGAAGAGCATGATCCGGGTGCGCAGCAGCGTCGTGAAGACGCTCTCGTAGCCCACGGATCCGAACCAGAGTCGTTCGGTCCACAGCGCCGTGACACCGGTGAACGCCAAGAACAGCGCCACCATGATGCCGAGCGTGATCCACAGTGCCTTGGGGCGGCGCGGCGGCGGCTTCTGCCGCGCCGGCTGCTCCGGCTCCTCGTCAAACAAGTTGCTCATGGACGGGGGTCCTCCTCGTCGTCACCCTCGAAGGTGACGTGCAGCAATTCCAGCAGTTCAGGCACCAGGTCGAGGCTGCCGACGACCGATTGGTCGTCATCGTGTGCGCGCAAGCGGAGCGCACAGTAGGTCGCCCGTTCCCGGGTCACACCGGCAACGATCCGCACCTCCTGGCGCTCGGGGTGGGCGGCGGCGTACTCCTGCGCAGCCATCGGGTCATCGGGGATGCCGGCGTCGGCGCTGGGCGGGAGCACCAGTCGTTCGACGGTGACGGCACAACCGGCGACGCTGTCGGGCCACATCATGGTGGCCAGTTGCTCCTCGACCGGTCGGTCGGCATCGAGTTCCTGCTCGACGGGCGTGAAGGATCCCTCGGCGCTGGCCTCGTCAAGGCCCATCGCGTGGGCCAGGTCGGGCTCTGCCGCCACCAGGGTCGCGGTCGGCACGAGTGCGAACACCCGCGAAGGACGGTCCCACCCCTCCTGCGCAACGAAGTTCTCCACCTCCAGCACGGCTGCCGCCAGTGCCGGGTCCATCGCGTCCTCCCCGGCTCGGGGAGGTCCATCTCCTGCATCTCGTCCGTCACGTCGTCACTTCCCGCTGCACGTCGGCAGCTTGGCATTCTTGTCAGCGGCAAATGTCTCGATCGCTGCCCGGGCATCCTCGAAGGTGGACACCTTCGCCAGCCGCATGCTGCCGTTCGGCGCACCCTCGGCATCGGCACAGTTGTCGGCCGGGACGAGGAAGAGCTCGGATCCCGCGTCACGCGCACCGGCGATCTTCTGCTGGATGCCACCGATCGAACCGACGTTGCCATCGGCGTCGATGGTGCCCGTGCCGGCGACCGACCGTTCCCCGGTCAACGGGCCGGGCGTGAGCGTGTCATAGATGGCCAGCGAGAACATCAGCCCGGCGCTCGGGCCGCCGATGTTGGGGTCGATCCCGATGCTGACCTGGAACGGGAAGACGTAACTGGTGCCGGGATAGATGCCGATGACCGCGCGGTCCGAGTCGGGGTCCTTCGTCGGCGTCACCTCGAGGTCGACCTTCTCGCCCCTCGGCTGACCCGGATCTCCAGCGGGGTGCCCACCTCGGCCTTGCCGAGCACGTCGAGGAGGGTCTGGACGCCGTCGATGGCCACGTCGTCGACCTTGAGGATCCGGTCGCCTTCCTCCAGCACACCCTCGGAAGGCGAGCCCGGTGTCAGTCCGGCCACCTTCACGGCGGTCTTCAGGTCGTAGCCGAGCTCGGTCAGCGCCACGGCCAGGGCCACGTCCTGCGACGTCGTCATGTCGAGGTGGGAGCGGATCTTGTTGTCCTCATTGGTCTCGCCATCGCTGTAGACCACGTCGTGCGGCTGCACCGACTCGTCGTCGGAGATCCAGGCCCTCAGTGCCGAGAAGATGCTCACCCGGTCCTCGGCACGGTCGGAGGCGACGGTGGTCATCCGCAACTCTCCACCGTCGTAGTAGGTGCGGTGCCCGTCGACCTGGATGATCTCCGTGCCCCCGTTCTCCGCGAGCACATCGACCGTGATGCCCGGCCTGCTCGTGACGTAGGGCACCGGTACGAGCGCAGCCCCCAGCCACAACCCCACCATCAGGGGCACCGCAATCACCGTGGCAAGAGTTCGCCGACTCATGACGAAAGCCTCTCATTGTGGGACAAGAGCCCACCCACCACCCGTCAGGCGGTACGCCGTTCCTCACCCGACGCGTTCGCCCGAGGCGCTCGCGCAGCGACGCCGCTGCTGCGGTCGGGACGCCGGTTGAGCCGCGGCGACGCCTGCCGGAGACCCTGGTGCTCGGCGCGCAACGCCTTCGCCATTCGCTCAGCAGCCACGTCACGATCCACCTCGCCGCGGCCGTCGCGACCCAGCCATCCCACCCAGACCATGGCGAGCACCGTCACCACGACGGACGGGGCCAGCCACCAGAGGATCTCCACGGAACCAAGGGTGCCACCCGACACCCACCCATCCGGGTCGGACACACCCACGGACGCCCGAACGCTCAGGGCGCCCCGACCCACTCCTCGGTGCCGTCGGTGAAGAGCTGGTGCTTCCAGATCGGCACCTCGGCCTTCAGACGATCGATGAGGGCACGCGAGGCATCGAAGGACGACCCACGGTGGGCCGAGCACGTGGCGACGAGGACGGCGGCGTCCCCGATGGCGAGACTGCCGACCCGGTGCACCGCGGCGACCTGCACGTCGTACTCCTCGGCGACGGAGGCGCACACCTCCGCAAGCTTGTCGGAGGCGCTGGGATGGGCGGCGTACTCCAGACCGGTCACTCCGGAGCCGTTGTCGTGGTCGCGGACCCGACCCACGAAGAGCACCAGTCCCCCCGAGGTCGGGTCGTCGAGCGCACCCAGCACCTCGTCGACGGAGAGGGGTGCCTCACTGATCGCGGCATGCCGCACGCGGGACTCAGGGATGGCCATGCCGCAGACCCTACTGCCCGCCGCGGCCTCCCCGGCCCATCCATCAGCGATCCGGGCTCGGCAGCGGTTGTCCGCAGCGAGTAACTTTGGAGCATGGACGACAAGCCGGGCGACCAGCCGGAGAACCCGTTCCGGGGCACCCCTTCGAGGGGCTCTTCGGGGGCGGCCAGATGCCGGACCTCAACGCAATCATGCGCCAGATGCAGCAGATGATGGCGCCACACGACGGCGCCGTGAACTGGACGATGGCCGGTGACCTGGCCCGCCAGGTCATCGCCCAGCAGAAGGATCCCTCCCCTCCGAGCGCGACACCAGCCAGGTGGCCGACGCCGTGCACCTCGCCGATCTCTGGCTCGATGAGGTCACCGAGTTCGACTCCGGGGTCACCAGCACCGCGGCCTGGAGCCGCGCGGAGTGGCTGGAGTCCACGAAGGAGCGCTGGCAGGTGCTCGTGGAGCCGGTGGCCGAACACGTCGTCGGCGCCATGGGGCAGGCGATGCCCGAGGAGGCCAAGGCCATGGCCGGACCGCTCATCGGCATGCTCTCCCAGTTGGGCGGTGCGATGTTCGGCCAGCAGGTCGGTCAGGCCCTCGGCGGACTGGCCAGCGAAGTGCTGACCGCCTCCGACATCGGCCTTCCCCTCGGCCCCGACGGCCGCGCCGCGCTGGTGCCCACCAACGTACGTGCCTTTGCCGACGGCCTCGACGTCTCCTACGACGACGTGCTGCTCCACCTCGCCCTGCGCGAGGCGGCCCACCAGCGTCTCTTCGCCCACGTGCCGTGGCTGCGTGAGCACCTGATGTCGGCCGTGGCCAGCTACGGCGCCGGCATCAGCATCGACACCGCCGGCATCGAGGAGCAGCTCTCGTCGATCAATCCGGCCGACCCACAGGCCCTCCAGGACGCCCTCGCCGGAGGCCTCTTCGAGCCCAAGCGCACCCCCGCTCAGGAGGCCGCGCTGCAACAGCTGGAGACCACGCTCGCCCTTGTCGAGGGCTGGGTCGACGAGGTGGTCAGTCAGGCCGCCGCCGAGCGGATGCCCAGCGCCACCAAGCTGCAGGAGGCCGTACGTCGCCGCCGCGCTGCCGGCGGACCCGCCGAGGAGACGTTCTCGGCCCTGGTCGGCCTGGAGCTGCGCCCGCGACGGCTCCGCGACGCCGCCACGCTGTGGGGCTCGTTGCGGTCCCGCCAGGGTGTGGAGGCCCGCGACACGGTGTGGTTGCACCCCGACCTGCTGCCCACCGCGGCCGACCTCGACGACCCGCTCGGCTTCCGTGAGGGTCAGGAGCTGCCCAGCGAGATCTCCGACGAGGACTTCGACGCCGCCCTGCGCCAGCTCCTCGACGGCGAGAAGCCCGACGACGGCCCCGCGGCCGAATGAGCCTGCACGCCGACGCCTTGGCCGTGGTCGCGGGTTGGACCGCCCCGGGCCAGCGTCAGGAGGCGCTGCGCGCCGAGATCGCGACCCATCTGGGCACGCACCCCACGGGCGTGTGGCGCACCTGCTTCCCCGACCACCTGACTGCCGGCACGATCGTGCTCTCCGACGACGCGGAGCACGTGCTGCTCAACCTGCACGGCAAGGCCCGGCGCTGGTTCGCTTTCGGTGGGCACTGCGAGGAAGGCGACGTCACGCTCGCCGCGGTGGCCAGGCGTGAGGCGCTGGAGGAGTCCGGTCTGCCGGCCGAGATGCTCCGCTTCGACGAGACTCCCGTGCACATGGACATCCACACCGTCGACTTCTGTGATCCGCGCGGGCCCGTCCGCCACCTCGACGTGCGTTTCGTCGCCACGGTTCCCGCCACCACCGCCCACCGGGCGAGCGAGGAGTCCCTCGACGTCCGCTGGTGGCCACTGGCCGCGCTGCCCGAGCTCGGCGACGAGATGCTCGACCTCATCGACCACGCCCGGCGACGCGTTCAGTCGGCGTCGGTCGGCTCCTCCTCGCGCGCGGCCGACCAGCCCTCCAGATAGCCCTTGGCACGTTCCGCCTTGGGATAGGCGTTGACCCACGCCCAGAACTTCTCGTCGTGGCTGGGCTCGAGCAGGTGCGTGATCTCGTGGAGCACCACGTAGTCGAGCACCCACAGGGGCATCCCCTTGAGCCGGGAGGAGATGCGGATGGTCTTGTCCCCCGGCGTGCACGAACCCCAACGCGCGTTCTGGTTGTCGACCCAGCGCACCGACTCCGGATCGGCGAGTCCGCCCAGATAACGGTCGGACAGGTCGAGCGCGCGGGCCAGCAACGCCTCGTCGGGCGGCTTGCGCTTGCGCTCACGCCGCTCCAGGCGCTGGACCATCGTGGCGACCCACTCCTGCTCGGCCTTCTTCGACATCGTGGCCGGGATGAGCACCACGACGGTGTCGCCCTCGCGATAGGCCGAGACCGTACGGCGTCGGCGCGACGACCGCCTGACCTCCACCTTGGGACTGCCCATGCACTTCAAACTATCGGTTCGCCCATGCCAGCAAGCGCTCCACCCGCCAGGTGTTGACGATCCGGTCGGGTTCGATGCCTGCCGCCTCGGCCCGCTCGCACCCGTGGTCGAGGAAGTCCAGCTGCCCCGGGGCGTGGGCGTCGCTGTCGATCGAGAAGAGGCAACCGAGGTCGCGCGCGAGCTCCAGCAGCTTCGTCGGCGGGTCCCGCCGCTCAGGTCGGGAGTTGATCTCGACGGCCACCCCTTCCTCGGCGCATGCGGTGAAGACGGCCCGGGCGTCGAAGCGCGACTGGGCCCTGGTCCCCCGCCCACCGGCCACCAGTCGACCGGTGCAGTGGCCGAGCACGTTGGTGTGCCGGTTGCGCACCGCAGCCACCATCCGGCGGGTCATCGCGTCGGGTTCCATCGCCAACTTGGAGTGCACGCTCGCCACCCGCACCTCGAGCCTGTCGAGCATCTCCTCGGTCTGGTCGAGGCTCCCGTCGTCGAGGATGTCCACCTCGATTCCCTTGAGCAGCCGGAAGCCTTCACCGAGATGGTCGTTGACCGCATCCACCACGTCGAGCTGTCGGGCCAGACGCTCCGCGCTCAGCCCCCGAGCCACCTTGAGCCGGGGTGAGTGGTCCGTGAGCACCTGGTAGTCGTGGCCCAGCTCGATCGCGGTGAAGGCCATCTCCTCGATCGGCGAGCCGCCGTCGCTCCAGTCGGAGTGCGAGTGCAGGTCTCCTCGCAGCGCCGCCCGGAGTGCGCGTCCCCCGGGGACCAGCGGGCCGGCGTACCGCTCCTCGAGTTGGGCCAACCGTTCCGGGATCTCGCCACGTACCGCCGCCGCCACGACCTTCGCCGTGGAGGCTCCCACGCCGGGCAACTCGGTCAGGGTGCCGTCCTCGACGCGTGCGACCACCTCCGCCTCCTTGAGCGGGATGAGTGTCGCAGCAGCCGCACGGAACGCCTTCACCTTGTAGGTGTCCTCGCGGCCCCGCTCAAGGAGGAACGCGATGCGGCGCAGGGCCGCTACCGGCCCCAACAGCTGCTCCGACATGCGTCTCTCCCCTCGTCATCCACAACTCTGCCCCATTTGCCCACAGGTTTGTCCACACGTTGTGCACAGGCCGGAGTGGACCCGACGTTGACCACCTCGACCTGACCGCCTAGGTTTTGTGCAGAAGAGGCCCCCGGTCTCCCGCTTCGGCGGAGAAGTCACCACGCTCGCAAGGGGAAGGCAAGTGCTGGTGACCGTGACCTGGGGCCTCTCCTCTCATTTCCCGGTGAACCGGGGCGTACGCCGCTCCTTCGCCGCCGCGATGCCCTCCAGCAAGTCGGTCGTCGCCATCGTGACGGGTTGCGCCACCGCCTCCCAGCGCAGTGCGGCTTCGATGTCAGGTTGTGGGGAGGCCAGCCCCTGCTTGGTCAGCCTGGTCGCGATCGGGGCACTGCCCGCGATCTCGGCAGCAGCAGCGACCACCTCGGCGACCAGCTCCTCACCGGGAACCACCCGAGACACCAAGCCCATCCGCAGCGCCTCCTGCGAGCCGACCGCCCGCCCGGTGAGCAGCAGGTCGCGCGCGGCCGCCTGCCCGACCACGTCGGGAAACAGCCATGACGACGCCATGCCGGGGTGCAGCCCGAGTTTCACGAACGGGGCACTGACTCGTGCCTCCTCCGCCATCCAGCGGATGTCGCAGGCCATGGCGATGCAGAGGCCAGCACCGACGGCCGGCCCATTGATGGCTGCCAGGGTCGGCACCTCGAGCTCCCGGATCGTCAGCCACGCGCGATAGAAGGGGAGCATCCGACCACGCAGCTGATCGACACTGGCGTCCGGTTCGGCAGCCAACCACGACAGGTCGCCTCCGGCGCAGAAGGCAGAGCCTGCACCGGTGACCACGACGGCCCGCAGATCGCGGTCGCGTTTCAGGTCGCTCACGGCCCGTACCCAGGAGGCGGTCATCTCGTCGGACATCACGTTGCGGCGGTCCGGATCATCGAGCGTGAGCACCGCGACTGCGGGCTCGGGGCGCTCGATGCGGAGGTGGATCAGCTCTTCGCTCATGGCTCCGGAGCGTAGTCCGGAGCCGACCGGAAGCCCCGGCGCCGGGCACTGCGACGCGCCGTGCCGGGTGGCGCCCACGCTCAGGCTCAGGCGTGACGTAGGGTTTTCATGGTTCGGACGGTGTGTTCGCATGTCCCCGGACCCCGGCGGGCTTCCCCCACACCCCCGTCGCGACGACCCAGAAACATTGACGTACGAAAACAAGGAGGCCGTCATGGCGGAGACCTGGAGCGGTGAGTTCTACTGCGTGAAGTGCAAGGCCAAGCGTGAGGCCACCGGTGAGGTGAAGGTCAACGACAAGGGCACCCGGATGGCGAAGGCCGTCTGCCCCGAGTGTGGCACCAACCTGAACCGGATCCTGGGCAAGGCCTGAGCCCCGCACAGAACCTGTTTCGACGGCGATCCCTTCGGGGGTCGCCGTCGTGCATTTTCCTCCCTGTCCCTCAACCCCTGTGGAGAACGTACGCCGCCGGTGAGGCTCGTGTGCTTGGCTCGTGCGCATGCACATCGGCGCCCATCCCATGCTTCGTCCCGGCGTCGTGGTCTGTCGACGCGGCGACGGGACGCTCCAGATCGGCCTGCAGCCCGAAGGAGCCGTCCACGCCCGCGACATGCCGGACGTGCGCGCGCTCCTTGCCGGCCTGCGTGACGGGGCACCTGCCCCGGACCTGGCCTCCTTGGACCCGCGCGTCGCCCGGTGCTATCTCGACCTGGTCGAGCACCACCTGGTGATCGACGGAGACGACTACGTCGCCGGCCTCGGCCGGTCCACCGATGCCGCCGCTCGCGAGTTCCTCACGGCCGATGTCGCTGAGCTTGGCGGCGTCGCTCGTCGCCGCAACCGTGCCGCGATCACGATCGGGGTCGAGGACACCGGCCTTCCAGCGGCCGGGGATCGCCTGCTGTCGCTCGTGCAGGCCGCTGGTTTCTCCGTGCTCCGGCGTCCCTTGGCGGCCGAGGCCAGCGCGGAGTTCCCGACCGTCGACGCCGTGCTCCTCATCGACGCCAACGTCACCGATCGTGCCGTGGTGGACCGCTTGGTCGCCGATGGTGTCCCCCACCTGCCCCTCAGCTGCGCCGAGGGACGGGTCCTGCTCGGCCCCTTCGTCGCTCCCGGACGAAGCAGTTGCCTGCGCTGCGTCGACGCCGCCCTGGCCGAGCACGACCCGCGACGCGCCTTGGTGATCGAGCAGTACGCACGCCACCGCTCTGCCTGGCCGGCCGCCGTACCCCACGATCTCCTCCAGGTTGCGCTCGGCTGGGCGGTCCGCGACCTCACCCGGTGGGTCACCGGTGAGCGGCCGACCACCTGGTCGACCGTCCTCGAGATGGACCCTGCGCTCACCCTCCCTCGACACTCCTTCCCGCCACACGTGGAGTGCGGGTGCTCGTGGGACCGGCTCTACGCACAGTTCGGCTGAGGAGCGCCTGGGCGAGGCTTCACCACCACTCGGAGTCGAGCTTGCCCTCCATTGCCCGGAGGTTGGCGCGCGAACACTCGTCGCAGAAGACGACCTTCCTGCCGCGTTCGACCGCGGTGGACCAGGTCAGCGGGGGCACCACGCCGGCGTACGTTCGTCCGCAGTGGTCACACGTCACCATGGCGCCCAATCTACTGTGGCCGGCCGCGCCCGTGTCCGCGAGAACGGCCCGACCACCACGAGGTGATCGGGCCGCTCCCCTGTCGGACGGGCGCTTGGCCTGTCGGGATCAGAGCCTGGCCAGTGCCAATCGGGCCTGGCGTGCCGCTTGCTCGGCCCGACGACTCATCCGGCGGGCCAAGGAGGCCTCCCGGGCAAGCCTCCGGTTCTGCGCCTCTCCCAGGCGCGCGGACATCTGAGCGCGCGCCAGTTCTTCATGCATTAGTTCCATGCCATTGCTCCAGTTCTTCAAGCTGCTCATGTCATTCGCTTCTCGTGCTGGTCGCCGGGCCACCCGACGACGCGTTTCTCGGCTGTGCGCCCTGTCGTGCGGATCAGGCTGCTGCGTTCTTGCGGGGACGGCCACGCGGTCGCTTGCGTGGGATCACCACGCCCTGGAGGAGGAGCTCGCCACCCCAGACGCCCCAGGGCTCACGCCGCTCGAGCGCACCGGCCAGGCACAACGCCTGGACGGGACAATGCGTGCAGAGCGCCTTGGCACGCTCCACGTCGGTCGGGGACTCGGCGAAGAAGAGCTCCGCGTCGTTGGTGCGACACGGAAGTCGGTCCTCGTCCACTCGGTCCGCTGCTTCGTGGAGCTTGCCGAGGGTGGCGGCCGGCTCCAGGAAAACATGGACGGTCATATGTTCACCTCCTCCTTGACCTGATCTGGGTGCTGGATCGTGCTGGTCAAACAAAAAGACCGCGGATCCCGGTTTCGGGTTCCGCGGCCTGGAGGTCAGCCGACGCGTTGAGGGATCAACTGGTCGGTGGACTCCAGACAGGGGTCCCCTGGGTGCGCTTGGCAGCGACGGCGGCGAAGCCACGCGTGTGCTCACGACCTCGATCTGCGACGAGCGCCACGGACGTGGCCGCTGCAGACATGACGAAGGCCGGCGCAAATGCTGCTGCCGGTGCCTGGTTGATGATGTTCACCATGGGGAGCCACCTCCTTCGGAGCTGTCGGGCGCGGGTCGTGCCAAGACCTGAGTGCGCGGTTGATCGATGCCGCTACGCTACTGGGCTCCTATCAGAGCCTGCAAATTCTTTTTCGACTTTTCTTGGAAATTCTTTTCGGAGCTCGAGCGAGGCGTCCCGGAAGTCCCCTTCGTCACTCTTTGATGAGGTCCAGGACGTCAGCACCGTAGGCCTCGAGTTTGCTCGGCCCCACCCCGGAGACCTTGAGAAGTTGGGCCTCGTCGACCGGACGTGACTCGGCGATCGCCTCGAGGGTCTTGTCGGTGAAGACCACGTAGGCGGGCACCTCGTCTTCGCGCGAACGCACGGAACGCCACTGCTTGAGTCGATCGAAGAGCGCCTCGTCGTAGGTGGTCGGGCATTCACTGCAACGCCCCACCTTCCGCTCCGCGGCGGAGCCCAGCGGCTTGCCGCAGGTGCGACACATCGCGGCCTTGGCCGCCTTCTTCCCCGGCCGTCGGGCCGGTGCGGAGTCGGGCCGGAGTCCGTCGAGGAACCGCGAAGGCTTGCGGGATCCGCGCCCACCAGGCGTCCGCGACCTGCTCCAGGAGACCACCAGGTTCCGACGCGCCCGGGTGATGCCTACGTAGAGCAGGCGTCGCTCCTCCTCGACCTCCGCAGGGGTCTTGGCGAAGCTGATCGGGAGGGTTCCCTCCTGCACGCCGGTGAGGAAGACCGCGTCCCACTCGAGTCCCTTCGCCGTGTGCAGCGTGGCCAGCGTGACCCCCTCGGCCACCGGGGCGTGCTGCTCGGCGGCACGACGTTCCACATCGGCAACGAACCCGGTCAGGTCTCCGCCGGCCGCCGCGAATGACTCAGCCAGGGTCAGCAGTGCTTGGTAGGACTCCCAACGGTCGCGTACGGCGCCCCGTGCCGTCGGCGGCTCGGCCGTCCACCCGCGACCGGCGAGCGTGCCCCTCACCGACTCGACGAGGTCGTCGCCCGCCGAGGCCCGAGCGGTGCCGCGGATCAACGTGATCGCCTCACGGACCTCGGGGCGTTCGAAGAAGCGGTGAGCACCGCGGATGACGTAGGGAATACCGCGTGCGCTGAGCGCCTCCTCGTAGGCCTCCGACTGGGCATTGATACGGAAGAGCACCGCGACCTCGGCGAGCGGCACGCCGGAGTCACGCAGCCGCAGGATCTCGGCGGCGGTGGACTCAGCCTCCTCCACCTCATCGGGATGCTCGATCCACGTCACACCGGGACCGCTGGGACGCTGGGCGAGAAGGTCGACGCTGCGCGAGGCCGTGCCACGCAGGAGCGTGTTGGCGGCCGACACCACCTCCGGCGTGGAGCGGTAGTTGCGCACCAGCTCCACGGAGGTGGTGCCCGCATGCTTGTGCGGGAACCGGCGCAGGTGCTCGGCGTCTGCGCCTGCGAAGCTGTAGATCGTCTGCGCCGGGTCTCCGACGACACAGATCTCGTCACGGCCGCCCAGCCACAGGTCGAGCAGCGCGACCTGGAGGGGCGAGACGTCCTGGAACTCGTCGACGGTGAAGAACCGGTACTGCCGGCGGACCTCGGCAGCGACCCGCTCGTCGTCGGCAAGCATTGCTGCCGTCAGCAGCAGCACGTCCTCCATGTCCATCCGGTCCTCGAGGCGCTTGGCCTCCTCGTAACCGGCGAAGACCCGCGAGACCTCGTCGGCAGTGAGCCCACTGACCTCTCGCCCACCTCGGGCCGCGATGCCGGCGTACTGCTCGGGCGTCACGTTGCTGACCTTGGCCCACTCGATCTCGGAGGCGAGGTCGCGCAGTTGCCCCGTCTCGGTGGCGATCCGAAGTCGCGAGGCAGCACGTGCGACGAGCCCGAACTTGGACTCGGTCAGCTGGGGCAGGTCGCGGCTGTGGATGCGTGGCCAGAACCAACGCAACTGACGCAACGCCGCCGAGTGGAAGGTGCGTGCCTGCACGCCGGGAGCGCCCAGGGAGCGCAGGCGGGTGCGCATCTCCCCTGCTGCCCGCGCGGTGAACGTCACCGCCAGCACCTCGGTCGGGGAGTAGACGCCCGTGGCCACGCCGTGGGCGATCCGGTGGGTGATCGCGCGGGTCTTGCCCGTGCCGGCACCGGCGAGCACCCGCACCGGCCCGCGCAATGCCTCAGCGACTGCCCGTTGCTCGGGGTCCAGGGCCTGCAGCAGGTCGGTCATCGGGGAAGCTCCTCAAGGTCGGCGGATCGCCCCAACACTAGGTCGCAGTACCGACACGGTGGCCAGCGACCGGGTGAGCGCGCAACAACTCGCGAACTCCCGGAACAGACGTGGCCGGAACCCATCGCTGCTCCCATGACTGCATGCTGGTCACGGGCGCCTGGCCACGACGCACTGGGCCGGGGCAAACTCGCTTCCGCGGGGTGGAACATTCTCATGTCGCGCGACGTTGCCCAACAGAAGACCCCAGATCTGGAAGTGAGACCTCCGTGAGCAGCTTGACGATGTATTCCACCCCTTGGTGCGGCTACTGCCACCGTCTGAAGGGGCAGCTCGACCGAGAGGGCATCGCCTACGAGGTCGTCGACATCGAGCAGGTCCCGGAGGCCGCAGCCATCGTGGAGCAGGTCAACGGCGGAAACCAGACGGTGCCCACGCTGGTCTTCGCCGACGGCAGCGCCCAGACCAACCCGAGCCTCGCCCAGATCAAGGAGAAGCTCGCCTCCTTGGCCTGATCACCATGCCCCCGGCAGCTCCCCTCCGTACCACTCCTCGATGAGCGAACGCGAGATCGAGACCCCTCCGGGCAACACGAGTTCACCGCTTGCGGCCCGGTCCTGCATCTGCCCACGGGTGAGCCAGATGGCATCGGCTATCTCGGATCCGTCCACGTTGATCGTGGACTCGATGGCCCGTCCGAAGAAACCGAGCATCAGGCTCGCGGGAAGCGGCCACGGCTGGCTGTCGAAGTAGCCCACCTCTCCGACGACGACCCCGGTCTCCTCCCAGACCTCGCGACGCACGGCATCCTCCAGACGCTCGCCGGGCTCGAGGAACCCCGCAAGCGTGGAGTAGCGCCCCTCCGGCCAAGCGCCATTGCGGCCGAGGAGACACCTCTCCTCGCGACTGCCCGGCTCGCCGTCGGTGATCAGCATGATCACGGCGGGGTCGGTGCGCGGGTACTGTTCCTTGCCGCACGCCTCGCAGGCCAGCACGTGTCCGGCCATCCTGCTGGCCAACGTGCCCGCGCACCTCGGGCAGAAACGGGTCGCCCAGTGCCACTCGGCCAGGCCGATCGCATGCATCACCATCGGAGCCTGCCCCGGGTCGAGCACCCCGAGAGCAGCCCGCAGCATCAGCCACTCCTCACGGGCCCCGGGAGCCTCGGACGGATCGATGATGCTCGCGAAGTACGTCGTCTGGTCACGTTCCCCGAGCAGCACCCGCAGGCCGTCGATCGCCTCCTCAGGTGAGGTCCACACCAGCTTGCCGTCCTGCGGCCTGATCCGGGTGCCCGCCACGGTGAGCACCCGCGTGCTTGGGTCGGCCCACTGCTTCTCCAGCCACGAGTCGTCCTGGCGCTGAGCGCCGTGCCGGTCGTG
Organism: Nocardioides alcanivorans; assembly: GCF_021555175.1. Classification (GTDB taxonomy): domain Bacteria; phylum Actinomycetota; class Actinomycetes; order Propionibacteriales; family Nocardioidaceae; genus Nocardioides; species Nocardioides alcanivorans. The sequence continues at coordinate 24,853 of NZ_JAKGRW010000043.1, read as the reverse complement.
CGGGTGCTTCGAGAGCGCGACATGGGGCAGCTCGCGGTTCATCGAACCTCCTCGGGTGCGGTGTCGAGCCAGGCCTTGAAGGCTGCGGAGTCGTAGGGCCTACCGAGGAAGGCCTCGACCAGATCAGCGGCGTCCCTACTGCCCCCGGGCGCCAGGATCGTGTCGCGGTAGCGTGCGGCGACGTCCGGGGCGAAGAGGTCCTCCGGGTCGAAGGCGGAGAAGAGATCCTTCGCGATCACCAGGCTCCACTTGTAGGTGTAGTAACCGGAGCTGTAACCGTCGAGGTGGCCGAATCCCGCATGGAAGTGGGTGTCGGGAATCGGCAGGATCGGGTTGTAGCGCTCGTGCAGCTGAGCGACGCGCGCGGTGATGTCGTCAGGGCGCTCCAGGTGCAGGCGGTAGGAGACGGCGGCGTAGAACGTCTGGGTCCTCGCCCGGATTCCCTTGCCGAACTCCTCCGCGGCTCGCATCCGGTGCACCAGCGCGGCGGGGATCGCCGCTCCGGCGTCGTTGTGGGCGAACCCCTGGAGCACGTCGACGTCCCACGCCCACTCCTCCAGCATCTGGCTGGGTGCCTCGACGAAGTCCCACTCCGTCGCAACGCCCGAGAAGCGCACCCACTCGTGCCGGCCGGCCAACATGTGGTGCACGAGGTGCCCGAACTCGTGGAAGAGCGTCACCACGTCGTCGTGCTCCATCAGCCCGCGTGGGAAGTTGCACACCAGCACGCCCTCGGCCAGCTGCACGCCCGCCACTCCGGGCACCAGGTCGAACTGCGCCGCGTGGCTGTACTTTCCCTCGCGGGGGTGCAGGTCGAGGTGGATCCGGCCCAGGACCTCGTCGCCCAGCCCGACGTCGTAGGAGGTGACGTCGCCGTGCCACGAGGGTGCGTCTGCCACCGGCGTCCATGTCAGTCCGAAGAGCCGGCCGGTGGCGTCGAGCAGTCCCTGCCGCACCTTGGTGAAGTCGAAGTACTGGCGCACCTGCTGGGCGTCGACCCCGAATCGCTCCCTGCCGACGACCTCGCTCCAGTAGCGAGACGAGGAGGCATCGATGCCGGCCAGGGTCGGCTCGTCGCGCCGGGCTCGTTGCACCAGGACCTCGATGTCCCGCTCAGCGCTGGTCCGGGCGTCTGCCGCGACCTGGTCGATGAAGTCACCGATCGCCGGCCCGCTGCCGATCATCTTCACCTCGGCGTCGAAGCTGGGCCAGTCATCGAAGCCCAGCAGTCGGGCGTGCTCGTGGCGCACCCGCAACAGCTCCCCCAACACCTCGTCGTTGGCTGGCCAGCCGCGGTTGAGGAACGCGTGCGAGACCGTACGCCGCGCCTCGGCGTCGGCGGCGTAGGTGAGGAAGGGGACCACGTCGGGATAGTCGGTGGTCAGCGTGACGTTGCCCTGGTCGTCGGCAGGATGTACGGCGATCCAGTCCTCCGGCAGGCCGGCCAGAGCAGCCACCGGCACCGTGGCGGTCCGGTCGTCGTCACGGATGTTGCGCCCGAAGGCCTGCCCGAGGTCGAGCTCGCGTGCCTGGAGCTCGGCGAGCCGTGCCCGGGTCGCCTGGTCACGATCGACACCGGCGCGGCGGAAGTCGCGCAGGCTGAGTTCCCAGACGCGGCGGGCGTCGACGTCGAGCTCCGCTCCCGGCACCGCCTTCAGCGACGTGTGCACGCCGGCGTCCTGCATCAGGTCGGTACGGAAGTCGTTGGCCTCCACCTCGAGTTCCTCGGCGAGGGCACGGACTGAGGCGTCGGGGTGCACCTGGGCGACGAGCGAGGTCACCGCGAAGACGTTCGCGAGCTGGATCTGCAGTTCGTTCCAGATCTCGAGCGCCGGCCCCTCTGCTCCGGCCAGTCGCCCTCGCAGCACGGCGGCCTCGGCGAGACCGTCGCCGCAACGCGTGGACAGCCAGGTCGACCAGTCACCGGCGACGTCGGGCAGGACCAGGGGCTTCAGCATGGCAGTCACGGCGCCAGACTAGACCCGCGTCCCCATCGACTTGAGCCGGACCAGCTCCTCGAGCTCGGCCCGTTCCGGCAGCTGATCGGTCACCTCGACGGTGCGGCTGCTCCGCACGTAGTGGAAGGCGGCCCTGACCTCGTCGACGGGTCTCCCCTGAAGCTCCGCCCACGCCAATCGATAGATCGCCAGCTGCAACAGGTCCGACTCCTCGCGGCGGCCGGTCTTCCAGTCGAGGACGAGGTGGGTACCGTCGGGCTCCGGATAGACCGCGTCGATCCGCCCCCGGACGACCTGGCCAGCCAGCACCAGCGCGAACGGAGCCTCGGTGGCGACCGGATGGCGCTCGGCGAACGGGCCGTTCTCGAACGCTTCGATCACAGTGCGCAGGTCGGCGTCGTCGTCAATGCCGCGGTCGGCCTGGCCCGGCAGGTCCTCTGGCCCCAGCAGGTCCTGTTGTCCGAACCGCGCTTCGACCCACGCATGGAAGCGGGTGCCGAACGATGCCGCGCGTGACGGCGGCCTTGGCATCGGTCGCGCGAGGTCACGTGCGAACTGCTCCGGCTCGTCGCGCAGACGCCGCAGGTTGGTGGCCGAGAGGCTGGACGGAAGTGGTACGTCGACGACCTCTGCCCGACCTCGGCGCGCCTCCGCGACCAACCGCTCCAACTCCGCGTCCCACTCGGCCACGAGAGCGGACTCCACGACGTCGAGGTCATCGGGCGCCTCGACGTCAACGCTTGCGACGAGTTCCGCAGCCTCCATGCGCCGCAGCGCCTCGGCAGTGTGCTCGGTGACCGGCCAGTCCACCGGCGTCGCTGATGCCTGCAACGGGTTGGGCGTGTCCTTCTCCGGCTTCTCCAGCCACTCGTCGGGCCGATCGCCCCACTCGGTGATCAGCTCCGCGATCGTCTTCTGGAAGGGAGAGGGACCCAGGGCTCCCTTGCGCCCTTCGACCCACAGGTAGGAGGAGACGACCAGCTCGTGACGAGCCCGGGTGAAGGCAACGTAGCCAAGGCGCAGCTCCTCCATGGCGTCGTGCGCCTTGGAGTCGTCGCGAAGTTTGTCGAGATGCTCCTTCTCGTGGCCGTCGAGCCGCGGCAGGTCACGGGCGTCGCCGCGCAACGGAGTCGGAAGCACCCCGGGCGCAGAGATCCACAGGCTGCGACCACGGGTGTTCGGGAACTTCTCCTCACACACTCCCAGGCAGAAGACGACGTCCCACTCCAACCCCTTGGACCGGTGCACGGTGAGCAGCTTGACCGAGTCGGCCTCACTCGGCGTGGCCATGTCGAGACCGTTGCCGAGCTCGTCCTCGGCCGTCAGGTAGGCCAACAGGGCAGACAGGGAGACGTCACCGTCGACGGCCCGGAAGTCGGCCACTGCCTTGACGAAGAGGTCCAAGTTGTCCCGGCGAGCCGTTGCGGCCGGGCTCGTCGACGAGGCGAGCTCGATGTCGATGCCGCAACTGTCGATGATGCGGCGTACGAGGTCGAGCAGGGGCTCCCCGGAGTGGGAACGCAACCAGCGCAACTCCGCAGACAGCAGTGCGAAGCGCTCCCGGGCAGCCTGCGAGTAGGGATGGTCGCCCGGGTCGTCGAGGGCGTCGCACAGGGACCGCACCTCGGTGGGGTCGGCACCGGCGACGGCAGCACCCAACTGGTCGTCGAGTGACTCCGCCTCCGGGCGTCCTCCTGACTCTCCCGCCAGCTCCTTGGCTCGGCGGCCGAGCAGCGCCAGGTCACGCGGGCCGATGGCCCACCGCGGACCGGTCAGCAGCGTCAACAACGACGCGTTGGCGGTGAGGTCGTGCAACAGGGTGAGGGTGGCCACCACCTCGGCAACCTCAGGGAGGCGAAGCAGACCGGCCAGGCCCACGATCTCCACGGGGATCTCCTGCGCCGAGAGCGCATCGAACACCTGCGCAGCGTGCGCGTTGTCGCGCACGAGCACGCCGATCTCACGCCAAGCTCCGTCGGGGTGCACCGTGACGAGGCGACGGTGTGCTGCGTGCACCTGCTCCGGCAACCACTCCAGCTCCCCGGGCTGACTCTCGTGCACGATCACTCGCACCGTGCCATCGGCAACGCCGTCAGGTGCCTCGAGAGCACGCACCTGCGGGAACTGCCGCAGGAGCGGCCGCGCCAACCTGTTCGCGACCTCGAGGATGCGCCGGTCGGATCGGCGGTTGACGGTCAGTGGGAAGATCGGGACGGCGGGATCACCGTCTGCCCCGGGGAAGTCATGACCGAATCCGAGGATGTTGGAGACCGAGGCACCCCGCCAGCCGTAGATCGCTTGGTTGGGGTCGCCCACCGCGGTGACGGCATGACCGCGTCCCTGCTCGGCGTCCGGACCGGAGAAGAGGCGGCTGAGCATGAGCGCCTGCGCGACGGAGGTGTCCTGGTATTCGTCCAGGAGCACGATCTTGAAGCGGTCACGCTCGTGCTGCCCGACGCTGGGTTGGGCATCCGCGAGCTTCGCGGCGAGTGCGATCTGGTCGGAGAAGTCCATCAGACCCAGGTCGGACTTGAGCTTGCGGTAGGTGCCGACCAAGCCGATGATCTCGTCGCGACGTTCGAGCGCGCTCAGCGCCGTCCTGATCGGCGCCTTGGCCTTCGCGTCTGCCAGTGCCGCGGAGAAGGCACGGTGCTCGCGGGCCTGCAGGTCGAGCAGGTCTTGGGCGTCGACCAGGTGCTCGCTCATCGCGCCCTCGAGGGCGAGGATGTAGTTGATCACGGTCTCCGGGTGGTCGCTGAGCTGTTCGACCGGGAGCCGGTGTCCCTGGATCGCGCGCACTGCCAGCTGATAGCGCGACCCGTCAGCCATCACGCGGGTGTCGGGCTCGTGCCCGATGAGGAGTCCGTGATCGGTGAGCAAGGAGGCTGCATAGGCGTTGTAGGTGGCAACGGTCGGTTCATTGGTCTCCGCGTCGTCGGGCCCGGAGGCGCGGCCGAGCACTCCGGCGACCTCGAGCGCGGAGCGGATCCGCCCCCGCAGCTCGCTGGCCGCCTTGGTGGTGAAGGTGAGCCCGAGCACCTGCTCCGGCGAGACGTCACCGTTGACCACCAAGAAGACGACTCGCGCAGCCATCAGCGCGGTCTTGCCGGAGCCCGCGCCGGCAATGACCACGGCGGGCTCCAGCGGAGCGCTGATCGCTGCCCACTGCTGGTCGCTGACCTGGAAGTCGGTCTGCATGACCCGTTGCAGCTCCGCGGGACTGTGGATGCGTGGCCGGCTCACGACAGCACCGTCCCGGACTGCTGGGTGGGGCACATCGCCGAGAAGGCGCAGAAGTCGCAGTGGGGGCCCTTGACGGCGTGGAACTCCTCCGTGCGCAGGGCCTTCGCCACGTCCATCAGCTGCGCCTCGACCCGATAGCTGCCGTCGTCGGTGGGGGTGGGCGGCGCCTGGGCCTGCACCGCGACCTTGCCCCGGCTCTCGAGGCGCAGGTGCACGAGCTCGGCTCCCCCGGTTCGGCAGGACGTCGCGCTTCCGCGGGCAGTGCGCCGTCGAGCGCTCCCTTCGCGACGGCGTACTGATAGAGGGCCAGCTGGGGGTGTTCCTCGACTTCGGCGCCCGTGGGCTTCCGCTTGCCCGTCTTGAGGTCCACGACCACGACACGTCCGGCCTCATCGAGCTCGAGCCGGTCGAGGAAACCCCACAGCACCGCACGCTCACCGTCGGGGAGCTCCACCTGCACACGCAGCTCCTGCTCCGTGGCCACGAGGGTACGGGCGCCGGCCGCGGTGTGCCACGCGAGGAAGCGACCGAGAGCGGCCTCCACGGCCGCGCGCTCGCGGCTCGCCGTCCACGGTGTCCGGAACTGCAGCTGACCCCACACCTGGTCGACAAGACCCATCAGGTCGCCGAGTGCATCGGGCGACGCGTCGAGTTCGCCCCGACCGATCCGTTCCGCTATGGCGTGCACGACCAGGCCGAAGCCTTGGGCACCGGTCGCCGGCGGGGAGCCACCGGCTTCGCGATCGAGGAACCACTGTGCCGGGCACGTCAACAGCGCCGAGACCGCACTCGCCGAGAGCAGCAACGGCTCGTCGTCGGGCCGCACCGGGGTGTCGTTCGTGGTGAAGGCGCGCGTACCCCACCAGTTGGCAGGGTCGGCTGCTGGCACCAGTGCCTGCGGCCCGACGCGCTCACCCTGCAACGCCACCAGCCGTCGGGCCGCAGCCTCCCGGAGGCCCTGCGCCGCGGCAGGATCGGCGACGGTACGTCGCAGCTCGGCCACCAGGCCTGCCAAGGAGAGCGGACGGGGCGGCCGACCGCTGCGGTGCACGACCTCGCTCCCCACCTCCGCGATGAATCGCGAGGGCTGTTCCCCGTCGTCATCCTGGGATGCCACGGCGGTGACCACCAGGCGTTGGCGGGCCCGGGTGCACGCCACGTAGAAGAGGCGACGCTCCTCCGCAAGCAGCGAGGAGAGCGGAGCGGGCGGCGTGAGACCGTCCAACCCGATGCGGTCGGGCTGAAGCAGTGAGCCACGGCGACGCAGGTCGGGCCACTGCTCCTCCTGCACGTGGGCCACCACGACCAGGTCCCACTCCAGTCCCTTGGACCGGTGAGCCGTCATGAGACGAACGGCGTCGCCTCGGATCCCCTGGTCGGCCAAGGTGTCGGCCGGGATCTCCTGGGCCGCCAGCGTGGAGAGGAAGGTCTCGACAGAGGTGTGGGCACGCTGCCCTTCCGTCTTGGCAGCAGTGTCGAAGAGAGCGCACAGCGCGTCGAGGTCACGGTGGGCCAAGCGCGCGCCCCCGCCCCCGGACTCCGCGGACGAGCGCAGTCGCATGGGCCACGACGTACCGGTCCACAGCTCCCAGAGCAGCGTCTCGGCCGTCTCGCCCTCCTGCCAGCGCGAGCGCACTCGGTGCAGCAACGCGCCGAACTCGGCTGCTCGGCGAGCGACAGGGCCCTCGAGACCGTCGAGGAATCCGTCCACCACGACCGCGCGACGCAACAGCTCTGCCGACGACTCCGGACCCCGTCCCTCAGCGTCGGCGACCGCACGATCTCGCGCCCGCAACTCCCTCGCGAGAACCCGGATGTCCGAAGCATCCAGGCCACCCAGCGGAGAGGTGAGCAACTGCTGCGCCCGGGTCCCGTCGACGTATCCCGTCGCGGCCGGGTCGGCGGCGTCGAGGCGAACCACGGCATCCAGACTGTCGAGCAAGGGCCGAACGGCGGGTTCCCGTGCCAGCGAGGTCTCGTCGCCGGCGACCTCCACCGGGACGCCGTGCCCGACGAGGGCCCGGCGCAGGCCCGGAAGCGTGTTGCGCCCGGACCGCACCAGCACTGCCATCCGGGACCACGGCACCCCATCCTCGAGGTGCGCCCGGCGCAGCAGGTCTGCCAGGTGGTCTGCCTCGGCGCGTTCCGACTCGAAGGTGAGAGCCTCGACCCTGCCCCCGGCCATGCCCTCCCCCACCGCCGGGTTCAGGAACCTCTCCCGTTCTGCTTCGGGCAGGCTTCCCGAGAGCGGCAGCCGACTCGCGATCAGCTGCGAGGCACGCAGCACCCGTGAACCGAAGCGGCGGGTCGTCCCGAGTGCGACGACGTCGGCAGCAGCGCCGTCGTGCCCACGGAACCGCGCCGGGAACTCAAGGATCCCGCGCACGTCGGCACCGCGGAACCCGTAGATCGACTGGTGCGGGTCGCCCACCACCACCAGATTGCCGCCATCGCCCGCAAGAGCCTCCAGGAGCGCCACCTGGGCGGGATCGGTGTCTTGGTACTCATCGACGAACACGTAGCGGAACTGACGCCGCAGCTCATCGCGGTGCTGCTCAGCGACGATGACGGCCCGACGCAGGAGGTCTCCGTAGTCCAGCGCGCCCAGGTCGTCGAGCACGGTCAGGTACTGCTCGAGGAAGAGGCCAGCGGTCGTGAACTCCTCGACAGCGGTCGACTTGCCCAGGGCCACCAGATCGCCTGGCTCCAGGCCGCGCTCACGCGCCCGCGCGAGGAGGTCATGCACCTCCTTCGCAAAGCCCCGCGTGCCACGTGCGGCCCGGAATCGCTCCGGCCAGTCAACCGCCTCCGCCGTCTCGGCGAGCAGTTCACCGAGGACGACGTCCTGCTCGGCGGCTGAAAGCAGTCGGAGTGGGTGGGCATAGAGCTCGGCCGACTGGAACCGCCTGACCAGGCCATAGGCGAAGGAATGGAACGTCGACGCCAGGGGCGTGCTCGTGGTGCGCCCCAGTCGAGCGGTGATGCGGTCCCTCAGCTGCTCCGACGCCTTGCGCGAGAACGTCAGGGCCAGCACCTGGTCCGGAGCCGCCCCACGGGATTCGATGCGATCGACAACCGCTTCCACCAAGGTCGTCGTCTTGCCCGTGCCGGGGCCGGCAAGCACCAGCAGCGGCCCGCCGCGGTGGTCGACCACACGACGCTGGTGTTCGTCGAGCTCAGGGACCGAGAGCTCTTCGCTCGCGGCCACGAGGTGGTGATGGGGATGCATGGGAACAGTCCACCATCACCCCCCGACAGTCTGTTGTGGGGTCCTGAAATGGGAAGTAGCCCACCCCCGGACGGGGGTGGGCTACTCCTGAAAGTATGTCCGGCGACGTCCTACTCTCCCACAACCTCGCGGTTGCAGTACCATCGGCGCTGTCAGGCTTAACTTCCGGGTTCGGAATGGAGCCGGGTGTTTCCCTGACGCTATGGCCGCCGTAACTCTACGGGCACACTATTCAACCAACATATAACTGGGGTTGGTTGTTGTCCCAGAACCAAACAGTGGACGCGAAACAAAAAAGAAGTAAGAAGACAAGCCCTCGGCCTATTAGTACCGGTCGGCTAGGCATTACTGCTGTACACCTCCGGCCTATCAACCCAGTCGTCTACTGGGGGCCTTACCCGGTTAACCCGGTGGGAAACCTCATCTTGAAACATGCTTCCCGCTTAGATGCATTCAGCGGTTATCACTTCCGAACGTAGCCAACCAGCCGTGCTCCTGGCGGAACAACTGGCACACCAGAGGTTCGTCCATCCCGGTCCTCTCGTACTAGGGACAGCCTTTCTCAAGTTTCCTGCGCGCGCGGCGGATAGGGACCGAACTGTCTCACGACGTTCTAAACCCAGCTCGCGTGCCGCTTTAATGGGCGAACAGCCCAACCCTTGGGACCTACTCCAGCCCCAGGATGCGACGAGCCGACATCGAGGTGCCAAACCATCCCGTCGATATGGACTCTTGGGGAAGATCAGCCTGTTATCCCCGGGGTACCTTTTATCCGTTGAGCGACGCCGCTTCCACATGCCAGCGCCGGATCACTAGTTCCGACTTTCGTCCCTGCTCGACATGTCTGTCTCACAGTCAAGCTCCCTTGTGCACTTACACTCAAAACCTGATTGCCAACCAGGCTGAGGGAACCTTTGAGCGCCTCCGTTACATTTTAGGAGGCAACCGCCCCAGTTAAACTACCCATCAGGCACTGTCCCTGATCCGGATAACGGACCTAGGTTAGACATCTAGTACGACCAGAGTGGTATTTCAACGATGACTCCACACTCACTGGCGTGAATGCTTCACAGTCTCCCACCTATCCTACACAAGCCGAACCAAACACCAATACCAAACTATAGTAAAGGTCCCGGGGTCTTTCCGTCCTGCCGCGCGTAACGAGCATCTTTACTCGTAATGCAATTTCGCCGAGTCCATGGTTGAGACAGCGCCCAAGTCGTTACTCCATTCGTGCAGGTCGGAACTTACCCGACAAGGAATTTCGCTACCTTAGGATGGTTATAGTTACCACCGCCGTTTACTGGGGCTTAAGTTCTCCGCTTCGAACCGAAGTTCTAACAGGTCCCCTTAACCTTCCAGCACCGGGCAGGAGTCAGTCCGTATACATCGTCTTACAACTTCGCACGGACCTGTGTTTTTA
>NZ_JAKGRW010000043.1:5000-10000 GCF_021555175.1 Nocardioides alcanivorans | reverse complement strand
GGGCATTCCGTTGGACGATCCCAGGGTCTCCCCCATCCATGGTGAGCTCGCCAATCTCCCACCCGTGACGGCGTACGTCGGGTCTCGGGACATCACCGCGCCTGACACACGACTTCTCGTCGAGCGGATCCGAGGCCTAGGCGGAAGAGCAGTGCTGCACGAGACGCAGGGCTCGCCCCATGTGCATCCGCTCCTACCGACACCCGAGGGACGTGACACCCGACGTCAACTCGTCGCGGGACTCTCGGGCCCCGCTCGCGGCAAGTGCACCGGATCCGACCGCGCTCGAGTCGTGCCGGGGCGTGGAGCGCCCCAGGACTGATGCGGCTGCTGTTTGCGTCCGGAACGATGGACAGCATGCCGAAGAAAACTGATCTGTTCTGAGGGAACGGGCTGCACGCCTGGTGCTGGAGCACCCAGTCGGCTGCGACCACGCAGCTCGAGGCCGAGACCCCTCGACTGCGTGCGGACAACGAGATCTCGAAGGTGGCCGACGAGGTCGCGCATCAAGGATCCTGGGGGTTGACCCGGTTCTCCGGACACTGACTTGGCGGGTTCCGCGTTGCGTGGTGCCTGTCGGGAAGGATGTCTGTGATGGGCACTGGCAAGAAGAGGAAGTCGTATACGCCGGAGTATCGCCGTGAGGCGGCGCATTTGGTGATCGAGACCGACCGCACGGTCGCGGCGGTAGCGCGTGAGATCGGGGTGGGTGAGCAGTTGCTGGGCCGATGGGTCGCGGCCCAGCGGGCCCGGTCCGGGGATGGGTGAGCAGTCGCTGGATGTCGATGAGCGGAGAAGGCGAACTACACGATCATCCAGATGTGCCGGCTGCTCGGGCTCGACCGACGCCGCTTCTACGAGTGGCGTGCCCGACGGGCCGCAGGCCCTACCCCGCGGCGGCGACGAGCCATCGAGTCGACTGGGCAGATCCGTGGCTTCCACGAGGCCTCCGATGGCACCTCGGGTGCTCCCCGGATCCACGCGGATCTGGCCGAGGCCGGGGTGAGGGTCTCCCGCAAGACGGTCACCAAGCTGATGCGCGCGGCGGGAATCGTGGGGATCAGCCCTCGTACCTGACTTGCACAGGTCGGGGCTGATTTCGGGGTCTGCGTTGTGTTTGTGCTGGTCAGCGGCTCGGGTGCGGGTGAAGTGACACACTAAGCGGCGTGTTTGTGCGGAAGGTGAAGACGGGTTCTGGGGCGATAGCGGTCCAGATCGCTCGTCGGGAGAACCGCCGCGATGTCGTGGTTGAGCATCTTGGCTCGGCGCACACTGATGCCGAGGTGGCCGCGTTGATGGTGATCGGGCGCGCGAAGATCGAGGAGGGCCAAGGGACCCTGGACCTGGGTCTGGAGCCGACTACGCCCCGCCCAGCGGGGCCGGCGATCGTGCATTCCAAGCGCTCGCAATTGCTGGTCGACACGCTCCAGGCTGGGTGGCGCACGCTGGGTTTCGACGTCATCGCTGACGAGGCGTTCTTCCATCTTGTCGTGGCGCGACTCGTCGAGCCGACCTCGCTGAGCGACGCCGCTCGCGTCATCGGTGAGTTGGGCCTGACCCCGGCCCACCGCAACACCTACGCCGCCACGCTCAAGCGCTGCGGTGAACGCGGTTACCGTGACCAGATCGCGACCGCGTGCTTCGCTCACGCGGCGACCCACGGTGATGTGTCGCTGGTGCTCTACGACGTCACCACGCTGTATTTCGAGGCCGAGAAGGAAGACGACCTCCGCAAGGTCGGCTACTCCAAGGAACGACGTGTCGATCCCCAGATCGTGGTCGGGCTACTGGTCGACCGCAACGGGTTCCCCCTCGAGATCGGCTGCTACGAGGGGAACAAGGCCGAGACGGCCACGATCATCCCGATCGTGAAGCAGTTCCAAGACCGTCACGGGTTGGCGGACATGGTCGTCGTGGCGGATGCGGGGATGTTGTCCGCGTCGAATCTGCGCGACCTGGACGAGGCAGGCTTGAGGTTCATCGTGGGATCGCGGGTGACGAAGGCGCCGAAGGATCTGGAGTCCCACTTCCGTTGGCACGGTGACTCGTTCGCCGATGGGCAGGTCATCGACACCCTGACCCCACGCAGCGGGCATCACAAGGACGCCGCGAGCAACCCGATGATCAAGGCCGAACCCGTGTGGGACCGCACACAACACTGCGGGTCGTGGCGTGCGGTGTGGGCCTACTCGCAGAAGCGGGCCGTGCGCGACAACCGGACCCTGACGTTGCAAGAAGAACGCGCGAAGGCCGTCGTGGCCGGCGAGAAGACCGCCCGGACGCCACGGTTCGTCAAGACCCGCAACGGTGCTGCTGAACTCGACGAGACCCCCTGGCCCGGGCCCGCAGGCTGGTGGGGTTGAAGGGATACGTCACCAACATCCCCGCCGACCTCATGGCGTCGGGTGAGATGATCGGCAGCTACCACGCGCTGTGGCAGGTCGAGCAGTCGTTCCGGATGTCCAAGACCGACCTACGAGCGCGGCCGATGTTCGTGCGCACTCGCGACGCGATCGAGGCCCACTTGACAGTCGTATTCACCGCCCTGGCCATGGCCCGTCACCTGCAACAACGCAGCGGGGTCAGCATCAAGAAGATCGTCCAGACGCTACGCCCGCTGCAAGAGATCACCATCGACATCGCTGGACAGCACCTCGTCGCTCAACCCCAGATCCCCGCCGACGCCCAGCAGATCATCGACAAAGTGACACACTAAATCTGTGCAACTCAGGAGTGGCGTGCCCGACGGGCCGCAGGCCCTACCCCGCGGCGGCGACGAGCCATCGAGTCGACTGGGCAGATCCGTGGCTTCCACGAGGCCTCCGATGGCACCTCGGGTGCTCCCCGGATCCACGCGGATCTGGCCGAGGCCGGGGTGAGGGTCTCCCGCAAGACGGTCACCAAGCTGATGCGCGCGGCGGGAATCGTGGGGATCAGCCCTCGTAGGTGGCATCCGCCCACCACGACACCGGGCCCGGATCCGTTCCCGGTGCCGGACCTGGTCGGGCGGCGCTTCGACCAGGGCGCTCGGGATCGGGCGTGGTTCTCCGACATCACCTACCTGCCCACCGGTCAGGGCTGGGCATACCTGTGTGGTCCGCGACGGACACACCCGCCGGGTCCTGGGACGTGTCGTGGCCGATACCTTGCACACCGACCTTGTCGAGGCCGCACTACGCCAGGCGGTCGCGCTGCGCAGACACCTGCCCGACAAGGTCGTCTTCCACGCCGACCGGGGATGTCAGTACACCAGCGCCCAACTCGCCGAAGCCGCCGCCGATCTCGGGGTACTGCGCTCGATGGGCCGCACCGGCGTGTGCTGGGAAAACGCCGCTGCCGAGTCGTTCTGGTCCACCTTCAAGAACGAGTACTACCACCGGCACGTGTTCACCACGATCGCCGCCGCCCGCCGCGGCTCCTACACCTGGATCGACGGCTGGTACAACGCCCGCCGCAGACACTCCGCGATCGGCTACATCAGCCCGCTAGAGTTCGAACACCGCCAGCCCGACCTGGCTGCTTAACCAAACAACCACCTGTCCGGAAATCGGGGACAGCCTCAATCCCGACAGTCTGTTGTGGGGTCCTGAAATGGGAAGTAGCCCACCCCCGGACGGGGGTGGGCTACTCCTGAAAGTATGTCCGGCGACGTCCTACTCTCCCACAACCTCGCGGTTGCAGTACCATCGGCGCTGTCAGGCTTAACTTCCGGGTTCGGAATGGAGCCGGGTGTTTCCCTGACGCTATGGCCGCCGTAACTCTACGGGCACACTATTCAACCAACATATAACTGGGGTTGGTTGTTGTCCCAGAACCAAACAGTGGACGCGAAACAAAAAAGAAGTAAGAAGACAAGCCCTCGGCCTATTAGTACCGGTCGGCTAGGCATTACTGCTGTACACCTCCGGCCTATCAACCCAGTCGTCTACTGGGGGCCTTACCCGGTTAACCCGGTGGGAAACCTCATCTTGAAACATGCTTCCCGCTTAGATGCATTCAGCGGTTATCACTTCCGAACGTAGCCAACCAGCCGTGCTCCTGGCGGAACAACTGGCACACCAGAGGTTCGTCCATCCCGGTCCTCTCGTACTAGGGACAGCCTTTCTCAAGTTTCCTGCGCGCGCGGCGGATAGGGACCGAACTGTCTCACGACGTTCTAAACCCAGCTCGCGTGCCGCTTTAATGGGCGAACAGCCCAACCCTTGGGACCTACTCCAGCCCCAGGATGCGACGAGCCGACATCGAGGTGCCAAACCATCCCGTCGATATGGACTCTTGGGGAAGATCAGCCTGTTATCCCCGGGGTACCTTTTATCCGTTGAGCGACGCCGCTTCCACATGCCAGCGCCGGATCACTAGTTCCGACTTTCGTCCCTGCTCGACATGTCTGTCTCACAGTCAAGCTCCCTTGTGCACTTACACTCAAAACCTGATTGCCAACCAGGCTGAGGGAACCTTTGAGCGCCTCCGTTACATTTTAGGAGGCAACCGCCCCAGTTAAACTACCCATCAGGCACTGTCCCTGATCCGGATAACGGACCTAGGTTAGACATCTAGTACGACCAGAGTGGTATTTCAACGATGACTCCACACTCACTGGCGTGAATGCTTCACAGTCTCCCACCTATCCTACACAAGCCGAACCAAACACCAATACCAAACTATAGTAAAGGTCCCGGGGTCTTTCCGTCCTGCCGCGCGTAACGAGCATCTTTACTCGTAATGCAATTTCGCCGAGTCCATGGTTGAGACAGCGCCCAAGTCGTTACTCCATTCGTGCAGGTCGGAACTTACCCGACAAGGAATTTCGCTACCTTAGGATGGTTATAGTTACCACCGCCGTTTACTGGGGCTTAAGTTCTCCGCTTCGAACCGAAGTTCTAACAGGTCCCCTTAACCTTCCAGCACCGGGCAGGAGTCAGTCCGTATACATCGTCTTACAACTTCGCACGGACCTGTGTTTTTAGTAAACAGTCGCTTGGGCCTGGTCTCTGCGGCCC
>NZ_JAKGRW010000042.1 GCF_021555175.1 Nocardioides alcanivorans | reverse complement strand
CTGGTGTCGCGTGGCGGCGCCAAGGGTGCCGAGGGTGCTGCTGAGGAGCCGCTGGCCGAGTGGGAGCGCGAGATCCTCGAAGCCCCGCCGCTGCCGAGACCCCCGCTGCTGAGGCTCCGGCCGCTGAGGCGCCCGCCGCTGAGGCGCCCGCCGCTGACGCTGTTGCCGAGACCCCGCCGACGAAGCGCCGGCCACCGAGGCGCCGACCGAGGCTGCTGCAGAGGCCACCGAGGCTCCCGCCGAGCAGGCCTGAGTCCCCGCGGGGCTCGACGCTCCGCAACCGCTTCACCGGCGGCCGCGCCCGGTTCCATCCGCGGCGCGGCCGCCGCTTCTGAGTCCACACACCAAACGTTGCGAGGAAAACATGGCTAACTTCACCGCCGCCGACGTCAAGAAGCTCCGCGAGCTCACCCAGGCCGGCATGATGGACTGCAAGAAGGCGCTCACCGAGGCTGACGGCGACTTCGACAAGGCTGTCGAGCTGCTCCGTGTCAAGGGCGCCGCCAAGGCCGCCAACCGCGCCGCCGAGCGTGAGACCGCTGCTGGCCTGGTCGCCACCGCCGGCGGCGCTCTGGTCGAGCTGAAGTCGGAGACCGACTTCGTCGCCAAGAACGAAGAGTTCATCAACGTCGCCCAGAAGATCGCCGACGCCGTCGACGCTGCCAAGGCCGGCGACACCGAGGCCGCCAAGGCGCTGCCGCTCGACGGCAAGACCGTCGGTGAGGTCGTCGAGGGACTCGCCATCACCATCGGTGAGAAGATCGAGCTCGGTCAGGTCGCCTACTTCGACGGCCAGACCACCGTCTACATGCACAAGCGTGCAGCTGACCTGCCGCCCGCCGTCGGCGTGCTCGTCGAGTTCGAGGGTGACGAGGCCGCGGCCCGCGCCGCCGCGATGCAGGTCGCCGCGATGAAGGCCCAGTACCTCACTCGTGACGACGTCCCCGCCGACATCGTCGCCGCCGAGCGTGACGTGCTTGAGAAGAAGACGATCGAGGAGGGCAAGCCCGAGGCTGCCATCGCCAAGATCGTCGAAGGCCGCATCGGTGGCTTCTTCAAGGAGATCGTGCTCCTCGAGCAGGACTCCGTGACCGAGTCCAAGAAGAGCGTCAAGGCCGTCCTGGACGAGTCCGGCACCAGCATCAAGCGGTTCGCCCGCTTCGAGGTCGGCGCCTGACACGAGGCACGCACCAGCACGGAGAGGTTGTGTGAGGGGCCGGTACGACGCACGTCGTACCGGCCCCGCACCATGTAGGTTTCAATCGGGCCGCGCATCGGTCCGGGAATGTGTGAAGGGAAGTCAATGGCTTACAAGCGGGTTCTGCTCAAGCTCTCCGGCGAGGTGTTCGGTGGGGGACAGGTCGGAGTGGACCCCGACGTGGTGCAGAAGGTCGCGCAGGAGATCGCCGCAGTCGCCCAGTCGGGCGTGCAGATCGCGGTCGTCACCGGTGGCGGCAACTTCTTCCGCGGGGCCGAGCTCCAGCAGCGTGGGATGGACCGCGTCCGCGCCGACTACATGGGGATGCTCGGCATCGTCATGAACTGCCTGGCACTGCAGGACTTCCTCGAGAAGTTGGGTGTGGACACCCGCGTGCAGACGGCCATCACCATGGGGCAGGTCGCCGAGTCCTACATTCCGCGCCGGGCCATCCGGCACATGGAGAAGGGCCGCGTCGTCATCTTCGGCGCCGGCATGGGCATGCCCTTCTTCTCCACCGACACCGTCGCCGTCCAGCGTGCTCTGGAGAGCAAGTGCGACGTCGTGCTCGTCGCCAAGAACGGCGTGGACGGCGTCTACACCGCCGATCCCAACGTCGACCCCGACGCCGTCAAGCTCGACTCGGTCACCTACGACGAGGCGATCGGCCGCGGTCTGCGCATCATGGACCAGACTGCCTTCGCCCTGTGCGGCGAGAACAAGCTGCCCATGGTCGTCTTCGGCATGGAGCCGGAGGGCAACATCCTCCGCGTCGTGCAAGGTGAGAAGATTGGCACGCTCGTCAGTGCCGACGCCTGATTCCGCACCCAAACGAATCCACGTGACAAGGGAGTTACCGTGATCAACCAGGTCCTGTCCGAAGCCGACTCGAAGATGGGCAAGTCGGTCGAGGCAACCCGCGAGGAGTTCGCGGCGATCCGCGCCGGTCGCGCCCACCCGAGCATGTTCAGCCGCATCACCGCCGACTACTACGGCACTCCGACTCCGCTGCAGCAGCTGGCGAGCTTCACCTCCCCGGAGCCGCGGATCATCATGATCGCCCCCTTCGACGTGGGCGCGATGAACGCGATCGAGAAGGCCATTCGCGACAGCGACCTCGGCATCAACCCCGCCAACGACGGCAAGGTGCTGCGCTGCGTCTTCCCCGAGCTCACCGAGGAACGCCGCAAGGAGTTCATCAAGGTGGCCAAGTCGAAGGCCGAGGACGGTCGCGTCTCGGTGCGCAACGTGCGCCGGACCGCCAAGCAGGCCCTCGAGAAGCTCGAGAAGGACGGCGAGGTCGGCAAGGACGACGTCACCGGTGCCGAGAAGCGGCTCGACGCGTCGACCAAGAAGCACACCGACGCGATCGACGAGATGCTCAAGAACAAGGAAGCCGAACTGCTGGAGGTCTGACCCTCCTCAGTCGACGAGAGCGCCGATGACCAACCCCATCCCGACGCCCGCCGCGCCCCAGAAGGACTACGGGCGCGCCGGGCGCAACCTCCCTGCCTCCCTGGCCTCCGCCGCAGTGCTGCTCGGTGCAATCGCCGCGTCGCTGTGGTTCTGGAAGACGGCCTTCATGGTCATTGTCGCGGCGGCAGTCATCGTTGGTGTCTGGGAGCTTCGCCGTGGCTTCAAGGCCAAGGAGATCGACCTCCCCGAGCAGCCGCTGATGATCGGCGGTGTGGTGATGGTCGTCGTCGCCTACTTCTGGGGCACCGACGCGCTCGTCACCGCGACCGCGGTCACCGGCCTGGTCACCATGCTGTGGCTGCTCAACCGAGGCGTCGACGGCTTCGTGAAGAACGCCACCGCCTCGATCTTCACGCTCTTCTACCTGCCCTTCCTGGGATCCTTCGTGGCCCTGATGCTCTCCGAGGGGGAGCCACCGGCTTCGACCGTTGGGACGACGGGGTCAAGGGAATCATCACCTTCATCCTCGTCACCGTCGCCTCCGACACCGGCGGCTACGTCGCGGGTGTCCTCTTCGGCAAGCATCCGATGGCCCCGGTCATCTCGCCCAAGAAGTCGTGGGAGGGATTCGCCGGGTCACTCATCGCCTGCGTCGCGGCAGGCTGGGCGCTGGTCGTCTACATGCTCGACGGCGATTGGTGGGTCGGCGTCGTCCTCGGGCTCATCGCCGTCGTGATGGCCACGCTTGGCGACCTCGTCGAGTCGGTGATGAAGCGCGACCTCGGCATCAAGGACATGTCCCAGATCATCCCCGGGCACGGCGGCCTGATGGACCGGCTCGACTCGCTGCTGGCAACCATCGCCCCGATCTGGTTGCTGCTCCACTACCTGGTCTTCTGACCCGTCCTCTCAGCACGCGTAGAAACCTGCCGTTGGCACTGATCCGCGTGGAACAACTGTGGCACTGTTGGAGGGGAACCGTCACGACGGTCCCCACGTCCCAATGACGTCAGCCCAGCGAGGAGTGGAGATGTCCGTGGTGCGCATGTTGTTGTTGCCGATCCTGCTGATGTCCGTTCTGGCCGCGTGCGGCTCGGAGCAGGACGCGGCCGGGAACGACGAACCGGAGGAGACCGTGGAACCACTGACCGAACTGGCCGGCCGCACCCTCGTGGTCACCGACATCACGGTGGCCGGGAAGCCGCGGCCGGTGGCGAAGGGGACCCAGATCCGCTTCCGCTTCACCGAGACCGACGTGCACATCGTCTCGGGCTGCAACGGTCTCGGCGGCACCTGGGCCCTGGACGGCGACACCCTCACCGTCGGGCCGCTGATGGGCACGATGATGGCCTGCGACCCGCCGCGGATGGACCAGGAGAACTGGCTCCGCACCACGCTCGAGGAGCCGATCACCGTCGGCAGGACCACCCTCACCATCGGGGACGTCGAGATGACCGTCGCCGACCGCGAGACGGTGTCGCCCGACCTCGAGCTCGCCGGTCAGCGCTGGGTGCTCGACAGCCTGATCAGCGACGACGCGGTCAGCTCCGTGCCTGGTGGGGCGAAGGCATGGATCGAGTACGACGGCAGTCGGCTCACGCTCAACGCCGGTTGCAACCGAGGGAGCGGCAAGGCCGAGCTGAACGACGACGTACTCACGGTCTCCGCGGTCGGCACCACCAAGAAGGCGTGCGACGAAGACCGGATGGAGGTCGAGCAGGCGGTGCTCGCAGTGCTCGACGGCGATGTCCAGGTCGAGATCGAGGAGCGGCGCCTCACTCTCACCGGCGCCGACGGCACGGGGCTGGGTTTCACCGCACGCTGACCCGCAGGTCGTCCCGGGAGCGCCGGGGGCGGCGAAGCAGAATGCGGTCCGTGTGGGTTGCGTCCTCACGACTGACGGTTTGAGGGTGTTACGTGGGAGACTGGGGCGGTCATGAGCGTGAACCCGAACCCCCTGCCCCTGGTCTTCGACGAGCCCCGCGGTCGCAAGAAGCCGCCGCGCCACCTTGCCGACCTCGACGAAGACGGGCGCAAGCAGCTTCTCGTCGACGCCGGACTGCCCGGGTTCCGGGCCAAGCAGCTGTCGAACCACTACTTCACCCGCCTGGTCAACGATCCCGCGGAGATGACCGATCTCCCGGCCGCCCAGCGTGAGGAGTTGGTCAGCGCGCTGTTGCCCGAGCTGATGACGCCGCTGCGCACGCTCGAGGCTGACAAGGGCACCACCCGCAAGACCTTGTGGAAGCTCTTCGACGGCGCACTCGTCGAGTCGGTCCTCATGCGCTACAAGGACCGCACCACCATGTGCGTCTCCAGCCAGGCCGGTTGTGGCATGGCCTGCCCGTTCTGCGCCACCGGCCAGGGCGGCCTGCAGCGCAACATGTCCACCGCCGAGATCGTGGAGCAGGTCGTCGCCGGAGCTCGGGTGATGGCCGCGGGGGAGGTCCCCGGTGGTCCCGGTCGCGTCTCCAACGTCGTCTTCATGGGCATGGGTGAACCGCTCGCCAACTACAAGGCCGTCATCGGCGCCGTACGACGCCTCACCGATCCGACGCCCGCAGGCCTCGGCATGTCGGCGCGCCACGTGACCGTCTCCACGGTGGGTCTGGTGCCGCGGATCAACCAGCTGGCCGAGGAAGGCATCCCGGTCACGCTGGCGCTGAGCCTGCATGCGCCCGACGACGAGCTGCGCAACGAGTTGGTGCCGATCAACACCCGCTTCTCCGTCGCCGAGACTGTCGACGCCGCCCACAACTACTTCGCGAAGACCGGCCGAAGGGTGTCGATCGAATACGCGATGATGCGCGGCATCAACGACCAGGCGCACCGCGCGGACCTGCTGGGAGACGTGCTCAACGAGCGCGGCCACGGCTGGGTGCATGTCAACCTCATCCCGCTGAACCCGACCCCAGGGTCGAAGTGGACCGCGTCCGACCCCGAGGACGAGCGCGAGTTCGTGCGCCGGCTGGAGGCGAAGGGGATCTCGACCACCGTCCGTGACACCCGTGGCAGCGACATCGACGGGGCCTGCGGGCAGCTCGCTGCGGTCGAGTAGGGTGCTCCGGGTGCTCGGGCCCGATGACACGTTGCCTTGCAAACCGGGCCGGATCCTGGTCGCTGGGACCTCGGGCTCGGGGAAGTCGACCCTCGCTCGGAAGCTGTCACGTCTCCTGGACGTGCCCTACACCGAGATCGACGCGCTGTTCCATGGTGCGGACTGGACGCCTCGTGCGGAGTTCCTCGCCGAGGTCGAGGCGCTGGCAGGCGGGGAGTCGTGGATCACCGAGTACCAGTACGGTGCTGCACGGCCGATCCTTCTGGAGCGCTGTGACCTCGTGGTCCATCTGCTGCTCAACCGGCGCGTGGTCATGCGCCGTGTGGTCGCGCGGACCGTGCGCCGGTCGCTACGCCGCGAGGTCCTCTGGAACGGAAACGTCGAACCTCCGTTCTGGACGATCTTCGGCGACCGTGACCACATCATCCGGTGGGCGTGGCGGACGCATCGCTTGGGGCCGGGGCGGCTCGCGCACGTCGCCGCCGCCCGACCGGACCTGCCCGTCGTGGTGTTGAGGTCTCCTGACGAGATTCGCCGGTGGACGGCGACGGTGTCGGAGACCCGGTGGTGGTGAGCCGGTGGTGGTGAGCCGGGGGATCAGCGTGCTCAGTCGGTCGGCGAGACCCTGATCAGGTTGCCGTCCGGGTCAGCCACCACGAAGGTACGGCCGAAGGGCTCGTCGTAGGGCTCGTCGACGACCGTCACCCCTTTCGCCTTCCAGGCGCGGAAGAGGTCGTCGACGACACTCGCCTCGCCCGGCACCATCAGCCCGACCTCCGAGGTGCGCGGGGTCGCCGGGGTGGCGGCGTCCGGTCGTCCACTCCACACAGCGAAGAGCACTCCGGGAGCGACCTCGAAGGCGACGTAGCGGGGGCTGGTGAAGACCGGCTCCATCTCGAAGAGTTCGCCGTAGAAGGCGGTCGAGCGCTCGGTGTCGGTGACGTAGGTCAGGAACAGGTTGGGCCTGGGCATGGGGCCTCCTCGTTGGTCGTTGCTGGCAAGGACCACACAACCAGTCGTTCAGGACAGGGTGCGTCCGCAATTGCTCAGAGCGTCTCCGACTCCCGGACGTGGACGCCGGCGCTCGCCTCGAGCGCGGCATCGATCAGCGCCGCCGCCACGCGGTCCACGTGCACGGGTCGCACCCGGCGCGGAAGCACGGGGAGAGGACGCGGCTGACCCCGACGAGGCGGTCGCCGATGTTCTCATCCCGGGTCCGGGCGCCGCCGTACAGGCCGGAGGGCCGCACTGCGGTGAACGCCGCGAATCCCAGCTCCTGCAGGTCGCGTTCGGTCTCTCCCTTGACGCGCAGGTAGAGGTTGCGAGAACCCGCATCGGCACCCACCGAGGAGACCAACGCGAACGAATCGGCTCCGGCAGCTCGTGCCAGCTGGCCCACCCGGACCGGGATGTCGTGGTCGATGCGTCGGAACTCCTCGGCACTCCCGGCGATCCTGCGCGTCGTACCCAGCGCACAGGCAACCGCGTCGACCGACCAGAAGTCACTGTCCGCGGCCAGCGCATCGAAGTCGACGACCCGGTTGTCGAGGCTCACCCGGATCTCCGGATCGGGGTCGGCCAAGGGACGACGGGTGAGTGCCACCACGCGGTCGACACGCGGATCGGCCAGGGCGAAGGTGAGGGCACGCGCACCTACTGCGCCGGTCGCGCCCACGAGCATCAGCGAGGTCATGACCTCCACGCTACTGCGGTGGGCCGCCGGCGCGCGCTCAGACCTTCGGGATCTTGAGCAGGTGCTGGCTCAGGTCGCCGGCGTGGTCGAAGAAGGAGTAGTTGCGGTAGTCGAAGCGCCAGGCACCGTCCTCACGCACGAACTCATCGTGGTAGCGGCCCGCGGCGATCGGCTGCAGCGGGAGCGTTTCGGTCGACTGGATCACCGTGTAGTAGGAGCGGCAGGTTGCTCGCCCGGCCTCCTCGTCTACCTCCACGATCGGGTTGGTGATCAGGTGCTTGGTGCGGGGAGTTCCGTCCTCGTGGAGGCGCACGTTGGCCTGCCACAGCGCCAGCACCGGCGCCGCTCCCTCGAGCACGTGGCCGGCGCGCAACTCGAAGCGCGCCTTGGCGAAGAGTTGCGCGGTGCCCTCCAGGTCGCCGCTGTCGATCAGCTCGGCGTAGCGGTAGAGCAGGTTGGTGATCTGGGTGACCGAGTCCATCACGAGTCTCCTCGGGTGTGTGACGACCCGCGTGGTGCGGGCAGGGTGACACGCAGTCTGCTTCCCGCTCGGCACTCGCTGGACAGCCCTCCCGCTGATCGGGCCCGGTCCCGCTCAGAACGCCTGGGCGGTCAGCTCCGCGAAGAGTGCTTCCTCGTCGGCGAGGCCAGGATCCAGCCCCCGCCGCCGGAACCACGCGCACACGTTGCGGCAGTCGCGGTGCAGGAAGTCGAAGCCCTGCGTGTTGCCGGCGAGATCGATGGCCTGGGGCAGGTCGATCACCACGATCCTCTCGCCCGCCGCGAGGATGTTGTAGGGCGACAGGTCTCCGTGCGCGACGCCCTCGCGGGCCAGGGCAGTCATCGCATCACGCACCTGCGCGAACCATGAATGCAGGAGATCCGGACCCGGTCGGGTCTGGGCCAGCCGCGGAGCGGGTTCGCCATCGACGTGGACGAACTCCATGAGGATCTCCGTGCCGTCGATCTGCACCGGGTAGGGCACCGGCACCCCGGCCGACCAGAAGCGGCACAGTGCCTGCCATTCGGCGTTCGCCCATTGGGTGGAGGCGAGCTCACGTCCGAAGCTGCTCCGGGCCTTGATCGCTCGGCGGTCGCGGGAGCGGCGTGTCGACCAGCCCTCGGTGTAGGCCGAGTTGCGGTGGAACGAGGAGTGCTCGCGCCCCTTGTAGCGCTTGGCGGCCATCACCACGGACCGCCCCTCGGGGACCGCCCGCTCCAGCAGGTGCACCTCGGCCTCCTTGCCGGTCTTGAGGATCCCGAGCTCGGTGTCGACGGCAGCCTGCTCGGTCACCACCCAGTCGGGACGTGGCTCGGGGCCGCGGCACAGTGGCTCCACGTCGAGCCAGGTGGACCAGCGTTGGGTGGTCTCGTCGAGGTCGTCGGTGACCACCCAGTCGAAGGCGAGGTCGTCAGGTTCGGTGAACGGTACGTCGGTCAAGAGTGCTCCGGAGGGGAGAGGAGGGAATGGGCAGGCTGAAGGTGGCCACAGTCACGGCACGTCTCCTCTCATCCGGTGCACGACGGCGTCGTGCGCTTGCTCTCCTCAGTCTCGGGCGTGCGGCGGCCGCTCGGCAACCGATTTTCGTCTGTGCTCGCGTCGCCTCGTCGTGCAGTGCCTTCGCCAACGTAGCCTTTGTCACGACCCTCCCCGCCCACCGAGGAACCGCCATGAACCTCTGCTTCGACGCCCTTGACCTCTCCGTGATCCGTGGTCTGGCCTCGGACCCTGCGGTGCAGGGGAGAAGGAACTCGACCGAGCGCAGGTGCTCGAGCAGGTCGGCGCGCTCGCCGGGTTGTTGCGCGGCGTGGGCGTCGAGGTCGGCACAGCAGTGATGACTGCCGTGGAAGATCCGTGGACCGAGCTCCTGACCCTCCTCGCCGTGGCGCGTCTCGGTGGCACCTTCGTCGAGTGGCGAGAAGGTCGGGTGACGGAGCACCTTCCTCAGGTCGTGATCACCGACCGTTCGCTCGACCTGTCGGGGCACGAGCCGGGCACGGTCGTGCTGCTCGGGGTCGAGCCGGTGGATCCGCTGCGCGACGTGCCGTGGGAGATGGCGATCCAGGCCGGACGATCCGACCCGGCGGGCAGTGTCACCGTGCCTGCCGACGTCGTGGCCTGGGTGGCGGACGAGCCCGTCACCGTCGCTGAGGCAGCCACGGACGACAGTCGCTATGGCCGCTGGGTGCGCGAGCTGACCGAGGGCCGTCCCGTCGTGCTCTGACGAGCGTTGATCACACCCACGACCAGGAAGAGTTGCGCCAGCAGGTAGGTCGACATCACCCAGAAGCCGTGCCCGGGCAGCGACCAGTCTCGGAGCGCGCTGAAGGCGATGAGGGTGTCGGACAGCATGAAGAGCAGGCCACCCACTCCGGCCAGGCGCCCCAACCCGGTCGAGAGCACCCCCATCGTGACCAGCGCGACGGCATAGATGAGCACGGCCGGCAGCAGCGAGCCCGCCTCCGGGGCCAGCAGCGCCAACAGTGCCACGAAGCCGACGACGTAAGGCGCCACGAGGAGAGGGCGGCTCAACACGGAGCGGTCGCGATGGGGCCAGAACGCCACGGCATAACAGAGTTGGGCCAGCAAGAACCCACCCACCATCAGCAGGAAGGCCGTGTCACCCGTGGCGAAGCGGGGGAGCGAGTCGCCCAGCCAGGAGCAGAAGAGGGCGATCAGCGCCCACTGCACCAACCGCGCCGGGGCGGCGGTGCCGCGCATCAGCAACAGCCAGGCGAGCGCTGGCATGAGCACCAGCTGGGTGCCGGCGGCCAGGCCGTCGCCGCCGAAGAGCTGCGCCCCGAGGTGCACCAGCGACACCGCGACGAAGGTGAACAGCGGTGCGCTGAAACTCGGACGATCGCTCATGGCGCGCATCGTGTCACGGCCCACCGACAGTGGGAACGATGCGGCCCGCCTCACCGAGGTGGAGCGGGCCGCACGGTTGCCACAAGGGCGGTTGTCACGAAGGCATGGCGTCAGACCGAGCCGAACTCCTTGCGGATCGCCTCGGTGTGTTCCCCCAGGGTCGGACCTGCCGACCGGATCGTGCCGGGGGTCCTGGTGAGGCGCGGCACCACGCTCGGCATCGGCACCGGCGCCGGGTATCCCTCGGCTTCGACCCGGGTGACCATGCCCCGGGCGGCGTACTGCTCGTCTCCCAAGATGTCGTCGGGGTGTAGATCCGACCACGCGGGATGGCGTGGTCGTCGATCAGTTGCTCGACCGTGGCTGCGTCGAGGCCTCGGGTCCAGGCAGCGATGATCCCGTCGAGCTCCTGTGCGTGGACGCCCCGAGCGGAGTGGGTCGCGAAGCGTTCGTCGGTGGCGAGGTCGGGCCTGCCCATCGCCGTGCAGAGCCGGCCGAAGAGCGGGTCGGAGTTGGCGGCGATCAGCACTTCGACACCGTCCTTCGTGGGATAGACGTTGGACGGCGCCACACCGGGCAGGGTGCTCCCCGTACGGGTACGGGTCACGCCACCCAGCTCGTGGTCGGGGAGCAACGACTCGGTGAGCGCGAAGATGCTCTCGTAGAGGGCGACGTCCACCTCCTGCCCGCGGCCAGTGCGGTGGCGCTCGTTGACCGCAGCCATGATGCCGATGACGGCGAACATGCCGGCGACCTCGTCGCCAAGGCTGATCCCGGCCCGCACCGGCGGTCGGTCGGGGAAGCCCATGAGGGCGCGCAGCCCGCCCATTGCCTCGGCGACGCTGCCGAAGCCGCGGTCCTTGGCGCGCGGGCCGTCCTGTCCGAAGCCGGACACGTGGGCCATGATCAGGCCGGGGTGCTCAGCTGCGAGCGTCTCGTAGTCGAGACCCCACCCAGCCATCCGGCCGGGGGCGAAGTTCTCGAGCACCACGTCGGCGCCGGCGATGATCTGCCGGGCCATCACCCGGTCATCCTCGGACTTCAGGTCCAGGACCACGGACTCCTTGTTGCGCGCGATCCCGGGCCACCACAGGCTCCTGCCTTCGTGGAGCACGCCCCACGTGCGCATCGGGTCACCTGCCGGCGGCTCGATCTTGATCACGCGGGCGCCGTAGTCACCCAACAGCTGCCCGGCGAACGGGCCTGCGATGAAGCCGCCGAACTCGACGACTGTGATGTCCTCCAGTGGACCCTTGCTCATGCCACACCTCCACGGTGATCGGGGGCGAGGCACGAGGGTGCCTCAGCCGGTTGGGGAAGCGCCGTACACGGTGCGGTACCAGATGGCGCTGAGGGTGTCGATCGCTGCTTCGTCATCGGGCGCCTCGACTCCGAGATCGCCGCCCGCGGCCAGCCAGGTCCAGCAGAACGACTCCAACGTGCAGACCAGCGCTGAGGCGAGCAGGTCGAGCGGGAGCCTGATCTGCTGACCGGAACGGTCGGCTGCCTGGAGCCCGACGAGGATCTGCCGGATGCCCTGGGCGCGGTTCTCGCGCCACCGTTGCTGGAACTCGTCGTCCATCATCGACATCTGGAAGAGGCCGATCATCTCCGGAAGGTACTTCTTGTAGCTGTTCCAGTAGGCCGTGACGGCGGAGCGCACCCCCTCGGCCGGATCGTGCGCCCTGGGCAGCGCGGAGGCCTCGACGATCTCCGTCGTGAACTCCTCGAGCAGCGCGACCAGGAGCTGCTCCTTGTTGTCGTAGTAGTTGTAGAACGAGCCCGTCGAGCGTCCAGCCGCTGCAGCGATGTCCGAGATCTTCGTGTTGAAGTACCCGTTCTCCGCAAACGTCTGGCGTGCAGCGTTGAGAAATGCGGCTTCGGTGCGCTGACCCTTGCGCGTTGCTGCCATGCGGTCCGCCCCCTTCCGTCGTGCCCAGTCGAGTGCCGGTGTGACGCCACGCGTGGCGGTCCGCCCAGCAGTTGCTTGCCTGCTGCATCTTCGTCCGTCCTCCGTGCTGCCCGCAATTCGGGCCTTGCCAGAATCTGAATCTGAATCTAACATCAGAAACATCGTTCGAGGAAGACCCAGAACTTGAGGAGAGAGCACATGGCAATGATGAGCAGGGCTGAATACCTGGCTTCGCTGGATGACGGGCGGCGCATCTTCGCCGAGGGCGAGGAGATCAAGGACCTCGCCGAGCACCCCCAGTTCGCCCAGGCCGTGAAGCTTGTCGGCGACGGCTACGAGCAGCACTACAAGTCCGGCGACGACGCCAGCGGTGACTACTTCCGCATCCCGCACAGCAAGGACGAGCTGCGCGAGATCATCGACGAGCTCCTCCACTGGGACATGGTCACCGTGACCACCAGCCAGGGTCTCCTCGCGCTCCTCACCGCCGCTGCGCGGATGCGCAAGGACCTGCCGGAGCACGCCGAGCGGATCGAGAAGTACTTCGAGTACTGCCGCGTCAACGACCTGCGCTGTGTGCAGGCGATCACC
This sequence comes from Nocardioides alcanivorans, assembly GCF_021555175.1. GTDB lineage: Bacteria > Actinomycetota > Actinomycetes > Propionibacteriales > Nocardioidaceae > Nocardioides > Nocardioides alcanivorans. The sequence continues at coordinate 47,545 of NZ_JAKGRW010000042.1, read as the reverse complement.
GACGCGAAGGGCGACCGGCGACTCTCGCCGGGCAAGCAGGAGGACCCCGACGTCTACACCCGGATCGTCGAGCGCCGCCCCGACGGCATCGTCGTGCGCGGTGCGAAGCTCCACATCTCCTCGGCATCGATCAGCCACGAGCTCGTGGTGATGCCGACCAAGAACATGAAGGAGGGCGAGGAGGACTACGCGGTCGCCTGCGCCATCCCGGTCAACGCTCCCGGGGTGAAGATCGTCAACACCAGCTACGCCCCGCGCGAGCGGATCGAGGACTTCCCGGCGAGCAGCCAGCACAACATGCCCGAGGGCTTCATCATCCTCGACGACGTCTTCGTGCCCAACGAGCGGATCTTCCTCGCCGGCGAGGTCAAGCACTCCGCGACGTTCGCCCACTCGCTCGGCCTGTGGGAGCGCCTCGGGGGCACTGCCCACATGGCCGAGTTCGGTGACACCCTCGTTGGCCTCGCCGAGCTCATCGCCGAGGCGAACGGCACCGAGAAGATCCATCACATCCGCGAGAAGATCGCCGAGATGGTCATCTATGCGACCCTCACCCGCGCCGGGCTCGAAGCGGCCATCGCCAATGCCGAGCCGACTGCGGAGGGCTGGTACTTCCCGAGTGAGCTCTTCACCAATGCCGCCAAGCACTACGCGGCTTCCGAATACAGCCTGATGGTGCGCCACGTCCACGACATCGGTGGTGGGTCCATCGTCACCGCGCCCTCGATCGCCGACCTCGAGAACGACGAGGTCGGTCCCTACATCGAGAAGTACATGGCGACCAAGGAGGGCATCAGCGGTGAGTACCGCACCCGGCTCTTCCACGCGATCCGTGACTTCACCGCCGACGCCTACGGCGGCTGGCAGCAGGTGACCATGATCCAGTCCGGCGGCGGTCTCTTCGCCCAGCGGCTGGTCGCCCGCAAGCACTACGACATGGACAAGGCCAAGAAGCTGGCCCTGGATCTCGCTGGTCTGGCATGACCGACGACCAGCCGCTCGTGGCGTTCGCGGAGGAGTTGCGGCAACGCCTGCAACCCCTTGTCGCGGAGTTCGCCGAGTCGGACGACGTCACCGAGGTCGACGACCGGATCGCCTCGGTGGAGGAGCTCCGTGACGGCCACGAGGAAGAGGTCGCCCGGGCCCGGAGGTTCCAGGCCGCGTTGTACGACGCCGGTCTCGCCTTCCCGAGCGGCACCGGCGAGTTCGGTGGGATGGAGCTGACGCCGGCACACGACGACGTCCTCGACGACGTCCTCGACGACATGGGCTTCCCCTCCCGGGAACTGCTCTTCGTCGGGCTCAACATCGTCGGTCCGGCACTGCTCCACCACGCCAGCCCGGAGCTGCGACGCCGAGAGCTCACCCGGCTCTACCGGGCCGAGACCGTGGGCTGCCAACTGTTCTCCGAACCCGGCGCGGGCTCCGACCTCGCCGGGGTCACTGCCAAGGCGGTGCGCGACGGGGACGACTGGGTGATCACCGGCCAGAAGGTCTGGACGTCGATGGCCCACCTCGCCGACGTCGGTGAGGCGCTCGTCCGCACCGATCCGTCTGCCCAGAAGCACGCTGGACTCACCATGTTCCTCGTGGACATGCACGCGCCCGGAGTCACCGTCCGGCCGATCCGTCAGATGACGGGTGGCGCCGCCTTCAACGAGGTCTTCCTCGACGAGGTCCGGGTCCCCGACTCCCACCGCATCGGTGCGGTCGGGGAGGGGTGGCGAGTCGCCGGCACCAGCCTCGGATCCGAGCGCAGCAAGATGAGCGGCGCGGCCGGTCCGGTCACGCCGTACGTGCTGGAGCGGCTCCACACCTTGGTACGTCGACTCGGTGCGGAGGCCGACCCGGTCCTGGCGCCGCAGGTGGCCCGGTGCGTGGCTGCCGTCACCGCACTGCGGGCAGCCGCCGGTCTCACGCCCGGGGCCTGGACCCACCAGCTCGAGCCGATCTCCGGCTCCGTGCTCAAGATGCTGATGGCCCGTGCCGCCGATGAGATCGCCGATCTCGCCGAGGCCGTTCTGGGGGAGAGTGCCTTCACCGACCACGGTGAGAAGGACTCCTTCGCCTGGTCCGAATTCATCCTCGGCGTGCCTGCTCTCCACATCGCAGGCGGCACCGACGAGATCCAGCTCAACGTCATCGCCCAACGGGGTCTCGGCCTGCCCCGTCCCCCAAGTAGACGCCCAGTCAGTGAGGAGAACCACCATGGAATCCTTCGTGCAGCTCCGCAGCGGCAACACCCCGCGCCGGATCCACCGAGATGTCGGTGCACTCAAGGACGACGAACTCGGCCGCTTCGGATTCTCCGGACGCGCCGCTCATCTCTACCGCAAGAACGACCCCACCAAGTTCCGCCTCGAGGGGGACCTCGGCGGGGTGGACACCGACACGTTCGCGCTCTCGCCGACCGACGAGCACGACCCGGCCGGCGAGCCGCTCCTCATGTTCTACAACGAGGACTGCAGGATCTCGTTGAGCAAGCGGGCCGAGGCCGCTCCCTTCTGGACCCGCAACGTCGACGGCGACGAGCTGATCTTCGTGCACCAGGGCACCGGTTACTTCGAGACCGAGTTCGGTCGGCTGCCCTACCGCGCCGGCGACTACGTCTACATCCCCAAGGCCTGCACCCACCGCCAGGTGCCCAGCGATCGTTCGCACCTGTTGATCATCGAGGCGGCCGAAGACTTCCGGATCCCGCAGGACGCCTACCTGGGCCGCTTCTTCCCGTTCGACTCGTCGCTGATCACCGTCCCCGAGGCGGAAGCGTTCGCGGAGGACGGTCGCGACGAGTACGAGGTGCGGTTCCGGCAGCGGGAGGGGCTGACCAAGCTCTTCTACAAGTTCCACCCCTCGACGTCGAAGGATGGAAGGGCGACAACTTCCCCTTCACCTACAACATCGAGGACTACGACGTGCTCGGGTCCGACGACGTGCACCTGCCGCCGACGGTGCATCTGTTCATGCAGGCCACCGGGGTCTACGTGATGAACTTCCTGCCCCGCCCGGCCGAGGGCAAGCCGGGTGTGGAGCGCATCCCGTGGTACCACCGCAACGTCGACTACGACGAGATCGCCTTCTACCACGGCGGCAGCGTCTTCGGCGTGGACATGCCGGCCGGCCTGATCGGTCACGCGCCGCAGGGCCTGCACCACGGCATCCCGGAGCGGGCCCGCGAGCGTGCTCGCCGTCGCCACGACGAGGACAAGCGCGTGGAGTGGAAGGTCATCGCCATCGACACCCGTCGTCGGCTCACCGCCACCCCCGTGATGAGCAACGCCGTGCAGGCCGATGTCGCCGAGGAGGTCCGGGTATGAGCAAGCACGACTACGAGCGGATCCCCTACCTCGTCGTCTTCGAGGACGATTCCGCCTACCGCGACACCTACGGTGGCGTCACGGAGTCCGTCGTGCTGGAGAGCTACCTACTCCGACCCAAGGACGTCGACTCCGACACGGTCATCGTGTTCATGCACCCGATCGGCGGCGGCGCCTACCTCCCGATGAGCAACGCCCTGCCGCGGGCCGGCCACCACGTCATCTACTGCAACAGCCGCTACCGCGGTGCCGACTACGCCCTGATCATGGAGAAGGTCGTCCAGGATCTCGGCGCCTGCATCAAGGACGCCAAGGAGCGGCTCGGCTACAAGAAGGTCATCCTGGCCGGTTGGAGCGGCGGCGGCGCGTTGTCGCTCTACTACCAGCAGCAGGCCCAGAAGGCGACCGTCACCCAGACTCCTGCGGGCGAGGCGCCCGACCTCACCCAGCTGGACCTCCCGGCTGCCGACGGCATGATGCTGCTGGCCGCCCATGTCAGCCGTCACGGCACCCTGACGGAGTGGATGGACCCCTCGATCCTCGACGAGTCCGACCCGTCCCGGCGTGATCCCGAGCTCGACCTCTACAACCCGGACAACCCCAACCAGCCGCCGTACTCGCCGGAGTTCCTCGAGCGCTACCGTGCTGCCCAGATCGACCGCAACCGTCGGATCACGGCCTGGGTCAAGGAGGAGTTGGCCGCGCTGCGTGAGGCGGGGGAACCCCTCATGGAGCGGGCCTTCACCGTGCACGGCACCATGGCCGACCCGCGGTGGCTCGACGCGACGCTCGACCCCAACGACCGCACCCCCGGGCGTTGCTACCTCGGCGACCCGAAGATCGTGAACATGGGCCCGGTCGGACTCGCCCGGTTCAGCACGCTGCGCAGTTGGCTGTCCCAGTGGAGCTACGACGACGCCCACGGTGACGGTCCGCGTTGCGCCGAGGATCTCGCCGTGCCGACACTGGTGGTGGGCAACACCGCCGACGACGCCTGCACGCCGAGTCACACCCAGCGCCTGTTCGACGCGGTGGGGCATCCCGACAAGACCCTCAAGATCATTGAGGGAGCGACGCACTACTACTCAGGTCCGGACCAGACGCCGTACCTCAAGGAGGCGGTCGACGTGATCACCGAGTGGCTGAGGGAGCGGTCGTGGACATCAGTGTGAGCGGAGCTCCGGAGCGGGAATGGCCGGAGACGACGATCGACGAGGCCCTGCGCAAGCACGCTGCGGAGCGTCCCGACGCCGTCGCCATCTCGGGACTCGCCGTCGAGATGACCTGGTCGCAGCTCGACCTCGCAGCCGGACGCTGCGCCAGCATCATTGCGGAGACCGGGGAGCGGGTTCGAAGGTCGCGTTCTTCGGTGCGAACGACGTCGGCTATGCCGTGACCCTCATGGGCGCACTCCGCCAGCGATCCGCGCTGGTGGGCCTCAACTGGCGGCTTCCCGACGCCGACCTGGTGGCGTGCTGCCGGGAGGTGGGAGTCACCCACATCTTCACGAGTGCCGACTTCGCCGAGCGAGCGCAAGTGGTCGCGGGCGACAGCATCCGCGTCGAGGTCATCGACCAGACGACGGCGACCCCGTGGTCCGACCGTGACCCGGTGGCGCCACGGGAGCCGCACGCCGAGGACGTGGCCATGGTGTTCTTCACGTCCGGCTCCACCGGTGCGCCCAAGGCGGTTCCCTACGACCGCCTGGGCGTGGAGATCGGCGCCACCACGCCGGTGGTCCACGGGTTCGATCCCGAGTCCCGACTGCTCATCGTGCCGCCGGTCTTCCACCTGGCCGGCGCCTACTGGGTGCAGTACGGCCTGCTCTACGGCTCGCGGCAGGTCTACGTCGCGGACGCGTCGCCGGCGGGCATCGTGCGGGCCCTGTCGGAGCAGAAGATCACCCACGCGGTCTTCGTGCCGACGCTGATCCGCATCCTCATCGACCAGTTGAAGGCGGAGCCCGCAGACATCTCGTCGTTCCGGCACCTTGCCTACGGCGCCTCTCCGATCACGGTGGCGATGCTCCGTGAGGCGATGGAGGTCTTCGACAGCGAGTTCTGCCAGGTCTTCGGCATGACGGAGGCCGGCGGTGTCGTCACCTACCTCGCGCCCGAGGACCACATCCTCGAGGGCGAGCACAGTGAACGTCTCGGCTCGGCGGGCAGGTGCACCGTGGGTGTGGAGGCGCAGGTGCGCGACATGCTCACCGGCGCGCTGGTCGGCCCCGGCGAGTCGGGGAGCTCTGGTTCCGCACCCCCTTCATGGCACACGAGTACATCAACCGGCCGGAACAGTCCCGCCGCGTCTTCGTCGACGGGTGGGTCAACACCCGTGACGTCGGGCGGATGGACGCCGACGGCTACATCTACATCGAAGGCCGCTCCGACGACATGATCATCACCGGTGGGGAGAACGTGCACCCCGGTGAGGTCGAGCAGGTGCTCGCAGAGCTCCCCGAGATCCTCGAGTCGGTGGTCTTCGCTGCTCCGGACGAACGGTGGGGTCAACGCGTGTGCGCCGCCGTCGTGGCCCGTACCCCGGAGCTCGACGCGGCCACGGTCATGGCTCACTGCCGGGCCCGGCTGGCCGGATACAAGGTGCCGCGCACGGTGGTCTTCCTGACGGAGCTGCCGAAGACCGCCACCGGCAAGATCACCCGATCCACGCTGCCCGAAGTCCTGAAGGTGACGACATGACCGACGACGAACTGACCCCTGACGAGGTCCGCGGCGCGCTGCGCGACTACTTCGCGGCGGGCCCTGCGGCGGAGGGCGCTCGCCGGTTGCGTGACGCCGATGCCGGTGGCGAGCTCGAGCACGACGGTTTCGACAGAGCCGAGTGGCGCAGGCTCGCCGAGCAGCTCGGTCTGGCCGCGATGGCCACTCCGGAGGAGTGGGGAGGCCTCGGCCTGGGTGTGCAGCACCTGGTGGCGGCCGTCGAGGAGTGTGGCGTCGCTCTGACTCCCGGCCCGATCCGCGCCACCGCACTGCTCGGTTGGGCCCTCGCCGGGGCCGAGCCCGAGGCGGCCGGACCGGAGTGGACGGTCGACGTCGAACGCTTCCTCACCGGCGAGGCCGTTGCCGGATTCAGTCACGTCGAGGACGGTGACTGCGCGGAGTACGTCGACGCGAAGGTGAGCGGTCGTCTCGCCTCCGTCACCCACGGCGCGGTCGCCGACCTCGTCGTGGCTCGGGTGCGGGCGGCCGAGGGTCCGGCCATCGCGCTGGTCCGGCTGGAGAACTCCAGCACCGGCCGCGATGAGCTTCCCGTCGCCGACCTCACCGCTCGGTTGGCCCACGTGGTCGTCGAGGACGCCCCCGCCCTGTTGCTGACTGCACCGGGTGATCTGGAGGCGCTGCTCCGGCACTTCGTGGTGGCCCGGCTGCTGCTCGCGGCCGAGCAGGTCGGCGGCGCAGAGGGTTGTCTGGCCGAGATGGTCGACTACGCAGGCGTCCGTAGCCAGTTCGGTCAACTGATCGGCACCTACCAGGCGATCCAGCACCACTGCTCCAACACCGCACTCGAGGTGGTTGCCGCCCGAGCTCTCGTTGCGGCTGGTGCGGCCGCTGCCGACGGTCAGCGGGCCGACACCGCCCTCGCCGTGTCGTTGCTCGCGCGCGGCGAGGCAGCCACCGCGTTCCACGCCGCGTCCCGGACCCTGATCCAGGTCTCCGGCGGCATCGGCTTCACGTGGGAACACGACGCCCACCTGTTCTTCCGCCGGGCCCGGGCCACTGCCTCGACCGCCGGCACCCCTGACCAGCACCGGCACCGAGCAGTCGAGGCGGGTTGCCTCGACCTGCTCGTCACCGCCGTCTGACCACATCTTCCGAGAGGAACTCACGTGTCCACACCCGTCATCGTCGAAGCCGTCCGCACTCCCGCAGGCAAGCGGGGAGGATCCCTGTCCGGGTGGCACCCCGTCGAGCTCGCCAGCGAGATCCTGGAGGCGCTCGTTGAGCGCAGCGGGATCGACCCGGCCAGGATCGACGACGTGATCATGGGCTGCGTCAGCCAGGTCGGCCCGCAGAGCACCAACATCGCCCGCAACGCCGCGCTGGCGGCGGGACTCCCCGAGACCGTTCCGGGCACCACTATCGACCGGCAGTGCGGGTCCTCCCAGCAGGCGATCCACTTCGCAGCCCAAGCCGTGATGTCGGGGGCGATGGACATCGTCATCGCGGCCGGCGTCGAGTGCATGAGCACCGTGCCGATGTTCTCCAACGCGCCGGGTGGCGACATCCGGGCCGTCTACGGCGAGAAGCTGATGGCCCGCTATGCAGACCGGGAGACGTTCGGGGTGCCGAGCCTGGTGCCGCAGGGGCTGTCGGCCGAACTGATCGTCGACAAGTGGGGGATCACCCGTGAGGAGATCGACGCCTATGCGCTCTCCAGCCAACAGCGAGCCGCGCAGGCCCGTGACGAGGGCCGGTTCGAGCGCGAGATCCTCCCGGTGCAGCGCAGGACCCGTGACAAGGAGACCGGCGAGGTCACCGTGCACGATGACCTGCTCCGCGTCGACGAGTGCATCCGCGCGAGCTCGCCCGAGGCGTTGGCCGGGCTGAAGCCCTCCTTCCTCCCCGAGGGACGGGTCACCGCCGGCAACGCCTCGCAGATCGTGGACGGCGCCGCCGCAGTGCTGATCATGCGCGAGGAGACGGCAGCTGCGCTCGGTCTGCGCCCGCGGGCGGCCATCCGCCAGATGAGCGTGGTCGGCGCCGACCCGGTCGAGATGCTGACCGCTCCGATCCCGGCGACGCAGCGGGCCCTGGAGCGCAGCGGGCTCGGCGTCGACGACATCGATCTCTTCGAGGTCAACGAGGCGTTCGCGCCGGTCGTGGTGGCGTGGCAGAAGGAGCTGCAGGCGGACTCGTCGAAGGTCAACGTCAACGGTGGTGGCATCTCACTGGGCCATCCGTTGGGTGCCTCGGGCGCCAAGCTGATGGTCACCCTGCTCCACGAGCTCGAGCGCACCGGCGGGCGCTACGGCCTGCAGACGATGTGCGAAGGCGGCGGCATGGCCAACGCGACGATCATCGAGCGGCTCTCGTGACCTTGCGCGCCGACCTGGCCGGGCAGGTGGTCGTCGTGACTGGCGCCTCCAGCGGGATCGGGCGCCACTTCTGCCGGGTGCTCGCCGACAACCACGCGACCGTGGTGGCGGCGGCTCGACGTACGGACCGGCTGGAGGAGTTGGCAGCGACCACCCCGGCGATCGTGCCCTTCACCTGCGACGTCACGGACTCGGTGGCGGTCGACGCGCTCATGGCGCGGGCGCAGGAGCTGGGTGGGCCGCAGGTCGTGGTCAACGCCGCCGGCTTCGGCGACGCGAAGCCCGCGCTGGAGACGACGGTCGAGGAGTTCCGGGCCACGCTCGAGGTCGACCTCACCGGCACCTTCCAAGTGGCGAAGGCGGCGGCGAAGGCGATGCCCGAGGGCGGCTCGATCATCAACATCGCCTCGATCCTCGGCCTGGTTGGCTCGTGGCCGATCACGCAGGCCTCCTACTGCGCAGCCAAGGGCGGCGTCGTCAACCTGACCCGTCAGCTGGGTGCCGAGTGGGCCCGGCTGGGGATCCGGGTCAACGCGATCGCGCCGGGCTTCTTCCCGAGCGAGCAGACCGATGAGCTGCTGGCCGACGAGAAGTCGCTGGCGTTCCTCGGCCGCAACACCCCGGTGGGCCGCCCCGGCCGGCTCGACGAGCTCGACGGCGCGCTGCTCCTGCTCGCTTCCTCGGCGAGCACCTTCATCACTGGACAGATCATCGCCGTCGACGGCGGCTGGACCGCACGCTGAGAGGACGACAGGCATGCGACGCAACCTGTATGACCAGACCCACGATGACTTCCGGGGCAGCTTCCGGACCTTCGTCGAGACCGAGATCGTCCCCCACCACGACCGGTGGGAGCAGGCGGGCAGGATCGACCGCGAGATGTTCCTCAAGGCGGGGGAGCAGGGCTTCCTCGCCATGGCGGTGCCGGAGGAGTACGGCGGGCTGGGCGAGTCGGACTTCCGCTACAACGCCATCATCGGCGAGGAGCTGCAGCGGGCCGGGGTGATCGGCTCCGGCATGTGCATCACCCTCCACAACGACGTGTTCCTTCCGTATCTGCTGGACAGCGCCACCGAGGAGCAGAAGAAGCGTTGGCTCCCGGGCATGGTGACCGGCGAGATCATGGGTGCCATCTCGATGACCGAGCCCGGTGCGGGCTCGGACTTGGCGGCCATCCGCACCACCGCGCGTCGCGAGGACGACCACTATGTGCTCAACGGCGCCAAGACCTTCGTCACGAACGGGCTGAACGCCGACCTCTACATCGTGGCGGTCAAGACCGACCCGGCCGCCAAGCACAAGGGCATGAGCCTGATCGCGGTCGAGGACCCGACTGCCGGCTTCAGCCGGGGCCGTCACCTCGACAAGATCGGCCTGCGCAGCCAGGACACCGCGGAGCTCTTCTTCGACGACGCGCGTGTCCCGGTCGACAACCTCATCGGCTCCGAGGGCGCTGGTTTCGCGATCCTGATGGACAATCTCGCCCAGGAACGGCTGGGCCTCACAGTCTCGGCGATCTCGGCCTCCCGCACGGCACTCGGCTGGACTGTCGACTACTGCGCCGATCGTGAGGCCTTCGGCACCCGGGTGCTCGACCTGCAGAACACCCGTTTCAAGCTGGCCGAGCTCGCGGCACGGATCGACGGCACCCAGGTCTTCGTCGATCACCTGATCACGTTGCACAACCGGGGAGCTCTCCGCCGTCGACGCGGCCAAGGGCAAGCTGCTCACCACGGAGCTGCAGCAGGACGTCGTTCAGCAGTGTTTGCAGCTGCACGGCGGCTACGGCTTCATGCGGGAGTACCCGATCGGCCGTGCCTACATGGATGCTCCGATCCAGACCATCTTCGGTGGCACCAACGAGATCATGCGCGAGATCATTGGGCGCACCCTCGAGTCCGAGCACGGCCGCAACCCGCGCGGGGGCGGACGATGACGGTTCGGATCGACCGCGCTGCCGGGGTCACCACGATCACGATCGACCGACCCGAGAAGCGCAACGCCATGACCGATGAGATGTGGGCGCAGATGGAGGGGCACCTGACCTCCCTCGACCCCGGCGGTGAGGACCGGGTGCTGGTGCTCACTGGCACCGGTGGTGCCTTCTGCGGCGGCTCGGACGTTGCAGGCCTCCTCGATGACTTGCCGTCCCTGCCGGGGCGGATCGACGTCTCCAACCGATGCGTGCTCGCCGTGCACGAGCTCCCGATCCCCACGATCGCCAAGATCGACGGGATCGCCGCAGGGTCGGGGCTGAACCTGGCGCTGGCCTGCGACCTCGTGCACGTCAGCGAGCGCGCCCGTTTCGCGCAGCTCTTCATCCACATCGGCCTCTCGCTCGACAGTGGCGCGAGTTGGCTGCTCCCGAGGCTGGTGGGGAGCGACGGGCCCGCGAGCTGTCCCTGATGGGCGACCAGTTGAGTGCACCCGACGCCCTCGCCATGGGCATGATCAACAGCGTCCGGCCCGTCGACGAGCTCGACGGGTTCGTCGACTCCGTCGCCGCCCGGCTCGCCGCCTCAGCACCTGCCGGGTTGGCCGGCACCAAGCGGCTCCTCAACGACACGTGGACGCGCGATCTCGCCGGCGCGCTCCGTGCCGAGACCGACAACCAGGTCGAGGTCATCCAGACCGACAGGGCACGCGAGATGATCGAGACCTTCACCGGCGCGCGGAAGGAGAAGCAGTGACCGAGGTGGCACACGTCAGGATCGTCGAGGTCGCCCCTCGCGACGGCCTGCAGAACGAGGCCGTTCGGCTGACCGTCGACCAGAAGCACCAGCTCGTCGAGCACGCCGTTGCCTACGGCGCCCGCAACATCGAGGTCACCAGCTTCGTGCACCCGAAGGCAGTGCCGGCGATGGCGGACGCCGAGGAGTTGGTCGCGCTGCTCGAGTCCGAGCCCGATGTCACCTTCAGCGCGCTGGTGCTCAACGAGCGCGGGCTCGACCGTGCCCTTGCCGCCGGCATCACCGAGGTGAATGCGGTGCTCCACTGCACGGACACCTTCAGCCAACGCAACCAGGGCACCGACATCGACGGCGGCATCGGCATCTGGCACCGCATCGCGCAGTCGGCGCGGGCCGCCGGCATCAGGGCCAACCTCACCCTTGCGGTCACCTTCGGCTGCCCCTTCGAGGGGGAGGTGGCTGAGGAGCGGGTCCGCCGGATCCTCGAGCGCGCGTTGGAGGAGGCCCCGGCCGAGCTGTCGCTGGCCGACACCATCGGCGTGGCCGTGCCCCGCGACGTACGACGCCGCTTCGGTATCGCGGCGGAGCTCGCTCCCGCAGGCACCGAGCTGCGCGCGCACTTCCACAACACCCGCAATGCCGGCGTGGCCAACTCGCTTGCCGCGGTCGAGGAGGGGTGGCCATCCTCGACTCCAGCCTCGGCGGCATCGGGGGATGCCCGTTTGCTCCGAAGGCGACCGGCAACGTGGCCACCGAGGACCTCGCCTATGCGCTGGAGCGCAGCGGCATCAGTCATGACCTCGACACCGACGGTCTGCAGATCGCGGGCGAGTGGCTGCAGGAGCAGCTGGGCCGGCAGCTGCCGGCGATGGTGCTGCAGGCCGGTGGTTTCCCCACCGGCACCTTGTCGGCCTGACGACCCGCCGACCGACCGAACCGACCGGCCCCGACCCGCTCCGCGGGCGCTGGGGCGACCCCTGAAGGAGAAGACGTGTCCCAGAACCTCACCGTGACCCGCGAAGGTCACACCGCTGTCGCGACATTGGACGTGCCCGGCCGGACCATGAACGTCATCGACGCGGTCGTCCTCACCGAGCTGCGCTCGGTGGTCGACGAGGTGCTCGCCGACGACGGCATCCACGCGCTGGTGCTGATCTCGGGCAAGGCCGGCTCGTTCGGCGGCGGCGCCGACCTGACCACGCTGCCCCAGCTGGCCAGCGATCCCGGCACGGAGGAGTTCCTCACCGCGACGCACGAGCTGATGGAGCTGATGCTCGCGTCGCCGAAGCCGATCGTGGTCGCCATCGACGGCTACGCGCTGGGTGGGGCCCTCGAGGTGGCACTCGGCGCCAGCACGCTGCTGGTCTCCGACCGTGCCACGCTCGGCCTGCCGGAGTCCACCCTCGGACTGATCCCCGGTGGTGGCGGCACCCAGCTCATCCTGGAGCGGGTGGCGGCCGACACGGCCTTGGAGCTGATGGTCAGCGGCCGCTCGGTACCGGCAGCGGCCGCGGTCGAGCTCGGGCTCGCCGACTGGGTCGTCTCGGCTGACGAGCTGCTGTCCACCGCGTTGCGGGTGGCCACCGAACCACGCCCGGAACGCACCTCGCCCAACACGGATGCGGACGTCGCGGCGGCACTCGCCCTGGGACGCGGCGTACGCCGTCCCCCGAGTGCCGCGGCCACCGCCGCGTTGCTCGACGTGGTCGAGACGGGACTGGTCCAGGGGCGGTCTGCGGGTCTGGCGGCCGAGCGCAAGCACTTCCTCGAGCTGCTCCGCTCCGACGAGAGCGATGCCCTGATCCACCTCTTCCATGCCGAGACCGCGGCCAAGCGGCAGTTCCGCGGCGGTGACCGGCCGACCGCCGTGGCCGTTGTCGGAGGTGGTCAGATGGGCGCCGGCATCGCTGCGGCCGCCGTCGGCCACGGCGTGAGCGCCGCGGTGCGTGACATCGACGAGGCCCGCCTGACCGAGGCCGGGGAGCGCGCCGAGAAGGCTGCGCACGGTGCTGGTGGCGCATGGACCGGCACGACCGGTTGGGAGGGGTTCGCCACGGCCGACGTGGTCGTCGAGGCGGTCTTCGAGGACCCGCGGCTCAAGGCCGACACGCTCGCGCAGGTCGCCGAGGTGGTGGGGCAGCAGACGCTGATCACCACCAACACCTCGGCGATCCCCGTAGGAGGCCTCAGCCGTGCGGTCACGCACCCGGAGAACTTCCTCGGCACCCACTTCTTCTCTCCGGTCGAGCGGATGCCGCTCGTCGAGTTGGTGCCTCATGCCGGGACCGCTCCCGAGGCGCTGCGACGTGCCGGTGTGATGGCGCGGACCCTGGGGAAGGTGCCGGTCGTGGTCGCCGACCGGCCCGGTTTCTTCACCTCCCGCGTCTATGCCCGCTGGCTGATCGAGGGCCTGCGACTGCTCGCCGACGGCGCGGACCCGGCGCTCGTGGAGGCGGAGGCCAAGCAGGTCGGGTTCCCCGTCGGACCGCTGCAGGCCAGTGACGAGGTCACGCTCGACCTCGTGCTGGCCGCCAGCGTCGTCCAGGTGGCCGAGCAGGTCCTGACCGAACGGGTCGACGTACCTGCGGTCAAGTCGCTGCTGGAACGGCTGATCGCTGCGGGCCACCGCGGCAAGCGCTTCGCCAAGGGCTTCCACCGCTACGTCGACGGGCGTCGCGACGGCCTCGACGCCGCGGTGATCGACGTCGTCGGAGCAGGTGGCGGTGTGGCACCGGGTGAGGCGGGCGAGCGGTTGCTGCTGGCGTTCGTCACGGAGGCGTTGCAGTGCTGGGACGACGGCACGCTGTGCCACCCCGACGACGGTGACGTGGCCTCGGTGCTGGGCATCGGCTTCCCGCGTGCGCTCGGCGGCCCCTTCCGCTGGGTCGATCGCCAGGGTGCTGCTGCCGTGCTGGCGCGGGTACGTCGCCAGGACGCCAACGCCTTCCCGGCCGGCGACACCTTGGTCCGGCTGGCCGAGGGCAACGGTCGATTCGAGACGGAACCGCGCCGGGACCGCCCGGCGAAGTAGCACGCCGTGCGCCGCGCTCGGTCAGGCGAATCCGAAGAGGCGACGCGCGTTGCCGTGCTCGATGGCGGCGCGCGTGGCCTGCTCGAGGGGAAGGCCTCGAACTCGCGCTCGAAGTACTCGATCGTGGGGGAGAGGGCGTAGGGCCAGTCCGTGCCGTAGAGGATCCGCGACGGATCGGCGAACGCCAGCAGGCTGGGCAACGAGGTCGGTGACGTCGACAGCGCGGTGTCGAACCAGAAGCGGCGCGCGTCATCGAGCAGGGCGGTCGCGTCGCGCACCGGCTCCAGCATCGTCGAGGCCATCGCTGCCAGCCGGTGCACCGAGTAGGGCAGGAAACCGCCCGCGTGGCTCAGGATGATCTGCACGTTGCGGTGCCGGTGGAGGATGCCGCCGTACAACAGGCTGATGGCGGCGCGCACGGTGTCGAGGAGGAAGTCCGCGACCGCGCCCGAGACCCCGGGGACGAGCGGGAGCGTCGTCCAGCTGGGGTGCACGAACACCACCGCGCCGAGGCGGTCGAGCTCTGCCCACACGGGTTCGAACTCGGCCTCGCCGGGGTAGCGGCCGTCGACGTTCGTCATCAGCGTGAAGCCGGCGCAACCCAGGCTGGAAGCGCGCTCGATCTCCTGGAGGGTCGCCTCCACGTCAGGCATCGGCAGGGCGGCGAAGAACGAGAACCGCCCGCTGTCGTGGCCGAGGCTTCCCAGCGTCTCCGCCAACTGCTGATTGGCGTCGCGCGCGGCAGCGGCGGCCCGTGCGACGTCGCCGAAGTAGACCCCGGGTGCAGTCAGCGACACCACGGACCGTGAGACTCCGTGACGGTCCATGGCGCGCAATGCGTCGGTGGTCGTCCATGAACGGACCGGCCGGTCCGGAGCGAAGTGCCGCACCTCGGTTGCCCAAGCCGGCACCACG
This sequence comes from Nocardioides alcanivorans, assembly GCF_021555175.1. GTDB lineage: Bacteria > Actinomycetota > Actinomycetes > Propionibacteriales > Nocardioidaceae > Nocardioides > Nocardioides alcanivorans. The sequence continues at coordinate 32,536 of NZ_JAKGRW010000042.1, read as the reverse complement.
GCGTGGTGATGCACATCGATTCGTCCGGTCATGCCACATCTCCTGAAGTGGATATGGATTCAGGTCTTGCCATCTCGCGGGAACTGAGTCTAACATCAGATTCAGGTTGTGAGGGTAGACACATCGCACGCCGATGGCTCGGGAGTCGGCCCCACAGAAGCACCGAAGGGAACCGGAATGCACAAGTTCGCAGGACTGGCGGCTGGCGCAGTCGTACTTGCCACACTGACCGCCTGCGGGGAGGTGGCTCCTCGTCCTCGTCGTCGGACGGCGACGGCAAGCTCGTCTTCGCCTCGACCTTCGCGCAGGGCACGCTCGACCCCGACCTGCTGCCACTGCGGCAGATGGCGATGTACACCGCCCCGATGTACGACACGCTCACCTTCTTGGCGGGAGACGAGTCGCTCCAGCCGATGCTCGCGACCGAGTGGGAGTCGGGCAGCGACGACGACGGACCGTTCCTGGACCTGACGCTGCGCGAGGGCCTGACCTTCGACGACGGCACCCCTTCACCTCCGCAACGGTGGTGGCCAACATCGTGCGGTCGCAGGAGCTCGAGGGCAGCTCCAACGCGGGGATCCTGGCGGGCACCACGGCCGAGGAGATCGATGAGACCCACGTTCGGCTGCGCAACGAGCGCGGCGTGGGCCACCTGCCCCGCCTGCTCTCGGGTGCGGTCGGAGCGATGATCTCCGACAAGGCGATCGCCGACAAGGTTGACCTCACCGAGCAGGAGGCCGGCATCGGCGCCTTCAACCTCGAGTCGGTCCAGCCCAACCGCGTCGTCTACAGCGCCAACGAGGACTACTGGGACGACTCGGCCGCGGCCGTCGACACCCTCGAGATCACCTATCTCGCCGATGACGCGAAACTCAATGCGGTCCGTTCCGGAGAGGTGGACATCACGATCCTCCCCGAGAAGATGGTCAAGCCTGCTGAGGACGCCGGCTACTCGATCGAGCGGTCGTACGGCGCCGAGAACTACTCGTTCTCGGTCAACACCGACCTCAAGCCCTTCGACGACCCGCGGGTTCGCGAGGCGATGAACATCGGCATCGACCGCCAGGCCATGTGCGACGCGGTGCTCGACGGTGCCTGCCAGGCCAACGGCCAGCTCTTCGGCACCGGCACCCAGGCCTACGACGCCGACAAGGAGCTGGGCGACTTCGCCTACGACGTCGAACGGGCCAAGGAGCTCGTCAAGGAGGCGGGTGCCGAGGGATCGAAGTTCGACCTCGTCACCGTCGCCGGCAACCAGGCGTTCGAGCAGCTCGCCACCGTCTTCCAGGCGCAGATGAAGGAGATCGGCCTGGAGGTCGACGTCAAGCCGATCGCGCCGCCGCAGGTGGTCAGCAGGTTCGCTGTCGAGAAGAACGCTCCGGTCGCCTTCGGCGCCATCGGCAACGCGTTCGACCCCTCGGAGTCCATCGAGCGCTACATCTTGCCGACGGGTCTCTACAACCCCGGTGGGTTCAGCATCGACGCGATCAACGAGAAGGCTGCCGAAGCGCTCCTCGAGACCGATCAGGACGCACGCATGGCGCTCTACCGGGAGATCTCGGGGATGGCCCCCGCGGACGGGTTCTTCATCCCGCTGATGACGCCTGAGACCGCCTACGTGATCGCCGGTCACGTGGAAGGCTGGGAGAACCCTTGGGCCCCGTCGTTCCCCAGTTTCCGCGGCGTCAAGGGCTGACGCCTGCATCCGATCTCGGGCCGGCGGGGCGATCACACCCGCCCCGCCGGCCCGCTCTTCACTGACCACCACCCGAACCCTCTGAGGAGAGACCGATGGCGCTGCTGATCCTGCGACAGCTGCTCGGCCGCCTGGCCGTGGCCGTCCCGATGCTGCTCGCAGTCACCTTCGGCGCCTTCATGTTGCTCTACGAGATCGGCGACCCGGCTGCCGCGATGGCCGGCGAAGGGGCCTCGCGCGAGCAGATCGAGGAGATCCGCAAGGACAACGGCCTCGACCGGCCGATCATCACCCAGTACCTGTCCTGGTTGGGCCACGTCCTCCAGGGCGACCTCGGCCAGTCCATGCAGCATCGCGGCGACGTGCAGGCGTTGGTCAGCCAGTACCTCCCGCCGACGCTCCTGCTCTCGGCGCTCGCGATGGGCATCGCCGTCGTCGCCGCCCTGGTCGCCGGCTCGCTTGCCGGGATGCGGCCCGACGGCTGGCTCGACAAGGCGCTCCAGGGCGTTTCGTTGCTCGGCATCGCCGTCCCCAACTTCTTGGTGGGACTCATCCTCATCCTGGTGTTCGCGATCTGGTGGCCCCTCTTCCCAGCGGGCGGCTACCGCACGCCGGAGGAGGTGGGGCTCTTCGGCACCCTGGAGTATCTGGTCCTTCCGGCCGTTGCCCTGGCGCTCTCGTTGATGTGCCTGCAGACCCGCACCCTGCGGGCTTCGCTGCGCAACGAGTACAAGACCGACTACATCCGCACCGCCCGGATGAAGGGCGCGTCCGAGGGGCAGATCTTCCTCCGCCACGCCGCCCGCAACGCGTCCGCCCCGCTGGTCACCGTGATCGGCCTCGAGGTCGGGGTGCTCATCACCGGCGCCCTGCTCGTCGAGGTGGTCTTCGCGGTGCCGGGGATCGGCACCTTGACCATCGAGTCCGTCCGTGGCCAGGACTTCCCGGTCGTGCAGGCACTCGTTGCCCTCTTCGGTGCCGTGGTCCTGCTGGCCAACCTCCTGGCCGACCTGGTCGCGCTCTGGCTCAACCCCCTCTCGAGGAGCAAGGCATGACTGACCTCGTGGACAAGACCACCGCCCCCGAGCCCCGGACGCCGGGGCGCACGATCCGCTGGCGCCCGCGGCGCATCGGTGCGTGGCTGGCACTGGCGTACGTCGTCGTCGCCGTGGCGATCACCGTGCTCGTTCCCGTCCTGCCACTCCAGGACCCGGACGTCCAGGAGCTCGGCAACACCCTCGGGCCACTGTCCGGCGGACACTGGCTCGGCACCGACGACCTGGGCCGGGACCTCTTCGCGCGCCTCATGTGGGCGGTGCACACGTCCTTCCTGGCCGCGCTGACGGCCGTTGCCGTCGCGGTCGTCGTGGGCCTCCCGCTCGGATTGCTCGCCGGCTACCTCGGCGGCTGGGCCGACACGGTTCTCTCACGTCTGGCCGACGTCGTGCTCACCGTTCCCGCGCTGATCCTGTTGCTGGCCGCGCAGACCGCGCTGGACACCGGCATCCAGGGACAGATGGTGGTGCTCGGATTCATCTTCGCGCCCCGCATCCTGCGGGTGGTGCGGGCGGAGACGTTGGTCATTGCCGCCACGCCCTTCGTGCAGGCCGGCCGAATGTCGGGGTGCTCGCACTCCCGCATGGTCTGGCGCTACCTGCTCCCCGGCGTACGTGCGCAGCTCGCCGTCCAGGCCAGCTATCTCCTCGGCCTGGCCCTCGTCGTCGAGGCCGGCATCAGCTTCCTCGGCATCGGCGTGCGGCCACCCGGGTCGTCGTTGGGAACCCTGCTCATCGGAGCCTCGTCGATGCTGTCGATCGAGCCGCGGGTGGTGCTCATCCCTGCTGCCGTGCTCACCCTGCTGATCCTCAGCCTCAACGTGCTGGGCGACCAACTCACCGAGGAGCGGAAGAAGTGAACGCGACGATGTCCGATCCCACCACGCGTGACGTGACTGTCGCCGTACGGCCCGCCATCTCGGTGGCCGACCTCTCGATCGAGGTCGACGCCCGCGACACCTTCGTCGGACGAGCGTTGCCGTTGGTTCGTCACGTCTCCTTCGAAGTCGCGCCCGGCGAGATGGTCGGCTTGGCCGGTGAATCAGGATCGGGCAAGAGCCTGACCGCGTCGGCCGTCGCGGGCCTGCTGCCAGAAGGGGTCCGACAGGCCGGTGGCGACATCCAGGTGATGGGTCGGGCCCCGGGGGCGGGACGACGCCGCGACAGCGACGTGGCGATGATCTTCCAGAACCCGATGACCAGCCTCAACCCGTCGATGCGCATCGGCGACCAGATCGCCGAAGCCGTGCGCTTGCGCCACAAGGGGATGTCACGCAAGGAGTCGCGCCGGCGCGCGGTCGAGATCCTCGACCGGGTCGAGGTCAACCGCCCGGCCGAACGTGCCCGGCAGTATCCCTTCGAGTTCTCCGGTGGCATGCGTCAGCGCGCGATGATCGGTATCGCGGTCGCTCGCGAGCCTTCGGTGCTCATCGCCGATGAACCCACGACTGCCCTGGACGTCACCGTTCAGAAGGGAGTGATGGACCTGCTCGACAGGCTCCGTGCGGAGATGGGACTGGCAGTGCTCCTGATCTCCCACGACCTCGGGGTGATCAGCGAACGCTGCGACCGGGTGCTGGTGATGTATTCCGGAGAGCTCGTCGAGATCGGTACCACCCGCCAGGTGCTCGACTCGCCCTTGCACCCGTACGTCGACGGGCTGATGCGGTGCATCCCCGAGCGTGCGCTGGAGCTCGGCTCGCTGCAGCCGTTGCCGGGACAGGTGCCCGGCCCCGAGGCGCACATCCCCGGATGCCGTTTCGCAGACCGCTGTGCCTTCGTCACCGATGAGTGCCGACAGGCACCGGTGCCGATGGCGGACGCCGGTCCGGGACGCGAAGTCCGTTGCCTGCGTTGGCAGGAGCTCTCCGCTGCGCGCGTCGCAGACGTAGCCCAACTCGACGAAGGTGGTGTGCGATGACCGAGCCGCTCATGCGCGTGGAAGGTCTGCGCAAGACGTTCAAGACGTCTCGCTGGCCGGCGCCTCCACTGAGGACGGTGGCCATTGACGACGTCTCGCTGGAGGTGCACGCAGGTGAGGCGGTGGGCATCGCCGGTGAGTCCGGATCGGGGAAGTCGACGCTGATCAGTGCGATGTGTGGGCTGGTCTCCCCGGATGCTGGTCGGGTGCTGCTGCACGGCAAGGAACTCCATCACAAGGGCCGTTTCGACCGGCGCGCCTGGCAGCAGTTGCAACTCGTCTTCCAGGACCCCTACACGTCGCTCAACCCGTCGATGACGATCGAGGAGAACGTCGCCGAACCGGTGCGGTGGTGGAAGGGTGCCTCGCGCAAGGAGGCGATCGCCACGGCCCGGGAGATGCTCGACCTCGTCGGCCTCGGCAGCGGCATGATCGCTCGTCGGCCCGGCCAGCTCTCCGGTGGCCAACGGCAGCGGGTCTCCATCGCGCGTGCCCTGGCGACCGAGCCGGAGTTGGTGTTCCTCGACGAATCCGTCTCTGCGCTCGACGTCTCGATCCAGGCCCAGATCCTCGAACTCCTGCTGCGGCTGCGCGAGGAGCGCAACCTCACCTATGTGTTGGTCAGCCACGACATCAGCGTGCTCCGTCTCGTGTGTGACCGCGTCGTCGTGATGCAGCGTGGCCGCGTCGTCGAGGAGCGCCCGTCGGCAGAACTGACCGTCGAGGGAGTCACCGAGGACTACACGCGACAACTGCTCGAGGCTGTCCCCACCATCACTCCCGCCGTACTGCACTGACCCGCTGACGCGTCACGTGCCTGCGCCGGGCTTCATCCCTCCTGGGGCATGACCACCCAGGCGATGAGATAGAAGACGACCGCGGTGCCGAGGCCGAAGACGGCCGCCGCGACCATCAGGATCCGGATGAGGGTGACGTCGAACCCGGTGTAGGAGGCGATGCCGCCACAGACACCGCCGAGCATCTTGTCGTGGCGGCTGCGGGTCAGGCGCTTGCGGTAGGGGCTGCGGGTTTCGTCGTTCATGCCTCCATGATGCATCGCCAAGGCTCGCCGGACATCGGGGAACGCCCCCGGTTCACCCTCGGCCCCGCCCCTGACGGGGCGGGGTCTCGACAGGCTCGACCGACGGGGGCGGGGTCTCGACGGGCTCGACCGACGGGGGCGGGGTCTCGACAGGCTCGACCGGCCGGGGGTCACCCCATCGCGGCGGGGTGCAGCTTCGGCACGCGAGCCTGCGGCAGTCGCTGCCGCAGCTCGGCGACCATGGCGTCGCGGCGTCCTCGGCATGCGGGGTCGTCCCAACGGTTGTTCCACTGGTGCGGATCGGAGACCGTGTCGTAGAGCTCGCCCTCGGTGCCGTCATAGACGATCACGTCGGGCACGTCCTCGGCCGCGATGCCGAAGTCGGCATAGCGGCGCTCCCGGGGAAGCCGTAGTCGGTCGCGGTCGGCTCGTAGGCGGTGCAGATCCAACCGTCGGCCACGAGCGTGCGCATCGCATAGCCGGTGTCCAGCTGGCTGTCCCACTCGACGATCGCGGTACGTCGTCCCTCGTCCGCCGTCGTCGGCAGCGTCTGGCCCTGCATCCAGTCGGGCACCGGAGTATCGGCGATCTCGCAGAAGGTCCGGGCCAGATCGACCTGGCTGACCGGTTCGGTGACCTCCGCAGGTGCGATGCCCGTGGCGCGCGCCGGCCGCCAGATCATCGGGATCCGCATGAGCGCGTCGACGTGGTAGGGGCCCTTGAAGAGCAGGCCGAGGTCGCCCTGGAACTCTCCGTGGTCGGTGGTGATCAGCACGTCGGTCTCGTCGCCCCAACCGCGAGCCTCGATGTGGTCGAGAACGCGACCGAACGCTTCGTCGAGCAATTCGTTCTTGCGGTGCACGTAGGCGTTGATCTCGCGGATCTGGTCGTGGGTGAGGTCGGCCGGCACGAAGTCGGCAGGTGCGGCATCGACGTTGGGCACGGTGCCGTCGTACCAGGCCAGCCAGTGTGCCGGGCGCGCGGCGAGGATCTCGCGGATGCGTTCGGGGAGCCGGGGTGGCCCTCCGGCAGGCCCAGGGTGCGCCAGTCGATCCTGTGCTGCTCGCCCTCCGGCAGGTCCCAAGGATGGTGCGGGTCGGGGAAGCTCATCCAGCAGAACCAGTCGGACTCGTCATCGAGGGAGTCGAGCCACTCGATGACCCGGTCGGCAATCCAGTCGGTGTGGTAGTTCTCCCGCTTCACCCCGTGGGCCCGCAGGCCCGGCGCGCCGGTGTCGCCGCCCGGGATGGTGGAGAAGATGCGGAGGAAGCCGTCGACCTCGTCCGGGTGGTTCTCCCGCAGCCAGTTGGCGTAGTGGGAGGGGCCCACCGGTCCGTGGCCCGCGAAGGTCACGTACTCGAAGCCACGGTACGGACCGTGCTCGTCACGTGCGATGAGCTGGTTCTGCGGGTAGACGTTGTCGGGATCGGCGATGGGCTCGAAGTGCACCTTGCCGATCAGCGCAGTGCGGTAGCCGGCATCGGCGAGCACCTGCGCCACGCTCGGCGCGTCCTGGGGCAGGGGCACGCCGTTGGCGATCGCACCGTGCGTGCGAGGGTGCTGTCCGGTGAGCATGCTCGACCTGGCCGGGGTGCAGATCACGTTGGCGCAGTGGGCACGTTCGAAGCGGATGCCCTCGGCGGCCAACGCGTCGGTCACCGGCGTGGCGGCAACCGTGCCACCGTTGCACCCATAGGCGTCGTAGCGCTGCTGGTCCGTGGTGATGAAAAGGATCTTGCGGCCCACGATCGGCTCCTCGTCATGATGGCCCGGGCTCGGCTGTGAGGCCTGGACGCAGTTTTTCCGACTCTAGATTCAGATTCAATTCATGGCAAGGTGTGTCACTGGGGCAGCCCTGACAGAATGGTCCGGTGGTCAACTCGCGCGACGTCGTCATCCTCGGCTCCACCGGCTCCATCGGCCGGCAGGCCCTCGACCTCGTGCGGGCCCACCCTGACAGGTTTCGGGTCGTCGCGCTGACTGCCGGTGGCAGCAACCCCGACCTCTTCGCCAAGCAGGTCGAGGAGTTCGCCCCCGCGTTCTCCGGCTTGGGGAGGAGGCCAGCGTCGAGGCGGCCGCCCGGGCGAGTGACGTCGTACTCAACGGCATCACCGGTGCCGTCGGCCTGCGTCCGACGCTCGCTGCCCTCGAGTCCGGCCGCACGCTCGCGCTCGCCAACAAGGAGTCGCTGATCATCGGCGGCCCGTTGGTCAAGGCTGCTGCAGCACCCGGCCAGATCGTCCCGGTCGACAGCGAGCACAGCGCGATTGCGCAGAGCCTGCGCAGCGGTTCCGCGGCAGAGGTACGTCGCCTCGTCCTGACCGCGAGTGGTGGTCCGTTCCGTGGTCGCTCACGTGACTCCCTCGCCGAGGTGACGCCCGCCGAAGCCCTGGCCCACCCCAACTTCGCCATGGGTCGGGTGATCACCACCAACTCCGCCACCCTGGTCAACAAGGGGCTGGAGGTCATCGAGGCACATCTGCTCTTCGACGTGCCCTTCGACCAGATCGAGGTGGTGGTGCACCCGCAGCAGTTCATCCACTCGATGGTGGAGTTCATCGATGGTGCGGTCGTCGCGCAGATCGGGCTGCCCACCATGCTCGTGCCGATCGCGATGGGTCTGGCCTGGCCCGACCGGGTGCCTGACGCGGAGACCCCGGTCGACTGGACCAAGGCGGCCGACTGGCGCTTCGAACCGCTCGACGACATCGCGTTCCCTGCCGTGCGCCTCGCTCGCGAGGCCGGCGTGGCGGGTGCGACCGCACCCGCTGTCTACAACGCCGCCAACGAGGTCTGCGTCGATGCCTTCCACGACGGGAGACTGCCGTTCCCCGGCATCGTCGACGTCATCGGGGACGTGCTGGCCGCGCACGTGGTCGCAGCCGACGGTGCGCTGACGCTCGATGACGTCCTGGGCGCCGATGCGTGGGCGAGGGAAGAGGCCGCCCGCATCGTCGAGCGCCGCACCGGGAGGGTGCTGCGATGACTGCCGTCTACTACGCCCTCGGCGTGCTCATCTTCGTGCTCGCGATGGTCATCTCCATCGCCCTGCACGAGATGGGCCACATGGTGTGGGCCAAGCGTTTCGGAGGCAAGGTCACCCAGTTCTTCGTCGGCTTCGGCAACACGATCTGGTCCCGCAGGATCGGGGAGACCGAGTACGGGTTCAAGTCGATCCCGCTGGGCGGTTTCGTCAAGATCGTCGGCATGCTGCCGCCCGACCGTGAGGGGCACCTGAGGCAGAGCAACACCGGCATGTTCACCCAGCTGATCTCCGATGCCCGGGCAGCCGAGTGGGAGCTCGTCCAGCCCGAGGACGAGCCACGGCTCTTCTACAAGATGTCGTGGTGGAAGAAGGTCATCGTGATGGCCGCCGGCCCGATGGTGAACATCATCATCGCGCTCTTCATCTTCCTCGGCGTCTTCGCGACCTACGGCAACCCGGGCGACGTACGCACCCTGCCCGTCGTCGACTCGATGAGTGCCTGTGTGGTGCCCTACGAGGAGTCCGGCCGCGAATGCACCGCTGACGACCCGGTCAGCCCGGCCGTGCAGGCAGGTCTCGAGATCGGCGACGAGATCGTCGCCTTCAACGGTGTCGAGGTCACGTCGTGGCAGCAGGTCTCCGGGCTGATCCGCGCCAACAACGACGGCGAGGCCGAGATCGTCGTACGTCGCGGGGGTGAGACCCTCGCCCTGCACACCAACACCTTGGTCACCCCGCGGCCCACGGGCGGCGACGCCGCGCAGCTGACCGAGGTCGGCTTCCTCGGGGTCAGCCCGCGCACCGAACTCGGCAGTGGTGGCCTCTTCTACACGCTGGGCCAGATGGGCGAGATGACGACGCGCACCGTCGAGGCGATGGCGACCCTGCCCGCCAAGGTCTATGACGTCGGTCAAGCCATCATCGGGGTGGAGGAGCGCGATCCCGAAGGTCCGATGAGTGTCGTCGGAGGCGGAAGACTGGCCGGTGAGACCACGTCGCACGAGGCCTTCCCGGTCAAGGACAAGGCCGTCTTCCTGCTCATGCTGATCGCCGGCTTCAACTTCTTCATCGGCATGTTCAACTTCATCCCGCTGCTGCCGCTCGACGGTGGGCACATCGCCGGCGCCCTGTGGGAGGCGATCCGCCGCGGTTGGGCCCGGCTCCGCCGCAGGCCCGACCCTGGACACGTCGATGTCGCCAAGCTGCTGCCGATCGCCTACGTCGTGGCCGGCTGCTTCCTGGTGATGAGTGTCGTGCTGATCCTGGGCGACCTCATCGTGCCGATCCACCTCGCCGGCTAGCCCGACACGAACCGTAGAGTGCCCGCGTGAAGCGGAGGGGAGTGGCGCCGGAGGCACGCCCCGCGATCCCGTCCGAGATCTGGGTGCTGGTCGCTGCTGCCTTCGTGATCGCGATCGGCTACGGGCTGGTCTCGCCCGTGCTGCCGGCGTACGCCCGCAGCTTCGACGTCGGGGTGGCTGCAGCCTCGGTCGTCGTGTCGGCCTTCGCCTTCTTCCGGCTCCTCTTCGCCCCGGCCGGTGGCGCGTTGGTCGCCCGGCTGGGGGAGCGGCCGGTCTACCTCAGTGGCCTGCTGATCGTCGCGGCCTCCTCACTGGCCACGGCCTTCGCCCAGTCCTACGCACAACTCCTGGTGCTGCGGGGCATGGGCGGCATCGGTTCCACCATGTTCACGGTCTCGGCGATGGCGCTGTTGGTGCGCCTGGCGCCCCCGACGATTCGCGGTCGCGTCAGCTCCGCCTACGCATCCTCCTTCCTGATCGGCGGGATGGTGGGCCCGCTGGCCGGCGGCGCCCTGGCGGTCTTCGGTCTCCGAGTCCCCTTCGTCGTCTACGCCGGAGCGCTGGTGGTCGCCGCGGTGGTCGTGGGCGTCCGGTTGTCCGGCACGCGCCTGCGTCCGCCCGCCGACGCACCGGCGACCACACCGATGGCATTGGGTGAGGCGCTCGCGTCCAGCACCTATCGAGCCGCCCTCGTCTCCGCCTTCGCCAACGGGTGGTGCAACTTCGGGGTGCGCGTCGCCGTACTCCCGCAGCTGGCGGTCGCGATCCATGACGACACCTGGGTGGCAGGTGTGGCGCTGGCGTGCGCCGCGGTGGGCACAGCGGTCACGTTGCAGTTCAGTGGGCGCCTCGCCGACACGGTCGGACGGCGCCCGATGGTGCTGGTCGGGCTGGTGGTGACGGCACTCGGGCTCGGGGCCATTGGATTCGTGACCGGACTCGCGGAGCTCCTGGTGCTGTCCGCGTTCTCGGGCGTGGGTGCCGGGCTGCTCAACCCGGCACAGCAGGCTGCGGTCGCCGACGTCGTCGGTCAGGACCGCTCGGGCGGGAAGGTGCTCGCGACCTTCCAGATGGCGCAGGATGCGGGGGCCATCGGAGGACCGATCCTGATCGGTGTCATCGCCGACCAGGTCGGCTACGACTGGGCATTCCTCACGACCGGTCTGGTAGCGCTCCTGGCAGTGACGCCCTGGCTGGTCGCTCGGGAGACCGCTCCGATGTGACGTGGCGCTCCCTCTAGACTGGGAGCATGACCTCGATCTCCCTCGGCATGCCCGCAGCCCCGCCACCGGTGCTGGCACCCCGCCGTACGACGCGTCAGATCAAGGTCGGCAAGGTCGGCGTGGGCAGTGACTCCCCGATCTCGGTGCAGTCGATGACCACCACGCTCACCTCCGACGTCAACTCGACGCTGCAGCAGATCGCCGAGCTCACGGCAGCGGGCTGCGACATCGTGCGCGTGGCGTGCCCGAGCCAGGACGACGCCGACGCGCTCCCGGCAATCGCACGGAAGGCGCAGATCCCGGTCATCGCCGACATCCACTTCCAGCCCAAGTATGTCTTCGCGGCCATCGAGGCGGGATGTGCGGCGGTCCGGGTCAACCCGGGCAACATCCGGCAGTTCGATGACCAGATCAAGGAGATCTCGGCCGCAGCCAAGGACCACGGCACGAGCATCCGCATCGGTGTCAACGCCGGCTCCCTCGACAAGAGGCTGCTGGCCAAGTACGGCAAGGCGACCCCGGAGGCCCTCGTCGAGTCGGCCGTGTGGGAGGCGAGCCTCTTCGAGGAGCACGACTTCCACGACTTCAAGATCTCGGTGAAGCACAACGATCCCGTGGTCATGGTGCGTGCCTACGAGCTCCTTGCCGAAGCCGGTGACTGGCCGTTGCACCTCGGTGTCACCGAAGCCGGGCCCGCCTTCCAGGGCACCATCAAGTCGGCCACCGCATTCGGTGCGCTGCTCAGCCGCGGCATCGGAGACACCATCCGCGTCTCGCTCTCCGCGCCGCCGGTCGAGGAGGTCAAGGTCGGCATCCAGATCCTGGAGTCGCTCAACCTCAAGCCCCGCCGCCTCGAGATCGTCTCCTGCCCGTCCTGCGGACGCGCTCAGGTCGACGTCTACAAGCTCGCAGAAGAGGTCACGGCCGGCCTCGACGGCCTCGAGGTGCCGCTGCGCGTCGCCGTCATGGGCTGTGTCGTCAACGGCCCGGGCGAGGCGCGCGAGGCCGACCTGGGGGTCGCCTCCGGCAACGGCAAGGGTCAGATCTTCGTCAAGGGCGAGGTCATCAAGACCGTCCCCGAGTCCAAGATCGTGGAGACCCTGATCGAGGAGGCCATGCGCATCGCGGAGGGCATGGAGGCAGAGCCGGGCGCCGGCGCCGAGGTCACGGTCTCCTGACGCCGGTTCCTGTCTCGCTGGTGACGATCTCCGTGCCGACGGGCCGGTTCCCGGTATCGGCGTGCCCACGCGTGCTGGAAAGACACTAGGCTCCCCGCCGTGACCAACGAGACCGTCCGGGTGCTCGGCCCCGCCGACTTCACGCAGTTCGTGCAGCTCACCGATCGTGACCCGGTGGTCAACGTCTTCGTCGAGCATCGGGCGCGCCTGACCAGCCTCGAGCCGCGATGGCTCGGCGGCGAGGTCTGGGGTCGTTTCCTCGGCGAGGAGCTGGTCGCCGCGATGCACATCGGCGCCAATCTGGTGCCGATCGGCTGCGGTGCGGCTGACATCGACGCCTTCGTCAAGCACGCGCTCTGGTCACGCCGCAGCGTCGCGACGATCGTCGGCCCAGTGGGGCAGGTCGGTCCGCTGTGGGAGCGACTCGAGCCCGACTGGGGCCCAGCGCGGGAGATCCGCGCCCACCAACCGCACCTGGAGATCGCCAGCACCCCGTTGGTGGAGCCCGACCCGTTGGTCGTCACCACCACCCGCGACCAGATCGATCTCGTCTATCCGGCATGCGTGGCGATGTACACCGAGGAGGTGGGCATCTCCCCGGAGTCCGGCGGCGGTGCCGACCTCTACCGCGCACGCGTCAACCAGCTCATCAACAAGGGGTGGCAGTTCTCGCGGATCGACGAGGGTCGCGTCGTCTTCAAGGCGGAGGTTGCCTGCGCCAGCACCCAGGCCGCCCAGATCCAAGGGGTCTATGTCGTCCCCGACCGCCGAGGTGAGGGTCTCGCCACCCGCGGCATGGCAGCCGTCGTGGAACTGGTCCGCCGCAACATCGCGCCTGTCGCCTCGCTCTACGTCAACGACTACAACGAGGCCGCGCGGACGGCGTACGAACGGGTCGGGTTCCGCGAGACCGAGCGCTTCATGACGGTGATGTTCTGACCGATGCGGGGCGGCGCGTCGAGCGCGGATAACCTTGCCGCCATGAGCGCCCGTATCCTCCGCATGTCCCAGTTGTTCGCCCGTACCCTGCGCGACGACCCGGCGGACGCCGAGGTGCCGAGCCACAAGCTGCTGGTGCGTGCCGGCTACGTGCGCCGTGCCGCGCCCGGCATCTACACGTGGTTGCCGCTGGGCCTGCGGGTGCTGCGCAATGTCGAGGGCATCGTGCGCGAGGAGATGGACGCCATGGGTGCCCAGGAGCTGCAGTTCCCGGCACTGCTGCCTCGCGAGCCCTACGAGGCCTCCAACCGCTGGACCGAGTACGGCGACAACCTCTTTCGGGTGCAGGACCGCAAGGGTGCGGACCTGCTGCTCGGCCCCACCCACGAGGAGATGTTCACCCTTGCGGTGAAGGACCTCTACTCCTCCTACAAGGACCTGCCGGTCTGGCTCTACCAGATCCAGAACAAGTACCGCGACGAGGCGCGCCCCCGTGCCGGCGTGCTCCGTGGTCGCGAGTTCGTGATGAAGGACTCCTATTCCTTCGACACCACCGATGAGGGCCTCGACAAGTCCTACGCCGCACACCGGGCCGCCTACATCAAGACCTTCGACCGCCTCGGCTTCGACTATGTCATCGTCAAGGCGACCGCCGGTGCGATGGGTGGCTCGAAGTCCGAGGAGTTCCTGGCCCGTTCGGTCGTCGGCGAGGACACCTTCGTGCAGTGCAGCAGCTGTGGCTACGCCGCCAACGTCGAGGCGGTGACCGTTCCGGTGCCCCCGGCTCTCGACCACACCCATGTCCCGGCCGCGCACGCCGAGGCGACGCCCGACACTCCGACCATCGAGTCGCTGGTCGACCTGCTCAATGCACAGTTCCCCAGGGATGACCGTGCGTGGGATGCCGGCGACACGCTCAAGAACGTGCTGCTGGTGCTCAAGCACCCCGACGGCACCCGGGAGCCGCTGGCGATCGGCCTGCCCGGCGACCGCGAGGTCGACCAGAAGCGGCTCGAGGGTCAGCTCGAGCCGATCGAGGTCGAGCCCATGGACGAGGCCGAGTTCGCCAAGCACCCCGAGCTCGTCAAGGGCTACATCGGCCCCGGCGTGCTGGGGGAGGAGTCCAGCTCCGGCATTCGCTACCTGCTTGACCCCCGCATCGTCGAGGGCACCCGCTGGGTGACCGGCGCTGACGTGGACGGTCGACATGTCGTCGATCTCGTCGCCGGCCGTGACTTCACCGCCGACGGCACGATCGAGGCCGCTGAGGTGCGCGACGGGGACCTCTGCCCCAACTGTGGCAGCGACGACGGCGGAACCCTCTCCTCGGCACGTGGCATCGAGATGGGCCACATCTTCCAGCTGGGTCGCAAGTACGCCGAGGCTCTCGACCTCAAGGTGCTCGACGAGAACGGCAAGCTCGTCACCGTCACGATGGGCTCCTACGGCATCGGCGTCTCCCGTGCCGTGGCTGCGATCGCCGAGGACAACCACGACGAGCTGGGTCTGTGCTGGCCCCGCGAGATCGCCCCGGCCCATGTGCACCTGGTGGCTGCGGGCAAGGGCGAGGAGCTCTTCGATGCGGCCGACGCGCTCGCCGACCAGCTGCAGGCGGCCGGCCTGGACGTCATCTACGACGACCGTCGCGGCAAGGTCAGCCCCGGGGTGAAGTTCAAGGACGCCGAGCTCATGGGCGTGCCCACCATCGTCGTGGTCGGCAAGGGCCTGGTCGATGGTGTCGTCGAGGTGAAGGACCGCCGCACGGGCGACCGGGCCGACGTACCCCTCGCCGACGTCGTCGCTCACCTCTCGGCCTGACCTCCCACCGCCCGGCAACCCCGTTCGAGCCGGATCGTCCCTAACAGATTTGTAGTTTTTCGCTGGGAACCTACAAATCTGTTAGGGACGATCCAGCATTTCCTGATCAGGAATGGGTGCGGATCCAGTAGCGGCGCTTGCCGTTGCGGGAGTCCTCGTAGGTGCCTCCGTTGCTCTCGATGGTGCGGGCGGAGGGGGCGTTGTCGTCGTCGCAGGTGACCAGCACCCGGTCCAGGCCGAGGGCTGCGGCTTCTCCGAGGGCATCGCGGAGGGCCCGAGTGGCATGTCCCTCGCGGCGACGTGAGCTGCGCACGGAGTAGCCGATGTGGCCGCCCTCCTCCAGCAGGAAGTCGTTGAGCGTACGACGCAGCGCGAGGAAGCCGACCCAGGTGCCGTCATCGTCGGTGATCCAGAAATAGGAGCACCTCACCCTGCCCTCACGGGCGGGCAGGGACTCGTCTCCCTCGGCCAGCAGCTCCTCCACCCAGGCCCGGTAGCCCTCGGTGGTCAGCACGGGCTGGCGGTCACCCCAGAAGCCGGAACCGTGGAGCTCGCCGGGCTCGTAGTCGGCGAGCAGATCGCAGAACTCGGGAAAGTGGGCGAAGTCAGGGGCGCGCAGCGGCATGCGCCCATCCAAGCAAGCGATGCGCTGTCGGTGCGAGGTGTTTTTCTGGGTCTTACAAGTTGCGAGTTTGTGCACTGCAAGAACCTGCACGCCGTGTGAGTAGGAACAAGCATGCAATTCAGTGCACGATGGATTGGCGGTTCGTGGAACAGACGGCGCGTGGGTGGATCTCGGGACCACCCACGCGCCGCCTGTGTTTCCGGTCGTCAGGTGCCGGGAAGGTCGCTCGGGCTGCCGCCCAACCCGAGTTGACGGACAGCGGAGTCGAGCAGGGCACGCACTGCCCAACTGCGATCGCCTCCGTCGGTGCGGGAGACGAGATCGGAGTAGAGCGCGGTGCAGCGGGTCTCCACCTGCAGCGCGGCTCGCCTGATCTGCTCCGCGTTGCTCGCAGCGTTGGGAAGCTCGTAGGCCAGGGCTGCCGCGGCCGGGGTCGCCTCGAGGTCGAGCAGGCGCTGCACCAGTTGGTCGCGGCGTGCGCGATGCATCCCGTGCGCCCCTCGTACGGCGGTGTTCAGGTCGGGGTTCGCGGCAGCGGAGAGCCGTCCACCCAGCGTTGCGAGCAGCCAGACCGCTGCGTGCTCGCCAGTCAACACCTCGTTGAGGTCGTCTGCAGGACTCACTGATCCACCTTGAGGACGAGGGCGAGGTGTTGGGCCACGCCGGCCGCCATGGAGGCGAGGCTGCGGGCCAGTTGGCCGCTGCCGGACTGCCCGGCGAGGTCGACGAGGGTGTCCTGAAGCTTGCGCTCGGCGGTGAGCACGGCGGCCATCGTGGGTGCCGGTCGGGACTCCGGGGCGGGTTCCCCGGCTGGGGCGCCCAGGTGCCGCAGGTGCGCCTCGTGGAGTGTGCTGAAGCCGGCGAGGCCTTGGCGCAGGCGGGGGCGCTGGCCGATCGCGCTCGAGACGACTGCTGCTGTGTCGCTGATGGCGGTCACCGCGCGGTCCACCAGCTGCTGGTCGGCGTCGCGTGGTGGGGGAGTGGCACCCGAGGCGACCTGTTCCGACGCCGACTCAGGCCCCCATCGGCAGCCCGCCAGGGCTGCCGCCGACACGGTGAGCGGCACCAGCACTGCGCGACGGCGGCTGATCATGGAGGCTGCAGACACGCGGGGCACTCTAGTGGGCACCACCAGCCGCCCGTGAGGTGCGCCTCCTCGGCACGCTCGGCCGACCTGCGGAGGTCAGAAGTCGGTCCGGTTGCGGCTATGGTTGTCGCCGACAACAGCACAAGGAGGTCTCGTCCATGAACAGCGCCAAATCTGACGCCGTGACGGATCGAATTCGGACCGTACTGACCGGCCCCCTGGCCGCCTTGGAGATGGACGTCGAGGCCGTCGAGCTCACGCCCGCTGGAAAGCGTCGGGTGCTCCGCATCGCCGTCGACAAGGACGGCGGGGTCACCCTCGATGACGTCGCTGAGGCCACGTCGGTCGTCTCCGACGCGCTCGATACCGACGACGTGATGGGCGAGCTGCCCTACACCCTCGAGGTGACCTCACGCGGCGTCGACCGACCGCTGACGCTGCCGCGCCACTGGCGCCGCAACCAGACCCGCCTGGTCAAGGTCGCCCTCGCAGAAGAGGGGAGGTCGTCGGCCGCATCCTCGACAACACCGACACCACCGTCACCCTCCGGGTGGGCGACGACACCCGCGAGGTGGCCTTCGACGAGATCGCGAAGGCACTCGTCCAGATCGAGTTCAACCGACCCGAAGGACCAGCCTGATGGACATCGACCTCAACCTCCTGCGTGCGCTCGAGCACGAGAAGGAGATCAAGTTCTCCGTGCTGGTGGAGGCGATCGAGCAGGCTCTGCTGACCGCCTACCAGAAGTCGCCGGGCGCTCAGGAGCGTGCGCGCGTCGTACTCGACCAGAAGAACGGCCACGTCAGCGTGCTCGCCGCCGAGCTCGACAGCGAGGGCAACGTCGTCGGTGAGTACGACGACACGCCGGCCGGCTTCGGCCGCATCGCCGCCACGACGGCGAAGCAGATCATGCTCCAGCGACTGCGCGACGCCGAGGACGAAATTCGCTTCGGTGAGTTCTCCGGGCGAGAGGGCGACATCATTTCGGGCGTGATCCAGCAGGGTCGCAATCCCGACGACGTGATGGTCGACCTCGGCAAGCTCGAGGCGATCCTGCCGCTGGGGAGCGGGTCCCCACCGAGACCTACACGCACGGCGAGCGCATCAAGTGCCTGGTCGTGTCGGTGCGCAAGGGGCCACGCGGTCCGCAGATCACCCTCTCGCGCACCCACCCCAACCTCGTTCGCAAGCTCTTCGCGCTCGAGGTCCCCGAGATCGCTGACGGCACGGTCGAGATCGCTGCCATCGCCCGTGAGGCCGGCCACCGCACCAAGATCGCAGTGACCTCGAAGGTGCAGGGAGTCAACCCCAAGGGTGCCTGCATCGGCCCCATGGGCCAGCGGGTCCGCAACGTGATGGCCGAGCTCAGCGGTGAGAAGATCGACATCGTCGACTGGTCCGACGACCCGGCCAAGCTCGTGGGCAGTGCGTTGTCGCCGGCGCAGGTGAGCAAGGTCGAGATCATCTCCACCAGTGAGCGCTCGGCCCGGGTCACGGTTCCCGACTTCCAGCTCTCCCTGGCCATCGGCAAGGAGGGCCAGAACGCCCGCCTCGCTGCTCGCCTCACCGGGTGGCGCATCGACATCCGCTCGGATGAGCCCGGCTCCGACGACTAGGAACGGATTCGTGCGAGCGGGTTGAGCCCCGGTCGGTGACGACCGAGGGTGGGGTCTGGGTGGGCTCGACCACCGGGGTGAGGCCGGTTCGTGATTCCGGCACCTGGGGGAGTAGAGTTGCAGCACAGTGGTTCGAGAACGCCGTCCTTCCGCATGCCCAGACGCAGGGTCCTTCACGGGACCTGTCCGGACCTGCATCGGATGCCGGGAACGAGCTGCGAAGAGCGAGTTGTTGCGAGTCGTCAACGACCCGGACGCGACGGGACTGACCGTCGTACCGGATCTGCGGGGCTCGGCCCCCGGCCGCGGTGCACACCTGCACCCCACGGTCGAGTGCTTGGAACTGGCGGTCCGTCGCCGAGCTTTTGCACGAGCCCTCCGGCTCGCTGCGGGGCCGGACGTCGACGCCGTACGGAGCCACATCACCTTGCTTGTCAACAAATGACCGTGATGACCGACAGAAACTGGAGCAGCAGCTCATGAGCACTCGATGAGTAACTCCCGATGAGCATGCACAACCACTAACGGCTTCGTCGCACCACCCTGCAATCGGCAGGGCCTGGGCCGGGGCCAGAAGGAGAAGCGTGGCCAAGCCCCGAGTCCATGAACTCGCCAAGGAATTCGGCGTCGAGAGCAAGTTCGTTCTCGAAAAGCTGAAGGAGATGGGCGAATTCGTCAAGTCTGCATCCTCGACCGTGGAACCGCCGGTCGCGATGCGCTTCAAGAAGGAGTACGGCGAGCAGCTCAAGGCTGCTGGTGGCTCCTCCTCCGACGCCCCCGCTGAGGCCCCCAAGGCCCCGGTGAAGAAGGCGCCGGCCAAGAAGGCTGCGGCCGCCCCCAGGCAGCCGAGTCGACCGAATCCACTGAAGCCGCAACCCCCGCGGCCAAGGCACCGATGCGTCCCGGCCCGCGGCCTGGTCCGCGTGCCCCCAAGGCGCCGGAAGCCCCTGCGGCTCCTGAAGCAGAGGTCCCGGATGCTCCTGCCGCTGCGCAGGCGCCCGCCGAACCGGCCGCTCCCGAAGCCCCGGCAGCGAAGGCCGCCCCGGCAAGCAAGCCGTCGGCGCCCAAGCCGTCCGGTGGTGCTCCGAAGCCGGCACCGCGTGCTCCGGCACCGCGTCCGGTGGGCCGTCCCGGTGCTCCGCGCCCGGGCAACAACCCCTTCGCCTCCAGCCAGGGCATGGGTCGCCGTCCGGCACCCAAGCCCGGTGCCGCAGATGGCGCAGGTGCAGGTGCAGGTGCAGGTGCAGGTGCGGGTGCTGGCAGCAGCAACGACCAGCGTCCGCCGCGTCCCCGGCCTCCCGTGAGGGTGGCGGGCAGGGCCGTCCGGGTATGCCGCGTCCCAACCCGGCGATGATGCCGAAGTCGCCGGCAGCGTTCGGATCCGGCCCGGGCAGTCGTCCCGGTCCCGGTGGCCGCGCTGGTGGTGGCCCCGGTGGCCGTGCCGGTGGTCCCGGTCGTCCCGGTGCTCCGGGTCGTGGTGGCCCCGGCGGCGGCAACAACGCCGGTGGGCGTCCCGGTGGTGGCTTCGGCCCGAGCGGTGGCGGTCGTCCCGGTGGCGGTCGTCCCGGCCAGCGTGGTCAGACCCAGGGTGCCTTCGGGCGTCCGGGTGGACCGTCGCGTCGTGGTCGCAAGTCGAAGCGGGCGCGTCGTCAGGAGTTCGAGGCCATGCAGGCCCCGACCATCGGCGGCGTGCGGGTCCGCAAGGGTGACGGCGAGACCGTGCGCTTGGCCCGCGGTGCGTCGCTGACCGACTTCGCCGAGAAGATCAACGTCGATCCGGCAGCCCTGGTGCAGATGCTCTTCTCGCTCGGCGAGATGGTCACGGCCACCGAGTCCGTCAACGACGAGACGCTGGAACTGTTGGGTGACGAGCTCAACTACATCGTCCAGGTCGTCTCGCCCGAGGACGAGGATCGCGAGCTGCTCGAGTCGTTCGACATCGAGTTCGGTTCCGACGAGGGTGGCGAGGAGTCTCTCGAGGCCCGCCCGCCCGTCGTCACCGTCATGGGTCACGTCGACCACGGAAAGACGCGTCTTCTCGACGCACTCCGCAACGCCGACGTGGGCCGCGGCGAGGCCGGTGGCATCACCCAGCACATCGGTGCCTACCAGGTCGCAACCGACGTCGACGGCAACGAGCGACGCATCACCTTCATCGACACCCCGGGTCACGAGGCGTTCACCGCCATGCGTGCTCGTGGTGCCCAGGCGACCGACATCGCGATCCTCGTGGTGGCGGCCGACGACGGTGTCATGCCGCAGACGGTCGAGGCGCTCAACCACGCGAAGGCGGCCGGCGTGCCGATCGTCGTCGCGGTCAACAAGATCGACAAGCCGGAGGCCGACGCGACCAAGGTCCGTGGCCAGCTGAGCGAATACGGCCTCGTGCCGGAGGAGTACGGCGGCGACACCATGTTCGTCGACGTCTCCGCCAAGGCAGGGCTCAACCTCGAGAACCTCCTCGAGGCGGTCATCCTCACCGCGGACGCATCGCTCGACCTGCGTGCCAACCCCAACCAGGACGCCCAGGGTCTCGTCGTCGAGGCTCACCTCGACCGCGGTCGTGGCCCGGTGGCCACGATCCTGGTCCAGCGCGGCACCCTGCGCGTCGGCGACTCGATCGTTGCCGGTCCGGCCTACGGCCGCGTCCGTGCCATGCTCGACGAGCACGGCCAGGAGATCGAGGTCGCGGATCCGTCCCGTCCCGCCATGGTGCTGGGTCTGAGCTCGGTGCCCGGCGCCGGCCAGAACTTCATCGTGGTCGAGGACGACCGGATGGCGCGGCAGATCGCGGAGAAGCGCGAAGCACGAGAGCGTGCGGCCAGCCAGGCCAAGCGGCGCGTGCGTCGTACGCTCGAGGACTTCATGGCCTCCATGGAGAAGGGCGAGAGCCAGGAGCTCAACCTCATCCTCAAGGGTGACGTGTCCGGTTCGGTCGAGGCCCTCGAGGACTCGCTGGCCCAGATCGACGTCGGCGACGAGGTCTCGCTGCGCGTCATCGACCGCGGTGTCGGTGCGATCACCGAGACCAACGTCGACCTGGCTGCTGCCTCCGACGCCATCATCATCGGCTTCAACGTCCGGCCCCAGGGCAAGGCGGGCCAGATGGCGGAGAAGGAAGGTGTCGAGATTCGCTACTACTCGGTCATCTACCAGGCGATCGAGGAGATCGAGGCGGCTCTCAAGGGCATGCTCAAGCCGGAGTACGAGGAGGCCCAGCTGGGTCAGGCGGAGATCCGCGAGATCTTCCGCTCGTCCAGGGCCGGCAACATTGCTGGTTGCATGGTCACCTCGGGTCTCCTGCGCCGCAACGCCAAGGTTCGGGTGCTGCGCGACGGTGCCCTCATCGCCGACAACCTCGACCTGGCATCGCTGCGCAGGGAGAAGGACGACGCGAGCGAGGTCCGCGAGGGCTTCGAGTGTGGTCTGGTGCTGAAGAACTTCCAGGACATCAAGATCGGCGATGTCGTGGAGGCCTTCGAGATGCGCGAGATCCCCCGGAGCTGATCCTCCGAAGCAACTGAGGCGGGCCCGGGGATTCCCGGGCCCGCCTCCGCATTTCCCACCTTCTAGACTCAGACCACCGGCGGGGATCCCGCAGGTGTCACCTCGGTAGGAGAAACCCATGGCAAGCCCACGCGTGCGCAAGATCGCGGATCGGATCAAGGTCATCGTGGCCGAGATGTTGGAGCGTCGGATCAAGGATCCGCGGCTCGGCTTCGTGACCGTCACCGATGTGCGGCTGACCGGCGACGCCCAGCAGGCGACGATCTTCTACACGGTCTTCGGTGACGAGGACGAGCTGGTCGGCACGGCCGCCGCGCTCGAGTCCGCCAAGGGCCTCATCCGTTCCGAGGTCGGCAAGCAGCTGGGCACCCGCCAGGTGCCCACGCTCGACTTCATCCACGACGCGCTGCCCGAGACCGCGCGCCACCTCGACGAGGTCCTGGCCCGCGCCAAGGAACAGGACGAGAAGGTCGCAGCCGCACGCGCCGGTGCCGATTGGGCGGCTGGGGACGACCCCTACAAGAAGCCCCGCGAGATCGAGGACGACGAGGCGGACGACGAGGCGTGAGTGGCTCCGCGTCCGGGCTCGTCGTCGTCGACAAGCCCGGAGGAATCACCTCGCACGGCGTGGTCTCCCGGGTCCGCCGTCTGGCCGGCACCCGCAAGGTCGGCCATGCCGGCACGCTCGACCCGATGGCCACCGGCGTGCTCGTGCTCGGCATCAACCGCGCCACCCGGCTCCTCGGCCACCTGATGCTCACCGAGAAGTGTTACGACGCCACTGTGCGGTTGGGCCAGGCGCGTCACACGGACGACGCCGAGGGAGAGATCACTGCGACCGCGCCGGCCGGCCATCTCTCCCCGGAGCAGGTGCGTACGGCGGCACTCGGCTTCGTGGGTGACCTCCTCCAGGTGCCCACGGCCGTCTCGGCCATCAAGGTCGACGGCAAGCGAGCACACCAGCTCGTCCGTGAGGGGGAGGCGGTCGAGCTCAAGGCCCGCCCGGTCACCGTGCACGACCTGGTGGTGAGTGACGTCCGCGCCGTCGACGACTTCATCGACCTCGACATCTCCGTGCGCTGCTCCAGCGGCACCTACATCCGTGCCATCGCGCGTGATCTGGGTGCCGACCTCGGTGTGGGCGGGCACCTGACCGCGTTGCGCCGTACGGCGGTGGGGCCCTTCGACCTGGAGACGGCCCACACCCTGGAGGAACTGGACCAGGAGTTCCGACTGCTCCCGATCGCCGATGCCGCGCGGCTGAGCTTCCCGACCGTCGAGCTGGACGAGACACAGGCGGCCGCGGTGAGGGTCGGCAAGCGCCTCGATCTGCGGGTGCAGGGGCTGACCGCCGTCTTCGGGCCCGAAGGGGACTTCCTGGCCCTCTACGAGCCTCGCTCCGAGGGCTCGGCCCCGGTCGCCGTCTTCGTCGGCTGAGCGTCTCGGCCGACGCCGAGGGTGGCACTCTCCGTGCTGGCCTCGGCGATGGGCATGGCCCGTCCAGTGACATGGCCCGGGACTTGGGTCCCGGGTGGCACGTCGCATGGCTCACAATCCCGCCGTTTCACGGGCAGGACGACGACTCCCTGCCTACCGTGAACCCGCAGAGGCGCTTCGGGAGCAATGAATCTGCCCAGTGCCACGTCTCCGTGGCCGGTGATCGGAAGTGGTGGCGGGCAGCGCCCGCCACGTGGAGAGGGCTTTGATTCATGTTGTCTGTTGCTGAGGTGCGTCCGCGCACGAGTGGGGGAGTCATCCGGCTGCTCGGAGCGCTGGCCCTGCTGTTGACCGCACTGGTCGCGCTGCCGGCGACTCCGGGCATCGCGGCGCCGCCGGACGACCTGACGGTCGAGGTGGAGACGACGGGCGACGTCCTGTTGGGTGAGCCCGCGCAGGTGAGGCTCACCGCCACGAACGCCGGCGCGGACCCGCAGTACAACCTCTCGTTCCGTTTCGAGCTGCCCGACGGCGTCTCCTACGCCGGCCCGACCCGGCCTTCCTCCCTGGGCGAGCCGCGACAGCTGACCGGACCCGGTCCCCAGGGACGCACCATCTTGATCTGGGACAACGTCTCCGACCTCCCCGTCGGGGCGGCCCAGTCGCTCACCTTCGCGCTGCAGGGGGACAAGGACGCCCTCCCGGTCGGCAGCACCTTCGCCACGTCGGCGTCGGCCTACACCAACACCGTCGAGCGCACGGTTCCCAAGTTCAACGGCCAGGGCACCTACACCAGCGGTGCGAACAACTGGGCGACTTCGACCGAGCAGCAGACCAGGATCTCCGCGATCAAGATCGACAAGTCCGAGCCCAGCCCCGAGCACGAGCTGGTGCGGGGCGTGCACGACCACACCACGACCTACACCCTGCTGGTCACCAACAACGGCCACCACGAGGACCACGACGTCGTGGTGGTCGACCTGCTGCCTGCCCAGCTGGAGTTCCTCGGCTGCGGCGGAGCGGACCACACCACCGCCCGGACGCCCGAGTACCCGGGGGCGGACTCTCTCGACCAGACCCCGTCCCCCAGCGGGCCCGGCGGCGGACAGTACGTCGACGGTGCCAACTGCCCGTCGCCGTACTCGGTGACCACGGTGGAGAACCCGCTGGACCCGGCGACGGGCCAGCCCCTGGCCGGTGTCTGGACCCGGGTGGAGTGGCGGCTGGGCACCCTCACCCCCGGCGAGAAGGCCCAGATCAACTACCGCGCCGGCATCCCGATGCGGGCCAACACCATGGACTTCCCCGACGGCACGCCGGCACCTGTGTCCGGTGAGCAGGGCGCCAACCTCGACAACAACACCGGTGCCTCCACCCGGGAGACGCTCGCCGAGCAGGAGCTCACCAACCGCGCCCACGTCACGGCCGACTACGCCGGCCCGGTCGCAGCGGGAGCCACGACACAGGTCGCCGACAGCGACACGGTGACGGTCACCGCCGAGGACCTGGCGATCCAGAAGTCGGTCAGCCCCGCCGAGTTCGAGCACGGCCGGATCGCCACCTTCACCTTCGAGTTGCAGACCGGCGAGTACGCCACCGCTGCCGACGTCGTCCTCACCGACGTGCTTCCTGACGGCCTCTGCCCACTGGCGATGGGCGTCGCGGCCTGCGACGCTGCCCACAGCGGCAGCCCCGCCGCACAGGCGCCGCAGGGCGCGACGGTGACGAGCGTGACCCCGCACCCGACCGATGGCACCCACGAGATCGTCTTCTCGGCGCCGGCGATGACGGCAAGCGACACCCACACGATCACCTTCGATGCGCTGATGGGCGTGAACTACCGCAAGAGCAACGCCCCCACCGTCGCCGGCGACGACTACGTCAACACCGTCTCGCTGACCGGCACCACGACCTCCGTGGACGGTCTGGGCGCCGAGAGCGGTACCCAGGCGGTGGCCGATGAGTCGCGCGCCTCCCTGACCGGCGGCGTCGTCGAGCTCGACAAGCGGATCCTGCCGAACGGTGCGGCGGTGCACACCTGCACCAACGACGCGGCCGACTACGAGGACAGTGCTGATCTCACGGACCCCCAGGTCACCTTCAACGAGGGCTCCCGGGTCTGCTTCCTGCTCCAGGTCGACTTCCCCAACGGCGTCGACACCAAGAACCCGGTGCTCACCGACTTCCTGCCCGAGAACCTGACCTACGAGCCTGGTTCCGCCCAGCCGCTCGGCGACAACAACGTCACTGCCCAGGTCACCGAGCCGTCGCCTGCGGGCGAAGCCGGCGGAAGCGTGCGTTTCGCGATCGGCACCCCCAGGGCGGCGACAGGTTCGTCGCCAAGGGTGGGCGCTTCCTCTACCGGATCTCAGCCATCGTCAACACCACCGCTGCGCCCGGCGAGGTCGACGTACCGGGCAATCTGGCGAAGCTCACCTGGACCAACACCGAAGGAGCCGTGAGCTTCCTGCGGGACAAGGAGGACTTCCGGGTCCCGCCGGTGCCGCCGTTGGCGATCTCCAAGACCGGTGACAGCACCACGGTCCGCGCCGGTACGTCGGTCGTCTTCACCGTCGACGTCACCAACAACGGCGCGGAGCCGGTGTACGACCCGGTGATCTGGGACGTACTTCCCGAAGGGATCCACTGGGCCGACGTCACCGCCAACCCCGACGGCGCCGGCAACGGAGCCGGCGAGGGCGTCGACGGGCGTGACGCGCTCAAGTGGCTGCTCGCGGGTGTCACCCTGCAACCCGGTGAATCGCTCTCGGACCTCGGCGAGCAGCTGACCTACACCGTCACCTACCCGGCGACCGTGGCTGCGGGCGCGAGCTACACCAACGATGCCGGAGTGCGCACCTACGTCTCCCGGGACAACCAGGACAACGACCACCCGCACTTCCCCGTCGACAACGTCGACCCCAGCGTGCCCGAGGACGACGAGGACGCGCCGGCGACGCACGACGACCACACCGTGCGGGTTCCCGCGGTGGCGCTCGACAAGAGCAACGTCACCGAGGTCATCCCGGAGGTCGACCAGGGCTCCGGCACCGTCAGCAATGCGGTGCCGGGGGAGAAGGTCACCTACACGATCGAGGCCACGCTTCCGGCCAACACCACCGTCTACCAGGGCGTACTCACCGACGTGCTGCCCTCCCACCTGGTCCACGACGGGCCGATCACCGTCGAGCACCGGATCGGCGCCGGCTCATGGAACGACGCCGTGGGTGGCATCGTGCCGTCCGCCCCGACCTACGACCTCGCCCAGAAGAGGATCAGCGTCGTCCTGCAGGACGAAGCGGTCATCGGTGCTGACGTGCAGCGGATCCGCATCACCGTGCGGACCCATGTCGACGCCGGCACCAGCGCCGTTCACGGCCAGACCCGCACCAACACCGCGCGCTTTGCTTACCAGGACGAGCAGGGAGGCCAGTTGAACGATGTCACCGACACCTCGACGGTCACCCTGGTCGAACCGCAGCCGCAGGTCACCAAGACGGCCAACCCCCAGGCGCCCGGCGCCGGCCAGAGCGTCACCTACACGATCAGGGCGAGCAACAACCGCAAGCCGGTCCTGCACGACACGTTCCTCATCGACTGCGTCCCGGCTGGGCTGACCGTGCAATCGGTCGGCACGCCGAGCGTGGGCACGGCCGCCGTGGTCGACCCGAGCTCGACCTGCGCCGCTGGCAAGACCGAGATTCGCTGGGACTGGCCGGCGAGTACGCCGCTGGTCAACGGCGCTCCCGCAACCTTGGCCTACACCGTCAAGGTCGACGACAACGCCGGCTCGGCGGCGAGCTTCGTCAATGCCGTCACGCTGACCGGCAGCTCCATGCCCGGCACTCCTCCCGGCGACAAGACCTACGCGGCCACCACGAGCGCCACGATCACCGTGCCGAGCAGCACCATCACCAAGTCGGTAACGCCCGCCAGTGCACCTGTGGGCGACAAGGTGACGTTCACCGTCGAGGCGAACCTCCCGAAGGACGCACACTTCTACGACGCCCGAGTGGTCGACATGCTGCCGAACGGCATCGACCCCGCATCGATCGGCGACGTCACCGTCGGCTGCGTCGAGAGCGGCGCACCGTGCACCCCTGCACTCCCGACACATGCCGAGTCCACCAGCGGACAGACGGTCACCTGGAGCTTCGGCCACATCCCGACCTCCGCTGAGAACCGCACCCTGCGGATCACCTACACGGCCGTCGTACGCACCGATGAGTTCGGTGGGCAGCGCAACGATGCTGGGGAGACCCTGACCAACAGTGCCCGCTTCCGGTGGAAGTCGGCACCGACCGACACCACCGACAGGCAGACCAACCCGGCAACCTCCACGGTCACCGTCCTCGAGCCACGGCTCACCATCGACAAGACGGTCGCGGAGGCGAACCCGGCACATGGTGAGGAGTTCACCTACACGGTGACGGTCACCAACCCCTCCGGTGCCGCCAAGTCCACCGCGCACGACATCGACGTCAGCGATGCGGTGCCCGCCGGCGTCGTGGTCACCGAGGCGACGATCGACAACGGCGGCGTGCTCAGCGCCGACGGCCGGACCATCACCTGGACCGATCTCGGACCGATCGCCCCGGGCGCGTCGGTCGAGCTCACCTACCGGGCGCGGCTCGTCAGCGGGGAGAAGGCCGCGCAGACCAACACCGTCGAGATCGATGAGTACTGGTCGCTGCCCGGCAAGGAGGGTCGTGACTATGAGGGGCCGACAGCAGAAGCCACCGTCACGCCGCTGCTGCCCGAGCTGAGCATCGACAAGCAACTGCTCGACGCCGCACCGGCCTACCGCGGCACGCCGGTGCGCTGGCAGCTCACCGTCACCAACAGGTCCGGTGCCCCGACCGCTCACGACGTCGACGTGGTCGACACCCTGCCGACAGGCTGGACGTACGACGTCGAGTCGGCCATGGTCGCCCTTCCCGGCGCGGCCGCCGCACAGCTCGACCCGACGGTCAGCGGCCAGACCCTCACCTGGGCCGACCTGGCCGACCTCGCCGGGGGCCAGACGATCGTGATCAACCTGACCGCGACGCCGGGTGACTCCGCGGCCGTCGGCTCCGCCACCGCCCACACCAACGAGGCCCGGGCCACCGGCAAGGATCTCGACGGTGGCACGGTCGTGACCGAGGACGAGGACGACGAGTCGACCAGGATCGACTCCGCCGACCTGCAGATCGACAAGGCGGTCACCCCGACCGGTGCCGCACCGGTTGCTGGTGAGAACTTCTCCTGGACCCTCACCGTCACCAACAAGGGCGGTGATCCAGCAGTTGGCCCCCTCGTGGTCGAGGACGAGTTGCCCACCGGCGTAGGCTTCGTCTCGGCCATCGGCGCGGGCTGGAGCTGCCCGACTCCGTCCGGCCAGCTGATCACCTGCACCCACGCCGGGCCGCTGGCCGCGAGCGACTCCCGGACCATCACGGTGACCGGTCTGGTCGCAGCCGACGTCACGGCCGGCACGGACCTGAAGAACGTTGCCGGCGTCGAGGCGAAGACCCACGACCCGGAGGACGGCAACAACGAGGACGAGGAGACCTCCACGGTCACCACGATCTCCGACTTCGGGATCGAGAAGTCGCTGAACGGAGCGCTGGTGCCGGGCACCGACGCGACGTACACCATCGTGGTGGACAACCATGGCCCGTCGTGGTCGCAGGGCGACATCACCGTCACCGAGACGCTGCCGGCCGGGCTGACCTATCAGTCCTTCGCGGGCGACGACTGGGAGCTGGACGACCAGACGGGCCAGGTGCTCACCTTCGTCTGGGACGGCGGCCCGGTAGCGCCCGGGACCCTGCCCCAGATCACGCTGACCGTCTCGGTCGACAGCAGCCTGACCTCCACCGTCACCAACGGGGTCGAGGTCGAGGAGCCCACCGACCCGACCAGCGGGCCCGAGGAGCCGGACACCGACGAGGTCATCAGCACGCCGAAGCCCAGCGCCGACCTGGCGCTGGAGAAGACCCATGTCGGCGACTTCAAGGCCGGCGAGCAGGGCACCTACCGGTTCACCGTGACCAACCACGGCCCGTCGGACGCTGCTGGCCCGCTCAGGCTGACCGACACGTTGCCCGACGACCTGACGTTCGTCGCGGACAGCGCCACGGGTGGCTGGAGCTGCGGCGCTGAAGGACAGGAGCTGACCTGCGAACTGGCGGGCGGGCTCTCCGCGGTGACCGGGGACAACCAGGTCTCCTTCGAGATCACCGTCGCCATCGACGAGGGCCTGACCAGCAGTGTCCGGAACTCGGCTCGGGTCGAGAGCGACACCCCGGACCCGCACCTGCCCAACAACGAGGATGACGACGACACCGGGATCGACGTCGAGGCGGACCTTGCGATCTCCAAGACCCTGATGACCGCACCGGTCGTCGCCGGCGAGCAGGCCACCTACGAGCTGCGGGTGCGCAACAACGGCTCCGCCACCTCGCCCGGACCGATCGTGGTCACCGACACCCTTCCCGCTGGCCTCACCCTGGTCAGCGCGACCGGCAGCGGTTGGGTGCTCGACCAGGAAGACCAGGAGCTGACCCTGACCAGGGCCGCGGCGCTGTCCAGCGGGCAGAGCGCGCCGGTGATCACCGTCGTGGTCGCGGTCGACAGCGGCGTCGGCACCACGGGCCTGCTCAACATCGCCTCGGTGGACGGCCCGGCGACCGATCCGACCCCGGAGAACAACACCGACCCGGAGCCGACACCGGTCACCGAGGAGACCGAGCTGGTCCTGGGCAAGTCGACGGTCGGCGCCGACCCGGTCCGCGCCGGTGAGGACGCAACCTTCGAGATCACTGTCGAGAACACGGGCTCCTCCGACGCTCGCCAGGTGGAGGTCACCGATGTGCTTCCGGCGGGGCTGACCCTGGTGTCGATGTCGGGCACCGGCTGGAACTGCACGGCCCTGGTCTGCACGATGGACCGGATCGTGGCCGGGACCACTGCGGAGTCGATCACGGTGGTCGCCACGGTGGCGGCCGGCGTACCCGACGGCAGCACGTTGACCAACCGGGCGTCGGTGACCACCGTCACCCCTGGCGACGACCCGGTCGACAACGAGGACGACGCGCCTGTGGGCGTGGTGGCCGTGGCCGACCTGGAGCTCGCCAAGGAGCACACCGGTGGCACCGTCGTCGCCGGCATGCCGACCGGCTACCGACTGACGGTGACCAACAACGGTCCGTCCGACGCGGTCGGCCCGCTGACGATCACCGACCAGTTGCCCACGGACTTCAGCTTCCTCTCCGCGGCAGAGCCGTGGGCGTGCACGCCGCGGGCCGGGCGGGTGGTCGAGTGCGTTCTCACCGACGGTCTGCTGGCTGGTGAGGATGCCCCGGCCCTGGAGATGCAGGTGATGGTTGCCGCGGACGCCGACACCGGCTCTGCCACCAACACCGCTGAGGTCGACTCGCCGACCACCGACGACGAGCCGACCAACAACATCGATGACGAGACGGTGCCCGTGACCCGGGCCACCAACCTGGTCATCGCGAAGACGCACACCGACGTCGTGCACATCGGCGACCAGCTGGCCTTCACCATCGACGTACGCAACGAGGGACCCTCGACCGCGCGCGCCGTGGTGGTCACCGACCTGCTCCCGGTCGGCCTCGACTACGAGAACGCCACCGGCGATGACTGGAACTGCGCGGAGGACGGCGGCACGATCACCTGTGCCCTGACGGGTCCGCTCGCCAGCGGGGTCGACGCGCCGCCGATCACCGTGGTCACCACGGTTCGTCCGGCCGCCTATCCATGGGTGCAGAACGTGGCCCAGGTGGTGACCAGCACTCCGGAGACCGACACCGAGGACAACCGTGACACCGACGGGTTCCCGGTGCCGCCGCTGGTCGATCTCGCGATCGAGAAGGACCTGGTCGGCGACCTCGTCGTCGGCGAGGCGGGCCGTTACCGGCTGACCGTCACCAACAACGGTCCGACCGACGACCCGGGGCCGATCACGCTCAGCGACCCGCTGCCCGAGGGGCTCTCCTACGTCGGCGGTTCGGGCGACGGCTGGACCTGCTCCGCCGCTGGTGCCGCCGTGGAGTGCGTGCGCGTCGACGGTCTGGCCGCAGGTGCGAGCAGCGTCGTGGAGTTGACGGTGAGGGTCGAGCCCAGCGCCTGGCCCACGGTCGTCAACACCGCGCGGATCAGCACGCCGAGCGAGGACCGCGACCCCGGCAACGACTCCGACGACGAGAAGAGTGAGGTCGTGCCGACCGTCGGTCTCTCGCTGGAGAAGTCGGTCGCGTCGCAGAAGGGGTCCAGGGTCACCTACCGCCTCGCGGTCACCAACGCCGGTCCCAGCGCGAGCGTCGCACCGCTGGTGGTGACCGACCGCCTGCCCAAGGGATTGGCGCTGGTCTCCGTCGAAGGTGCCGGGTGGTCGTGTGTGGACGCCGGCCAACTGATGACCTGCACCTACGTGGACGCGTTGCCGGCCGGCAAGACCGCGAGCTTCAAGCTCGTGGCCGACATCGTCGCCGAGCCCGGCAGCCAGATCCGCAACGTCGGTGAGCTCGACGGCAACCCTGATGGGAATTCGGTCAGCGGCAGCGCACCGACGACCGCGACGAGGCGGTCATCGCGGTGGACGAGGAGAAGGACGACGACCAGGGGCCGGGCGGCCTGCCGCGGCGGTCCGGTGTTGTGGGCTGCTGGTGGCGGGCCTGGCGCTCTGGGCGGCGGCCTGGTGCTGCTGCGGCGCCGCCGAGGATGAGGGGGACTGCCGGGTCTGCGCGCGGGATACGGCCGACCCGGCAGTGCTTTGCCGGCCGGGATGCGCGAAAGTTTCGCCGTGCAGATCTGGCGAAATCCTGACGACTTCCCGGCCGACCTCGGCCGAACCGTCATCACGATCGGGAACTTCGACGGCTGCCACTTGGGCCACCAGCATGTGCTCCGGCGGGCCTGGGAGGTTGCCACCGAACTCGGCGGCCTGCCCGTCGTCGCAGTGACCTTCGACCCGCATCCGATGGCGGTGCTGCGCCCGGACCACGCGCCGAGCATGCTCACCACGTTGGAGGAGCGGGCGGCGTTGCTGGCCGAGAACGGTGCCGACCACGTCGTGGCGATCCCGTTCAATCGGGA
>NZ_JAKGRW010000041.1 GCF_021555175.1 Nocardioides alcanivorans | reverse complement strand
TGCATGTAGACGGTGGTCTGGCCGTCGAAGTAGGCGACCTGACCGGCTCGATCTTCTCACCGATGGTGATGGCGAGTCCTCGACGACCTCACCGACGGTCTTGCCGTCGAGCAGGCAGCGCCTGTGGCGGCCTCGGTGTCGCCGGCCTTGGCAGCGTCGACGGCGTCGGCGATCTTCTGGGCGACGTTGATGAACTCTTCGTTCTTGGCGACGAAGTCGGTCTCCGACTTCAGCTCGACCAGAGCGCCGCCGGCGGTGGCGACCAGGCCAGCAGCGGTCTCCACGCTCGGCGGCGCGGTTGGCGGCCTTGGCGGCGCCCTTGACACGGAGCAGCTCGGCAGCCTTGTCGAAGTCGCCGTCAGCCTCGGTGAGCGCCTTCTTGCAGTCCATCATGCCGGCCTGGGTGAGCTCGCGGAGCTTCTTGACGTCGGCGGCGGTGAAGTTAGCTATGTTTTCCTCGCAACGTTTGGTGTGTGGACTCCAGAAGCTGGCGGCCGCGCCGCGCGATGGAACCGGGCGCGGCCGCCGGTGAAGCGGTTGCGGAGCGTCGAGCCCCGCGGGGACTCAGGCCTGCTCGGCGGGAGCCTCGGTGGCCTCTGCAGCAGCCTCGGTCGGCGCCTCGGTGGCCGGCGCTTCGTCGGCCGGGGTCTCGGCAACAGCGTCAGCGGCGGGCGCCTCAGCGGCGGGCGCCTCAGCGGCCGGAGCCTCAGCAGCGGGGGTCTCGGCAGCGGCGGGGGCTTCGAGGATCTCGCGCTCCCACTCGGCCAGCGGCTCCTCAGCAGCACCCTCGGCACCCTTGGCGCCGCCACGCGACACCAGGCCGTCGGCAACGGCGTCGGCGACCACGCGGGTCAGCAGGCCGACCGCGCGGATGGCGTCGTCGTTGCCCGGGATCGGGAAGTCGACGAGGTCGGGGTCGCAGTTGGAGTCGAGGATCGCGATGATCGGGATGCGCAGCTTGCGCGCCTCCTCGACAGCGAGGTGCTCCTTGTTGGTGTCGACGATCCACACGGCGGAAGGCGTGCGGGTCATCTCACGGATACCGCCCAGGGTGCGGTCGAGCTTGTCGCGCTCGCGCTTCATCTGGAGGAGTTCCTTCTTGGTGCGGCCCGAACCGGCCACAGCGTCGAAGTCGACGTCGTCGAGTTCCTTGAGACGGTTGATCCGCTGGTGGACCGTGCTGAAGTTGGTCAGCATGCCGCCGAGCCAGCGCTGGTTCACGTAGGGCATGCCCACGCGGGTCGCCTGCTCGGCAATGGCCTCCTGGGCCTGCTTCTTCGTGCCGACGAACATGATGGTGCCACCCTTGGCGACGGTCTCCTTGATGAAGGCGTAGGACCGGTCGATGTAGGACAGCGACTGCTGCAGGTCGATGATGTAGATGCCGTTGCGCTCGGTCATGATGAAGCGCTTCATCTTCGGGTTCCAGCGACGCGTCTGGTGTCCGAAGTGGACGCCGCTCTCGAGGAGCTGGCGCATGGTCACGACTGCCATGTCGTTCTTCTTCCTGTTGTCTGGCCATCCACCGCCTGCGTGACCACCTTTGCCCTTGAGGGAGGTGATCGGCGACGTCGACCGGGGTTTTCAGTTGCTGCTTCCGGCGGGTGCCGGTCGCCCTGACGTCTGCGCGAGGCCCGATCCTCCGGGCAACCGGGGGAACTGAGGGCCGTCGCCCACGCGGGTCGAACCCCAGGGGGTCCGGCGTGGCGTGCAGACGTGCGAAGTCAACCCACGGATGGGTTGCGGGTGTGAGTCTACGCGCCGGGGGCTCACAAGGGGTAATCACGACGCAGTGGCTCCCCGGTCGGCCCGTCTCCGTCCACAGCCCCCGCTCTCGCCCTCCCCGTCCACAGCACGTCGGTACGTCGCAGCGCATCTCCCGTTCTCCGGCCAAGGTGGGTGTGTGCTCAGTTCATGGAGAGTCTTCGTGGTGATGCTGACGGTCCTCGTCGGCGGCTCGTCCGTGCAGCCTGCGCACGGCGATGAGGGCCAGGTCCCGGCCGGCAACGGGACCTGGCCCCTCGACCCCAGGCCCGCGGTGGTGGCCGGTTTCTCCCCTCCGGTCACCGCCTACGGCTCGGGGCATCGCGGGATCGATCTGGCCGGCCTGCCGGGGCAGGTGGTGTCGGCGGCGTTGCCGGGCACGATCAGCTTCGCGGGGTCGATCGGTGGCAAGCCCGTGGTCGTCGTCGATCACGGATCCACCCGCACCACCTACGAGCCCGTGGTCGCGGCGGTCGAGGTGGGTGACGGCGTACCCGGCGGAGCCGCTGTGGGACACCTGGTGGTGGCCCGGTCCCACTGCCCGCCGGCCGCCTGCCTGCATCTCGGCTGGATCCGCAACGTCGACGACGTCTATCTCGATCCGTTGGAGCTCTTCGGGACACGACGGGTGCGACTGTGGCCGTGGGCGGGTGCTCCGGGGCCGCCTGCCCGGTGGCGGTCTCCGTTTGGTGACATGACGATGCCAGCGCTGAGCGGCGGGCTCGTGGGCACCAGCTGAGCATGATCGCGGTCCGACGCGCAGGTCACGCCCGGGGATGGGCCTGCCGATAGGCCGCGCGGAGCCGGTCGGTCGAGACGTGGGTGTAGATCTGGGTCGTCGCAAGCGACGCGTGCCCGAGCACTTCCTGGACGCTGCGAAGATCGGCCCCACCTTCGAGCAGGTGCGTTGCGGCCGAGTGGCGCAGACCGTGGGGGCCGATGTCCGGCGCACCGGGCACCTGGCGCATCCGGTCGTGCACCACCTGACGCACCACACGCTGGTCGATCCGCTTGCCGCGGACCCCGAGGAACAGCGCCTTGCCCGATTGGTCGCCCGCGAGCTCGGGGCGACCTTCACCGAGCCAGGACTCGAGGGCGTCGGCGGCGGGGCGTCCGAACGGTATGGTCCGCTCCTTGCGCCCCTTGCCGAAGACGCGCACGACGTGCCGGTGGAAGTCGAGGTACGACTCGTCGAGGGCACACAGCTCCCCCACCCGCATGCCGGTTGCATAGAGGAGTTCGAGCATGGCGTCGTCGCGCAGTTGCACCGCCCAGTCCACTGGGCTGGGCGCCATGGGCGGCTGATGCTCCGCTTCCATCTCCGCGGATTGGTCCCCCGTGGCCGTCGGCCCCGCCAGCCCAGTTCCAGGCCCAGTCCCCGCTGTCGGCGCGGTCCGGGTCGAGCGGGACCTTCCCTCGACCGCGGCAACGGCTTCATCCTGTCGAAGCACCGGCGGCAGGGACCGAGGGAGCTTGGGAGAGACCAGCGCACTGCCTGGGTCCTGGTCTGCGCGGCCCGTGCGAGCGAGCCAAGCGGTGAACACCCTGACCGCGGTGGCACGTCGCGCCATCGTCGTACGCGACTTGCCTGTTGTCTTCTGCTTGGCGAGCCAGCTGCGCAGCACGCTGAGGTCGAGTTCGTTCACGGACTCGATGCCGAGACGATGCGCATGCTCGAGCATCGAGGCGATGTCGCTGCGGTAGGCACGCACGGTGTGAGCGCTGAGGTTGCGCTCCATCGCCAGGTGGCGCTCATAGACGGCCAGCACCTGAGCCATCGCCTCCGGCAGTTCCCACTCACTCACCCGATCACCGTAGATCAGGGACCGCTCCTTCCTCGGCAGCTCGGCGCCTGTCGACAAGATCCGGTCCCGGTGGCCGCCCCTGCCCCCAGCGGTCGAGCCTGTCCCCCGTTGGCCGAGCCTGTCGAGACCAGCCCCGGAGGTCGAGCCTGTCGAGACCCCGCCGCAGCCCCGTTGGTCGAGCTTGTCGAGACCTGCACGTGGGTGTCGTGACCCCGACCCGGGCCGTGCCGTCCGGGGCAACCTCCCTCGCTGGGGCGGCGCGTCGTGCGCACGGCTCTTCAGGTGGGTTGCGTCGGGTGGGCGCCCGCCGCGGCCAAGCCCTTGACGCTCCGTCGGCAACCCCGGACGTCCCACCCCGGCCCAATGCTCGTTGGTCGAACCTGTACCCCGTTGGTCGAGCTTGTCGAGACCTCTCCCATGCTGGTGGCGTGCCTGTGCCCCGGGAGAGCGTGGTTCTCCCGGGGTGGGCGGGTGGTGCTTGTTTGGCAGGCGCTGCTTCTGGTGGGTGGTGCTCAGCGGGGCTCAGCTGGTGTTGGTGGTGTCGTGGGTGCCTTGGGGTGTGACCAGCCAGGTCCTGCCGTGCTGGCTGGTCCAGATATAGGTCCCGTCCCTGGCTCGTCGATAACGCCACCTACCGTGGGTTTTCATCAGGTGGTGACGTCGACACAACGGCGCCAGATTGTCGGGGCGGGTTTGTCCGGGTGGGCCACCCTCGTCGGGTGGTTGGTAGGGGTTGATGTGGTCGAGGTCGGCGTCCCAGCTGGAGCGTTCACAGTTGGGGTAGACGCAGTGTGGGTCACGGAGTCGGACGAGGGTGTCCATCCATTCGGGTGGATCATGTCGATCCACCGCATCGGTCCTGTTCACATCGACGACCGGGGTGATGGTCGCAAGGGAACCGTGGCGGGTGAGCCAGTCCCGTAGCTGGCTGGTGAGGACCTGCCCCAACCGGTCGGTGGAGGCGATGCCGTCGCCGTTGAGGCCGAGTTCGTGGGGGTCGAGGCCCAATGCGAACAGGTCGGCGAGGTTGACGTGGGCCATCACCCGCAACCCACGACGGCGTCCGAACGGCCCGGGTGTCGTCACCAACCGACCCGGCTTCACCCCGACCCCCGGTTCGCCACCCGTCGTCGCAGCTTCGGACGAGGCGCTGCCGGCACCGGTGCCGTCGGTGCAGCCGCCGATACCGGCATCGGTGCGGTCGCCGGTACCGATAGCGATGCTGCCGGTGCCGTTCTCGCTGTCGCCGCCGGTGGTGCTGTCGGTGGTGTAGTCGAGGGTGGGTTGGTCGGTGTCGTCGGTGAGCCGCCCGATCGCCTTCGCACGGCGTTGGTTCACGTCGTCGGTGTCACCCAGGCGCCGCATGGCTTCGGCTTCGTGGTTGAGGAGGTCCAGGAACCTGGTGAGATCCAAGGAGTCGCCAACAGCGTTCAACTCCGAGGTGCCGGCGATGCCGCCGGCTCCTTCTTCGTGTCCGGCGTGGGGGTGGTGCAGCCACACACCCCAATCAGCCTTCCCTTTGGGAGCGCTGGGGTCTTTGACCAGTTCGGGGTGGAACTTGGCGATGGCCATCGCCAACCACTTCTCAATCGTGGGCCAGCCGGTGAGTCCGGTGGCGGCGAGGTGGTCGTCGAACCAGCGAGCGGCGGCGTACGACAGTTTCCTGGTGAGGAGGGCGACACGGCGGGCGTTCCACCCCGGCACCCCCAGGCTCTCGACCTTCGCCCACAACAGCGGGAGCCGGTGCACCAGGTCCAGGGCATCGGCGATCAACGCGAACCCGGCAGCACGCGAGATCCCGGCCGATGCGGCGAGTTCCTCGACCGCGAACAACGCGACATCAGGAGTGCCGTCACCCGAGATCGCCTGTTCACAGTCGGAGGGAAACAGCGTTTCGTCACCCACCACCGCCTTCGGCTTGTCAGGCGTGGGTGGGTGCATGATCGCCCACTGATAGGCCAAACGCAGCTTGCTGCGGACCATCTTGAGTTCAACGACGCGGTTCTCAGCCAGGAAGCCGAGCAGGGTCCCGCCATCGAGGTCAGAGACCTCGTAGGGCTGGTGGCGGGCGTCGATTTCGATCATGGAACCAGTCCAACATTTGACTCCGACACAACACGACGATCACGAACCCAACCTGTGGACAACCACCACCGGGCTGCCGGAACGAGGTCTCGACAAGCTCGACCAAAGGGGAAGGCGCGGGGTCTCGACAAGCTCGACCAACGAGCCGGTGGGCGGGCGACTTGGTCTCGACGGGCTCGACCAACGAACCGGTCGCACTCGCGAGCCGTCCCACGAGAGACCACCGCCACGACCGTCGGGGCTCGACAGGCTCGACCAACGAGGTGGGCGGCGGGTGGTCTCGACAACCTCACGGCGGGGTGACCAGCACCGGAGTTGCCTCCACGACTCGAAGTGCTACCGGCTCACCCTGAACCGTCACGGTCCCCACCACTGCGCGCCAGGGGCCGCCGTCAACGCGGAAACTCGCCCCGTACTCCACCGCCACCGATGGATGCACTGTCACACCAGCGTCCGAGTAGACGTGCGTGAGGTAGTTCGACATCGCGACGCCTTCGGCATAGGTACGCCCAGGCTCCGTGGTCCGCTGTGACGATCCGTCCCCATGCGTCCACAGGTATCCGACCGGCTCGACCCGTAGGTCCACCTGTCGACCCACCAACTCCACGGACGCGGTGAACGGCTCTGCGGAGGTCGAAAAGATCGTCTCCAGATTCACCAACGTCTTCCCACCTGGCGGCTGCACCATCAGGGACGGCACCGGCACCTCCACGCGACGCAACGCCCGCAACACCATCGCATTGGTCACCTCACGTGGAGCAGCAGGCGACGACTGTGTATCACCGCCCAAACACACCTGCCCCCAGAAGAGACGCGATCCATCGGATTCGATCACGTATACATGATGAAGAACGCCGTCACCGCTACACCGACGGACGGTGTCACAAACTGCCGTGCCACCGACCAGGCAGGCCGGCACATAAAGCAACCTGTCGGCAGCCTGTACCGACGAACTCGCCGTCGTGTCGGCCCCCGTCTTGGGCCGCTTCTCCTCGCCACTCACCACGAAATCTGGCCCGTTGGGTGCGACATCGGCTTCCGGGCCAACGGCATGTGCTGGCTGGGTTACGCCGAGCGTCGCGAGAGCAAGGATCGACACGCTCTTCCACAACAACCGCCACGTCAACGCTCCCACTCTCCTAAGCGCCACCCCTTCTCAGAATCGTTGTAGACACTCATCAGCATGCGGAGTTCGCCCGCGGCCTGCCTCTGCACGACGTTGCCCTTGGCATCGACCCGCGTGCCAGCGTCGTAGACCAGCCGCACTCTTACGTCGTAGCCGAGTACCTCATCGGTATCTGCCCGCCCCACCCCTGTGGCACGGCCGGCCCTAGCGGTGATTTCGCCATCAACAATTCGAAGTCCATCGGAGTACGCCTTCTCAATATCTTCCCGTCCTCCTTGGCAGACGCCGCAACCGGGCAACTCCAAAGTTGCGAGCAATCCCGTGTCCCCGGTCGCCTGGGCGTAGCTGACAACCTCCCAGTAGAACTCCGCGAAAGCCTTAGCCCCTGCCTCATCGA
Source organism: Nocardioides alcanivorans (assembly GCF_021555175.1). Taxonomy (GTDB): domain Bacteria; phylum Actinomycetota; class Actinomycetes; order Propionibacteriales; family Nocardioidaceae; genus Nocardioides; species Nocardioides alcanivorans. The sequence goes on along the minus strand of NZ_JAKGRW010000041.1, from coordinate 260 downwards.
AGTTCGCCATCGCGGCTGGCGGCGTCGGCTCCGCAGGTGCTTCCGCGGTCGTGGACTCGGACGGCGACGGCGACTCACTCCCCGACGCAGCCGATGTGAAGTTCGGCTCCGGATCAGCATCAGAGTCGTCCGAGCACCCGCCAAGTCCGGCGCAGAGCAAGGCGACGACGGCTCCACACGCAAGCATCCGGCGTATCCGCATCACGACCACCTTCCCGAGACGGACGCCTGGTCGCCGGCGCCCAGCACCTGACCTTAGC
>NZ_JAKGRW010000040.1 GCF_021555175.1 Nocardioides alcanivorans | reverse complement strand
GACTTGTGGTCGCAAACTGCTACGTCGTTTTCGCGCCGCTTCACACGGTGTGATCTCCGTTCTGGGGTGAAAATCGGCGAGCGCTGTCAGATCGGCGGTGTCGACACCTGCCCCGGCACCGTGACCGAGCAGCAGGACGCCGCGCGCGCTCGCTCGCCCGGTGCGTGATCACACGTGCAGGTCCACCAGGGGTGTCGACGTACTGCTCCATCAGGACTCCGGGGAAGGGGTTCGACGAGCTCGGGCCCGTTGTTGCGCACGTTGCTGACCAGGGTCGAGACCGGGTAGGCCTCCAGGCGTCCGGGCGCCGCCGGCTCGAGCAGGCCGAGCAGGACATCGGTGGCGCGCAGCTCCGGGTCGAGCCATTGCCCCGACCGCTCTCGCGGGACCATCAAGGGCATCCGGTCATGGATGTGACCGAGGTCGTCCTCCGCGTCGGTGGTGATGACGGTGCAGGTCCACAGCCAGGATCCCGGCTCCCCATCGGCCACCGCCGGATCGCGCCAGAACTCGTAGAGCCCTGCCATCGCCAGCACGCCCCGTCCCTGGGACGGATGAAGAAGGTTGCTTGCGGGCTTGCCCCCGGCGTCCTTCGCGTCGCTCGGGTACCACTCGAAGTAGCCGTCGGCGGGCAGCAGGCAGCGTCGGGCTGCGAAGGCACGCTTGTAGGCCGGCTTCTCGGCGACGGTCTCCATGCGCGCATTGATCATGCGATTGCCGATGCCGGGATCCTTCGCCCACGACGGCACCAGTCCCCACCTGAGCGCACGCAACTGTCGCTGCTGCGCTCGCTCCGCCTTGGCGGGGCGTTCGAGAACCGCGTAGACCTCCTTGGTGGGAGCCACGTTGAAGTCGGGCGCCAAGGGCTCGGGCAGGTGACTCTCCTCGACCTCGAACTCCTCGACGAGGTCCTCGGGCCTTCGCGAAGACGCATATCTGCCGCACACGTGGCCAGTGTGGAAACTTCTCGTCCAGAAATTTCTCCAGATTCCGCGTCATGGCCCGGAGGCACGCCCGTTTCATCCGTGAGCCCATGTGGGGGCATGAGAAACCGGGAGGGTAGCTGTGGGCCTGTTTGCCACTCGATCGCGAACAGCGCCCACAGCTACCACCATCCAGCCGCCGCTGCCCGAACGGATAGAGCGGCAACTCGCACCGTGGTTCGTCGCGGTGGGCGAGGGGTGGGTCACCGGTGCCGACAACGCAGCTGCCTGCGAGATCGCGGGGCGCCAGTTGGCCGAGTCGGGAACGAGCCTCGACGAGGCTCTGGAGGGACTGCGCGCGGCGAGTCGGCTGGTCCTGGGAGGGGACCCGCCGTTCGCCGACGTGCAGGCATTGTGTCGCGCCTGGAGCGAGGCGACGTTGAGTTATCTCCACCAGATCTCCTGCGAGGACCCGATGACGGGCCTGGCGACCACCACGCACCTGCGCACCGTCCTGGCCGAGATCTACAGGGGCCACGGCGGTATCTCCGACGCCCATGCGCTGGTGATCAGCGAGATCGACGCCCGCTCCGGGCTCGGCACGACCATGGACCAGGCACTGGGACTGACCCGCATCGGAGAGGCCCACCGCACCGTCTTCCCGCTGTGCGCCGTCGGCCGGATCGGCACCCACCGCGTGGCCGGCCTGATCCCCCGTGACGACATGCTGGGTCGCCGCGTGCGGCTGCTCAAGCAGCTGGCCGACGACGCGGGCCGGATCTGGATCGAGGGCCTTCCCGCCAGCGAACGGTCCGCCGTCCTGCTGATCGATGAGTTGAGCCGGTCCTGAGCGGGCCGCCTCGCTAGAGTCGACACCGTCATCTTTCTGCCAAAGGGTCGTTGAGCCACCGTGAGCCAGTCCACTGCCGACCTCGATGCGGTCGGCGACGCCGAGTTGATCGCCGCCGTGCGCGGTGGCGATCTGTCGGCCTACGGCACTCTCTTCGAGAGACACGTCGCCGCTGCCCGACGCCTGGCCCGCCAGCTCACGAATGCGACGGACGCCGATGACCTGGTCTCCGACGCCTTCAGCAAGGTGCTCAAGGTGCTGCAGAGTGGTGGCGGGCCGGATCTGGCCTTCCGCGCCTACCTGCTGACCTCCGTGCGCCGCCTGCACATCGACAAGATCCGGGCCGGTGCGCGCGTGCAGACCACGGACGACCTCGAGCCGTTCGATCCCGGGGTGCCCTTCCAGGACACCGCCGTCGCGGGCTTCGAGAACGAGGCCGCTGCCGCGGCCTTCGCCTCCCTGCCCGAGCGCTGGCAGATGGTGCTGTGGCACACCGAGGTGGAAGGGCAGAAGCCGGCGGAGGTCGCCGAGCTGCTGGGAATGTCGGCCAACTCCGTCTCGGCGCTGGCCTATCGGGCCCGCGAAGGCCTGCGGCAGGCCTTCCTCAACTCGCATGCCGCGACTGCCGACGACGAGGCCTGCCGCTGGGCCCACGACCACCTCGGCGGCTACGTCCGCAAGGGCCTGTCGCGACGTGATGCCAACAAGGTGGAGAAGCACCTCGACGAGTGCCGTCGCTGCATGGCGATCTACCTGGAGCTCACCGAGGTCAACTCCGGACTCGGCGCGCTGCTGGCACCGGTGCTGTTGGGCGCTGCTGGTGCCGCCTACCTGGCGGGCACGTCGAGCATGGCGCTCAAGGGCGGCCTGCTCCTCTTCTTCGAGCGCGGTCGTGACCTGATCGCCGCCAACACCCAGGCTGCGGCCGTCGCGGGCGTGGCTGCCGTCACGATCGCGGCTGGCATCACCTACACCGTTGCCACGTCAGGAGACCCGGAACCGCGCCCGGGGAACGTCGCCGAGGCACGGCCGACCACGGCGCCGACGCCCCAGTCGGCGCCGACGTCAGAGGCCGACCCCGCCCAACAGCCCTCGGACCGGGCCTCCGAGCCTGGCACCGCACCGGTGGCCACCCCCGCAGATCCGGCCCCCAGCACGCAGGACGCACCGACACAGAACCTGCCCACGCAGGCCCCGCCGCCGCCTGAACCGACCTCGACTCCCCCCACCGACCAGCCGAGCGAACCGACGGAGACCGAGGGACCCGATGCCGGGTCACCCGAGGAACCCACTCCCACGGACGAGCCGACCGACGAGCCGACCGAACCGACGGAGCCGACCGAACCGACGTACGACCTGGTGCTCACGGCCACGACCAGCTCGGACGTCCTGCGCACCTCGGTGACCTTCACCGCCAGCGGTTTCGCCCCCGGCGGCACGGCGACCCTCGCGCTCGACTGGGAGGGGTTGGTGATCGGCACCGTCCCGGGAGGCTGCCAGCGCACCGGACTGACGTCGGCCAGCTGCAGGCTCGACGCCGCGAACCCGTCGGCCACCGGCAGCCTGGTCAACCTCGCCATCGGCCGGTTCACGGCCACGTTGACACCGGTCGGCTTCGAGGACTCCGACGGGAGCAACAACTCCTGGTCGTGGCCGTGACGCGATCTCATAGGGTGGCGGGGTGACCATCCCGGATCCTTGGCCTGCCCCGCGTGCCCTCTCCCCTGTCGACCTCACCGTTTCACTGCCGGGCTCCAAGTCCCTGACCAACCGTGCCCTGATCCTGGCTGCGCTGGCTGACGCGCCGTCGGTCGTACGTCGAGCCCTGAGATCGCGCGACACCGTGCTGATGGCCGCGGCGCTCACCGCTCTGGGCGCAGCGGTCGACACCAGCGGGAGCGATTGGCGTGTCACCCCCGGTCCGTGGCGCGCCGATGCGGAGGTCGACTGTGGCTTGGCAGGCACGGTGATGCGCTTCGTGCCGCCGGTCGCGGCGCTCGCCGACGGTCCGGTCGCCTTCGACGGCGACCCGCACATGCGCAACCGACCCGTCGGCGTCATGCTCGACGCCCTGAGGGGCCTCGGCGTGAGGATGGACGACACCGACCGGCTGCCGTTCACGCTGCACGGCACCGGATCCGTGCGCGGGGGTCGTGTCGTCATCGACGCGTCGGCCTCGAGCCAGTTCGTCTCCGCCCTGTTGTTGGCCGGGGCCCGCTACGAGGAGGGCGTCGACGTCGTCCACGACGGCCCACCGGTGCCGTCGCTGCCCCACATCGACATGACCGTGGCGATGCTGCGCCAGCACGGTGTCCAGGTCGACGCCTCCGTGCCCGATCGGTGGACCGTTGCTCCCGGCCCGGTCAAGGCCGTCGACCACCTGATCGAGCCCGACCTCTCCAACGCCGGGCCGTTCCTCGGCCTGGCGGCGGCCACCGGCGGGCGGATCACCGTGCGCGACTGGCCCGCCGAGACCACCCAGGCGGGAGCGGCCCTACGCGACATCCTCTCCTCGATGGGCTGCGAGGTGTCCCTGTGCGAGGAGGGGTTGACCGTCACCGGCCCCGACCGCCTCGTCGGCGTGGACCTCGACCTTCATGACGTCGGCGAGCTCGCTCCCGTGGTGGCCGCGCTGTGCGCGCTGGCCGACGGCCCCTCCCACCTGCGCGGGATCGCCCACATCCGCGGTCACGAGACCGACCGGCTCGCCGCACTGGCGACCGAGCTCGGCGCCCTGGGTGCCGACGTCACCGAGCACGAGGACGGACTCTCCTTCCGGCCCGCTCCCCTGCACGGCGGCCTCTTCCACACCTACTCCGATCACCGCATGGCCCACGCGGCCGTGGTGCTCGGTGCGGTCGTCGACCAGGTCGAGGTGGAGAACGTGACCACCACCGGCAAGACGTTCCCCGACTTCCCCGGGACCTGGTCGGGCCTGTTCACCGGCGCCGAGGGCTGAGCATGGGCGGACGGCGCTACACCGAGCACGACCAGGAGCACTACGAGCGGCCGCGACGGCACACCCGTCCCCGGACGAAGGACCGGCCCTCCCACGACGACGCCGTCGAGGCACTCGTGGTCACGGTCGACCGCGGCCGCTACACCCTCCTGCTCGACGAGCGCACCGTGACCGCGATGAAGTCGCGCAACCTCGGCCGCAAGGGCGTGGTGGTCGGTGACCGGGTCCGCGTGGTGGGTGACGTCTCGGGCGCCGAGGGCAGCCTGGCCCGCATCGTGGAGGTCAACGAACGCACCACGACGCTGCGCCGCACCGCGGACGACGACGACCCGGTCGAACGCGTCATCGTGGCCAACGCGACCCAACTCGTCGTGGTGACCGCCCTGGCCGACCCGGAGCCCCGGCCGCGCCTGATCGACCGGGCCCTCGTGGCGGCGTACGTATCCGGCATGCGGCCGTTGCTCTGCCTCACCAAGTCGGACCTCAAGTCACCCGACGAGCTGTTGAGCACCTATCGCTCCTTGGGCGTGCCGTACGTCGTCACGCAACGCGGCGGCGACCTGTCGGACCTCCGCACACAGCTCTCGGGTCAGATCAGCGTCTTCCTCGGGCACAGCGGCGTCGGCAAGTCGACGCTGGTCAACGCGCTCGTGCCCGACGCCAACCGCGCGGTCGGCCACGTCAACGAGGTGACCGGTCGCGGTCGACACACGTCCACCTCTGCCCTGCTCCTCCCCTGCCCGGCGGCGACGGATGGATCGTCGACACCCCGGGCATCCGCTCGTTCGGGCTCGCCCACGTGAAGCCGGAGAACCTCATCGAGGCGTTCCCCGACCTCGACGAGTTGACCGAGGACTGCCCACGCGGCTGCTCACACGGCGCCGGGGAGTCGGAGTGCGGGCTCGACGAGGCGCTGGCCGAGGGGGTCGCGGACCCGGAGCGGGTCGAGTCGTTCCGACGTCTGCTGGCGGCCCGGGAGTCCAGCTCCTACTGACAGGTGGGGCGACAGGTGGGGCGCCGGTGGGATCAGCCGTGGACGAGACGGGCGCCGGCCTCGCCGGTGGCCACCGTCATGGTGATCATGCAGACCACGAGGATCAGCAGCATCACCGTCGTCGACCACTCGACCAGGGGTGCGTGCTTGGGTCGCGCTCCCCTGCCCGAGGCAAGAGGCGAAGGGCCGCCGAGCGCCCACGCGGCCAGCAGCGCCACCGCGAGGAAGACGATGCAGACCCACAGGAGCACGTCGGCATGCTCCGCGTGGTCCTGGAAGTGGAGCTGGCTGGCACCGGCCTCGACCAGCTCGTCGCGGTAGTTGCGACCGGAGAACCAGGAGTAGACGACCGATGCGGTGGCGATCACCGCGGTGCCGACCATCGGCCACCGGGTGGACCAGCGCCAGCGGGGCACCAGCACGTAGACCGCACCGAAGATCGCCGCCAGCGGCACGAAGACGACCGCCAGGTGGACGATCAGGGGTGCATCGGCAGGCCGTTGATCTCCATGGGAGGAAAGACTAGTGGGTGGCGCCGGGCGGTCGGCGATGGCCGCCGGTGGTCCGTGCCGAGCGACGCCGAGACGGTCGCCGATAACCTGTGCCCATGTCCGACTACACCGACGACCTCCGGCTGGCCCACGTGCTCGCCGATGACGCCGACTCGATCACCCAGGCTCGCTTCAAGGCGCTCGACCTGCACGTGATGACGAAGCCGGACCTCACGCCGGTGTCGGACGCCGACGAGTCGGTGGAGGAGTCGATCCGTCGCACCCTCTCCCGGGTGCGCTCACGCGACGCCATCGTCGGCGAGGAGCAGGGGGCGACCGGGCACAGCCAGCGCCGCTGGATCGTCGACCCGATCGACGGAACGAAGAACTTCGTGCGCGGCGTCCCGGTGTGGGCCACCCTGATCGCCCTCGCGGTCGATGACGAGGTCGTGCTCAGCGTGGTCTCCGCTCCGCAGCTGCAGCGTCGCTGGTGGGCCTCCAGGGGCAACGGCGCCTGGACGGGACGCTCCTTGCTGAAGGCCACGCAGTGCCACACCTCCGACGTCCGCCACCTGGAGGACGCCTCCTTGTCCTACTCCTCGCTCTCCGGCTGGGAGGAGCGCGGGCAGCTCGATGCATTCATCGCCCTCACCCGTCGATGCTGGCGCACGCGCGCCTACGGCGACTTCTGGAGCTACATGATGCTGGCGGAGGGCGCCGTCGACCTCGCCGCCGAACCCGAGCTGGCGCTGCACGACATGGCCGCGCTCGACATCATCGTGCGTGAGGCCGGAGGTCGCTTCACCTCCCTGGACGGGCACGACGGCCCCTGGGGGGACAACGCCATCGCGTCCAACGGCCACCTGCACGAGGCGGCCCTGGCCTTCCTCGGCTCGGTCGACGACGCCACTGATCCCGATGACCCGCGCTCCGGAGCCCAGGTCCATGACCTGCACGCGCGGCGGCGTACACCGGCCGACGAGCCGCCGCTCGGCTGAGGCACGGCTCTGGTCAACCCCGCACCGGGACGCTAGCGTGACCGCCATCACACCGGTTCCGTTGCAGGAGGTCCGATGCGCATCAACGACGTGCTCCGAGGCAAGACCCGCCAGGACGTGGTCACGATCCGACCAGAGGCGAGCGTGCGAGATCTCGTCGCCCTGCTCGCCGAGCACAACGTCGGCGCGGTGATCGTCTCCGCCGACGGCACCGGCCTCGACGGCATCGTGTCCGAGCGTGACGTGGTGCGGCGCCTCACCGAGGGAGCCGCGGCCCTCGACGGCATCGTCGGCGAGCTGATGTCGACCGGGGTGCGCACCTGCGAGGGCACCGAGGCGGTGACGGACCTGATGCAGCTGATGACCGAGCACCGGATCCGACACGTGCCGGTGCTCACCGACGGCGCACTGACCGGGATCGTCAGCATCGGCGACGTGGTGAAGCACCGCATCGACGAGTTGGAGTTCGAGCGCGACCAGCTGGACCAGTACCTCCACCAGAGCTGAGGCGCCGTGGCCCTCGGGCTCGTCCGGCCCGTCGGGAGCAACACGTAGGCTGGGCGCATGGCTCAGAAACCAGAGATCGAAGACTTCGACCCCACTCCCCCGACCGACCTGGTCATCAAGGACATCACCGTCGGTGACGGCGACGAGGCCAAGGCCGGCTCCACCGTGTCGGTGCACTACGTCGGCGTTGCCCACTCCACCGGCGAGGAGTTCGACGCGTCCTACAACCGCGGCGCTCCGCTCGACTTCCGCCTCGGCATCGGCCAGGTCATCTCCGGGTGGGACACCGGCGTGCAGGGCATGAAGGTCGGTGGGCGTCGCCAGCTCGTCATCCCACCGCACCTGGGCTACGGCGACCACGGTGCCGGGGGCGTGATCAAGGGTGGCGAGACCCTGATCTTCGTCGTCGACCTGCTGAAGGTCAGCTGAGCCTCACCCGCTCACCAGGGAGGTCGTCGGTGCCGGCGGCCTCCCCGGTCACGACCTTGGCAACAAGACCGCCGAGGACCACCTCGTCACCGTCCAGCAGCTGCCGCCCCCGGCGGGTCTCCACCTCGCCGCCGACCTGCACCAGACCCTCGGCGATCACCGCCTTCGCCTGGGCACCGTCCTCGACGAGGTTGGCGAGCTTGAGAAACTGACCGAGCCGGATCGACTCGTCCTTGATCGGGACGTCCATGCGCCCATTGTGCGGGATCCCTCAGCACCCTGCCTCGTCGACGTGTGATCGTCGCCGGGTGAACAAACTGATCTTCGCCCTCCTGGCCCCCGCCGAGTCCTCCGCCGCCGCGATCGACACCGCACTCTCCCCCGCGCTGCGCGAGCGGGTCGCCGCGGCCGGCGCATCGCGGATCCAGGTCAACGTCGTCGACGCAGCCTTCGCCGCTGCTCACAACATCCAGACCCTTGCCGAGCCGATCATCGGCACCGTCGGCGTCTGGTACGACACCGAGCGCAGCGCGGTCGCGGACGCCGTGGTCTCCGTGCTCACCGACGCCGGGATCACGCACCACGCTTGGGAGATCGACGAGCGCGAGCCGCTTCCCGGCCCCGAGGTGGCGGACGGCGAGCGGGTCTCCGCGTTGGCCAACATCGCGTTCCTGCGCAAGCCCGTGGACCTTCCCTACGAGGAGTGGCGCTCGATCTGGCAGGACAGCCACACCCAGATCGCGATCGACACGCAGGACACGTTCGGCTACGTGCAGAACCGGGTCACCGAGGCGATCACCCCCAGCGCTCCGCCCGTCGTCGCCATCGTGGAGGAGCTCTTCCACGAGGCCGCCGCCGGTGACTGGCACGTGTTCTACGGCTCCGACGGCGACAACGCCGAGCTCAAGCGCCGCATGGGGCTGATGAGGGAGAGCTGCGATCGCTTCGGCGCCAACCGGGGCCTCGATCTCGTCTCCACCGCACGGCGCAGCTGGACACTCGGTTGACCGGTCGCTGACCTGACGGTGACGAGTCGAGTGTCGGCCCAGCTCACACTCAGAGGAAGTGGGAGGCGGCGTGGATGAGCACGCCGACGAGTCCACCGACGACGGTGCCGTTGATGCGGATGAACTGCAGGTCGCGCCCGACGTGGAGCTCGATCCGTTCCGCCGCCTCCTTGCCGTCCCAACGTTCGATGGTCTGGGTGATCACCGAGGTGACCTCCTGGCCGTAGCGTTCGACCACGAAGACGGTCGCGTCGCTGAGCACCCGGTCGAAGCGCTGCTGCATGGCGGTGTCGTCACGCATCTGCGTCCCGAGGCGGACGAGTTCGTCGCGGACCCGAGTGGCGAGGGCGCCTTCGGGGTCGGCGAGGGCATCGCGCAGCACGTTGCGCAGCCCCTTCCACAGGCTGACCCCGGTGGCCACCATCTGCGGGTGCTCGAGCAGGCGCAGCTTGAGGTTCTCGGCCCGCTGCGCCGTGGTCTCGTCGTGCAGCAGGTCGTCCCCGAGACGGGCCAGCAGCGAGTCAAGGGCGGCGCGGGCCCGGTGCTGCGGGTCGTCGCGGATGTCGACGAGCCAGCGCACCGCCTCGGAGTGCAGCCGCGACGTCACGGCGTCGTTGAGCTTGGGCGGCGCCCACCAGGGCGCGCGCTCGGCGAGGATGTCGGTGAAGGTCTCGTGGTTGACGACGAGCCAGTCGTGGAGCTCGGAGACCGCGAGATCCACCAGGCCGTGGTGGAGGTCGTCACGGACCGCCTCGACGACGAACGTGCCGAGGACCGGGGCGATCGGTTCCTCGCGGAAGCGGGGCACCAGCACCTGCTCGACGAGTTCGACGACGTGGCGGTCCTCGATCTTCGACAACGCCGTACGCGCCAGCACCGATCCCTCGGCGACCACCCGAGCTGAGTGCGCCGGGTGGGCGAGCCAGGCCCCGAACCGGCGGGTCGGCTCGGCACTCTGCACTCGCTCGGTGATGATGCCGGGCTGCAGGAAGTTCTCGCCGACGAACTCCTCGAGCCCCCGACCGAGGTCGTCCTTGCGACGTGGGATCAGCGCCGTGTGCGGGACCGGCAGCCCCAGCGGGTGGCGGAAGAGCGCCGTCACCGCGAACCAGTCGGCGATGGCGCCGACCATGCTGGCCTCCGCGCCCGCGTTGACGTAGCCGAGGAACCCGGTGCTGTCGCGCGTCAGGACATACACGACTGCTGCCAGGACGAGCAGTCCGAGAGCGACGCTGCGCATCCGTCGCAGCGAACGGCGACGCTCTGCGTCGGCCTCGGGGGCAGGAGTCACCAGCGGGAGAGTCATCGCCGCGATTGTGTCAGGGTCGGTGCAATCCGCGTACGATTCCGCGCATGTCGCGCACCGTCATCACCTTCGGCACCTTCGACGTGTTCCACGTCGGACACCTCCGCGTGATCGAGCGCGCAGCCGAGCTCGGGGACCGGCTGGTCGTCGGCGTCTCCGCTGACGCGCTGAACGAGCGCAAGAAGGGCCGGGTGCCGGTCTTCAGCCAGGCCGAGCGGTTGGCCATCGTCGCCGCGCTCAAGCCCGTGGACGAGGTCTTCGTGGAGGAGAGCCTCGAGCTGAAGCGCGACTACATCAAGAAGTTCGCAGCCGATGTGCTCGTGATGGGCGACGACTGGGCCGGGCGTTTCGACGAGTTCAACGACATCTGCGAGGTCGTCTACCTGCCGCGTACGCCGGCGATCTCCACGACCGCGCTCATCGAGAAGATCTCAGGCACCGTCTGAGTTCTGCGCATCGCCACGTAGGCTGACGACCATGCGTCTGCTCGGGATCTCGGCCCTGCAGGGTGCTCCACGGAGGACCGCCCTGTCATTGGCCATCGCCGGAATCGTGCTCGCCCCACTCCAAGGGGCCGGAGCTGCCCCTGCCACGGGGCCTGACGACTCTCCGCTCGACCCTGCAGCCGAGGCGGCCGTCGAGGTGCTCGACGAGGTCGTCGAGACGATCGAGGAGGCCACTGACACAGCCTCACCGCAGACGTTCGGCCCCCAGGCCGACGAGCCCGGTGAGGCCCCCGACCTGACCACTCAGCTCGCCTCGCTCACCGAGGTCTACGACGACCTCCCGGTCGCGGAGCGCTCGCGGGCGGCGCGACTGCTGGCGCGCCCCACCGACAGCGGCAGCGGCGGGCTGCTGGTCTATCCCTCCGGCGCGACGGTCAAGCAGGACTGCAACACCCGGATCTGCGTGCACTGGGTGGAGGGCAACAAGGCCGGCAAGCACAAGTCAACGGCCGCGTGGGCCCGGACGGTGCGCAACCAGGTCGACAGCGTCTGGCAGACCGAAGTGACCTCGATGGGATACAAGAGCCCGCAGTCCGATGGCAACAAGGGCAACCCGTCCGGCACCACCGGCTATCGCCTCGACGTCTACCTCGGCGAGATCAGCAACAACGGCTACTACGGCTACGCGACGCAGGAGGCAGGTGCCTCGGGGCCCTACCTGGTGCTCGACAACGACTACTCCAACGTGCCCGGGCCCTCGCTCAACTCGCTCAAGGTGACCGCTGCCCACGAGTTCTTCCACGCCGTGCAGTTCGGCTACAACCTGCGCGCCGACGCCTGGCTCATGGAGACGACGGCGACGTGGATGGAGGAGCGGGTCCACGACGACATCAACGACAACCGCCAATACCTCGCCTACAGCGCGCTGCGGAGGCCCGGCGTACCGCTGGACAAGGGATTCCCGTACTTCTACGGAAACTGGATCTTCTTCGAGCATCTCTCCCAGACCCACGGTGACGTGATCGTCCGCGACATCTGGCAGCGCGTGGGCAACGGCAAGAAGGCAACGACGGCGATCAACAAGGCGCTGAAGAAGCGCGGCACCAACTTGAAGAAGACCTTCACCCGGTTCGCTGCCGACAACGCTGCGCCGGGCATGGCCTACTCCGAGGGGTCCGCCTACCCCAAGGCGAAGCCGGCCAAGAAGGCCAAGCTGGGCAAGAAGAAGCGCACGACCGCATGGCAGACGTCGACCGTCAAGCACCTCTCGTCGACGACCGTGCGCTACGTCCCGCAGGGCGACCTGGGCAAGAAGTGGAAGCTGCGGGTGCAGGTCAAGGGCCCCCAGCGGGTCCGCGGCATGATGCTGGTCAAGCGCGCCGGTGGCAAGTGGGCCCGGAAGCAAGTGGTGATCAAGAAGGGGACGGGCGGCAAAGCCGTCGCCTTCAACACGAACAAGGTGAAGTGGGTGTCGTTCACCGTCGCCAACACCTCGGTGAAGGCCAAGCACAACAAGACGAAGGTCCAGGTCCGCGGCGTGCTCAAGAAGAAGTAGCCGACCGGCACCTGCCCACTGACGGCCCGCGAGGCTGGCCGGATCGATCAGCAGCGCTGACCCCGAGGTGACCTCTAGGGTGAGCGCCGTGACCCCCGCCGTGATCGCACTGCTGACGCTCAGCATCGTGCTCCTCGCTGCCACGCTCGCGTCAGTGACCCGGCTCCACCGGACCCGGAGCCTGTTGGCACAGAGCCAGGAGCGCGTCCGCGACCTCGAAGCGCAACTCCCCCAAGGACCGCGCAGCCTCTCCCACCGGGCCGCGGATCTGGCCCTCAAGGCGGTCGTCTCCACCGCGCGCGGTGTGCGTGAGCACGGGGTCGGCGGGTTCCTGGCCGCCTCCATCGAGGACGTCACCGGCTGGTCGGTCGCCGACCGGCTCCGCATCAACAAGCTCGCCGGTCCCGACGGGACGGTCACGGTGCTCTTCTCCGACATCGAGGGCTCCACCGCGTTGAACGAGCAGCTCGGCGACGACGACTGGATGGCGCTGCTCGGCGAGCACGACGCCGTCGTGCGTGCGGAGGTACGACGCCACCGCGGTCACGTGGTGAAGCACCAGGGCGACGGGTTCATGATCGTCTTCGGCTCCTCCCAACGCGCTGCCCAGGCAGCCACCGGGATCCAGGCGAACCTCGCGGATGCCCAGTCCCCCGCCCTCGTCGTCACCCCGATCCGAGTACGCATGGGCATCCACCGCGGCCCCACCATCGCCAAGGACGGCGACTACTTCGGCCGCAACGTGGCGCTGGCTGCCCGGATCGCCGCAGCGGCCGCAGGAGGTGAGGTGCTGGTGAGTGACGACGTACGGGCCCTGCTCGGCGAGGACTGGAGCTGCGTCGATCCACGCGACCTCGACCTCAAGGGCTTCCCCGGCAGCCATCGGGCCTGGCTACTCCACTCTTGCATCGCGCCACGATCTATGTAACATTCTCAATGTCACATAGCCGATGGCGCATCCGTTGCCGCGGCCCGAAGGCGGGAGTGAGAGATGAGCACGGTCCACAAGCCCGAGGCCCCCGAGTCGCACGACGTTGCATCGCGACTGCTGGCCTCCGCCGAGCAGCTCTCGTGCGACCCGGTCACCGCGGTCGACTGGGAGACGCCGCTCGATCGCTCGATGCACGGCACCTCCCCGGAGTGGTCGACCCTCTACGGCACGGCCTACTGGGACGAGATGACCGAGGAGCAGCGCACTGCGCTGACCCGCCAGGAGGCCGCGTCGGTCGCCAGCACGGGCATCTGGTTCGAGATGATCCTGCAGCAGATGATGCTGCGCGACTTCTATGCCAAGGACCCCACCGACCCGGAGTTCCAGTGGGCGCTCACCGAGATCGCCGACGAGTGCCGCCACTCGATCATGTTCGCCCGCGGCGCCGCAAAGCTCGAGGCGCCGGCCTATCGCCCACACCGGGTGGTGATCGAGCTCGGTCGCGCCTTCAAGACCCTCGCCTTCGGTGAGACCGCCTACGCCGCGATCCTCGTTGCCGAGGAGGTCCTCGACGTGATGCAGCGCGACTGGATGCGCGACGAGCGAGTGGTGCCCTTCGTGCGCACCATCAACAACATCCACGTGATCGAGGAGTCGCGCCACATGGCCTTCGCACGCGAGGAGACGCGGGATCGGCTGCGCAAGGCCGGCCCGATCCGCCGCCACCTCAGCGCCGTGGTCGTGGCCGTTGCGGCCCACGCCATCGTGAGGAGCATGTGGAACCCGGCGGTCTACGAGAACGCCGGACTCGACCACCGTCGTGCGCGGCGCGAGGCGCGGGCCAACAAGCACTTCACCTCGATGCTCCGCTCCAGCTGCGCCGGCCTCATGGAGTTCCTCGACTCCTGCGGCATGCTCACCCGGCCCGCGGCGCGCATCTACCGCTACGCCGGCCTCCTCTGAGCAGGGGACCGGACGTGCCCTTCGCGATCACCCAGACCTGTTGCGCCGACGCCACCTGTGTGTCGGTCTGCCCCGTCAACTGCATCCACCCCACTCCTGACGAGCCCGACTTCGGCAGCACCGACATGCTCTATGTGGACCCGAGGTCGTGCATCGACTGCGGTGCGTGCGCCGACGCCTGCCCGGTCGACGCGATTCTTCCGATCTCTTCCCTGACCGGCCCCGAACAGGCATACGCCGAGATCAACGCGAGCTGGTTCGACACGGTCACACCTGGGTCGACCGACCGCGCCCCCGCTCCCGGCCCCCGACCGGACCGGCCGACGTTCCACGACTGGGACAGGCCACGCTTCGACCGGGTGCTCCCCGCCGACTTCCCGAGGCTCAGCGTGGCCGTCGTCGGCAGCGGCCCCTCCGGCATGTATGCCGTCGAGGACCTGCTGCTCCACACGGACGCCGACATCACCGTCTTCGAACGCCTCCAGGTCCCCGACGGCCTGGTCCGCTTCGGCGTCGCGCCCGACCACCCGGCGACGAAACAGGTCGCTCACAACTTCGCTCGGCTGCGCAAGCACGCACGCGTCACCGTGCGCTTCGGTGTGGAAGTGGGTCGTGACGTCAGCC
Organism: Nocardioides alcanivorans; assembly: GCF_021555175.1. GTDB lineage: Bacteria > Actinomycetota > Actinomycetes > Propionibacteriales > Nocardioidaceae > Nocardioides > Nocardioides alcanivorans. The sequence continues at coordinate 86,270 of NZ_JAKGRW010000040.1, read as the reverse complement.
CCGAGCAGCTCGCGGCTGACCACGACGCCGTCATCCACGCCGTCGGAGCACATGCGGAGAAACGCCTCGGCGTGCCCGGCGAGGAGCTGCCCGGCAGCATCTCGGCCACCCGGTTCGTCGCTTGGTACAACGGGCATCCTGACGTGCCGGCCGACTCCTTCCACCTCGACGCAGAGCGGGTCGTCGTCATCGGAAACGGCAACGTCGCCCTCGACGTGGCCCGCATCCTCGTCAGCGACCCCGACGTGCTGGCCGACACCAGCATCGCCTCACACGCCTTGACTGAGCTGCGTTCGTCCCGGGTCCGGGAGGTCGTCGTCCTCGGCAGGCGCGGCCCCGAGCATGCCGCCTACACCCGCCCCGAGGCGATGGCACTGACCCATCTGCCCAGTGCCGAGCTGGTCGTCGATGACCACGACCCCCGGGTTGGGGAGGCGATCGACACCGCCGGACCGCGAGACCACGCGTCGGTGCTGGCCGGCGTACGCCGCGAGGCCGTCGACTGGTCCCGCCAACCCGCTGCAGGGCGTCGGATCGTGCTGCGTTTCCACTCCTCCCCGTGGCCGTGACCGGTGACGAGGCGGTCGCTGGCGTCCAGGTCACGGGAGTCACGGGCGAGTTGGAGATCCCTGCCGCCATCGCGATGCGGGCGATCGGCTACCGCGGAAACGCCGTCGAGGGCCTTCCCTTCGAGGCAACCAGCGGCACCGTCCCCAACGAGGCCGGCCGTGTCTCCTCGGTGCCCGGCACCTATGTCGTCGGCTGGATCAAGCGCGGCCCTTCGGGCGGCATCGGCACCAACCGACGCTGCTCCGCCGAGACCGTCGCCACCCTGCTCGACGACGTGGTCACCGGCCGTCTCCCCGTACGCCGCCGAACCCGCAGTTACCTCGCGCGAACCTTCAAGAAGTAGCAGCGAACCTGCAGGAAGTCGTGCGCCGCTGCACCTTCCTGCGGGTTCGCTGGATCTTGGCGAGGGTTCGCGGGTCAGCCGACGTAGGGACGCTCGCGCCGCAGCTCCTGCTGGGCGATGGTGCGCCGGTGCACGGCGTCGGGCCCGTCAACGATGCGCAGCACCCGCGCCCACGCATAGAAATAGGCCAGCGGAGTGTCGTCGGAGACGCCAGCAGCGCCGAAGACCTCGATCGCGCGGTCGATGACCGTGCAGGCGACCTGCGGGGCGGCGACCTTGATCGCAGCGATCTCGGTGCGGGCGCCACGCGCACCGTGGTGGTCGATCAGCCAGGCGGCCTTCTGCACCAGCAACCGGGCCTGGTCGATCTCGATGCGGGAATTGGCGATCAGCTCACGCACCACGCCCTGCTCGGCGAGCGGGTGACCGAAGGCGACCCGTTCCTGGGCGCGGGTGACCATGAGCGCCAACGCTCGCTCAGCCATACCGATGGCCCGCATCGCGTGGTGGATACGCCCCGGACCGAGGCGAGCCTGGGCGATCTTGAACCCGTCGCCCTCGCCGGCGAGCAGATTGCTCGCCGGCACCCGCACGTCCTCGAAGAGCAACTCGGAGTGGCCGTGCTGGTCCTGGTAGCCGAAGACGGGGAGGTGGCGCTCGATGGTCAGGCCGGGGGTGTCACGCGGGACGAGGATCATCGACTGCTGCCGGTGGGGCTCCGCATCGGGGTCGGTCTTGCCCATCACGATGAAGATCTCGCAGCGCTCGTCGGCGACGCCCGTGATCCACCACTTGCGACCGTTGATGACGTAGTCGTCACCGTCGCGTCGGATCGAGGTGGCGATGTTGGTGGCGTCCGACGACGCGACGTCGGGCTCGGTCATGGCGAAGGCCGAGCGGATCCGGCCCTCCAGCAGCGGCTCCAGCCACCGCTCCCGCTGCTCGGGGGTCGCGAAGAGCTCCAACGTCTCCATGTTGCCGGTGTCGGGTGCCTGGCAGTTGATCGCCTCCGGGGCGAGCACCGGCGACCATCCGGTGGCCTCGGCGACCTCGGCGTACTCGAGGTTCGACAGGCCCGAGGCCTTGGGGAGGAAGAGGTTCCAGAGACCGCGGCGCCTGGCCTCGGCCTTGAGCTCGTCCATCACCGGGGGTAGGCGTGCTCGCCGTGCTCGCGCAGGTACGCCGCCCACACCGGTTCGGCCGGGAGGACGTGCTCGCGCATGAACTCCCACATCTTCTCGGTGTATTCGGCGGCTCGGGGCGACGGTGCGAAGTCCATGGTGTCTCCTGGAGTGGGTGAGCGGAGGTCAGACGAGCTCGAGGCCCTCGGTGGCCAGGCGTCGGATCTCGGCGTCGAGGTTGCCGAAGTCCTGTCCGCCCATGGCACCGGCAGCCGATCGAGCGGCCACGCCCTGGGCGATGACCGCGAACTTGAAGTGGGCGAAGGCGATGTAGGGATCGAGGTCGGAGAGATCGGCACCGGAGCGGGCGGCGTACCGATCGAGGACCTCCGCGCGGGTCGGGAAGCCCGGCAGGTTGGTGACACCGGGGATGAGGGGCGGGAAGGACTCCCCGGGCTCACGCCAGAAGAGCATCAGCATGCCGACGTCGGCGAGCGGATCGCCGATCGTGGAGAGCTCCCAGTCGAGGACGGCACCGATGGCGCCGGGGTCATCGGGGGCGAAGACGACGTTGTCGAAACGGTAGTCGCCGTGGGCAATGCTGCTGCGCTGCTGCGTGGGGATGGCAGCGGCCAGGCGGCGCGCCAGCTCATCGACCTCGGGTACGTCGCGGGTACGGCTCTTCTCCCACTGCCCGGTCCAGCGTCGCACCTGACGCTCGAGGAAGCCGGCGGGTCGTCCGTAGTCACCGAGGCCGACGGCCTCGTGATCGACGGCGTGGAGGTCGACCAGCACGTCGATGAAGACGTCAGCCATGGCACGGCGTTGCTCCGCCGTCTCGGCATATCCATCGGGCAGGTCGCCGCGGACGATCTGGCCGGGCACCTTCTCCATGACGTAGCAGGGGCGCCCGACGAGCTCGCCGTCGTCGACGAGGAGGATCTTCGCCGTGGGCACCGACGTGACGGCGAGCGCCTGCTGGACGCGCGCCTCCCGGCCCATGTCGTGGGCGCTGGGCAACAGGTCGCCCGTGGGGGCCGCCGAAGCACCACTTCGCCGGCCGCAGAACTGACGAGGAACGTGAGGTTGGACTTGCCCCCGCTGATCAGCGCGGCTTCCGCACTCCCCCACGCGTCGTCGCCCGTGATCTCGACCAGTCGCGGACGCAGCGCGTCCAAGGAGACCAGTTCGGCGGCATCGATGGCCATCCGTCCTCCTGCGTGTTCAGTGAATTCTGAACGAGCGTACGGTATTGTTCAGTTCATGCACAAGAGGCACGTCCGTGACTGACCGGGCCGGCGATCCCGCACTGGCGGCAGCAGTGCGGGCCGCCCGGCAGGCCCGTGGCACCACCTTGCGTGCGCTCGCAGCCAAGGCAGGCATCAGTGCCGGAACGCTCAGCGGGATCGAGACCGCGAAGACCTCCCTCTCCGACGAACGCCTCGCCGCCCTGGCCGAGGCCCTGGGCACGACGGCTGCCACCCTCCGCGAACCGGCGCGAGCCGAACCGACCTCGAGGACCGACTGGCGCCACTTCGAGCCGCTCGACCTCGACCCGGTGCTCGCTGCCGCAGTACGCCTCGTCGTACGCCGCGGGTACGCCGCCACCACCATGCGCGAGATCGCACAGGAGGCGGGGTTGAGCGTCGCGGGGGTCTATCACCACTACCCGCACAAGCAGGATCTGCTCGTCGCCGCACTGGATCTGACGATGACGGAGTTGCACGAGCGGGTCGCCGCGGCTCGTGAGGAGGGCAGCTCCCCCGCCGAACGGTTCGCGCTGATGGTCGAGGCCCTGGCGCTGTTCCACGCGCACCGTCCCGACCTGGCCTTCATCGGCGCCAGCGAGATGCGCAGCTTCGAGGAGCCCCACCTCACCCGGGTCCGCAAGGAACGCAATGCCCTCCAACACCTGATCGACGAGCAGGCGCTGGCTGCCATCGACGACGGCAGTTTCACCGTCGACGACCCGCTACCGGCACTCCGCGCCGTCTCGACGATGTGCACCAGCTTGCCGCAGTGGTTCCGCGCGGATGGGTCACTGTCGGCCGACGACATCGCCCGGGAGTTCTCCCGACTGGCCGTGTCGATGCTCGGGGGCAGTCGCTGAGCCGGCACCGCCCGAGTTGATCACTCCTCCGCGACGAGCGCAGCGCGGAGTGCGGGCAGCACCGACTCGATCCGGTTCGGGGTCCGCAGCACCACGACGGTCGTGCCCACGTCGCCGCCGCTCTCGCGCGCGAACAGCCCGGTCACCTCGACCATCGCCCGGTCGAAGCCCGGCATCGGATCCTCCGTCAGCCCACGCAGCCAACCTCGCAACACATGGTTGTGCGCGGTGACGACGGCGGCGGCCATGATCTCGGCCCGCAGCGCAGCCTCGGGGGCACCCTCGTACCAACGGTGGATCCAAGTGCGAAAGAGGCGCTGGTACTGCTGGCCACCGGCAATCTCACGGGCCCGCAACACCGGCACCGACCTGGTCAGCCGATACCGAGCCCGCGCCACCTCCCCTCCTGCAGGTAGTGCAGCAGCACCAGCCGCGCCGCCTCGGCGACCGCCACGTAACGGGTCTCATGGGTCACCGCCCCCGCCAGGCGAGCCTCGACCCGGCCGAGCAGCGCGTCGTGCTTGGGGAAGATGACGTCTTCCTTGGAGCCGAACATGCGGAAGAACGTGCTCCGACCGATGCCGGCCCGTTCGGCGATGTCGTCGACGGACGTGCCGTCGTACCCCGCTCCTCGAAGAGCTCGTACGCCGCCGCGACGGTCCGCTCACGGGTGTCATTGGCACTCATCGGCACTCCTCCGCACGACTTTGGTGATACCCAGTCCCAGTAGTACGGTACTGAGTATCACACAATTCTCTGGGAGGTAGAGATGCAGAAGATCGGTGTCGTGGGTTGTGGACTCATGGGAGCCGGCATCGCCGAGGTCAGCGCTCGCGCCGGTCTCGACGTGGTCGTCGCCGAGTCGAGCCCGGAGGCGGCGAGCGCCGGCAGCGCCCGGTTGCAGAAGTCACTCGACCGCGCCGAGCAGCGCGGCAAGATCGACAGTGCAGCCGATGTGATGGCGCGGATCCGGGTCATCGACAGCCTGGAGGGGCTTGCCGACCGCGACCTGGTCATCGAGGCGATCGTCGAGGACGAGGACGCCAAGACGGCACTCTTCCGCCAGCTCGACAAGATCGTCACCAACCCCGATGCGATCCTCGCCTCCAACACCTCCTCGATCCCGATCATGAAGCTCGGCGTGGTCACCTCGCGTCCGCAGAACGTGCTCGGCATCCACTTCTTCAACCCCGTGCCGGTGCTGAAGCTGGTCGAGCTGGTCCCCAGCCTGCTGACCGCCGAGGAGACCACCGAACGCTCGCGCAGGTTCGTCGAGGGCACCCTCGGCAAGACCGCGATCGACTGCCAGGACCGCGCCGGCTTCGTCGTCAACGCGCTGCTGATCCCCTTCGTGCTCTCCGCCATCCGCATGCTCGAATCGGGTTTCGCCACCGCGGAGGACATCGACCAGGGCCTCGTGCTCGGTGCCGCCCACCCGCAGGGCCCGCTGGCGCTCGCCGATCTCATCGGTCTCGACACCACCAAGGCCGTCGCCGAGTCGCTCTACGAAGAGTTCAAGGAGCCGCTCTACGCCGCTCCCCCGCTGCTCAACCGCATGGTCGACGCCGGCCTCCTCGGCCGCAAGACCGGCCGCGGCTTCTACACCTACTGACCCCGCTCGCCCGCCGAAGGAGCATCGATGAGCAACCCTGACTTCGACCTCTACCAGGTCTCCGAGGACCACGACGAGCTGCGCGCCGCGATCCGCAACATCGCCGAGGACCGCATCGCGCCGTACGCCGCCGAGGTCGACGACCAGGCGCGCTATCCCCAGGAGGCGCACGACGCCCTGGTGCAGACCGACTTCTTTGCCCCACACGTGGCCGAGGAGTACGGCGGCGCAGGCGCCGACGCACTCGCCACCTGCATCGTCATCGAGGAGGTTGCTCGTGTCTGCGCCTCGTCGTCACTGATCCCCGCGGTCAACAAGCTCGGCTCGATGCCGCTGATCCTGGGCGGCAACGAGGAGCTGAAGAAGAAGTACCTGACGCCGCTCGCGCAGGGCAAGGGCACCTTCTCCTACGGCCTCTCCGAGGCGCACGCGGGCTCCGACACCGCATCGATGAAGGCGCGGGCGCGACGCGACGGCGACGACTGGGTGCTCAGTGGGCAGAAGTCGTGGATCACCAACGCCGGCGTCTCCGACTACTACACCGTGCTCGCGGTGACCGATCCTGACGGTGCGCGCGGCCGCAACATCTCGGCGTTCATCGTCGAGAAGAGTGACGAGGGCTTCACCTTCGGCGAGAAGGAGAAGAAGATGGGCATCAAGGGCTCCCCGACCCGCGAGCTCCTCTTCGACAACGTGCGCATCCCCGGCGACCGGATCATCGGCGAGCCGGGCACCGGCCTCCAGCTGGCGCTGCAGACCCTCGACCACACCCGCGTCACCATCGGCGCGCAGGCGGTCGGCATCGCGCAGGGTGCCCTCGACTTCGCCACCGGCTACGTCAAGGAGCGTCAGGCCTTCGGCAAGCGCATCGCCGACCTGCAGGGCCTCCAGTTCATGCTGGCCGACATGGCGATGAAGGTCGAGACCGCCCGCCAGATGGTCTACGTGGCCGCGGCCAAGTCGGAGCGCAACGACAAGGACCTGGGCTTCTTCGGCGCCGCCGCCAAGTGCTACGCCTCCGATGCGGCGATGGAGGTGACCACCGACGCCGTACAGCTCCTCGGCGGCTACGGCTACACCCAGGACTTCCCCGTCGAGCGGATGATGCGTGACGCCAAGATCACCCAGATCTATGAGGGCACCAACCAGATCCAGCGTCTGGTGATGGCGCGTCACGTGCTCAGCAGCTGACGCTGCCGTTGGTCGAGCCCCGCCCCGGTGGTCGAGCCCTGCCCCGGTGGTCGAGCCTGTCGAGACCCACGACCACTCCCTCCCAGCGGCAGCCGCGCCTTGTGCCCGACTCGTTCACTCAGGACCATGACTGTTCGACATACTCGACGTGATGGGATCCAGATGAGCGGGAACGTGATGGACGATGTCCGGGGCTGCCTGATCGACGGACGGTGGCAGCAGGGAACATCCGGCACCGACGTCGTGCTCACCAGCGCCGCGGACGGTACCGAGATGACGCGTTTCAGCGGTGCCGGTCGGGCCGACGCCGAGCGAGCGGTTGCCGCTGCGCGAGCAGCCTGGCCGGCGTGGGCATCACTCTCCGTCGGCGAGCGCGGGGCCATCCTGCTCCGTACCGCCGACCTCCTCGAGAAGCGCGCCGCCGAGATCGCGCAGTGCTGCGCCCTGGAGATCGGGTCACCGCTGATGGTCGCTGCCGGGATCCACGCGCACCTGCCAGCCGCAGCCATCCGCGACGTGGTGGCGCAGGCGGAGCAGTTCCGACTCGAGGAGGAGGTGGGCAACTCACTGGTCATCCACGAGCCGGCCGGTGTCGCAGTCGCGATCACCGCATGGAACTACCCTCTCTACCAGTTCGCCACGAAGGTGGCTCCCGCGCTCGCCGCGGGCTGCACGGTCGTCGCCAAGCCCTCCGAACTGGCACCGCTGAGCACCATCATCTTCTTCGAAGCGCTCGTCGAGGCAGGCCTCCCCACCGGGGTCGCCAACCTCGTGATCGGCACCGGTCCCGACGTCGGCGAACCACTGGTGACCCACCCCGACGTGGACGTCGTGAGCTTCACCGGCTCCACCAAGGTCGGCCAACGCATCGGCGAACTCGCTGCGCCGGGCGTGAAGCGCGTGGCTCTCGAGCTGGGTGGCAAGTCCGCCAACGTGATCCTCGACGATGCCGATCTCGCCGTCGCCGTGCCTGAATCCGTGCGCGGGTGGCTCGTCAACAACTCGCAGACGTGCGCCGCCCTCACCCGCCTGGTCGTGCCGCGCACGAAGCTGGCCGAGATCGAGGAGGCGCTGGTCGACGTACTCGCAGCGTCCCAGCTGGGCCACCCGCTGGCGGAGGGTACGACGGTCGGCCCGGTGATCTCGGCGGCGCAGCGCGACCGGGTGGTCGGCTACATCGAATCCGGACTTGCCGAAGGCGCACGCTTGTTGGCGGGCGGCCCGGAGCGGCCTGCGGAACTTCCCGACCGGGGCAACTACGTGTCGCCGACCGTCTTCACCGACGTGACGCCCGACATGCGGATCGCCCAGGAGGAGATCTTCGGACCGGTGCTCTGCGTGATCCCCGTGGATTCCGAGGACGAAGCCGTGGCAGTGGCCAACGGGACGCCGTACGGACTCTCCGGCGCGGTCTGGGCGGGCACCGAGGAGCGTGCGATGTCGGTGGCCCGTCGCCTGCGGACCGGGCAGGTCGCGATCAACGGTGGCGGATTCAATCTGCAGGCACCGTTCGGTGGCTACAAGCTCTCCGGGGTCGGCCGCGAGGGCGGAAGGTTCGGGTTGGCCGAATACTTCGAGACCAAGGCGATCCAGCGATGAGCGGCCTGCGAGTCCCCGCGGCTGTGCTCTCTGAGGCACCCGGTGCGCTGACGGTCGGCGTACTCGATCTCGACTCCGAGTTGGAGCCTGACGAGGTCCGGGTTCGCGTCGTCGCCTGCGGGTTGTGCCACAGCGACCTGCACATGCTCGAGGGCGACCTCCCCACCTCGCTGCCCACGGTCCCCGGGCACGAACTCGCCGGCGTGGTCGAAGAAGTCGGCTCCGCCGTCGGCGACCTCGTGGTGGGCGACCACGTGGTGGCCTGTCTCTCCATGTTCTGCGGCGGTTGCCGCGAGTGCAGCGCTGGCCGGAGCTGGCTGTGCGAACGACGGGCCGAGATCGGGTGGCCCGACCGAGCCCGCCCTCGATTGAGCCGTGACGGCGCGCCGGTCGGCCAGGTGGCGGGACTCGGCGGCCTCGCCGGTGCGGCGATCGTGCATCACCACGCGCTGGTGCGGGTGCCGAAGGAGTTGCCGTTCGAGCAGGCGGCGCTCCTGGGGTGCGCCGTGATGACCGGCATCGGCTCTGCGATCAACGGTGCCGGCGTCCGCCCCGGTGAGACGGTGGCCGTCATCGGGTGTGGCGGCGTCGGGCTCAACATCATCCAGGGAGCGAGACTGGCGGGTGCCCAACGCATCGTCGCCGTGGACCGTTCAGCGGCAGGGCTCGAGCTGGCAGCGACCTTCGGCGCCACTGATTCCGTGCTGGTCGATGACGACCACCCCGTTGCGGCAGTGCGGGACCTGCTTCCCGGTGGCGTCGACCACGCCTTCGACGTCGTGGGCATCTCCGCCACCGTCAACCAGGCCGTGGGCATGCTCCGGGCCGGTCGTACGGCGTACCTCATCGGGGTGCCCGCCGCGGGCGCGACGCTGGACCTGCCCGGGCTGCACATGCTCACGCAGGCGAAGGGACTGCAGGGGCTGCTGATGGGCTCGAACCGATTCCGCCAGGACATCCCCATGTTGGCCGAGCTGGCTCTGCAGGGACGCATCGACCTGGGCTCCCTGGTGTCGACCGTCCTCCCCTCGACCGGGTCAATGAGGGGTTCGACCAGATGCGCGACGCCGGGGCCGGCCGCGTGGTGATCCGCTTCGAATGACCCGCACCCCACCCGCACCCCACCCCCACGTGGTGGGTCTCCTGGCCCGCTGGATCGTCCCTAACAGATTTGTAGAATCTATGATCACAAATTCTACAAATCTGTTAGGGACGATCCAGCAACTACCAGCGTTGGCGGACATCCTCCGCCCAGCCGAAGACATCGGCCACGGGGATCCACTCGTCGCCGTCGGCGGTGGCGATCCGCACCCGCCCGGTCCAGGTGCCGAAGCACTGGTGGGTGCGTGACGAGATCAGCTTGAGGTCGGTCTCCGAGTGCTTGTCGTACTCGGGTGTGAAGATCAGGTCGACGCCCTCGCCCGTGATCCGCCACGGCAGCAGCGGCTGCTCGACGTCGTACTCCCAGACCAACTCCTCGCTGAGCTTGTGGAGGGTGCCGTCGACGACCAGCGCGTTCTCCACCGAGCCGGTGCCGTCGGTCCACTTGCCCCCGACCTGCACCCCGATCACCCGACCGTCGGTGCGCCCGGAGCCAGCACCCCAGTTCCAGTGCATCCGGTGCGGCCACCGGCCGCGGCCGTGGTCGAGCGTCGCCCACGACTCGCCTTCGGGCACGCGGTGCTCGACCCCGTCGATGCGGATGCTGCCCGACGCCGGCCGAGCGACGTCCTTGACCGTGTATTGGAAGAGCCGCTCGGTCCACGGGACCACGACACCGAGGCACTCGTGCCCCTCGGGACGGTGCGCGACGACATCGACCTCGACCCGCTCCGAACGGGCCCGGAGCCGGGTGCCGCCGGGCACCTCCTCGATCTGCACCTTGAGTGCCTTGCTGTCGAGCGTGGTCAGCCCCTGCCCCAACGTGCCCGGCAGGTGCACACCGGCTCCGAACGGCGTGATCACGTCGAGGTTGATCGGAGTGCCGGAGGCACGGTCGAGCACCCACAACCCGTTGACGCCGGCGTAGTCGATGTCGGAGACCACGACCGCCACCACATGACTCGGGGTGGTCACCGCCCAGTACTCCCACCGCTTGTTGCGCCCCTTGCCCACCCGACCTCGGCCGATGCCGTCAGTGGTGAGCAGCGGCGTACGGGTGAAGCCGACCGCATCGGGGTTGAGGTGTCCCGAGGGCAGGGTGAGTGACACCGGCGCGGTGATCTCACGCTCCGTGACGGGGATCGGTCGCCCGGCGCGCCCCAGCGCCACGTCGTACGACGCCCGCAACCGTTCGTTGGACCGGCGCACCTCTTGCTCGTCCACCTTCAGAACCCTTCTGTCATAGGTGATCAGGCCATTGGTCTCCGACTCGACGTCGCTGAGCTGGGTGTAGACGAATGCGGCCAACCCCGCTTCGACGGCCGGTCGCACCTGTCGCTGCTGCAGGTCGAGGAAGGCGCGTTGGAAGACTCCCTGATCGGCGATTCGGCGGTAACCGAATTCCTTGTCACTCCACGTGTGACCCGTCACCCGGTGGGAGTAGCCGCCGTATTCGCTGAGCACACACGCACGCGGATCGTCACGATCACGCCAGCTCAGCCGATAGGGACGGAAGTAGACGTGCCGGCTGATCATGTCGCCGGTCTCCTGGTCGTGCCACCCCGAGGTCGCGTCGACGAGCCGGGTCGGGTCCAGCGCACGGATGCGGGTGGTCACCTCCTCCGCGTCGAACTGGCCCCAACCCTCGTTGAACCCGGATCCACCGATCGGCATGGCCGGGATGAGGTGATGGTGGTCGTCGCCGGGTGAGGGCGCCGGGGCGCGATGATCTGCCGGACCTCACTGTCCGGGGTGTTCCACGTTGTTCCTCGTCGCGCAGCTGTGGCTGCTGGTTGGTCAGGCCGCGAGGGCGGGTGGCGGGTCGCTGACTCGGTCAAACAAGGCAGTCCAGGCGGTCTCCCAGGGCCAGGCTTGTGGCAGATGCAGAGTGACCCGTCGTGCTGAGGTCGCGACCCGTGCTGGCACGGTGATCAGCTTGCGACGGATCGTGGCGGTGGTGGCCTTCGCGATCTGCGGGTCGGTGAGGCTGGCGGCGGCTCGGGTGAGGTTGAACGCCATCACGGCGAGCACCAACCAGGCCGCGTTGGCAGTGAACACCCCGGACGGCAGGTGCGCCAACGCTGCGTGTTTGAGGTCAGCGTGGACCTGCTCGATGACCGCGTGATGGCGGTGGATCGCATCGGCGGCGACGGTGTCGAGCACGTCGGCGTCGGTGGTGGTGAAGAACGCATGGAACCGCCAGGTGTCGAACAGGGTGTCTTGGCCGGCTGCCTTGTTCTTCTCGGCGTTGAAGTCCGGGATCCGCCGGACCACCAGCCGGCCCGGCACGTGGTCGGTCTTCTTCTGGGCGGCAAACGCGGTGAAACCGATCTCGGCGACCTCGGCCCGTGAGACCCACCGGCCACTGGCTTCGTCGAAGACGGCATCGGTGTACTCGATGGTGGTCCACGCATCGTCGTCGATGGTGGCGATGGCGGCCTTGACCCGCTTGTCCATCCGCACGGTCACCGACACCGCGGCCCCACCCTTGAGGGCGGCGTGAACTGGTCCGCGGCCGTAGAACGCCGAATCCATCCGCACTAGGACCGGGTGGGACTTGTCGAGCAGTCGTCGGGCGGTCCGCACCGCATCGCCGACCAGTCGCTTCGCACCGCGTGGTGACCCAGTCGAGCCCTTGCGGAGCCGTTGGGCCACGATCACCGGGACGGCGCCGGCGATGGTGAGGGTGGCGAGCAGGGCGTTGAGGCCACGGACACCTGAGTAGCCGAACCCGGCGCCCTGCTTGGCGTGGCCATGGACCTCGATGATCGTGTCGTCGACATCGAGCAACGCGTAGTCAGCACTCGCGTCTGCATCCGGGCTCACCTCGGCTGACGGACGCAACAGCTCGGTGAGTCCTGCCAGCGCGATGAGGAACCTCGACGCGATCGCGTCGAGCTGACGCACGTGCCCGAAGGTGAACGCCCGCAGGAAGGAACCCAACGTCGAAGGCGCGTAGGCGCGGGCGAATACCCTCCCCATGCCGCCGTGACGCAACAGCGCCATGTCATCGATCGAATCGGCACCAGCGACCATCCCACCGACCAGCGAGGCGACCTTCAACCCGGCGTTCGCGCCCTTGTCGCCCGGCACCGTCAAGTGCTGATCCGCCAGATCACGCAGCCCAGCGGACTCGGCCAACGCGAGCACCGGAACCAGACCACCGGCCGACACGAGATTCGGATCATCGAAGACCGCCGACGTCGCCCGCGACGTGTGAGAGAGTTTCACCTCAGAGATGTCCCTTGTGTTCGGTCGAATCGTTGCCTCAAGAACTCCGATTCTCCCGCTACACAAGGGCATTCTCGTTTACGGCGCGCTCACCAGACCAAGTTCATCGGTGGATCCGGGCTTAGACAGCCTCCGCCCATCGCGGAAGAGCCTCGATCACGCGCGCGCCCGGTCACCGAGCCTCCATCCCCTGTCGTCCTCCACGACCAGACCGAGTTCCCGCAACTCGGCAAGCGCATCCTTGGCGACCGTCGAGCCGAGGCTCGCGGTCCGGGCAATGGCGTCGGCAGATGCCGGCCTGTGGACGGGCACGGCCTCGAGGATCCGAGCCTGGTCGCGATTCAACCGGTCCCGCACCGCCTCCGGCCCGCGCAGCACCGGCGAGTAGGCCTCCCCCACCGCCGACAACTGCTCCAGGACGTCTTCAACGCAAGTCGCCAGCACCGCTGCCCCGGAGCGGATCAGGTCGTGCGCCCCGCGCGAGGTGCCGCTGTTGATCGGGCCGGGCATCGCCATCAGCGGCTTCATCAACCGGCCCGCCCACCCCGCGGTGTTGAGGGCGCCGCTGCGAGCCGCTGCCTCCACCACCACCGTGCCCGCAGACAGCGCTGCGATCACCCTGTTGCGGCTGAGGAACCGGTTGCGCATCGGCGCGTAGCCGGGCGGCATCTCCGAGACCACTGCGCCGTGCTCGGCGATGTAGCTGATCAACTCGCGGTGGGCGGTCGGATAGGGACGGTCGGCCCCGCACGCCAGCACTGCGACCGTCCGACCGCCTGCCGCCAACGCGCCTCGGTGGGCCGCATAGTCGATGCCGAACGCCGCCCCGCTGACGACGATCCTCCCATCCTGGGCGATCCCGCCTGCCAACTCCTGAGCCGTGGCCATGCCGTAGGAGGTGGCCGAACGCGACCCCACGACGGCCACGGAGTCCACCAGCTCATCCAGACGAACCGGCCCGCGCACCCACAACCCCAAGGGTGATCCTCCGATGTCGTGCAGCGGATCAGCCGCGTCGAGCCTCTCCACCGATGCGGGCCACTCGTCGTCACCCGGGACCACGTAGCGGATCCCCAGCCTTCGCGCCTGCTCGAGGGTCCGTACCGGATCGACTTCCGCGATCCGCGCAGCGACCTCCGTGGGCTCACCAAGGTGGCGGTCGTTGGCCAGGTGGTCGCGCAAGGCAACAGGTCCGACATCCGACACCAAACGATGGACCTTGACCGTGCCGGGTTCGATCACCCGACTGAGCACCAGCCGTGCATGCCGCTCGGCCTCCAGCGGGCCCGTCATCTGGCGCTCCTGCCCAGGAGCAAGTCGGCACCCAGTGGAGCTCCCGTCCGCAGGGCCAAGGCAGTCGCGACCTCGCCCGCACCGGGCTGCGCAGTGCCCCGAAGATCAGCGACGGTCCATGCCAGGCGGTGCACCCGCGTGGCGCCACGTTGCGTCAGCTCACCGTCATAGATCGCGTCGGCGACTGCCTCCGCAGCCGATGGCTCCAGTGGCCAGTGCTCGGACAGGGCTGGACCAGGAGCGTGTGCGTTGAGTCGCCACGACGCACCGCCGAACCGCTCCGCCTGACGCGTGCGTGCAGCAGCAACGCGACGGCGTACGTCGGCACTCGCCTCCGGGCGCTCGAAGGGCAGGTCCACGCGGGGCCGACGGATGGGCTCGACGTGACGGACGATGTCGATGCGGTCGGTGATCGGCCCCGAGATGCGGCTGCGGTATCGCCGTCGCTGCGGCTCGGCACAATCACACCGGGAGACCCGTGGATCCGACGAGTAGTTGCCGCAGGGACACGGGTTGCACGCGAGCACGAACATGCCGCGAGCTGGGAAGGTCGCGGTCTCCTCACCACGGGAGATGGTGATCTCCCCCGACTCCAACGGCTGCCGCAGCGCTTCGAGGATGTCGGAGTTGAACAGGGGAAACTCATCCAGGAGCATCACACCGCAATGAGCGCTGCTGAGTTCTCCGGGGCGCACCCAGCCCGTGCCACCACCGAGCAGGCTGGCGCGCGTCGCACTGTGATGCGGGGCGAAGAACGGTGGCCGCCTGACCAGGCCTTCAGCCGCATCGACCTGCCCCGCCAACGACCGCACGGCGGTGACCTCCAGCGCCTCCTCCACCGACAGGTTCGGCAAGATCCCCGGCAGCCGCTCGGCCAGTGAGGTCTTGCCCGATCCCTTCGGCCCACTCAACATCAGGTGATGTCCACCGGCAGCAGCCACCTCCAGCGCGAACCGGGCGTCCTCCATCCCCCGCAGATCGGCGAGGTCGACCTCGTCGAGGCGATCATCTCCTCGCCACTGCAGGAAGGAGGTGGCCGAGCTCGCCTCGATCGGCGGCGACTCGGGCACCTCCCAACCGGCCACGAGCGCAACCACCTGGGCGAGCGATCGCACTCCCAGCACCGAGACGTCAGGCACCAGCGACGCCTCCGCTGCCTGCGTCTCGGGCACGAACACCCTGCTGATCCCCCGTGACCGAGCGGTCATCACCATCGGCAGCACCCCGGTCACGGGTCGCAACCGTCCGTCCAGGGTGAGTTCCCCGATGAAGACCGCATCTTCGAGGTCGGCCTTGAACATCCGCTCGTCGGAGGCACAGATGACCCCCACTGCGATGGCGAGGTCGAAGTGCGAACCCCGCTTCGGGAGGTCGGCTGGCGACAGCAGGATCGTGACCCGACGCGTGCTGGGCCAGCCATAACCACTGTTGCTGACGGCGGTCCGGCAACGGTCTCGGCCCTCGCTGATCGCTGGGTCGGCGCGCCCCACCAGCTGGGTGGCGACCATGCCCTGGGAGACGTCGACCTGCACGTGCACGAGGTGTCCGGTCGCACCCTGCAGCGTGATGGTGCGGGTGGAGGCGATGGGCATCAGCCGATCCCCACCACGTGATCGATCTCGACCGCACCGCTGTGGGGCGCCAGCACGGCAACCAGGTCGAGCCGGACCAACGGAACGTGCACGTCGTGGTCGGCCATCCACTGCGCCGCCAGCCGTCGCATCCGGGCCACCTTGGTCGCGGTGACGGCCTCCTGCGGAGTGCCCCGGGAGACGGTGCGCCGGGTCTTCACCTCACAGAAGACCAAGGTGCGGGCGTCACGCAGCACCAGATCGATCTCACCGGCGTCGCATCGCCAGTTGTGGTCGAGCAGCACCATCCCGCGTTTGACGAGGTGCTGTGCCGCGAGGGTCTCGCCGTATGCCCCGAGTGCCTGAGTCCTTGTCATCGTGACCTCCTGGCAGAAGGTTCACGTGTGCGCCCGACACGGCCCAGCGCTCGTACGCCCCCTGTGGAGTGACACCACGCTCCACAGCTTGCGTTCCGAGAGTGGCCGACTGGTGGGGTCAGCCCCGCAACGCGGGAGTGCCACACACGGCCTTGGGATTCTGGCGGACCTCCGCACCCGCGACCTGGATGCCCAGCGTCTCGAGAATCGGCGTGAGCAGCACCCTGTCGAGTCCTTGCACGAGCGGATTCACGATGCTGCCAGTGAGGAGGTTCAGCAGCGGCTGCAGGGCCCAGCCGACGGGAAGACCGAGCAACCTGAACCGACTGGTGTCCGCGTGGAGGTTCGGCACCCCCAGGCTGCCCGGACCGACGGACGCCGCGACGTCGTAGTTGCCGTCGGTGGCGGTGATCGTCACGTCCTGGGGCGGTCGAGACTGGGTCGAGTAGAGACTGATCGGTCCTTCGGCAACCTTGATCAGGTCACCGAGCAACCGGATCGACGTGTCGAGCGTGATCCTCAGACGCAGGAGACCGTCGCCCACGGCGACGACGATGGTGTCCGCTCCCGGGGTGCAACTGACAGACGTCAAGCTGCCCTCCGCCGGTGCCAGCTCGACCTCGACGTCCAATCCGATCCTGATGCGGAAGATCTCCAGGTCGAGGCGGATCACGTCACCACTCAGCCGGAGCGCAAGCTGCGACGTCGATGCCGTCGTCCCGCGGGGACCACATGCATTGTTGGGCTTCTGGATCAGCTCAAGTGACGCGTCGAGGTTCACCAGGGAACCGAGATTCACGGCCAGATCGGGCAGCGCCAAGGCGTTCTCCCCGTTGGCGGCGAAGAGGGAGGACGACACGAGGTCGAAGACATTCAGTCGACCTTCCAGGCCGGCGCCCCCGCCCGTCCCGAGAGTCAGGATGTCGGCCAGATCCAGATCGAGCCCCGGGACCCGGACGGCAAGCGCCTCCAGCAGCATCACCTGGGCGGTGTTGCCAACATCGCGACGCAACACGTCGGCCATGGCGAGGTAGAAGTCTCCGAGTCTCACTCCACGCAACGCGACGAGCTCGTCCAACGTGCCCACACCGAGGCCGGCGTCGATGAATCCCAGGAGCGGGAGGTCGACGTTGGCCAGTCCCCTTGCGTCCGCCACCGTGATGTCGAGCTTCGCGCCGAGGATGCCGAGGAGAGGGCCGAGGACCGGCGAGGAGTCGGACCTCACCGCCGCGGCGTAGGAGCCGACCGAGAAGCACGCCTCCGAGCGCGATGTTGCCACGGCGCGACGACTCGCCGCGCCCTCCCCGGTCCGGAACGCGTAGTCGACGCTGGTCCGAGCCGTCACCCTCACCGCGCTGGGTACGGCGCCACTCCCGACCGCCGTGAAGCTGCCGTCGGTCGCGAGCACCCCGAGCTCGTGCGACACCGCCGGGGTGTCCCCCACCGTGGTGTCCGAATTGCGTTCGACGCTCGCGTCCCGAGCACTCACCATCTCTGCCTGGAGCGCTCCAGCAGTCCGCCCGTCGAGCCGGCGAGCCATGTCCATCGCCACGATGTCGGCAAGCGCCTGCATGTCGCGCCGAGCGACCCGTTGCATGCCGAGGTCGAGTGCGAACGAGGCAACGCCCACCAACAGCACCGTCACGATCGCCACGAACGGTGCGACCGCGCCGCGCTCGTCACGCTCCCTGGCAGACCAGCCGAAGACCTGGATGCGACCACGTGGTCCCGAGCGCGCACGGCACAGCAACTTCACAGCGTTCCCTCCCCAGAGATGCCCAGGGAGCACCGTAGTGGGTCAGCCGCGGACGTTGACCACTCGGTCCAGACCGGCTTCAGCCGGTGAGTCGAGGAAGACCACACCCGGCCGTCGGGCGTGCATAGACGTCGGCTCCTGCGATGTTGATGCCCAGGGCCTGGAGAAGCGGCGAGAGGAGCAAGGAGTCGAGAGCAGCCACCAGCGGATTGACGACCAGGCTGAGCAACGGGTTGACGACAACCCCCAGCAGCCCGCCGACGGGCAGGATCCCCAGGACGTTGAGATTGAGGTCCTGGTTGAGGTGGGGCACGCCGATCGAGTTGGAGCCGAACTCCGCGGGAAGCGCGGCTTCGTAGTCATCCATGTCGACGGTGACAGACCCGGTCTCGGTCTGGCCGGACGATGGTGACGTGTAGAGACGGAGGTAGCCGTCGACCACCGTGATGAGCCCCAGCAGGAGCTTGACCGCGAGGTCCCTCTTGTTGGCGGGGTTGCCGATGGTGATCTCCAGGTCGACGAGACCACTCGTGACCATGAACTCCAAGCGCTTCTTGGGGCTCAGGCACACCACTGCATCAAGATCGACCACCGCCGGCGCAAGTTTCAGGCTGATGGCGATGGGCGCGCTGATCGAGGCCACCCCCAGGTTGAGATTTGCCAGGTTGCCGCTGAGCAGCAGCTCCACCTGCGACGACTCGCCCCGCACGCTCCTGGGCCGACCACAGTGAGCGATCGGCTTCTGCCCGATCTTCAGACTCGCCTTCAGCTTGCTGACGCCGAGGACGTTCACGTTCAGGTCGGGAATGGCTATCGAGTTCTCACCGTTGGCGACGAAGGCCGCCGTGCTGACGAGGTCGAAGAGGTTCACGACTGCGTCGAGACCAGCCGAGTTCGTGGTGTCGATGCCCACGATGTCGCTGATCTTGACCACCACGTCGCGGGCCGCGACGGTGGCCAGGCGTCGAAGCACCGCAACCTGTGCCGCTTGCCCGCCCTCGCGCTCGAGCACCTGGGCCATCGCCAGGTAGAAACTGCCCAAGGAGACGTCGGCGTCCACCAGCTCGTCGTAGCCGCCAACGCCGAGGTTCGTGTCGACGAGGTCGATCAGCTTGATGTCGGCCGCGGCCAGGCCCTGCGCGTCCAGCAAGGAGAGGCCGACGTCCGTGCCCAGCGCCTTCAGCAACGGGCCGAGGATCTGTCCGTCACCGAGTCGGATTCGGGCGGCGTAGGTCCCCACGGAGAAGCAGGCTCCCGCCTCTGCCTGCGCGTACGCCGTCTTCGTCACCCACCCGTCGTTCGCGTACACGGGGAAGAAGTAGTCGACCTTGGTTCGGGTGATGACTCGCACGTGGGTCGCTGGGGCGGAGCCGCTGTCGACGAACTCGGGGCTCTGCCCCTTCCGGTAGATCCCGGGAGTGGCGCACACCTGGGAAGAGGAGACCGATGTCTGTGTGGCGGCGCAGGTGGTCACGGCCAAGGAGTCACCGACCGCGCGGTCCTGGTTGCGCGCCAGGCTCGAGGACAGGGCGGACTGCCAACCCGCAGTGCCACCCAGCTGAGCCGTCGTCTTGCCGTCCAACTGCCGCGCCATGTCCATGGCCACGATGTCCGCCACCGCCTGCATGTCGCGAGCAGCAACGCGCTGGTACCCCAGGTCGACGGCGAAGGACGCCAAACCGACCAGGATGACCACGAAGACGGCAACGAGTGGCGCCACCGCGCCGCGCTCGTCTCGCGGCTTGGCGATGACCATCAGTTCACCTCGGCGCTCGAACTGAAGGCGAGGGTGCCGGGCATCGGAATCAGCGGCAGGTTGAAGGGGTCGTAGCCACCGTTGTTCCCGTAGTTGAGACTCACCGAGACCTTGACGCACGTCGCTCCGGTCCGGCAGGCCGGGTCCGGCACGAACGTGCAGGTGAGCTTGCCGTTGTCGCACTTCAATCCGCCGAAACCGTCCAGCGCATTGTCGACCGCGGCCTTCGCAGCGCCCTCCGGATTCGTCTGTGCGACCGCTGCCGCCCGCGCCCCTTCGGCGGCGGCCTGGGTCAGCGCCTGCCGCACCGAGAACATGTAGGCGTACGAGATGATCCCGAACAGGATCAGGACGAGCGGGATGAGCACCAGGGCGAACTCGACCGCGGCAGCGCCGTCCTCGTCACGACGACGTCGTACGCGCACTCCAGCCATGCCTGCCCCACCCATGAATCGGCCCCACGCCACTCGGCGTACGGGGTCACCCTAGGGTCCGAGCGCCGGATGTGTCCCGAAATCGCCCGCCGCGAGACAGGAATGGTCTAGACAGGCGGGCGAACACCACCCGAAAGGGCTATCCGAGTCAGGGCTTGGGCGGCTCGATGTCGGAGGGTGAGAGCTCCTCGACGTTGACGTCCTTGAAGGTCAGCACCTTGACGTTCTTGGCGAAGCGCGCCGGGCGGTACATGTCCCACACCCACGCATCCGACATCGACACCTCGAAGAACACGTCGCCCTGCTCGGTGCGCGCCTTCACGTCGACCTGGTTGCAGAGGTAGAAGCGGCGATCGGTCTCCACGACGTACTTGAAGATGCTCACCACGTCGCGGTACTCGCGATAGAGGTTGAGCTCCATCTCGGCTTCGTACTTCTCGAGATCCTCGACGCTCATGTGCCCTCCTCGGCGAACTGACTTGCTGGGGCGACCATAGTCGCCCCGACGTCCGACGACAGCGTGGGTGGTTGGAACACACCTGCTGCCGCTCGCTCCTCCACCGCACGGTGCGTGGGCTCCCCGACACACCGGGCAGGTTCCACGAACGCCGGTGGTGCTCGGTCGGTCCGTGCTCGACGAGCGCCTTCAGGTGCTCCGGCGCGGAATAGCCCTTGTTGTGCTCCCAACCGTACGCCGGGAAGTCGCCCGCCAGCTCCACCATCAGCGCGTCTCGCGCGGTCTTGGCGAGGATGCTCGCAGCCGCAACCGCCGCGCACCGCAGGTCACCCTTGATCTCGGTGCGCACAGCGGGCACCTGGGCCACGACCGTCGGAGCAGGATCCAGCAGGTCCAACTGCGCCGGCGGGGTCAAGTAGTCGTAGTTGCCGTCGAGCAGCACCAGATCGGGCTCCACCCGCATCTCCACCAACGCTCGGTGACCAGCGAGCCTCAGGGCCGTCATGATCCCGAAGCGGTCGATCTCCGCAGGGCTCGCATGCCCGACGCCGCTGGCCAGGGCCCACCGACGGATCCGCGGCACCAGGCGCTCCCGGAGCTCGGGCGCCACCAACTTGCTGTCGCGCACCCCCGGGGCGCCGTCCGCGTCGTCAGATCGACGGCCACCATGCCGATCGTGACCGGCCCGCACAGGGCGCCGCGTCCGACCTCGTCGGCACACCCCAGCAGGAGCACACCCTCGCGCAGGAGGCGGCGTTCCAGGCGGAGCGTGGGGGTCACTTCGACGGCTCGGGGATCTTGTCGAAGACCTTCGGCCGCTCCAGGTGGTCCCAGCGGCTGCTCGGCCAGATCAGGGTCCAGACCTTGCCGACGACGTTGTCGATCGGCACCAGGCCACGGGTCGGCGGACACTGCTGCGCCTTGGGGTTGCGGCACATGTGCACCGAGGAGTCGGCGCTGTGCTCGCGGTTGTCGCCCATCACCAGAAGATAACCCTCAGGGATGGTGACCTCGCGCATCTTGCAGCCGACCAGCGGCGCAGCGCACCGGGCGTCCTCCGCGACGTAGTCGCTCTCGTCCAGGGCATATCCGTTGACCGTCAACCGGCCGTCGTCGTCACAACACGCGATGACGTCTCCGGGCACGCCGATGACGCGCTTCACCAGGTGGCCCCCGGTTGGGAAGAGTCCGATCTTGGTGAGCGCCTTGGAGACGATGTTGGTCGGCTCCGCACTGTCCTCGGCGGGAAGCCAGTTGTCGGGATCCTTGAAGACCACCACGTCACCGCGCTCCGGGCCGTCGTCGCCCCAGTAGGAGACCTTCTGCACGAGGATCCGGTCGTTCTCCACCAGCCCCGGCTCCATCGACTCCGAGGGAATGTAGAAGGCCTGCACGAAGAAGGCCTTGATCACGACGGCCATCACCAGTGCAACGACCAGCAGCAGGATCGTCTCCTGCCAGACCGGAAGCTGCTTGCGCTTCCGCTTCGTCTTGCCGGGAGCCGAGCTCCCCGGGAAATGCGAAGACCGCGACTCCCCCAAGAGCGGTTCAGTGGAACCAGCCTCATCGACGAGGGGGTCGCGGTCTTCAGAAGTCACGCGGCAGAGCCTAACCAGCGAATGGTCGGGCGTCGTGCTCAGGCCTCGCGGCGCTCCTTGATCTTGGCAGCCTTGCCGCGCAGGTTGCGCAGGTAGTAGAGCTTCGCGCGACGCACGTCACCGCGGGTGACGACCTCGATCTTCTCGAAGATCGGGGAGTGCAGCGGGAAGGTGCGCTCGACGCCGACGCCGAAGGAGACCTTGCGGACGGTGAAGGTGCGGCCGATGCCGGAACCGTGGACGCGGATCACGACGCCCTGGAAGACCTGGACACGCGAGCGCGAGCCCTCGATGACCTTCACGTGAACCTTGACGGTGTCACCGGCACGGAAGGCCGGGACGTCGTCGCGCTTGGCGCCAGCGTTGATCTGGTCGATGACGTTCGTCATGTCAACTCCTCGCAACTCGCCACAGGTCGGCTGCGGTTTCGGTGAAACCATGTCTGGACGGCCCAGTTGGATGGCCGGCGCTCCACGCTCCCCTGTGGCAGGTGCGGGTGCAGTCCCCGGGACGAGCTTCCGGGCGACGTCGGCCAACTGGACCAGGGAAGAACTTTGCCACATCCGAGGGGCGGGACAGAAATCCAGGGGTGCAGACCCTCGCCCGCCGCCGAAGTCGGGCGTCAGCGACCACTCCGCGACGTCCGTTTGGTCAGCACGACCAGCCCCTGGTCCTCGAGTCGCCTGCTCTGCCGATAACCCGCCTTGCGGTAGAACCGCAGGTTGGACGTACTCCTGGCCCCGGTCCACAGCTCGTACGTCGTCGCCTCCGCAGGCGCCGCGCCCTCGGCGAACTCCAGCACGCCACGTCCGAAGCCGCGTCCCTGGAGGTCGGGGGCGACCATGACGCGCCCGATCGACCAGACCGGCTCACCCGACTCACGACGTTCAACCCTCGCGCGCGCGGCAGCCACCAGTCGTCCGTCGATCCGGGCCACCCAGACCCGCCACTCGGCGATCCAGGCACGGACCCCGTCGAGCGACTCGTGCAGCGCCGGGATGTCGAGCATGTCGTTCTCGATCGCCTCCTGCACCCAGCAGGCCCGCTGCAGCGTCATCAGTTCGCCGGCATCGGCGGGCACGGCCGGCACGAGCTCGAGCCCTGCCGCCGCAGCCGAGGCCGGCAGCAGGTCGGGGCGCCTGGCGGCCGTACGGCGTACCGCCTGCTCGTGGCGCCAGCCGGCGATCGCGCCGTGGTTGCCGGAGAGCAGCACCGGGGGCACCTCGTGGCCGCGCCACGTCTGGGGTTTGGTGTAGACCGGGTACTCGAGCAGTCCGTCCTCGTGGGACTCCTCGACCAACGACTCGGGGTTGCCCATGAAGCCGGGCAACAACCGCACCACTGCCTCGGTGATCGCGAGCGCAGCGACCTCTCCCCGTTGAGCACGTAGTCGCCGATGGAGATCTCTCGGACCTCGGCCACGGAGTGGGCGTGGTCGAGGACTCGCTGGTCGATGCCCTCATAGCGACCGCACGCGAAGACCAGGTGCTGCTTCGTCGAGAGCTCGCGGGCCATCGACTGGCTGAAGGGTGCACCGCTCGGCGTCGTGAAGACGATCGTGGTGCCGGGTTCGACGAGCTCGTCCAGCACCTCGCCCCAGGGCTCCGGCTTCATCACCATGCCGGCACCGCCACCGTAGGGAGTGTCGTCGACGGTGCGGTGCTTGTCACGGGCCCGATCACGCAGGTCATGCACCGCGATGTCGAGCAGCCCCTTGTCACGGGCCTTGCCCGGCAGTGAGAGCTGCAGCGGCGCGAAGTAGTCGGGGAAGATCGAGACGAGGTCGATCCTCATTCGTCGTCGTCCAGCGGAGTCACCAGCCCCGGGCGGTCGGCCACGACGACCCGACCGGCGTCGAGGTCGACCTCGGGGACCAGCGCCTGGACGAAGGGCACGAGCGCTTCGCGGCCCTCCGGTGTACGCACGACCAACAGGTCTTGCGCGCCACCGTGGACGAGGCTGGCCACGGTGCCCAGCTCGGCGCCGTCGAGGTCGTGGACCGTCAGGCCGATGAGCTGGTGGTCGTAGAACTCTTCAGGATCATCGGGAGTCTCGTCCGTCGCGATGGTCGCGTGCAGGACAGTGCCACGGAAGGCCTCGGCTGCATTGCGGTCAGGGATCCCCTCGAACGTCGCCAACAGCGTGCCCTGGTGCCAGCGGGTGCTGCGCACGGTCACCGGGCCGCCCTTGAGTGCCGATCCCTTCGGCGGCGCTCCGCGCAGCACGTTGCCCACGGCGAACCGGCGCTCCGGTTCGTCGGTGCGTACGTCGACGGTCACCTCGCCGCGGATGCCGTGCGGCTTGCCGATACGGCCGACCACGACCTCGATCTCACTGTCCACGGACACGACCCTAAGGGATGCTGCCTGCCTCAAATGCAGGTGTGGGCGTGACCCGGTCAGGGTCACGCCCACACGGCGCAGTCGATGACTGTTCAGCGACGATCCACGTCGACGAAGTCGACGCGAGCACCGCCCCGGCCGGCAAGGCCCGAGATGACAGTGCGGAAGGCCGACGCGGTGCGACCGCCACGACCGATGACCTTGCCCAGGTCCTCGGGGTGGACCCGCACCTCGAGCACGGAACCGCGGCGCAACTGTTTGTCGCGCACGATCACGTCGTCGGGGTGGTCGACGATGCCTCGAACGAGGTGCTCCAGTGCGTCAGCCAGCACGTCAGCCCTCGGTGCTCTCGGCAGCGGCTTCCTCGGCCGGAGCCTCGGTCGCGGGAGCGTCGGCGGGGGTCTCGGCAGCTTCTGCAGCCGGGGCCTCCTCCTTCTTCTCCGACTTCTTCTTGGTCACCGCGGCGGCCTTGGGCTCGCTCTGGGCGTCCTTGAGGGCCTCGTTGAAGATCTCGAGCTTGTCGCGCTTCGGCTCGGCAACCTTGAGGGTGCCCTCGGCGCCCGGAAGGCCCTTGAACTTCTGCCAGTCGCCGGTGATCTTGAGCAGGACCTCAACGGCCTCGGACGGCTGGGCGCCGACGCCGAGCCAGTACTGGGCGCGCTCGGAAGTCACCTCGATGAAGGACGGGTCCTCCTTGGGGTGGTACTTGCCGATCTCCTCGATGACTCGACCGTCGCGCTTCTTGCGCGAGTCGACGACGACGATGCGGTACTGCGGCACCCGGATCTTGCCCAGGCGCTTCAAGCGAATCTTGACGGCCACGTTTGTGGTGTCTCCTCGAAAGTTGTGTTGGGTTGAGAGGTGGGTGCACCAGGTGGGGACCGGGGACTCACATCTCCTGGGAACTGTGAAGCCGGATGAGAGGGGCCGACAGCACAGGACTCAGCAGGAGATTCTGCCAGAGGTCCCGACCACGGCCAAAACCGGGCTGGAGCCACGTTTTCGCCCGCAGGGCGACGGCGGGAACCCGTCGCTCAGCCGAGCGCCTTCTCGATGTCGCCGACCAGCTTCTCCGGCTTCGTCGCAGGAGCCCATCGCGAGATCACTCGCCCGTCGCGGCCGATGAGGAACTTCGTGAAGTTCCACTTGATCCGATCCCCCAGCACCCCGCCCTTCTGGTCACGCAACCACTGGTAGAGCGGGTGCGCCCGGGGACCGTTGACGTCGACCTTGGCGAACATCGGGAAACTGACGCCGTAGTTGCGCTCGCAGAATGCACCGATCGCCTCCTCGTCGCCCGGCTCCTGGCTGGCGAACTGGTTGCACGGGAACCCGAGGACGACGAGTCCCTGGTCGCCGTAGGTGCGGTGCAGCTCCTCCAGCCCCTCGTACTGCGGGGTGAGTCCGCACTTCGAGGCGGTGTTGACCACCAGCACGACCTTGCCGGAGTACGCCGACAGCGGCTGCTCCTGGCCGGTGAGGGTGGTGGCGGTGAAGTCGGACAACGTGGGCATGCCACGAGGCTAGCGGGCATGCACGCCTCCTGTCAGGCGACGACGCTGCCCCGCAACACCACGCGCACCGGGCGACGCAGGGTGGACAGGTCGACGCGCGGGTCGGCGTCGTAGACGACGAAGTCGGCACTGGCTCCCTCAGTGAGACCGTCGAAGCCCAACCAGTCCCGTGCCCTCCACGAGGCGGCGGCGATCACGTCGGCGACAGGCAGGCCCATCTCCACCATCGCCTCGATCTCACCGACGAGCTCACCGTGGCGGGCCACCCCACCGCCGTCCGAGCCCACATAGATCGCCACCCCTGCCTCGTGCGCGGACATCAGCGTCTCGCGACGATGCGCGTAGAGGTCGTCCATCGTGGCGGCGTACGCGGGAAACCTCTCCCTGCCGTCGGCCGCGAACTGGGGAAACTTCCCGGTCTGCTGGACGGTCGGCACCAGGGCGATGCCACGGGTGACCATCGCACCGATGTGATCGGTGGTGAGACCGGTGCCGTGCTCGATGCAGTCGATGCCCGACTCGATGAGCCACGGTACCACGTCGCTGCCGAAGCAGTGGGCGGTGACCTTCGCGCCCTCCTCGTGAGCGGCCTCGATCGCCCGGGCGAAGTCCTCGTCGGTGAAGGAGGGTGCCAGGTCACCCTCCTCGCGTGAGATCCAGTCGCCGACGAGCTTGACCCAGCCGTCCCCCCGCCGCGCCTCCTGTCGGACCGTGTCGACGAGGTCGACCGGCTCGACCTCGTGGCCGAAGTTGCGGATGTAGCGGCGAGTCCTGGCGATGTGGCGACCGGCCCGGACCAACCGGGGCAGGTCATCACGCTCGTGCACCCAGGAGGTGTCGGTCGGCGACCCGCAGTCACGCAACAGCAACGCGCCTGCATCGCGGTCGAGCACCGCCTGCTCCACGACGTCCGCGTCGCTGATCGCACCGTGGTCCTCCAGCCCGAGGTGGTTGTGGGCATCGACCAGCCCCGGCACGAGGAAGCCCGTCGCCGCGGTCACCACCCCCGCCTGCGGCTCGAACGTGACGCGTCCGTCCACCACGTAGACGTCTCGACTCTCTTCCCCGGGCAACACCGGCCCCCGGAACCGCAACACAGTCATGGGCCGAGGCTACCCACAGGAGTTCACCAATCTGGCAGATGCGAAGCACCGAAGGACAAGACCATGCTGGGGCAGCTGGGGAACGAGGAGGAGACATGTCCAGAACCGTTCAGTTGCTCGCTTCCGCCAGCTCGCTCGCGCTTGGCGCAACCCTGGCCGCCGTACTCACCAGCCCGCCGGGCGCCGCCGCGCCGCAGCAGGGAGGTCGTGGCGGCGACAGACCCGCATGGACCGAGGTGGCCAGCGGTCTCGACAATCCACGCCTGCTCAGTTTCGACGGCACCAAGCTCTATGTGGCGGAGTCGGGCACCGGCGGTGCCGGCCCCTGCTTCGAAGGTCCCGAGGGCGAAGCCTGCTTCGGGACCACCGGGGCGATCACCGAGATCAGCCACCGCGGTCAGCGCCGCGTGGTGACCGGACTGCCATCCCTCGCCGGCCCGGACGGTTCCAGCGCTGGTGGTCCCGCCGACGTCCTCGTGCAGCATGGCCGCTGGACCATCACCGTCGGGCTCGGTGCCGACCCCGCAGTCCGCGCCACTCTCCCGTCCCAGCTGTTCGGCACGCTGCTCACCGGACAGCTGGGGCGCAAGGGCAATCGGGTCATCGCCGACCTGGCCGCGCACGAAGCCGCCACGGATCCCGACGGCGTCGGCCCCGACAGCAATCCGACCGGGCTGGCCCTCTCTCCCGGGCACGCGTGGCACAAGCGGGGAAAACACGGGCACAAGCACGGCAAATTGGGCAAGCACGCACGCAAGCACCACAGCAAGCACGGCAGGCATCACAGGCGCGCCAGCATCGTCACCACCGACTCCGGCGGCAACTCGCTCCTCGCGGTCTCGCAGTCCGGCCGGGTTCGCACCCTTGCGGTGTTCGACTCCCCGGGCACGGCGCCGATGCCGTTCCCGCCGTTCGACGAGGTACCGATGCAGTCGGTGCCGACCTCGGTCGTGCGCGGTCCCGACGGAGCTTGGTACGTCAGTGAGCTCACCGGGTTCCCGTTCGCTCCGGGCACGTCGCGGATCCACCGGGTGACCGCCGACGGCCGTTCGAAGGTCTGGGCGACCGGGCTGACCAACGTCACCGATCTCGCCTGGCACCGTGGCGTGCTCTATGCGGTGCAGCTCTCCGATGCCGGCCTGCTCAACGAGGAGGGCCTGCCGATGGGTTCACTGGTCCGCGTTGCTCCCCGCGGGGCGCACCGCACCGTCGTCGGGAACCTCCCCGCGCCGTACGGCGTCGCGATGTCGGGCCGCTCGGCCTACCTGACGACCTGCTCGGTCTGCGCCGGCGGTGGCGCCGTGGTGAAGGTCCAACTTCCCTGACCCCACCCAGATCGTCCCTAACAGATTTGTAGCCAAATCCCGGATCCACTACAAATCTGTTAGGGACGATCGCCTTTGGTTGACCAAGTCAACCAAAGGGTTGGCCGCGTCAGAGGCGGTCGAGGAGCCAGGCGGGGCCGAGCGTCATCGCGCCGAGGCCCTCGACTCGGGAACGGAGGAAGCGGTCGGCGGTGACGACGGTGACCCGACTGCCTGCCTCGGCCGCTGCCCGGGCGCGGGCCACGATCTCGTCGTCACCACTCCCCTTCGCATGCACGGTGTGGACGTGGGCGTCGCGACCGGCCTTCACACCACCCTTGCCGGCGCCCTCGAGCACCAGCACGATCTCGTCGTACGGCGTGTCGGCCGTCATCAGTCCCTCGTGCAGCCTGCGCGCCGCACCAGCGCGGTCCTTCCACCAGCCGTCGGGACGGCTGCCCACCACGTTGGCAGCGTCCACCACGAGCACGGAACTCATCGACCCATCACGTGGAGAACGCTAGCCGGTCGGCTCGATTTTCTCCTTCTCGCTGCGGCGCAGTCGCGGATCCGCCACCATGTGCACATCAATCCTCGGGTCCGCTCCTCCGACAGGAAGTCACCACATGAAGAAATCCCGCAGCGTCCTCGTGGTCGCCGTCAGTCTGGCGGCCGTCGTCCTGACCTCGACGACCGCTCAGGGTGCCCCGGCGAAGGGCAACAGGACAGTCGTCGCCTGCGTGGACAAGAAGTCCGGCGACCTCCGCGTCGTCAGCAAGGCCAAGAAGTGCGACCGTGGCGAGACCGTCTTGAAGTGGAAGAAGAAGCGGACGGGCAAGCGAGCGGCAGCAGGCACCGTCGGCCCGGCCGGTGCACCGGGTCGTGACGGCCGCGACGGTGTCGACGGGATCGATGGGATCGACGGCGCGATCGGCCCCATGGGGCCGGCAGGTCCCGCAGGTCCGGTCGGCCCAGCCGGGTCCGACGGTCTCAACGGAGTCGACGGCGCCAACGGAGTCGACGGCACGGTCGGTCCCGAGGGTCCGCAGGGTCCCCCAGGCCCTGCCGGCGCGGAGGGTGCAGTGGGCCCCGCCGGCCCTCCCGGGCCCCAGGGACCCGCGGGCACAGGCACCGGCACCGTCCTCGCCTCCAGCAGCGGTCTGCCGGGCAGCCTCACGACGGTCGTCGGCGGCCTCACCGGCACCGTGACCGTCCTGCCGTTGTCCGGCTCCGACAGCTTGTCGGGCGTCACACCAGTCGGACCGCTCATCGATCTGACGCCGATGCCAGGGCAGCGATCGATGCTGCAGCTCATCCCGAGCGACACGACACTGAAATCGATCACGGCACGTTTCAGTACCACCACCGCGATGTCCCTGATCGGCACGACACTGCACGTTCGGGCTCAGCTCTACACGAGCAGCGGCGGCGACAACGTCCTGTCCCCGGTCCCGGGCAGCACCTGCACCATGGCGCCGTCCCTGACCGGGGTCGTCGCCATCGGCACGGTCGGCCAATGCACCGTGACCGGCTTGAACATCCCGATCACCGCCGGGACAACGGCCGCGCTCGTCTTCTCCGCCGAGTCCACCGGAGTCACCCTGGTGAACACCCTGAACGCTCAGATGAGCGGCAGCATCCAACTCAACTGACGCGACGAATGATCCGCGCCCCGGCCGTCACGTTGCGGCCGGGGCGCGCTCACTTGAGGAACTTGGAGAAGTCCTTCGGCAGCTCGAGGTTGGCAGCGGCCGACTCGTAGTCGATGCCGGCCGGGGAGCCGAACGGGTTGCCGTCGGCGGGCGACTTCGCGGCCTCGGCCTTGCGCTGTTGCGCGGCCTTGGCCGGGTTGCCCGACACCCGCTTCGACTTGCCCTTCTTCTTGGCCTGCTTCTTGCCGCCGCCTGGCCCCGGCAGCCCGGGCATCCCCGGCATCCCGGGAACGCCTCCGCCCTTGGCCATCTGCTGCATCATCTTGCGTGCCTCGAAGAAGCGGTCGACCAGAGTGTTGACGTCGGAGACCTGGGTACCCGAACCCTTGGAGATCCGCAGGCGACGGGAGCCGTCGATGATCTTCGGGTTCTCGCGCTCCGCGGGAGTCATCGACTGGATGACAGCCTGGATCTTGTCGATCTCACGGTCATCGAAGTTGTCGAGCTGCTCGCGGAACTGCCCCATCCCGGGCAGCATCCCCATGATCTTCGACAGCGACCCGAGCTTGCGGATCTGCTGCATCTGGGAGAGGAAGTCCTCGAGCGTGAAGTCTCCGCCCTGTCCGGTGAGCTTCTCCGCCGCCTTGCGAGCGGACTCCTGGTCGAAGCTCTTCTCGGCCTGCTCGATCAGGGTGAGCATGTCGCCCATGTCGAGGATGCGCGAGGCCATCCGGTCGGGGTGGAAGAGGTCGAAGTCGGTCATCTTCTCGCCGTTGGAGGCGAACATGACCGGCTTGCCGGTGATCGAAGCGATCGACAGGGCAGCGCCACCACGGGCGTCGCCGTCGAGCTTGGTCAGCACCACGCCGTCGTAGCCGACGCCCTCCTGGAACGCAAGAGCCGTGTTGACCGCGTCCTGGCCGATCATCGCGTCGACGACGAAGAGGACCTCGTCGGGCTGTACGGCGGCACGGATGTCGGCAGCCTGCTGCATCATCTCCGCATCGACACCGAGGCGACCTGCGGTGTCGACGATCACGACGTCGTGGAGCTTGCGCTTGGCCTCCTCGATCGAGGCGCGCGCGACGGACACGGGATCACCGACCCCGTTGCCCGGCTCGGGGGCGAAGACGGGCACGCCGACCCGCTCACCGTTGACCTGGAGCTGGTTGACCGCATTGGGCCGCTGCAGGTCGCAGGCGACCAGCAGCGGGGTCTTGTCCTGCTCCTTGAGCCACAGCGCCAGCTTCGCGGCCAGCGTCGTCTTTCCAGCACCCTGCAGACCAGCCAGCATGATGACCGTCGGACCGGTCTTCGCATAACGCAGTCGCCGGGTCTCACCGCCGAGGATCGCAACGAGCTCCTCGTTGACGATCTTGACGATCTGCTGCGCGGGGTTGAGCGCCTGCGAGACCTCTTCTCCGCGCGCCCGCTCCTTGACCGCGCCCACGAACTCCTTGACGACAGGCAGGGCCACGTCGGCCTCGAGGAGCGCGATCCGGATCTCCCGGGCGGTCGCGTCGATGTCGGCTTCGGAGAGCCGTCCCTTGCCACGCAGGTTCTTGAAGGTGTCTGCGAGGCGATCGGAAAGAGTGGCGAACAAGTCGGTGTCCTAGTTCTGGCCTGACGGATGACGAAGTCCCAGCCTAACCGGCCACTGGCGACGTACGCTGATCAGCATGGTGGACTCATGGTTCTGGGGCTCGTTCGCGGTGGTGATCTCCGTCGTGGCCGTGATCGCCGTGGGCACGTGGGCCATCGCTCGCGACATGCGTCGATCGGGCGGAGGCGGCGGCGTGCACGCCAACCCGCTCGGCGCGATGGACGAGGTGTTCCACCCGGCTGCCCATCGGGCCAAGGAGGAGCTTCGCCACGTCGACGAGATGACCGAGGTCGTGCCCGCGCCCACGGGCGACGACCCGTCGGGCTCCGCGATGCAGCTCTCCCGCGGACCTGACGGCTCGATCCGCACCGCGCGGATCACGCGTCGACGCTGACACCGGTCAGCGTCGTGAGTACGGCCTCCCGCGCCTCCGCGGCACGCACCGCGCTGAGCGGTCCCCCGGCCGGCTCCTGCACGTAGAAGACGTCGACCGCCTGTGGTCCGAGCGTGTCCACATGGGCTGAGCGCACGGCGATCTCGACTCCCGCCAGGGCAGCACAGACCTGGTGCACGAGACCGGGCCGGTCCGGCGTACGCACCTCGAGCACGGTCGCGGTCAGTGACGCGCCGTCACGCACCAGCACCCTGGCTGGGTGGCCCAGTGGCCGGGCCAGACGTTCCTTCACCTGGGTACGGCCGTCGACCTCGGCCTGGATCCGCTCCCGCAGCAACGCGGCCCCGAGGGTCTGTTCCCCCATGTGCCACTCGGAGACCCCGACCTCACCCTGCGGCCAGGCGCGGGCGGCGAAGACCGGCACCCGCAGGTGCGCCAGCACCGCTGACACGTCGGCGAGCAGGCCCACTCGGTCCCGACCGAACACCTGCAGCACCGCCCCTCCTCGGCGTCGATGACGCGCACCGCCACCCGGTCCGGGTCGGCCTGCACCCCGTCGGGAAGCGGCACGTCGGCGTACTCCTCGTCGACCAGCGTCACACCCTGGTCGGCCAAGGTCTGGTCGGCACGCCATGCGAGGTCGCGGACCAGGCCGGCGCGCCACGACGACCACGCCTTGGGCGACGTCGCGCGGGCATCGGCCTCGGTCAGGGCCAGCAGCAGCGAGATGGTGAGCCGGTCGGAGATCCGGTCGGTGACCCTCGCCACCGTCACCGGGTCCTGCGGGTCGCACGTGGTCGCGGTCTCCGCCAACAGCAGGTGCCACCGCACCAACATCGCGATGATCTCGACGTCGGAGCTCGAGAACCCGAAGCGTGCAGCGATCTCACGGGCGATGCGTTCCCCGTTGATCGCGTGATCGCCGGCCTCTCCCTTGCCGATGTCGTGCAGCAGCGCCGCGATCACCAACAGGTCCGGGCGGGAGACGTCCGCCAGCAGCTTGGTCGACTCCATGCAGGTCTCCACCACGTGACGGTCGACGGTGAAGCGATGGATCACCGAGGCGTGCGGGAGGGCCCGCAGCCGCTCCCACTCGGGAAGGATCAGGCGCAGCGCCCCCGTCTCCTCGAGGGTCTCCCAGGTGGGCAGGAGCCCGCGGCCCGCAGCCAGCAACCGGACGAACAGGGTGCGCGCCTCGAAGCTCCACGGCTCCGACAGCACCGGACTCTCCCTGGCCAGGCGACTCGCCGTGGCCGGAGCCAGCACCAGATCGCGCTCGGCGGCGACAGTGGCTGCCCGCAGCAGCAGCGCCGCGTCGTCGGCCGGAGCGATCTTGCCGTCGAGCACCACCTCACCGCGGGAGATGGCCACACCGCGGGCAGCGGACTGCAGTGCCGGCCGCCGGGCCCCACGCACCGACACGGGGCGGGCGAGCACCGCGCCGACACGGCGCCAGGTCAGCCGCGAGAGATGGGTGATCCGACGACCGAGCTCACGGACGTGTACCTGCACCGCCTCGGCGTCGGGCAGTTCCAGAGGCCCGGCCAGCTGCGCCCACATCTCGGGACCGATGCGGTCGCTGGCCCGCCCGGCCAAGCGCTGCAGCTCGTCGCGGACGTCGAGCAACGCCCGCCGGCTCGGCTCGAGGTCGGGCCACGAGGCGTCGACCAGCCACGTGGCCACCAGCGCCGTGAGGATGCCCGCGTCGCGCAGCCCGCCCTCGGCCTCCTTGATGTCGGGCACCGACGCGTGGGCGAGCTCTCCCATGAGCTCATGACGTTGCTCGCGCATCAGCGCGAGGTTGGGCAGGCGGTGGCGAGCGTCGCGACGCCAGGAGGCGAGCAGCATCGTCCGCAGCCGGAGCGTCAGGTTGGGGTCGCCCGCCAGGTGGCGCAGGTCGAGCGCTCCGAGCGCGACCTTCAGGTCCCCCTCCGCCGCCGCCAGCATCTCGCTCAAGGAGCGCACGGAGTGGTCGAGCCGGTGTCCGGCGTCCCAGAGCGGGTACCAGAGGCTCTCGGCCAGCTCACCGGCGTCGAGGTCATCGGCGTGCACGAGCACCACGTCGAGGTCGGAGTACGGCGCCAACTCGCCTCGGCCATAACCGCCGACCGCGAGCAGACAGAAGCCGGCGTCCGGACCGCCGGCCTCGACGTACGCCGCGCGGCACAGGTCGTCGGCCGCCTCGGTGCGTTGGGCACGTTCTTCCGCAGTCACGCTGCCTCCTGAAATGAATCGTTCGTGGCGTCAGGTCGGGCAAAGGGGCGACGCCCGCCGCACCGGGGTTTGTCTGAACTCGCGGTGCGACGGGCGTCGGGCAGTTTGAGGTCTTTCGACCTCTGATCAGACGGCGTCGCTGTCGCGATCACCGGTGCGGACCCGGACGACACTGTCCAGGGCAGAGACCCACACCTTCCCGTCGCCGATCCTGCCCGTCTGGGCGGCCTTCACGACGATCCCGACGATGTCATCGGCATCGACGTCCTCGACCACGATCTCGATCTTGATCTTGGGCACGAGGGCGATGTCGTACTCGGCCCCGCGATAGACCTCGGTGTGGCCCTTCTGCCGGCCGTAGCCGCTGACCTCGCTCACCGTCATGCCGGTGACACCGAAGGTCTCGAGCGCCTCGCGAACGTCTTCCCACTTGTGCGGCTTCACCACCGCGGTCACCAGCTTCATGCCGGGACTCCTTCCTTGTCCTTGGTCGACGCGCCGCCGCGGCGGGTGCCCGTGGTGGTCGTGAGGTCGTAGCCCGACTCACCGTGCTCGATGAAGTCGATGCCGTTGACCTCGTCCTCGTCATCGATGCGCCAGCCGATGGTGGCCTTGATGGCGAAGCCGATGATGGCGGTGATGATGGCGGTCCAGAACATCGCGAAGAGGGCGATGAGGACCTGGATGACGAGGAGCTTGACGCCGTCGCCGTAGAAGAGGCCACCCTCGAGGGCCAGGAAGCCGATGCCGATCGTTCCGACGAGACCACCGACGAGGTGGACGCCGACCACGTCGAGCGAGTCGTCGAAGCCGAAGCGGTACTTGAGGCCGACGGCCAGGGCACAGAGCACACCGGCGACGAGGCCGATGATGATCGCACCCACCGGGGAGAGCGAGCCACATGCAGGCGTGATGGCGACGAGACCGGCGACGATGCCCGACGCGGCGCCCAGGCTGGTGGCCTTGCCGTCGCGGATCTTCTCCAGCAGCAGCCAGCCGAGCATCGCAGCGCAGGTGGCGACGGTGGTGTTGAGCCAGACCAGTCCGGTCTCGCTCACGAACTGGGTGTACATCATGTCCGGGTCGTCGCTGGCGAAGACGATCGAGCCGACGTTGAAGCCGAACCATCCGAACCAGAGCAGACCGGCACCGATCATGGTGAGCGGCAGGTTGTGCGGCTTCATCGGGCTCTTGCCGAAGCCGATGCGGGCTCCGATGATCAGGGCGAGGACCAGTCCGGCGACACCGGCGTTGATGTGCACGACGGTTCCGCCGGCGTAGTCGACCGGAGCGATCTCGGCGACCTTGGCGCCGGCTTCACCGACGGTGCCGAAGACCAGCGCGGCAAGACCGTCGGGGTTGTCGCTGAGGAAGCCTCCACCCCAGACCATGTGGGCCAGCGGGAAGTAGGACAGCGTGACCCAGATCGGCACGAAGACCATCCAGGAGGAGAACTTCACCCGGTCGGCGATGGCGCCGCTGATGAGTGCTGCGGTGATCACCGCGAAGGTGAGCTGGAACGACACGGTGATGTAGTCCGCCGGGTCCAGACCGTCCAGCCCGAAGAGCGTGAACGGGTTGGCGAACAGGGTGCCGATGTCATCGTCGCTGTATGACATCGAATAGCCCCACAGGACATAGACGACACCGACGATCGCAAGCGCGCCGAACGACATCATCATCATGTTCAGAACGGACTTGGACCTGCTCATGCCGCCGTAGAAGAGGGCGAGACCAGGAGCTGTCATCAGGAGAACGAGGGACGCTGCGATGAGCATCCAGGCGTGGTAACCGTCCACAAGGACCTCACAAGGAGTTGCTGAATGGGCGCCCTCCCAGCCCTGCCAACTTCGTCGTTGTCAGCGGGGGCGCCTTGACGTGCACAACTCTCGTATCCGGTCGTAACACCACGTCGCGCGTGTTGTTTCGACCACGAAACGTCTTCGGCCAGTGTGTTACGGCTGTGTGACGGCCAACGCACCAAGCGCACGGATCCGCACGCCGACGGCCCGAGCCCGGCAGCGGTCGGGTCCCGCGAGGACCGAGACTGTCATCTCGGCCGTGGCAGCAGCCTCAGCCCAGCAGTGCGTCGACGAACGCCTCGGCGTCGAAGGGCGCCAGGTCATCGGGGCCCTCGCCCAGGCCGACGAGCTTCACCGGGACCCCGAGTTCACGCTGCACGGCGACCACGATGCCGCCCTTGGCGGAGCCGTCGAGCTTGGTGAGCACGATGCCGGTGACGTCGACGACCTCGGAGAAGACCCGCGCCTGGATCATGCCGTTCTGGCCGGTGGTGGCGTCGAGCACCAGCAGCACCTCCGTGACCGGGGCCTGCTTCTCGATGACGCGCTTGACCTTGCCGAGCTCGTCCATCAGGCCGGCCTTGTTCTGCAGCCGGCCCGCGGTGTCGACGAGCACCACGTCGCGGGACTCGTCGACGCCCTGCTTGACCGCCTCGAAGGCGACCGATGCTGGGTCCGAGCCTTCAGGACCGCGGATCACGGGTACGCCGACCCGCTCGCCCCAGGTGGCCAGCTGCTCGACGGCCGCGGCGCGGAAGGTGTCGGCGGCACCGAGCACCACCTGCTTCTCCTCGGCGACGAGGATGCGCGAGATCTTGCCGACGGTCGTGGTCTTGCCAGCACCGTTGACGCCGACGACCAGCACCACGCCGGGCTTGCCGTCGGCACCCGAGACGCCCAGACGACGGTCCATGGTCGGGTCGACCAGGTTGACCAGCTCCTCACGCAGCACCGCGCGGGCATCGGGAGCGTTGCCGCCCTCGACCCGCATGCGGGTGCGGAGCTTCTCGACCAGTTCTTGGGTCGGGCC
Source organism: Nocardioides alcanivorans (assembly GCF_021555175.1). Lineage (GTDB taxonomy): Bacteria > Actinomycetota > Actinomycetes > Propionibacteriales > Nocardioidaceae > Nocardioides > Nocardioides alcanivorans. Next base: position 49,192 of record NZ_JAKGRW010000040.1, on the reverse strand, counting down.
CACGCCGATGTCGGCAGTGATGAGCGTGTCCTCGATGTCTTCCCACGTGTCCTCGTCGAGACGGTCGCGCGAGAGCAGCGCGAGCAAGCCCTTGCCGAGCGCACCCTGGGAGCGCGAGAGCCGCTCACGCAACCGGACCAAGCGGCTCTTGGTGCCCTCGGGCCGGTCCAGCACCGGAGCCGCGGGCTCGGGCTCCGCGGCGGGGGCTTCCGTCTCGGGGACGACGACCGGTTCGGTCCCGGGCTCCTCGACCTCCGCCGGGGTGGTGGGGGCGGGAGCCGCGACGACATCGGTGCCGCGCTCCGGCGTACGCCGCTTGCCGCCGGTGAAGACGAAGCCGAGGGCGACGACGCCCACGACCACGATGCCGATGATCAGATAGAGCCAGTCCTGCAGGAAGTCCATGGCGCCAATCCAACCAGAGGGTGGGGGCGCGGCCTCAGGGCGGACCCGGGCTCAGCCGACGGGGCGCAGCAACGGGGACACGGCGGCCCGGATCACCTCGGGGATCGGTACGACCGGGCGGTCTCCCGCGCCGCGGGTGTTGTCGACGTAGACGTGCACGAATCGCCCCTCGGCGGCCGCCTCGTCCGAGTCCCCCTGGAACAGCCCGATCCGGTAGATGATCGAGGAGGTCCCGATCCTCTCCACCACCAGTCCCGAGTCGACGGGTCCGGGGAAGCCGATCTCCCGGAAGTAGCGGCACGAGGTCTCGGCGACGATCCCGATCTGACCCAGTTCCCGGATGTCGACACCAGTCGCCTCGTAGAGGTGCGCGTTGACCGCGGTGTCGAAGAACTCGTAGTAGGTGGCGTTGTTGAGGTGCCCGTAGGCATCGTCGTCACGCCAGCGCGTGGTGATGATCCGCCAGGAGACGTAGTCGGCGCGGGTGGGCAGCGGGGGCGTTCGCTCACGCCAGCACCCTAGCCGTCCGGGCGCCCCGACGCGGCCCTCACGACCTGACGTGCGGCACGACCATCGGCGTACCTGCCTGCGGGTCGTCGATCACCTCGACCCCGAGCCCGAAGACGCGCTCCACGAGGTCCCCGGTGAGTACGTCGCGGGGTGGGCCGTCGCCGCAGATCTCACCGTCGCGCATCACCACGAGCCGTGAGGCGAACCGGGCCGCCTGGTTGAGGTCGTGGAGCACCGCCACGACGGTGCGCCCCTCGGCGTTGAGGTCGGACACCAGTTCGAGCAGGTCGTACTGGTGGGCGATGTCGAGGAAGGTGGTCGGTTCGTCGAGCAGGATCACCTCGGTGTCCTGGGCGAGCACCATCGCCACCCACGCCCGCTGCCGCTGCCCGCCCGACAGCGAGGCCACCGGCGTGCGCACCAGCTCGGTGAGCCGAGTGCGTTCGAGTGCGGACTCGATCGCCAGGTCGTCGTCGGGTGACCACTGGCGCAGGATCGTGTGGTGGGGGTGCCGGCCGCGGGCGACCAGCTCCCCCACGGTGATCCCCTCGGGGGCGACCGCGCTCTGTGGCAGCAACGAGACCCGGCGAGCGATGGCACGACCACGCATCCGGGCCATCCGGTGCCCGTCGAGCTCGACGTGTCCCGCGGCCGGCCTGTTGACCCGGGCGAAGGTCTTGAGGAGCGTGGACTTGCCACAACCGTTCGGACCGACGACCACCACGAACTCTCCGCGATGGACGTCGAGGGAGAGACCGCGGATCACCGTCGCCCCGCCGTAGTCCACGCTGACGTCGTTGGCGGCGAGCAGCACGTCGCTCATGGCTTCTTCCTCCATTCCGCGACCAGCAGCATGCCCAGGTAGGCGCCGCCGATCGCCAGGGTCAGGATCCCGACGGGAAGACCTCGGAACATCTCGGTCTGTTGGGTGGCCAGGTCGGCCGTGGTCAGCAACAACGCACCCATCGCCCCTGAGAGGAGCAGCAGCGGCTGGGCGCTGCGGGCGAGTCTTCGCGTGATGTGGGGTGCCGTCAGCGCGATGAAGGCGATGGGGCCGGCCACGGCGACCGCTCCCCGGCGAGCACGACGCTGAGGACGACCGCGCAGCGTCGGGTGGTCGCGCCGTCGACGCCCAATGATGCCGCCACCTCGTCGCCCATCTCGGTCAGTCCGAGCGGCTTGGAGATCAGCAGGAGCGGCAGGGCGCAGCATGCGAGCACCAACCAGATGGTGTGGACGTGGTCCCAGCTGCGTGCGTTGAGACTCCCGTTGATGTAGGCCGTGAGCGCCAACGCCTGGTCGCGGTTGGCGACGTAGACGACGTACTGGGTGAAGGCCACGGCCAGCGCCGAGACCCCGATCCCGGCCAACACCATCTTCATCGGGTTGGCGAGACCACTGCCGGTGCTGACGGCCACCAGCCCCACCGCGATCGCTGCGCCGATCACCGCACCGAGGGGGATCGAGAACCCCGGAAGGTAGAGGCCCACGTAGGCCGCGCCGGCGCCCGCGCCCGCGCTCACCCCGATCACGTCGGGGCTGCCCAGCGGATTGCGGGTCACCGACTGGAAGAGCGCCCCGGAGACGCCGAGCGCGACTCCGGCACCGAGGGCCACCATCAGCCGCGGCCCGGTCAACAGGTCGTAGACCCGCAGGGCCATCGGGCTCGCGTCGCCGAAGAAGACGCCGGGCACCTCGGCCAGCGGAACCGCGAGCAGTCCCATCGTCAGGGTCGCGGTCGCGGCGACCGCGATCAGCACCCCCAGCACGACGCCGAGCAGCGCCGTACGCCGTCGCACCGGGAGCGCGACGAGCCGACCCACGCGCACCACGGGTTCCCGCGCAATGCGGTTCGCGACGCTCATGCCCGGTCCCCCAGCCGCCGTACGGCGAGCAGCAGCGCGGGCGCACCGACGAATGCCGTCATCACGCCGATCATCAACTCCTGCGGACGCCCGACGATGTCGGCGACCAGCACCACGCTTGGCCCGATGAGCAGGCAGCCGAGGATCTGCCTGCGCATGTCGAGACCGACCAGTGCCCGCACGATGTGGGGCACGGCGAGTCCGACGAAGGCAATGGGCCCGACGGCGGCGGTGGCGGCGGCACTCATGAGGGTGGCCGCACCCAGGGCACCGGCACGGGTCCACAACGTGTTGACGCCGAGCGCGGTGGCACTCTCCTGTCCGAGCGCGAGGGCGTTCAGGCCACTCGAGCAGGCCAGCGCCAGCAGCAGCCCCACCGCGATGAACGGAAGCACGAGCGTGAGTTGGTCCAGGCGCCCGTTGCCGAGCGAGCCGACCACCCAGTAGCGGTAGTTGTCGAAGTGCTGGGGCATCCTCAATGCGACCGCCTGCACGTAGGCCGTGAGGATCGCCGCCACCACGGCCCCCGCCAGCACCAGGCGTACGACGCTCGCCCCGGCACTGCCGGCCGTGCCGATCGTGTGCACCACCAGCACCGCAGCGGCAGCGCCGAGCAGCGCGATCCAGACGGAGGTCGTGGTGCCGGCGGAGACGCCGAACCAGGCACTCGCGGTGACCATGGCCGCAGCGGCGCCGGCGTTGACGCCGAAGAGTCCCGGGTCTGCCAACGGGTTCATGGTCACGCCCTGCATCAGCGCGCCGGCGACGGCCAGGGCGGCGCCCACGCCAACCGCCAGCAGAGTGCGCTCGATGCGGGAGTCGATCACCAGCTCGAGGTAGGGGTCCCCGTCACCGGTCAGCACGTCGACCAGGTCGCCGAAGGCGACCGACTTGTGGCCGAAGGCGAGGCTGGCCAGACACACGAGCAGCAGCACCAGGAACGCACCGCAGAAGACGCTGACGGCGCGTCCTCTCCCGGACGCACCCGAGCGCGGGGCGCCGAGAGTCCTCTCGGCGCCCCGCGCGTGCAGTGAATCGGTGCTCACTGCGCCGAGGTCACTTCGCAACCTTGGCGATGGCCTCGTCGATCATCGGCACGTAGCGCTCGAGCGCATAGGGCAGGGTGAGCGGGTTGATCATCGACGACGCGGTCACGAACGAGTTCTCGTCGCTGGCCACGACGGCGTCGTTCTGGATCGCCGGGATCTGGGCGTAGAGCTTGTTCGCGAGCGCCTGCTTCTTCTGCGCCTCGTCGGAGTAGAAGGTGAAGATCAGGTCGGAGTCGTCGAGCTGGTCGGCGTTCTCGTAGCCGATGATCGCGGAGTCGGTGCCTTCGACCTCTTCCATGTCGTCGACCGCCGGGTCGACCTGGAGACCGAGCGCCCGCACGACTGCCACCCGCTGCTCGTCGGGCAGGAAGACGCCGAGGGTGTCCGGCGTCGTGTAGACGTAGGAGAACGTGTAGTCGGCGTACTCCGGGTGTTCCTCCGCGGCGGCGGCGAGTTGGTCCTCGAGGTCATCGATCAGGGCGTCGGCCGCCTCGGACTGCCCCAGGGCCTTGCCGATGATCTCGATCTGCTCGTCCCAGTTCACGCTCCACGCCTTGTCCGGATAGGCGACGGTGGGAGCGATGGCGTTGAGCTGGTCGAACTGCTCCTGGGTGAGCCCGGACCACGGGGCCAGGATCACGTCGGGATCGAGGCTGAGGATCTTCTTGGTGTCGAGCTCCTCGCCGGAGCCGACCAGCTCGGGCAGTTCACCCCCGGCTTCGGTCACCGCGTCGTGGACCCACGGCAGGTAGCCGGTCTCCGGATCGGCACCCCACGCGTACTCCTCCATGCCGACCGGGATGTTGCCCAGCGCGATCGACGTCTCGGCGGATCCCTGCCCGAGGGTGATGACGCGCTTCGGCGCCTCGAGGATCTCCGCCTCGCCCAGAGCGCTGTCGATGGTGACCGGGAAGGCAGCAGCGTCGCCACCGGCGCGCTCCTGGTCGTCGTCCGTCCCGGAGCCGCAGGCGCCGAGGAGGAACGTGGTGGACAGGAGCAGCACGGCACCAGCCGTGCGGAGGCGTGACGACTTCATGGATCGCTTTCGGTCGGGAGGGATGCAGCAGCATGCGTACTGCTTAGGCATACCTAACCTAACGAACCGTTGGGAGAGGTTGCTACCGGCCCACCCAGGGGAGCCTCAGGCGTGTTCCGTCTCACGCAGACGTTGGCTGATCACGGTGGTCACGCCGTCACCCCGCATCGTCACGCCGTAGAGGGCGTCGCCGACCTCCATCGTCCGCTTCTGGTGGGTGATCACGAGCAGTTGCGAGTTCTCCCGCAGTTCCTCGTAGATCTCCAGCAGGCGTCCGAGATTGGTGTCGTCGAGCGCTGCCTCCACCTCGTCGAGGATGTAGAACGGCGAAGGGCGTGCCTTGAAGAGCGAGACCAGGAACGCCACGGCGACCAGCGAGCGTTCACCGCCGGAGAGCAACGACAGCCGCTTCACCTTCTTGCCGGCGGGTCGGGCCTCCACCTCGATCCCGGTGGTGAGCATGTCGGAGGGGTCGGTGAGCACCAACTTGCCCTCGCCGCCCGGGAAGAGTCGCTTGAAGACGTGGTCGAACGCCTCCCTGACGTCCTCCCATGCCTCGGTGAACACCTGCTCCACGCGGGCATCGACCTCCTTGACGATGTCGAGCAGGTCGCGACGGGTGGTCTTGAGGTCCTCCAGCTGCTCGGTGAGGAAGCGGTGTCGCTCCTCCATCGCTGAGAACTCCTCGAGCGCCAGCGGGTTGACCTTGCCGAGCATCGCCAACGCCCGCTCGGCCGCCTTGAGCCGCTTCTCCTGCTCCGCGCGCACGAACGGTACGCCGGCGGGCGGCTCCGGTGTCGCGTCGTCACCTTCCGGCAGCGGGATCAACTGGTCCGGTCCGTAGTCGCGCACCAGCCCGTCCGGGTCGAGTCCCAGCTCCTCGAGCGCCTTCTCCTCCAACTGCTCGATGCGCATGCGTTGCTGGGCGCGAGCGAGCTCGTCGCGGTGCACCGAGTTGACGAGCTCGTCGAGCTCCCGACTGAGGTCACGCATCCCGGCCCGCACCTGCATGAGCGCCTCCTCACGCCCGGCGCGGGACTCCTCCACCTCGCTGCGTTCCCGAGTCGCGAGGGCCAGCGAGTGCTCGAGTCGCTCAAGCACGAAGTCGACACCCCGGGTGACCGCGGTGGCAGCCCGCGCCTCACGAGCCATCCGCTCGCGGCGTTCGGCAGCCCTGGCCCGGGCCTCACGCGCCTGACGGGCAGCGCGACGCAGGCCGTCGGCACGCCCGTGCAGGGCACGGGCACGCTCCTCGGCGGTGCGCAACGCCAACCGGGCATCCATCTCACCCTGTCGCGACTCACGCGCGACGTCGAGCAGGCGTTCCCGCTCGCCGGTGTCCGGGTCCTCCTCAGGGGCGGACTCGGCGGTGGCGAGGCGAGCCTCGAGCTCGGCCAGACCGGCAAGGTCCGACTCCTGAGACTCCTGCGCCTTCACGATCGCGGCAGCCAGGCGCTCGGCCTCGCCGCGGGCAGCGCGGGCCTGCGAGCCGTACTGCCCGAGCTCCTCGGCCACGGCAGCCAACGCCGCATCGGACTCGTGGAGCTGGGCGAGCGCCACGTCGACGCGTTTCTGCGCCTCCAACCGCTCCCCTCGAGACGAGAGATCTCGAAGGTGAGCCGCTCGGCCCTCGTCGTCGCCTCGCCCAACGAGTCCGTCGCCTCGTCGAGCGCGGCCTGGATCTCGATGAGTGACTGACTGGCACTGGAGCCGCCGGAGACGAAGTGGGCACCGAAGAGGTCGCCGTCGCGGGTCACCGCGTCGACGTCTGCGTGCTGGTCGACCAGGACGCGGGCAGCAGCGAGGTCGTCGACCACGGCGACCTTGCGGAGCAGCCGGGTCAGGGCCGGACGCAGGTCGGTGGGGCAGTCGATGACGTCGACGGCATAGACGGCACCGGGCGACAGGGCCGGCCAGCTGCCGGAGCCGGTCTCCCTCGGCGCCGCCCACCAGCAGGCCCGCGCGACCGAGGTCGCCCTCCTTGAGGTGCCCGAGGGCGTCCATGGCGGCACCGCCACCCGAGACGGCCACCGCATCGGCGGCCTGGCCGAGCGCCCCAGCCACGGCGACCTCGTAACCGGCCTTCACCGTGAGCAGGGCAGCGACCGAACCGAGCAGGCCCGAGACGCTGTCGGTGGCGGCCAGCAGTGCGCCGGCGCCGTCCTTGCGGGTGAGACCCATCTCGAGGGCCTCCTTGCGCGCGGCGAGGCCGGTGCGCTCCTGATCGGCCGCGCGGGCCTGATCGCGGGTCTGGGCCAGCCGTTCCTCGATGTCGTCGAGTGCGTTGCTGGCGTCCTCGTGCTCCGCGTCAAGGCCCTCCTCGCCGGCGTCGAGTCCCGCCACCTGGGTCTCCAGGGCGGTGAAGTCCCGCTGCGCCCGATCAGCACGGGCCGCGGCCTCCTCGCGTGCAGCTCGGAGTCGACCGACCTCCTCGTCGGAAGCAGCAGCGCGTGACTTCAGCGCATTGACCTGCCCGTGGAGCCGAGCCAGGCCCTCGCGGCGGTCGGCGGCGGCACGCTGGAGACCGGCAACCCGCCGCTCCTCCTCGGAGGCCGCATCCTCTGCCGCCTTGCGGGCCGTAACCGCCGCGTTGAGCGCAACACGTTGCTGCTCGACCTCGGCCGAGATCTGCTGCTCCTGCACACCGACGCGTTCCGCTTCGGCGTCGAGCTGGTCAGGATCACGCCCGGAGTCCTCCTCGGGTGCCTGCGCCTGGGCGTTGCGCAGTCGTTCGGAGGCGAGCGACTGCGTGCCTCGGAGTCGCTCCCGCAACCCGGACAGCGAGAACCAGGTGTCCTGGGCCCGTGACAGCGCGGGCAGGCTCTCACGCAACGCCGCCTCGTGCGCGGCCTCCTGCTCCCGAGCGGCGGTCAGGTCAGCCTCCACCTTGCGGCGACGCTCCTGCAGCATCGTCTCGTCGGCAAGCTCCTGCTCGAGGTTGGTGCGGGCCCTGACGAGGTCGTCGGCCATCAGCCGGGCGCGGGCGTCGCGCACGTCGGCCTGCACGGTGGCTGCCCTGCGCGCCACTTCGGCCTGTCGTCCCAGCGGCTTGAGCTGCCTGCGGATCTCACTGAGGAGGTCGTTGAGCCGGTTGAGGTTGCCCTCGGTGGCGTCGAGCTTGCGGAGTGCCTTCTCCTTGCGCTTGCGGTGCTTGAGCACCCCGGCGGCTTCCTCGATGAAGCCGCGACGGTCCTCGGGGGTCGCTCGCAGGATGGAGTCGAGCTGTCCCTGACCGACGATGACGTGCATCTCGCGGCCGATACCGGAGTCACTCAGCAGTTCCTGCACGTCGAGCAACCGGCAGGAGTTGCCGTTGATGGCATATTCCGAGCCGCCGTTGCGGAACATGGTGCGGCTGATCGTGACCTCGGCGTACTCGATCGGCAGGGCGCCGTCGGAGTTGTCGATGGTGAGTGCGACTTCGGCGCGCCCCAGTGGCGGCCGCCCGGCGGTGCCGGCGAAGATGACGTCCTCCATCTTGCCGCCGCGCAACGACTTGGCGCCTTGCTCCCCCATCACCCAGGCCAGCGCGTCGACGACGTTGGACTTGCCGGAGCCGTTGGGACCGACGATGCAGGTGATGCCGGGCTCGAGCTGCAGGGTGGTCGAGGACGCGAAGGACTTGAACCCCTTCAGGGTCAGGCTCTTCAGATACAAGACGACTCCTCTCGACCGCCCCGAGCCTAGGGCATCGCGCCGCCGGGCCACGCCCCATTCGGGCCGACTCTCCGTTCGTCGTCGCCATGATCGAGTGACCTCGGCTCAACGCACCGCCCGCAGCACTCCGCCGCGACGTACCACCGCCACGTCGCCGTCCACGTCGGTGCGCAGCACGCTCACCCCCGCATCGGTCAGCGCCTCGAGTGTCTCGGGCGCGGGATGGCCGTAGTCGTTGTCGGCGCCCGCCGACACCAACGCAACCTTCGGCCCCAGCCCGGTGAGGAAGTCGAAGACCTGGTGGCGGCTCCCGTGATGGGGCACCTTGAGCACGTCCACCTGCAATCCCGCCAGCGACTGCGCGAGCAGTCGCTGGCCGGCCGGCTCGACGTCGCCGGTCATCAGGATCCGGACCCCGCGCACCTCGGCCAGCACCACGACGGAGGAGTCGTTGGGGCCGGTGATCGGAGCGCCGGGGACCGGGCCCACCGCCTGCAACGTGACGTCACCGATCTGCCTCGTCTCGGCGTACGTCGGCACCTCCGCCCGCGCGCCAGCGAGGGCGAGCACCCGATCGGCGGAGCTGGGCGGATCTGCTCGAGCACTCACCCAGACGGTGCCCACCTGTCGCCCCTGGAGGACGCCAGCGAGCCCATCCGCATGGTCCGCATCGAAGTGGGTGATCACCAGGAGCGGCACCCGTTCGATGCCCAGTCGATCGAGGCAGCGCTGCATCGCACGAGCATCGGGTCCGGCATCGAAGACCACCGCCTCACCGGGCCCGCTGCGCAGCGCCAGACCGTCGCCCTGGCCGACGTCGCAGGCGACGATCACCCAACCGTCGGGTGGCCATCCGGGGCGTGGCAACGGCACCAGCATCACCACCGTCAGCATGCATCCGGTGCCGAGGGCGACTCCCCGCCGGGCCAGCACCGGCCCGGCCATCAGGATCAGCAGGAGGCACACGGAGACGAGCACGGTCAGGGAGAGCGCGCCGGTGCCCCACGTGATCGCCGGGAGCGACGTGCGGGCGCAACGCTCCGCGATCCAGACGATCGCGGCCGCCGACCAACCCGCCCCGCGACCCAGCAGGTGCCCCAGCGGGTGGGGCCACCAGCACGGTCAGGCCACCGACGAGGCCGAGGATCGTCGCCGGCGCGACCCAGGGAGCGGCCAGCAGGTTGGCCAGCACCGCCACGAGGCTCACCTCCGCCGGAGATGCCCGCGACCACGGGCGTGCACGCGAGTTGCGCAGCCAGCGGCGTCCGTCACGGCCTCGCGCCACCCAACGCGGCGTCCAACGTTCCATCGCCGCCACCCAGGCGGGCGTGAGCAGCAGGATTCCGGCGGTGGCCAACACGCTGAGGCGAAGCCCACGGTCACTGCCAGCCACGGGTCCCACACGAGCAACACGAGCACCGCCAGGCCCAGCGCGCGGATCCCGCGATCGCGGCCAGTTGTGGGCGAGGCCGAGCAGTGCCGCCGTGCCCATCGCCGCGGCTCGCACCACCGAGGGTTCGGTGCGCGCCAGCAGGATGAAGCCGACGATGCCGAGCGCCGCCAACAGGTAGTGCCATCGACGCGCGCACCCGCACCACCGTCCGACCAGCACCAGCGCACCGACCACGAGCGCCAAGTTGGTGCCCGACACCGCCAACAGATGCGTCAAGCCGGTCGTGCGGAAGTCGGCCTTCACGCCGCTCCGGCGAGATCGGCATCGTCCCCGTCGGCGAGGGCTGGCACCAACGCGCTCTGTGGATGCCCGGCCGCCGGGACGGCCTCACTACCCTGCGCACCCTGCCCACCGCCGCCCACTTAAGGCCCCCGCCGAGACTCTTCTCGCGACCGCGCGCGTGAGCGGCACCGCGGTCGCGGCGAATCGGCGTCGTCTTCGGCGCCAGCCTGCAGCCTCGCCGTGGCGCACGCTGCCGGTCTCCACCTTCCGCCACGTTCCGTCGCCGAACACGAGGACCGGCGAGCGGACCGCCACTGGTTGCCGTCGAAGCCGATGCGCTGCACCCGGACCAGCACCCGCACTCGATGGCCCTCGCCGAAGCCGCCCGAGATCGCCCGGGGGTCGTCGACCACGCGCACCTCCACCTCGACCGCGGCGCGGGTTGCGCCAAGCGAGACACCGCCCTTCCCCGACCACCTGATGGCGAAATCGGCCCCCGCCGCGACCGCCAGGGCCACCAACACCCAGAGCCAGCACCATCCAGCGTCGCTGCGGCACCGCCCACCGGGCCAACGCCGCCGCAGCAGCCAGGAACCACGCCCGTGGCACCGCTGCCCACGACCCCGGTTGCAGGCCGACCAGTGCTCCAGCCAGGCGACCAGGCCACCACCGGAAGGCCGGAGGTCGCGCTCCGTCGCCCGATCGACGGCAGCTCCCATCAGAGGGTGACCAGTGGCGCGAGCTCGGCAAGGGTCTTCTCCCCGATGCCCTGGACGTCGAGCAGTTGGTCGACCGAAGCCGGAACCCACCGTTATGGCGTCACGCCGGTCTGGTGACCGCTTCTGCGCCGTCACGGGCCCCACGCCGGGCGGTTTCGTCGAGCTCGGCGACCGCCAGCCGTGTCATTGATGTGACCAGTGCGCCTGTCGGCCCGGCGCCCCGGAGCGGCCGATGGTGCAGCCGTTGCAGCGAACCCTTGCGGCTGTGGCTCCCCACCACGATCTGCTCGCCGTCGGCCAACACCCGCCTTAGGTTGAGGCCGGAAGGTCGGCGCCACCCGTTGGCCCCACCCGCAGCCTCGACGGCGTCGACGGCGCTGGGCCCCGGAGCCCCAGGACGGCGAGTCCCGGGTTGCGGACCTTCCCCGCCACGTCGACGATCACCTCGGTGGCCGAGGTCGGAGCCGGTGCTGCCGGTGCCTCGCCCGACGGCGTCACCAGCCCCGTCGGCGCGTATGCGGCTGGCAACGGCTCGCCCGCGTCATCGGCCAGCACCCACCAGCAGGTGATCCCGAGGCCGACTGCGTGCCAGCACGGCCACCAGCGCCACGTGGCCCGGCCCCAGGGCCACCCGCCCCGCAATCCGGAGACGTCCAGCCAAGGACCGCCCCGTCGAGCTGCGTGACGGCCAGGCTCGGGGCGGGCGGTGGCCCGAGTCCACGACCGGTTCCGGAACCGGCGGAACGGGCGAAGGCTCCGCTCCCAGCAGAGGCACCGAACGGATCCGGGTGTAGTCGTCCCACCCGTCGTCGTGAGGGTGAGCGGCCCGGGGCTCGACGCAGGTCCGTGGAGGCCCGGCCGGGTGTTGCCCGACAACTCCCCCGCTCAGTTGCTCAGCCGGCGGGCGAGGGCCTCGGCATGGGCGGAGCTGGCACGGGAACCGCATGCCAGCGACCGTAGGCATCGCCTGGCGCTGTCGGCGCTGGCGTACGGCCCGCTGTGGAGGAACGTCATCCACAAGAAGAGCAGCCGAGACCGGCGGGCTCAGTCGGAGCCGGTCTCCGGTTCCTCATCGAGGCCTTCCTCGGCCTCGACGTCCGCGAGGGCACGGCACCGTCAATGGCCGGCGTGACGCACACGGCGACCATCCCCGGGCCGACGTGCGCACCGAGCACTGCGCCGAGTTCCGCGAGTCGGACCGGAGCCACCAGCGCCACCCGTGCCGCGAGCTTGGTCGCCAACATCTCGGCCCGCTCGGGACTCGCGAGATGGGCCACGGTCACCTCGACGGCTGCTCTCCCGCCGCCTGCACGGCATGCCCTCGAGCCGGCCGAGCGCTCGACCGGCGGTGCCACCTTCTCGAACGACTCGATCCTCCCTCGTCGATCCGCAGCAGCGGCTTGACCGCGAGGGCCCCGCCGAAGAGTGCGGCCGCCGCGCCGACTCGCCCGCCGCGGCGCAGGTACTCGAGCGTGTCGACGTAGAACAGCGACGCCGAACCTGCCGCCCTCGCCGCGGCTGCAGCAGCGGCGTCCTGGGCCGCGTAGGCGCCGCCGGTGATCGCGACCGCTGCCGCGACTGCCGCATAACCCGTGGCCGGGCCGACCTGACGCAGAGTCGACCGGGTGCACCGGCACCACCGCGGTCCGCGAGGCAACCAGCGCCGACTCGAAGGTGCCGCTCATCTCACCGGACAGGTGGATCGAGATGATCTCGTCGTAACCCTGCTCGGCGATGCGCGCATAGATCTCCAGCATCCGCGCCGGTGAGGGACGCGAGGTGGAGACCGGCGTGAACTCCTTCAACGCCTTCGCCACCATCGCCGGGCTGGCGCCCTCGTCGACACCTTCGTCGTAGGCAGTCGCACCGATGATCACCTGCAACGGCACCACGAAGATCCCGTGTTCCTCGACGACCTCCGGCGGCAACGAAGCCGGCGAGTCGGTGACGATCGCGATCCGTGACATGCGCTGAGAATAGCGGGGGGACCCGTCAGTAGCCTCCCGGCGGTTCGACCATCTCCAACCGGACCCCCAACAGCCGGACCGGAGCCCGCCGCTCGATCCGCTCCAGCAGCGCGACCGCCTCGTTGCCGAGAACCTCTGGATCGTTGCTCGGCGCCGGCAGCTTGTGCACCCGGGTGAAGGTGAGGAACGGCTTCAACCGCACCTTGATGCCGACCCGTTCGGCCAGTCGCCCCTCGGCATCGATGTCGGTCACCACCCGCGCCGTGATCCGGCGCAACTCCGCCTCCACCTCTGTCCAGTCCTCGAGGTCGGCCTGGAACGTCTCCTCGCGGCCGTGCGCTCGGGGCACCCACGGCGTGGCGTCGACCCGCCGCGTGTCGAGGCCACGCCCCAGCTGCTGCAACCACGGCCCGGTGCCGGGGCCGAACTCGTCCGCGAGCACGTCGATGCCGGCCCCAGCCAAGTCGTCGACGGTCTCGATGCCCAGCCTCGCGAGGCGTTGGGAGATCTTCGTTCCGACTCCCCACAACGACCTGGTCGGGCGGTGTCCCATCTGCTCACCCCAGGTCGCATGGCCGATGGTGTGCACGCCGGGCTCGGGCTTGCCGAAGTCGGTCGCGATCTTGGCCTGCACCGGGTTGTTGCCGATCCCGACCGAGCAGCGCAACCCCGTCACCTCGAGCACGTCGGCCCGCACCTTCTGGGCAAGTCCCTGCGGATCGATCGGCGGATCGCCCTCGTGCCGCGCATCGTCCTCCGAACGAAGCGCGAGGAAGGCCTCGTCCCAGCCGAGCACCTGGACCACGGCGTCGCGCCCCTCCCAGCGCAACCCGCGCAACGTATCCATCACCTGTGCCGAGGCCGCTTCGTAGACCGGGAAGTCGACCGGCAGGAAGACAGCCTCCGGGCACCGCTTGAGCGCCGTACGCAACGGCATTCCCGACCGCACCCCGAAGGCGCGCGCCTCGTAGGACGCCGTCGAGACCACGCCCCGCTCCGTCGGGTCACCCCGCCCGCCGACCACGACCGGCAGCCCCGCCAGCTCAGGACGCCGCAGCACCTCGACCGCGGCCAGGAACTGGTCGAGGTCCACGTGCAGCACCCACCGGTCGCGAGACATCTCCGCCTGGTCCACTCCCCAGTCTGCCCCGCGAAATCGAGATAGTCCCTGACGTATTTGTCGCGATCCGTGCGGCGGACTACAAATACGTCAGGGACTATCGCGGAAAAGGCGCAGGCTCAGACGACGATGTTGACGAGCTTCGGGGCCTTCACGATCACCTTGCGCACCGTCTGTCCCTCGATGAGGCCGGCGATGACGGGCTCGGCCAGGGCAGCGGCCTCCAGGTCGGCCTCGGAGATGTCCGGGGCAACCTGCAGGCGCGCGCGCACCTTGCCCTTGACCTGAACGATCGCGGTGACGGAGTCCTCGACCAGCAGGGCCTCGTCGACGGTGGGCCACGGCACTGCGGCGATGCCGGGCTGGTGGCCGAGCTCCGCCCACATCTCCTCGGCCGTGTAGGGCCCCACCAGCGACAGCAGCTGTGCCACGGTCTCGGCAGCCTCACGCACCGCCGAGTCGGCGGGGCCACACCCGGAATCGATCGCCTTGCGGGTGGCGTTGACCAGCTCCATGGTGCGGGCGACGACCACGTTGAAACGATGGGTCTCGAGCAGTCGCTCGGCTTCGTGCACGATCTTGTGCGTCACCCGCCGCAACGTCTGGTCGCCGCCCACCGGCGACGTGCCGGGGGCAGAGGTGACGTCACCGCTGAGTCGCAGTGCGCGCTGCAGGAAGCGCAGCGAACCGGCCGGCGACACGTCGGCCCAGTCGATGTTGTCCTCCGGCGGGCTGGCGAAGACCAGGGTCAGCCGGACTGCGTCGACCCCGAACTCCGCAAGTTGGTCCCCCAGACTGACACCGTTGCCCAGCGACTTGCTCATCTTGCGGCCCTCGTTGAGGACCTTGCCCTGGCTCAGGTAGGCGGAGAACGGCTCGTCCCAGTCGATCAGTCCCATGTCGCGCAGGGCCTTGGTGAAGAAGCGCGAGTAGAGCAGGTGCAGTACCGCGTGCTCGTCGCCACCGACGTAGAGGTCGACGGGGCCCCAGGCGTTGGCCAGGGCGGTGTCGAACGCCTGGGTGTCGTCGTTCGGGGAGACATAGCGCAGGAAGTACCACGACGAGTCCACGAAGGTGTCCATCGTGTCGGTGTCGCGCTCGGCCGGGCCACCGCAGGTCGGGCAGGCGACCGACTTCCACTCGGTGGCCGCACCCAGCGGAGAGGTGCCACGCGGCTTCAGGTCGGCGCCCTTCAGTTCCGGCAGCAGCACCGGAAGCTGGTCATCGGGCACCGGCACTTCGCCGTCGACCGGGCAGTGGATGATCGGGATGGGCGCACCCCAGTAGCGCTGGCGCGACAGCAGCCAGTCCCGAAGCCTGAAGTTGACCGTCCCGGTGCCGCGGCTGATCTTCTCCAGGTGCGCGATCGTGGCCTGCTTCGCCTCCTCGACGCCCAGCCCGTTGATGTCGAGCTCGCAGGCAACGCCCGCGGCCGGCGAGTTGATCGCAGCACCCTCGCCCGCGTAGGCCTCGCCGTCCCAGTCGGCCGGCGGCTCGGTGGTGCGGATGATCGGCAGGTCGAAGGCGGTGGCGAACTCCCAGTCACGCTGGTCGCCGCCCGGCACGCCCATCACGGCGCCGGTGCCGTAGTCGGCCAGCACGTAGTCGGTTGCCCAGATCGGGAGCTGCGCGCCGGTCAGCGGGTTGGTGGCGTGCACGCCCAGGAAGACCCCGGTCTTCTCGCGGTCGGTGGCCAACCGGTCGATGTCGCTGGCCTTGCGGATCTCGTCGCGGTAGGACTCGAAGTCGGCGCGGTGCTCGGCCGTGACCAAGGTGTCGGCCAGCGGTGAGTCGACGGCGATCACCATGAAGGTGGTGCCGAAGAGCGTGTCGGGGCGGGTGGTGAAGACCGTCACCGGGTCGTTGCCCTCGACCTCGAAGGTGACGTGGGCACCCTCGGAGCGACCGATCCAGTTGCGCTGGGCGTTGACGACCTTGCTCGGCCACGTGAGGGCCAGGTCGTCCAGGGAGTCCAGCAGCTCCTGGGCGTAGGCGGTGGTGCGGAAGTACCACTGGGTCAGCTCCCGCTTGGTGACCTCGGCGCCGCAGCGCTCACAGGCGCCGTCGACGACCTGCTCGTTGGCCAGCACGGTCTGGTCGTTGGGGCACCAGTTGACCGGCGAGTTCTTCCGGTAGGCCAGCCCCTGCTCCCGCAGCTTCAGGAAGAGCCACTGGGTCCAGCGGTAGTACTCGGGATCGGAGGTGTTGAACCGGCGCTCCCAGTCGAAGCCGACGCCGTAGCGCTTGAACGACTCCAGCTGCGTGGCGATGTTGCCGTAGGTGTAGGTCGCCGGGTGCTCGTCGTTCTTGATGGCCGCGTTCTCCGCGGGCAGTCCGAAGGAGTCCCAACCCATCGGGTTGAGCACCTCGTAGCCCTTCATCCGCCAGTAGCGCGCCGCCACGTCGTGCAGTGCCATCACCTCGGCGTGACCCATGTGCAGGTCGCCGGAAGGGTAGGGGAACATCGTCAGGGCATAACGCTTCTCGCGCTCCCCCGACAGCACCACCGCGTCGTCGGCACGGAAGAGGTCGAGCTCGTCCCAGACCGCGCGCCACTTCTCCTGCACGGCCTCGACGTCGTACGCCGGACCCTCGGTGGTCTCCCGGTTGGCGTCCTGCTCGCTCATCTCACTCCTCTGCTGGTCCTTCTGCCTGCCACCATCTGGCACAAAAAAGCCCTCCGGACAGGAGGGCGGCCACGCTGGTTCGTCTGTCAGCGCGGCTGGGCAAGAAGGAGGATGCGGTGCACGGTCTCGATGATACTCCTCCTCGGGCCATTAGGGTGACCCGCATGACTCTCAGTGAACTCTTCCGCCTGGACGGCAAGGTGGCCGTCGTGACCGGTGCGTCGAGCGGCCTCGGTGTCGCCTTCGCCGATGCCCTGGCCGAGGCCGGCGCCGACGTGGCGCTGGGCGCTCGCCGGGTCGAGAGGCTGGCCGACACCGCAGCCCTGGTCGATGGTCACGGCCGCCGTGCCCTGTCGGTGTCCACCGACGTCGCCGACCCGAGCGCCTGCCAGGCGCTCGTCGACGCAGCAATGGCCGAGTTCGGGCGGGTCGACATCCTGGTCAACAACGCCGGGTTGGGCACCGCCGTCCCCGCCACCAAGGAGACGCCGGAGGAGTTCCGTCGAGTCATCGACATCAACCTCAACGGCTGCTACTGGATGGCACAGGCGTGCGGTCGGGTCATGCAGCCGGGCTCGTCGATCATCAACATCTCCTCGGTGCTGGGCCTCACCACGGCCGGCCTCCCCAGGCCGCCTACTCCGCCTCCAAGGCAGCGCTCATCGGACTCACCCGCGACCTGGCCCAGCAGTGGACGGGTCGCAAGGGCATTCGGGTCAACGCCATCGCCCCGGGCTTCTTCGCCTCGGAGATGACCGACACCTACCCCGAGGGCTACCTCGACCAGATGGCGGTCCGGATCCCCGCTGGTCGCAAGGGAGACAGCAGGGAGTTGGCCGCTGCGGTGGTCTTCCTCGCCTCCGACGCCGCCGGTTACATCACCGGACAGACGCTGCCTGTCGACGGCGGGCTGACGATCACCTGAGGTTCAGTCGGTCCTGCTGGGACGCGCAACGATCACCGGACCGACCGCATGGGCCACCACCTGTTCGGCAACCGAACCAAGCACGAGTCCGGCGAAGCCACCCTTGCCTCGGGCGCCGACCACGACGACGTCGGCGGTCTCGGACGCCTTGATCAGCGACTGGGCCGACGGGCTGTAGACGACGTTGACCTCCACCGGCACCTCGGGTGAATCACCCAGGAGCTCGGCGATGCGGGCCTGCTCAGCGTTGAGGGTGGCTTCCTCGAGCTCGAGCAGCGACGGGGTCACGTTGATCGGAAGACCGTCCGGACGCACCGCGCTGGTGATCGACCACGCCCGGACGACGTGCAACGTGGTGCCGCGGCGAGCAGCCTCCTCGACGGCGAACCGGACGGCCGCGGCCGCACCGACCGAACCGTCGTCCCCGACGACGACGCCACCCTCAGGGCGGATCTCTCGAACTGTCTGATCACTCTGGCCGGCCATGCGCCCATTCTGCCGTACCCACGGTGATGCCGTGCCGAGTCCGGCCCACGACCCCCTCCTCTGTTTCAATCTGAGCCATGGCCCTCCCCGTTCTCACCGTCGTCATCGCCTCCACCCGCCCCGGCCGCGCCGGCCTCCCGATCGGGACCTGGTTCGCCGATCTCGTGAAGGAGCGGGAGGACTACGAGTTGCAGCTGGTCGACCTGGCCGAGCTCGACCTGCCCTTCCTGGCCGAGCCGCACCACCCGCGCCTGCGGCAGTACACGCTGGACTCGACCTGGGCGTGGAGCAAGCAGGTGCTGGCCGGCGACGCGGTCGTCGTCGTGACGCCGGAGTACAACTACGGCTACCCGGCCACCGTGAAGAACGCCATCGACACCCTCAGCCAGGAGTGGGCACACCTGCCCGTCGGCTTCGTGTCGTACGGCGGCATCGCGGCCGGCACTCGCGCCGTGCAACAGCTCAAGCAGGTCGTGACGACGCTGAAGATGGTGCCAGTCTTCGGATCGGTCAACATCGCCTTCCACGCCCAACACATCGCCGAGGGGGTCTTCACCTCCCCGAAGGCACGGCCGAGGCTGCCGGCGCGATGCTGGACGAGATGTCGGCGCTGACGGGTGCCCTCGCCGACCTGCGGGCCGACGTACGCAGGCGACTGGAGAGTTGAGCACCGCCAACGCCTTGGGCGGCGAGATCGACGTCGCTGCCCTCCACCAGCGCACGCTGAGGACCGTCGTCGCCTCCCAGATGCTGGGCGGCGCCGGTCTCGCCGCCGGCATCACCGTCGGCGCGCTGATCGCCGAGGACATGCTGGGCAGCGACAGCGTCGCTGGCCTTCCCGCTGGCTTGTTCACGCTGGGATCCGCCTTGGCCGCATTCCTCGTCGGGCGCTGGTCGCAGGTCGCCGGACGCCGCTGGGGTCTCGCGGGTGGCTTCGCCGCAGGCGCCCTCGGTGCTGTCGGCATCGTGGTCGCGACTGTCCTCGACAACCCGGTGCTGTTCTTCGTCGCTCTCTTCGTCTACGGGGCCGGGAGTGCGACCAACCTGCAGGCGAGGTACGCCGGCACGGACCTCGCGCCGAGCGAGCGACGGGCGACCGCGGCGTCCGTCGCGATGCTCGCGACCACCTTGGGCGCGGTCGCCGGCCCCAACCTCGTGGAACCGTTGGGCGACCTGGCCGATGCACTGGGGATCCCGACGCTGAGTGGACCGTTCCTGCTCGCGGCTGTCGCCTATGCGGCTGCCGCGCTCGTGCTCCTCTGCTTCCTGCGACCCGATCCCCTGCTGACGGCACGAGCCCTGGCAGCAGCCGCTGCCGAGACGACCCCGCGACCGGACCCGGACACCGACCGGGTCGCCGAGGCGCCGGGCTGGACGCCCGGGATCGTCCTCGGCGCGACGGTGATGGTGCTGACGCAGTTCGCCATGGT
The DNA here is from genome assembly GCF_021555175.1 of Nocardioides alcanivorans. GTDB lineage: Bacteria > Actinomycetota > Actinomycetes > Propionibacteriales > Nocardioidaceae > Nocardioides > Nocardioides alcanivorans. Next base: position 29,721 of record NZ_JAKGRW010000040.1, on the reverse strand, counting down.
CGCGATCATGACGATGACCCCAGTGCACATGCGCGACCACCACCACGCCATGAGCCACATCGGGCTGGTGATCGGCCTGCACATCGCCGCGATGTATCTGCCGTCACTGATCACCGGACGACTCGTCGACCGCGTCGGGCGCATCCCCATGGCGGTCGCAGCGGCGGTGACGTTGCTGCTGGCTGGCCTGGTCGGTGCGTTCGCCCCCGGTGACTCGATGCCGCTGCTGACGCTCTCCCTCGTGCTTCTCGGCCTCGGCTGGAACTTCGGTCTGATCGCCGGCACGGCGCTGCTCATCGATGCGACTCCCTGTCGACCCGTGCCAGCACGCAGGGCAGCGTCGACGTCCTGATCGCGCTCGCCGGCGCGGCCGGTGCAGCGCTGTCGGGGGTCATCATGGGCCTCACCAGCTTCGCCGCACTCGCGCTGATCGGTGGGCTCGTCTCGTTGGCGTTCGCTCCGGTGGCGCTCTGGTGCTCCGCGCGCCGCGGCTGAGCCGCGCGTCGCGTCGCTTCAGTCCCGGGGCCCTCCCAGGGCCAGCCGGTCTCGACGAAGGCCGCGCGGACCGGGCCGATCCCGCCCTCGACCTCGTCGGCGAAGAGCTCGCGTCCCTGTGTCGACTCGATGACGGTCTTGGCACCGCGCCGGTGGATCGAGTCCACCTTCTCCCGCGGAATCACGCGTTCGACCCGTCCGTGCCGCTGCACCTGGATCTCGGTGCTGCTGACCTGCAGCACCGGCGAGGCCGCGATGACCCAGCCGGCGAAGCCGAGCCCGACCAGGGCCACCAGCGCCGGCCGTCCCCAGACCAGCCAGGCCTGGTCGAAGGAGCCGAGGAGTTCGAGTGGCCCGCTGAACGGAGCCCACGGGAGATCGCTCGCCCACCTCGCGAGCAGGGGCACGACGGCGCCGAGCACGGCTCCCACCGCGGCGAAGAGTCCACACACCAGCACCCGACCAGGGCCGTCGAAACCCCCGACGGTCCGCTGCTCGGAGTCGTCGGAGGCCGTCCGCTCGCTCTCAGACATGGTCGTGACTCCTCAGAGTGTGAAACGCATCCGTGGCAGCACCCGATCGGGGATCGAACCGCTGGGCGACACCCCCACCTTCGTGGCGCCGTACCGCTCGTAGAAGCCTTGGGCTCCCGGATCGGCATCGAGGACGAGGGTACGCAGGCCCCGCGAGCGGGCCTCGCGCAGGACGGCCTGCATGAGTACGCCGCCCACCGCCTTCCCGATCCATGGCGGGTCGACGAACAGCATGGCCAGTTCGCCTTCGTCACCACGTCGTTCGGTGGCCAGGAGGGCGAAACCGCAGACCTGGCCGCCGACCTCTGCCACCGTGACCCGGGGCAGCAGTCGCTCGCTGACAGTGAGCTCGTCGCGGCAGGCCACGAGGAACTCCTCCGGATAGGCCCAGTGCCCCTTGGACCGGAGCGCCAGCTCGGTGAGGAGCGCAGCCTCGTCCGCACGCGCCGCGCGCAGGGTGATGTCGGAGGGCATCAGGGAGCCCCGTGGTAGGACGCAAGGAGCTCCAACTCCTCGGCGTCGGTGAGACCGGCGCCGTGCCAGCCCGTCGGGGTGCGTGACTCCTCCCAGGCCAAGGTGTCGGCGAGGGTCTCGCGCAGCGGCCGTGGCTGGAGCCCGGACCTGAGGATCTTCGCGCCGCTGCGACCGGCGAAGGCCCGCCAGTCGGGGTCGCGGAGCCACAAGGGCAACGACGTCGGTCCCGACCACTCCTCGACTCCCTGCTGGGCGAGCCACCCATCGCTGGCAGCGACGAGCGGACCTACGTGGCCGGCCACCTCCCGCGCGGTCTCGAGGTGCTCGGCCAGTGTTACGCGGTTGGCGATCGCATCGAAGGTCCCCGAGAGCTCGTCACCGGTGACGGCCGCCACGAGCCACGCCGCGAGGTCGCGTACGTCGATCAGCGACGTCGGCAGGTCGGCTGCCGGCACGAGCACCTCGGCTGCAGGGTTGGACGGGTGCGCGAACCTGCGCGGCCAGTAGCCCGATCGTCCGCTCTCGTCGCCCGGCCCGCCGATGAGTCCCGAACGAGCCACGACGGCCCGCTCCCCCAGTCCAGCAAGCACCGCCTGCTCGCACGCGACCTTCGCAGCGCCGTACTCCTCCATGGAGGCCATGACGTCGCCGACGAGGGGATCGAGCAGCGGGGCGGCCTCGTCGGCATCGAGCGTGCTGTGATCGGCATAGACGTTGCCGGTCGAGACGAAGGCCCACCGTTCGGTGGATCCGGACAGCGCGGCAACTGCGCTGCGCACGTGCCCGGGGTGGCGGGCGACGTCGATGACGGCCTGCCAACGCTCGACCGCGACGGAGGCGTATGCGCCGGGATCGGCACGGTCGGCCCGCACGAAGCGGACACCTTCGGCGAGACCGCCGGTCTCACCTCGGGCCAGGCAGGTGACGTGGTTGCCGGCCGCAACGGCCGTTCGGGCGATGGTGCGACCCAGCCACCCGGTGCCGCCGAGAACGAGAATGCGCATCCTGCAAGTCCAGCGGTTCGCGCAGGATGGAGCAAGGACGTTCGCGCTCGGCGTAGGTCGGCGCACGCTGGGAGAGCCGGCGCCGTTGAAGGAGGACCGACACATGACCCCCGATCAGCAGCCAACGTGCAGCGCCCCTCCTCCGACGCGGCGAAGATCGCAGCGGAAGCAGCAGTGTCCTCGCCATGTTGGTCTCCGGCGTCACCGGGCTCATCTACATCGTGCTGTCCGTGATGTTCGTGTCCACCGCGGTGGGAAGGCTGCGCGGCAAGGGCGCACGCATCCACATCTACGAAGGCGGCGCGATCGCCGAGAGACAGGGGTCGGGTACTCCTGGGCGAACGCCAACGTTCGCTACGTGTGCTGGCAGGAGCCGTGGGAGTCGCAGCTGCGGGATCGCCCACAACTGTGGATCACGTTCGACGACGGCGACCGGCTCTGCCTCGACGGGCTGGACCCGGTGGACAGGGCCGAGCTTCCCGCGATCGCCCGCGCGCTCGGAGGTACTGGCGAGATCGAGCGGATCGGCCAGCTCCGGACGGCGGACGCACCCCAACCCTTCTGAGGCGAGGCCTTGCGGTCAGTCACTTCTCAGCCCACCGGCGCTCCGGCCGGGTCGAGGCCGACCCGGCGGCACCGGTCCAGATGGGCTGGGCGGCGGTCGAGGCGGGCGTCGAGGATGGCAGTCGCGCCAGCCGCGTCGCCGGCGCTGACCTGGCAGAACAGCAGCGCCTCCTCGACGATCTCGCGCTGCGCGGCGGAGCCTCCCACGCGGGCGAGGTCGGGCAGCACCTCGTCGAGGAGGCGTGCCGCGCTGGCCCATTCCTTCCGAATCATGAACGCGAATGCCTCACACACCGGCGCCACGACGGCACGCCAGACGGTCTCCTCGGCGCGTAGACAGGTGCTTCGCCAAGCGCCGCAGGTCGTCGGCACGGTCAGCAGCGGCGAGCGCGACAGCGGCGTGAAGGGCCACGAACGGCGTCTGCGGGCGGGTCAGCAGGGCCGGGTCCAGCGCGCCGATCACCGACGCCACCGGGGCCGGCGGCGCCTCGCCGGCGAAGACCGGCGTCGCGCCCACGGTCGCGGCGGCGACATCCCAGTCGGTGACGCTCAGCCGCCAGCGCCACAGGATCGAGGCGGAGTCGATCAGGGAACGGACGCCGGTGACCGCGGGCGGTGCCAGTTGTGAGTAGTAGCGCTGCCGCACGGCCTCGGTGTCCCCGAGAGCGAGCTCGTGCAGGGCCGCGTGCCAGGAGAAGTGCGCCCGGTGACTGGCAGCTCGACCTGCTCTCGATGACCCAGTGGTCCAGCCAGGTCCGACCGAGCTCGTGCTGTCCGGTCTCGTAGAGGCACGTGGGTCTGAGCGTGGACGGCATGACCGGAGGACAGTTCGCACGAGCGCACTCTCCGCGAGCAGCCCGGCCTCCTCGAAGCGTCCTTGGTCCTGCCGCGCGAACGCCAGGAGCGAGATGTACCACCAGTGGTCGCCGTACGCCGGGGCCAGGCCCTCGACCAGGTCCCAGGCTTCCCGCTGCACATCGGTGACGCCCGGAGAACGCAATCTGTCGGCACTGCCGCCGAGACCGCGAGCACGTCGCGAGGGTAGGTCGCGATGTGCGGCATGAGTGCCTGCGCACCGGTGTCCCGGACGTCGTGCACGCGTCGTCGTACGACCTCCACCAGGCTCGCCTCGCGGGCGTCCCCGCGACGACTGATCGCCTCGGCGGCTGCCTCGAGGCTGGCCGTCACGTCGCAGGAGGCCCCGGCCTCGTGACCGGGCATGGCGAGCGCAGCGGTGGGCGACCGCGAAGTCCGGGTCGAGGTGGCGGCCTCGCGCGATCAACTCCTCACCGCCCGACTGCAACCGCATCACCCGTTCCAGTCCGGCATTGAACGCGTTCGCCGCCTCTGCGGTGGTCGACAGCGGCATGCCGAGGGGTCCCGCGGTCGGGCGATCGGGTGGTGACCACCGACCAGGCGACCGTCCTCCGGCCGGCGTGGCAGCGGCGCGGACCGCGTCGAGCACCGCGGTCGCGGCGGCACGGGCCTGGATCCGGATCTCCGGCACGGCCGTGGACTCGAAGAGCTCACCGCGCCGCAGCGCACCGAGCACCCAGATGGGCGCGGCGGCCCCTTCGGGCCGGACCAGTCGGCCGGCGTCCGTGAGAAAGCCCATGCCCTCGGTGGCCGGCGTCGCGAGGAACCGCCCGCACGGGGCCGGAGCAGGTCGTCGAGCAGCGGGTTTCCCAGCTCGCGGACGTCGAGCCCGGGTCCGGTGCAGTTGACCACCCAGCCGACCTCGCGGCTGGTGCCGTCGGAGAGGGTCACGTCCAGGCCGCCCCGCGGCAGGGGTTTCGCGTCGACGACCTGAGCGGCGTCGATCCGCAGTCGCCCCGACTCACGCAGCGACTCGATCAGCAGCGCGCTGGACGGTGGCATCCGGTGGCGGAGCGTTCCCACTCGGCGGCGACCCTCGTCAGGAACGCGGCACGTCCCTCGTCGTCGAGCCGGCTCCAGAGCTCGGCCACGCGGAACCGCAGGCCGTCGACGGCGGGACGCCAGTCGCCCGTGCTCGTGCGCACGTCCCTCAGGTGCCGCGTGGCCCGCTCGACCAGGCCGTCGAGGTCGTGCGGCCAGTCGGCGATGTCGGGGATCACGGCCAGCTTGGGCTCGACGAGGTGGCGGCGGGGCAGCCGGCCGCTGCAGGGAGACGGCAAGGAGCCGGCGATCGGGGCGGTTGCCGGCGCCCGAGAGGAGAGGACGACGTCGACCATGGTGAGCCCGGTGCCCACGATGAGTACGTCGCTGGGTCCGGTCCGGTCACGTCGGATGACGTCCAGCGCGCCCGGGGCCCACGGGTCGGGGACGAAGAACGCGGAGTCGCGCAACGTGGCAGGCGCCCAGCGGGCACCGACCTCGGGCAGGCCGGTGGCCACCACGACCGCGTCTGCCGCGATCCGGGAGCCGTCCTTGCCTACAACCGCCCATCCCTCGCCGTCACGCACGATGCCGGTGGCGAGCAGTCGCCGGTGCTGGACGGTGACCAGGTCGTCGGCGGCTGCGAGCTCCTGGGTGAGCACGTCGTCGAGGTAGCGGGCGAACCAACGGCGCGGCACGAACGCGTTGGGATCCCCCATGCCCTGCTGCTCGCGGGCCAGCCAGGAGACGAAGTGACCGGGCTCCTCGGGGAACGCGGTCATGCCGGACGCCGGCACGTTGAGCAGGTGGTCCTCGTCCGGCGTCCCGAATGCGACGCCCCGCGCCCAACGGTCGGTCGGGTCGAGCAGCACCAGGTCGACGGGGGTGGTGCGGCGGCGTGCGCTGCGGGCCAGGTGCAGGGCGGTCAGGGTGCCCCCGGCGCCGGCACCGATCACGACGATCCGCGGGCGGGCGCCACCGGGACAGGCGGGTTCGAACATCGCAACCTCCAGATTAAGTTCATAAACTCTCCCGACTCAATAGATTAACAGGACGAGTGACGTCTCGGGGTCGGCGAATCGCCACTGCTCAGGGCATCAGCGACCGGCCGACCGTCACCGAAAGGTTGACTTCGGTTGTCCTCCTTTGGCCGACGCGAACCCGCCACCCCCGTCGCTACCGTGCAAGGCCCACCCGGTGGTCGACGCTGTCTCAGCGCGACCCGCACAGAAGGTCACGGATGAAGATCTCTCGGTCCCTCCAGCGGTTGGCCGCGTTGGCAGCCCTCGCCGCACTTCCGGCCGCCACCCTCACGGTGCTGCCCGTATCCCCCGCTCACGCCGACGAGGTCGTCACCATCTCGGGTCAGGAACTGCACGAGGCGCTCTTCGTCGCCGGCGACATGTCCCGCCTCAACCAGAATCCGCGCGAGGCGGTCCTGGAGCGTGTGCTGCAGGCAATGTATGAGCTGGAGCCGCAGCTGCCGGTCGCTGAAGCGCGTGCGGAGATCGAGCAGATGCGTGCCGACATGGACGAGGTTGCGGCCTCTGAGCGGGCCGCGGCGAAGAAGACTGCCAGCAGGGCCGCCGCCGACGGTGAGGCCCCGACCGGCCCGGACCGCGTGTCCGGGATCTTCCGTGTCCGTCACTACCTGGAGATGCTTGAGCAGGAGGCCGCCCAGGCGGCGAAGACCGAGAAGGCCAAGCGGGCCGCCCGCAAGGTCGTCAAGGAGTCCTTGGTCAAGCAGGCCGACGAGAAGTCGCTGCTGGCCATCAGCCCCACCCAGGAGATCTGGAGCGGACTGGGCGACTACGGCTACTTCTCGGGCGACGAGGTGGCACGGGACTCGTTCCGACAGGCCGCGATCAACAGCTACTACGCCGAGGCGCGTGACCAGGAGTGGGCCGCTGAATCCGGTCAGTCCACGACCTCCTCCAGCATCCAGCAACGCGTCGCCGATCCGGACCTGGCCGGGGCCAGCGGGATCACTGACGGCATCAGCGGCGAGACCCTCACGATGTCGGGCCAGGACGCACTGACCGAGGCGGACAAGGCTCTCAACGGGCCGGACGGCCTCGGCGTGGCCAACGCCGCGGCGCTGAGGACCGCAGCAGCGCTCGCTGATGCCGAAGAGGCCGTCGCCAAGGCCAAGACGCCTGAGGAGAAGCTCACCGCCGAGCAACGACGTGAGCAGGTCAAGAAGCAGTGGGAGGGCCACCTCTCGACAGCCAAGGACGTCGTCAAGACCACGGAATCGGTCCTCAAGCTCTCGGTGTGGATCGTCGACAAGTTCGACCCGGAGGCCGCCAAGCAGATCGAGGAGGTCGGAAAGGTCGTCACCAAGACGGCCAACCAGCTGATCGAGATCGGGACCCACGTCCTCAACGGCGTGATGAACGTCGTGAGCGGCAACTGGGTCGCGGCGGCCGGCAACCTGATCGGCGGGATCATGGGGGTCTTCGGACTCTTCGACGACTCGAGCTCCCAGCCGGCTCCCGACCCGGTCCTGGTGGCGCTCGAGGACCTCACGGTGCAGATCGAGGACTTCAGGCAGGAGATGCACGAGCGCTTCGACCGGATCGACCTTGCCCTCAACACCGGTTTCACGGCGATGACCGACGGTCTCAACCAGATCCTCGTCGCCCTCGGCGACGTCAACGCCGACCTCAGCGAGGTGAAGTCGAACCTGGTGAACGTGCAGTCCTCCCTGATCCGCCTCGAGGCCCGCCTCTTCACGAGCTTCCGCGCTGTCGAGGGTCGCCAGGTGGCGCAGGCGATCAACTCCGCCATCGGCTATCGCGAACGCACCGGCGCCCCGATGCTGCTGCAGCAGTTCGAGGACTGGGCCGGCTTCTTCTACACCGGTGCCACCAGCTCGGCCAAGGACGCCGTCGCGATGGCTCCGGTCGCCGCCAGCTACGACGCAGTGAGCATCGCGCACCAGTTGGACGAGAACCCGCTCGACATGAACGTCGAGTTCCTCAGCCAGTACGCGGCCGAAGCCGGCGGCACCCGGCTCGCGAGCGCTGGGAGCCTGGTCAACCCGCGCGACTGGGCGCTCTCAGCGCGGGCGCTGGAGCTCCTGATGCTGGAGAATCCGGAGTTCGTCACCCCGACCTGGCGGCGACGCCTCGCGGAGGTGCGGACCGAAGGGGTCAAGTTGCGCACCGCACTGGCCAAGATCCACGCCGAGGACGCGGCCAGCGGCACCGGCAGCGCGCTGTTCAACTCGCTCCTCCTCGAGTACCGCACCGACTGGCGGGCCGTGGACGGCGCTGTGCGCGCGGCGATGCAGCCGGTGCTGGACACCGTGCCCGGCGGGGTCGATCTGTGGAAGGGACCCCGCCAGTCCGTGCCGGCTCCGGTCCTTGCGAACACCAATCTGAAGGTCGGAACCGGAGACCCGACACGTCCCTGCACGTCGAATCAGCAGCTGCCCTTGGGCCCGGGGCTGTCCTATGCCGACCACGTGCCCCCACAGGTCACGGTCGCCGTGGCGCTCAGGATCGGCGTCGTCAACATGTGCGCCGACGCCAGCTATGTCGACGAGCGCCATGACATCAAGGTCACCAGGGTCGGTCGCTTCGGTCGGATCATCACGACGACGACCGACACCTTCTTCGCGAAGCCGAACGCGAAGGTGCGGTGGGACTACACCCACACTGCTGGAACTCCCCAGGGCAGGTGGCTGGCGCATGCCCAGCGGACCTGGCCCGAGCAGGAGATCTGCAAGACGATCACCACCGTCGACGACGGCGGCTCGCTCGACCCGGACGACTGGGTCACTGACGTCGAGGACACCTGCGCCGGCACCTCGCCCGAGCTGACGCTGCAGCAGAAGTGGGGCAGCAACGGGCCGAGCTTCGACTGGACCAACGACGACCAAGACATCCAGGGCGAGATCACCGGCATGGTCGACGGCTGGATGCGCACCAAGCAGAACGAGGTCTATGCCGCCGTGAAGAACACCTTCACCAGGGCCGGCGGCTCACCGGCGCAGTCGGCCGCCGCCGAGCTGTATGCCACCAAGCGCCTGATCCAGTCCTACCTGGAGGTCGGCGTACCTGCTGATCTGCTGGTGGACGGCGAACTGCGCGGCCTCATTGCGGGCACCGAGGACCTCATCGATGACGAGGGCGATCTGCAGGGTCCGTGGATCGATGCCCACGACAACAGCAAGACCGAGTCGATCAACCCACAGGACGTGCTCAACGCCACCGCCACCGCGCGTCTGACGGCTCTGGAGGGACACATCACGGACCACATCAAGGGTACTGCGACGGATCCGGTGCCCCCGGTGGAGTTCCGCGCCGACCCCTTGCTGCAGACCACCATCGACCGGCTGGCCCTGGTGGCCTTCGTGCTGGACGAGACAACTGATCCAGGCTGCGTGGTCGAGCCGGGCGCCACGGCTGCCGCGCAGGCCAAGCTCGCCAAGGTGAAGAAGAAGCTCACCACCCTCAAGAAGCGCCTGAAGAAGGCCAAGGTCGCCAAGAAGGCCGCGAAGGTGGCGAAGAAGAAGGCGAGCAAGCCGGCCAAGAAGCAAGCGGCCAAGAAGAAGGTCCGCAAACTCAGCCAGAAGGTGACCAAGCTCAAGAAGAAGGTCCGCAACACCCAGACGAAGGTGCGCGAGGCGAAGGCAGACCTGGCCATCCTCTCCAACCGCTGCCGCTAGCAGCCGACTCGACGGGCTCGCAGTCGTCACGCCAGGGAAGGAGCATCTCTTCTGCGGGACAGGTCAGGTCGCTGACGTCACACCCACCATGACGCGGCGACGTACGTCGGCAGCCCGGCGTGAGCGGCCCGTTGCGGGGCGTCTTCGTAGGTGACTTGGAATGCCACCTCACGCCACGCCACCCAGGCCGGGGTGAGTTCGATGCTGGCCGACAGGACTCCACAGTCCATATCGCCGCAGAAGCAGTAGGTGAGACCGACGCGCCCGTCACGAAATGCACTTTCTGACACGGCGTACGGGACGCCGGATCGAGGGAAGAGACCCAGGATGCGCTTCGGCTTTCGATACCACTGGATCTCGAATGTCGGCGCCGGGACCGGTTCGCCGAGCAACCGCAGAAGGTTCTCCTTCGCGAACTCCTCATCCATGCCCCCAAGCATTCCTACGTTGTCATCCTGGTGCAGTTCGTTGAGGGTGATCCCGTCGATGGTGAAGTCCCAACTGACGACGTGGCTGTCCGGTTGGTCGTCGAGGTTCGGGACGCGATGCTCGACCCGCCGCAGTCCCAGAACATTCACCGGCCCAATGTATCGGCGACTCCCCTTGCCAAGCGGCCGGAGCGAACCGTGAGCGGCACGGGTTCGTCTCAGGCAGCGCATTCCCGCCGTAGGATCTGCGGGTGATCGTTGAGGGCGTGGACCCGCGAAACATCGAGTGGGAAGTGGACCGGCCGGCCTACCGGGTCTACTTCTGGCACCAACCACCCGCGCCCGCTGGCGTCGCGCCGACAGAGTTGATGTGGCACTGCGAAGAGTATCGATTGTCCGACGTGACCGATGTGGAGGAGATCCTCGGCTGGGCTCGTGCACGAGCCACCCCCGATCAGACTGTCGTCGTCTACGCGGAGTGTGGCGACCTTGGCCGCAGCGGACTCGTCCGTCTCTGGGGAGTGGATCCCAGCGACAGTCGGTAGCCCACAGGTCTGCCATGTCCCTCGATGGGATCGTCACTTCACGGCGTTCAGGATTCCGCGTCGGACGGCGTGACGCCTCCCCTCGTCGCTGCATCGTCGGGGCACGGATCTCCGAACGCGGCTGGAGAATCGGTGCAGCGACCGCCGATTTGAGTGCTTGCGATCTGGTCGTAGTTCCACTTGTCGATCTCGTCCACCCAGGTCCCGTCAGCACGCAGGAGGCGATGCGCGATGCGCTTTCTCCAGCCGTCCGCAGTCGACCGATCATGAAGGGGTGGAGCTCAGCGGCCATGAGAGGCAAGTCGCGGGTCGTAGCCTCTGTCGGACAAGTGAAGGCTGCCACCGGTGAACCGAAGCTGGCGACCGCACGGTCGACGTAGGCGCTGTGCTGGTCACGAACCGACGAGATTGTCGCGTAGGTGCATCAGGACCACGTGGTCGAAGTAGAGCCTGTCTGCGATTGCGTACATCGTGAGCCGGTCATCGGCCAGGGACAGGACGTAGCCCTGGACGCGTCCATGGTCGTACGAGTCAAGCCGATCAGGTGCACGACCCGATCCGAGAGCACCCGATGCTCGCCGAACGTGATCCCTGCGGAGATTGAAGATCCAGTCAAAGTGCTGGGAAACGCCAGCGGGCCATGCTTCGACCCCTTGTTAAGGACTCAAGCACGGCCCGTGACCTACGTGTTGGTGGAGCTGAGGGGACTCGAACCCCTGACCCTCTGCATGCCATGCAGATGCGCTACCAGCTGCGCCACAGCCCCATCTGTTTCGTGGCCGTTCCCGGCCCCGCAACGTCGAGAATACTAACCATGTCCCGATCCAGATGTGAAATCGGGCCCCCACCCACCGCCCCATCCGGTGGTCGAGCCTGTCGAGACCACCTCGCCTCGCCCACCCGGAGGTCGAGCCCACCGAGACCGTTCGTTGGTCGAGCCCGCCGAGACCTCGTTCCGGCAGTGCGGCCGGTGGTTGTCCACAGCCTGAGTCCCGGTGCCCCAGGTTGTGTCGGAGCCAAATGTTGGACTGGTTCCATGATCGAAATCGACGCCCGTCACCAGCCGTACGAGGTCTCTGACCTCGATGGCGGGACCCTGCTTGGTTTCATGGCTGAGAACCGCGTCGTTGAACTCAAGATGGTCCGCAGCAAGCTGCGGTTGGCTTATCAGTGGGCGATCCTGCACCCGCCGTCTCCGGAGCACCCGAAGGCGGTGGTGGGTGACGAGACCCTGTTTCCCTCCGACTGTGAAGACAGGATCTCGGGTGACGGCACCCCTGATGTCGCCCTGTTCGCGGTGGAGGAGCTCGCCGCATCGGCCGGGATCTCGCGTGCTGCTGGGTTCGCTTTGGTCGCCGATGCCCTGGATCTGGTGCACCGGTTGCCGCTGTTGTGGGCGAAGGTCGAGGCCCTGGAGATGCCGGGGTGGAACGCCCGCCGCGTCGCCCTGCTCACCAGGAAACTGTCCTATGAGGCGGCACGGTGGTTCGACGACCACCTCGCCGCCACCGGCCTCACCGGCTGGCCCACGATCGAGAAGTGGTTGGCGATGGCCATCGCCAAATTCCACCCCGAACTGGTCAAAGACCGCAGCGCGGCGAAGGGCAAGGCTGATTGGGGTGTGTGGCTGCACCACCCCCACGCCGGACACGAAGAAGGAGCCGGCGGCATCGCCGGCACCTCCGAGTTGCAGGCCGTCGGTGAATCCTTGGACCTCACCAGGTTCATGGACTTGTTGTCTGCCGAGGCCGAGACGATGCGGCGTCTGGGTGACACCGACACCATCGACCAACGCCGTGCCAAAGCGATCGGGCGGCTCACCGACGACACTGCGGCGGTGGGCGGCGAGCCGGTGGTGGGCGAGCCGGTGGTCGGGGTGAAGCCGGGTCGGTTGGCCACGACCCCAGGCCCGTTCGGACGCCGTCGTGGGTTGCGGGTGATGGCCCACGTCAACCTCGCGGACCTGTTCGCGTTGGGCCTCGACCCCCACGAGTTGGGGTTGGACGGCGACGGCATCGCCTCCACCGACCGGTTGGGGCAGGTCCTCACCACCCAGCTACGCGACTGGCTGGCCCGTCACGGTTCGCTTGCGACCATCACCCCGGTGGTCGATTTGAACAGGACCGATGCGGTGGATCGTCATGATCCACCCGAATGGATGGACACCCTGGTCCGGTTGCGTGACCCGCACTGTGTGTATCCCAACTGTGAACGCTCCAGCTGGGACGCCGACCTGGACCACATCGACCCCTACCTTCCACTTGGTGAGGGTGGTCCGCCCGGGCAAACCCGGCCCGAGAATCTGGCGCCGTTGTGTCGGCGTCACCACCTGATGAAGACCCACGGTAGGTGGCGTTATCGCCGGGCCAGGGACGGAACGTATATCTGGACCAGCCAGCACGGCAGGACCTGGCTGGTCACCCCACAAGGCACCCACGACACCAGCGACACCAGCTGAGCCCCGCTGAGCACCACCAGCCATCGGCCAACAGCACGGGGCACAAGCAGCGCCTGCCGAACAAGCACCACCCGCCCACCCCGGGAGAACACACGTCTCCCGGGGCACAGGCACGCCCACACACCGACCGGAGGGGTCTCGACAAGCTCGACCAACGGGGTACGGGCTCGACCACCGACGTAGGGACTCGGGCAACGGCGTACGGGCTCGAGCGGCGGGGTGCGGCAATGGTCTCGACAAGCTCGACCGGCGGGGATGCCATGGGCTCGCGAACAGGATCCCGGTGGTCGAGCCTGTCGAGACCAGCTCTGACCCGCGGGGAAAGGTCTCGACAAGCTCGACCAACGGCGTACAGGTCGACCAACGGCGCACAGGGCCGGGGTGGGACGTCCGGGGTTGCCGACGGAGCGTCAAGGGGCTTGGCCGCGGCGGGCGCCCACCCAACGCAACCCACCCAAAGAGCCGCGCGCACGACGCGCCGCCCCAGCGACGGAGGTTGCCCCGGACGGCACGGCCCGGGTCGGGGTCTCGACAAGCTCGACCAGCGAGGATGCGGCAGGGGTCTCGACAAGCTCGACCAACGGTGGCGCGGGTCTCGACAAGCTCGACCAGCGAGGATGCGGCAGGGGTCTCGACAAGCTCGACCAACGGGGCACGGGCTCGACCACCGGGGTGCCAGCTCGACCAATGGGGGCGGGCTCTGGTGGAGGGCGGCGTCAGGCGGGTGCGGTGAGCGCGAAGGCTGCGAGGCTCCATCCGGCTGGCGCGGTCCGGGTCTCGGCCAGGACCGCGACACTGCAGTTGGGCAGGCTTCCGAGCGCGTTGAGCACGACCGGCTGCCCTGTCATCGCGAGCACGGCGGCCTTGATTGCTTGGCCGTGCGACGCGACGAGCGCCGTACCACCTTCAGGAAGTCCGGCAGCGACGTCGTTGAGCGCCTCGCACATCCGCTTGGCGACATCGGGTACCTGTTCGGCGCCGGGGATCAACCGGAAGTCGCTGCGTCGGAACTGCGCGAACTCCTCGGGGAACTGGCCACGGTACTCGTCCCAGGTCAGTCCGGCCCGCTCCCCCAAGTTGAACTCCCTGAGCCGTCCGTCGACGTGCACCGGCAGCCCGAGCACCTCGGCGGCGTACTCAGCGGTCACCCGCGCGCGCACGAGGTCAGACGTCCACAGCAGGCACGGCTCGAAGCCGGCGACCCACGACGCAGCGGCACGTGCCTCGGCATGCCCGACTTCGTCGAGCGGCTCGTCGACGTGACCCTGGACGCGGCGCTGGAAGTTCCAGGCCGTCCGTCCGTGGCGCAGCAGGACGATGCGGCGGCTCACTGCTCTCCGCGTGCCTCTTCGGGCAGGTCGATCGCGGGGCAGTCGTTCCAGAGCCGCTCGAGAGCGTAGAAGTCACGCTCCTCCTCGTGCTGCACGTGCACCACGATGTCGCCGTAGTCGAGCAACACCCAGCGCCCGTCCTTGTGTCCCTCGCGACGGATCGGCTTGGCGCCGAGTTCGCGGAGCTTGTCCTCGACCTCGTCGACGATCGCACGCACCTGCCGGTCGTTGCCGGCAGAGGCGAGGAGGAAGGCATCGGTGATGGCAAGCTGCTCGGAGACATCGAAGGCGACGACCTTCTGTGCGAGCTTGTCGGAGGCTGCCAGCGCCGCCGCGTGGATGAGGCCGAGGGCGTGGTCTGTGGCAGTCATGAGTTCTCCGCAGGATAGAGGTCGTACTTGGCCAGGTATTGGACGACGCCGTCCGGCACGAGGTACCAGACCGGTTCGCCGCGCATGGTGCGTTTGCGGCACTCGGTGGACGAGATCGCCAGCGCCGGGATCTCCACGAGCGTCACCTGCTCGGGAGGGATGTCGGTGAGCATCGACGGGTCCATCTCGTAGCCGGGGCGGGTGCATCCCACGAAGTGCGCGAGCTCGAACAGCTCGCGCGCATCGCGCCACGTGAAGATGTTGGCCAGCGCATCTGCACCGGTGATGAAGTAGAGCTCCGCGTCAGGATGTTGCGTCTGGAGGTCGCGCAACGTGTCGATCGTGTACGTCGGCCCGATGCGATCGATGTCGACGCGCGACACCCCGAACCTCGGGTTCGAAGCCGTCGCGATCACCGTCATCAGATAGCGGTGCTCGGCCGGCGACACGACCCGATCGGACTTCTGCCACGGCGCCCCGGTGGGGACGAAGATCACCTCGTCGAGGTCGAACCACGACTGCACCTCACTCGCCGCCACCAGGTGGCCGTGGTGGATGGGGTCGAAGGTGCCTCCCATGACACCGATCCGACGGCGTCCGGGCTCCTGATCACTCACCGGCGGGGCAGCTCATGTGGCTCAGCTGTGCTCTCGGCCGCCAGCGATCATCAGCAGCACGAAGAGGGAGAACAGCAGGGTCCCGAGCGCGATGCCACCGATGACGAACGGGTTGACTGCCGGGTCACCGGTGGACTCGGACGCGGTGATGACGAAGGAGGTCAGCGACATGGTGCAGATCCTAATTGATCGGTTCGGGAGTCAGGCCACGGGCCGGAGGTCAGCGGATGTGGCCGTCGCCGGTGACGACGTACTTGGTGCTGGTCATCTCGGGCAGACCCATCGGTCCACGCGCGTGCAGCTTCTGCGTGCTGATGCCGATCTCCGCACCGAAGCCGAACTCCCCACCGTCCGTGAAGCGCGTCGAGGCGTTGACGAGCACGGCAGCGGAGTCGACCTCGGCCACGAACCTGCGCGCCGCACTCTGGTCCTCGGTGACGATCGCGTCGGTGTGACCGGTGCTGAACTCACGGATGTGTGCGATGGCCTCGTCGATGTCGGCGACCACCTTCGCGGAGATCTCCAGGCCGAGGAACTCCGCGGCGTAGGACTCGTCGTTGACCGGGGTGATGCCGTCGTACTCGCCGAACCTGTCGTCACCGTGGATCTCGACGCCGGCCTCCTGCAGGGCCTCGATGACGGTCGGCAGGAACTCGTCGGCGATCGCGGAGTGCACCAGCAACGCCTCGGCCGAGTTGCACACGCTGGTGCGATGCGTCTTGGAGTTCATCACGATGTCGAGCGCCTTGGCGAAGTCTGCGCCGGCGTCCACATAGACATGACAGTTCCCGGTTCCGGTCTCGATCACGGGCACCGTGGACTCCTCCACCACGCTGCGGATCAGCCCGGCGCCGCCCCGCGGGATGAGTACGTCGACCAGGCCGCGGGCACGCATCAGGTGCTTGACCGATTCGTGGCTGTCTCCCGGGACGAGCTGCACCGCGTCAGCCGGCAGCCCCGCACTCTCCACCGCACCGCGCAGCGCCTCGACGATCGCCACGTTGCTTGAGCGTGCGCTCGAGGAACCACGCAGCAGGACGGCGTTGCCGGACTTGAGGCAGATGCCTGCCGCATCGGCGGTCACGTTGGGACGAGCCTCGTAGATCATGCCGATCACGCCGAAGGGCACCCGGACCTGACGCATCTCCAGCCCGTTGGCGAGAGTGCTGCCGCGCACCACGTCACCGACCGGGTCAGGCAGGCCGGCGACGTCGCGCAGTCCCTGAGCCATCGCCTCGAGGCGGCTCCGGTCGAGACGCAACCGATCGATCATGTGGGCACCCGTGCCCGCATCCTCGGCACGGCGCACATCCTCTGCGTTCGCCGCAAGGATCGGGCCAGAGGACTCCAACAGGGCGTCAGCCATCGCGTGGAGCACTGCGTCCTTGGTGGCGCGCGTGGCGAGGGCGAGGGCGTGGCTGGCAGTTCGGGCCCGCCGGGCAGCGTCGACGACTTCCTGTTCGGTGCTCATGTCCACAAGCCTAGTCAGCGACGCCCTTCGCGCGGCTTTCGTCTCACCCGGCACAGAAATAGTTCGGTCCGACAAGCAACCTGGAGCCCCGGTGACGCGTCTACCCGGTGTGGGAACTCTCCCCACTCACGAAGGAGGAAGCGTGAAACGTCTCGGATTCCCGATCGCCGCACTCGCGACGCTCGGTCTCGTCCTACCCGGTGCCGCCCACTCGACCGGGCAGGCAGCCCATGCGGTCGCGCCGGACACGGCTGCCGACAGCTCGCCGCTGGTCCTGAAGGGTGCGAAGAAGGCAGTCGTCTACACCTACGGCAAGGCCAAGCGCGCCGAAGGCGACTACGGTCTCGCGCTGTCGGCACCGGACGCAGCGATGGAGATCCGCACCCACCGTGCCGACTGGAAGAGCCCCCTCACGACGGTGTGGCACTCCCCCGACGGCGAAGTTGCCCTGCCAGACGGCATCCAGAAGGACTGGGACGGTCTGAGCAAGTTCCTCAAGGTGGAGGTCCGCAACACCATGGGGAAGCTGGTGCAGACCAAGAAGCGCAACGTCTGCCTCAACTCGTGGAGCACCCAACGCAGCAACCCTGACGCGCCACTGCGCAACCCGTATCCCGACGGATGCCCCTACAACCCGTTCACGATCGGTTCGGTCCAGGGCATCCAGCAGGGCTGGATCAGCAACGTCTCGGAGGCCATCGGCCATCTCAAGGTCGGCAAGGGCAAGTACGACGTCACCGCCACCATCACCCCCAAGTGGCGCAAGGCACTCGGCATCTCCGCCTCGGACGCCACCCACACCTTCCGCCTCGTGGTGAAGAAGTGGAGTGAAGAAGAGGAGCACGCCCACCGCACCGCACCACGCACACAGCAGCGTCGTACGACGACACTCAAGCCCGCGGCCAAGCCCACCGCCGACAGCGCGGGTGCTCCCGCCGGACCGTTGCCCGACCTGCAGTCGATCCCCGCCTACGGCATCGGCCTGTCGCGCAACGGCAAGAACCTGAGGTTCTCCGCCACCGTGTGGAACGCCGGCAACAGCCCGATGCTCGTCGACGGCTTCCGGCGCGGCAACAAGGACATCATGGATGCCTACCAGTACTTCGTGGACGCCGACGGCAACCAGACCGGGTACGAGAAGGTCGGCACGATGATCTGGCACAAGGCTGCCACCCACAACCACTGGCACTTCGAGGACTTCGCCCGCTACACCCTGCTGCGGGCCGACAAGACCGAGGCGGTGCGCTCCCGCAAGGAGTCCTTCTGCCTGGCCAACACCGACGCGATCGACTACACGGTGGACGGCGCCGACTGGCGCCCCGACAACACCGACCTCGCCACCGACTGCGGCGACCGCTCCTCGGTCTCGCTGCGTGAGGTGCTGGCCGCTGGCTCGGGCGACACCTACGCCCAGTTCCGTGCCGGGCAGGCGTTCCGTGTCAACAAGTTGCCCAACGGCGTCTACTACATCGCGGTGGAGGGCAACCCCGAGGGCAACCTCGTCGAGTCCGACACCACCAACAACGTGGCGCTGCGCAAGGTCAAGCTCAGCGGCAAGGGAGCCAACCGCAAGGTCAAGGTCTTCCCCGTCGGCATCATCGACGACAGCGGATACTCCGGCGACATGTACTGACCCGGTCGCCCCTGACCGAAGACACGAGGACGCCGTGGCCCGATCGGGCCACGGCGTCCTGTGTCGTGCGTGAAGTGAGGATCAGCGCGTCACTTGCGCTTGTTGATCTCCTCGGTCACGGCCGGGAGCACGGTGTGGAGGTCGCCCACCACGCCGAAGTCGACGAGCTCGAACATCGGAGCCTCTTCGTCCTTGTTGACCGCGACGATGGTCTTCGAGGTCTGCATGCCGGCGCGGTGCTGGATGGCACCGGAGATGCCGTTGGCCACGTAGAGCTGCGGCGAGACGGTCTTGCCGGTCTGACCGACCTGGAAGGTGTGCGGCTTCCAGCCGGAGTCGACCGCGGCACGCGAGGCACCGACTGCAGCACCCAACGCGTCGGCCAGGGCCTCGACTGCGGAGAAGTCGCCACCGGTGCCACGACCACCGGAGACCACGATGGCGGCCTCGGTCAGCTCCGGGCGGCCGGTGGACTGGCGCGGCTGCGAGGCGACGATCTGGGCAGCCTTGGCGGCGTCGGAGATCGTCGGGGCGAAGGCCTCGACGGCACCGGCGCCGGCAACCTCTTCGGGAGCGGCCGAGTTGGGCTTGACCGTGATGATCGGCGTGCCCTTGGTGACCTTGGCCTGCACCGTGAAGGAGCCGGCGAAGACCGACTGCGTGGTGACCGGACCGGCCTGCACGTCGACGGCGTCGGTGATCAGACCGGAGTCGATCTTGACGGCGAGGCGGGCCGCGATCTCCTTGCCCTCCGCGGAGGAGGGGATCAGCACGGCGCCGGCAGAGGTCTTCTCCACCAGCTGCTGGAGCACCTCGGCCTTGGGGGCGACGAGGTAGCCCTTGATCTGCGCGTCGTCGACGGCATAGACCTTCTCGGCACCGAACTTCGCCAGCGCCTCGGCCGGGGCGTCGCCGGAGCCGATGTAGACGGCCGACGGCTCGCCGAGACGGCGGGCGATGGTGAGGAGCTCGAGGGTCGGCTTCTTGACCGCGCCGTCGACGTGGTCAACCAGAACCAGAATTTCAGCCATGTTCAAACTCCTCAGATGAACTTCTTCGACGCGAGGAACTCGGCCAGCGCCTTGGCGCCCGAACCGTCCTCGTCCTTGACGATCTCGCCGGCGGTGCGCGGCGGGCGGGCGGTGGTCTCCTCGACGGAGGACCAGGCGACGGAGAGGCCGACCTGGCCGGCATCCACGCCGAGGTCGCCGAGCGCCCAGGTCTCGAGCGGCTTCTTCTTGGCGGCCATGATGCCCTTGAAGGACGGGTAGCGGGCCTCACCGGTCTGGTCGGTGACCGACAGGACGACCGGAAGGGTCGCGCCGATGACCTCGGTGGCGGCGTCGCCGTCACGCTTCGCGCGGATCTGGTCCCCCTGGGTCTCCACCACGGAGGCGAAGGTCACCTGAGGCAGACCGAGCCGCTCGGCGAGCATCGCCGGGACGACGCTCATGCCGGCGTCGGTGGACGCCATGCCGCAGACGACGAGGTCCGGCGTACCGATCTTCTTGATGGCCTCGGCCAGGACGAGGGAGGTCGCAGGCGCGTCGGAACCGGCAATGGCGTCGTCGGAGACGATGACGCCCTTGTCGGCACCCATCTGCAGGGCCTTGCGAACGGCGTCAACGGCGCCCTCGGGCCCGATGCAGAGTGCGGTGACCTCGGAGTCGTCGCCCAGCTTCTCCTTGATCTGGAGAGCCTGCTCCACGGCGTATTCGTCGAGCTCCGACAGGAGCCCGTCTACGCCAACTCGGTCGACGGTGTTGTCCGACTCGAACCGCCGGTCGGCGGTGGCGTCGGGCACGTGCTTCACGCAGACAACAATGTTCATGGTGGTTGTGGCCTGGACGGCCCCTCCTGTGTGCAGTCGGTTCCTGAACCGCAGTGCGGCCAGCATCGTGGAGGCTACTAGGTAGTCATCAGGTCACGGAATACAGCCCACGATGCGATAAGTCACAAAGTACTGTCGAAAATCCCGACGACCCCGTCCGACCGAAGCCGAACGGGGTCGCCGTGAGGACGATCAGGTCACTTGACCTTCACGTTGCCCTTGGCCGTCGAGGCCTTGACGTTCTTGTCGCCGGCGTACTTCGCGGTGACCTTGTACTTGCCCTTCTTGAGCTTCTTGACCGCCACCTTGGCGACGCCCTTCTTGTTCACCTTGACGTTCTTGGTGACCTTCTTCTTGCCCTTCAGGGTGACCTTCACCTTGCCGGTCGCCTTGACCGACGTGGTGGAGGCGACCTTCACCTTGACGACGGCCTTGCCCTTCTTGCCCTTGGCCGTGACCTTGGACTTCGAGCCAGCCTTGACGACCTTGACGGTGCCAATCGCGTTGTCCTGTCCCTCATCGAGGGTGCACGGAACCGCCAGGGGCCCCAACGGGTCGCCGTCGGTGTTCACCGTGAGGTTCACGGTGTAGTCACCGGCAACGAGAGCGGCCGTGGAGCCGACTGCGGCACTGCCGGGGAGCGCCAGCTTGCCCGACGCCTTCACGACCAACGAACCCGACGCGGGCACCGCCGTCTTGGGGATCTTCAGGGACGCCGTGGCGGGCGTCTCGTTGGCAATGACCTGCGCGTCGGCGTCGCCCATGACGCTCTTCCCTCCCAGGAGGTCGCGCAGGCTGCTCACCAGGCCCTCAGGCACCTCGACATCGGCGTTCAGGGTGGGCTGGGCACCCACCTCCACCGTGGCCGGGGCGGACAACGTGGTTACGAACTGCTGGGCGCCGAGAATCGGCACTTCGCAGGTGTAGTTCAACGGAGCACTGTCGGCGTGGGCCGGCGAAGTGATGACGAGCCCGCTCACTGCGAGCGCGGCGGCGGCGCCTCCGACAGCGAAACGACGCAGATGAATCTGACGCATGCGGTTTGATCCTCCCAAATCAACCGGCGGCGGCTGAACGCCGCCAGAGGTCGCCAAGTGGTCTCCTGCCGAGACCGAAACCCTCGTGACCCGCCGGTAACTAGATCACGAAATGACGCATGTGGGAAGGGTCACACGCCAATTCAGGGACAATTGACCCAATCACCCTGCCCCGCGACGTCAGGGCCTGATGAGTCGGTCCGCGATCCGACCGACGATCAGCCAGACGACGGCAGCAAGTCCCCAGTTGAAGAGGGCGTTCTTGGTCTCGGCGGAGTCCCCGGAGAACTGCTTGACACCGTTGTCGACGTCGAAGATCCCGAGGTCGAGCCACCCGGCCGCGTCCCTGATGAAGGTCACGGCGCCGTTGTCGGAGTTGGCCTTCAGCGCATAGGTGAGCGCTCCGAGAGCGAGCAGCACGGCGGCCAGCGCGCACAACGCCCACACCAGCTGGGCCACACGTACCCGCACCGTGCTCAGTTCCATCTGCTTGCGCACCGTCCCCGCCTCTCACTCATCGGATGTGTCCGCCGCACCCTATCCAGCACAGGGCCCCATCCGTCCAGGAAAACGAGGACGACGCGCGCAAGCGAGGGGTTCGTCGGGTCAGCGACCGAGGAACTGGGCCTTGCCCGGGCCGTTCTCGACGAACGACTTCATGCCGATGGGGCCGTCCTCCGTGGCGAAGAGGCCGGCGAACTGCTGACGCTCGATCTCCAGGCCCGTGGTGAGGTCGACCTCCAGACCGGCATCGATGCTCTGCTTGGCGGCACGCACCGCGAGGGTCGCCGCGTTGGCGAACTGCTTGGCCCACGCCACGGCCCGCTCGTAGACCTCGGCAGCCGGGTGGAGCTGGTCGACGAGACCGATGGCGAGTGCCTCGTCCGCCTTGACGAACCGCCCGGTGAAGATGATGTCCTTCGCCTTGCTGGGTCCGATCAGACGGGTGAGACGCTGGGTGCCGCCGGCGCCCGGGATGATGCCGAGCAGGATCTCCGGCTGGCCGAAGGTCGCGTCGTCGGCCGCGAACCGTACGTCGGCGCACAGAGCCAACTCGCAGCCACCACCCAACGCATACCCGGTCACGGCAGCCACGACGGGCTTGGGGATCTGGGCAACCGCGGTGAACGCGGACTGCAGGTCACCCGACTCCTTGACCATGTCGGCGTACGACATGTCGGCCATCTCCTTGACGTCGGCACCGGCCGCGAAGACCCGCTCGCCGCCGTACACGACGACCGCCTTGACGTCATCGCGTCGGGTCGCCTCCGTGGCCGCCTCGCGGAGCTCCTCCTGCACCGCGCGGCTGAGTGCGTTCATCTTGGGACGGTCGAGCCGAATGGTGCCGACCCCGTCAGCCACCTCGAACTTCACGAACTCACCCATGCTGTGCCTCCTCGGCGAAAGTCTCGGACTGATCGCCGTCGAGCCTACTGAGCGCGGCGCGCCTGAGTTGAACGTGCCCCGGGGATCGGCAAGGCTCACGTCATGACGGGCCATCTCCCAGCAGTCGGCAGCAATGAACCGCCCCAGCCGGAGTGGTACCGCACCGCCATCTTCTACGAGGTCCTGGTGCGTTCGTTCCGCGATTCCGACGGCGACGGCATCGGCGACTTCAACGGCCTGATCGAGAAGCTCGACTACCTCGACTGGCTCGGCGTCGACTGCCTGTGGGTACCGCCCTTCTACGTCTCCCCGCTGCGCGACGGCGGCTACGACGTCGCCGACTACACCGCGATCGATCCGGCCACCGGCACCATCGACGACTTCCGCGCCTTCCTGGCCGAGGCGCACCGGCGCGGCATCCGGGTCATCCTCGACTTCGTCATGAACCACACCAGCGACCAGCATCCCTGGTTCCAGGCCAGCCGCTCCGATCCCGACGGCCCCTACGGAGACTTCTACGTATGGTCCGACACCGACGAGCCCTACGCCGACGTACGCATCGTCTTCTGCGACGACGAACCCTCGAACTGGACCTGGGACCCGGTGCGCGGCCAGTACTTCTGGCACCGCTTCTACCACCACCAGCCTGACCTCAACTTCACCAACCCTGCCGTCGGAGACGCGATCCTCGACGCCATGGCGTTCTGGCTCGACGAGGGTGTTGACGGCTTCCGCCTCGACGCGGTCCCCTACCTCTTCGAGGAGGACGGCACCGCGTGCGAGTCCCTTCCCGAGACCCACGCCTTCCTGCGCCGGGTACGTCGCTTCGTCGATGAGCGCTGGCCCGACCGGGTGCTGCTCTGCGAAGCCAACCAGTGGCCCACCGAGCTGGTCGACTACTTCGGCGCCGAAACCGACGAGACCGGCACGATGATCGGCACCGAGTGCCACATGGCCTTCCACTTCCCGTTGATGCCGCGCATCTTCCTCGGGGTGCGCCAGGAGTCGCGACTGCCGATCACCCAGATCCTCGCCGAGACGCCAGCGATTCCCGAGAACTGCCAGTGGGGCACCTTCTTGCGCAACCACGACGAGCTCACCCTGGAGATGGTGACCGACGAGGAGCGCGACTTCCTCTGGTCCGAGTACGCCAAGGATCCTCGGATGAAGGCCAACCTGGGCATCCGGCGACGCCTCGCTCCCCTGCTCGACAACGAGGTCGACCAGATCGAGCTCTTCACCGCCCTGCTGCTCTCCCTGCCCGGCTCACCGGTGCTCTACTACGGCGACGAGATCGGCATGGGCGACAACATCTGGCTCGGTGACCGGGACGGCGTCCGCACGCCGATGCACTGGAGCCAGGACCGCAACGGCGGTTTCTCGTCCGCACCCGCAGAGGCACTCCCGCTCCCGATGGTCCAGGACCCGTGGAACGGGTTCGAGGTGGCCAACGTCGAGCACCAGTTGGCCAACACCGCCTCACTGCTGCACCGCACCCGCCGACTGGTGCACCAGCGCAAGCTGCATCCTGCCTTCGGACTGGGTGACTTCACCGATCTCGGCGGCAGCAACGAAGCCGTGTTGGCGTTCCGTCGCGAACACGACGGCGAGGTGTTGCTGTGCCTGCTCAACCTCTCCCGCTTCCCGCAGGCCACGGAGCTCGATCTCGGCAACCACAAGGGCCACACGCCGATGGAACTGCTCGGCGGCACCGCCTTCCCCGAGATCACCGACACCCCCTACGCACTGAGCCTGGGGGCCATGGCTACTACTGGCTGCGACTCGCCTGACCGCCGTGCCTAGACTTCGGCTCGGAGGATGAGGCGATGCAGCTGAGCAGTTCGCCCCCGGCAGGCCGCCTGGGCGCACCCGTGGTGCTGCTGCGCGCGCTCCTGCTCGCAGCGGTGATCCTGTCGTGCGCCGCCTTCTCCCATGTCATCGCCGACGGGTTGCTGCCGTCGACCTCCAGCCTCGGCTGGCTGCTGCTGGGCACGGCCGTCGTGGTCCGCTGGTTCCTGCACCACCCGGCCAGCCGGATGCGTCTGCTGGCCCTCGTCGTCGGCGGGCAGGCGGTGCTCCACGCCTTCTTGAGTGTGATGGCCGGCCACGGAGTCAGCCAGACCGCTGCCGGCCCGACAGTCGCGACTCCCACCGGTGCCGGTTCCCTCCTCGATCAGTACGCCGCGAGGCAGGACGCGATCGCCGCTGCCAGCGGACACACCGCCATCGACCCCTCAGCGGTCCTGCTCCACCAGTGGGAGCACCTCGTGGGCACGAGCCCGTTGATGGTGCTCACCCACACCCTGGCCGCCGTTGTCGTGGCGCTGTGGCTGGCTTCCGGCGAACGCGCCCTGGCCACCCTGCTCGCCCTCAGCGCCGATCGGGTCGACGCCGCCTCGCCCCGTCAGGCCGTGGCCCTGCTGGTCTTTGCCGCCACGATCACGACCGCACTGCGACGCTTTCCTGCCGCGCTGCGGCGTACCGCTGCCCTCAGGGTGGCCAGGCCGCATCCCGCATTCGTGCACCGGGTCGTCTCCCACCGCGGTCCACCGGCGCTCCTCGCCCCGAGCACACCCCTTCCCGCGCGCTGACCCACGAGGCAGCGCGATTCCGCCTGCCCTTGAGGAGCACGCACATGAGCAAGACCCTGACCACCCGCACCGCCCTGGCCGCCGTCCTGGTGGCCGCCCTCGCCGGCTTCGCAGCCTGCGGCGACGACAGCGACGACAACGCGTCCGGCACCACCAGCAACTCGTCGACACCCAGTGACGGGACCACCGAAGCCGTCGCGGCCCGCATCTCGATCTCCGAACCGTGGGCCCGCGGCACCGTCGGCAGCACCGACTCGACGATGAGCGCCGCGTTCATGCTGCTCGACAACCCGAGCGACGAGGACATCACGCTCGAGAGCGCCAGCACCGATGTGGCCGGACGGACCGAGTTGCACGAGATGGCCATGAAGGACGGCGACATGGTCATGCAGCAGGTCGACGGCGGGATCGTCATCGAGGCCGGCAAGGACATGCTGCTCCAGCCCGGCGGCTACCACGTGATGCTGATGGACCTGACCCGCGAGCTCACCCCTGGTGAGGAGATCGACCTCACCCTGGGCTTCTCCGACGGCAGCTCGGTCACGGTGACCGTCCCGGTGAAGGAGTTCACCGAGGAGGAGGGGCACTACCACGAGCCCGGCACCCCGGAGCACACCCACGGTGGTGACGACAAGGTCGTCGAGGAAGACGGGCACGAACACTGATGGAGACCCGTGGCATCGGGCGGCGCAAGCTGCTCGGTCACGTGGGCAGTGCTGTGGCGGGAGCGGCGATCGCCGCTCCCGCCACGGCGGCGCTGCTCGACTCCCGATCGAGTGATCGTGGCTCGCGCAGCCCCGGCGGCATCGCGGCCACCCCCGTGATCAGTCCGTACGGCGCCCACCAACCCGGCATCGCCGCCCCGCCTCCCGCAGCGAGCACCCTGGTGGCACTCGACCTGCACGATGACGTCGACCGCGCTGCCGTCGTACGCCTGATGAAGGTGTGGACCACCGATGTCGTGGCCCTCGCGGAGGGACGCGCAGTGCCGGGCGATCCTGCCCGTGACCTGTCCCAGCCTGCCCGGCTCACCGTCACCGTCGGCCTGGGCCGGGCCCCCGTACGCCGCTTCGGCCTGGACGCGCCCGGGCTGGTGGCCGTCCCCGCCATGAAGCACGACCGACTCGAGGAACGCTGGAGTGGTGGTGACCTCGTCCTGGTCGTGGGTGGAGCCGACGGCACCAGCGTGGCCCACGCCGTACGCACACTGGTGCGCGACGCTCGCCCCTTCGCGTCCGTGCGCTGGCAGCAGTCGGGCACCTGGCGGGGCACCGACGGTGCAGGCAAGAGGGTGACCGGGCGCAACCTCTTCGCGCAGGTCGACGGATCGGCCAACGCACTTCCCGACACCGATCTGTTCGACCGGACCGTGTGGATCCCGCGCGGCCCGTGGACGGGCGGCACCACCCTTGTCGTGCGTCGGATCCTCATGGACATGGATGAGTGGGAGCGGCTGACCCGTGTCGAGATGGAGGCCTCCGTCGGTCGCGACCTGGCCACCGGAGCACCACTGACAGGCGGCGAGGAGCTCACCGACATCGACCCGGACGCCCGCGAGGAGGGTCGCTGGGTGATCGCCCGTGACGCCCACGCGTTGCGAGCCCATCCCAGCCTCAACGGAGGTGCCCGGATCCATCGGATCGGTGCCAACTTCACCGAGACGGTGACCGACGCACGCGGCACCCGGGTGGAGACCGGCCTGCTCTTCTCCTCCTACCAGGTCGACGTGGAACGTCAGTTCACCCGGATCCAGCAGAGCCTCGACGAGTCCGACGCCCTCAACGAGTGGACCACCGCGGTCGGCTCGGCCGAGTTCGCCGTCCTTCCGGGCTTCCGGGAGGGCGGCTGGCTTGGGGACGGGGTCATAGGGTGAGGCCGTGTCCTTCCCCGATCTGACCGACGGCACCGTCCGACTCGCCGACCACGTCCGCGATGGCGACCGGGAGACCTTCACCGTCGTCCGTGACGGTGCCGCAGTGGGCACCGTCGAGCTGCACCACGTCGGCGCCGGCACCGGTCGGTTGGTGTGGCGGCTCGGGGAAGCGCACCGCGGTCGTGGCAGCGCCACCCGGGCCCTGCGCCTGCTCACCGACTGGGCGATGACCGAGACCGGACAGGGTGGACGCGGGCTCGGACGGGTGGAGGCCCGGGTGCCTGCCGACAACCGGCAAGCCCTCGGCGTCGCCACCCGGGCCGGCCTGCTCCGCGAAGGTGTCAGCCGCTTGGTGCCCGGTCACCAGAGCGAGACCGAGCAGGTCCTGCTGGCGAGGATGGCCACTGATCCCCCGCTGAGCGACCCCTCGTCGTTCCGGGCGCTCCTCAACTCGTTCCTGCCGCGCAAGCGCGCCATCGGCCAGCTGTTGGTGCGCGATCCCGAGGGCCGGGTGCTGCTGTGCCACCTCACCTACAAGCGCGACTGGGACCTGCCCGGCGGGGTGGTGGAGGTCGGCGAGTCACCCAAGCTCGCGGTCACTCGCGAACTCGAGGAGGAGCTCGGCCTCGAGCTGCCGGCCGGCGAGCTCCTCCTCACCGACTGGCTGCCGCCGTGGGGCGGCTGGGACGACGCGGTCTGCCTCGTCTTCGACGGGGGCGTCCACGAGGCCGCACTCCTCGACCGTGCAATCTACGAGGCCCGCGAGATCCGGGAGGCCCGCTTCCTGACCCTCGACGAGATCCGCGACCGGGCGGCCGACTTCACCGCGCGCCGCATCGAGGCGGCGCTGGCAGCGCTCGACGGCGGCCCCGGTTACACGGAGTCCGGCCGGGCCTGAGCGCGCTGCGGGCTCAGCCCCGGCAGCTCAGAACAGCGCCGACGCGAGGTTCTGCCGACCCCGGATGACCCGCTCGTCGGAGTTCCCGACGGCGGCGAAGAGGCCGAGCAGATGGGTACGGGCGGCGTCGCGGTCGTCGTCGGAGGTACGACGCACGAGGTCGATCAGGCGGTTGAACGCGTCGTCGACGTGACCGCCGAGCATGTCGAGGTCGGCGACCATCGTCTGCGCGGCGATGTCGTCGGGGCGCTCCGCCGCGGCAGCGCGAGCGGCATTGAGGTCGACGCCCTGGGTGCGCTGGAGCACCTTGGCCATCGCCAGGCCGGCGGCGGCCTCGGTGTCGGCCGGGTTGGCGTCGACGAGCTTCTCGTACTCGGCGACCGCGCCGTCGATGTCACCAGCAGCCAGTGCGTCCTGGGCCGGAGCGTAACGCGGGTCGAGTTCCTCTCCTCGTCACCCGCCACCGCCTGCGAACGCGGCTGGTGACGGTCGACGATGCCCTGCGCCGTGAGCTGCTGGGTGAGCTGGCCGAAGAGGGTGCGCAGCTCGTCGATCGACAGCGCACCGGGCACCGGCTGGGTGACCGGGCGACCATCGAGCAGCACCATCATCATCGGCACCTGCGGGATCTGCATCGCCTGCGCGATCTGCGGCACGGCATCGATGTCGACGAGGGCGACCAGGAAGCGGCCCGCGTTCTCATCGGCGACCGTGACCAGGTCGCTGGCCATCGCAGCGCTCTCCGGCGCGCGGGAGGCGGAGTGGAAGAAGACCACGACCGGGGCGATGCGTGACTCCTCGAGCACCGACTGGAAGTTCTGCTCATCGATCTCCACCGCGTAGGCGGAGCCGAGACGGTCTCCTGCAGCTGCGCCGGCGGGGTTCGCCGGGACACCGGGGGCAGGCTGGCCGAGGCCGGAGAGGTCGAAGGCACCGGGACGCGAGAACGGCTGCTGACTCATGACATCCATCTTCCCTGATGGGGGGTGAGCATGCGCCAAATGGGTAGGGTCAGCGCCGTGACCGATTACTTCGCTGGCCGCTACGAGCTGCTCGAGCAGATCGCCTACCGGCGGCATGGGCTCGGTCTGGTGCGTCCGTGATCCACGCCGACGGTCAGGTGAAGGCGGCCAAGATCCTGGGCCAGTCCGACGCCGCTTCGCTGCTCCGCTTCGTACGCGAGCAGTCGATGCGCATCGACCACCGACACGTGGTGACCCCCCAGTCCTGGGCGGGCGTGGACGACCGGGTGCTCTTCACCATGCCGATGGTGCGTGGCGGGTCCGTCGCCGACCTCCTTCGCGACCACGGGGCACTCCCGGGTCCGTTGGGTCGGCGAGATCCTCGACCAGACCTTGCAGGCACTGGAGGCCGTGCACGCGACCGGCATCGTCCACCGCGACGTGAAGCCGGCCAACCTCCTGCTCGAGCTCCACCGGCGGTGGACGCCCGCACGTGCGGTTGACCGACTTCGGGATCGCCGCCCCTCTCGACGAGCCGCGGATGACCCGTGCGTCGATGGCGATCGGCACACCCGGCTACATGGCGCCCGAGCAGTGGTACGGCGCCGACCCCGGACCCGCGCGCCGACCTGTACGCCGTCGCCGCCGTCGGCGTGGAGATGGCGTCACCGGCGTGCGTCCTCCGAG
>NZ_JAKGRW010000039.1 GCF_021555175.1 Nocardioides alcanivorans | reverse complement strand
GCCAAGGTCACGTCGACGCCGAAGTCCTCGCACAATGACGCCACCAACCTCAACGCCGTCAGGGAATCACCACCGAGGTCGGAAAGTCGCCGTCCACCCGGCACCGGTCGACTCAGCACACCGGCGACCAGCTCGCCGACCTGCTGTTCGGCCAGCGTGGCAGGGCATCGCCTGCGGCAACCTCCACCGCGGGCGGGTGTTCGCGGGCCAATCGCGACCGGTCGGCCTTGCCCGTGCTCCCCACCGGGATCGTCGGCACGGCGATCCAGCTGCTCGGCGCCCAGGCCTGCGGCAGCCGCTCGGCGGCGCGCTCGCGAAGGCGGGTCTCGGCACCGGCATCCGTTGGCGACGTACCAGGCCACGAGGCGGGACTCGACCACACCGACGGCCAGGCCGTCGACGCCGGGCGCGCCCGCCAGCGCGTGCTCGACCTCCCCGAGCTCGATGCGTTGGCCGCGGATCTTGACCTGGTCGTCGGTGCGACCGAGGCAGCAGCAGCGCGCCGTCCAGGCGCCAGGCAGCCAGGTCGCCGGTGCGATAGAGACGGCCCGCGATGCCGGGCACCTCGCAGAACCTCTCGGCGGTCAGGTCGGGACGACCGGCGTAGCCCTGGCCAGCTGGATGCCACCGAGCCACAGCTCCCCGGGGACACCGATCGGCCGCGCGGCGCCGCTCGGTGCGAGCACGTGGCAGGTCGTGTTGGCGATCGGCCAGCCGATCGGTACCGGCCCGTCGTCCGTCGGGTCGCACTCCCAGCAGGTCCACGTCGACGGCGGCCTCGGTCGGGCCGTAGAGGTTCGTCGGGGCGACCGAAGGCGTCGACGCATCCGGACACGAGATCCGGCGTGAGCGCCTCGCCGCTGCAGACCACTGCTCGCACGGAGCCGTCGCGGACCGTCCTGCTGCTGCTGGTCGAGCGAGGAAGGCGCGCAGCATCGACGGCACGAGGTGCAGTACCGCCACCTCCTGCTCGGTGACCACCGTCGCGAGTCGACGCGGGTCGCGGTGCGCACCTGGATCGGCGATCACGACCGTCGCGCCCACCTGGTGCGCCCAGGTGAGCTCCACACCGACGTCGAAGGAGATCGGTGTCTTGTGCGGCACCCGCTCGCCCGGCTGCAGGTCGAACTGCTGCTGCATCCACCGCAGCCGGTTGTCGATCGCTGCATGCGACACGAGCACCCCCTTCGGCCGTCCGGTGGAGCCCGAGGTGAAGAGCAGGTACGCGGGCGCCCCGGTGTCGCCGAACGGCTCCAGGTCGATCGCGGGCGGGGTCTTCCCCCGACACCGTGGCAGCAGCGTGACCGGTTCCGGACCGGGCTCGTCACCGAGGACGACGGTGCACCCGGCGTCCTCGAGCAGGTCGCGGAGCCGTGCTTCGGGCAGGTCGGGATCGAGGGAAGGTAGAGCCGCCCCGAGCAGCAGGATGCCCTGGATGGCCTCGAAGAGCTCGCAGGAGCGCTCCAACCTGACGCCGACCACGTGCCCCGCGGCGACACCCCACTCACGCAGCGCGCCGGCGACGCGGCGGGCGGCGAGGTCGAACTCGGCATAGGTGCGCTGCTGGTCGCCATGGACGAGGGCCACGGCGTCAGGGTGCGGGCGACCTGGGCCGCGAATCGTTGCGACAGCGTCTGCACGTCATAGGCGGTGGCGGTGGCGTTGAAGCCGGCGATGGTCGCAACCTCGGCGTCGGTCGCCAACGGCAGCTGCGCGACCTGGTCTGCCGGGTCGGCGTCGGCGAACGTCACCAACCAGGCCAGCAGGCGCTCGAGGTGGAGGTCGAGCTCCGCCGCACCGTAGAGGCGCGGGTTGGCGTCGAGCTCGAGGCGCACGGTACGGCGTCGACCGGGGTGCCGCGCAGGCAGACGGTCATGTCCTCGACCGGGCCGGCGGTCACGTTGCGCACCAGACCGACCACCTCGCCGAGTGTCAGCTCGAGGTCGAACGGCACGAGGTTGAGCTGGGCGCCGAAGAGCTGTCCGTCGCCGATCCGTCGCAGCCGTCGCAGCAACTCCTCCTGGCGCAGGAACGGGTGCTGGCGCACCGCCCGCTGGTCGGCAGCGGTCGCGGCCAATGCCTCGGCCACCGTCAGGTCGGCCGGCACGCTGACCGGCAGCACGTTCATCGCGGTGCACACGGTGCCGGCGGCCGCCAGCCGGCCACGACCCGGTTGGGAGCGGTTCATCAGCGGCACGCCGATGCGGGTCCTGGGCAGGTTGGCGACGCGGGCGAGATAGGCACCCACCGCAGCCGTGACGAGGTCGGTCCAACCGACACCGAGGCGGCGCGCGCCGGCAGTGATCCGCGCCTGCTGGGCGTCGTCGAGGACGGCATCGCGTCGTACGGCCTCCGGTGCTGGGGCGTCGACCCGACCCGCAACCGCGACCACGTCGGCCATCGTGGCCAGCCGCGGCTCCCAGAAGGCATCGGCCGCCGCGGATGCGGTGGCCTCGGCGTCCTCGGCGATGACTTCGGCCAGCGTCGACGTGGGCCCGCCGACGGTGCCGTCGTGGAGCTCGGCGATGCGGCGCAGCAGTTGCTGGGCACCGTAGCCGTCGAGCAGCACGTGATGGGCGGCGTGGTACCACCACGTCCGTCCGTCGGGCAGCGCCAACAACGCGGCCCGTAGGGGCACTGGAGCACCCGCAGTGAGGTCGAAGGGTCGAGCCAGGTCGGCTCGCATCCACGCATCGGCCTCCGTCTCGTCCGCCACTGTGACGACCGGCAGCGTTGCCTCGGCGGACGTTCCGACCTGCTGCCGTGGTCCCTCCGGCGTCACCTCGAAGGTCACCCGCAGCTGCTCGAACTCGGTGTACGCCGCAGTGTGGGCGGCGCGCAGCCGGTCGACGTCGACCGGGCCGCTCAGCTCCACCACCTCGGCGGTGGTGTGGCACGGGTTGTCCGGGTCGAGGGCGTGGGCGAAGAAGAGCCCGAGCTGCGCGGAGGTGAGGGGAGCCAGCTG
Source organism: Nocardioides alcanivorans (assembly GCF_021555175.1). Lineage (GTDB taxonomy): Bacteria > Actinomycetota > Actinomycetes > Propionibacteriales > Nocardioidaceae > Nocardioides > Nocardioides alcanivorans. Next base: position 20,118 of record NZ_JAKGRW010000039.1, on the reverse strand, counting down.
GTCACGGAATCAGGCGCTGGTGAGTTCGCGAGCCTGCTTGCGCAGGTGTCCGACGGTCGGCCGGCGAGTGAACTCGCCGAAGTCGACGTCCAGGCCCTCCTCGGCCAGCAGGTCGAGCACCTCGAACGCACGCAGCGAGTCCAGACCCAGCTCGAAGAGGTCGGTCTCCGGCGCGACGAACGCCTGCGCGGCCAGGTCGGCGCCGAGGTGGGTGGTCAGCTCCTCGCGGAGCAGCACCTCCCACGGCGCGGCGTCACCGGGGGTTCGGGCTGCCGGCACCTCGACGGCGGAAGCCGCGAACGACGCCACCACGGTGTCCGACATGAGCAGCACGCCGCAGCAGCTGGCGATCTGCTGCAGTGCGAGCGCGTGCTTCTCGGCACTGAAGTCGGCGATCCCGTCGGCGACCACGAAGGGGTGGACCTCGCGCTGGAACGCCTCCAGTGCCGTGGCGGTGACGCCGATGTGGGCATAGACGCCGGTGATGACCAGCTGGTCGCGGCCGCGTGCGGCCAACTCGTTGCCGAGGTCGTTGCCGGCGAACGCGTTGTAGCGGTGCTTGGTCAGCACCACGTCGCCGTCGAGCGGACGCACCGCTTCGAGGAGCTCGGTGTGCTCCGGGATGTCCTGCATGCCCGGACCCCACAGGTCGCGCTGCAATCCCCGCAACGTCTGGTCCTGGTTGCCCTTCTGGGCGGTGTAGAAGACCGGGATCCCCGCCTGGCGGGCAGCCGTCAGCACGGCTGCGGTGCGACGTACGGCATCGGTCAGCACGCTCTCGCCCTCGCCGTAGGGGCGGGCGAAGTAGCGCTGGAGGTCGTGCACGAGCACGGCGGCGCGGCCGGGCTCGAGCGTCCAGGTGCCACGGCTGGTCGGAAGGTCTGCGTGGGGCGGGACGGGCGGCAGGTAGTCGATGCCCTCGGGCAGGCTGCTCATGGGGTCTCCTGGAGCTGGGAGGTGAGGAGGGTACGGAGCTCGCGACGGCTGTTCTTGCCGACGTGGGTGATCGGGAAGCTGGTCAGGAAGTGCACGTCGTCGGGCAACTTCCAGGTGGCCAGGCCGGTGTCGCGCAGGTGGTCGAGCAGCCGGGCGGTGAGTGCCTCGTCGGTGGCGACCCCCGCCTCCGGCTGCACGACGACGCAGAGGCGCTCGCCGAGATAGGGGTCCGGCAGGCCGAGGGCGACCGCGTCGAGCACGTCGGGGTGCGCGAGCAGTGGCTCCTCGACCTCGTCGGTGGCGATCTTCTCGCCGGCGCGGTTGATCTGGTCCTTGGCGCGGCCGGTGACGACGAGGTGTCCGCTGGGGAGACGGCGTACGAGGTCGCCGGTTCGATAGAAGCCGTCTTCGGTGAAGGAGTCGCGGTCGGCGACGTCGCAGCGGTAGTAGCCGCGGATCGTGTAGGGCCCGCGGGTCAGCAGCGCCCCTTCCTCGCCGTCGGTCACCTCGCGCTCGTCCGGATCGTCGGGGTCGACGATGCGGATCTCGTCGTGCTCGCTGATCGGCCGGCCCTGGCTGCCCAGCACGACCTCGTCGGGGTCGTCGTCGCGGGTGTAGTTGACCAGACCCTCGGCCATGCCGAAGACCTGCTGCACGCGTGCGCCGAGCACCGGGCCGATCTCCTCCGCGACGGCGTCGGCGAGCTTGGCTCCCCCGACCTGGAGCACTTCGAGCGAGTCGAGGTCGGGCCGGCGGCGGCGGGCGGACGAGAGCCAGGCCTGTGCCAGGGGCGGTACCAGCGAGGCGAGGGTGACCCGCTCCTGCGCGATCAGCGCGAAGCTGGTGCGGGGCGAGGGATCGCGCGCCAGCACGACGGTGCCACCGACGTGCAGCACGCCGAGGATGCCCGGTGAGCTCATCGCGAAGTTGTGCCCGGCAGGGAGCACCACCAGCATCCTCGTGGCGGCGCTGAGGTTGCAGATGTCTGCCGACGCCCGCACCGAGTAGAGGTAGTCGGCGTGCGTGCGGGGATCAGCTTCGAGATACCGGTCGTGCCGCCCGACAGCTGCAGGAACGCGATGTCGTCGGGCCGCGGCTTCGGCAGCACGAACTCGGTCGCGGCCACCGGCAGGTCCTGTACGTCGACCACTGCTGCGGGCACGCCGCCGCGCCCTTGCACCAGCTCACCGACGCGAGCCGTGAGTGCGAGGTGGTCATGACCGTCGGTGTCGCCGCAGACCACCAGGGCAGCTGCATCGGCGAGCAGGCAGAACTGGGTGAGCTCGGCCTCGCGGTGACCCGGTTGGGCGAAGACCGGCAGGGCGCCGAGGCGGAAGCAGCCGGCGATGAAGGCAGCGAACTCGACGACGTTGGGCAGTGCCACGATCACGCGGTCACCCTCACGTACGCCGACGCCGCTGAGGACGCCGGCAGCATGCTCGGCCTGCGCAGCGAGGTCGCGGTAGGTCCAGCGGTGGTCGTTGCCGTGGGCGTCCTTGCCGACGACGGCCAGGTTGTCCGCGAAGCGGGTGGTCCGGTCGGTGACGAACTCGTCGAACGTCTCGTCGGTCCACAGCCCCGCCGCGCGGTAGCGGTCCCGGAGCTCCTCGGGCCAGCTGCGAACCGGGGCCAGCGGGCTGCGGCTGCTCGGGGCGTTCACAGCCCGACCACCTTCGCCATCGTGCCGAGCTTCGCGCCGGTCTCGGCCACCTCGAGCTCCGGCACCGACCCCGCGACGATGCCGGCACCGGCGAAGAGCCGCAGGTGGTCGTCGTCGAGCAGCGCGGAGCGGATGGTGATCGCGAACTCGCCGTCGCCGGCGGCGTCCACCCAGCCGACGCAGCCGGCGAACCACTTGCGCAGGTCACCCTCGAGCTCGGCGATCGTCGAGTAGGCGGCGCCCAGCGGCACGCCACCGACGGCGGGGGTCGGGTGCAGCAGTTGGGCGAGGTGCAGGGCACTGGGGGCCTCGGTCCCGGGAGCGATCCGGGCCCGGATGGGCGAGCCGAGGTGCCACAGCGTGTCGGTGGAGACCAGCTCGGGCGTGAGCGGTGCCTCGACCTCCACGCAGACGTCCTTGAGGGCGTGCACGATCGCGTCGACCACGAAGGCGTGCTCGGCGTGGTCCTTGGTCGAATGGAGGAGCCCGTCGGCACGGGCCCTGTCCTCCGCGGCGTCGGGCGAGCGCGGGATGGAGCCGGCCAGCGGGGTGCACTCCACGACGTCACCCCGGCGTCGCACCAGCAGCTCGGGGCTCGCCCCCACCAGCACCTGACCGTGGTCGAGGTCGGCACTGACCGGGACCGAGAAGAGGTGGTTGCCCGGTCGCGTCAGCAGCAGCCGGTTGATCACCTCGACCGGGGTCAGCGGTGGTTCGGAGTGCACGTCGAGGCAGCGCCCGAGCACCACCTTCGCCACCTCGCCGGCCTTGATCCGCGCCAGCGCGTTCGTCACCATCTCGGCATAGTGTTCGGCGGTCGGGTGCTCGGTCACCGTGTGCGTCCGCTCGACCTCGTCCTCCGTGACCGGTGGTGGCAACGGCTGCTCGCGGCCCGTCGTGAGGTGGAAGAGGCCAGGGGACTCCTCGGCGAACGAGAGCGCGCCGACCGCCTGCTCGCCGGGTTCGAGGGCGGCCACCACCGCCGACGCCCAGGCGGGGTCCTGCCCGTCGGGAGCGGTGAGGGTCCGGCGGACCCGGGTGCCGACGTACGCCCGGTCGCCGGTGGCGAACATCAGGGGGCGGGTGGGAAGCACCTGTCGCGGGCGCCCCCAGAGCAGCCGAGAGTGCGCGGAGATTGGGCGAGGATTCACAGGCTTGCGCCTCCGTCGACGAAGAGCTGCTGCAGCGTGATGTGTCGAGCAGCGGGAGAGAGCAGGAAGCAGATGGTGGCCGCCACGTCGGCGGGGTCGGCCAGCCGGCCGAGCGGGATGCCGATGCGGAACTCCTCGGGGCTTCCGTGCAGGGCGGCGCGGGCTCCCGCCTCGGCGTCGGCCCACAGGGCCTGCTGCATCGGGGTGTCGGTGGAGCCGGGCTCGACCACGTTGCAGCGGATGCCGCGTGCGGCCAGTTCCAGACCGGCGGAGCGGGCCAGCGCCGACGTGGCGGCCTTCGAGGCGGCGTAGGCGAGCATGCCGGTGCGAGGCACCCGGGCGGCGTTGGAGCTGACGACGACGACGGCGCCGCCGTCGCGGACGTGTGTACGGGCGCCACGCAGGCAATTGAGGGCGCCGCCGGCGTTGACTGCGAGGTGGCGAGTGAAGTCGTCGTCGGTGGTGTCGGCGAGGGTGCCCGGAGTCAGTGTCCCGGCGGCGGAGACGACGCCCGCGAGGGGGCCGAGGCTGGCGACGGCGTTGGCGAACGCTGCTGCCACGGCGGCGGAGTCGGCAACGTCGCAGACCTCGGTGTGGGTGGACGTCGTCAGGCTGTCTGCCGTCTCGCGCAGGCCGGTCGCGTCGCGATCGAGCAGTGCCAGGTCCACTCCGGACTCCGCCAGCAGGGTCGCCGTGGCGCGGCCGATCCCGGAGGCGGCTCCGGTCACGACCACGGGGCCGGGGAGGCGCGACGAATTCATGTGATGATGTTAAGGCATGCCTTACCTAAAGGCACTCGGGTGCCACTCGCTGGACGCCACGCTCGCGACGGCCGAGCGTTCACCAACACGACCTAGTGCGCTCCGCTCACACAGAACTCGTTGCCGTCGGGATCCGTGAAGGTGTCCCACTGGAAGCCACTCTCGCCGCGCTGTCCCAGGTGCCGGGCCCCGGCGGCGACCCAGGCGGCGATGCCTGCTTCGCGCTCGACTCCCTCGTCCCAGCTCAGATCGAGGTGGATGCGGTTCTTGCCAGGTGTTGGCGTCTCGACCTGCTGGAAACCGAGATTCGTGGTCCATCCGGGGATCGCCACCATGCAGAAGAAGCCGTCGGCATCCATCACGATCTCGCCGCTCAGGCGTTCCGCCCACCAAGCGGCGAGCGCTCGCGGAGCAGCGGTGTCGACGGTGATCATTCCGAGTGCGGGCACGGGTCCTCCTGTGGTCGGTCTCCGGACGGATGCAGCCTACGTGGAGGCGCGTCGTTCGAGCTCTCCCCTTTCGGTGCCCCGGACACGTATCGTCTTGTCATGGGAGACAACGAGACGACCAGCCGGGCCCAACTCGCCGCGATCGCGGAGGTCGAGGCGCACGCCGCGCACAACTACCACCCGCTGCCCGTCGTCATTGCCGCGGCGGAGGGGTCCACCGTCATCGATCTCGACGGCAACCGCTATCTCGACTGTCTCGCCGCCTACTCGGCCGTCAACTTCGGACACCGCCATCCGGGGCTCACCGCGGTCGCCAAGGCGCAGCTCGACCGGGTCACCCTGACCAGCCGTGCCTTCCACTCCGCCGAGCTCGGTCCCTTCTGCGCTGCGCTGGCCGAACTCGCCGGCAAGCAGATGGTGCTGCCGATGAACACCGGAGCCGAGGCGGTCGAGTCCGGCATCAAGGTGGCCCGCAAGTGGGGCTACGAGGTCAAGCAGGTGACGCCCGACCGGGCCAACGTCGTCGTCGCGCACGGCAACTTCCACGGGCGGACCACGACGATCGTCTCGTTCTCCGACGACCCGGACGCCTTCACCGGCTACGGTCCCTTCGCTCCGGGCTTCCGCAGGGTGCCGTACGGCGATGCTGCCGCGCTGGCCGAGGCGATCGACGACGACACGGTTGCCGTGCTGCTCGAGCCGATCCAGGGCGAGGCGGGTGTGATCATCCCGCCGAGCGACTACCTGCCGCGGGTGCGGGAAGTGACGGCGGCCCGCAACGTGCTGTTGATCGCCGACGAGATCCAGTCCGGCCTCGGCCGCACCGGGGCGACGTTCGCCTGCGACCTCGTCGGGGTGGTGCCTGACCTGTATCTGCTCGGCAAGGCGCTCGGCGGTGGGATCGTCCCCGTGAGCGCCGTGGTCGGCAACGCCGACGTGCTCGGTGTGCTGCGACCCGGGCAGCACGGCTCGACCTTCGGCGGCAACCCGCTCGCGGCCGCTGTGGGGCTGGCGGTCGTCGAGTTGTTGCAGACCGGTGAGATGCAGCAGCGTGCGAAGGTGCTTGGGGAACGTCTGCGTGGGGGCTCACAGCGCTCATCGGCCACGGCGTCACCGAGGTCCGGAGCGTCGGTCTCTGGGCCGGTGTCGACATCGACCCGTCGGTGGGCACTGCCCGCGAGGTCTGCGAGCGGATGCTGCGGGCCGGCGTACTCGCCAAGGACACGCACGGGCAGACGGTGCGGCTCGCCCCGCCCCTGGTGGTCACCGAGTCCGAACTCGACCTGGCCGTCTCCGCCCTGACCGCGGCCGTCGCCAACCTGCAGGAAGGCTGAGCCCGGCCTCAGAGGTTGCGCGCAACCTCCAAGCTCCCGCCATCGTGGGGAAAGGCCGAGGCCGCCACCCCGGGCGGGGGTGGCGGCCTCGTCTCAGTCAGTCAGGCTGAGTCTGTCGGGGGCTCAGTTGCCCCGGATGAAGGCCTCGAGCTGAGCGCGACCTTCGGTGTCCTCGATCTGGACCGGCGGGCTCTTCATGAGGTAGGCCGACGCGGGGATGATCGGGCCGCCGACACCGCGGTCCTTGGCGATCTTGGCTGCGCGGACGGCGTCGATGATGATGCCGGCCGAGTTGGGGAGTCCCAGACCTCGAGCTTGTACTCCAGGTTCAGCGGGACGTCGCCGAAGGCGCGACCCTCCAGGCGCACGTAGGCCCACTTGCGGTCGTCGAGCCACGCCACGTAGTCGGACGGGCCGATGTGGACGTTCTTGTCGTCCTTGAGGTTGGCCAGCGAACCGGTGAGGTTCGACGTCACGGCCTGGGTCTTGGAGACCTTCTTGGACTCAAGGCGCTCGCGCTCGAGCATGTTCTTGAAGTCCATGTTGCCGCCGACGTTGAGCTGGTAGGTGCGGTCCAGCGCCACGCCACGGTCCTCGAAGAGCTTCGCCATCACGCGGTGCGTGATGGTGGCGCCCACCTGGGACTTGATGTCGTCGCCGACGATCGGGACGCCGGCGTCCTCGAACTTCTTGGCCCACACCGGGTCGGAGGCGATGAAGACCGGGAGGGCGTTGACGAAGGCCACACCGGCGTCGATCGCGCACTGGGCGTAGAACTTGTCGGCCTCCTCCGAACCCACCGGGAGGTAGGAGACGAGCACGTCGACCTCGGCGTCCTTGAGCGCCTGGACGACGTCCACGGCCTCGGCGGAGGACTCCTCGATGGTGAGGCGGTAGTACTTGCCCAGGCCGTCAAGGGTCGGGCCGCGCTGCACCTCGACACCCAGGGTGGGGACGTCAGCGATCTGGATGGTGTTGTTCTCGGAGGCGTTGATGGCCTCGGAAAGGTCCTTGCCGACCTTCTTGTCGTCGACGTCGAACGCGGCAACGAACTTCACGTCGGAGACGTGGTAGTCACCGAACTTGACGTGCATGAGACCCGGGACGGTGCTCGACGCGTCAGCGTCCTTGTAGTACTCCACGCCCTGGATGAGGGAGGTGGCGCAGTTGCCCACTCCCGCGATTGCGACTCGAACCGAACCCATGGGTTCCCTTCTTCCTAAGAAATTCTTCTCTGACTGACTGACTTGTCTCGGTGGTCAGCCCTGCGAGGGCTTCTCCACCGGGTGCTGACTGCGCTCGGCGTTGATCAGGTCGGAGAGCCACTTGACTTCCCGCTCCACCGACTCGACGCCGTGACGCTGGAGCTCGGACGCGTACTGGTCCATCTCCTTCTGCGTCATCGACAGCTGTGTCTGCACCTTCTCCAACCGTTCCTGGAGCCGGCTGCGACGCCCTTCGAGCACTCGCAGCCTGATCTCCATGTCGGTCCGCCCGAAGAAGGCAAACCTGATGTCGAAGTTGCCGTCCTCCCACGCTGTGGGACCCACCTCGGACATGAGCCGGACGAATTCGTCCTGCCCGGCCTCGGTGAGCTGGTAGACGATGCGGGGACGCCGATTCTGCAGTGCGCCTTCCTTCTGGACCGTCCGCTCCTCGATCCAGCTCGCCTTCAGCATCTTCTTCAACGCCGGATAGAGGGACCCATAGGAGAGGAGTCGCCCCCAACCCAGCATCAGGTTGAGCCGCTTGCGCAACTCGTAGCCGTGCATGGGTGACTCGTGCAGCAGTCCGAGGACTGCCAACTCGATGCTCTCTCCACGCCTTGCCACAGACCTATCGTACCGATATATCGCAGGGGTTGTGAATTCGGCGGTGAACTCGGGGTGTCGAGGCACCGTGTCGGGTCCGCCATCGCGTTCGTGGGCGGGGCCCACCGCTGCCCGCGTACTCTTGGCGCGGATCACGCCGTGTGGACAGGTATGCCCTGCCCCGGTTGGTCCGCCTGCAACGCACGTTTCCCCCGCGGCCCGAGCTGCGGCGTACGCAACGAAGGACCACGACCTTGAGCGGAAAGCGAAAGGCCACTGCGGCCGGTGACAAGCGGCCCGAGCGGCCGCTGTGGAAGCGACGGCTTCTCAAGACCCTCAAGTGGAGTGGCATCACCGGACTCGTGCTGGCGTTGCTCTCCGTGTTGACGTTCGTGATCCTCTATCGGGCCATCGACGTCCCGGACCCGAACGCCGACTTCCAGACGCAGACGAGCTACGTCTACTACTCCGACGGCAAGACCGAGGTCGGTCGCTACGCCAACCAGAACCGCAACTCGATCGCGTTCTCCGACATGCCCGACACGGTGAAGGCGGCCGTGGTGGCCGCTGAGGACCGCAGCTTCTGGAGCAACCGAGGCATCGACCCCAAGGGCATCCTGCGCGCCGCCTTCTCCAACGCCCAGGGCAACGACCGCCAGGGCGCCTCCACGATCACGCAGCAGTACGTGAAGATCCTCTACCTGAGCCAGGAGCAGAGCTACAAGCGCAAGATCCGTGAGGCGATCGTGTCGCTCAAGCTGCACCGCCAGCAGAGCAAGGAACAGATCCTCGAGGGCTACCTCAACACCATCTACTTCGGCCGCGGCGCGTACGGCGTCGACGCGGCCGCGCAGGCCTACTTCGGCATCCCCGCCAAGAAGCTCAACCTGCGCCAGAGTGCCGTGCTGTCGTCGGTGATCAACAACCCCACGCTCTTCGACCCCGCCAACGGCAAGCAGAACAAGCAGGCGCTCAAGAGCCGATTCGCGTGGATCCTCGACGGCATGGCGAGCATGGGTGAGATCAGTGCGGAGGAGGCCGAGCAGGCGGCCAGGCGCCTCCCGAAGTTCCCCGAGATCAAGGTCGAGTCGACCTACGGCGGTCAGAAGGGCCACGCCCTGGCGCTGATCCGCAAGGAGCTGCTGGCGCTCGACTTCACCGACGAGCAGATCGACGGCGGTGGTCTCCGGATCACCACCACGCTCACCAAGAAGGCCATGGATGCCTCTGCTGCCGGCGTTGCCGAGGCCCGTCCCGAGGGCGTCAAGGGCCTGCACATCGCGAGTGCCTCGGTGGAGCCGGGCACGGGGGCCTTGCGCGGCTTCTTCGGTGGTCAGGACTACCTGCAGTCGCAGCTCAACTGGGCGGTCTCCGGTGGCCAGCCGGGGTCGACCTTCAAGGCCTTCGCACTCGCTGCGGGCATCAAGGCTGGCTTCTCGCTGCGGGACACCTTCGACGGCAACTCGCCCTTCACGTTCGCCGAGGGCCAGCGTCCGGTGCGCAACCTCGGTGGCGGCGACGGCACCGACTACGGCCGGGTCAACCTGATCAAGGCGGCGGAGGACTCCATCAACACCGCCTTCGTCGACCTCACGATGAGCCTGCCGAACGGCCCGAAGGACGTGCTCAAGATGGCCAAGGCCATGGGCATCCCGGCCGACGACGGCAGTCGGGGCCTCGACAACCTGCGCACCTCGCCCGGCCTGGCCGCCAACCCCGGCATCGCACTCGGCTCGGCCACGGTCAGCCCGATCAACATCGCCAACGGCTACGCCACGATCGCCAACGACGGTGTCGCCGCCGAGGTCTTCGTGATCCAGCGTGTCGAGGACCGCAACGGCAAGCAGCTCTACCAGCACAAGGTCAGTGACAAGCGGGTGCTGGACGAAGACATCAATGCCGACGTCTCCTACGCCCTGCAGCAGGTCGTCACCTCCGGCTCCGGTACGACGGCACGCGGCCTGGGTCGTCCGGCCGGCGGCAAGACCGGCACGGCCACCAACTCCAAGGACCAGGTCTCCAGCTCCTGGTTCGTCGGCTACACGCCGCAGCTCTCCACAGCGGTGATGATGGTGCGGGGCACCGGCAACGAGTCGCTCGAGGAGGTCATGCCGGGCACCTACTACGGCGGCCGCTATCCCGCGGCGATGTGGACCTCGATCATGGGCAAGGCACTGGAGGGTGAGGAGATCCTCGACCTGCCCGACGCCGCGTGGACCGATGGGGAGGCTCCGGGCGAGGGACATGAGTACGTGCCCCCGCCCCCGCCGCCGCCCACGTCGGACAAGCCGAAGCCGACCAAGACCAAGAAGCCGGACGTCCCGAAGGATCCCACGACGGAGCCCACTCCCGACGAGCCGACGGACGATCCGACCACGGACGAGCCCACCGACGACCCCACCCCCGACCCCACCGACCCGGCTCCGACGGACGACGTGGCGGACGGCTGGCGCGAGGGGTTGCCGCCGGGCCGTGACTGACCCCGTAGCCCCCAGCCGGGAGGATCCGCTGGTCGGTTCGCTGAGTGAATCGATCGGTGGACCGCTCGGCGAGCGCGCTCGTCCGCACCGGTGGTGGACACCGATGCGGGTGATTCTCGCGCTCACCGCCGTCTTCTTCGTGCTCGGCATGCTCCAGAAGGCGCCGTGCTGGAACGAGGACTGGAGCAACGGGGAGGAGCGCTATGCCAAGATGTGCTACTCCGACATGCCCTACCTCTACACGGGGCGCGGCTTCGCGGAGCTCAACTGGCCCTACTCCGACGACGAGCAGGTGCGTGAGCGCTACGAACGGGTCATGGAGTACCCGGTCGGCATCTCCTACTTCGCCTGGGGCGCTGCTTGGGTGACCCACGCCGTCCACGGCTTCCCCGACACGGTGGCGCGCGGAATGATGTCGGTCGACGACCTCTTCCGAGACCCCGACGTGATCGAGGAGCGCACCGACTACGTCGCGATCTCAGCCCTCCTGCTGGCCTTCGCCACGTTGCTGGCTGCCTGGTTCCTGGCCGGGACCCATCGGCGACGCCCGTGGGACGCGGCGCTCTTCGCGGTGTCGCCCGTGCTGGTCGTCAACGGACTGATCAACTGGGACCTGCTCGCGGTCACGATGGTGGCCGGTGCGTTGTGGGCCTGGTCGCGCGACAAACCGGTGCTGACGGGGGTGATGATCGGTCTCGGCACGGCCACGAAGCTCTATCCGCTCTTCCTGTTGGGCGGCATCCTCGTCATCTGCTGGAGGCGTCGGGAGTGGTGGAAGTTCGCCTCGGTGACCGTGGTCGCGGCCCTCGTCTGGCTGGTCACCAATGCGCCTGCGATGGTCAGTGGCTGGGACGAGTGGAAGGTCTTCTGGACCTTCAATTCCGAACGTGGCGCAGACCTGGGCAGCCTCTGGCTGGTCCTCAACCAGGCGGGGGCGTCCTTCACCCCGGACCAGATCAACATGGCGTCATGGATCTTCTTCGCGGGTTGGTGCCTGATGGTGCTCGTGCTCGGACTGGCCGCGCCGGAGAACCCCCGCCTGGCGCAGCTGGGCTTCCTGATCGTGGCCGGCTTCCTGCTGGTCAACAAGGTCTATTCGCCGCAGTACGTGCTGTGGCTGCTGCCCCTGGCCGTGCTGGCCCGTCCGCGGTGGCGCGACCAGCTGATCTGGCAGGCGGGTGAACTGCTCTACTTCGCCTCGGTGTGGTGGTACCTCGGCGGTTTCCTGGCTCCCGGATCCGGTGACGACGCCGGCTTCTACTGGATCGCCATCATCGTCCGGATCCTCTGCGAGCTCTACCTGATCACCGTGGTCGTCCGCGACATCCTGTGGCCCCACCACGACGTCGTGCGCCGCACCGAGCCACCCGAGCCGGAACCTCGGGCCGGCGGGACGAGACGACCGGAGTTCAGCGGAGTGTGATCTCGCCACCGGATGTGGTCGATACACACCCGGTGGCGGAGATGCGAAAACGGTGTGGTCGACTGCGCCCATGGCCGTGGTCGATCAGACGCCCGTCGCCCGCCCGGGAGCGGGTCACCGGATGCCCACCCGACAGTTCCTGCTGTGCCAGGTGTTGCTGCTCCTGGCGGCGGTGGCCGTCTACTTCGGGGTGCGCAGCCTGACCACCGGCGACGCCGGGGCCGCGATGGACAACGCTCGCCGGATCATCGGCCTGGAGGAGTCGCTCGGCATCTTCGTGGAGGCGGACTTCCAGGAGTGGGCGCTCTCCTTCGACGGGGTGCTCCGCGCTGCCAACACGGTCTACATCTGGGCTCACTGGCCGGTCATCGCGGGTGTGCTCGGCTGGCTGGCGTGGCGCCGTCGTGAGGCCTTCCTCGTCTATCGCAACGCGCTGCTCATCTCCGGGCTGGTCGGCATGCTCGTCGTTGCGACCTTCCCCGTGGCCCCGCCGCGGCTCATGGATCTCGGATTCATCGACACCGTGACCCAACACTCGGACGCCTACCGGGTGCTGCAGCCACCGGCCTTCACCAACCAGTACGCCGCGATGCCGAGCTTCCACGTCGGTTGGGACCTGCTCGTCGGACTGGCCCTCATCCGGGAGGCGACGCACCCGCTGGCGCGGGGCCTGGGACGCGTGCTGCCCGTGCTGATGGTGGTCGCCGTGGTGGTGACCGGCAACCACTACTTCCTCGACGCGCTCGTCGGCGACGCAATCGTGCTGGTGGCTCTCGGCGTCGCTGCCTGGCCCGCGCTGGCCCGTGCGCGGGCCGCCCGCAGGGTTGAAGCCGCCCGGGCGGCGTCAGGGTTGGCTGAAGACCACGCGGTCGAAGCTGGTGGCGGTGAAGCGGACGCGTACGTCGACCTCGTCACCGATCGCGGGCACGGCGGAGCCGTGGGGAGGAACAGCATCGAGGCCTGCATGTGCGGGGGCTCGGCGAAGAGCCGCTGCTTGCCGCCGATGCTGAAGGGCGAGCGCACGAAGCCGGCGGCGTCGAGACCGCCGCGGGCGATGGCGCCGGCGCGGTCCCTGATGGTGTTGCCACCCGTGGGCGCCTCGAGGCCGATGCCGTGGGCGGTGCCACCGCTCACCACGAGCAGCGTGCCGTCCTTGGGCGCTGACCGTCCCCGGTAGCCGAAGACGTCACCCCTCTTGACGCCGTGGGCGTCGAGCACACTCGCGCGCACCTGCAGCGCGCCCCGATCGCCCAGCCACAGCTCGGTGCCGATGCGGGGACGGAAGGTGTAGTCGGGCCAGGACCTGGCCAGCTCGGCCAGCTCGGCGTCGGTGAGGTGGCTGACCCAGATCGTCCGGGTCGGCAGGTCGGCGGCGACGACGTCGGTCATCAGGCGCTGCACCTCGGACAGGTGGGAGGCGCCGGTCATCGGCAGGTGCAGCGCCACGCCCTCGAGCCGGGCGTCGGGGTGGGCGGCGAGGATCGCTCCCGCCTCGCGGAGCCCGGCCGCCGAGAAGCCGTGGCGGACCATCGAGGTCATCCGCTCCAGCACGAAGCGGCTCGCGCCGTCTCGGCGCAGCAACGCCTCGAGATCGTCGGTGCGGCCGACCGTGTGGATCACGCGGGGGTCGAGCTGTTGTTCTGCCGCGACACCGAAGGGGCGCCACGGGGTCAACACCAGCAGTGACGCCGGGAAGACGTCGCGCACCGCAGCGAGCTCGTCGTACGTGCCGACGGCCAGGGTGTCGACACCGAGTAGGCGGGCCTCGTCGGCGAGACGGGTGTTGCCCAGGCCGTAGCCGTTGCCCTTCGTGACCGGGACGAGCGTGGGTGCCCGACCCAGCGTGAGGTGCTGGTTGCCGCGGAACCGAGCCTGGTCGACGTAGAGCGTGAGACTCATGGGACTACCGCCGTTCCATGTAGACCGTGAACGCCTTGTGCACGAGCCGGTTGATCGGGAGCTCCCACTCGCCCGCGTATTCGACGGCCTCGCCGCCGGTGCCGACCTTGAACTGGATCAGCCCGACGTGGGCGTCGTCGGCGTCGAGGGTGTCGGTGATGCCACGCAGGTCGTAGACGTCGGCACCGGACTCGAGGGAGTCGCGGATCATCCGCCACTGGACGGCGTTGGAGCCGCGCACGTCGCGCTTCTCGGTGGAGGAGGCGCCGTAGGAGTACCAGGTGTGGCCGCCGACCCGGATCCACAGCGTGCTGGCCACCAGGTCGCCCTCGTGGTGGGCGAGATAGACGCGCATCTCGCTCAGGTCGCCGGCGCCGTTGAGGGCGTCATACATCGTGGTGAAGTAGCCGAGCGGGCGCGGCGTGAAGTGGTCTCGTTCGGCGGTGTGCACGTAGAGGTCGTGGAATGCCTTGAGGTCGTCCTTGCCACCCAGCGCCACTTCGACGCCCGACTTGTCGGCCTTCTTGATGTTGCGACGCCAGAGCTGGTTCATGCCCTTGAGCACGTCGTCCTCGGTGCGCGCGGTGCCGTCGGGGTGGCGAAACGGGATCATGAAGTTGTATTGCGGCTGACCGGCGGCGAAGCCGCCCGCTGCGGCGAGGTGGCGCCAGCCGAGGGCGTTGAGCTGGCTGACGACCCGGGCGCCGTCGACGCTGCGTTCGGTCGGCGGCAACTCGGTGAGGCGACGCACGGCCTCGTCGGCGATGCCGGTCTTCACCTGTGCGGCCGACCAACGGCCGGTCACCACGGGCGGGCCCATGCGGACCGCGAAGGCGCCCTGCTTCTTGAGGTGCTTGACCATCGGAGTGAGGAGGGCAGCCAGGTCGTCGTCGGCCCAGTCGAGCACCGGCCCCTCGGGGAGGTAGGCCAGGTAGCGCTTCACCTTGGGAAGCTGGCGATAGAGAACCAGGGCAGCGCCGACCGGTCGCCCGTCGCGCTCCCACAGCAGCGACTCACTGCGCCACTCGGCCTTCACGGCCGCCCAGGCCGGGGTCTGCAGGAAGCTGACCGCACGACGGGTGCGCAGGAACGCCTCGTGCTCGGCGGTCGTCGCGGTGCGAACGGTCACGGCGTGGGGGAAGAGGCAGGCACGGCCTCGAGGCTACCCGTCGCGGGCGTGGGGGTCAGAGTCGCTCGCGGAGCCAGGCGAAGTCGGTGGTGTGTTCTGCCGCACCACCGGGGGTCTCGCACACGACTGGGGCACCGGCGTCGCGGATCACCTGGGCCAGCAGGTCGGGGTCGATCTTGCCGTTGCCGAAGTTGGCGTGTCGGTCGGCGCCCGAGTTGAACTCGTCGCGACTGTCGTTGGCGTGGACCAGGTCGATGCGCCCGGTGATCGCACGGACGTCGTCGACCACGGTCTCCAGCGCGTTGCCGCCGGCATGGGCATGGCAGGTGTCGAGGCAGAAGCCGACGTTGTCGGAGCCCGCTGCCTGGGCGATGGCCTCCCAGACCTGCTTGATGCGGTCGAGGTGGCGCGTCATCGCGTGGTCGCCACCGGCGGTGTTCTCGATGAGCAGCGGCAGCTTCAGGTCGGTGGCCTCGATCGCCTTTCGCCAGTTGTCGAAACCGGTCGCGAGGAGTTCGGGGTCCTCAGCGGCCTTGTCGACGTGACCACCGTGCACGACCAGGCCCTTGGCACCGATCTCGGCCGCAGCGTCGACGTGCTTCTGCAGCAGCTTGCGCGAAGGAATCCGGACGCGGTTGTTGGTGGTGGCCACGTTGATGATGTAGGGCGCGTGCACATAGATGCTCAGGCCGGCTGCCTCAGCATCGGCCCGCAGCTTCTCCGCACCGCCCTCGTAGGCCACGACCGGTCCCTTGAAGCTCTGAGGACTGCCCAGGAACATCTGGATGACGGTGGTGCCGCGCGCAGCGGCCTCCGCGATCGGGTCTTCCTGGTCGACGTGGGCTCCGATGGCCAAGCTGGTGCTCATGGCTCCATCGTGTCAGGTCCCCGGTGGTCGCGTCCCGGGTGCCGAGTGGTCGTGCGCGTGCGTCGATCCGGCCGCCTCACGGGTCCGCGGTCGCCACTGGCCGGGAGGAGCAGCACATCGGCCGCCGTCGCGGAGTTGACTCCCGCTCAACGTCATCGACCGAGAGGGCCACCATGACCGGACGTCTGCACCAGAAGATCGCGATCGTGACGGGAGGCGCCCAGGGCATGGGCGCCGCGACCGTGCGCCGGTTCGTCGAGGAGGGCGCGAAGGTCCTGATCGCGGATCTCCTGGTCGACAAGGGCGGGGCACTGGCCGACGAGCTCGGTGAGAACGCGGCGTTCCTCCGCCACGACGTGGCGGACGAGGACTCCTGGACCGAGGCACTGGGCTGTGCCGAGCAGGCCTTCGGGCCGGTCGACGTCCTGGTCAACAACGCCGGCGTCATGCACTGGGGCGCCATCGACGAGCTCGACCTGGAGCGCACCCGGAAGCTCCTCGACGTGAACCTGATCGGCGTCATGCTGGGCGCGAAGGCCGTCGTGCCGAGCATGAAGGAGCGTGGAAAGGGCGCGATCGTCAACATCTCCTCCGTCGACGGACTGCGTGGCGTCAACGGACTCTCCGCCTACACCGCGTCGAAGTGGGCGGTGCGCGGGTTCACCAAGTCACTCGCGTTCGAGCTCGGCCCGCACGGCATTCGGGTCAACTCCGTCCATCCCGGTGGCGTCGACACGGTGCTGGGCAACCCGATGGGCCGCACCGGCGACGAGCTCCAGCTCCCCTACCGGGGGTTCCGTTGCAACGGATCGGTGAGCCGGAGGAGATTGCCGACGTCACGGTCTTCGTGGCCAGCGACGAGGCGCGCTACGTCACCGGCGCCGAGATCGCAGCAGACGGCGGCTGGTCGGCAGGCGCCTACTACCCGGGCCTTCCCGGCACCCCTGAAGCGCTGATGCCGCGCCGCTGAGCGGCCCGGGGCGGTTGGCGTGGGTCAGCCCAGTGCCCTCAGGAGTACGTCGGCGTCACAGTTGCCGCCCGTGTGGACGATCGCGACCCGGCGACCGGTCAGGCGATCACGCTCGGCGAGTGCCCCGGCGAGGGCCAGGGAGCCGGCCGGCTCGGCGAGGTTGTGGGTGGCGGCAAACATGAGGCGCATGGCGGCGGCAGCCTGCTCGTCGCTCACCTCCACGATGCGAGAGGCACCAGCGCGGATCACCGCGCAGGCCATCGGATCGGGCACCCGGCAGGCCACCCCGTCGACGAAGGTGTCGACCACGTCGGTCGAGATCGGGCGGCCGGCGGTGAAGGAGTGGGCGTGGGCCGGCGCCCCGGTGGAGACCACTCCGACCACCTCGGTGGCGAGGCCGAGCATGTCGCGCACGTTGATCTGTGCGGCGATGCCGGAACCCATCCCGACGGGCACGTAGACGACGTCGATCCCGCGGACCTGCTCGTGGAGCTCGGCGGCGAGGGTCGCGACGCCCTCGACCAGCCACGGATGGAAGGCCGGTACGACGGTGAGGCCGTGCTGGGCCGCCAGCGCCTGGGAGTGCTCGAGGGCGGCCTGGAAGTCGTGGCCGTGCGTGATGACGTGGGCGCCCAGCGCTGCCATCGCAGCGTTCTTGTCGGGGCTGTTGCCCTCGGGCACCACGATCGTGACCGGGATGCCGTGCGCGCGACCGGCAAACGCGAGGCTCTGACCGTGGTTGCCACGGGTGGCACTGATCAGTCCGGCGGGCCGCGCTCCGTGGACCCGCAACCGCTCGAGATAGTTGAGGCCGCCGCGCACCTTGAAGGCACCCACCGGTGTGTGGTTCTCGTGCTTCACCCACAGTTCGGTGCCGAGTTGCTGCTCCAGCAGCGGCCAGCGGATCACCGGTGTCTGAGGCACGTGCTGGGCCACGACACTGCGGGCGTAGGTCAACGATGCGACGGTGAAGAGCGGTCCGGGATCGGGCACCGTGGGCGGCGACCAGTCCTGGGGCTGGGCGGTGGGAGCCGGCCAGTCTCCGGACGGGGGACCAGCGACGGGAGCCGGCGGCGTACCCGCCCGGGCGGTGACGTCACCGGGCACGGCCGGGATCGTCGAGGCCCGGATCTGCGCCAGTGCCAGGGGGATGTCGTCGCGGGAGGCAGCCCCTGACGCGACGTCCTCGATCAGCTGTCGCAACTGGATGAGTCGGCCGGTGGCGACGGCGTTGCCGATGCGAGAACGGGTGCCGGCGACCAAGGCACCGAGCATGGGGTCGGAGATGCCGAGCAGGCCGGGGAGTTCGCCCGGGTGCACGTCCAACACCTGCTGGGCGCCAGCGACCAGGGCGGCCGCCGTGGCACCGAAGGCCTGGTGCTGCTGGGTGAGGATGTCGTCAGTCACGGGTACTCGTACCTACGGGAAGTGGCAGGGGGTCGTCTCCGAACCTACCGGGGATCGCGGCGGCTCGCGTCGCGTCGGCATCCGCCTGGGGGTTCTCGCCGGGAGTGCGGTCGCAGGTGTGGGTACCGGCATGACGTGGAAGGGTGTTTGCGTGATCCGTTCGTACGTCGTCACCGCCGCCGTGTGCGCGGGTGCGCTCCTGCTCGCCCCGCTGGGTGCTGCCTCGAGTGCCCTGGGCGCGCCCGGAGATCTCGTGACCGTCACCGGGGATCGCGGTGCCGCACCGCTCGTGCAGCCCGGTCTCCATCCCCTCGACCTGCCCGGCGACGGATGGCTCGAGGTGCACCGGGAGGACCCGGCCAACACGCTGTGGATCGGGGAGTCGCTGGTGACCCCGCTGGTCAACAACGGGGAGCACTTCGTCACGGTGCACGACACCGAGGGTGACTGCTCCTGGAGTGGTCCTGACTCGGTCGGCCAGGAACTGGTGCAGGTGCAGCTGCGCGCCGGCGGCACCAAGACCGAGGAGTGTGCCGGCGGGTCGGTGTGGGTCGAGCACGACCTGACGTCGGCCACCGACTACGCGGGCACCACCGCGAGGCTGGCGGTGTGGGAGGAGCCGGCGGCCACGGCCGACGACCTCCCGGAGGCGTCTCGCCGGGTGGCGTGGCGTGTCCTGGGCGTGGGCGACGACGTCGTCGACCGCGATCTCGGCACCGACTTCACCGATGCTCCCGAGCTGCCCGACGGGCGCTACAACGTGCAGGTCGCTCCCGGTGTCCCGGCGCTCTTCGCCGTCCAGCTCGACTGGGGACAACACCTGCAGCTGGAGATGTCGCTGCCCGAGGGCAACACCGCGGAGGCGCCGGTGGTCAGGCCGCGCTTGATCAACCCGCTGGGCATCACCTCCGACTGGGCGACCGCCGTGGGCGACTCGTCGGGCACCTCTCCGCTCCAGGACACCTACCTGCTGATCTTCCCGGGAGTACCCAGAAGGGCGGCGGGGTCGTGTCGCCGACGATCCGCCACCGCAACCGTGAGGCGCCCGGAAACGCCGCCGCCTTCCCGGGCCTCTACTTCGTGACCCTCGACATGGAGGCCGACGGAGAGCACGCCGACTCCCCGGGCGCCGAGATCGAGATCGCGCTCGAGGTCGTGACCGACGAGGAGCCCGACTCGCCCTACGACGTGGAGCCGGCGCCGCTTCCCGACCTACGGCAGGTCGTCTCGGAGGAGGCGGCTGAGGATGAGCCGGCTACCGATCCGGCGTCCGGCGGGACCTCGCAGGCTGCCGCCGAAGACGAGCGTCCCTGGCCGGCTGCGATCGGTATGTTGGCTGGGTCGCTGGTGTGCGCCGCCATTGGGGCAGTGCTGCTGGGTCGCTGGCGAAGGGGTGCGGCGCGATGAGCCCCTGGTTGGTGATGGCAGCCCGCGACTGGCCGTTGATCTGGACCCTGGTCGGCGCCGCAGCAGTGCTGACCCTGGTCGGTCTCGGGCTGTTGTTCAGTCGACGCTGAGCCGTACGTCAGACGGCACGCGGCAGGCGCCCGGGCACTGCGAGGGTGCACGTGAACCGTCGCGGTGAGCGCTCGTCCGTGCCAGTTGCTGCGAGGGTTCACGTGAACCCTCGCGGTCATTCGAGCCATCGGTGCCGTCGGTCAGGTCGAGATCAGCGCGTTGAGCTCGGCGCGGTAGCTGGTCGCACGTCGCCCGCTGGCTCCGGCGCCGGCCAGGTGGTGCGCGGCAGGAGCTCTCGGCCGGGAGGTGCGGGTCAAGTCGGTGCGGGCGGCACGATCGCGGCGGCGACGGTGATCCGCCGGGGCGGGGTCGAGGACCGGCT
>NZ_JAKGRW010000038.1 GCF_021555175.1 Nocardioides alcanivorans | reverse complement strand
CTCGTGGACGACCTCAACTCGCCCGTCGCCGGACTCACCGGGGTCGGCAACTTCATGCAGCGCTCCTACGTGAAGAGCGCCCTGGTCGGCCGGCTGCTCAGCCAGCACGGCTTCACCACCCATCCGGAGCACGCCGAGGTGCCGATCGAGCGCCCCATCTTCGTGGTGGGCCTGCCGCGCACCGGCACCACCGCACTGCACCGCCTGCTCACGGTCGACGAGCGCCACCAGGGCCTGGAGCTGTGGCTCACCGAATACCCCCAGCCGCGCCCCGCCAGGGAGACCTGGGACGACAACCCCATCTATGCCGGCATCAACCAGGCCTACTCCGCACACAACGTGGAGAACCCCGAGTTCATGGGCATCCACTACATCGACGCCGCCAGCGTCGAGGAGTGCTGGAGGATCCTGCGCCAGGGAGGTACGTCGATCGGATACGAGTCGCTGGCCGACGTGCCCCGCTACTCGGCCTGGCTGGCCCAGCAGGACTGGACGCCGTCGTACGAGCGCTACAAGGCCAACCTGCAGCTGATCGGCCTCAATGACCAGGAGAAGCGCTGGGTGCTCAAGAACCCGTCCCACCTGGCTGCGCTCGACGCCCTGATGACCGTCTTCCCCGATGCCCTCATCGTGCAGACCCACCGCGACCCGGTGGTCTCGATGGCATCGGCCTGCTCGCTCTCCGCCGAGGCAACTGCCGGTTGGTCGACCACGTTCGTCGGCAAGCGCATCGGCGAGACCCAGCTCGAGATGCTCTCCCGCTCCCACGCAAGCTTCGTCGAGGCCCGCAAGAAGTACGACCCCAAGCAGTTCATCGACGTCGACTACTCCGAGTTCGTCGCCAACCCGCTCGGCGTGACCCGGTCGATCTACGAGACCTTCGACCTCGACTGGTCACCTCAGGTCGCCGGCGAGGTCGAGGCCATGGACGCCGAGTCCAAGAAGGGCGGCCGTCGCCCCGCCCACCAGTACTCCCTCGAGGACTACGGCCTCACCGAGGAGCAGATCCGCGCCGCTTTCTGATCCGTTCCAGGCACGGCAATTCCCCGCCCGGGCGGGGAATTGCCGTCCTGGTGCGTGTGGCAACAGCCACCAAGCCTGCAATTTGGTGACAGAGTCCGGGCGCTGTGTCGGAGTCGACCACTCTCCAGCGAGGCGCGGTGGATGACGACTGCCCTCCACAGGCGCCGTCGGTACGCCGCCCCGTGTCGCCGCGCGTTCCTAGCGTCGGGGCATGTTGATCAATCCGAACCTTGTCGTCCCCCCGGGATGGAGCGTCGAGAGATGTCCTGAGACCGGGGACGACCTACTGCTCTGCGACGCCCTGCCCGCCAGCGGTTTCCGTCCCCGCGCGACGCTGACCAGCGCTCGCTGCGCCTTGTCCCTGCGCGAGTGGCAGGACGCCCAAGTGCTGGCGGTCCGCCAGTCGCTGAGCCGCGTGGACGTCGAAGATGTCGACATCCACGACCTCGGGATGTGCGATGCCGCCTACGTCCGAGTGCTGCACACCTTCGGAGAGCGCGACGTGATCACCGAGATCTGGTCGTGGGTCGCGGCCGAGGTTGCGTGGACCCTCCGCGCCACTGTTGACCACTGCGACTACGCCGACTTCTGCGATGTCTTCGAGCAGCTGGCGCTGTCGTTCAGGTCGTCATGAGCCGGAGGTTCAGACGGTGATGCCACGACGACGGGCGATCGCCGCCGCCTCGGTGCGCCCGGAGGCGCCCAGCTTCCGCAAGATGTTGGAGACGTGCACCGACACCGTCTTGGTGCTGATGAAGAGCTGGCGCCCGATCTCCCCGTTGCTGCGGCCAGCCGCCACCAACGTGAGGATCTCGCTCTCCCGCGGCGTCAGGGCCTCGTCGCTGCCCTGGCCACGCGCCGGGGACGCCCCCATCGTCTGCAACGCATCGAGCAGTGGCTGCGCACCGAGCTCGGCAGCAGTGATCCGCGCCCGGTCGACGTGTTCGCGCGCCGCGACCACGTCACCCGACGCACGGAGGATTTCGGCCAACCGGAGCTGACAGCGCGCTGTCTCGTAGGGGTGCTGGAGCTCGATGAAGTGCGTCGTGGTCTCCTGCCAGAGACCGATCAGATCCGCCAGGTCGGGAGCCTCCACGTCGCTGAGCCACCGCAACCGCAGGAACTCCGCCTCCAGACGCTTGGACCACGTCTTGGACTCGGGTCCCCAGTGGCCGCCGCCCTCATGGTGGTGCTGGACCACCTTCGATGCGCCGGCATGGAGCGATCGGGCCCGCTCGACCTGTCGGGCACGTTGGTCGCCGGTCAGGCCCGGTGCCGCGTCAGCCATCACCCCGATCATCACGGCAGTGAGTCTGACCCTGGCCTGGAAGAGCGGCGTCCAGATGGACGAGAGCACCTCGATCGCCTGGTCACCGACCGACAGAGCCTCCTCGAGCCGCCCCGCGCGAGCGAGCTCCTCGACCTCCACCGGGACACCGACGACGGCAACCGAACCGTCCTTGCGCCAGTCGTCGTGCAGGGCACGCAGCCTCTCTGCCTGTGGACGGCCCCGCGCCGAGAGCACCGCTGCCTGCCACACGACCAACAGCACTTCGGCGAGATGGGGCGGTGACTGGCCGTCGACATCGGCGAGCTCCAGCGCCGTGTCCCAGTCACCGGTGACGACGGCGATCTGAGCCGACTGCAGGCGGGAGTCGAAGGCGAAGGGGGCCCAGGGGATGCCCAGCGACTTCGCCCGCTCGATCGCCTTGGCGAAGGTGGCCAGTGCATCGGCGAAGAGGCCGCGGTCCTGATAGACACGCCCCAGCAGGAAGTAGGCACGTTGCTCGGCGGCCACCGCTCCGGTGCGGACCGCCCGCTCGGCGCTCTCCTGCAGGGCCTTCTCCAACTGTTCGATGGGCACGCTGCGGTCGAGGAAGACCAACGTGGTCATCGCCTCGCTCGCGGTCTTCGGCAGGTTGAGGGTCTCTGCAAGAGCCAGTGCCTCGGTCGCAGTCTCCTCCGCCTCGGGCAGACGCTTCAACGCCATCACCCGAGCCGAGGCTGCCATCAGCTTGGCCCGGTCTCGTCCCGCCTCCTGGGGGATGAGCTGCATCGCGGTGCGGAGGTGGCCGTGCCAGTCGATGTCGTTGTCGGTGAGCAGCGCGGTATAGGCCATCTGTAGGTGGAGCCGCGCCAGCGACGTGTCGTCAGCGGTGTCCTCGACCGCACGAAGGTGTCGTGACAGCAGCTTCTGCGCACGGATCAGGCTGCCGCTGTCGACCAACGCATCCACCGTCTTGAGCACCAGTGCGGACACGTCGAGATCGGGGCTGTGTCGCGAGTCCTCAGCGATCTCCAGTGCATTTTCGTAGTGGCGCGCAGCCTCGTCGGGACCACCGACCGAGGCTGCCTCGTCACCCGCGCGGATGCTGGCGAGCAGAGCAGTGGGTAGGTCGAGGGCGGCCCGCGCATGCAGCGCCAGCTCCGCGGCGGTGCCGTCAGCGACACCGTCGCGCAAGGCCTCGACGTACGCCGCGTGGATGCGGACGCGCTCCCCGGGCAGGAGATCGTCGTAGACGGCCTCGGCCAGCAGGGCGTGCCGGAAGGCATAGTCGTGGCTCCCGGCGGTCACCACCACGTGTGTCTCGACCGCGCGCCGCAACGCCTGGTCGAGCTCGGTCGCACTGACCCCGCTGGCGGCGGCGAGCAGGTCGTGTGAGACCCGGCGACCACCCACCGACATCGTGCGCACCACCTGGCGTGCGACGTCGTCGAGTCGGTCGAGGCGGATCAGCAGCAGGTCGGCCAGGTCGACGGGAACGCCGCCCCTGGAGGCACCGACGAGCTCCTCGACGAAGAAGGCGTTGCCCTCGGCCCGCTGCACGATGCAGGCGAGCTCGGTCTCTGCGAGGGGGTCGGGGTGGAGACCGCGCACCAGCTGCCGCACCGCGCCGTCGTCGAGCGGACCGAGCTGCAGCCGGGCGACCCCTTGGATGCGGGACCACTCAGCTGCCTTGGCACGC
>NZ_JAKGRW010000037.1 GCF_021555175.1 Nocardioides alcanivorans | reverse complement strand
CACCCGCTGCGTGCCAAGGCAGCTGAGTGGTCCCGCATCCAAGGGGTCGCCCGGCTGCAGCTCGGTCCGCTCGACGACGGCGCGGTGCGGCAGCTGGTGCGCGGTCTCCACCCCGACCCCCTCGCAGAGACCGAGCTCGCCTGCATCGTGCAGCGGGCCGAGGGCAACGCCTTCTTCGTCGAGGAGCTCGTCGGTGCCTCCAGGGGCGGCGTTCCCGTCGACCTGGCCGACCTGCTGCTGATCCGCCTCGACCGACTCGACGACGTCGCACGCCAGGTGGTGCGCACGATGTCGGTGGGTGGTCGCCGGGTCTCACACGACCTGCTCGCCGCCGCCAGCGGGGTCAGTGCGACCGAGCTCGACCAGGCGTTGCGGCGCGCGGTCGAGACACACGTGGTGGTGACCGCCGGGAGCCACGACTATGCCTTCCGGCACGCCCTGCTGGCCGAGGCCGTCTACGACGATCTCCTGCCCGGGGAGCGCGTCCGCATCCACGCGGCGTACGTCGAGGCCTTGCGCGACGGTGTCGCTGACGGCACCGCCGCGGAGCTGGCGCTGCATGCGCGGGCCGCCCTCGACCTACCCACTGCTCTGCTCGCCAGCATCCGCGCGGGTGACGAGGCAGCCTCGGTCGGTGGTCCCGACGAGGCTGCGCGCCACTACGAAAATGCACTGGAGATCGCTGAGGACTCGCGACACAGCCCCGATCTCGACGTGTCCGCACTGGTGCTCAAGACGGTGGATGCGTTGGTCGACAGCGGCAGCCTGATCCGTGCGCAGAAGCTGCTGTCACGACACCTTCGTGCGGTCGAGGACACCGCTGACGACACGTCGCTGGCGCGGCTCCACCTACAGATGGCCTATACCGCGCTGCTCACCGACAACGACATCGACTGGCACGGCCACCTCCGCACCGCGATGCAGCTCATCCCCCAGGAGGCGGGACGAGACCGGGCCAAGCTGATGGCAGCCTCGGCTCGGGTGATGGCGTTGAAGCGTCTGCCCGAGGCGGAGGAGACTGCGACCGAGGCACTGGCTCTTGCAGAGACCCTCAACCTGCCGAAGACCGCGAGCGAGGCGATGACCACGTTGGTCTTCCTCGACCGCAGCGTGCCCATCGAACAGTTGGAGAAGGCCCTGCAGGAGAGCGCCGAGCGGGCGGTCCGCACCGGAGCGGTGGCCGCCGAGCAACGTGCCTACTTCCTGCTGGGGCGTGTCTATCAGGACCGCGGCCTCTTCGCCGATGCACTGGCCACCTTCGCCAAGGCGATCGAGCGGGCGAAGTCGCTGGGCATCCCCTGGGCCCCCTTCGCCTTCGACTCCCGCCTGCAGTCGGCTCAGATCGCCGTCGTCACCGGTGACTGGGACACGGCGCTGGAGCTCGCCGATGTCGACGGCCAGTCACCGCCCCATCTCGCCGAAGTGCTGTTGGTCGTGTGGCAGGCAGCGGTGCTCTCGGCGCGGGGCCGTCCACAGGCAGAGAGGCTGCGTGCCCTGCACGACGACTGGCGCAAGGACGGTTCGGTTGCCGTCGTCGGTGTCCCGGTGGAGGTCGAGGAGCTCGCTCGCGCGGGGCGGCTCGAGGAGGCTCTGTCGGTCGGTGACCAGGCGATCGAGGTGCTCTCGTCCATCTGGACGCCGCTCTTCCAGGCCAGGGTCAGACTCACTGCCGTGATGATCGGGGTGATGGCTGACGCGGCACCGGGCCTGACCGGCGACCAACGTGCCCGACAGGTCGAGCGGGCCCGATCGCTCCATGCCGGCGCATCGAAGGTGGTCCAGCACCACCATGAGGGCGGCGGCCACTGGGGACCCGAGTCCAAGACGTGGTCCAAGCGTCTGGAGGCGGAGTTCCTGCGGTTGCGGTGGCTCAGCGACGTGGAGGCTCCCGACCTGGCGGATCTGATCGGTCTCTGGCAGGAGACCACGACGCACTTCATCGAGCTCCAGCACCCCTACGAGACAGCGCGCTGTCAGCTCCGGTTGGCCGAAATCCTCCGTGCGTCGGGTGACGTGGTCGCGGCGCGCGAACACGTCGACCGGGCGCGGATCACTGCTGCCGAGCTCGGTGCGCAGCCACTGCTCGATGCGTTGCAGACGATGGGGGCGTCCCCGGCGCGTGGCCAGGGCAGCGACGAGGCCCTGACGCCGCGGGAGAGCGAGATCCTCACGTTGGTGGCGGCTGGCCGCAGCAACGGGGAGATCGGGCGCCAGCTCTTCATCAGCACCAAGACGGTGTCGGTGCACGTCTCCAACATCTTGCGGAAGCTGGGCGCCTCCGGGCGCACCGAGGCGGCGGCGATCGCCCGTCGTCGTGGCATCACCGTCTGAACCTCCGGCTCATGACGACCTGAACGACAGCGCCAGCTGCTCGAAGACATCGCAGAAGTCGGCGTAGTCGCAGTGGTCAACAGTGGCGCGGAGGGTCCACGCAACCTCGGCCGCGACCCACGACCAGATCTCGGTGATCACGTCGCGCTCTCCGAAGGTGTGCAGCACTCGGACGTAGGCGGCATCGCACATCCCGAGGTCGTGGATGTCGACATCTTCGACGTCCACGCGGCTCAGCGACTGGCGGACCGCCAGCACTTGGGCGTCCTGCCACTCGCGCAGGGACAAGGCGCAGCGAGCGCTGGTCAGCGTCGCGCGGGGACGGAAACCGCTGGCGGGCAGGGCGTCGCAGAGCAGTAGGTCGTCCCCGGTCTCAGGACATCTCTCGACGCTCCATCCCGGGGGGACGACAAGGTTCGGATTGATCAACATGCCCCGACGCTAGGAACGCGCGGCGACACGGGGCGGCGTACCGACGGCGCCTGTGGAGGGCAGTCGTCATCCACCGCGCCTCGCTGGAGAGTGGTCGACTCCGACACAGCGCCCGGACTCTGTCACCAAATTGCAGGCTTGGTGGCTGTTGCCACACGCACCAGGACGGCAATTCCCCGCCCGGGCGGGGAATTGCCGTGCCTGGAACGGATCAGAAAGCGGCGCGGATCTGCTCCTCGGTGAGGCCGTAGTCCTCGAGGGAGTACTGGTGGGCGGGGCGACGGCCGCCCTTCTTGGACTCGGCGTCCATGGCCTCGACCTCGCCGGCGACCTGAGGTGACCAGTCGAGGTCGAAGGTCTCGTAGATCGACCGGGTCACGCCGAGCGGGTTGGCGACGAACTCGGAGTAGTCGACGTCGATGAACTGCTTGGGGTCGTACTTCTTGCGGGCCTCGACGAAGCTTGCGTGGGAGCGGGAGAGCATCTCGAGCTGGGTCTCGCCGATGCGCTTGCCGACGAACGTGGTCGACCAACCGGCAGTTGCCTCGGCGGAGAGCGAGCAGGCCGATGCCATCGAGACCACCGGGTCGCGGTGGGTCTGCACGATGAGGGCATCGGGGAAGACGGTCATCAGGGCGTCGAGCGCAGCCAGGTGGGACGGGTTCTTGAGCACCCAGCGCTTCTCCTGGTCATTGAGGCCGATCAGCTGCAGGTTGGCCTTGTAGCGCTCGTACGACGGCGTCCAGTCCTGCTGGGCCAGCCAGGCCGAGTAGCGGGGCACGTCGGCCAGCGACTCGTATCCGATCGACGTACCTCCCTGGCGCAGGATCCTCCAGCACTCCTCGACGCTGGCGGCGTCGATGTAGTGGATGCCCATGAACTCGGGGTTCTCCACGTTGTGTGCGGAGTAGGCCTGGTTGATGCCGGCATAGATGGGGTTGTCGTCCCAGGTCTCCCTGGCGGGGCGCGGCTGGGGGTATTCGGTGAGCCACAGCTCCAGGCCCTGGTGGCGCTCGTCGACCGTGAGCAGGCGGTGCAGTGCGGTGGTGCCGGTGCGCGGCAGGCCCACCACGAAGATGGGGCGCTCGATCGGCACCTCGGCGTGCTCCGGATGGGTGGTGAAGCCGTGCTGGCTGAGCAGCCGGCCGACCAGGGCGCTCTTCACGTAGGAGCGCTGCATGAAGTTGCCGACCCCGGTGAGTCCGGCGACGGGCGAGTTGAGGTCGTCCACGAGGATGCGCAGGCCCTCCTCGTGCTCCGTGCCGCCGAAGTCACTCAGGCCGGACGTGCGCATCGCCGCTTCGGCGATGTCCTCGTAGGTGCCGACATCGGCGCGTTCGCGTGCCATGGGATCGATCTCCTCAGTTGTCGTGGAATTCGCCGCAGTCGACGTTGAGCATCGTGCCGGTGACCGCGGAGGCGAGGTCGCTGGCGAAGAAGAGGGCGGCGCGAGCGACCTCCTCCGGGTCGGCCAGTCGCTTCAGGTCCGTCGGCGCCGCCTTCTCGGCGTACACGTCTTCATGGGTGCGGCCCGTCTCGCTGGCGATCCAGTCGAAGTAGGCCTTGTTGACGTCTTCATAGATGTAGGACGGCGCGACCGAGTTGACCCGGATGCCCCGGGGCCCGAGTTCGGTGGCCAGCGAGGACGCGAGGTGCTTCAAGGTGCCCTTCGACAACTTGTAGCCCGAATAGACCGGCTCGGAGTGGTGCACCACGGCGGAGTTGAGCATGATGATCGACCCCTTGCTCGCCGCCAGCGCGTCGGCGAACAGCGCACAGAGCCGCAGCGGAGCGAAGACGTTGGTCTCCTGTGCCTCACGCAGGCTCTCCACGCTCAGTGTCGAGATGGGTTCCATCGGCGGGATCGCGAAGGCGTTGTTGATCAGGCAGTCCACCCGACCGAACTCGGCGAGTGCAGCGTCGACGAGTGCGGCTCGCTGCGCCTCGTCGTTGATGTCTGTCGGTACGACGAGGGCTCGCCTGCCGTGCGACCGCACGACCTCTGCCATCTTCTCCAGCCGGCTCTCGGTGCGGGAGACCAGCACCAGGTCGGCGCCTGCCTTGGCTGCCTCCTCGCCCAAGGAGCGGCCGAGGCCGGGCCCGACGCCGGAGAGAACGATCACTTTGTCCTGCAGGAAGTTCACCATGACGAGAGGCTAGAACCTGTTTCAGTCAGAGTCGAGGGCCGGTTTCGTTGACGAGACGGCCACGGGTCGGACCCGTGGCCGTCTGTCGTCGTACCTTGGTGAAGGTTCGCGCCTTCTGACTGAAGGTTCGCGGTCAGGAGATCATGCGGGAGGCGACGCCGACCTGACGTGCCTCGATGCGCGCCTTCCACTCCTCGGGCGTGACGCGGTTCTGCTCGAAGTACGGCAGGTGCTGCTCGACCTCGTCGAACGGCACCACCTGCACCTGCGGGCCGTCCTCGGCGGTGAGGTCGCGCTCGACCCGCTGCCAGCGCAGCATCGTCAGGCCCAGCGGGTGACCGGTGGTCTCCAGCCAGTTCGCGACGCCGGGGTTCGACTCGGAGATGACGTAGCGGAGTTTGCCGTCCGGGTCGACCTGGCTCTGGTCACGGGTCAGTGAGGTCTGGTGGTGCTCGTAGTCGGTCGAGACGTACCAGCGCGACCCGATCTGGATCGCCTGGTAGGGCGCCGCGTCGCAGACCGGGACGGTCACGACCATCGCCTGCTCGCGACCATCGACCGGGTTGAGGTCGTAGTGGCCGATCGAGGAGAACTGGCTGGCGAGGCCGCCCGGGGTCGACTTCGGCACGGTCAACGTGTTGACCGGCTCCTTGTAGGTGAACCACTGCGGGAAGGCGTACCACGTGTGGATGCGCCCGATCAGCATCTTGGCTGCGACGTGGTACTTCTTGCTCAGCACGTCGGGGTCGAACGGCCCGCGGGGTACGCCGGCGGTGTCGAGCCGCTGCAGCCGGATCGTGCCGCGCTCCTCGGTGGTCCAGTCGCTGGAGACCTCCCGGATGATCAGCGACGCACCCTTGTTCAGCCCGAGTTCCGGGCCGAACCGCCACTCGAACGTGCCGTCCTCGGCGATCTCCAACTCGCGGTCGTCGAACGCCGCGACGCTCGTCGGCGAGCCTTCCGCCGTGTAGTTGCCGTCCATGATCTGGAAGGCCAGGTCGGCGGTGGTGCCACGCTTGCCGGAGAGGACGTACGACGCCCCTTCGGTCAGGTAGGCGTTGAAGTAGATCGCGTCGGGGTTGTCCAGGCCTTGGCGCGCGTACTGGTGGGTCGGGTTGAACAGCACCGGGTGCTCGAGGTCGTAGTTGAATGCGGCCTGGATGGCCGAGCGGATGCTGCCGGAGAGGTACTCGTGGCCCTCGGCCATCTCCTGCGGGGTCACCTCGAAGGGTGGGTTGCTGATCAGCCGGTCGGCCTCGCGGACGGCGTCGGCGAACGCCTGGGCTCCCGCCGACAGCTTCTCGGCGGCAGCCTGTGTCTCCGGGGACTGCTGCGGGTTCATCTCGGCCATGTCAGCCGACCTTGGAGATGATGCCGTCGGCGTATCGGTTGAGGGCGGCGACCTTCTTCTCGATCGGCTCCTCGTCCTGGCCCATGATGTAGGCCTGGCGGAAGCCGACGATGCAGTCGGTGACGCCCTTGTCCTCGAGCCGCTTGATGCCGTCGAGGCTGTAGGCATCGGCGGAGATCACGTGGATCTCGAAGTCGTCGCGGGTGTCGCCCTCTTCCTTGCGGATCTCGGCAAGGCGGTCGAGCAGGCGGTCGAGCGTCTCGGCGTCGCCGCCGGCGTGCATCCAGCCGTCGCCCTTGCGGACGGCGCGCCGCAGGGCGGCGTCGCTGTGGCCACCGACCAGCACCGGGATCGGCTGGGTCGGAGCGGGCGTCTGCTTCATCTCGGCGATGTCGTAGAAATCGCCGGAGTAGCTGAAGTACTCACCGGAGGTGAGGCCGCGGAAGATGTCGATGCACTCGTCCATCCGCTTGCCGCGCTTCTCCCACGGCACGCCCATCGCCACGAAGTCCTCGGGCCACGGGGAGAGGCCGACGCCCATGGTGAGGCGGTTGTCGGAGAGGAACGCGACGGACGACGCCTGCTTGGCGATCAACACCGGGGGCGCACCGGGAGCTTCAGCACGAACGGTGTCAGGCGCAGCTTCTCGGTGACCGCGAAGACGTGCGCGCAGAAGATCATCGTCTCGATGAACTCCTTGTTCTCGAGGAACTCCCGGTCGCCGGTGTCGGTGTAGGGGTAGCTCGAGTCGGACTCCTTGGGATAGATCAGGGAGTCTGCGACGGTCATCGAGGTGTAGCCGGCCGCCTCAGCAGCTTGGGCGAGCGGGGCGTAGTAGTGGGCCCGGGTCATTGCTTCGGCGTAGGTGAATCGCATGCCTCGCACACTAGAACTCGTTGCAGGTTTCTGGAATGGTGCGTCCCGTTGGTCGAACCACTCGCTTGACGGACCGCCTGGGAGGCGCGATGGATCTGCAGGAGATCGGGGATCGTCTCGAGGTGATCGATGTGATCACCCGCTACACCCGTGCGATCGACACACGGCGGTGGGACGACCTCCACGTTGATGTCTTCACCCCGGACGCGGTGCTCGACTACTCCTCGGTCGGAGGGCCGGTGGCTCCTCCCTCCGAAGCGGTGCCGTGGGTCGCGCAGGGGCTGAACGGGTTCGACCGCTACCAGCACATCATCGGCCAGGTCTCGATCGGCTTCGCAGACCTCGGCTCGACGGGCCGGCCCGACGAGGCGCACGTGACGGCGTACTTCACGAACCCGATGGTGGCCGTCGCGCCCGACGGAGCCGAGAGGCTCCTGGAGGTCGGTGGCTACTACCACCACACGATGGTGCGCACGCCCGACGGCTGGCGATCACGCCACCTCGTCGACGAGAACCTGTGGATGCGGGGCTTCTGAGCAGCACGCGTTGGTGGCGTTCGTGGTGTCCTTTGCAAGAATGGCGAGACCTGCCCACTCGAGCGCATTGGAGCCAGCGTGTCCGAACCGGACAAGCGAGAAGAGAACCCGGTCCTCAACGGGTTGGTCGCGCTCGGTGCGGTCGCGCTCGTGGTCGGGGTGCTGGGCGGCATCGGCGTGGTCACCGCGACACGTGTCCTCGGGCTGAGTGACGCCCAGGATGCGGCCGCCAACTCGACCTCCGAGGTCGGCGACTCGCTCTACATGCCTGACCCGGTGCCCACCGAGGAGCAGTCGGGGCCGTTGGTGACGCTGGTCCCGACCGATGACGAGGACCCGGGCGACGCGTCCGACGAGGCGTCGGACGACGAGTCCAGCGAGGAGGCGTCCGAGAGCGAGAGCGCCGACAAGGACCGGATCACGCTGAGTCAGGGTGCCTTCGAGATCTCGCCGGGGAGCAGCTCTATCTCTCCGGCATCTATCCCGGTGGTGAGGGCACGATGCTCGACATCGAGTACAAGATCGACGACGGCGCCTGGGCCGACTTCCCGCTCGACGTCAACGTCGCCAACGAGACCTTCTCCACCTATGTCGAGACCTCCAGGACGGGCACGATCTCCTGGCGCGTCGTCGACTCGGCCAAGGGAGTGAAGTCCAACGAGGTCAAGGTCGACCACCGCTGACCGCTTCGGCCAGGATGCGGGTACGTCGCCGCACAGGCAGGTGCAGCTGTCCGGCGAGGACGCCACCCAGCACCAGGGCCATGCCGAGGGCCTGAGTGATGCCGAAGGGTTCGGCGACGAAGGCAACCCCGAGGGTGGTCGCGACCACTGGATTCACCAGTCCGACGAGTGCGACCCCTCCGGCCGGCATCCGCCGCAGCCCGCGGAACCAGCACACGTAGGCCAGACCCGTGCCCACCACCGCCATCCAGGCGAGCCCGCCGACCGCCCCGGCGTCGAGCGCGGGCGGGCGACCCTCGACGAGCAGGGCCAGCGGCACGAGCACGATCCCGCCGACCACCAGCTGCCACGACACGAGCGTCAGCATCGGCACCGGCGGAACCCAGCGCTTGATCAGCACGAAGCCGAGGCCCGAGACGACCACGGAGCCGAACGCCGCGGCGACGCCGAGGGGTCGGCCCCGCCCGGGCTGCGCAGCACCAGCAGTGCGACGCCGGTCAGGCCGACGAGGGCGGCAGCGACCCGGAGCACTGTCGGTCGCTCGCGGATCAGTGGCCAGGCCAGCGCCATCACGACGAGGGGCGAGGCGGCCTGCACCGTGGCTGCCAACCCGCCGGGCAGGCGATAGGCGGAGAGGAAGAGGAGGGGGAAGAAGAGGCCGATGTTGCACAGACCCAGGGCGATCGCCCGTCCCCACCACCCTCGTGGAGGGAGTTGCCTCGTCCACGCCAGGAGCACGAGGCCGACCGGCAGGGCGCGGACGGCAGCCGAGAAGAACGGCCGATCGGGCGGCAGGAACCGCTCGGTGACGAGGTAGGTCGTGCCCCATGCGGCAGGCGCCACGGCGGTGACGAGCACGGTGCGCAGGTGAATGGTTTCCATGGAAGGCATAATTCCTTCCGGGGAAGGTATATTCCGAGGTGTGGCTGGAGAGCAGGTGGGTGAGGACCGGGTCGACCGCATCCTCGAGCAGTGGGCGCAGGAGCGCCCTGACCTCGACGCCTCACCGCTGGGGGTGATCGGGCGGCTCCACCGGGTGGCCGAGATGTTGGACGAGGAACTGTCGGTCGTCTTCCGGCAGGCAGGTCTGGGGCGGGGCGACTTCGATGTGCTCGCGACGCTGAGGCGGGCCGGGGCGCCCTACGAACTGAGTGCGGGGGACATCGCGTCGAGGACGATGGTGACCTCGGGGGCGACCACCAAGCGGGTCGACCGGCTGGCGGCGCTCGGGCTGGTGGAGCGACGGAGGGCCGAGGGCGACGCACGGTCGCGTCAGATCAGGCTGACCGACTCCGGTGTGACCCTGATCGATGAGTTGGTCGAGGTGCACCTGGTCAACGAGCACCGGTTGGTCGCGATGCTGCCCGAGGCCGACAGGGCGGCGCTCGCGCGGATCCTCAAGGCGTGGGGCCTGGCGCTGCGGGGGTGATCAGAGGACGCCGGCCGCCCGGGCAGCCTCCGCATAGGCCTCAGCAAGGCTGTCGACCGTCGCGTGGGCGTTGAGCCCGCTGGGGTTGGGCACCACCCAGACCTGGGAGTCACCCCAGTCCTCGCCCTGGCGTCCTGTTGTCGCCTTCGGCTGCTTGAAGGCGCTGCGATAAGCGGTGATCCCGGCGATGGCGACGACCGTCGGGCGGCGCTCCTCGACCAGGCGACGCAGCCTCGCCCCACCCGCGACGTACTCCTCCTTGGTGAGTTCGTCGGCGCGAGCGGTCGCGCGGGCGACCACGTTGGTGATGCCGATGCCGCGGGCCCGTACGGCGTCACGGTCGGCGTCGCTCATGCCGTCGGAAGGCGAGATCGGGTCGACGATGATCCCCGCCTTGAGCAAGGCGGGATAGAAGCGGTTGCCGGGGTGGGCGAAGTGCGTCTGCGTTGCCGCCGTCCACAGGCCGGGGTTGATGCCGACGAAGAGCAACCGCAGGTCGGGCCCGATCAGGTCGGGAACCTCGCGGCCGCGGAAACTCTCCAGTTCTTCCCGGGTGAACGATGCCATGGGCGGAAGGTATCGCCCGCGCGGTCAGCCGAGCCAGTCGAAGGTCGCAGGATCGGGGCCGGTACGACCGGCGGCGCCCTTGTCGAGGGCGCTGATCGCGGCGAGGTCGTCGTCGGTGAGCTCGAAGTCGGTGACCTCCAGGTTGGCACGCATCCGCTCGGTGTTGACCGTCTTCGGGAAGACGATGTCACCGCGCTGGAGATGCCAGCGCAGGGCCACCTGGGTCTCGCTGCGCCCGACCCGGTCGGCGATCGCCTTGACCACCGGATCACCCGTCACCGCGCCACGTGCGATCGGCGACCAGGCCTCGGTGAGTACGCCGCGCGCTGCGTTGGCGGCGCGGACCTCGGTGTTGTCGAAGTAGGGGTGCACCTCGACCTGGTTGACCGCCGGGACGATCCCCGTCTCGTCGATGATCCGCGCCAGGTGATTGGGCTCGAAGTTGGAGACACCCACCGATCGGACCCGGCCGTCGGCGACCAGCTCGGTCATCGCGCGCCAGGTCGAGACGTAGTCGCCGTCGTACTGCGTGGGCAGTGGCCAGTGGATCAGGAACAGGTCGATGCGGTCGAGGCCCATCGTCGCGAGCGACTCGTCGAAGCTGCGACGGACGTCGTCGGGCCGGTGGTGCGGGTTGTTCAGCTTGGTGGTCACGAAGACCTCGTCGCGCGAGATGCCGGAGGTGCGCACTGCTTCGCCGACGCCCTGCTCGTTGCCATACATCTGCGCGGTGTCGATGTGGCGGTATCCGACCTGCAGGGCGCGGGAGACGACCTCGGCGGTCTCGAACGGGTCGATCTTGAAGGTGCCGAAGCCGATCTGCGGGATGAGGTGTCCGTCGTTCATCGTCAGGGCGGGAGTCGTCATGCGCCCAGCCTGCCACCTGTGCTCGGAGCCCAGTGCGCCTCGGTGACGTCGGGCGCGCCGGCGGTGGCGGTGTAGCTCCGCAACCAGGTGGGGCGGATCGCGACGACCGCGAAGTCGTCGTCGAGGGCACGGGAGCCGGGAAACTGCTCGTTGTAGGCGCGTCCGTAGTCGCCACGCAGTTCACCATGGGCGACGGCGGCCACACCTTCGATCTGCACGGTGGTGTCGTCGCTCCATCCGACGACGACCGCGACGTGGGGGTCGTGGCCGATGTTCGCGATCTTCCGCGAAGCTCGGGGCGCGTCGAAGATCAGCGTGCCGTCGTCCAGCGCCGCGAGGCCGACGAGGGCCGCTTCCGGGACGCCCGGAGTCGTCGACCGTCGCCACCACGCCCAATCGGCAGGCGCGGACGAACGCGGCCACCGCCTCGGGGCTCGCAGGATCAACGAACATCTGCACGACGCTACCCGAGCTCGACGGACCGCATACGTAAGGTTGCGGGCGCTGCCGAGAGGCTCCGGGCGATGAGAGAGGGCGCCATGACTGCGCCGGTGGGATATCTCGTGACGGTGGCGCTCGCTGCCTGGTGCACCTTCTTCGCAGTGGTCGCTCCGCGCCGGCCGTTGCTCGTGGGGAGGGTCAGCTGGCTCTTCGGGATGCTGATCAACGAGCTGCCGTTCCTGGCCATCTACTACCTCGTGGCCTCGACCGCGCTGGCCGCCGGCCGAGGGCGACCTGGACTCGCCGAGTGGCAGGGCCGCCGCCGGAGTTGCGGTCGCAACCATCGCGCCTGGCCGTCGCGGCT
>NZ_JAKGRW010000036.1 GCF_021555175.1 Nocardioides alcanivorans | reverse complement strand
ACCGGGCAGTCCGCAGGAGAGTGCCGTCGGCCCCGACGAGGCCGCCGATGATCTTGGTGCCGCCGACATCGATGCCGACGACGGGCGAGGCGCTCATCCGCTGGCCGCCCCGACCTCGCGCTGGGCAAGCTGGGCGACGCCGATCACCCCAGCGTCGTTGCCGAGAGCAGCCGACACGATCTCGGGCGCAGGTCGGCTGGCGCCACCGGGCAGTTCCGAGCGCAGCGCGATCCGGATCGGCTCCAACAGGAGATCACCGGCAGCCGCGACACCACCACCGACCACCACCACCGACGGATCGAGCACGGCGACCAGCGACGCGATGCCGCACCCCAGGTGGGTTCCCAAGGTGGCCATGAGTTCGACCGCCTTGACGTCGCCGCGCCGGGCGAGCGCCGTGATCGTCGGTCCGTCGAGCGTGGGGTCGTTGCCGAGGACCGCTTGGGCGGCCCGGACGAGGGCCGAGCCGCTCGCGTACTGCTCCAGGCACCCCCTCCGACCACAACCACAGGGTTCTCCCCGGGCACGAGGGTGAGGTGCCCGATCTCGGCGGCCATGCCGTGACCGCCACGGCGCAGCTCTCCTCCGAGTACGATGCCGCCGCCGACACCGGTGCCCACAGCGACCATCAGGAGGTCGTCGACGCCCCGGCCGG
Source organism: Nocardioides alcanivorans (assembly GCF_021555175.1). Taxonomy (GTDB): domain Bacteria; phylum Actinomycetota; class Actinomycetes; order Propionibacteriales; family Nocardioidaceae; genus Nocardioides; species Nocardioides alcanivorans. Next base: position 47,591 of record NZ_JAKGRW010000036.1, on the reverse strand, counting down.
CCCCCAGGATGCGTTCGCCCCAGGCTGCAGCGTTGCCGTCGTTCTCCACGACGACCGGCAACCCGGTGCGTTCGGCGACGAGTGCGCGCAGCGGCAGGTTGCGCCATGCCAGGTTGGGGGCGGTGACGACGGTGCTCGCGTCGGCGTCGACGAAGCCCGCCACGCACAGCCCCACCGCGGCGATCGGGTGCCCTGCGCCCAGCTCCGCGACGAGGTCGACGATCACATCGACCAGCGCGTCGGCCGATCCTGCGGGGCTCGGCACCAGTCGTCGCTCGACCACGCGACCACCGGTCTCCACCACCCCGGCGGCAATCTTCGTGCCACCGACGTCGATCCCGACGGTCAGCGCCGGGTTCATGTCTCGGGCCAGTCCTCGTCGACAGGGATGTGCTCGACGCCGTCATCACGCCTTCCCTGCTCCCGGGCAGGGTCCGAGGTGGCGGTGGCCATCAGCGCGGCAGCGGCTTGCAGGAGATTGCTGCCGGCCACGGCGAGGTGGGCCTTCACCTCCGGGCTGAGTTCGCGCACGGTGTGCACGGCACGGCAGACGGGGCAGTACTTGCACTCCTCACTGCCCGTCGCGATGTGCTCGTTGACCTCGTGGAATGCCTGTGCAGCACCGGCAGCCATGCCGGAGACTCCGTCTCCGAGGCCGTCACCCTGGTCCTTGGCCCAGTCCGACAGTGCCCCGAAGAGCTTGAGCGCCTCCTCGGCCACGGAGCCGATCGGTTCCGCGCCCTCGCCGGAATTCTGGGCGCCGTCGGCGCCGGGGGGCACGTGGCCCTCGTCCTCGTTCACCTGCCCACCTCCTCGAATCGCACCTGCAACGTCCCGTCGACCACACGCGCGCCGCGCACGGCATGTCGGGAGAGGCCCGGCGGCAACGTGAGCAGTCGACGATAGGCCCCGACCGTCACGACGAGGTCATCGCCATGCCGGGCAAGGTCGACGTCGCTGCGGTCCACGCCGGGCAATTCCAACGTCAGCACGGCCTCGCCGGCCGTGCGGGTCAACCTGAGGGGCCCCTCGCCGACCACCGGGGCGAGAGGATCCGTGCCGAGATAGACCTCGTCCGCGAGCCGGCGCAGGGCGTCGACCCCGACAGGCTCGTGCGCCCGGTAGGTCGATCGCCACCTCGTGAGCCCGGCGAACGACTGGTCCACCTCGGCCAGCACCCGACGCTGGGCTTCCACCCAGCCGGCCCGCCAGGGGTCGCCGTCCGCCTCCGGGAAGATCCGGTTGGCCACCACCCCGTCGACGCGGTAGCCGAAGAGCGAGAGCGTCGTGAAGGACCGACGGGCCTCGGCGAGCACGACGGTCTCGGGGGTCATCACGATCCGCACGCTGGCATCGGGTCCCGACAGGAGACGACGTACCTCGTCGAGCTCGGCGTGCAGCCGCTCGATGGCGTCGAAGACGGAGTCCTGGGGCATCGGCACGCCGGCTGCGCGAGTGAGCACCGGCTTGAGCGCCTTGACCACCTTGCGCTCGAAGGGAAAGACCCGTTCCATGTACCAGCCGAGTGCCTCCGGCAACGCCAGGAGCCGCAGTGTCTCGGCGGTCGGGGCGCAGTCGACGACGATCACGTCCCACGTGCCCGAGAGAGCGTGCAGCCGCAGCTCGAGCAGCGCCAGCACCTCCTCCGCCCCGGGGATGACGGTGAGTTCCTCGGCCGCGACGGGATCGACCCCGGCCACGTCGAGCACGGAGAGCAGGTAGCGCTGGATGTCGGCCCACGACTCCTCGAAGCGCTTCTGCGCGTCGACCTGCTGCACGTGCAGGTGGTCGGCGATCGGCGTCGGGTCGGAGCCGACCTCGACACCGTAGGCGTCGGCCAACGAGTGCGCGGCGTCCGTCGACAGCACCAGCGTGCGCAGCCCGCGCGCAGCAGCCTGCGCGGCGGTGGCCGCCGCGACCGTGGACTTGCCGACCCCTCCCTTGCCGGTGAAGAGGAGGATCCTCACGCGGGCGGCAGGGATTCGACGCGCTTCTTGAGGCCCTTGAGCGCCGTGTCGATGAGGATCTTCTCGCCCTTGCGCTTCAGCATGCCGATCAACGGAATGGTCACGTCGAGCGAGAGGCGATAGGTCACCTCGGTGGAGCCGTTGCCGAGGTCGCGGAGCACATAGGCACCGTCCAGGGCCCGCAGGATCTTGCCCTCCACGAGGGTCCAGGTCACCTGCTCGTCGCCCTGCCAGACGTAGGCCAACGTGTATTCGTCCTTGATCGGCGCGACGTCGAGTTCGAAGAAGACCTCCTGCGCACGACCGTCGACGAGGTCGCCCCGCACCTCGACATTGCGCATGCCCTTGGCCCACGCGGGATAGGCGGGGAAGTCTGCGATCACGTCCATCACGGCGCTGGGCGGTGCGTCGACGACGATCGACGACGTGGTCTGTTCAGCCATCGCTTCTTCTCCCTGCCCGATGTGCTTGCTCGGCGACGCGAGCGTACCGGATACCGGCGGTACGCCGAGCGGGCGGTGACCGGGGTAACGTGCCGCCCGACACACTTTCTCAGGAGGTATCCCCTTGCGTGAGTTCTCCACTCCCCTGACGGTCGAGATCCCCAGCACCGGAAATCTGACCGACGACGTCGTCGCCAACGGCCGCGAGCACGGCGACACCGTGGTCTTCAGCCGCAACGTCGGCGGCGAGTGGACCGACGTCACCGCCGCGGAGTTCCTGCGTCAGGTGCAGGAGGCCGCGAAGGGCCTGGTGGCCTCCGGGATCGAGCCGGGCGACCGAGTCGCCCTGCTCTCCAAGACCCGCTACGAGTGGACCCTGCTCGACTACGCGATCTGGACCGCCGGCGCGATCACCGTGCCGATCTACGAGACCTCCTCCGCCGAGCAGGTCCGGTGGATCCTCGAGGACTCCGGCACCAAGGCGATCGTTGCCGAGACCGCAGACCACCGCGACCGGATCGAGCCGCTGCGTGCCGACCTCCCCGAGCTCACCCAGGTCTGGACCCTCGACGACGGTGCAATGGCCCAGCTGGCCGAAGCGGGCGCCGGCATCAGCGACGACGAACTCGAGGTGCGCCGTACGACGGCGACGCCCGACGACGTCTGCACGCTCATCTACACCTCGGGCACCACGGGCCGGCCGAAGGGCTGCATGCTCACCCACGGCAACTTCATGTTCGAGCTCGGCGTGGCCGTCGACGAGCTGGAGCGGCTCTTCGGCACCGAGGGCGCTTCGACCCTGCTCTTCCTGCCGCTCGCCCACGTCTTCGCCCGCATCATCCAGATCGGTTGCATCAAGGGCCGGGTGAAGCTCGGCCACAGTGCCGACATCGCCAACCTCGTGGAGGACCTCGGCAACTTCAAGCCGACCTTCATCCTCGCGGTGCCGCGCGTCTTCGAGAAGGTCTACAACACCGCGTCGCAGCGAGCAGCAGCCGACGGCAAGGGCAAGATCTTCGCCCGCGCCGCCGAGGTCGCCATCGCCTGGAGCCGCGGCCAGGACACCGGCAAGGTGTCGCTGCCGGTGCGGCTGCAGCACGCGCTCTTCGACAAGCTCGTCTACAGCAAGCTCCGCACCACGCTCGGAGGTCGGTGTGAGTACGCCGTCTCCGGTGGCGCACCGCTGGGCGAGCGGCTCGGCCACTTCTACCGGGGCATCGGCCTCACCGTGCTCGAGGGCTACGGCCTCACCGAGACCACGGCGGCGCTGTCGGTCAACCTGCCCGACGCCATCAAGGTCGGCACGGTCGGCCGCCCGCTGGGCGGCACGACGGTGCGCGTGGCCGAGGACGGCGAGCTGCTCTTCAAGGGCGGCCAGGTGCTCAAGGGCTACTGGAAGAACGATGCCGCGACCGCCGAGGCGCTGGTCGACGGCTGGTTCCACTCCGGCGACCAGGGCGAGGTCGATGACGAAGGCTTCATCCGGATCACCGGACGCAAGAAGGAGATCCTGGTGACCGCCGGCGGCAAGAACGTCGCTCCGGCGGTGCTCGAGGACCGGTTGCGGGCACACCCGCTGGTCAGCCAGTGCATGGTGGTCGGCGACGGCCAGCCCTTCATCGCGGCGCTCGTCACGATCGACCCGGAGTACTTCCCCTTCTGGGCGAAGGAGAACGGCAAGTCCGGCAAGATCGCCGACCTCGTGGACGACGACGACCTGCGCGCCGCGGTCCAGGAAGCCGTCGAGGAGGCCAACAAGGCCGTCTCGAAGGCCGAGTCGATCCGCAAGTTCACCGTGCTCCCCGTCGACTGGACCGAGGAGACCGGAGAGCTCACACCGAGCCTCAAGCTCAAGCGCAACGTGGTCATGCGAGACTTCCGCGACGACGTCGAGGCGCTCTACTCGCACTGAACCCTCGCGCCGGATCGCTGCGCTCCGGTCGGCTGACTGCAGGCCGGAGTCCATCCATTGGACAACTGGTCTAGTCATTTCGAGCCATATCCCGAGAACAACTCCGCATTCATCCCCCATCTTTGGCATCTTTGACCCCGCGTCGGCCGAGATTCCTCGTCAGGAGGGCCGGGACGTCTCGTAGCGACTCATTCGAAAGTGGTGGTCATGGACCGTCGGAAGATCCTGCTCGTCCTGGCGGCAGTGATTGCAGCGCTCGGCACCCTTCTCGTCTTCCTCTACGTGCAGGGGGCAGACGACCGCGCCAAGGAGGACATCGAGGCGGTCGACGTCCTGCAGGCCGTCGAGGACATCGACGCGGGTGAGAACTTCGACGACGCCGTGACCGCCGGCAAGATCAAGACGGTCGAGGTGCCCAAGGATCAGATCCTTCCCGGCGCCCAGGCCGACACCCAGTCGTTGAGCGGACTGCGGGCGACTACCCGGCTCTTCGCCGGCGAGCAGGTCACCTCCAACAAGTTCGGCTCCGGTGCCGTCGAGAGCGGCACCCTCGCCATTCCCGAGGGTTTGATGGCGATCTCCGTCAACCTCACCGACCCGGCGCGGGTAGCGGGTTTCGTCAACCCCGGCTCGGAGGTCACGATCTTCTTCACCGAAGAGATCGACAACAACCAGCCCGAATACACCGCCACGCTGTTGCAGCGGGTGCTGGTGCTCGGAGTGGGCACCACCTCCACCATCACCACGACGTCGACCAACGAGAGCGGTGAGTCGGTCACCGAGGAACTCCCGCGCACCCTGATGACGCTGGCCGTCACCCAGGAGCAGGCAACCCGGATCATCTTCGGATCGCACGACGGCGAGCTCGCCTTCGGCCTCCTCAACGAGGACTCCGAGGTCGACAACGGCCCGGTGGTCAAGCAGGACAACTTCCTCCCCGGGCCCGCTGATGACCCTCATCGTCGACAAGGATCCTGAGGTCATCGCGCGTCTGGCCGCCGTCCTGCCACGCGCCCACGGTGTCGACTCCGCGGAGACCATGCACTCGTGGCTGGGTCGGCACACGAGCGAGTTCGCCGTGGTGGCCGGCCCCAGCCTGGCCCTCGCCGACGCCATCGACATCGCCGAGGGCATGCGCTACACCCGCCCCTCCACCTCAGTGATCCTCGTCCGCGAGGAGGTGGACGCGGAGGTCCTCTACAAGGCGATGCAATCCGGCGCCCGCGACGTCGTGCAGACCGACGACACGGCCGGCCTGCTGGCGGCCGTCGGCCGCGCCGAGCAGTACTGGAAGGCCCTGCACGGCGGTCAGCAGGCCCAGACCCAGCGCGAGGGCACCGTCGTCACCGTCTTCTCCCCAAGGGTGGCGTCGGCAAGACCACGACCTCGGTCAACCTCGCTCTGGCCCTGGCCGACGGCGGTGCCCGCAAGGTCTGCCTGATCGACCTCGACCTCGCCTTCGGTGACGTCGCGATCACGATGCAGCTCTTCCCGCACCACACCATCGAGGAGGCCATCGGCGGCGAGGACCAGATCGACTTCGCCCTCGTGGAGTCGCTGCTGACCCGTCACGAGCAGTCGCTCATGGTGCTGGCGGCGCCGAGCCTGCCCGATGCACGCGACCGGGTCACCGCGACGCTGGTGGCACGCATGATGCGCACCCTGAAGCGAGAGTTCGACTACGTCGTGGTCGACACCTCCCCCAGTTTCGACGAGCAGACCCTGCAGGCCCTCGACGAGACCGACGAGTGCGTGATCGTGGCGACCCTCGACGTCCCCACCCTCAAGAACGTGAAGGTCGCCCTCGAGACGCTCGACCTGCTCAACATCGCGCAGGGCAGCCGCCACCTGGTGCTCAACCGTGCCGATGACGCGGTGGGGCTCGACCCCAGCAAGGTCGAGACGATCCTCGGCATGCCGATCACCACGATGGTGCCGTCCTCGATCGACATCGCCGCCGCCACCAACGCCGGCAAACCGATCGTGATCGGCAACCCGTCGCACCCGGCGAGCGTGGAGTTCCGCAAACTCGCTCGCAAGCTCGCCGGCGAGGAGGAACCCGCCGCTGCTCCCGAGGGCAGGTCGGGCAAGGGCGAGTCGAGCAGGAGCGAGTCGAGCAGCAGGGGCGCCCTGTGGCGCCGCAACCGGAAGTGAGCGCACGATGAGCAGCTTGGGTGACCGGATCGCGCGCGCCAAGGCGGGTCTGGAGACGCCGACCGAGAACCGCGACACCGAGGCCGCCGCCACCGTGGTCGGCACGGCTGGGACGACCGGCACGACGCCGCATCCTGTCGGCAAGCGGGTGGCTGGCTCCTCGGCGACCGATCCGTCGGTCAATCGCCGGCTGGCGCATGCCGCCACCCAGCACGCCGATCGACTCGAGGAGCTGAAGGGCAACATCCACGCGGAGCTGCTGCGTCAGCTCGGCCCCCAGCTCTATGACCTCGACATGGACCAGGAAGACCTCGAGCAGCGGGTCCGCGGCGTGCTGCGCGACGTGCTCGGGGCGCAGGACCGACCGCTGAGCGCCTCGGACCGCCAGAAGGTCACCCTCGAGATCACCGACGACATCCTCGGCTACGGCCCGATCCAGCCGCTGTTGCGCGACGAAGAGGTCAGCGAGGTCATGGTCAACGGCCACGACCAGGTCTGGGTGGAGCGCAAGGGTCGGCTGGAGTGGGTGGACGTGAAGTTCACCGACGAGTCCCACCTGCGACGCACGATCGAGAAGATCGTCTCGCGCATCGGTCGGCGCGTGGACGAGTCGAGCCCGATGGTCGATGCCCGGCTGCCCGACGGCTCTCGCGTCAATGCGGTGATCCCACCGCTGGCGATCGACGGCTCCAGCCTGACGATCCGCAAGTTCGCCACCGACCCCCTCACCGCCGCCGACCTGGTGCGGTTCGGCTCGATGACCCAGCGGGCCAGCGACTTCCTCGACGCCTGCGTGCGGGGCCGGCTCAACATCATCGTGTCGGGCTCCACCGGTGCCGGAAAGACGACGACGCTCAACGTGCTGTCGTCGTTCATCCCGAGCGACGAGCGCATCGTGACGATCGAGGACGCCGCCGAGCTCCAGCTGCACCAGGAGCACGTGGTGCGCCTCGAGTCGCGCCCGGCCAACCTGGAGGGCAAGGGTGAGGTCGACATCCGCGACCTGGTGAAGAACAGCCTGCGCATGCGGCCCGACCGCGTCATCGTCGGTGAGGTCCGTGACGCCTCCGCGCTCGACATGCTTCAGGCGATGAACACCGGCCACGACGGGTCGATCTGCACGGTCCACTCCAACGGTCCCCGCGACACCCTGGCGCGCGTCGAGACCATGGTGATGATGGCTGGCATGGACCTGCCGATCCGGGCGATCCGGGAGCAGGTGGCCTCGGCGGTCGACGTGATCGTGCACCAGACCCGTTTCAAGGACGGCTCACGTCACATCACCCACATCACCGAGGTGGAGCGGATGGAGGGTGATGTGATCACCCTCCAGGATGTCTTCGTCTATGACCATTCGGCGGGCTTCGACGAGAACGGACGGAGCCTCGGACGTCTCCGGTCGACCGGCCTGCGGCCGAAGTTCCTCGAGAAGATGGCCTATGCCAACGTGAGCGTCGACCCGGCCATCTTCGCGATGGATGGCCTCTGATGCGACCTCGCCTGCGGATGCTGGCCGGTGGTCTGGTCGCCTCGTTGGCGACCGCCACCGTGCTACTGGGTGCCACCGCACCTGCGTCGGCCGCCGACGAGCTGGTGATCAGCCACGCCCAGGCAGCTGGTGACGATCTCGCGATGATCGTCTCGGTGCCGGGCGGCACGAAGGTCTCACCTGACGACGTACGGGTGACGATCGCTGGTCAGCCGGCCGACACGTCGGCCGAGCTCGCCCAGGACGCCACCGAGACCATCGAGCGCATCACGGTGCTGGCGATCGACACCAGCAACTCGATGGTCAACGCCGACCGGTTCGAGCCTGCCAAGGCGGCCGCCACCGCGTTCCTCGATGCGGCTCCCGCAGACGTGCGGATCGGCGTGGTCACCTTCGACAACGACGTGGTGGTCGAGCTGGCCCCCAGCACCGACCGGGACCGGGCCAAGGCCGTCATCGAAGGCCTCACCACCGCCCGGAACACCGCGCTCAACAACGGCGTGATCGAGGCCGTCGCCGCTGCCGGTGACCAAGGAGCGCGCCAGGTACTGGTGCTCTCCGACGGCAAGGACACCACCGACACCAGCGACGAGTCCGTCGTCGAGGCGATCACCGCCTCGGGGGTGCAGGTCGACGTGGTCGCGCTCGACCAGTCCCCTGCCGACCTCGGTCCGCTGCAGAGCTTCGCCGACGCCGGCCACGGTGCCGTGATCGAGGCGACCACCGAGGCGCTGGGGGCCGCGTTCGACGCCGAGGCCGAGACGCTGAGCCGTCAGATCGTGGTCACTGCCTCGATCCCCTCGAACGTCACGGCCCGCGAGGGGACGGTCGAAGTGACCGCCGGCGAGCTGACCGCCTCCCGCCTCGTCTACCTCCGCACCGGCACCGAGACGCCCACGCTTCCCGCCTCCGACAAGCAGGAGTCGAGCAGCCTGCAGGTTCCGAAGTCGGCGATGTATGCCGGTCTCGCCGCCCTCGGCGTCGGTCTGCTGGTGCTGCTCGGCGGCGTCATGTACACGGCCACCGCGCCCAAGGCCGCCCCCACCGCGGAGGAGCGGATCAGCGCCTACGGCGTCATGACCGAGACAGCCGTCAGCAAGACGGAGGGTGGTCCGGCACTGAGCCTCGACCAGGCCAAGGGCGCTGCCGCCAAGGTGCTCAACCGCAACAAGGGGCTCGAGGAGCGGATCTCCGCGCGCCTGGTGCAGGCCGGCTCCAGCATGAAGGCGGCCGAGTGGATCCTGCTCCACGGCGGCCTGACCATCGGCGGCGGCCTGGTGGGCGTGCTGCTGGGTGGCGGCGACCTGGTCGTGCTGCTGCTGGCCCTGCTCGCCGGTGCCCTGGTGCCGTGGCTGTGGCTGGGCTTCAAGCGCAAGAAGCGCCTCGACGCCTTCCAGAGCAGCCTGGCCGACACGTTGACGTTGCTCTCCGGGTCGCTGAGCGCCGGCATGTCGCTCGCGCAGTCGATCGACACGGTGGTGCAGGAGGGCAACGAGCCCATCGCGGGTGAGTTCAAGCAGGTGCTCATGGAGGCGCGTCTCGGGGTGCCGCTCGAGGACGCGCTGGACCAGGTGGCCGAGCGCTACCAGAGCAAGGACTTCGCGTGGGTCATCATGGCCATCCGGATCCAGCGGCAGGTCGGTGGCAACCTGGCCGAGCTGCTCAACACGGTCGCGGCCACCCTGCGTGAGCGTGACTACCTGCGTCGTCAGGTGAAGACGCTCTCCGCCGAAGGGCGGCTGTCGGGCTGGATCCTCGGCTTGTTGCCCGTGGCCATGTTCTGCTACCTGCTGCTGACCCGCCGTGACTACGTCCGGCCGCTCTACACCGAGTTCCTGGGCATCGTGATGCTGGCAGCCGCTTGTGCGCTGCTGGCGCTCGGTGCCTTCATGATCAGCCGACTCGTCAAGGTGGAGGTCTGAGATGGTGTTGCTGCTGGGCGCCCTGCTCATCTTCGGTGCCCTCTTCCTCGTCTTCTCCGCCGTCGGTGGGCTGAGCGCGGAGCGCCAGGGGTCAACCGGTCGCTCGAGGTGCTCGAGGCGATGACCGGCTCCTCCACCTCCGTCGAGGAGCTGGCCAAGGAGCAGGACCAGTCCTTCACCGAACGGGTGCTGGTGCCCCTGCTGGAGCGCTTCCAGGGGCTGGGGCGTCGGATCACCGGCGCCGACCAGACCGAACGGATCCGACAGCAACTCGACCGGGCCGGCAACCCGGCCGGGTGGACCATCGACCGGGTCTCGGCCGGCAAGATCCTCGGCACCGTCATCGGCATCGGGGCAGGCGCCTACTTCACCGTGCTCACCGGGCAGTCGGCTCCGGTCATCGTCCTCGGACTCGCTGCGGGCGCAGCGCTGGGCTTCTTCGCTCCCAACATCTGGCTCTACAACACCGCGGTCAAGCGCGAGGAGGCGCTCCTCAAGGAGCTCCCCGACGCCATCGACCTGCTCACCATCTCGGTGGAGGCCGGGCTCGGCTTCGACGCGGCCCTGCAGCAGGTGGCCCGCAAGACCGAAGGTCCCCTGGCCGGGGAGCTCGCCCGGGTGCTGCAGGAGATGCAGATCGGCCGCAGCCGTGCCGACGCGCTCCGGGCACTCGGTGAGCGCACCCAGGTCAAGGACCTCAAGACCTTCGTCAGCGCCATGGTGCAGGCCGACGCCGTCGGTATCCCGGTCGGTCAGGTGCTGCGGGTGCAGTCGAGTGAGATGCGCACCAAGCGCCGCCAGCGCGCGGAGGAGAAGGCCGGCCAGGTGCCGGTGAAGATCATGGTGCCGGTGATCCTCTTCATCCTGCCGTGCCTGCTGATCATCGTCATCGGCCCCGGCATCCTGAGCATCATGGACGCGTTCTCAAGTTGAGCATTAGCCAGTGACCACCCTCGACGACCGCACCCGCTATGCCTCGGTCACCGCCGGGGCCCGGGTCTTCGCGCTGCTCATGCTCGCGCTCCCGGTGGCGGTCGACGGCTCCATCGGGCCGATCCTCTCGGTGGTGGTGCTGGCCGCGGTCTGGCTGCTGGCGGTCTTCCTCGAAGGTTTCGCCCGGGTGCCGGTGATGCCGGCGCTGGTGGTCGAGGCCAGCTCCGTCGCCGTGCTGGCAGCCCTCACCCTGGCCGAGTCACCGGTGCTGCTCCCGGCCCTCGGGGTGCCGCTCTTCATCGCGGGGCTGGTACGTGGTACACGTGGTCTGCTGGAGGTGCTGGGGGCGGAGGCAGTGGTGCTGCTCGCGGCCACCCTGCCCAACGACCGCATCACGGTCGATCTCAGCCTCGCCTCCACGGTCTTCACCTGGCTGATGGTCGGCATCGGGCTCGGTGCCATCGGTGCCGTCGTGCACAACCTGAAGGGCGAGGAGGGCACGACGGCCAGCTCCTACCGGGAGGCCCGCACCCTCATCAACCGCCTGCTCGACCTCTCCGGTGAGCTGGTCGACGGCCTCGATCCGTTGAGCATCGCGCAGAACGTGATCGACCTGACCAAGGAGGAGCTGCCCATCTCCGGGGCCGTGGTCTTCATCCACGACGCCCATGGCGTCAACCCGCTGCTCGAGGGCGACGTGCGGGTGGGCGACGAGGGGCTGCGCGACGGTCTCGTGGCCCAGGTCTTCGGAACCGCACGCCCGGCGGTGCAGGGCTCCGACCTCGCCTTCCCGCTGCGCACCGAGTTGGGCGTGGTCGCCGTGGTGCAGGCGACAATGCACCCGGCCTTCGGGCAGCCCCGCGCTACGACCCTCACCGCGCTTGCCGCGATCTCGGAGCGGCTCAGCGCGGAGGCGGTGCAGCTCGACACCGCGTTGCTCTTCACCAGCATCCAGGCCGGTGCGACGGCCGAGGAGCGGCAGCGACTGGCCCGCGACCTGCACGACGGCATCGCGCAGGACCTGGCCGCCTTCGGCTACCTCATCGACGGGGTGGAGGACATCGCCGACTCCCCCAGGCAGGTGGCGGCGGCCCAGGAGTTGCGCGACGAGCTCTCCCGGGTGGTCACCGAGCTGCGCCGGGCCATCTTCGGGCTGCGCAACGAGGCGGCCAGCACCCTCAGCCTCGGCGAGAGCGTGCAGGCGATGGCCGACCACATCTCGACGCGGACCGGCCTGCCGATCGACGTCACGCTGGACGAGGCGGACGCCCGGCTGCGCTCCGACGTGGAGACGGAGCTGCTGCGCATCGTGCAGGAGGGCATGAACAACGCCGTGAAGCATGCCCGTGCCTCCCGGATCCGGGTCGCCTGCGTGGTGCACCCGCCCTATGCCCGGGTGCGGGTGATCGACAACGGTCGGGGCCTGCAGGGTGCGCGCGACGACTCCCACGGCCTGCGCATCATGCGCGAACGCGCCCGGCGGGTGGGCGGCCACCTCGAGCTGCACGACCGTGAGGGCCGACCCGGCGCGGAACTCTCCGTGGAGATCAGTCCGGCCTCACGCCCCCATCACCTCGCGACTACGGCAGAGTGGAGACATGACGATGAGTGACGAGAGCAATCCGCTGCGCGTGGTGCTGGTCGACGACCACGAGTTGATCCGCACCGGTCTCTCCCGTGCCTTCGAGCGCGAGAGCGACGTGTCGGTGGTGGGGGTGGCCGCCAGCGTCGGCCAGGCCCTCAAGGTGATCAGCGAGCAGATGCCCGACGCGGTGGTCACCGACCTGCAGCTGCCCGACGGCACCGGCCTCGACATCGTGAAGACCATCCGCCAGCAGAACGACAGGATGGGACTGGTGGTGCTCACCATGCACTCGGGCGACGACCACATCTTCGCCGCGATGGAGGCCGGCGCCAGCGCGTTCGTCGGCAAGGACGCCCCCAGTCGTGAGGTGGTCAGCGCCGCCCGACACGCCGCGATCTCGCCGCGCACGTTCCTCTGCTCCGGCCTGGTCGGTGCAATGATGCGCCGCGCCAACGACGACCGCCCCAAGCTCTCCGAGCGGGAGAAGGAAGTGCTCGACCTGCTTGCCGAGGGGTTGGGCACCGCCCAGATCGCGGGCCAGCTCTACATGAGCGAGTCGACGGTGAAGACCCACATCGCCAAGCTCTACCAGAAGCTCGGTGCCACCAACCGGGCGCAGGCACTGGTGACCGCGATGCGGATCGGCCTGTTGTCGACCGTGAAGCCCACCTGAGGCGCCGAAGATGGCCCGAAAGGACTAGGCCCGCGCGACCGAAGGCCCGATGGTCCAGACGTCTGCACGCAGCGAGACTTGGTGGTGTGAACGGGCCACTCGGCTCGGACCGGACATGTGGGACAGGGACAAGGGGACACACCATGAACGACAAGCTCATCCAGCTCTACGCCAGCACGATGGCCTTCTTCACCACCAAGCGTGACGACGAGAAGGGCGCTACCGCCGTCGAGTACGGCCTGCTGGTCGCTCTGATCGCAGTCGCAATCATCATCGCAGTGACCACCCTCGGCGGCCAACTCTCGACTCTCTTCGAGAACGTGTCAGAGCGGCTCCCTGGTGGAGAAGCACCTGCCTGATTCTGAGTTACTTGGGTCATCTGATGGTCGCAGGCACTTGTCTGCGACCATCACTCATTTGAGGAAGAATGTCCACGCCAAGCCGTTCCAGATTCGAGGACCATGAGCCCCACCAACCCCACTCCGAGCTCCCGGGGTTCCGTGGCCACCGCTGCTGGCTCCTCGGACGTCGGCGCCAGCGCGGTCGAGTACGCCCTCCTGGTTGCCCTCATCGCGGCTGTGATCTTCGCTGCGGTCGCTGCCCTGGGCGGCGCCTTGCCCGGTCTCTACGAGAGCGTCTGCCCCGCCTTCGGCTGCGGCGACTGACCCGCTGAGATCACACTGCCAACCTGTTGCGACGTCGCTTGCGTGACAGCTCTCCCGTGCGCACGGCGCGACTCGGCCCAGCGCAGCGCCCGTCGGTCAGGAACCGCCGAAAGCACGGGCGATGGCAATCCGTTCCAACGCCGTCGGGTGCGAGCCGAACCACCACTGCGCCCAGCCCACCGGCGTCGGGTCACACACCGCCCGGATGCACAGGTGCTGCTGCAGCGCGATCAAGGCGTCCGGGTCCCGGGTCGACTCCAGGGCCACCACGTCGGCGCGGGTCTCGATCTTGCGGCTGATGCCCGACTCGACCGGGCTGGCCAGCAGGGTGCCCACCGCGACGAGCGCGAGCACCAGCGGCACCACGGCGGCTCCGGTGACACCGTCCGTGCCGGTGCGGCGACGTACGGCTGCGGACGAACAGACCAAGGCAAGCAGGCCGATGCCGAAGGCGGCGCCGGCAGCACCCACCGCCGTACCGACCAGCACGTCGCGGTTCTTGGCGTGCGCCAACTCGTGGGCCACCACGGAGAGCACCTGGTCGTCGGGGGCGCTGTCGAGCAGGTTGTCGTAGACGACCACCCGAGCGCTTCCGCCGAAGCCTGAGACATAGGCGTTGAGGGTGGTCGTCCGGCGCGAGGCATCGGCCACCAGCACGTCGTCGATGGAGACGCCCTCGGTCTCGGCCAGGTCGAGAATCTGCTCCTTGAGCGGATCATCACTCATCGACTCGAAGTCGTTGAAGATCGGCTCCACCACGAGGGGTAGAGGAACGAGCCGAGCACGACCAGGGCCGCCGCTCCCCGGCTGCGATGGCCGGCCACCAGCGCCGCCACCGACGCGCGCAGGCGAGAAGCAGCACCAACGCCAGCGAGGTCAGCACCCCCTCCAGGGCGATGTTGCGGAGCAGGTCGGCGAACCAGGCGCCGAGGGTCTGGTTGGTCAGGCCGAAGTCGAGTCGTCGCTGACGGTTGACGAGCGCGAACGGCAGCGTCGCCAGCCGACCGATGATGATCAGCCCAAAGCTGGCGACCACCGTCCAGCGCACCCAGCGACGACCGGCACGCGCCAGCAGTTGGGCGCCCATCCGGGTGAAGCCGAAGATGCCTGCCACGGCCAGGGAGATCGCCAGCGACGACCAGCTGAGCCAGCGCGCCACCGAGGCGTGGTCCTCACCCCGGTCGAGCTGCGCCTGCGTGAAGGCACTCTCGGGCACGGCCGGGTCGGGCATGCCACCGGGCACCGGTTGCCACGGCACCAGCCACCACACGAGCAGCAGGAAGGCGAGGCCGCTGACCACCAGCACGCCGAGCGCGACGGGCCGTTCGGGAGCGGTCACTCCGACAGACTGCTCAGCTCTGTTCGCCACAGCTCCACCAACTCCGCTTCGGTCAGGTCAAAGGTCGCCCGCAGCGCGGGGTCGAGTTCGTCGCCGCCAGCAAGTCTCCGCTGCAGCTCCAACAGCGGCTCGGCACCGCCGCGTGCGCCCAGCACCCGCACCGCCAGCCAAGCGGCCTCATAGGCAGCACCCAGGTGTGCCGACCGGGCCTCGAACACATCTTCGCTGGGCAACGCATCAGGCAGACCGTCGGCTCGCACCTGGGCGATGATCTGTGCCGCGCTGGTGGCGAGCGGCAACCGGCTGTCCTGCAACGCCACCCAGTCGGCGAAACCCTCGGCCAGCCACAGCGGTACGCCGATCTCGGTGGCAGCCCCCGTGACGAGGTGGACGACCTCGTGGGTCATCACCACCTGTGCGCCCTGCTTGCCCAGTCGTCCGAAGACCGAGTCGTTGACGAAGACGTGCACCGGCGAACCGGGGGCATCGGAGGCATCGACGGTCGTGGTCACCGCAGCGATGGCACCGTAGCTGTCTGCATCGGCTGCCAGTGCCCGCTCCATCTCGGTGGCGTTGGCAGGCACCTCGACCACGACGCCCTGTGCAGCCTTCACCGTGGGCAGCGTGTCCCTGGTCGCGCGCAGGCCCCGGAGGGCAAGCGCGGCGTAGCGGTCGGCCTTGTCCGGCTGGGCGCCGGCGACGAGCGCCAGCACTCCCCGGCGCTCAGCAACGGCGACGGGACCACTCAGCCAAAGGGGTTGGACCCGGTTGCCACCGCCGACCGAGGCCAGGCGGAGGTCGTCACCCTCTCCCTCGAAGACGAAGGTCGCCTCGGCACGAGCCGGTGCCGGATCGTGTCCGTCGAAGCGCCAGGCGAGATCGACGGACGCCGCCCACTGCCCCGGCGGCAGTCCGGCCGAGACGCTGGCGTCGTCACTGAGATAGCGGGCGGAGAAGTCCACGACGTCGGCCTCTCCAGCGTTGTCGACGACGTACGCCGGCCAACGCCCATCGCTGTCCTCACCGGCAACGATCGCGCGGGTGAGCGCATCGAGCAGCTCGATCGCCGCTGCGGGATCGGCAGAGACGGCCGACGGGGCCTCCGGCAGGTCCTCGTCGCTGCATGCCGTGAGGCCACCGACCAGCAAGAGCCCAGGAAGCACCAGACCGGCCACCCACCGCAGTGAGTGACCGGTCCGGAGGAAGCGGATGTCCAGGGCGTCAGCCCGGGCGGACTGCGCCCGAGTAGGGCATCGAGAAGACGCCGGAGATCACGACGCCGGTGCTGGGGTTGGCCGCGTGCACGATCTGGCCGTTGCCGATGTAGATGCCGACGTGGCTGATCGGGCTGTAGTAGAAGACCAGGTCACCGGGCTGGAGGCTGTCGGACGAGACCGGGGTGCCGTAGCCCTTCTGGGCAGCCGAGCTGTGCGGGAGCGAGACGCCTGCCTGCGCCCACGCCACCATGGTCAGGCCGGAGCAGTCCCAGGCGTTCGGGCCCGCGGCACCGTAGACGTAGGAGTCGCCGAGCTGGGCCAGCGCGAACTTCACCACAGCAGCGGCGCTGCCGCTGGCCTTGACGTCAGTGGGCATCCGGGTGGTGTTGCCCGAGCGGGAGGCTTCGGCAACGCGGGCGCGCTCCTCGGCCTTGAGATCGTCGAGGAGCTCTTCGGCCTCGGCGTGCTTCTTCTCGGCAGCGGCCTTCTCCTCGGCGAGCGCCTTCTCGAGCTTCTTGAGCTCTGCGGCGCGGTCCTCGGTGGCTTCGCGGCGCAGTTCGAGGGTCTGCTGCTCACGGGCGAGCTCGTCGACCGTCAGGCTCTGGTGGGCGTTGTAGGCCGAGATGGTGGTGAGTTCGCTGAGGAACGCCGCCGGGTCGTCGGAGAGCACCAACTGGCCGGTCGCCGAGATGGTCTGGCCCTCGTACTGGGCTGCCAGTGCCTGGTCGACGTCGGCCTGGAGGTCGGCGACCTTCTCGGACTGCGCGCTCTCGTCGGCGCGGAGGTCCTTGAGGTCGGCCTTCAGGTCGTCGAGGCGCAACTCGGCGTCGTGATGACGCTCCGTGGCCTGCTCCGCCTCGTGGTAGAGACGGTCGACCTTGGCCTGGACGTCATCGATGTCGGGGTCGGCGTGAGTGGGGGCGGTGGAGACCAAGACGGTCCCGACGACGGTGATGGCGCCGGCAAGTCCTGCGGTGATCCGCAACCGTGCAGAAGGCACGAGCTGACGTTCTCCTCTACTTCAACACCGGCACACGGCACAGGCATGTGTGCCAAGTCAGCGGCTTCCCCACCTCTGACACCGGAACCGGCGCGGCACCCGAGCCGGTCCGGTCTGACCAACTGGTACGGATGCCAAGGCATCAGGCTAACGGGGAAGCCATGGTCGCCAAACGCATCGTCTCAGTGTTGGGGACAGCCTCGCGACACTGGTGTGTCCTTGGTCACATGCAAGGGGGTCCGGGCTCAGGCTGAGTCGACGACGGGTTCCTCCACCGCGGTGACCAGCCGCAGCGGCGGCACCAGTCCCCCGGCGGCAAGCACGTCGAGGGCCCGACGCTCCTCGTCGTCGAAGGCCAGCTCCGGCGGCGGACCCAGCAACACGCTGATCACGCAGTCGTTGCAGGCCGGCCCGCGCACCGCGCAGGTGTCGCAGTCGATCCGGGTGGCTCCGGCGGCCGAGACGTGGTCGTGCTGGTGGTGCTCGTGACCCTGGTGCAGGTGAGGCAAGTACTGAGTCATGCGAGGCTCTCCTCTCATCGGTGCCGGAAGGGGAAGTTCCCGGCTCGGGCAGAGAGTGACATCACCCCCGACAGAACCTGCGTCGGAGCAGGATCAGCGGGTGATGAGCCCCAGCAGGGAGCCTGCCCCGACCACCCTCGCCCCGGCTCGTCGTACGTCGCGGGCCACCGCCTGGTCGGACGTGACCACCACGACGGGGCGGCCCTCGGGTTCGGCGGCCACGAGGTCGCGGATCACGTCGTCGGCGATCACGCCGGGCGGGCTGAAGAGCACCTTCACCCCACGTGGCGCGTTGACCATCGGGCGGTTGGTGATGTCGGCGGCGTCGAAGACCACCGTGGTCTCGGCGCCGGTGCGGGCGATCAGCGCCGCCATCGCGTTGAGCAGGCGGAGCCGTTGCGCCTCCAACGAGGAGGACGGCCAGCCCTCCTTGCTCACGTTGTAGCCGTCGACGAGCAGTCGCACCCGGGGCATGGAGAGATAGTTCTCCAGCAGCATCGGGTCGGCGGGGCGCCGCACCGGCTGGTCGCCCCGGCCCTCGCGGGCCCGGCCGATCTGCTCCTCGAGCTCCTCGGCGGGCGATCCGGTCACCGGCGGCAGGGCCAGTTCTCGGCGCAGCCCCTGTCCGGCATCGAGCAGGGTGTCGAGCAGGATCCGGGCCCGCAGGGTCACCTGGTCGCGCTCCGAGCGGTGGTCGCGTCGGTGGGCGGTGAGCTGGTGCTGCAGCTCCTCCACCTGGGCGCGCAGGCGACGTACCTCTGCCTCGGCGGTGGCCGCCGAGGCCTCGGCCGTGGCGGCGCGCTGCTCCGCCTCCTGCGAGGTTTGGCTCGCCCCCTCGCTCGCGGAGCGCTGCGCCGCGCGAGCCTCCCCCAGCTTTCGGCGGAGCGAGGCGTTCTCCGTCTTGAGCTCGTCGATGCGTTCCTTGTTGCGGACGCGCTGCTCCCGGGCCTGCTCGTCGGCAGCCTCGAGACGGCCGCGGAGACGTTCGAGCGCCTCCTCGTCACGCGGCGGGGTCGCTTGCGCGAGGTGCCGGACGATCACCTCGAAGCGGGCCTCCCAGCCGTCGGGCCGGCCCAGCCACAGCAACGCGGCCACGTCGACGGGATCCGCGGCGGCAGGCGTCGTACCCTCCTGCACCGCGTGCCCGAGGTCCCCCTGCGCGGCGATGACCTGGGTGGCGAGGTGCCCACGGAAGTCGTCGTCGGTCTCGAGCGCGGTCGCGATCATGTTGCGGCCGAGCTTGGCGCGGCGGTTGGGCGCGAAGCTCGCCACCCGCTTGAGCGAGGCAGGCGGGTCGGCGAGGAGCGGCAGGGCGTCGGCGGCCCACCCGATCACTCGGGTGCGGACCTGCTCGGGGAGCATCGGGTACGACGGATCGGCGCTCATGCTCCCCCTTCCGACTTCGTGTGCAGCGTGCGCTGCTGGGCTCAGTTGCCCGGTGTGGCTTCGGCGTCGACCGCATTGCGGTCGACCAGTTCGATCGCGTCGGACCGGGTGCACCAACGGCAGGTGACGGTCTCCACGGTCTCGGTGAGCAGCTCGGTCTCCTCGACGACGGGTTCGCCGGCGAGGTCGAAGTGCCAGAACTCGGTCGTACGACGGGTGCGGGTCACGTCGAAGCGGGTGAGATTGCCGCAGCCTGCGCACCGCCAACGGTTCGTCGCGTCGGGAAGGGATGCAGTCACGGAAACTCCTCAAGCTGTCGGACGGTCGTCGTCGCAATCCTAGAGGTTGCGCGGGCGCGGGCTTCGGCGCGGGCGGCGCGCATCAGGCATTGCGCCGGGTGTGGAATCTCGCGTCGAGTCGGCGGGCGCCGGCCGGTGCCCGCGTGGGAGCCCACTCGTGTCGGGGGTCGGTCTACCGTCCGTTGACATGAGCACCGCCACCGACGTTGCCCACCCACTCTGGGAGACGCAACGGAGCTTCGACGAGTTGGGCCGTCCGCTGCGCGACGTCACGTTCACGGTGGTCGACCTCGAAACGACCGGTGCTTCGGTGAAGGCGGGGTCGCGGATCACCGAGATCGGTGCGGTCAAGGTGCGTGGCGGCGAGGTGCTGGGCGAGTTCCAGACGTTGGTCAACCCACATGCCGAGATCCCGGCCTTCATCGCGGTGCTCACCGGCATCACCAACTCGATGGTGGCCGCGTCGCCACCGATCGAGGCGGCACTGCCGTCCTTCCTCGAGTTCGCCCGCGGCACCGTGCTGGTCGCCCACAACGCACCCTTCGACGTGGGCTTCCTGCAGCACTATGCCGATGAGCTCGGGCACCCGTGGCCCGGATTCGAAGTGCTCGACACCGCGAAGCTGGCGCGGCGCGTGGTGACGCGCGACGAGACCCCCAACTGCAAGCTGGGATCCCTGGCGGTGCTCTTCGGGGCGAGCACGACCCCCAACCACCGCGCCCTGGCCGATGCCCGGGCGACCGTTGACGTCCTGCACGGGCTGATGGAGCGGCTCGGTGGGCAGGGAGTGCAGACCCTCGAGGAGCTGCAGACCTACTCGTCGCGCGTCGATCCCCGGCAACGCCGTAAGCGGCACTTGGCCGAGCACCTCCCCGTGCTCCTGGGGTCTACCTCTTCCGCGACGACCAATCGCGGGTGCTCTACGTCGGCACCTCGCGCGACCTGCGCAGTCGGGTGCGCTCCTACTTCACCGCGTCCGAGACGCGTACGCGCATGGGTGAGATGGTCCGGTTGGCTGCCAAGGTCGATGCCGTGGAGTGCGCCACCCCGCTCGAGGCACGCGTGCGTGAGTTGCGACTGATCGCCAAGCACAAGCCGCGCTACAACAAGCGCTCCCGTTTCCCTGAGAGGATGCACTTCCTCAAGCTGACCAGGGAGCCCTGGCCGCGGCTGTCCTTGGTGCGCCAGGTGATGGACGACGAGGCCGACTACCTCGGTCCATTCTCCAAGAAGTCGCATGCCGAGAGATGCCTGGCAGCCCTCCATGACGCGTTCCCGGTGCGCCAGTGCACCGACCGGTTCGGCAAGCAGCCGAAGCGCGCGCCCTGCGCTCTCGGCGAGATGGGCCGCTGTCTGTCTCCCTGTGACGGCAGTGTCGACGCCGACACCTATGCCGAGATGGTCCACAGGCTCCGTCTGGCGCTGGTTCACGACCCCGATCCGGTGGTCGAGGCGATCAGCGTCCGCATGCAACGCTATGTCGCCGAGGAGCGCTTCGAGGAGGCGAGCGTCCACCGCGACCGGCTCTCGAGCTTTCTACGCGCTGCCTCACGTACCCAGCGCCTCACCGCGCTGACCCGCTGCGCCGAGCTGATCGCGGCCCGTCGGGAGGACGACGGTCGCTGGGCCGTCCACGTCGTGCGTCACGGCCGCCTCGCCGCAGCCGGCGTGATCCCCCGGGAGCCGACGCCCACGTCTTCGTCGACGGACTCAGGGCCGAGGCCGAGACCGTCCTGCACGGTCCCGGCCCCGTCCCCGCCGCCTCGGCGGAGGAGACCGAGTCGATCCTGCGCTGGCTCGAGTCCGACGGCATCCGTCTCGTCGACGTCGACGGCGAGTGGGCCACGCCTGCCCGCGGCGCCGGCCGCCACCTCGCCCTCCACGACGCCGTCGAAACCTCCCGCCGCTCCCTCCAGCACTTCGACTGACCCGGCCGGAGGTCGAGCTTGTCGAGACCGGTTCGTTGGTCGAGCCTGTCGAGACCCCCGCCCCACCCCGCGGAGGTCGAGCCTGTCGAGACCGGACCGGAGGTCGAGCCTGTCGAGACCATTTCGTTGGTCGAGCCTGTACTCCGTTGGTCGAGCTTGTCGAGACCCCTCGCCTCGCCCACCCCGTTGGTCGAGCCTGTACTCCGTTGGTCGAGCTTGTCGAGACCTCGTCCTGACGCCCCGGTGGTGGTTGTCCACAGGGTGAGTTCGTGATCCCCGGGTTGTGTCGGAGCCAAATGTTGGACTGGTTCCATGATCGAAATCGACGCCCGCCACCAGCCGTACGAGGTCTCTGACCTCGATGGCGGGACCCTGCTCGGCTTCCTGGCAGAAGACCGGGTCGTCGAGTTGAAGGTGATCCGTAAGAAGCTGCGGTTGGCTTACCAGTGGGCGATCATGCACCCGCCGTCTCCGGAGCACCCGAAGGCGGTGGTGGGTGACGAGACCCTGTTTCCCACCGACTGTGAACAGCCGATCTCGGGTGACGGCACCCCTGATGTCGCGTTGTTCGCGGTCGAGGAACTCGCCGCCTCGGCCGGGATCTCGCGTAGCTGCCGGGTTCGCGTTGGTCGCCGACGCCCTGGACCTGGTCCACCGGTTGCCGCAGCTGTGGGCGAAGGTCGAGGCCCTGGAGGTTCCGGGGTGGAACGCCCGCCGTGTCGCCCTGCTCACGAGGAAACTGTCGTACGCCGCCGCTCGCTGGTTCGACGACCACCTCGCCGCCACCGGACTCACCGGCTGGCCGACGATTGAGAAGTGGTTGGCGATGGCCATCGCCAAGTTCCACCCCGAACTGGTCAAAGACCCAAGCGCGCCCAAAGGGAAGGCTGATTGGGGTGTGTGGCTGCACCACCCCCACGCCGGACACGAAGAAGGAGCCGGCGGCATCGCTGGCACCTCGGAGCTCCAAGCCGTCGGTGACTCGTTGGATCTCACCAGGTTCCTGGACCTCCTCAACCACGAGGCCGAAGCCGATGCGGCGCCTGGGTGACACCGACGACGTCGAACCAGCGCCGTGCCAAGGCGATCGGGCGGCTCACCGACGACACCGACCAACCCACCCTCGACTACACCACCACCGACAGCACCACCGGCGGCGACAGCGAGAACGGCACCGGCAGCATCGCTATCGGTACCGGCGACCGCACCGATGCCGGTATCGGCGGCTGCACCGACGGCACCGGTGCCGGCAGCGCCTCGTCCGAAGCTGCGACGACGGGTGGCGAACCGGGGGTCGGGGTGAAGCCGGGTCGGTTGGTGACGACACCCGGGCCGTTCGGACGCCGTCGTGGGTTGCGGGTGATGGCCCACGTCGGCATCGCGGACCTGTTCGCGTTGGGCCTCGACCCCCACGAACTCGGCCTCGACGGCGACGGCATCGCCTCCACCGACCGGTTGGGGCAGGTCCTCACCAGCCAGCTACGGGACTGGCTCACCCGCCACGGTTCGCTTGCGTCCGTCACCCCGGTCGTGGATTTGAACAGGACCGATGCGGTGGATCGTCATGATCCACCCGAATGGATGGACACGCTGGTCCGGTTGCGTGATCCGCATTGTGTGTATCCCAACTGTGAACGCTCCAGTTGGGACGCCGACCTCGACCACATCGACCCCTACCTCCCACTTGGTGAGGGTGGTCCGCCAGGGCAAACCCGGCCGGAGAATCTGGCGCCGTTGTGTCGGCGTCATCACCTGATGAAAACCCACGGTAGGTGGCGTTATCGCCGGGCCAGGGACGGGACGTATATCTGGACCAGCCAGCACGGCAGGACCTGGCTGGTCACACCCCAAGGCACCCACGACATCAGCGAGAGCTACTGAGCATCAGCGCTGGCAAGACACCCCAAGCAGCGCCTGCCGAACAGCACCACAGCCCGATCCCCGGGAGAGCGTTCGTCTCTTCTGGGGCACAGGCACGCCCACACACCGACCAGAGGGGTCTCGACAAGCTCGACCACCGGAGTACGGCTCGACCGACGACGTACAGACCGACTAGCGGCGCGTGGGCTCGACCAACGGAGTGGGGTCTCGACAAGCTCGACCGGCGGGGATGCCGTGGGCTCGCGAACAAGATCCCGGTGGTCGAGCCTGTCGAGACCTTGCCCCGCGGGTCAGAGCTGGTCTCGACAAGCTCGACCGACGACGTACAGACCGACCACCCACGTACGAGCTCGACCAGCGGGGTGCGGCGGTCTCGACAGGCTCGACCAACGACGTATGGGCTCTATCGGCGGGGTGCAGCAGCGGTCTCGACAAACTCGACCGACCTACAGACCGACCAACGAGGTACGGGCCCGACCAACGGCGCACAGGGGCGGGGTGGGACGTCCGGGGTTGCCGACGGAGCGTCAAGGGGCTTGGCCGCGGCGGGCGCCCGCCCGACGCAACCCACACGAAGAACCGTGCGCACGACGCGCCGCCCCAGCGACGGAGGCTGCCCCGGACGGCACGGCCCGGGGCAGGGTCACGACACCCAGGTGCAAGGTCTCGACAAGCTCGACCAACGGGGTACGGGCTCGTCCGCCGGCTCGCCGACGGCGAGGTCTAGGCTGGCGGCGTGATCACCGCCATCTCCTTCGTCAACGCCGATGTCCACCGGATCCCCGAGGTCGCTGAGAAGATCGCGGCCCTCGAAGGGGTCAGCGAGGTCTATTCCGTCACCGGCCAGATCGACCTGATCGTGCTGGTGCGGGTGAGCGACATCGACGACGTCGCGGGTGTGGTCGCCGACCGCCTCAACAAGATCGAGGGCGTTACCTCGACGGAGACCCACATCGCCTTCCGCACCTTCTCCAAGCACGACCTCGAGGCAGCTTTCTCCCTCGGTCTCGACTGAGGTCCCGGCCACGGCAAATGCCGGAGAGGCCGCCCGCGCAGATGCGCGAACGGCCTCTCCGAAGGTCGTGCCGGCTACCTCACGCAGCGGCGCAGGCAGCGACCCAGCGCGCCAATGCCCCCGCAGCGGCCCCGGAGTCGATCGCCTCGGCGGCGCGTTCCATCCCGACGGCGACCGACTCGTTCAGATCGTCGAGGTCACCACCGTGCACGGCGAGGGCCGCACCGGCGTTGAGCAGTACGGCGTCGCGCACCGGGCCGGTCTCGCCCGCGAGCACCCGGCGTACGACGTCGGCGTTGTGGGTGACGTCGCCACCCCTCAGGTCCTCGGCGGTCGCCGGGGCCAGGTCGAACTTCGCCGGGTCGATGACCGCGGGACGGACGTCGCCACCCTGCACCACCCAGACTCGGGAGGTCGTGGTGGTGGTGAGCTCGTCGAGTCCGTCGTCACCGCGGAAGACCAAGGCGTCGACGCCACGGACGGCGAAGACGCCCGCGAGCACCTCGGCCATCCTGAGGTCGGCGCAGCCGATCGCCTGGGCGGCCGGACGCGCCGGGTTGGCCAGCGGTCCGAGGAAGTTGAAGAACGTGGCGATGCCCAGCTCCGAGCGGGTCGCACCGGCGAAGCGCAACGCGGCGTGGAAGACCGGGGCGAAGCAGAAGGTGATACCTGCCTGCTCGGCCACCTCCTCCACCTGAGCGGGTTGGAGGTCGAGACGCACCCCGAGGTGCTCGAGCACGTCGGCAGAGCCAGCCTTCGACGACGCCGAGCGATTGCCATGCTTGACCACGAGCGCACCAGCGCCGGCGGCCACGACCGAGGACATCGTGGAGATGTTGACCGAGAACGATCGGTCGCCACCGGTGCCGACGATGTCGAGGCCGCGCCCGGGGACCGAGAGCGGGGTCGCCTTCTCGAACATCGCGTCGATGAGGCCACGCACCTCCTCGACCGTCTCGCCCTTGCTGCGCAGCGCCACCGCGAACCCGGCGATCTGCGACGGGCTCGCCTCCCCACCGAGGATCTCGCCCATCGCCCACGCGGCCTCGCCGGCAGAGATGTCCCTGCCGTTGACGAGGTCGGTGAGCAGTTGCGGCCAGGCCGTGCTCATCGGGCGGGCACGCCGGGACGCAGCACGTTGACCACGGCCTCAGCCAACTGCAGCGGGTCGATCGGGTGCGGAACCGCTGCCTCGGCCCGCGACCAGGTCGCCAGCCACGCGTCCTGGGGGCGGCCGGTCAGCACCACGACGGGTGGGCACCGATAGATCTCGTCCTTGAGCTGCTTGGCGATGCCCATTCCCCCGGCGGGCACGGCCTCGCCGTCGAGGATCACGAGATCGATCTTGCCCGAATCCATGTGCTGGATGACGACCGGCTCGGTCGCCACCTCGACGTACTCGAACTCCGGGAGATCAGGGTGCGGACCCCGCCCGAGGGCGAGGATCACCTGCTCTCGCGTGTTGACGTCGTCGCTGTAGACCAGGACCCGAAGGCGTGCAGCAGTGGAGTCACTCACGATTCGATCGTAGCCCCACCGGCGCTCGATGGGCGGTCGGGTTCGCTCAACGGTGCGTCACCGGTTCGTTCGGCAGCCGCTCGAACCGGTTCGGGCTCCGCTCCACCCTGCTCCGTGGTCACCTGGGCCGCGAGGCGCGCCTCCTCGCGGTCGAGAGCACGGTCGACCTGCTTGGCCTCCTGCATCGACTGCCTGACCCACTGCACGAACAACGTCGCGAAGAAGAGCAGTCCGATCGCGTCGCCCGAGGCCCACAGGATCGCGCCGGCCAGGTTCTGGTCGTCGGCCATCGAGGGCAGCCACGACCCCATCGGTCCGTCCCGCAACGCGCTGTAGTGCTCCTCGCCGATGATCGTCTCCTGCCCCATGATCGTGATGCCGAGGAACGCGTGGAAGGGCAACGTCAGCAGCAGGAGGAGCAACCGCAAGGGATAGGTCACCCGGCCCGGCACCGGGTCCACCCCGAGGAGCGGCCAGAAGAACAGCGTGCCGATCAGCACCAGGTGGACGTGCATCATCTGGTGCACGTACGTCGAGTCGAGCGACGCGTCGTACCAGCCGGTGAAGTAGAGCGCCCAGGGCGACAGGACATAGAGCGCCAGGGTCAGCGGCGCGAAGGAGAGCACCTTCGCGACGCGGGAGTGGACGACGGCGAGCAACCACTTCTTCGGACCCGAGCGGGTCCCACCCGGCAGGGTGCGCAGCGCGAGCGTCACCGGCGCCCCGAGCGCGAGCGCGAGCGGCACCCACATGGAGAGCACCATGTGCTGGACCATGTGCGTGCTCAGCAGCACGGTGTCGTACATCGCCACGCCACCTTGGGTCGCAAGGAAGAAGCCACCCATGCCGAGCACCACGAACGAGATGGTGCGGCCGATCGGCCACGAGTCCCCCCGGCGCTTCAACACGCTGACGCCGTAGAGATAGAGACCGGTGACCCAGACGCCGGCGATGAACAGGAACGGGTCGATGGCCCAGTCGGTCACCGCTCGGGACCACGTCCATTCAGGGAGGTAGTCGGAGGTCGGAGAGGCGGTGATCTGGAGCGTTCGAAGCACAGTGTGAACTTTATGACGCCCTCAAACCGGGGGTCGGGGTGCCCTCGACAACCGATACGTACATAATGAGGCCCGTGGCGACTGCAACTGCGATTCCGGCGTCCCGTCTTCACGGGCATCACGACCGTCCCAGCATGGTCAGCGTGGGAACGATCATCTGGCTCTCGAGCGAGCTGATGTTCTTTGCTGCGCTGTTTGCGTGCTATTTCACCATTCGGGCCCAAAGCCCGGACCTGTGGGCGAGCCAGACCGAGCTCCTGAACATCCCGTTCTCGACCGTGAACACCACGATCCTCGTGCTCTCCTCGGTCACCTGCCAGCTCGGCGTCTTCGCTGCCGAGCGCGGCCAGGTCGGCCGCTCGGGCAACCTGTTCCAGGTGAACAAGTGGGGTCTGCGTGAGTGGTTCATCCTCACGTTCATCATGGGCGCGATCTTCATCGGTGGACAGGCGACTGAGTACGCCGAGCTGGTCCACCACGGCGTGACGCTCTCGTCCAATGCCTACGGCTCGGTGTTCTACCTGACCACTGGCTTCCACGGACTCCACGTCACCGGCGGTCTGATCGCCTTCCTCTTCGTGCTCGGCCGCACCTACGTGGCGCGCAAGTTCACGCACGAGCAGGCGATCAGCGCGGTCGTCGTGTCGTACTACTGGCACTTCGTCGACGTGGTGTGGATCGGCCTCTTCGCGACCATCTACCTCATCAAGTAGCACCAGACCGTCAAGATCAAGGATTGATTCCGTGCGTTTCCTGAACCGCTCCGCAGGCCGGCTGTCGCGTCATCGCCGCAGCCGCTTGGCGGGCCTCCTGGTCATGCTGCTGGGCTTGCTCTTCATGGGCGGCCTCTACCAGGTCGTGCTCTCCCCTCCAACGCGGACACCCAGACCAAGTCCGACGAAGAGCTGATCCAGGAGGGCCGCGAGCTCTTCCTGGTCGGCTGCTCCTTCTGCCACGGGCAGAACGGCGAGGGCATCAACTCCGACGATGGCCAGTACGGCCCGTCGCTGGTGGGTGTCGGTGGCGCAGCCGCCGACTTCCAGCTCACCACCGGCCGTATGCCGATGCAGACCCCCGGACAGCAGGCTCCCTCGAAGACTCCGGTCTACAGCCAGGACGAGATCGCTGCCCTGACGGCCTACATCAGCTCGCTCGGCGCCGGCCCCGACGTGCCCACCGCGGCCCAGTACGACATCGACAAGTACGGCCTCAGCGCCGACGAGCGTCGTCAGGCCGTCGTCGACGGCGGACAGCTCTTCTTGACCAACTGCACCGCCTGCCACAACTTCGATGGTTCGGGTGGCGCCATGCCGTGGGGCAAGTACGCCCCCAGCCTCAAGTCGACCAGCAAGAAGAACCTCTACCAGGCGATGCTCACCGGCCCGCAGCAGATGCCGGTCTTCTCCGACGAGGTGCTCACGTCCAAGGACAAGGCATCGATCATCGCCTACCTGGACTCCATCGGCGAGGAGCCCCAGCACGGCGGCTTCGGCCTCGGTGGTCTGGGCCCGGTCAGCGAGGGCATGTTTGCCTGGCTGTTCGGCATCGGTGGTCTGGTCGGCTTCGCCTACTGGATCGCGGCCCACTCCACTCGTTCCACCAAGACCAAGTCCAGTGAGGGGACGCAAGCGTGACCGACCAGACCGACAACCTCCCGGTCGAGGAACCGATCCCCAACCCGGGGCTGCCCGAGCACGAGTGGCGCCCCACTGATGTCGACCCGGCCGCTGAGAAGCGCGCCGAGCGACAGGTTGCGACCTTCTTCCTGCTCTCCGTGGTGTCCGCGCTCGCGTTCTGCGTCGCCTACTTCACGATCGAGCCCGGCGACACCTTCATGGGCATGGGCGCGATGAACGTCGCGCTCGGCCTGAGCCTCGGCTTCGCGCTGCTCTTCATCGGCATCGGCATCATCCAGTGGGCACGCAAGCTCATGGGCGACCACGAGATCTCCGAGCAGCGTCACCCGGCCGCGTCCTCCGAGGAGGACCGCGCCGCCACGATCGCTGCCCTCCAGCAGGGCCTCGAGGAGTCCGGCATCGGCCGCCGCCCCTTGGTGCGCAACACCATGCTGCTCGCTCTCGGTGTCGTCGGCCTGCCCCTGATCGTGGGCCTGCGCGACCTCGGCCCGCTGCCGGGCAAGAAGCTCGAGAGCACGGTGTGGAAGCGCGGCACCCGGATCGTCAACGACGTCACCGGCCGCTGGATCCGACCGAGCGACCTCGAGGTCGGCCAGCTGGTCAACGCGGAGCCCGAGGGCCTCGTGAACCCCCTGGACGCCGAGCACCTCGCCGGCCTCGAGGAGCGTGGCATCGAGCACCTCGAAGGCGTCGACCTGCAGGTCGCCAAGGCCAAGGCCTCGGTCATCATGGTTCGCATGGAGCCGAAGGACATCACCGAGGAGACCCAGAACTGGGGTCACGAGGGCATCCTCTGCTACTCCAAGATCTGCACCCACGTGGGTTGCCCGATCGCCCTGTGGGAGCAGCAGACGCACCACCTGCTGTGCCCGTGCCACCAGTCCACCTTCGACCTCGGTGACCGGGGTCGGGTCGTGTTCGGCCCGGCTGCTCGCCGGCTGCCGATGCTGCCGATCGAGGTCGACGAGGACGGCTACCTGGCTGCGCGCAGTGACTTCCTCGAGCCCGTGGGCCCGAGCTACTGGGAGCGCAACTCACCCTCCTACTGGGAAAAGCAGGAGAAGAAGTTCTTTGAGGAGGAGGCTGCCAAGTGAGCACCCAGAACGTGGCATCCACCAACGGCAAGACGGCCACCTCGGCCGGCAAGCCGGGTCGCGGTGCCCGCACCGTCGGTTGGGCTGACGAGCGCCTCGGCCTCGCCGGCCTGGCCAAGAAGAACCTCCGCAAGGTCTTTCCGGACCACTGGTCCTTCATGCTGGGCGAGATTGCTCTCTGGAGCTTCGTCGTCCTGCTGCTGAGCGGCGTGTTCTTGACCTTCTGGTTCCGCCCCTCGATGGCGGAAGTCGAATACATGGGCACCTACGAGCAGTTCCGTGGCCTGCACATGTCGGAGGCCTTCGCCTCCACCCTCGACATCTCGTTCGACGTCCGCGGCGGACTGATGATGCGTCAGATGCACCACTGGGCAGCCATGCTGTTCATCGCATCGATGCTCGTCCACATGATGCGCGTGTTCCTCACCGGCGCATTCCGCAAGCCCCGTGAGATCAACTGGGTCATCGGTGGCCTGCTGATCCTGCTCGGCATCGTCGAAGGATTCTCGGGCTACTCACTGCCCGACGACCTGCTCTCCGGCACCGGTCTACGTATCGCCCAGGGCCTCGTGCAGTCGACTCCGGTGCTCGGCACCTACATGTCGTTCTTCATGTTCGGTGGCGAGTTCCCGGGCGACGCGATCGTGCCGCGTCTCTACATGGCACACATCCTGCTGCTGCCGGCGTTGATCCTGGCGCTCATCGCTGCCCACATGCTGCTGCTCGTCTACCACAAGCACACGCAGTGGCCTGGCCCCGGTCGTACCGAGGAGAACGTCGTCGGCTACCCGATGCTCCCGGTCTACGCAGCCAAGGCGGGCGGCTTCTTCTTCATCGTGTTCGGCTGGTCCGCCTTCATGGGTGGTCTGATGACGATCAACCCGGTGTGGAAGTACGGCCCCTACGACCCGACCAAGGTCACCGCCGGTTCGCAGCCGGACTGGTACATGGGTCTGGCCGAGGGCACCCTGCGCATCATGCCCGGGTGGGAGTCCCACTTCCTCGGCGTCACGCTGTCGTGGAACATCCTGATCCCCGGCATGGTCGCGCCGATGGCACTGCTGGCCATGGTGCTCGCCTGGCCGTTCCTCGAGGCCTGGGTGACTGGCGACAAGCGGGAGCACCACCTGCTCCAGCGTCCGCGCAACGCCCCAACCCGTACGGCGTTCCTCGTCGCGATGATGACCCTCTACGGCCTGTTGTGGATCGGCGGCGGCAACGACGTCCTCGCCGTGCTGTTCAACCTCAACCTCAACCACATCACGTGGTTCCTGAGGGCGGCCATCTTCATCATCCCGCCGCTGGTGTTCATCTGGATCAGGCGTTGGTGCATCTCGCTCCAGCGTCACGACAACGAGATGCTGCTCCACGGCTATGAGAGCGGAATCATCATGCGCTCCCCCGAGGGTGGTTACAGCGAGCGTCACCTGCCGCTCTCCGACGACCACGCCTACAAGCTCACGGCCCGCGACCGCGACGAGGTCTACGACTCCGCCAAGGACGTCGACGCCAACGGCGTCGCCGCCCCGGGTGGTCGCGGCACGGCACTTCGCGAGAAGCTCTCCAAGAGCATGTTCGCGGACAACGTGCAGAAGCCGACCGCAGAGGAGCTCGAGGAGGCACGGCACCACGCCGCGCACGAGCACGAGCTCGAAGCCGGTCTCGACCACCCCGCCGACGGACACCAGTTCGACGGTCGTGGTCCGGTCGAGGGTGACGAACTCCGACACTGACCTCGTGTCCATGATCGTTGGCCCCGGAGCAGCTGCTCCGGGGCCAACGGCCATTTCACAGCGAAGTCGCTGCTCTTGCGCGCCGAGATGGCAGTTGTTGTTGCTCCCCGGGTTGGCGGAATTCCTCCGCGCGTACGGGTGTTCACCATCTGATCAAGTTTTCAATCTCAGCCTCCGGAGGTCTCCATGCATGCCCCGCTGCAGTTCGGTCTCGACACGTTCGGCGACGTGACCGTCGACCTCGACGGCGCACTGCTCCCCCAGCACCAGGTGATCCGCAACATCGTCGAGCAGGCCGTGCTCGCCGACCAGCTGGGCATCGACGCCTTCGGCGTGGGCGAGCACCACCGCGACGACTTCGCGGTGACCTCACCTGACGTCGTCCTCGCAGCCGCAGCATCACGGACCTCGCGGATCCTGCTCGGCACGGCGGTCACCGTGCTCAGCTCCGATGACCCGATCCGCGTCTACGAGCGCTTCGCCACCTTGGACGCCGTCTCCGCCGGCCGTGCCGAGGTCACCCTGGGTCGTGGCTCCTTCACCGAGTCCTTCCCGCTCTTCGGGCTGGATCTGGGCGACTACGAACGCCTCTTCGAGGAGAAGCTCGATCTCTTTGCGAAGCTCCGCTCCGAGGGGGAGATCTCTTGGCAGGGCACCGTGCGGGCGCCGCTCCAGCCCACCCACGTCTATCCCAAGACCGAGCGGGGCAGCCTGCCGACCTGGATCGGGGTGGGTGGCTCGCCGGAGTCCGTCGTCCGCGCAGCACGGCACGGCCTGCCGATGATGCTCGCGATCATCGGGGGTGACCCGGCCCGCTTCACGCCCTACGTCGAGCTCTACCGTCGCGCGCTCTCCGAGCTGGACCGGCCCGACCTCCCCGTGGGCGTGCACTCCCCGGGTTCATCGCTGCCTCCGACGATGCCGCCCGTGAACTGCTCCACCCGCACTTCGTGGCCAACCGCAATCGCATCGGGGCCGAGCGAGGCTGGGCCCCCACCACGCGCGCACAGTACGACGCGGAGATCGACCACGGCTCGCTCTATGTCGGGTCCCCTGAGACCGTGGCCCAGAAGATCGCCGGCACGGTGCGCGCCCTCGGGTTGCAGCGCTTCGACCTCAAGTACAGCAACGGACCGATGCCTCACGAGCAGCTCATGGAGAGCATCCGGCTCTACGGCACCGAGGTGATCCCGCGGGTCCGGGAGATCCTGGCGGGCTGAAGCCGGCCCCTTGACCGCGGATCACGCCAGGGCGGAACCCTGCTTCCACTCCTTGAAGGGCAGGTTCCAGTCGCCGTAGCCGTTCTCCAGCGTCATGGGGCGGTCGGTGCCGGTGTATTCGACCACGTCGCCGCGCTGCGTCATGTCATAGAGGATGGCGGCGTCGGCCGTGCTCATGCCCGTGCACCCGTGGGAGACGTTGGCGCTCCCCTGCGAGCCCACCGACCACGGCGCTGCGTGGATGAACTCACCCGAGTAGGTCAGCCGCATCGCATACTCGACGTTGTCGATGTCGTAGTACTCCGAGCTGCCCTGGTTGATCCCCACGGTCTCCGAGCGCATTCGCCGGGTGCGGAACTTCTCCATGATCACCTTGGTTCCGGAGCGGGTGATGAACCCGTCCTTGCCCGTCGTGATCGGGAAGGTGTGCGCCAGCTCGCCGTTGGTGAAGACCTGCATCTGGTGCGTCCGCGCGTCGACCTTGGTGACGTGGGCGTCGCCCACCGCGAACTCCACCGTGCGCGACTCCTGACCGTAGAGTCCGTCTCCAGCCGGCACGCTGTTGACGTCGGCGTTCACCGTCACCTTCGTGCCCGGCTTCCAGTAGCTCTTCGGGCGCCAGTGCACCTCCGTGTCGGAGATCCAGCGCCATGACCCCTTCTGCGCCGGGGTGCTCTCCACCGCGAGATGTTCCTCGATCGATCGGCGGTCGCCGATGGGCAGGTCGAAGGTGACGACAACAGGCATTCCGACCCCGACGGTCTCGCCCTGCAGCGGCGCCACGGACGGATAGACCTGCTGGTCGAGGGTCAGCTCCTCGGTGTTGAAGCGTCTCCTGACGCTCTGCTGCCCACCGTCCGCGTCGCGCACCTCTGCCGTGACGACGTACGACGTGCCCGGCTCGAGCCGCTCGGTGGCGGTCCACGAGGTGCTGTCGTCCGCCAGGTCGCCCGCGACGTCTGCGCCATCGACGGAACGCAACCGCACCGAGGTGAGGCTGCCTCCGGACACGTCTACGTCGACGAGCGTGTCGACAGGCGCGAGTGCCTTCTTCTTGACGTTGAACACCACGTCCACCTGTTCGGCGGCGCTCTCCCCTGGCTGTCGCCTCCGGGCCCTCCGCGTTCACCGGAGGAGCCGTCGGTGTCGCTCTGGCAGGCCGCCAGGAAGGAGCTCGCGAGGACGAACGAGGTCGCCAGGACGGCAGCACGGCGTACCCGCCGGATCGGCAACGACATGGGACTCCCCGTAGGACGTGGTTGGGACGAACTGCCACAGGGTAGCGCCCGAACCGAAACAATTCGGCCCCGCCACGAGGAACGTGACGGGGCCGAAGCGATGGATCAACCGATCAGTGGGCGAACTCTCCGCGGTAGTACTCGAAGACCCAACCGATGACCGTCAGCAGGCCCAGGAGGAACCCGATGATGACCAGCCACCACAGCGCCAAGGCCACGGCGAAGGTGCACAGCGCGAAGGTCAGGGCGACCCACAGCGGCCACCACGAGTAGGGCGGGAAGAAGCCCAGCTCACCGGCGCCGTCGGCGATCTCGCCGTCCTTGCGGTCCTCGGGACGCGGCTCCATCTTGGCAGCGTGGAAACCGAGGTAGAGGGCGATCATGATGACCAGCAGGGCGGTCATGACCAAGGCGGTCGTGCCGACCCAGTCACCCCCTGCTCGTTCATCGCGTCGGTGACGAACCAGTAGGCAGGCGCGACCAGCACGAAGAAGATGCCACAGGTCACGAAGAGCCAAGTTTCAGCCTTCATCAGTTGTTGTCCTCCGTGCGCTCGTCCAACATCTCCTGGCGACCCTCGACGTTGGGAGCGTCAGCCAGTCCGCCCTCTCGCTCGGCGTCGTTCTGGGCCAGCTCCAGCGCAGCAATCTCCGGGTGGTGCAGGTCGAACGCCGGCGACTCCGAACGGATGCGCGGGATCGACTCGAAGTTGTGGCGCGGGGGCGGGCAGCTGGTGGCCCACTCCAGGGAGCGGCCCCAGCCCCACGGGTCGTCCACGACGACCTTCGGGCCCTTGCTCGAGACATAGACGTTGTAGAGGAACGGCAACGTCGAGGCCGCGAGCAGGAAGGCACCCACCGTGGAGAACTGGTTGAGGAACGTGAAGCCGTCGTCCGGCAGGTAGTCGACGTAACGACGCGGCATGCCCTCGACGCCCAGCCAGTGCTGCACGAGGAACGTGGCGTGGAAGCCGACGAAGAGCAGCCAGAAGTGGATCTTGCCCAGTCGCTCGTCGAGCATCTTGCCCGTCATCTTCGGCCACCAGAAGTAGAAGCCGGCGAACATCGCGAACACCACCGTGCCGAACACCACGTAGTGGAAGTGCGCCACCACGAAGTAGGAGTCGGAGACGTGGAAGTCGAGCGGGGGCTCGCCAGGATGACGCCCGTCAGACCACCGAAGAGGAAGGTCGTGAGGAAGCCGATCGACCACAGCATCGGCGTGTCGAACGACAGCGAGCCGCCCCACATCGTGCCGATCCAGTTGAAGAACTTCACACCGGTCGGGACGGCGATCAGGAAGGTCATGCCGGAGAAGAACGGCAGGTTGACCTCACCGGTCACGAACATGTGGTGGGCCCACACCGCGATCGAGAGGATCGCGATGCCCAGGGTCGCGCCGACCAGGCCGACGTAACCGAAGATGGGCTTGCGGGAGAAGACCGGGAGGATCTCCGTCACGATGCCGAAGAACGGCAACGCGATGATGTAGACCTCTGGGTGTCCGAAGAACCAGAACAGGTGTTGCCACAGGATCGCGCCACCGTGTTCGGCAGCGAAGATCTGGGCATCGAAGAGCCGGTCCACCTCGAGGGACAGCAGCGCGCCACCGAGGATCGGGAAGGCGATGAGCACCAGGATGCTGGTGATCAGGGTGTTCCACACGAACAGCGGCATCCGGAACATGGTCATGCCGGGGGCACGCATGCAGATGATCGTGGTGATGAAGTTGACCGCACCCAAGATGGTGCCGATTCCAGCCATCCACAGACCCATGATCCACAGGTCCCCACCGATGCCGGGGGAACGCAGTGAGCTGGAGAGCGGTGCGTAGCCGAACCAGCCGAAGCTTGCCGCACCCTCCGGGGTGAGGAAGCCGGAGGCCGCGATCAGACCACCGAACAGGAACAGCCAGTAGCTGAACATGTTGAGTCGCGGGAAGGCGACGTCGGGGGAACCGATCTGGATCGGCATGATCACGTTGGCGAAACCGAAGAACAGCGGTGTCGCGAAGAGCAGCAGCATGATCGTGCCGTGCATCGTGAACAGCTGGTTGTAGGTCTCGTCGCTGACGAACTGGTTGCCCGGGAAGGCAAGTTCGGAACGGATGACCAGGGCCATCAGGCCGCCCAGCAGGAACCAGGCGAACGAGGTGGTGAGGTACATCTTGCCGATCAGCTTGTGATCGGTGGTGGTCAGCAGGCGCATGACCTGCTGGCCGAGCGGCTTGCGACCGGTTTCTTCGCTGGTCGCGGGAGTAGCCGTGGCGGTCACTCTTCGCCTCCCTCACTGTCGTGGGCGTCGGCCAGGCCGCGCTGGGTGATGGCGTCGGAGCCACCCAGGAGCGGTTCGTCGGCCGAGTAGCCGGCCGCCTTCTGGTCGGCCAGGTATTGCTGGTAGTCGGCGTCGCTGACGACCTTCACGTTGAAGAGCATGCGCGAGTGGTAGGTGCCGCAGAGCTCAGCACACTTGCCCTTGAAGTCGCCGAGCTTGGTGGTGGTCACCTGGAAGTGGTTGCGGTCGTTGCCCTCCTGGCCCGGGATGACGTCCATCTTCATGAGGAAGCCGGGGATCCAGAAGGAGTGGATGACGTCGGGCGAGGACAACCGGAACTCGATGGTCTTGTCGACCGGGAGCACCAGGGTCGGGATCTTGGAGGCGGTTCCGCCTTCGTAGATCACCGGACCGCCGGTCTCGGCGTCACCGTCGGAGTGGTTGAACGTCCACGACCACTGCTGGGCCACGACCTCGACCATGACATCGGGGTCCTTGTCCTCGAGCACCTTGTCCTGCACGGTGACGGTCCAGTAGAAGAACACGACCACGGCAAAGACGGGCACGACGGTGTAGAGAACCTCGAGCGGCAGGTTGTAACGGGTCTGGACGGGGATCTCGTCCTCGCTACGACGGCGGTAGGCCGCGACGCACCAGAAGATCAGGCCCCACACCAGCACACCTGTGATGAGCAGTGCGATCCACGCCCACTTCCACAGGTCAGCGATGTGGACAGCCTGTTCGGTGCCCGGGGAATTGGCGGGCATGGCCCAACGCTTGGCCTGGGCCTTGTCCTCGGCGTTGCACGCGCCGAGCAAAAGGAGGGTGAGACCAAGCGCCAAACCCAAGCCCAGATGTTGGGCACGCTTGGGGAGTTTCAGACCCACGAACGAGCCTCTCTCTCGAACTGCACGGATAGACCGAACAGTAACGGACGTCGGCCGGGCAGTGCCTAGCAGGTCGGTGGGGACCTGTGGATCATGGGTCTGTGGATGGCTGGAATCGGCACCATCTTGGGTGCGGTCAACTTCATCACCACGATCATCTGCATGCGTGCCCCCGGCATGACCATGTTCCGGATGCCGCTGTTCGTGTGGAACACCCTGATCACCAGCATCCTGGTGCTCATCGCCTTCCCGATCCTCGGTGGCGCGCTGCTGTCCCTCGAGGTGGACCGGCTCTTCGATGCCCAGATCTTCGCTGCCGAACACGGTGGCGCGATCCTGTGGCAACACCTGTTCTGGTTCTTCGGACACCCAGAGGTCTACATCATCGCGTTGCCGTTCTTCGGCATCGTGACGGAGATCCTCCCGGTCTTCTCCCGCAAGCCCATCTTCGGTTACGTCGGCCTGGTCGGCGCGACCCTGGGCATCGCGATCCTCTCGATCGCGGTGTGGGCCCACCACATGTTCGTGACCGGTGAGGTCAACCTGCCGTTCTTCTCCGGCATGACCTTCCTGATCGCCGTCCCGACCGGTGTGAAGTTCTTCAACTGGATCGGCACGATGTGGGGCGGCTCGCTGTCGTTCGACACGCCGATGCTGTGGTCGATCGGCTTCCTCACGACCTTCCTCTTCGGTGGTCTGACGGGCGTCATCCTGGCGAGCCCCCGCTCGACTTCCACGTCTCCGACTCCTACTTCGTGGTGGCGCACTTCCACTACGTGGTGTTCGGCACGGTGGTGTTCGCGATGTTCGCCGGCTTCTACTTCTGGTGGCCGAAGATGACGGGCAAGATGCTCGACGAGCGACTGGGCAAGATCCACTTCTGGCTGCTCTTCGTCGGCTTCCACGCCACGTTCCTCGTGCAGCACTGGCTGGGCGTCGAGGGCATGCCGCGTCGTTACGTCGACTACCTGCCGGACGACGGCTTCACGTTCCTCAACCAGTTCTCCACGGTGGGTGCCTTCCTGCTCGCGGCCTCGACGTTGCCGTTCCTCTACAACGTCTATGTCTCGAGCAAGGGCCCGAAGGTCGTCGTGGACGACCCGTGGGGCTGGGGCCGCTCCCTGGAGTGGGCCACCAGCTGCCCGCCCCCGCGCCACAACTTCGAGTCGATCCCGCGCATCCGTTCGGAGTCGCCGGCGTTCGACCTGCACCACCCGGAGATTGCTGCGCTGGAGCTGGCCCAGAACGACGCCGAGCGAGAGGGCGGACTGGCTGACGCTCCCAACGTCGAGGGTCGCCAGGAGATGTTGGACGAGCGCACGGAGGACAACAACTGATGAAGGCTGAAACTTGGCTCTTCGTGACCTGTGGCATCTTCTTCGTGCTGGTCGCGCCTGCCTACTGGTTCGTCACCGACGCGATGAACGAGCAGGGGGTGACTGGGTCGGCACGACCGCCTTGGTCATGACCGCCCTGCTGGTCATCATGATCGCCCTCTACCTCGGTTTCCACGCTGCCAAGATGGAGCCGCGTCCCGAGGACCGCAAGGACGGCGAGATCGCCGACGGCGCCGGTGAGCTGGGCTTCTTCCCGCCCTACTCGTGGTGGCCGCTGTGGGTCGCCCTGACCTTCGCGCTGTGCACCTTCGCCGTGGCCTTGGCGCTGTGGTGGCTGGTCATCATCGGGTTCCTCCTGGGCCTGCTGACGGTCATCGGTTGGGTCTTCGAGTACTACCGCGGAGAGTTCGCCCACTGATCGGTTGATCCATCGCTTCGGCCCCGTCACGTTCCTCGTGGCGGGGCCGAATTGTTTCGGTTCGGGCGCTACCCTGTGGCAGTTCGTCCCAACCACGTCCTACGGGGAGTCCCATGTCGTTGCCGATCCGGCGGGTACGCCGTGCTGCCGTCCTGGCGACCTCGTTCGTCCTCGCGAGCTCCTTCCTGGCGGCCTGCCAGAGCGACACCGACGGCTCCTCCGGTGAACGCGGAGGGCCCGGAGGCGACAGCCAGGGGAGAGCGCCGCCGAACAGGTGGACGTGGTGTTCAACGTCAAGAAGAAGGCACTCGCGCCTGTCGACACGCTCGTCGACGTAGACGTGTCCGGAGGCAGCCTCACCTCGGTGCGGTTGCGTTCCGTCGATGGCGCAGACGTCGCGGGCGACCTGGCGGACGACAGCACCTCGTGGACCGCCACCGAGCGGCTCGAGCCGGGCACGTCGTACGTCGTCACGGCAGAGGTGCGCGACGCGGACGGTGGGCAGCAGAGCGTCAGGAGACGCTTCAACACCGAGGAGCTGACCCTCGACCAGCAGGTCTATCCGTCCGTGGCGCCGCTGCAGGGCGAGACCGTCGGGGTCGGAATGCCTGTTGTCGTCACCTTCGACCTGCCCATCGGCGACCGCCGATCGATCGAGGAACATCTCGCGGTGGAGAGCACCCCGGCGCAGAAGGGGTCATGGCGCTGGATCTCCGACACGGAGGTGCACTGGCGCCCGAAGAGCTACTGGAAGCCGGGCACGAAGGTGACGGTGAACGCCGACGTCAACAGCGTGCCGGCTGGAGACGGACTCTACGGTCAGGAGTCGCGCACGGTGGAGTTCGCGGTGGGCGACGCCCACGTCACCAAGGTCGACGCGCGGACGCACCAGATGCAGGTCTTCACCAACGGCGAGCTGGCGCACACCTTCCCGATCACGACGGGCAAGGACGGGTTCATCACCCGCTCCGGAACCAAGGTGATCATGGAGAAGTTCCGCACCCGGCGAATGCGCTCGGAGACCGTGGGGATCAACCAGGGCAGCTCGGAGTACTACGACATCGACAACGTCGAGTATGCGATGCGGCTGACCTACTCGGGTGAGTTCATCCACGCAGCGCCGTGGTCGGTGGGCTCGCAGGGGAGCGCCAACGTCTCCCACGGGTGCACGGGCATGAGCACGGCCGACGCCGCCATCCTCTATGACATGACGCAGCGCGGCGACGTGGTCGAATACACCGGCACCGACCGCCCCATGACGCTGGAGAACGGCTACGGCGACTGGAACCTGCCCTTCAAGGAGTGGAAGCAGGGTTCCGCCCTGGCGTGATCCGCGGTCAAGGGGCCGGCTTCAGCCCGCCAGGATCTCCCGGACCCGCGGGATCACCTCGGTGCCGTAGAGCCGGATGCTCTCCATGAGCTGCTCGTGAGGCATCGGTCCGTTGCTGTACTTGAGGTCGAAGCGCTGCAACCCGAGGGCGCGCACCGTGCCGGCGATCTTCTGGGCCACGGTCTCAGGGGACCCGACATAGAGCGAGCCGTGGTCGATCTCCGCGTCGTACTGTGCGCGCGTGGTGGGGGCCCAGCCTCGCTCGGCCCCGATGCGATTGCGGTTGGCCACGAAGTGCGGGTGGAGCAGTTCACGGGCGGCATCGTCGGAGGCAGCGATGAACCCGGGGAGTGCACGCCCACGGGGAGGTCGGGCCGGTCCAGCTCGGAGAGCGCGCGACGGTAGAGCTCGACGTAGGGCGTGAAGCGGGCCGGGTCACCCCCGATGATCGCGAGCATCATCGGCAGGCCGTGCCGTGCTGCGCGGACGACGGACTCCGGCGAGCCACCCACCCCGATCCAGGTCGGCAGGCTGCCCCGCTCGGTCTTGGGATAGACGTGGGTGGGCTGGAGCGGCGCCCGCACGGTGCCCTGCCAAGAGATCTCCCCCTCGGAGCGGAGCTTCGCAAAGAGATCGAGCTTCTCCTCGAAGAGGCGTTCGTAGTCGCCCAGATCCAGCCCGAAGAGCGGGAAGGACTCGGTGAAGGAGCCACGACCCAGGGTGACCTCGGCACGGCCGGCGGAGACGGCGTCCAAGGTGGCGAAGCGCTCGTAGACGCGGATCGGGTCATCGGAGCTGAGCACGGTGACCGCCGTGCCGAGCAGGATCCGCGAGGTCCGTGATGCTGCGGCTGCGAGGACGACGTCAGGTGAGGTCACCGCGAAGTCGTCGCGGTGGTGCTCGCCCACGCCGAAGGCGTCGATGCCCAGCTGGTCGGCGAGCACGGCCTGCTCGACGATGTTGCGGATCACCTGGTGCTGGGGGAGCAGTGCGCCGTCGAGGTCGACGGTCACGTCGCCGAACGTGTCGAGACCGAACTGCAGCGGGGCATGCATGGAGACCTCCGGAGGCTGAGATTGAAAACTTGATCAGATGGTGAACACCCGTACGCGCGGAGGAATTCCGCCAACCCGGGGAGCAACAACAACTGCCATCTCGGCGCGCAAGAGCAGCGACTTCGCTGTGAAATGGCCGTTGGCCCCGGAGCAGCTGCTCCGGGGCCAACGATCATGGACACGAGGTCAGTGTCGGAGTTCGTCACCCTCGACCGGACCACGACCGTCGAACTGGTGTCCGTCGGCGGGGTGGTCGAGACCGGCTTCGAGCTCGTGCTCGTGCGCGGCGTGGTGCCGTGCCTCCTCGAGCTCCTCTGCGGTCGGCTTCTGCACGTTGTCCGCGAACATGCTCTTGGAGAGCTTCTCGCGAAGTGCCGTGCCGCGACCACCCGGGGCGGCGACGCCGTTGGCGTCGACGTCCTTGGCGGAGTCGTAGACCTCGTCGCGGTCGCGGGCCGTGAGCTTGTAGGCGTGGTCGTCGGAGAGCGGCAGGTGACGCTCGCTGTAACCACCCTCGGGGGAGCGCATGATGATTCCGCTCTCATAGCCGTGGAGCAGCATCTCGTTGTCGTGACGCTGGAGCGAGATGCACCAACGCCTGATCCAGATGAACACCAGCGGCGGGATGATGAAGATGGCCGCCCTCAGGAACCACGTGATGTGGTTGAGGTTGAGGTTGAACAGCACGGCGAGGACGTCGTTGCCGCCGCCGATCCACAACAGGCCGTAGAGGGTCATCATCGCGACGAGGAACGCCGTACGGGTTGGGGCGTTGCGCGGACGCTGGAGCAGGTGGTGCTCCCGCTTGTCGCCAGTCAC
Organism: Nocardioides alcanivorans; assembly: GCF_021555175.1. Taxonomy (GTDB): domain Bacteria; phylum Actinomycetota; class Actinomycetes; order Propionibacteriales; family Nocardioidaceae; genus Nocardioides; species Nocardioides alcanivorans. The sequence continues at coordinate 5,645 of NZ_JAKGRW010000036.1, read as the reverse complement.
CCAGGCCTCGAGGAACGGCCAGGCGAGCACCATGGCCAGCAGTGCCATCGGCGCGACCATGCCGGGGATCAGGATGTTCCACGACAGCGTGACGCCGAGGAAGTGGGACTCCCACCCGGGCATGATGCGCAGGGTGCCCTCGGCCAGACCCATGTACCAGTCCGGCTGCGAACCGGCGGTGACCTTGGTCGGGTCGTAGGGGCCGTACTTCCACACCGGGTTGATCGTCATCAGACCACCCATGAAGGCGGACCAGCCGAACACGATGAAGAAGAAGCCGCCCGCCTTGGCTGCGTAGACCGGGAGCATCGGGTAGCCGACGACGTTCTCCTCGGTACGACCGGGGCCAGGCCACTGCGTGTGCTTGTGGTAGACGAGCAGCAGCATGTGGGCAGCGATGAGCGCCAGGATCAACGCCGGCAGCAGCAGGATGTGTGCCATGTAGAGACGCGGCACGATCGCGTCGCCCGGGAACTCGCCACCGAACATGAAGAACGACATGTAGGTGCCGAGCACCGGAGTCGACTGCACGAGGCCCTGGGCGATACGTAGACCGGTGCCGGAGAGCAGGTCGTCGGGCAGTGAGTAGCCCGAGAATCCTTCGACGATGCCGAGCAGGATCAGCAGGCCACCGATGACCCAGTTGATCTCACGGGGCTTGCGGAATGCGCCGGTGAGGAACACGCGCATCATGTGGACGAGCATCGATGCGATGAACAGCATGGCTGCCCAGTGGTGCATCTGACGCATCATCAGTCCGCCGCGGACGTCGAACGAGATGTCGAGGGTGGAGGCGAAGGCCTCCGACATGTGCAGGCCACGGAACTGCTCGTAGGTGCCCATGTATTCGACTTCCGCCATCGAGGGGCGGAACCAGAAGGTCAAGAACACGCCGCTCAGCAGCAGGACGACGAAGCTCCAGAGAGCAATCTCGCCCAGCATGAAGGACCAGTGGTCCGGAAAGACCTTGCGGAGGTTCTTCTTGGCCAGGCCGGCGAGGCCGAGGCGCTCGTCAGCCCAACCGACGGTGCGGGCACCGCGACCCGGCTTGCCGGCCGAGGTGGCCGTCTTGCCGTTGGTGGATGCCACGTTCTGGGTGCTCACTTGGCAGCCTCCTCCTCAAAGAACTTCTTCTCCTGCTTTTCCCAGTAGGAGGGTGAGTTGCGCTCCCAGTAGCTCGGGCCCACGGGCTCGAGGAAGTCACTGCGCGCAGCCAGGTAGCCGTCCTCGTCGACCTCGATCGGCAGCATCGGCAGCCGGCGAGCAGCCGGGCCGAACACGACCCGACCCCGGTCACCGAGGTCGAAGGTGGACTGGTGGCACGGGCACAGCAGGTGGTGCGTCTGCTGCTCCCACAGGGCGATCGGGCAACCCACGTGGGTGCAGATCTTGGAGTAGCAGAGGATGCCCTCGTGACCCCAGTTCTGGGTCTCCTCGGTGATGTCCTTCGGCTCCATGCGAACCATGATGACCGAGGCCTTGGCCTTGGCGACCTGCAGGTCGACGCCTTCGAGGTGCTCGATGCCACGCTCCTCGAGGCCGGCGAGGTGCTCGGCGTCCGGGGGTTCACGAGGCCCTCGGGCTCCGCGTTGACCAGCTGGCCGACCTCGAGGTCGCTCGGTCGGATCCAGCGGCCGGTGACGTCGTTGACGATCCGGGTGCCGCGCTTCCACACCGTGCTCTCGAGCTTCTTGCCCGGCAGCGGGCCGAGGTCGCGCAGGCCCACGATCAGGGGCAGGCCGACGACACCGAGAGCGAGCAGCATGGTGTTGCGCACCAAGGGGCGGCGGCCGATGCCGGACTCCTCGAGGCCCTGCTGGAGGGCAGCGATCGTGGCGGCGCGGTCCTCCTCGGAGGACGCGGCCGGGTGACGCTGCTCGGAGATCTCGTGGTCGCCCATGAGCTTGCGTGCCCACTGGATGATGCCGATGCCGATGAAGAGCAGCGCGAAGCCGAGGCTCAGGCCGAGCGCGACGTTCATCGCGCCCATGCCCATGAAGGTGTCGCCGGGCTCGATCGTGAAGTAGGCGACGCAGAACGCGAGCGCGGACACCACGGAGAGCAGGAAGAAGGTCGCAACCTGTCGCTCGGCGCGCTTCTCAGCGGCCGGGTCGACATCAGTGGGGCGCCACTCGTGCTCGGGCAGCCCCGGGTTGGGGATCGGTTCCTCGACCGGGAGGTTGTCGGTCTGGTCGGTCACGCTTGCGTCCCCTCACTGGACTTGGTCTTGGTGGAACGAGTGGAGTGGGCCGCGATCCAGTAGGCGAAGCCGACCAGACCACCGATGCCGAACAGCCAGGCAAACATGCCCTCGCTGACCGGGCCCAGACCACCGAGGCCGAAGCCGCCGTGCTGGGGCTCCTCGCCGATGGAGTCCAGGTAGGCGATGATCGATGCCTTGTCCTTGGACGTGAGCACCTCGTCGGAGAAGACCGGCATCTGCTGCGGGCCGGTGAGCATCGCCTGGTAGAGGTTCTTCTTGCTGGTCGACTTGAGGCTGGGGGCGTACTTGCCCCACGGCATGGCGCCACCCGAACCATCGAAGTTGTGGCAGGCGGTGCAGTTGGTCAAGAAGAGCTGTCCGCCGTCGACGACGGCCTGACGACGCTCGTCGGCGCTGAGGCCGTACTTGTCGATGTCGTACTGGGCCGCGGTGGGCACGTCGGGGCCGGCGCCGAGCGAGCTGATGTAGGCCGTCAGGGCAGCGATCTCGTCCTGGCTGTAGACCGGAGTCTTCGAGGGAGCCTGCTGTCCGGGGGTCTGCATCGGCATACGGCCGGTGGTGAGCTGGAAGTCGGCGGCTGCGCCACCGACACCCACCAGCGACGGGCCGTACTGGCCATCGTCGGAGTTGATGCCCTCGCCGTTCTGCCCGTGGCAGAAGGAGCAGCCGACCAGGAAGAGCTCGCGGCCCTCCTGGATCAGCTCTTCGTCGGACTTGGTCTGGGTGTCCGCGTTGGAGGGGAGAGCACGACCTGGTAGAGGCCGCCCATGAAGAGCAAGCCCAGCAGCATGACCAGGAGGCCCGCCAAGCGGCTGCGGCGATGACGCGACAGCCGGCCTGCGGAGCGGTTCAGGAAACGCACGGAATCAATCCTTGATCTTGACGGTCTGGTGCTACTTGATGAGGTAGATGGTCGCGAAGAGGCCGATCCACACCACGTCGACGAAGTGCCAGTAGTACGACACGACGACCGCGCTGATCGCCTGCTCGTGCGTGAACTTGCGCGCCACGTAGGTGCGGCCGAGCACGAAGAGGAAGGCGATCAGACCGCCGGTGACGTGGAGTCCGTGGAAGCCAGTGGTCAGGTAGAACACCGAGCCGTAGGCATTGGACGAGAGCGTCACGCCGTGGTGGACCAGCTCGGCGTACTCAGTCGCCTGTCCACCGATGAAGATCGCGCCCATGATGAACGTGAGGATGAACCACTCACGCAGACCCCACTTGTTCACCTGGAACAGGTTGCCCGAGCGGCCGACCTGGCCGCGCTCGGCAGCGAAGACGCCGAGCTGGCAGGTGACCGAGGAGAGCACGAGGATCGTGGTGTTCACGGTCGAGAACGGGATGTTCAGGAGCTCGGTCTGGCTCGCCCACAGGTCCGGGCTTTGGGCCCGAATGGTGAAATAGCACGCAAACAGCGCAGCAAAGAACATCAGCTCGCTCGAGAGCCAGATGATCGTTCCCACGCTGACCATGCTGGGACGGTCGTGATGCCCGTGAAGACGGGACGCCGGAATCGCAGTTGCAGTCGCCACGGGCCTCATTATGTACGTATCGGTTGTCGAGGGCACCCCGACCCCCGGTTTGAGGGCGTCATAAAGTTCACACTGTGCTTCGAACGCTCCAGATCACCGCCTCTCCGACCTCCGACTACCTCCCTGAATGGACGTGGTCCCGAGCGGTGACCGACTGGGCCATCGACCCGTTCCTGTTCATCGCCGGCGTCTGGGTCACCGGTCTCTATCTCTACGGCGTCAGCGTGTTGAAGCGCCGGGGGGACTCGTGGCCGATCGGCCGCACCATCTCGTTCGTGGTGCTCGGCATGGGTGGCTTCTTCCTTGCGACCCAAGGTGGCGTGGCGATGTACGACACCGTGCTGCTGAGCACGCACATGGTCCAGCACATGGTGCTCTCCATGTGGGTGCCGCTCGCGCTCGCGCTCGGGGCGCCGGTGACGCTCGCGCTGCGCACCCTGCCGGGTGGGACCCGCTCGGGTCCGAAGAAGTGGTTGCTCGCCGTCGTCCACTCCCGCGTCGCGAAGGTGCTCTCCTTCGCGCCGCTGACCCTGGCGCTCTATGTCCTGTCGCCCTGGGCGCTCTACTTCACCGGCTGGTACGACGCGTCGCTCGACTCGACGTACGTGCACCAGATGATGCACGTCCACCTGGTGCTGATCGGCACGCTGTTCTTCTGGCCGCTCCTCGGGGTGGACCCGGTGCCGGGCCGGGTGACCTATCCCTTGCGGTTGCTCCTCCTGCTGCTGACGTTGCCCTTCCACGCGTTCCTCGGCATCACGATCATGGGGCAGGAGACGATCATCGGCGAGGAGCACTACAGCGCGTTGCGGGACGGACCGATGGGGTCGTGGCTGCCCTCGATGGCCGACGACCAGAACCTGGCCGGCGCGATCCTGTGGGCCTCGGGCGACGCGATCGGACTGCTCTTCTTCGCGACGTTGTTCGTGCAGTGGGTCAGGCAGTCGATGCAGGAGGCCAAGCAGGTCGACCGTGCTCTCGACCGCGAGGAGGCGCGCCTCGCGGCCCAGGTGACCACGGAGCAGGGTGGAGCGGAGCCCGAACCGGTTCGAGCGGCTGCCGAACGAACCGGTGACGCACCGTTGAGCGAACCCGACCGCCCATCGAGCGCCGGTGGGGCTACGATCGAATCGTGAGTGACTCCACTGCTGCACGCCTTCGGGTCCTGGTCTACAGCGACGACGTCAACACGCGAGAGCAGGTGATCCTCGCCCTCGGGCGGGGTCCGCACCCTGATCTCCCGGAGTTCGAGTACGTCGAGGTGGCGACCGAGCCGGTCGTCATCCAGCACATGGATTCGGGCAAGATCGATCTCGTGATCCTCGACGGCGAGGCCGTGCCCGCCGGGGGAATGGGCATCGCCAAGCAGCTCAAGGACGAGATCTATCGGTGCCCACCCGTCGTGGTGCTGACCGGCCGCCCCCAGGACGCGTGGCTGGCGACCTGGTCGCGGGCCGAGGCAGCGGTTCCGCACCCGATCGACCCGCTGCAGTTGGCTGAGGCCGTGGTCAACGTGCTGCGTCCCGGCGTGCCCGCCCGATGAGCACGGCCTGGCCGCAACTGCTCACCGACCTCGTCAACGGCAGGGACATCTCTGCCGGCGAGGCCGCGTGGGCGATGGGCGAGATCCTCGGTGGGGAGGCGAGCCCGTCGCAGATCGCCGGGTTCGCGGTGGCGCTGCGCAGCAAGGGCGAGACGGTCGAGGAGGTGCGTGGCCTCATCGACGCGATGTTCGAGAAGGCGACCCCGCTCTCGGTCCCCGGGCGCGGCCTCGACATCGTCGGCACCGGTGGCGACCGATCGTTCTCGGTCAACATCTCCACGATGTCCTCGGTCGTGGCCGCCGGCGCTGGTGCGCTCGTGGTCAAGCATGGCAATCGCTCGGCGTC
>NZ_JAKGRW010000035.1 GCF_021555175.1 Nocardioides alcanivorans | reverse complement strand
CATGACCCCGATTCCGATGTCAGCACCGACGAGTCAGGAGTTGGAACACTCAGGTCTCGCCGGCCGCGAACTCATCGAGCGCACGCTCGGTGGCAAGGTGATCGAAGAGATCTCGACACGACTGACCCCCGACCAATAACGCGAAAGGCACACCGATGACGCAGAACCCCTTTGGCGGAGAAGGCGGCCTCGACATGGGCGCGCTGCTCCAGCAGGCCCAGCAGATGCAGCAGCAGTTGCTCGAGGCCCAGGCCAGCCTCAACGCGGCCGAGGTGGAGGGCACCGTCGCCGGCGGCGCCGTCACCGTGACGATCAACGGTGCCGGTGACCTCCGCGCCGTGCGCATCGCGGCCGGCTCGTTCGACGGCACCGATGTCGATGACCTCACCGACCTGGGCGACCTCGTCGTGGCTGCTTGGCGCGACGCCAAGGCGAAGGCCGACGAGCTCGCCCAGGAGAAGCTCAACCCCCTCGCCGGGGGCATGGGTGGTCTGGGTGGCCCCGGTGGCCTGCCCGGGCTCCCCGGCAGCGGCTCGGACTGACGCGTGTACGAAGGCATCGTCCAGGACCTCATCGATGAGCTCGGTCGGCTCCCCGGTGTCGGTCCCAAGAGCGCGCAGCGAATCGCGTTCCATCTCCTGCAGGCCGACCCGGTCGACGTACGCCGCCTTGCCGACGTGCTCGTCCAGGTCAAACAGCGCGTGAAGTTCTGCTCGGTGTGCTTCAACGTCTCCGAGGACGAGCAGTGCCGCATCTGCCGTGACCCGCGTCGCGACCCCGCGGTGCTGTGCGTGGTGGAGGAATACAAGGACGTCGTCGCCATCGAGCGCACCCGGGAGTTCCGGGGGCGCTATCACGTGCTCGGCGGCGCGATCTCGCCGATCGACGGCATCGGCCCGGAGCAGTTGCGGGTGCGTGAACTGCTCACCCGTCTGGCCGACGGGCAGATCCAGGAAGTCATCTTGGCGACCGACCCCAACCTCGAGGGGAGGCCACCGCGACCTATCTCACGCGCAACCTGCGGCCGTTGGGGTTGCGGGTCACGCGATTGGCTAGTGGACTACCCGTGGGCGGTGACCTGGAATACGCCGATGAGGTCACGCTCGGCCGCGCTTTTGCTGGGAGGAGATCAGCCGAATGAGCAACGATCTTGAGGATTTCGCACAACAGATCTCCGACCAGGTGGAGAGTTTCCTGGTGGCGCTGCAGGCGATTGCCGCCGAGGACGACAATCCCGGTCGGGCGGTCTCACTGCTGCTGCTCGAGGTCTCCCAGGTGCTGCTGGCCGGCGCCCGCCTCGGCGTCCAGGCAGACTTCGCCACCGCGGAGGAGTTCCAGCCCGATGCTGGTCCTGATCCCGATCTCGACGGCCTGCGCCTCAAACTGGCCACGATGCTCGACGGGGTCGACGTCTATTCCGAGGTCTTCGACCCCTACGGCGAGCCAGAGGTCGAGACGTCGGTCATCTCCGACGACCTCACCAGCGTCGCGGCGTCCCTCGCCCACGGCCTGCGCCACTTCCGGGCCGGACGCGTCGACGAGGCCCTGTGGTGGTGGCAGTTCTCCTACGTGGCCAGCTGGGGAAGCGAGGCATCCGGGGTACTCCGCGCCCTCCAGTCGATCGTCACCCACGACCGGCTCGACGCCGACTTCACCGGCGAGGAGGAGCAGGTTGCGCTGGCCGGTGAGATGCTCGACGAGTCGGCACCGACCCTCAATTAGACTCGGGCGTTGTAGGCCCGGCAATGTCGCCGGGCATCTCCTTGCGATCTCGAGAGGGTGGGACACCCGTGGGCATTGTCGTGCAGAAGTACGGCGGCTCCTCACTTGCCGACGCCGCCGCAATCAAGCGTGTGGCTCGTCGCATCGTGGAGACCAGGAAGCAGGGCAACGACGTGGTCGTCGCCGTCTCTGCCATGGGCGACACGACTGACGAACTGTTGGACCTGGCGGGCGGGGTCTCTCCGCTGCCGCCGGCCCGTGAGATGGACATGTTGCTGACCGCCGGCGAGCGGATCTCGATGGCTCTGGTGGCGATGGCCATCTCCGACCTCGGCTACACCGCACGGTCGTTCACCGGCTCGCAGGCCGGTGTGATCACCGACTCGGTGCACGGCAAGGCGAAGATCATCGACGTGACCCCGGGCCGGATCTCCTCGGCGCTCCAGGACGGCCACATCGTCATCGTCGCTGGCTTCCAGGGGGTGTCGCAGGACACCAAGGAGATCACCACGCTCGGACGCGGCGGCACCGACACGACAGCGGTGGCGCTCGCTGCCGCCCTCGAGGCAGACGTCTGTGAGATCTACACCGACGTCGACGGCGTCTTCACCGCTGACCCGCGCATCGTGCCGAAGGCCCACAAGCTCGACCGCGTCTCCTTCGAGGAGATGCTCGAGCTCGCCGCCCACGGTGCCAAGATCCTGCACTTGCGCTGTGTCGAATACGGCCGCCGCTACAACATCCCGATCCACGTGCGCTCGTCCTTCAGCCAGCTGGAGGGCACGTGGGTCGTCCAGGACCCCACGGAGGGAAACACCATGGAACAGGCCATCATCTCCGGTGTCGCTCACGACCGCAGCGAAGCCAAGATCACGGTGGTCGGCGTCCCCGACAAGGTCGGCGAGGCCGCTCGCATCTTCGAGGCGCTGGCCGCCGCGTTGATCAACATCGACATGATCGTGCAGAACGTGTCCGCAGCCGACACCAACCTGACCGACATCTCCTTCACCCTGCCGGCGTCGGACGGCCAGACCGCGATGTCGGTGCTGACCAAGCTGCAGGAGGAGGTCGGCTACGAGAAGCTGATCTTCAACGACAAGGTCGGCAAGATCTCGCTGGTCGGCGCGGGGATGCGCACCAACCCGGGCATCACGGCCAAGTTCTTCGCCACCCTCGCCGGGGCCGGCGTCAACATCGACATGATCTCCACGTCCGAGATCCGCGTCTCGGTCGTCGTGGCCGAGGACGACGTCGACACCGCGGTGCGTGAGACGCACACGGCGTTCGACCTGGACGCCGACGAGGTTGAGGCAGTGGTCTACGGAGGGACGGGACGATGACCGTGCGTATCGGTGTGGTCGGCGCGACCGGCCAGGTCGGTGTGGCGATGCGGCAGATCCTGCTGCAGCGCAACTTCCAGGCAGACGAGGTGCGTTTCTTCGCCTCCACGCGTTCCGCAGGCAAGACGATCGCCTTCGGTGACCGTGAGGTGACCATCGAGGACGCCGCGACCGCTGACCCGAGCGGTCTCGACATCGCGCTCTTCTCCGCCGGCGGCGCTACCTCGAAGGCGTTGGCGCCGAAGTTCGCTGCCGCGGGTGCCACCGTGGTCGACAACTCCTCGGCCTGGCGCAAGGATCCCGACGTGCCTCTGGTCGTCGCGGAGGTCAACCCCGAGGCCCTCAACTCGATCCCCAAGGGGATCGTGGCCAACCCCAACTGCACCACCATGGCGGCCATGCCGGTGCTCAAGCCGCTTCACGAGGAAGCGGGCCTCAAGCGGCTCGTGGTGTCGACCTACCAGGCCGTCTCCGGCTCCGGTGTGGCCGGCGTCGAGGAGCTCGCCTCCCAGGTCGCTGCTGCCGGTGACAAGGCACGGGAGCTGGCCTACGACGGTGCTGCCGTCGCGCTGCCCGAGCCGGGTGTCTATGCGCGCAACATCGCCTACAACGTGCTGCCCTTCGCCGGTGCGCTGGTGGACGACGGTCTCGAGGAGACCGACGAGGAGCAGAAGCTGCGCAACGAGTCCCGCAAGATCCTCGGCATCCCCGAGTTGCTGGTCTCCGGCCTGTGCGTGCGGGTGCCGGTCTTCACGGGCCACTCGCTGGCCGTCAACGCGGAGTTCGACCGTGCGATCAGTCCCGACCGCGCCCGCGAGCTCCTCGCGTCAGCTGCGGGCGTCGAGCTGAGCGACATCCCCACCCCGTTGCAGGCAGCCGGCCAGGACCCGTCCTACGTCGGTCGCATCCGTGCCGACGAGGGTGTCCCCGGCGGTCGCGGCCTGGCCCTGTTCATCAGCAACGACAACCTGCGCAAGGGTGCGGCCCTCAACACCGTGCAGATCGCGGAGCTGCTGGCCACCCGCTGATCGGGCAAATCGCGATAGTCCCTGACGAACTTGTAGTCCCGACCGCGTGTCGGCGACAAGTTCGTCAGGGACTATCGCGTTTCGAGGCCCGTCAGTCCTCTTCGATGAAGTGGGCAGTGACCCACTGGGAGAGGGAGTAGGTGGCGACGGAGACCAGGGGGATCACGACGATCATGGCGGGCGAGAAGATCACGTTGATCAGGAAGAGCAGGGCGATCACGGCGAGCAGGCCGACGGCGAGGAAGCTGGTGCTGGTCGGGTCGGTGACCTTCCAGGCTCCGAGCAGGACGCTGCCGACGATCACCAGCACGACCATGATCAGGCCGAGGATCGGGATGCCGGGGCCACCACAGGCCGACGTACCCTTGACCGCCTCACAGCCCTCGAGTCCGCCGTAGGTCAGGCCAACGGCGAGCAGTCCGACGATCGCGCCGGTCACTGCGGCAGCGACGGCCGCGGGAAGGGCAGGCAGCGCGAAGTCGGAGAGGCCACGACCGACCTTGTCGTCCGACTCCTCGGTCACGTCATCCTTGATGTCCACGTTGGTACGACGTTGCTGGGGTTCCGCAGCGGCAGGCGGCGCCGGCGTGGCCGCGGCGGGCGGGGGAACCGCTGCTGGCTCGTCGTCCTCGATGTCGGCCAGGTCGGCTTCCTCGGCCTCCGCGATCACGTCGTGCTCGGGGAGGACCGCAGTGTCTTCGGCGCCGCTCTCGTCGACAGGGGCGATGCCGCGGACCTGGGTCTGCTCGACCTCGGCGACGGTCTCGTCCGCGACGACCGGGATGCCCCGCACCTGGGTCTGCTCGACGGGCTCGGTCTCATCGACCTCCGGTGCCTCGGGGGTGGTGTCCGCAATCTCGTCGTCGACCGGGTCGGCCACCTCGGCAGGGGCCCCCTTCACCAGCCGCTCGAAGTCCTCCGCGCTCGGCTCGTCCGCCCGGGGTTCGGGAGCGGGCTTCTTGCGGCCGCGCTTGAAGAGCGAGCCCAGGCTGGGCATCTCCAGCGACGGGCCCTCGTCGGGGCGTTCCTTCTGTGCCATGGACGGAAGTCTGCCATGCGAGATCTGGCTCACAGTCAGCTCCCGGGCCCCCGGGCGACTGACGGGTAACGTCAGTAGCGTCGCCACCACAGGTTGACGCCGTACTCGATCGCCGTGCCCCGGTGCTGGGCGCAGAACTCCTCCGCGATCCGGGTGGGCAGCTCGATGCGTGCCACTGCCTCGAGCTCGGCGCGCGAGTCGAACTCCCACGAGGTGAGCACCTGCGTACGTGACCAGCCGTGCCTCAGCCAGAAGCGCGTGACCGCGTCGGGATCGACACTCGGATAGCCGCGTCGGAACCACTCGCCGAAGCCGGAGGTGGTCGCGTCGTTGTCGATCACCGCCGCCGCGCCGCCCGGGCGGACGATGCGGTCGAGTTCGGCAAGCCCCGGTTCGGATCCGGGCCCGAAGAAGTAGGCCCAGCGCACCTGCACCAGGTCCACCGATGCATCCGGCAGCCCGGTGGCCTGCGCCGTGCCTTGGTGCAGGGTGACGTTGCCCAGCGCACGGGTACGTCGCCGGGCCAGCTGGAGCAGGTCGGGATGCGGCTCGACGCCGATCACCGAACGCGCCTCGGCAGCCCACAGGGGAAGGTGGAAGCCGGTACCGCAGCCGAGGTCGAGCACGTCGCGCCCCGTCCAGTCGGCGGTGGCGCGTAGCGCAGCCGTGACCCGACCGGAGCGGTCGAACGCGTGATTCTCGAGCTCGTAGGTGGCGGTGTGGTGCCAGATGTTGGGGCTCGGGACGGTGCCGTCCGGCGGTCCGCCCGAGCCCCGGACCTGGGTCAGATCCGGACCAGACCGTTGGCGGTCTGGAACTGCGCGGCAAGGATGCCGGGGGTGCCGTGGGGTGCTGCCCACTCGACCTTGATGTCTTCGAGCGGAGCCTCGACGGACTCTCCGAGCCACTCGGAGACACGCAGCGGGTCGCCAGCGATCTCCAAGCAGGCAAGGGAGATCTCGCCCGTGCCCCCGGTGCTCGGATGGTCGTCGGATGCCGACTCCCACTCCACGAAGAACGGGAGCTGCGGGTCAGCGATGAGGCCGTTGACGCCGATCTGCTTCCACCGGAGCAGTTGGCCGTCGGGACGGTGGCGCTGGCCGTCGACCGCTGCGCGGCCGAGGCGTTGCTCGACCGGTGCGATGTCGGGAACCGCCACGACCCAACCGAGCCAGCCGCCCCCGGCGTTGGAACGGGCGCGTACGGCCTGTCCGAAGGGCGCCTTGTCGGAGGCAGGGTGGTCGAGCACCTCGACGACTTCGAGGTAGGTGTTGTCGGCAAGCGGCAGGATGCGGTTGCGCGTCCCGAAGCGGGGGTGCACACCTCCGTCCATGAACTCGCGCCCCAAGAGAGCGCCCAAGCGCTCCGCGGTGGCGTTCAATCCATCGGGTCCGGCGGCGTACGAAACGTGGTCGAGTCGCATGCAGATCATTGTGGGACGGCCTCTCCGGGCGTCTGCTCCCGGGGTCGGGGTCTCTCGACGTCGAGAGGTTGCATCCGCCGATCTGTCAATGTGATCGCGCTCTCAATCACGGCATCTGGAGTGGTGGTCTCGACAGGCTCGACCAGCGTGGGACAGGCTCGACCAGCGTGGGACAGGCTCGACCGACGTGGGTTGGCTCGGCCGGCGTGGGTCGGGAGAGCAGTCAGCGCGGGCTGGCGGGGTGCAGTGCAAGCGCTGATCGCGAGCGCACGTGGGCCTCACAGTGTTGTGCGAGCTCGGCGTAGGCCGGCGCGCCCATCAGCTCGGTGAGCTCCGGGGCGTTGGTGAGGTAGAGCGGCTCGACGGCGACGTGGGCGACAGGGTTGCCGGTGCAGTACCAGTCGAGGTCGTGCCCGCCCGGACCCCATCCAGCGCGGTCGTACTCGGTGATCGTGATCTCGAGATACTCGGTGCCGTCCGGCTTCTCGACATTGCGGTAGGCGCGCCTGATGGGGAGTTGCCAGCACACATCCGGCTTGGTCTCGAGCGGATTGCGGCCCTGCTGCAGCGCCAGCGCGTGCAGCGCGCAGCCGCCGCCACCCGCGAAGTCGGGCCGGTTGGCGAAGATGCAGGAGCGTTGCCCCTCGAAGGTGATCGCAAGGGTCTTGCGGTCGCCGTCCTCGTCCTTCTCGACCCAGTCCTTCTTCTTCACCTTCCGTCCCGGGTGCTGCTGCCACAGCTCCGGGGTGAGTTGATCGACGTACGGCGCCACGCGAGCCTCGTCGTCGTCATCGGAGAAGTGCGCCCCGAGGGTGCAGCAACCGATGTCGGGGGAGTCGGCGTAGATGCCGGCGCAACCGTTGCCGAAGATGCAGGTGTAGGCCGACGTGAGCCACGTGAGGTCGCAGCGGAAGGTCTGGTCCGCGTCGGCGGGGTCGACGAACTCGACCCACGCACGCGGGAAGTTCGGGTTCACCTCAGGCACGGCCGCAACCCTACGTCCACCCCGGCTGCGGTGCAGGGGGCGCGTTCGCTGCGGGGGCCGTGGTGGTGGCGGTTACCGTTGTCGCATGAGGTTGGGCGTCCTGGACATCGGCTCGAACACCGGTCACCTGCTCGTCGTGGATGCTCACGGCGGAGCGGCACCGGTCCCGGCGTTCTCCTACAAGGAGCCGCTGCGACTTGCCGAGCACCTCGACGAGTCGGGGGCGGTCAGCCAGCAGGGCATCGACGCGCTCGCCGCGTTCTGCGCCCAGGCACTGGTCGTCGCCGAGGACAAGGGTTGCGAGGAGATCCTCGGGTTCGCCACGTCCGCGGTGCGCGACGCGACCAACACCGAGTCCGTGCTGGCCCAAGTGACGGAGCGCACCGGTGTCGTTCTCGAGGTCCTGGCCGGCGAGGACGAGGCGCGGCTGACCTTCCTTGCGGTACGCCGCTGGTTCGGCTGGTCGGCCGGGCGCCTGGCGGTCTTCGACATCGGGGGCGGCTCGCTCGAGATCGCCGCCGGTGGTGACGAGTCGCCGGACGTCGCCTGGTCGCTGCCGCTGGGTGCGGCTCGACTGTCGCGAGACTGGTTCAGCAGTGGGCTGCCCGACGAGGAGACGTTGCGCGAGTTGCGGCGGATGATCCGCACCAGCATCGCCCGCGACGCCGGCAACCTGTTGCGCACCGGCCGGCCCGACCGGGCCGCAGCCACGTCCAAGACCTTTCGTTCGTTGGCCCGCATCTGTGGTGCCGCACCGTCGGGAGACGGCCCGCTGGTGCCGCGAATGCTGCCCCGCGAAGACCTGGCTGCTTGGATTCCGAAACTCGTCGGTCTCGACACCGAGGCGCTCGCTGCGCTGCCGGGTGTCTCCGCCAGCCGCGCCCACCAGGTGCTCCCCGGCGCACTGGTCGCCGAGGCCGTGCTCGACATCTTCGACCTGCCGGCGCTGGAGGTCTGCCCTTGGGCGCTTCGCGAAGGAGTGATCCTCGAGCGCTTCGACCAGCTGAGTGTGCTCGATGTCGACGGTGACGGGGTTCGCGACCTCTCCCGGCCCGAGACCTCGCGCGGTGTTGCTGCGGTGACGCTGCGGAGCGCGGCGACCGAGTAGTGGTTGCCCCGTGCCGCTGATCGGACTCTCCACCTCCTCGGTCTATCCCGAGTCGACCGCGCATGCCTTCTCCTATGCGGCTCTGCTCGGCTACGACGCGGTCGAGGTGATGGTCGGCATCGACTCGCTGAGCCAGCAGGTGACGGCCGTGAAGCAGCTCTCGGAGCACCATGGCGTGCCGGTCTGTGCCATCCACGCACCCTGCCTGTTGATCACCCAACGGGTCTGGGGCACCGATCCGTGGGGCAAGCTCGAGCGCTCTGCCGAGATGGCCGCCGCGGTCGGGGCCGATGTGGTGGTGGTGCATCCGCCCTTCCGCTGGCAGAAGGAATATGCCCGCGAGTTCGTGCAGGGGATTGCTGGCCTGGAGGAATCCACGGGCATCGCCTTCGCGGTGGAGAACATGTATCCGTGGCGGGCCACCCAGAAGCGGGCACTGGAGGTCTACCTGCCCAGCTGGGACCCCTCCGAGAACGACTACGCCAACACGACGGTCGACCTCTCACACGCGGCTGTCGCACAGTCCGACCCGGTGGCGATGGCGGAGCGGTTGGCGGAGCGGTTGCGCCACATCCATCTGACGGACGGCACCGGCTCCGCCAAGGACGAGCACCTCATCCCCGGGCGGGGCACCCAGCCGGTCGCGGAGCTGTTGCAGCACCTGGCTGCGGTCGACTTCGCTGGCCATGTCGTCGTCGAGGTCAACACCCGCAAGTGCGCCACCGTCGACGCCCGCACCGCCGACCTCGCCGAGGCGCTCTCCTTCGCCAGGACCCACCTGGGCGTGTCGGGGCCTTCGATGGAGTGAAACTGCTGTGTTTCGCAGGAAGACAGCACGATCACTCCAATGAAGCCGACGAATCTGGCAGGCTCGTCGGCATGACCCACAACGCGGTCGAGATCCGCGGCCTCACCGTCACGCGGGGCGGCCGCCCGGTGCTGTCCGCGCTCGACCTGCACATCCCGCGCGGCCAGGTCACGGGTCTGCTCGGCCCCTCCGGTTGTGGCAAGTCCACGTTGCTGCGTTCGATCGTCGGCGTCCAACGCGTCGACGCCGGCGAGGTCGCCGTGCTCGACCGGCCAGCCGGCAGCCGAGCGCTGCGCCAGCGGATCGGCTACGTCACCCAAGCAGCCAGCGTCTACGACGACCTCACGGCCGTCGAGAACCTCCGCTTCTTCGCCCGGGTGCTCAGCCAGTCCGACGAGGAGGTACGTCGCGTCCTCGACCTCGTCGATCTCACCGGCCACGCCGATCAGGTGGTCGCCCGCCTCAGCGGTGGCCAGCGGTCACGGGTGAGCCTGGCGGTCGCGCTGCTCGGCTCCCCGCCCCTGCTGGTGCTCGACGAGCCGACGGTCGGCCTCGATCCGGTGCTCCGCGCGTCGCTGTGGCAGCTCTTCCACGACCTCGCCGACGCCGGCACCACCGTGCTCGTCTCCAGCCACGTCATGGACGAGGCGGAACGCTGCGACCGACTGCTGCTGATGCGCGAGGGAGCGATCATCGCCGACGGTGAGCCCGGCGAGATCAAGGCACGAGCCGGCGTACCCGATATCGAGTCGGCGTTCCTCGCCCTCGTGGAGGACGCAGGATGAGTCCGCGGTTGACGTTCGCCGTGGCGTCGCGCGTGCTGGTCCAGCTGCGTCGTGACCACCGCACGTTGGCGATGCTGCTGGTGCTTCCGTGCCTGTTGATCTCGCTGCTGTGGTGGATGCTCCACGACCTGCCCGGCGACCGGTTCCAGACCTTCGGTCCCGGCCTGCTCGCGATGTTTCCGTTCATCGTGATGTTCCTGGTCACGAGCGTCACCACCCTCCGCGAACGCAGCAGTGGCACCTTGGAGCGGCTGCTGGCGATGCCGCTCGGCAAGGGCGACTTCCTGGGCGGGTACGCCGTCGCGTTCGGGCTGGTCGCCATCGCGCAGTCGTTGCTCGCGGTGGGCACGAGCATCGGACTCCTCGGCCTCGACGTGGAGGGCGCGGTGTGGCTGCTGGTCGTGGTGGCCGTGTCGGATGCGCTGCTCGGCACGGCCCTGGGCCTGTTCGTGAGTGCCTTCGCCCGTACCGAGTTCCAGGCGGTGCAGTTCATGCCGGCCGTCGTGATTCCCCAGATCCTGCTGTGCGGCCTCTTCGTGCCGAGGGCTGCGTTGCCCGACGTGCTCGAGGCGATCAGTGACGTGCTGCCGCTCTCGTATGCGATCGATGCGATGACCACCCTGGTCGACAGCAGCGATGCTGGCGACGTCTGGGCCGACGTGGCGGTGGTGCTCGCGTTTGCCGTCGCGGGACTGGCCGTGGGCGCGGCGACGTTGCGGCGGCGTACTCCCTGAGCCTGCCTGGCCGGCAGCCGTGGCACCTCGACCCGCCACTTCGCAGCGCAAGAAGTGACACCTCGTGGCGGAGGAGTTGGGGCGGATCTGATACGAGTGATCCGTGCCACTTCTGCGTCAGCCCCTGTTGCTCCTCTCCCGTCTCGGCGCGGTCAGGGCCGCCGTGTCCACCCTGCCCGGCACCTCGGGACTGGTGGCGCGCTACGTGCCGGGCGAGACCACGCAGGATGCCGCCGACGCGGCTGCTGCCCTCATGGAGGACCAGATGGTGGTCTCCCTCGACTTCCTCGGTGAGGACACCACGGACGAGGAGCAGGCCGACGCGACGGTCCGTGCCTATCTCGACCTCCTCGCCGAGCTCTCCCGCCGCAACCTGGCCACCCGCAGCGAAGTCAGCGTGAAGCTCACCGCGATCGGGCTCGCGCTCCCCGGGGACGGCCGGGAGATCGCCCTCGACAACGCCCGTCGTATCGCGCTGGCCGCTCGCAATGCGGGCAGCCTGGTCACCATCGACATGGAGGACCACACCTGGACCGACGCGACGCTCGACGTGGTCACCGAGCTCCGCAAGGACCACCCCGATCTCGGGATGGTGCTGCAGGCGCAGCTGAAGCGCACCGAGGACGACTGCCGCGCCTTCGCCCACGAAGGTTCCCGGGTCCGGCTCTGCAAGGGTGCCTACGTCGGGCACGAGTCGGTTGCGCACGTCGACCGGCATGCCGTCGACCTTGCCTACGTCCGTTGTCTACGCATCCTCATGCAGGGCGCGGGGCACCCGATGGTGGCCACTCACGACCCGCGGATGATCGCCATCGGGCAGGCGATGGCTGCCGGCCTCGGCCGCGACCGGGGGAGCTACGAGTTCCAGATGCTCTACGGCATCCGCCCGGAGGAGCAGCGGCGGTTGGTGGCGCGGGGTGAGACGATGCGGGTGTATGTCCCGTACGGGGGCGAGTGGTACGGCTACCTGATGCGTCGGTTGGCCGAGCGTCCGCAGAACCTCGCCCTGTTTGCCAAGTCCTTGACCTCGAAGAAGTAGGAGCCCATGAGTCTCACCGCGATCATCGGGGCCGGCGTGATGGGGGAGACGATCCTCTCCGGCCTGATCCGCGCCGGCCGCCCGGCCGACACCTTGCTGGTCGGCGAGAAGCGGCCTGACCGCGCTGCGGAGCTCACTGAGCGGTACGCCGTCACGGTGGTCGACAACGTCGCAGCGGCCAGGCGGGCCGACACGGTGCTGCTCGTGGTGAAGCCGCAGGACGTCGCCACGGTGCTCGCCGAGATCGCACCGGTGCTCCGTCCGGGCCAGTTGCTGGTCTCCCTCGCCGCCGGGATCACCACGGCCTTCATCGAAACGCACGTGCCGGAGGGCATCGCGGTCGTGCGGGTCATGCCCAACACCCCGGCGTTGGTGGACGCGGGCATGGCGGCGATCGCTCCCGGCTCCCACTGCGACGACGCCCACCTCGACGAGGCCGAGTCGCTGCTCCATGCGACCGGCAAGGTGCTGCGGGTGCCCGAGCACCAGATGGATGCCGTCACCGCCATCTCCGGTTCCGGTCCCGCCTACGTCTTCTACGTCGTGGAGTCGATGATCGAGGCAGGCGTCCACCTGGGGTTGCCCCGGGCGACCGCCACCGAGCTCGTCGTACAGACCCTCGTGGGCAGCGGTCGGATGCTGCAGGAGACGGGCACGCACCCCTCGGTGCTGCGCGAACAGGTCACTTCGCCGGCAGGCACCACCGCTGCCGCGTTGCGCGAGCTCGACAACCACAAGGTGCGTGCGGCGTTCCTGACGGCGATGGAAGCCGCCCGCGACCGCTCGAAGGCGTTGGCCGCTGGCTCCTGAACCCCCGGGGCCGCGTTCTTCGTGGGGAACTGGAACAGCGCGATCACACTTGGGCAAACCGACACGCCGTGAAAATGGGACATTTTTTCGTCCCACCCTTCCCCTGGGTCACACAAGGCCCTATTCTCACGAGAACGAGGCCGCGTGAACACCGGTGGGGAAGCCGGTGCGTGGTCTCACGAAAGTGGTGTTTCATGGCTGGTTCAGGTGACAGCATCTCCGGGGCGAAGTTCCTGACGATCGCCGAGGTCGCGGCGCAGATGCGCGTGTCCAAGATGACCGTCTACCGCCTCGTGCACAGCGGGGAGCTCCCTGCCGTGCGCGTGGGTCGGTCCTTCCGTGTCACCGAGAGCGACGTCAACGCCTATCTCGAGCGCAGCTTCTACGACGCCGGCTGAGGCTCGGTCACGACGGCCCCGACGCCTTCGATTCGGTCCGTGCAGTCGTGTCGCATTCTGGGCAGGAGCACGCGAGTTTCTGCTGGCGGTGTCTGTGCGGATAGGCTGTGCCGGTCGCCCGCGTGGACGCGTGAGGACGGCATCAGGCTCTGGAAGGAAGAACATTGGGTTCCGTCATCAAGAAGCGCCGCAAGCGCATGGCGAAGAAGAAGCACCGCAAATTGCTGAAGAAGACGCGCGTTCAGCGTCGCAAGCTCGGCAAGTAAGGCGTCTGGGGCGGCCATGAGCAGGGTCGTGATGGTCACGGGTGTGTCCCGGGACCTGGCACGACAGTTCGCGAAGCAACTCGCGGAGGACCCTGCCGTGGATCGCGTCATCGGGGTCGACATCGTTCCGCCCCGGGGCGACATCGGCGACGTCTCCTTCGTACGTGCGGACATCCGTACGCCGGTGATCGCCAAGGTCATCGTGAAGGAGGACGTCGACACGGTCGTCCACATGAGTGTCATCGCCACCCCCGGAGACGTGGGTGGGCGCGGCACCATGAAGGAGCTCAACGTCATCGGGACGATGCAGCTCCTGGCCGCCTGTCAACGCGCTCCCGGGCTGCAGCACCTGGTCGTCAAGTCGACCTCGACCGTCTACGGCGCGACCAATCGCGATCCGGCGATGTTCACCGAGGACATGGAAGCCAGGCGGCTGCCCAAGACCGGTTACGCCCGTGACGCCTTCGAGGTCGAGGGTTACGTACGTGGGTTTGCCCGCCGTCGCCCTGACGTGCGGGTCACCACGTTGCGTGCGGCGAACGTGATCGGACCCGACGTGCAGAGCCCGACGGCCCAGTACTTCCGGCTCTCCGTCGTCCCGCGAGTCCTCGGCTTCGACCCGCGCCTGCAGTTCCTGCACCGCGATGACCTCCTCGCCGTGCTCGCACACGCCGTGCGCACCGACGTCGCCGGCACCTTCAACGTCGCCGGTGACGGCATCATCACGCTCTCCCAGGCGCTGCGCCGACTCGGCCGCCCCAGTGTTCCGGTGCCCGGGTTCGCGCTCAGCGGCCTGGGATCCACGCTCGGCACGGCCGGCCTGGTCGACTTCTCCCCGGAGCAGCAGCGGTTCCTGACCTTCGGTCGGGGCATCGACACCACGCGCATGCGCGAGGTCCTCGGATTCGCGCCCCGCTTCACCACGTCCGAGGCGTTCGCCGACTTCGCGCGGGCGCTCGGCCCGGGTGCCATCAGTCCCGGCCGCATCACCTCACCCGACACGGTCCTCGCTGGCGTGGCGGGCCTCGTCGAGGGGAGGAGCGACCGTGGGTGACGCCGACATCATCCCGATCGGCACCGGCGGCAGGCCGGGTCGGGGCACGGGCAATCGCCGCCCGAGCGCCGCGGCCCGCGGCCTCGCCGGCAAGAAGAAGACGCCTCCCGCCCCAGAGCCGCCGCGCGATGAGGTGATCGCCGTCGACGGCGCCGGTACGCCGCCCGACGAGCCACGCCGTACCCCTGCGGAGGCGAGTCCCGAGGTCGAGCCCGCCGATGCCGTGGCGCCGGACCGCGGCATCCCGGTCGGCGACTGGCTGCAGGCGATCTCTGCCGCAGCTCGGGAGACCTTCGGGGAACAGTGGGAACCGAAGCTGGCGGAGCTCCTCGCCAGCTTGCGCCGCCGGGTGAGCGGTGACTACGAGGTCGACGAGTTCGGCTTCGACCAGGAGCTCACCCAGAACTTCTTCATGGCGGTGCTGCGCCCCATCGCGCAGAAGTGGTTCCGCATCGAGGTTCGTGGGCTGGAGAACATCCCCACCGATGGCGGCGCGCTCGTGGTGTCCAACCACTCCGGCACGATCCCGGTCGACGGCCTGATGACGATGGTGACCCTCAACGATCACGCCGGACGGGCCCTGCGCCCCTCGGCGCCGACCTGGTCTTCAAGCTGCCGCTCATCGGCGACCTGGCCCGCAAGGGCGGCGCGACCCTGGCCTGCACCGAGGACGCCGAACGGATGTTGCGCAAGGGTGAGCTCGTCGGAGTCTGGCCCGAGGGCTTCAAGGGCATCGGCAAGCCCTACTCCGAGCGTTACAAGTTGCAGCGCTTCGGTCGCGGCGGCTTCGTCAGTGCTGCCATGCGCACCGGCGTGCCGATCATCCCGCTGTCGGTGGTGGGTGCCGAGGAGATCTATCCGTTGGTCGGCAACATTCCCTCGTTGGCGCGACTGCTGGGACTTCCCTACATCCCGATCACGCCGCTCTTCCCGTTGCTCGGGCCGCTCGGTCTGGTGCCCTTGCCGTCGAAGTGGATCCTCGAGTTCGGGGAGCCCATTCGCACCGACGCCTACGAGTCCAGCGCCGCGGACGACCCGATGCTCGTCTTCGACCTCACCGACCAGGTGCGAGAGACGATCCAGCAGTCGCTCTATCGACTGCTCATGGACCGCAAGTCCGTCTTCGGCTGAGCCGGGATCCGGTCGACCGATCAGTCGTCGGAGGAACCACCGCGGAGCAGGCCATCGGGTCCGAGGAGTCCGCCGAGCAGGCCACCGACCAGACCCTCCTCGCCGAGGAGGCCCTCATCGCCCACGAGCAGGTCGGTCAGCCCCTTCGTTGCGTCCTTGAGCTGCGGCTGATCGTTCTTCTTGTCTGACTTCTTGCCCGGCTTCTCGGAGGGCTCGGTCGTCGGCTGGGGCTGCGTCGGATCGGACTGCGTCGAGCCCTGCTGGTCGCTCGCCGGCGGCTCCTCAGCACCCTCATCGGTGTAGGTGCGCTCGCTGGCGGGCGGCGCGGTGTCGGCCTCGGGCACTTCGACGACCGGGATGTCGGTGGCGGTCAGCTGCGCCAGGTTGCGCGGGAGCTCGGTGATGCCGCCGCTGCACCCCGGACAGATCTCGTGGGCCAGGTTGTCGAGTGCGGTCAGCGAGTTGACCGCGTCCTCCAGGGCGCCGAGCGCCTCGGCGGGCAACTTGCTGCTGAGCGCCGACAGCTTCTCGATGCTGTCGCCGGCGAACTCCCGCAACTTCTCGACGCCTTGGCTGCTGCCGGTGCTGGAGTAGTCCTCGAGCAGCAGGTCGGCAGCCTCTTCGGACTGGCTGGTGAAGGTGCCGAGGGTGTCGCGGAACTGCTCCGCAGGGGTCGAGGAGCGCTGGGCCAGCTTCTCCACCTCGGCCAGACGACCCGAGGCGTTGTTGAGCAGCCGGTCACCCTTCGAGGCGTCGTCGAACGTGAGCGAGGTGCTCGCGCCCTCGATGGCACGCTTGATCGGATAGAGCGTGTCTCCCGGGAGCGCCCCTGGGAGGCGAAGGCGACCGATGACGAGACGCCGACCAAGGCGATCGCACCGGCGGCAATGGCGACGCGCCGGTCGCGGCGCCCCTGCTTGCCGGCGGGGAGACTGAGCTTGCGCTCCACTTCGACCTGGCTCAGGACCACCTCGGCCTCGGCCATGAGGCGTTCACGCAGGTCGGCGGCGTACGCCGGTCGCGGCTCGACCTCAGGAGTGGCCCGCAGCGCGCCGACGACCTCGAGCAACCTGGCATCCCGCTCACGACCGGCGGAGTCGGCACCCTCGAGAAGGGCGTTGAACTCCTCGGCGCGACGGCCGTTGGGAGTCAGCGAGATCATGACGCGTTCCTGGGTTGCTCGTGGGAGCGGGCGAACGGCTGTTCACCCGTACGCAGGGACAACGAGCGGGGCGACAGCGGGGTTACGAGGCAGAAATGAGTCATCGGTCACGCATCCCCTCGGGCAGCAGCTTCGCCAGATTGCGCACGCCGCGCAGCTGGAGCTGCTTGATCGCGCCGTCGGAGCGCTGCAGCACCTGAGCGGTCTCGGCGATGCTCATCCCCTGGAGGAAGCGCATGACCAGGCACTCCTGCTGCTCCTTGGGCAGCTTCGTCAGTGCCTCGAGGAGGATGTCATTGGTCAGGGCGGCCAGCACGGCCGTCTCGGGGCCCTCGGTGGCGTCGTCGTGGACGCCCATGTCCTCGGTGGTCTGCTCCAGCCGGGTGCGCCCGGCCTTGAAGTGATCGGTGGTCAGGTTGCGGGCGATGGTCATCAGCCAGGCGCCGAAGTCCTTGCCCTGCCACCGGAAGTTGTTCATCGACCGCAGGGCCCGGAAGAAGGTCTCCGAGGCGAGGTCCTCCGCCAGCGTGTGCGAGCGGGTGCGGTAGTAGAGGAATCGGTAGACCGAGGGGTGGTAGTGGTCGAAGAGCATTCCGAAGGCCTCGGTGTCGCCGCCGCGGGCCAGCTCGACGAGCGCGATCATCCGCTCCCGCTCGCCGGCGTCCTCCTCCGAGGAGGCGGCAAGGTCGGAGTCGTCGTAGCGCTCGGGACCGGGCTCGAGCTTGCGGGCGGCCTCGGCCATCAGCGGGCCGCCGGAGACGGCCACGTCGCCGGCGGCGGCCGGCACGGCCTCCATCATCAGGAGGGCAGCCACAGCTTCTCGGAGCGCGACGATGCCGCGGTCCAGCGCAGTCTGCTCCCTCGACACGACGTCCCTCCCTCAAGCCCCCCTCAGGACTTCCGATGAGGATACGGCGGATGCAGGCTGGTGGGAAGGGTTTGCCGATACCGTCGGTACGCCCGTGCTGGGCCCGGGTCAGGAGCGGAAGCTGCGGCGTACGGTGCTGGCCGCTGCCACGGCTCCGGCGAGCGCGCCGGCGCCCGCTGCCGCAGCGAAGCCGACCCGGGCAGCCTTGCGTCCGGTGCGGTAGTCGCGGATCTGCCAGCCGTTGGCCTGGGCGTGCTCGCGCAGCTTGGAGTCGGGATTGATCGCGACGGCGTCGCCGACCAGGCTCAGCATCGGCAGGTCGTTGGAGGAGTCGCTGTAGGCGGAGCAGCGGGAGAGGTCGAGCCCCTCGCGAGCGGCGAGCGCCTTGATCGCCTCGGCCTTGGCCGGTCCGTGCAGCATCTCGCCGACGAGCTTGCCGGTGTAGATGCCGTCGACCGACTCGGCGACGGTGCCCATGGCCCCGGTCAACCCGAGTCGCTTGGCGATGATGTTGGCGATCTCGACCGGCGCTGCGGTGACCAGCCAGACCCGCTGGCCACGGTCGAGGTGGAGCTGGGCGAGCGCTCGGGTGCCCGGCCAGATGCGGTGGGCCATCGCTTCGTCGAAGATCTCGTCGCTGAGCTCCTCGAGCTCCGCCACGGAGTGACCGGCGATGAAGCTCAGCGCTCCGTCACGGGCCTCCGCGACGTGCTCCGGGTCCTCCACACCGGCGATCCGGAAGTAGGCCTGCTTCCAGGCGGCGCCGGCGATGTCGCGGGTGGTGAAGAACTTCCGCTTGTAGAGCCCCTTCGCCAGGTGGAAGATGCTCGCGCCCTGCATGATCGTGTTGTCGACGTCGAAGAATGCCGCCGTCTCGCGGTCCTCGGGCATCGCCAGAGCTGCCTCGACCTCCGCCTCGGCAGCCGCTGCTTCGCCAGCCATGATCGAGCGCCGGCGCAGGTCGATCCGCCGGGGCCCGGGGCGGTAGTCGTGGTCCACGTCTCCACCCTAGTTGCTTCATCCCGAGTGGGGCCCGTCTTCGGATCCTCTGCGCGAAAACGGCCCGTCTATCTCTTCGTCCGTGGAAGATCGTCCGGCTCGACGAAGGAGGCTTCGACGATGGCGGTGAACGACGTCACCGCAGGCGGTTCGAAGGAGTAGGCCTCGGAGGGGGCGACCAGGACGGTTTCGTCGCCCAGGAAGGCTCCGGTCTCGGGATCGGCGAAGACGATGAGCTGACTGACGTCGTCGTACGACGGGACGGTGAAGGCGACGGCGTCGCGACCGACGCGGTCGGTCGTCGTACCCAAGTAGATGACCGCAGGTTCGTCGGCGAGGGCCGACCACAGCGCAGCTCCCACGTCGGTGGGGACGACGTAGCTGCGGTGGAGGTCGACCATGTCGGCGACGAGGCACCCGGCCTCGTGGCCACGGCACATCTCGGGATCGTCGTCGCCGGCGAGCGCCGCGCGTACGCCGGCAGCTGTGGTCGGCAGCGTGGCCGCGAAGGTGGGGCCGGGCTCCGGGCTCGGGAACGAGTCGTCATGGGTCGCGGGCCGGTCGGCGAGATCCGATCGCTCGTCGGCGATGCGGCCGTCGGACTTCAGCGGCGAGCCGCGTCGCTCGACGATCCGCATCATGGCGTCCGGATGGAAGTAGGAGTCGGTGTGCACCGGCTCGAGGCGTGAGGTGGTGCCGGCCGGGTCTCCGTCATCGATCGAAGTCGTCCACCACGCATCGATGGCGACGTGCTGGACGTCTCCGGTCTGGGCGATGCGTTGGGCGGCGCGGACCGAGGCGAGTCTCTCCAGCGCCGGTGCTGCTGGCTCTCCAGCGCCGGGGAGCTGCCCGTCGGGCACGAGCTCGAACGTCAGCATCGGAGGTGTGTCCGCCCGCGCTGGTGGGGTGGGGCCGGCGAACTGGAGGGCCACCACCACGGCTGTCACCGCAGCGGCCGCCGCGGTCAGGCCCGACAACGAGAGGACGGTCAGACGGCGTTTGCGCCGAGCGCTCCAGGTCGGGGCCGGTGGCGTGGGCGCGCCGCCCCTGGGGGTGGCCAGGATGGCCGCGAGTGCGCCCTCCATGCGCTCCTGCTGTCCGGGCAACGGCGTGAGGTCGCGTGGCTCTGCGCCGTCGCGAAGGAGTGCTTCACGCAGCTCGTCAGCGAGCTTCTCGTTGGCGTCCACGGTCCACCTCCTTCTGCCAGAGCAGTCGCGCCTTCTTCTTCGCCCGCTGCAACCGCATGCTCACCGCAGCCGGTGGGCAGTCGAGGATCAAGGCGATCTCAGCGACCTTGTAGCCGTCGACGACCAGCTCGATGAGGTCGAGGTCCGTCAACGGCAGCGGTGTCACCCACTCCGGCCACCGCGTGGACAGGACTTCGTCGGCCACATCAGGAGTCACCGGCTGGTCGATGACGCGATGGATCGTCTTGCGCCGACTGGCTTCGGCCCGCACCTTGTTCTTCATGTGCCCGTCGAGGATCCGGTAGGCGAAGGCGTAGAGGGAGCGCACCTGGCCGTCATCCTCAGGAGCAGCGAGATCCTTGCTCCACATCGTCAACAGGGTCGTGGAGGCGAGCTCCTCGGCCAGCTCAGGCGTGAACCGGCGCTGCGCATAGCGAGCGAGGAGGGGGTAGGCAGCACGAAAGAACTCTTCGTACTCCTTCTTGTCCACGTCGGTCCCTGTCTGTGGTGAGCGCAGCTCCTCAACAGCGACCATGATGGTGCATCAGCAACTGCCCTTGGCGGTCAATCGTACTTTTGCCGGCGAGTGGTAGGTCGAGCCGATCGTCGCTCGGCTCTCGTTGGCGGCGAAACAGGTCGATGTCGTCCCGCCGTTGTTGAACAGCTTCGCGGTGGTGGAGCGCCGGTTCCGGTAGGAGCGGGTCGACCAGGTCAGGTTCCTGGTGACTGCTGAACCAGAGACTGCGAAGAAGCTCCCCGTGTAGTTCGACTGGGCCCAGCCACAGAAGTAGCCGCTGTCGCACTGGCCGATCGAGAGCGTTCCGGCCTCGACGGCGGCGAAGTAGGAACCGTCGGCGTAGAGGATGCGGTTCCCCTCGACGGTGCCGCCCGGAACCTCCCTCAGCTGCTCGCCCAGCGTTGCCTGCACCTCGGCCACCTGGCTGTCGGTGGCGTCGGACGCCGCGTGGGCGGGGCCAGCCAGCAGGATGGACATGGTGATGAGCGAGGCCAGCCGCCTCAGCTTCTTGAAACGGGTCACACTCCTGATTGTCTGCTCGGAGCCACGTTCTAAAACGTCGGGACCCCTCGGGTTCCTCGCGGGCGGTTGTCTCGGAGCGGTCGTGGGTCGTGGCCAGCTGACCAGTTCCAGCCTGACCCGCCCGGGCATGTGGAAGGATCGCTGCATGACGAACTCCGTCGCCGAACTGCTCTCCGCCGCAGCTGCGGCCCAGGCCGATGACATAGCGCTGGTCGAGGCCGCCAGCGGTCGGAGCCGGACCTGGGCGGAGCTCGAGGCCGAGGTCGACCGCGTCGTTGCCGGGTTCGGCGAGGCTGGACTCGTCGCCGGCTACCGCGTCGTGATCGCGCTGCCGAACCGCATCGAGTTCGTCACCGTCTATCTGGCCACCCTGCGGGCTGGACTCGTCGCCGTGCCGGTCAACCCGCGCTCCACCACCAGTGAGCTCGACCGGATCCTCGTCGACTGCGGTGCGCGTCTCGTCGTCACCGACGACAGCACCGCGGCCGTCGTGCGTGAGGCGGTCGGGAGCAGCGAGGTGCACATCGCCGTCGTCGGCACCCCTCGGCCGGTGAGCTCGCCTACGAGGCCCTCGCCGCCGCCACGGCCCGCCCGCTCCCGACGCGCCGCGACCCCGAGGCCACTGCTGTGCTCCTCTACACCAGCGGTACGTCGGGGCTTCCGCGGGGCGCGATGCTCAGTCACCGGGCACTGCTGGCCAACATCGACCAGGTCGCGTCGGTGGATCCGCCGATGCTCACCTCCACCGACGTCGTGCTCGGGGTGCTGCCGCTCTTCCACGTCTACGGCCTCAACGCCGTCCTCGGCGGCATCCTGCATCGCCGCGCGAAGCTGGTGCTGGCCGAGACCTTCTCGCCCGAGGGCACCCTCGACCTCGTCGACGACGAGGCGATCAGCGTCGTACCGGTCGCCCCTCCGGTGTTTGCCCACTGGCTGCCGATGGATGACCTCGCGCTGCGCCTGGGCCCGGTCCGGCTGGTGCTGTCGGGATCGGCACCACTGGCTGCCGACGTGGTCGATCGCTTCGTGGAGATCACCGGTGTTCCCGTCCACCAGGGTTATGGGCTCACCGAGGCGGCGCCCGTGGTCACCTCCACGCTGTGCAGCTCCGATGCGGAGTCCGGCTCGGTGGGGTCGGCGATACCCGGCATCGAGATGCGGTTGATCGATGAGGACGGCCTCCCGCCCGAGGGGTCCGATCCCGGGGAGATCGAGATCCGGGGCGACAACCTCTTCTCCGGCTACTGGCCCGACGGCGCAGACGGGCCCGACGACGAGGGCTGGTGGCGCACCGGCGACGTCGGCTTCCTCGACGACGACGGCGACCTCTTCCTGATCGACCGCGTCAAGGAGCTCGTCATCGTCTCGGGGTTCAACGTCTATCCGATCGAGGTCGAAGAAGTGCTTCGGCACGTCGACGGTGTCCGGGAGGCGGCCGTCATCGGGGCCCCGCACGACGAGACCGGTGAGACGGTCGTCGCCTACGTCGTGATCGACGGCGACGAGGAGAGGGTGCTCGCGGCGATCGACGACTTCTGCGCCGCCAACCTGGCCCGCTTCAAACAACCGACCGAGGTCCACGTGCTCCCCGCGCTGCCCCACACCGCCACCGGCAAGGTGCAAAGGGGCGCCTGCGCGCCGTACGACGCCGCGGCCCGGCCCTGCTCGAAGCAGAGCGTTCGTGACCGCCCGCGTCACCCTCTACACCCGCAGCGACTGCCACCTTTGCGAGGAGGCCAAGGCCGTGATCGCGGCCGTCTGCGCCGAGCTGGGGAGAGCTTCGAGGAGATCGACGTCGACGACGCAGTCGGGCTGCCGGCGCGCTACGACGACGAAGTGCCGGTCACTCTGGTCGACGGGAAGCAGCACGACTTCTGGCGCGTCGACCCCGACCGGCTCCGGGCCGCGCTGCGCGACTGACTGCACACCGGGTGCTCGCGCACCCGTTGTGCGGCCGAATCACCGGCCCCCGCGGCGGGTGAGACAAGTCACCTGTGCTAGGCAGAACGCTCGCCATTTTGTTCTCACGTTCACAAACTCCTACAGTGAATGCGCCACGGAGGACTCGCCGCGCACTCCGGCGCCGGCGTTGTAGGGCGCCCCTGTGGCATGTCCGGAGACGAGAAGAGCGACGTGAACGCACCCAGATCGGCTGAAGGCGGACCCGACGTGTCCGGCCCCGGTGGGGACGTGACGGCCCGTGTCTCCGGTCGCGAGATCCCCGAGGCCACGGTGGCCCGGCTCCCCGTCTACCTCCGCGCGCTCAACACGATGCTCGAGCACGACACCACCACCTGCTCCAGCGAGGAACTCGCCGTCGCAGCAGGGGTCAACAGCGCCAAGCTCCGCAAGGACCTCTCCTACCTGGGCTCCTACGGCACTCGCGGTGTCGGCTACGACGTCGACTACCTGCGCTACCAGATCGCCCGCGAGATCGGCGTGACCCAGGATTGGGCCGTCATCATCGT
This sequence comes from Nocardioides alcanivorans, assembly GCF_021555175.1. Classification (GTDB taxonomy): domain Bacteria; phylum Actinomycetota; class Actinomycetes; order Propionibacteriales; family Nocardioidaceae; genus Nocardioides; species Nocardioides alcanivorans. The sequence goes on along the minus strand of NZ_JAKGRW010000035.1, from coordinate 45,758 downwards.
CGGCATCGGAAATCTCGGGCACGCCCTGGCCAACTTCTCCGGGTTCCGCACCCGGGGGTTCCGCGTGGTCGCCCTGCTCGACGCCGACCCGGCCCTGCACGGGCGTCTCGTCGCCGGTCTCGGTGTCCAGCCCTTCGCCGACCTCGACGCGGTCGTCGCTGAGCACAGCGTCGCGATCGGCGTCATCGCGACCCCTGCCGTGGCGGCCCAGGACGTCGCCGACCGAATGGTCGAGGCCGGCATCACCAGCATCCTCAACTTCGCACCCAGCGTGCTGACCGTCCCGGAAGGCGTCGACGTCCGCAAGGTCGACCTCTCCATCGAACTGCAGATCCTCGCCTACCACGAGCAGCGCAAGGGTCCTCACCACGGCGGGGACGACGATTCCGCGCCGGCCATGGCAGGGGAGGCGCTATGAGTGTTCTCGTGGTCGGGGTGTCGCACCGGACCGCCAGTGTCGACGTACTCGAGCAGCTGACGCTCGACACCGACGGTGTCGGCAAGCTGATGACCGCTGTTGCCGACACCGAGCACGTCACCGAGGCAACCGTGCTGTCCACCTGCAACCGCCTGGAGATCTACGCCGAGGTGGAGCGCTTCCACGGCACCGTCGAGACCCTGTCGCGGCTGGTCTGCGCCGTCGGGCCCGACGACCCGGTCGACCCGGCGTTGCTCGGCAGCCTCTACGTGCACTACGGCGACGCTGCCGTCGCGCACCTCTTCAACGTCTCCGCCGGCCTCGACTCGATGGTCATCGGTGAGGGGCAGATCCTCGGGCAGGCCCGTGAAGCGCTGCGGATGGGCCAGGAGAACGGCAGCGTCGGCGCGGCCCTCAACCTGCTCTTCCAACAGGCCCTGCGGGTCGGCAAGCGCTCCCACGCCGAAACTGACATCGACCGTGCCGCCCCGTCGTTGATCGGCGCCGCGCTCGACCTGACCGGTGAGGTCGCCGGTCGCCGTGCCCTGGTCATCGGGGCCGGGGCGATGGCCTCGGTCGCCGTTGCCACCCTTGCCCGCCGAGGGGTCGCGTCGTTGACGGTGGTCAACCGCTCCTCGGAGAGCGCCGTGCGCCTCGCTGACGAGTACGCCGCCACCGTGCGTCCGTTGGTTGAGCTCGACCAGGCGTTGCGAGAGTCCGACGTGATCGTCTCCTGCACCGGTGCCAACGGCATCGTGCTCACCGCCGACCAGGTCGAGGCGGCCCGTGCCGGCATCACCGATCCGCTCACCGTGATCGACCTGGCGTTGCCGCGCGACGTCGAGGACGCCGTGGGCGTGCTCCCCGGAGTGCGGCTGGAGAACCTCCGAAAGTTGTCGGAGGAGCTCGCCGACAGCACTGCCGCCAAGGACGTGGCCGGGGCCCGTGAGATCGTCACCGAGGAGATCGAGGCCTTCCTCAGCGCCCGCCGCCAAGCCAGTGTCACCCCGACGGTGGTCGCCCTGCGGAGCATGGCCACCTCCGTCGTGGACGCCGAGATCGAGCGGGTCTTCACCCGGCTCGACGGGCTCAACGACCTGCAACGCGGCGAGGTGGAGCAAGCGATCCGCAGGGTCGCCGACAAGCTGCTGCACCAGCCGACCACCCGCGTGAAGGAGCTCGCCAACGAGACCGGCGCCGTCTCCTACGCGGCGGCACTTGCCGAACTCTTCTCGCTCGACCCCGATGCGGTCGACGCGGTCACCCGTCCGGGAGGGCGCTCATGAGTTCCACGATCCTGCGACTCGGCACCCGAGCCTCGCTGTTGGCCACCACGCAGGCCGGCCACGTCGCCGCCGACATCCGCGCCCGCATGGGAGTGGAGGTCGAGCTGGTCGAGATCAGTACCCACGGTGACGTCAACCGCGATCAGCCGTTGGCGCAGCTCGGTGGCACCGGGGTCTTCGTCTCCGCACTGCGCGACGCCCTGCTCGACGGTCGCGTGGACCTGGCCGTGCACTCCCTCAAGGACCTCCCGACGGAGCCTGCCGAGGGCATCGAGCTGGCCGCCGTACCGCCGCGGGAGGACCCGCGAGACGTGCTCGTGGCGCGTGATGGCCTCACCCTCGGCGAGCTGCCCCCGGGCAGCGTCGTGGCCACCGGTTCGTTGCGTCGTGCCTCCCAGCTGCGTGCGCTCGGGCTCGGTCTCGAGGTCGTCGGGCTGCGCGGCAACATCGATACGCGTCTCGGCAAGGTGACGTCCGGTGAGGTCGACGCTGTCGTCCTGGCCCGGGCCGGCCTGGCACGCACCGGCAAGACCGACCTGGTCACCGAGACCATCGACCCGATCCAGATGCTTCCGGCCCCCGGACAGGGCGCGCTCGCGGTGGAGTGCCGCAGCAGCGACGCGGAGTTGGCCCAGGCGTTGCGGACCCACCTCGATGACGAGACCACCCGGGCGGCGGTGACCGCGGAACGGGCCGTGCTCCGCACCCTGGAAGCCGGGTGCTCGGCTCCTGTCGGTGCGCTGGCAGAGGTCGCCGAGGACACCGACGGAGGCTTCGAGGTCTGGCTGAGAGCCGTGGTGCTCTCGGAGGACGGATCCGTGGACATGCGCAGGTCGGCGACGGGCCCCATCGCCGAAGCTGTGGAGACAGGCACCCGGCTCGGAAACGGGATGCTTCACGAGGGCGCGGCAGAACTGATCGATTCACCATTGAGAAGGCAGCACTGATGACTGGACGCAATTCCAAGACCACCGCGGACGCCAGCACCCGGGCCAAGGGCTCGGTCGCCTTCGTCGGCAGTGGCCCGGGCGACCCGGACCTGCTCACCGTGCGCGCGGCCCACCTGCTGCGCGAAGCCGACGTGGTGGTGACCGAGCTCCCCGAGCACGAGCCCATGGTGCGGACGGTGCTCGGCCTCCCCGAGCCCGTCGTCACCGTCGACGAGGACGGCAACGAGACGACGGTGCCGTCCGGCGGACCGGAGTTCGTCGACGGCGGCTTCGGCGAGGATGGCCAGCCGCTCACGCACGCCTCGCGCGCGAAGGTCGTGGTCAAGCAGGCCAAGCGCGGGCTCCGCGTGGTGCGCCTCATCAACGGCGACCCCTTCGTCTACGCCTCTGGCCCCGAGGAGGCCCAGGCGTGTGCGAAGGCCCAGCTGCCGTTCGAGATCGTGCCGGGTGTCTCGTCCGCGACCGCGGTGCCGGCGTACGCCGGGGTGCCGCTCACGACCAAGAACCACCGGGAGCTGTCGGTGGTGACGTGCGGCGAGAAGGTCGACTGGAAGCACTACGCCGACAACCGCACCTTGGTGCTGCTGTCCGCGGTGGGCTCCATCGGCGAGATCGCCGCCGCGCTCATCGAGGCCGGGCGCAAGCCCGAGACGCCGGTGTCGATGACCCAGACCGGCACCACGACCAACCAGCGCACCATCACCTCGACGCTGGAGCGGATCGGTGCCGACGCCCGCGCAGCCCGGATGTCGCCGCCGGCGATCACCGTCATCGGTGACGTGGTCAACCTGCGCGAGACGCTGTCATGGTTCGAGACCAAGCCGCTCTTCGGCTGGCGGGTCCTGGTGCCACGCACCAAGGAGCAGGCCGCGTCGCTCACCCAGGGGCTGCGCCACTACGGCGCCGTTCCCGAGGAGGTGCCGACCATCTCCGTCGAGCCGCCGCGCAACCCGCAGCAGATGGACAAGGCCGTGCGCGGTCTCGTCGAGGGGCGCTACGAGTGGATCGCCTTCACCTCGATCAACGCGGTCAAGGCGGTGCGCGAGAAGTTCGAGGAGTACGGTCTCGACGCGCGTGCCTTCTCCGGTCTCAAGATCGCGGCCGTCGGCGACAAGACCGCCGCGGCGATCGCCGACTGGGGACTGCGGGCCGACCTGGTGCCGTCCGGTGAACAGTCCGCCGCCGGCCTGCTCGAGGACTGGCCGCCCTACGACGAGGTGCTCGACCCGATCAACCGGGTCTTCCTGCCCCGCGCCGACATCGCCACCGAGAACCTGGTTGCCGGTCTGATCGACCTCGGCTGGGAGTGTGACGACGTCACCGCCTACCGCACCGTGCGGGCCACCCCGCCGCCGGCGCCGACTCGCGACGCGATCAAGACCGGCAAGTTCGACGCTGTGGTCTTCACCTCGTCCTCCACCGTGCGCAACCTGGTCGGCATCGCGGGCAAGCCGCACGCCACCACGGTGATCGCGGCAATCGGTCCGGCCACGGCCAAGACCGCGGAGGAGCACGGCCTGCGGGTCGACGTGATGGCGCCGAACCCGTCGGTTGAAGACCTCGTTGAGGCGCTGGCCGACTTCGGTGCTGCCCGTCGCTCCGCGCTCGTGGAGGCCGGCCAGCCGGTCACCAAGCCCTCTGACCGCAAGCCCTCCGCCCGCCGGAAGGCCACGTCGAGGTAGCACTCATGCGCGGCGAGGTTGCGCTGGTTGCGCGGCTAGGAATCAGTTCTGACCACCCGGGGTCCTGCCAGCAGGCGGGCCCCGGGTGGTGTCATTTCAGAGCGGGACGACAATGGACGTCATGGAACAGCCAGTGATCCGCCCGCGTCGCCTACGCCGTACTCCGGCCCTGCGACGGTTGGTCAACGAGACGACACTGCGGCCCAGCCAACTGGTGTTGCCGGTGTTCGTGCGCGAAGGGCTGACCGAGCCGAAGCCCATCAGCTCGATGCCGGGCGTCGTTCAGCACACCCGCGAGACCCTCAAGCAGGCGGCCACTGAGGCAGCCGAGCTCGGGCTGGGCGGCATCATGCTCTTCGGTGTCCCCGAGGTGCGCGACGAGCGTGGCAGCGGCGCCATCGACCCCGAGGGAATCCTCAACGTCGCCCTCGCCGACGTCGCCGCCGAGGTCGGCGACGCGTTGCCGGTGATGGCCGACCTGTGCCTCGACGAGTTCACCTCGCACGGCCACTGCGGGCTGCTCGACCCCGCCGGCGCGGTCGACAACGACGCCACGTTGGAGGTGTACGCCGAGATGGCCGTCGCGCAGGCCGCAGCCGGGGCCGCCGTGGTTGGGCCGTCGGGGATGATGGACGGCCAGGTCGCGGTGATCCGCAAGGCGCTCGATGCTGCCGGCCACCAGGACGTCGTGATCCTCGCCTACTCGGCGAAGTATGCCTCTGCCTTCTACGGCCCCTTCCGTGAAGCCGTCGACTCCGAGCTGGTCGGGGATCGGCGTACCTACCAGCAGGATGCGGGCAATGCCCTCGAGGGTGTCCGCGAGGTCCTGCTCGACATCGAGGAGGGTGCCGACATCGTGATGGTGAAGCCGGCCCTCGCCTACCTCGACGTGATTCGTCGGGTCCGCGACGTCGTCGACGTACCTGTGGCTGCCTACAACATCTCGGGTGAGTACGCGATGGTCGAGGCAGCAGCCGCCAACGGCTGGCTCGACCGGGAGCAGGCCATCGTGGAGACCCTCACCTCCATCCGACGCGCCGGCGCCGACGTCATCCTCACCTACTGGGCCGCCGAGGCCGTCCACCTCCTTCGCTGATCGGGCGAGCCTGGATCGTCCCTAACAGATTTGTAGATTCTCAGCCGGGATCTACAAATCTGTTGGGGACGATCACGACTCGACCCGGAAGAAAGGGCGAAGGCCCCGGAGTGGGAACTCTGGGGCCTTCGGGGTGAAGCGGACGGGTGGGTCAGGCGAGGCCGAGGCCCACGAGCAACTGGGTGATGATGCCCGAGTCGTTCTGGGCGCCGGTGAGGGTGTTGATGCACTGCTGCTGCTTGTTCTTGTCGAGCAGCGTGAGCGGAGTGCAGATGAGCTTCGCCAGCGTGGAGGAGATCAGGTTGTCGACCGGCTTGACGACGCCGTCGACGAGCGGCTTGGTGACGTCCTTGAGCGGCTTGGTCACATCCTTGAGCGGCTTGGTGACGTCGGGAATCTTGGGGGTGCTGGTCGTCGGCGAGTCGTCGTTGCCGGTGCTGGTGCCGTTGTCGCCGTTGTCGGAGGAGCCGTTGTCGCCCGGGCTCGTGCTCGTGCCCGGGTCGACGGGGCTGTCGGCCTTGGGCGGGGCGGTTGCGACCTGGCTGCCCAAGTTGGGCGAGGCCAGCGTGTAGTCGGGGGTGAAGCTGATGGCCGAGGTGGTGTTGTTGGGCACCGAGGAGTAGTCGCCGGACAGGTAGGCGTCGCGGATCCGCAACACCAGGTCGACGTACTTGTCGGAGTTGTTGTAGCGGTGGACTGCTGCCCGTCGGCCGGAGTCGGTGCCGAGGTCGTCGTCTCCCGAGCAGAGGTAGACCGCGGAGGCGAGGGCAGCGTCGTTGATGTTCTGCGGGTCTCGCTTCCCGTCGCCGTCGGCGTCGACGCCCACGGCCGCCCAGGTCGACGGGATGAACTGCATCGGGCCGACTGCGCGGTCATAGACCTGGTCGTTGTCGTACTGACCTGCGTCGGTGTCGGAGATCTTCTTGGTGCCCTTGGTGCCGTCGAGCGGGATGCCGTAGATGCCCGGGCGGGAGATGCCGTCGGTGCCGAGCGTGTTGCCGCCGAAGCGCCCGTGGTCGGACTCGACGCGGCCGATGGCCCCGAGCAGCTGCCAGTCGATGTTGCACGACTTGTCGGCGGAGTTGATGACGGTTGCAGCACGCTGATAGGCCGCGAGGGCTGCCGACGGGATGCCGTTGGTCGAGGAGGTCTGCACGATCGACTTGGCCTGCGACTCGGGAACGCCGAGTCCGATGCTGCCGGGACGCGAGTAGCTGGCCGGGTCCTCGAAGGCGGAGGAGGGCACCGAGGTTCCGTCGGGGAGGGCGCTGGGCTTCTCGTCGCCCGCAACCGCGGCACCGACCCCGCCGACGCCGATGATGCTGGCGGTCCAGGCGGTGGACAGCAGGGCCAGAGGGACGAGCGCGACTGCCTTCTGACCGCGTCCGAAACGTGTGGTGCTCATTGGTCTCCCCAAGTGCGTGTGACTGACTGTGCGCCCCGCTCCCTCAAGCACCGGCACTTCGCTCAACGAATCTTGTCACAGTGAGTTACGAATCACGAGACTCAAGCGAAATTACCTGCGCGAGACGGGCGTGTCGGGTGGCGCGCTCGATGATGGGACGTCTGACCCGATGCCCCATGACGCGACCTGCGACACATATTTCCCGCACCGGGGCGCCGCGGATGTGCGCCTGCTTGCCCGGTCGGCGACAATGGCGCGGTGACCAGCTCGTCCCGGCTCGACCCTGCCCGCTCGAGAGAACTCTTCCACCGGGCGTCGGCGGTGACCCCCGGTGGCGTGAACTCGCCGGTGCGTGCCTTCAACGCGGTTGGCGGCTCCCCGCGCTTCATCACCTCCGCCGACGGCGCCTGGCTGACCGACGCAGACGGCATGCGGTACGTCGACCTCATCTGCTCATGGGGACCGATGCTGCTGGGCCACAATCACCCCGAGGTCCGCGCGGCCGTCACGGAGGCGATCGGTCGCGGCACGTCCTACGGGACCCCGACGGTCCCGGAGGTCGAACTGGCCGAGGAGATCGTGGCGCGTACGCCGGTGGAGCGGGTCCGCTTCGTCTCCTCCGGCACCGAGGCCACGATGTCGGCCATCCGGCTGGCACGGGGTTTCACCGGCCGCGACATGGTCGTGAAGTTCGCCGGTTGCTACCACGGTCACGTCGACGCCCTCCTGGCCCAGGCCGGCTCCGGCTTGGTCACCCTGGGTGTGCCCGGCACGCCCGGCGTGCCCGAGTCGGCCACGGCACTGACCCTGGTGCTGCCCTACAACGACCGGGCCGCTGTCGAGGCTGCGTTCGCCGAGCATGGCGACAAGATCGCCTGTCTCATCACCGAAGCCGCTGCCGGCAACATGGGCGTGGTCCCGCCGGAGCCCGGCTTCAACCAGTTCCTCGCCGAGACCTGTCGCCGCCATGGCGCACTCTTCGTCTCGGACGAGGTCATGACCGGCTTCCGCGCCTCGCGACAGGGCCAGTGGGGCCTCGACGGCGCCGTCGAGGGCTGGACCCCCGACCTCCTCACCTTCGGCAAGGTCATGGGCGGTGGCTTCCCGGCTGCTGCCTTCGGTGGCCGCGCCGACGTGATGGCCCACCTCTCCCCGGAGGGCGGCGTCTATCAGGCCGGGACCCTCTCGGGGAACCCGATCGCCACGACCGCCGGCCTCGCCACGCTGCGACTTGCCACCGACGAGGTCTACACCCACCTGCACCGCGCCGGCGACGTCGTGAAGCAGGCCGTCGCCGACGCGCTCGGCGCCGCCGGGGTGCCCCACGTCGTGCAGAGCACTGGCACCATGTTCTCCGTCTTCTTCGGCCCCGGCCCCGTCCGCAACTTCGACGAGGCCAATCGGCAGCACGTGCCGGCGTACGCCGCCTTCTTCCACGCGATGCTCGATGCCGGGGTGCACCTGCCGCCCTCGGCCTTCGAGACGTGGTTCCTCTCCGCCGCCCACGACGACCGCGCGCTCCAGGCGATCGTCGACGCCCTGCCTGCTGCCGCGAGGGCAGCCGCCCAGACGCTCGACAACCCGAGGTTGCCCGCATGACCGAACAGACCACCGTCCACCTGCTGCGCCACGGCGAGGTGCACAACCCCGAGGGCGTGCTCTACGGGCGACTTCCCGACTACCACCTGTCGACGCGTGGCAAGGAGATGGCGGAGGTCGTCGCGGAGGCGATCGGGGGCGCGACATCACGCACCTTCGCGTCTCCCCGCTCGAGCGCGCTCAGGAGACCGCGGCTCCGCTGGCCCGCGTCTTCGGCCTCGACATCACCACCGACGACCGGGTGATCGAGTCGGGCAACTGGTTCGAGGGCAAGAAGTTCGGTTCCGGCGCCCGGACGCTGCGCCAGCCCTCGTCGTGGGTCAAGCTCTGGAACCCGCTCAGGCCGTCATGGGGCGAACCCTTCAAGGAGGTCGCCGCGCGGATGCTCGCCGCGACCTACGACGCCCGTGACGCAGCCCGTGGTCACGAGGCCGTGATCGTCTCCCACCAGCTGCCGATCTGGATCACTCGCCTGGCCGTGGAGAAGCGCTCCTTCCTCCACGACCCGCGCAAGCGCCAGTGCAGCCTCTGCTCCCTCACCTCGCTGCACTTCGAGGGTGACAACCTCACCTCGCTCTCCTACTCGGAACCGGCAGGTCACCTCATCCCGGCTCGCGACAAGGCCGCGCCCTTCTCAGCGGGCGACGCGCCCGAGGAGAACCGACCCTGACATGTCCACTTCCCAGCCGGGCGTACGTCGCCCGCTCGCCTCGCTGCTTGCCCGCCCGCTCGCGCTCGTGCTGACGCTGGGCCTGCTGCTGTCCGCGTGCAGTGGCCTGGACGGTACCGATGGAAAGGGCTACGTCTCCGGCGGCGGCACGGTGCGTGAGGTCGACCCGGGCGACCGAGGCAAGAAGGTCTCCTTCACCGGCGACGCCGTCGACGGCAGCAAGCTGTCGTTGGAGGAGCAGCGCGGCAAGGTCGTGGTGATGAACGTCTGGGGCATGTGGTGCGGTGAGTGCCACATGGAGGCCGAGGACGTCGTCGACGCCGCCGTGGAGACCCAGGGCGACGATGTCGCGTTCCTCGGGATCAACGTGCGTGACGCGAGCCGTGACAACGCTGCCAGCTATGAACGTCAGTACGACGTGCCCTTCCCCTCGTTCTACGACCCGTCCGGCGAGCTGCTGCTCGAGTTCCACGGCATCCTCAGTGCCTTGGTCGTCCCGAGCACGGTCGTCCTCGACCGCGAGGGCCGCGTCGCCGCGAGCGTGATCGGGGTGCTCCCCAGCAAGCAGACGCTGGTGTCGATCATCGAGAAGGTCGTCGCCGAGGATGACTGACTTCTTCCGGGAGACGGTGCTGTCCGGCTCCCTGGTGGTGGCGCTGCCGATCGCCGTGCTGGCCGGTCTGGTGTCGTTCTTCTCCCCGTGCGTGATCCCGCTGTTGCCGGGCTATCTCTCCTACGCGACCGGGCTCTCGGGCGCCGATCTCGCCGACGCCAAGCGTGGTCGGATGTTGGCCGGCTCGCTCCTCTTCGTGCTCGGATTCGGCTTCGTCTTCGTCTGCCTGGGCGCGCTGAGCGGTTACTTCGGTTCGCTCGAGTTCATGGTGCGCCAACGTGATCAGCTGCAGTTCTGGCTGGGCTGGGTGGTGATCGCGCTCGGTCTGGTCTTCGCCGGACTGCTGCCGTTCCTGCAACGCGACGTCCGCATCCACAAGCTGCCGGCCGTCGGCCTGGCGGCCGCCCCACTCGTCGGTTTCCTCTTCGGGCTCGGCTGGGCTCCCTGTGTCGGCCCGACGCTCAGCGCGATCCTGCTGTTGGGCGTCAACGAGGCGACGGTGCCGCGCAGCGCGGTGCTCGCAGGCTTCTATGCCCTGGGCCTGGGGCTTCCCTTCATCATCGCCGGGCTCGCCTATCGGCGGGCGCTCGGCGCGTTCGCATTCATCCGGCGTCACCAAGTGTGGGTGACACGGCTCGGCGGCCTCATGATGGTGCTCGTCGGCCTGCTGCTCGTCACCGGTTGGTGGGGCTGGATGGTCAACTGGATCCAGGTGCACATGGTCAACGACTTCACGGTGAGTGTGTGATGGCAGCTCCCGAACTCGGCTTCCGCGAGATGCTGCGCTGGACGTGGCGTCAACTCACCTCGATGCGCACCGCGCTGGTGTTGCTGCTGCTGCTCGCGCTCGCCGCGATCCCCGGATCGGTCATCCCCCAGGAGGACACCGACGCCTTCGCGGTGCAGCGCTGGAAGGAGGAGCACCCCGACCTCACCCCGATCTACGAGAAGCTCGAGCTGTTCTCGGTCTTCGACTCGGTGTGGTTCAGCGCGATCTACCTGCTGCTGGTCGTCTCGCTCGTCGGCTGCATCCTGCCACGCACCAAGGTCTACTGGACGGCGTTCCGCGCCAAGCCGCCTGCCGCCCCGCGCAACCTGTCGCGGCTGCCGCACCATGCGACGTACAGCTCCGACGAGGCGCAGGACGCGGTGCTCGCCCGGGCCGAGAAGGCGCTGCGCAAGCGTCGTTACCGGGTGCTCGTCGACGAGGAGGCCGGCACGGTCTCTGCGGAGAAGGGACACCTGCGTGAGGCCGGCAACCTGGTCTTCCACCTGTCGATCCTCGTGGTGCTCGCGGGCTTTGCCATGGGATCCCTGTGGGGCTACCAAGGTGGTGTCGTCGTGGTGCAGGGCGGCGGCTTCTCCAACACGATCTCGCAGTACGACGACTTCGTGCCCGGCTCGATGGTCGACGCCGAGGACCTCGAACCCTTCCACTTCGCCTTCGACTCCTTCGACATCGAGTGGCTCGAGAGCGGGCCTCGCCAGGGCATGGCGCAGAAGTTCGCCGCCCACCTGCGCTACACCGAGGAGCCGGGGGCGAGGAGAAGAAGTACGCGCTCCGGGTCAACCACCCGCTGTCGATCGGTGGCACCGACGTCTTCCTCATCGGCCACGGCTACGCGCCGCACATCACGGTGCGCGACGCCAACGGTGACGTCGCCTTCACCGGCCCCGCCGTCTTCCTTCCGGAGGACCAGGCGACCTTCCGCTCCTTCGGCGTCGTGAAGGCACCCGGCGCCGATCCGCAGATCGGTCTCGAGGGGCTGCTGTTCCCGACCTTCGTCATGCTCGACGGCGTCCCGATGTCGATCTTCGGTGACGACCGCAACCCGCTCATCTCGATGCAGGCCTATGTCGGCGACCTGGGCCTGGGCGACGGTTCGCAGTCGGTCTACGTGCTCGACAAGGACAAGATGGAGCTGCTCGAGGGCGAGGACGGCGGGCTGTTCCGGGTCGACGTGTGCGCGGCCAAGGTGGACGGTGTCGAGAATGCGGCGTGCAAGGAGTCGACCGTGGAGCTGCCGGACGGCGCCGGGTCGGTCACCTTCGACGACATCACCCCGTGGGTCCGGGTCCAGGTCAGCAAGACGCCCGGCAAGGAGATCGCCCTGGGCGGCATGATCTTCGCCCTGCTCGGCCTGCTGGGGTCGCTCTTCCTGCGCCCCCGCCGGGTCTGGGTGCGGGTCCGCCGGGAGGATGAGGAGACACTGGTCGAGATCGGTGGACTCGAACGCAGCAACGGTGGCGACGGCACCGAAGAGATCGATGAGATCGTGGCCCTGGTCAAGGGTGGCCGCGGGACGGAGGAATCGTGAGCAACGCATCGTGGGAGACGCTCAGCAACCAATCGGTGACGGCGGCCGGGATTCTCTACTTCCTGGCGCTGTTGGCGCACTCGGCCCAGTGGGCCTGGCTCCGCAAGCTGCCCGCCGACGAGACCCCGCAGTCCGGTCAGGTGGCCACGTTCGGCCGCTTCGGCGTGCTGCTCACGGGCCTCGCGGTCACCGCGCACTTCGTGGCGCTGGTGGGGCGCGGCCTGGCGGCGGACCCCAACCGGGTGCCGTGGGGCAACATGTATGAGTTCACGCTGAGCGCGACCTTCGTGGTGGCCTTCGCCTACCTGCTGCTCTACAAGAAGTACTCACTCGGCTGGCTCGCGCCGTGGGTGGTCGGGTTCGTCTTCGTGGCGATGATGGTCGCGGTGATCTGGCTCTACGAGCAGGTGGCGCCGTTGACCGAGTCGCTGAGCTCGCCGTGGCTGGTGATCCACGTGGTCTCGGCCGTGTTGGCCTCGGGCGTCTTCTTCCTTGCCGGCCTGGTGTCGATCCTCTACCTGGTGAAGGCGCGTTCGGAGGCCAAGCAGGAGGCCGTCGAGCGTGAGCTGGTCGCCGCCGGCAGCGCGGGCGCTGGTGCCGACGCGCCGGCCCGCACCGGGATCCTGGCCCGGATCCCGGCGTTGGAGTCCCTCGACCGGCTCTCCTACCGATTGCACGCCTTCGCGTTCCCGGTGTGGACCTTCGCGGTGTTGATCTCCGGGCCGATCTGGGCACACCAGGCCTGGTCGCGCTACTGGGGCTGGGACCCCAAGGAGGTCTGGGCGTTCATCACCTGGGTCGTCTATGCCGCCTATCTCCACGCCCGCGCCACCGCCGGTTGGAAGGGCCGCAACGCGGCGATCCTCGCGCTCGTCGGCCTCGCCACGCTGCTGTTCAACTTCATCGGCATCAACTACTTCTTCGGCGGCGGCTCGCAGCACTCCTACGCCGATCGCCCCGCGGCTGTCGTCCGCATCCTGGAGTAGCCCGCGTGAACCCGCGGGTGCCGGTACGGCAGGGCGCGAGCTGCGTCGTACGCCTGAGGCACTCCCGCCTGACGCGAGTCGTGGGTCGCGCCGGGCGCTGATCTGTCACAGTGGCGCCCATGCAGATCGGGATGACCCTGCCGGTGATGGAGCCCGCCCTCGACCGGGCGATGTTGGAACGTTGGACCCGTGACATCGATGACGGGCCATGGTCGTCGATCTGTTTCGGCGAGCGGATCTGTTTCGACAACCCGGAGACGTTGACGCTGCTCGGCGCGGTCGGGGCGTGGACCAGGCGGGCCCGGGTGGTCACGACGGTCGTGGTGCCGCAACTGCACGATCCGGTGCGGCTGGCGAAGTCATTGGCGACCGGCGACCTGCTGTGCGACGGCCGACTGACGGTCGGTGTCGGTGTCGGCGGGCGCACGGAGGACTACCGCGCCGTCGGTGCCGATCCGGGCACCCGAACCATCGCGGGGATGACACAGCGCGTCGAGATCATGCGGCGGGTCTGGGCCGGGGAGGACGTCACGGGAGGGCGGTTGCCGGTCGGTCCGTCGCCGGTGCAGCCGGGTGGTCCTGAGCTCCTGGTCGGCACGCTCGGACCGAAGACGTTGAGGGCAGCCTCGGCGTGGGCTGACGGGCTGGCGGGGATGAGTCTCGATCTCGACCTGGGCCAGATGGCAAAGCTCTTCGACGGGGCGCGGGCCGCCTGGTCCGAGGCCGGTCGTCCGACGCCGCGCCTGACGACCTCGTTCTGGTTCGCCCTCACCGAGACCGCGGAGGGCGGGGATGCCCGGGCGCAGATGCACACGCACCTGAGGCGCTACATGAACTGGATCCCGACCGACGCGGTCGACGCGCTGGCCACGGTGGCGGGCTTCGCCGGTACCGCTGACGAGCTGCGTGAGGTGCTCGACGCGATCGCCGCGTCCGGCGCCGACGAGGTCCAGCTGGTGCCGACCTCCTCGGACCCGCGGCAGGTGGCGCTGCTCGCCGACATCGTGGGGTGAGCGCCGCCCGGGGCGAGGTCGATGCTGGACGCGCCCGGTCGCCGTACGGCGGGGCGTGGGCGGTGGTGTCGGGCCTGTTTGGGAGACTGCGGCGGTGCGAAGTGTCCTCGGATTGGTTCTTGCTGCCGTGCTCCTCTATGCCGCGTTCGCGATCAACCCGGGGAGGGCAAGGCCGATCGGCTCGAGGCGTTGCACGCACACGGCGTGGAGCGACCGGCCAAGGTCACCGAGATCCGCGACATCGAGCGCACCACCCGCTCTGGCGGTCGCCGCAGCCGCCACACCAAGACCTACACGGCCGACTGCCCCTACGTGACCTACAAGCTGAAGGGCCAGAAGTACTCGTTCGTCGAGTACGACGACTGCGACCGTCTCCAGGTCGGCGACGAGGTGACCGTGCTGGTCAACCCCGATGACCCCTACGAGGCGCGGCTGGCGAGCACCAAGGTGGAGAAGGCGGCGAAGTCGTCGACCAGGACCACGTGGGTCCTTGCCGGTGCCGGTGTCGTCTTCGGGCTCTTCTCGGCGCTCGGGCTCTGGCTGCGGGTGAGCAACCTCGTCAAGCGCCGCCGCACCGCGCCGCAGGGCTGAGCAGGGCGCGACTCACTCGGGTTTGTCGGGGTCCGAACGCCTGGGCCTGCGCCGGTTGAGGTCGCGGAGGAACTCCGGATCGTCGTCCGGTGCGACCGGGCGGGTGGGGCGGCGCTTCGGGCGAGCGATGTTGGGCAGGCCGCCGCCACCCGGCGTACGCCGGAAGGGATGGCCACGGGTCTCTATCGTGCGCACCACGAAGTAGACCACCACGGCGATGATCAACAGAAGGAGCAGCAACTTCCCCACGTCCCCAGTGTAGTCGGGTGGGCCAGCGTCCGCAGACGATGTTTCGTCGGTGGATGGTGCGGCGCCGTAGACTGGGCGTTGTGAAGGAGTTCGTCGTCTACACCCTCTTGCGTCTTGGCCTCTTCGTCGGTGCGTTCGCCATCGTCGCAGGCGTCTGGAGCCAGCTTGCCGATTCGGTCCCCGTCCTGTGGGCGCTGGTCCTGGCGTTCCTGATCAGCGGTGTCGCGTCCCTGACGATGCTCAACTCGCCGCGGGAGGCGTTCGCGGCGAAGGTCGAGCAGCGCGCGGGCAGGATCACCGACAAGATGGACGCCCAGCGCGCCAAGGAAGACACCGACTGATGCCTGCTCCGGTCCCGGAGCAGACCGGCTCGTGTGTCGGAGCGAGCCGCCACGATGCGGGGGACCGGGCCTGGGTGCATGCCGCGATCGCCAAGGTCGAGGCAGATGCCAACCGCTCGGCAGACACCCATCTCCACGTCTTCCCGCTGCCTCCCGAGTGGGGCATCGATCTCTATCTGAAGGACGAGAGCGTCCACCCGACCGGTTCGCTCAAGCACCGGCTGGCACGGTCGCTCTTCCTCTACGCGCTCTGCAACGGTTGGATCCACGAGGGCACCACGGTCATCGAGGCGTCGTCCGGTTCGACCGCAGTGTCCGAGGCCTACTTCGCGAGGCTGCTGGGACTGCCGTTCGTCGCGGTGATCCCGCGGACGACCTCGCAGGAGAAGATCGCGCTGATCGAGTTCCACGGGGGCCGATGCCACCTGGTCGACGACCCCTCCGCGATCTATGCGGAGTCGCGGCGGCTGGCACTCGAGACCGGCGGCCACTATCTCGACCAGTTCACCTATGCGGAGCGGGCCACCGATTGGCGGGGCAACAACAACATCGCCGAGTCGATCTTCGAGCAGATGGCTCGGGAACCGCACCCGGTCCCGGACTGGGTGATCGTCGGCGCCGGCACCGGAGGCACCTCGGCGACGATCGGCCGTTACGTGCGTTATCGGCGGCTGGACACGCGGGTGTGCGTCGTCGACCCGGAGGGGTCGGCGTTCTTCGACAGCTGGGTCTCGGGTGACGTCGGCGTGCGTGGATCCGGATCGCGGATCGAAGGCATCGGACGCCCACGCGTCGAGCCCTCCTTCCTGCCCGGGGTGGTCGACCGGATGCTCCAGGTACCCGACGCAGCCTCGGTGGCCGCGGCCCTGTGGTGCACCAAGCTCACCGGCCGCGCGGTTGGCGGATCCACGGGCACGGCGCTGTGGGGTGCCTTGGAGCTCATTGCCGAGATGCGTGCCCGCGGCGAGACCGGCTCGGTCGTCACCCTGATCTGCGATGGCGGTGAGCGCTACGCCCAGACCTACTACGACGATGCCTGGCTCGCTTCACAAGGCCTCGACCCGACCCCCACCTCGCGGTCCTGGAGCGGTTCCTGCGCTCCGGCGTACTCGCTTGAAATGGGGGTAGTCCCTGACGAACTTGTAGTCGGAGGTCCGGTTTGACTACAAGTTCGTCAGGGACTATCGAGAAATCACGGGCCTTCGACCACCGGTACGGCGGCGAGCGCCTCCTGCAGGTCGGCATCGGAGAGCGGGTCGTCGCCGAGGCTGCCGGACAGGTAGGAGTCGTAGGCGCCGAGCTCGAGGAGGCCGTGACCGGAGAGCAGGACGACGATGACCTTCTCCTCGCCGGTCTCCTTCGCCTCGAGCGCCTCGCGGCGGGCCTGGGCGAGGGCGTGGGAGGACTCCGGCGCGGGGACGATGCCCTCGGTGCGGGCGAACTCGACGGCCGCGTCGAAGCACTCGTTCTGGTGCAGGCTCGTGGCCTCGATGAGACCCTCGTGCACCGTGTGCGAGACGAGCGGTGCCATGCCGTGGTAGCGCAGGCCGCCGGCGTGGATGGCCGAGGGCACGAAGTCGTGTCCGAGGGTGTACATCTTCATGAGCGGCGTGAGTCCGGCGGTGTCGCCGAAGTCGTAGCGGTACTCACCGCGCGTCAACGTGGGGCAGGCTGCCGGCTCGACCGCGATGATCCGCGGGTCCTGGTTGCCGGCGAGCTTCTCGCGCAGGAACGGGAAGGCAAGGCCGGCGAAGTTGGAACCGCCGCCGGCGCAGCCGATGACCAGGTCGGCGCCGGACTCACCGGCCTTCGCGAGCTGCTTCAGCGTCTCCTCGCCGGTGATGGTCTGGTGCAGCAGCACGTGGTTGAGCACGGAGCCGAGCGCATACTTCGCGCCCAGGTCCTGCGCGGCGAGCTCGACGGCCTCCGAGATGGCGATGCCCAGCGATCCCGGGTGATCCACCGGGAAGGCCTTGCCCGACTCGGTCAGCTGGCTGGGGGAGCGGTGCACCTTGCCCCCGAAGACCTCGATGAGGGTGCGCCGCTGCGGCTTGGTGTCGTACGACGCCCCGACCTGCCAGACCTCGCAGGTGAGGTCGAAGAGCGAGCAGGCATAACTGAGCGCGGTGCCCCACTGCCCGGCGCCGGTCTCGGTGGTGAGTCGGGTGATGCCGTTGATCTTGTTGTAGTAGACCTGCGGCACCGAGGTGTTGACCTTGTGCGATCCGGCGGGGGAGACGCCCTCGTACTTGTAGTAGATCCGCGCCGGCGTGCCGAGCTTCTGCTCCAGGTTGACCGCGCGGTAGAGCGGAGAGGGGCGGTACTGCCGGTAGACCTCCTGCACCGCTTCGGGGATCTCGATGTAGCGCTCGGAGCTGACCTCCTGGGCGATCAGCTCCGGGGGGAACAGTGCCGCCAGGTCGTCAGGGCCGACCGGCTGGTGCGTCGCCGGGTGCAAGGGCGGCGGCGGAGGTGTCGGCAGGTCCGCGACGATGTTGTACCAAGAGGTCGGCATCTCCGACTCGTCGAGAAGGATCTTGCGGGGAACGCTCATCTGGCCTGACTCCCTGGTGCGGTCTGCGGATCGGACGAGCCAATCCAACACCAGGAGCCGAGGCGTTGCGCTCAAAACCCCCCGCGAACCTTCACTCAGATCGCGCGAACCTTCACTCAGGCGGGTGAAGGACAGGCAGGGAGGTCGCTGAGGCAGCGTTGCAGGACCCCTGCCTGTCCTACTTCAGCCGGCGGTCGATGCGCGAGCGGGACTGGCCCAGCACCTTGGCCAGGATCGGCGCACGGAACTTGTAGGCCACGAAGCCGACGACCACGATGAGCAGCAGGATCCAGAACATGCCCCCAGCCTACGCGCAACGGGAAGGCCCGTCCGCTGCTCACGCAGCGGCGTACCAGCGGCCTGACTGAAGGTTCGCGCGATCTGAGTGAAGGTTCGCGGGTCAGACCCGAGTGGTGGGATCGCTGACGGCGGGCGCGCCGCCGTCACCCTCCCGCCGCTTGAAGGCGTTGCCGAAGTCGACGGTGCGCTTGGCGTTGGAGACGGCCGTGACGATCGAGGTGCCAAGGGTGCCTTCGCGGTCGAAGACCAGCGCGCTGCCCACCGAGACCCCGTCGTAGGACGTGTGGTCGAGTGCGTAGAGACCGATCTCGGGGAGACGGGGCGGCGTGCGAGGGTCAAGGTCACGTCGGCGTTGATGTAGTTGACGCCCCGCGTGCCCCAGTTGGTGACCAGCGTGGTCGAGTCGGCAACCGCGGCTGCCGCCGCATAGCCACTGGGCTCCTCGCCGGCGACGATCCACGGCACGGTGTTCCAGATGACCTTGTGCTCGGCGTTCTGGTGGGCCAGGAAGTCGGGCGACCATCCCTCGGCGCTGTGGAAGAGCGGCGGACGCGGGCCGGAGTTGGGCGGCGCCACGTCGAACGGGGGCGGCTCGGGAAGCTCGGTGCGCTTCCACACCTCACCCGGGGGCTCCTCGGTGGCCCTCAGGAACAGTGCCGAGGCGCGGGCCATCAGCTCGCCCTCCTGCTCCAGGCGGACATCGACCAACACCAGCCGGTTTCCCTCGCGGACGACATCGGTCACCAGGTCGCACGGCGCCATCTTGGCCGGGCGGAAGAGATCGACGGTGTGGCGGCTGGGGACGAGGTCGCCGCGACCGAGCCCACGCAGGCTGTCCTCCGCGGCCTGTCCGAGCGCGCCGCTGATCGCCACGCCGTGCATCTGGTCGTCGGACCAGAGGCTCCGGGCCACGTCGGTGGGCACCAACTGGGCGCCGTCGCGGTGGAAGAAGGCAATCTCCACGGGTCACTCCTCGCTTGTAGGGTGCAGCGATTGTTGCAGCAGGCCGCCGGCCTCCGCGGGTGGGTGCCGTTGCTCAGGCGGTGACCACCAGCGTCACGAAGATCGCGACCGCCGCGCCGATCTCGGCGAACCCGACCTGTTGGATGACGGGGATGAGGGCCCGACCCTGCTTGCCGCCCAACACCCGTCGCAGCGGCCGTCCGCACATCGGCACCAGCACCAAGCCGGTCAGTGCCCACCAGGTCGTCGTGGCAGCGAGGCCGACCACGCCAGCTGCGGCGAGCGCCACGAGGCCGGCGAAGAACAGGCGGGTGCGCTGCTCGCCCAGACGTACGGCGAGGGTCAGCTTGCCGCTCTCGGTGTCGGTCCAGATGTCGCGCAGGTTGTTGCCCACCAGCACTGCGCAGGCCAGCGCGCCAATGGGGACGGAGGCCCACAGCGACTGGATGACGACCTCGCTGGCGCTCGACTCGGTCTGCACATAGGTGGTGCCCATGACCGCGACCAGGCCGAAGAACACGAAGACCATGACCTCGCCCAGGCCGAGGTAGCCGTAGGGTTTCGAGCCGCCGGTGTAGAACCAGGCGGCGACGACGCACACGGCTCCGACAGCCACCAGCCACCACGCGGTCGTGGCAGCCAGCACCAGGCCGGCGACGGCGGCGACGCCGAAGCTCAAGAAGGCTGCCCGCTTGACCAGCCCCGGCTCGACCAGCCCGGACCCGACGAGCCGTAGCGGGCCGACCCGGTCCTCGTCGGTGCCACGGATGCCGTCGGAGTAGTCGTTGGCGTAGTTGACGCCGACCTGCAGCGCCAGCGAGACCACCAACGCCAGCAGGGCCTTCCACCACACCTCGTCGCCGTGATGGGCGGCAACACCGGTGCCGGCGAGCACCGGCGCAAGGGCTGCGGGAAGGGTCCGGGGGCGAGCGCCGGCGATCCACTGCGAGGGGTGGCCATGGCGGACGATTCAAGCACGTGCACTTCCCAGCTGCATGTCGACGTGCGGGATGCCGTCCTCCTCGTAGGGCTCGCCACGCACCGCGAAGCCGAACTCGGCGTAGAACCGCTCCAGGTGTGCCTGGGCCGCGATCCGTATCGGTTGCCCGGGCCAGTGCGCCGAGCAGGCGGCGAGGCTGCGGCGGACGACCTCCCGGCCCACTCCGGTGCCGCGCGCGCCCGGTGCCACCACGATGCGCCCGACCCGCACGAACCCGTCGTCGACCAGCAACCGGGCGCATCCGACCAGGCCGTCGGCGCTCGATGCCAGGACGTGGCGCGTGGTGGGGAGCAGGTCGAGTCCGTCGATGTCGAGATAGGCGCACTCCTGCTCCACGACGAAGACTCGGTTGCGCAGTTGGAGCAGGTCGTGCAGTTGGGGAGCGCTGAGCTCCGCGGCGGCGAGGTCGGACCAGGTGTGCATCGGTCCATTCAACCAAGCGGTCCCGACCAGCCGTTCGAGCAACGCCTCGGCAGCCCGCCGCCCGGCACCGAGGGGTGAGGGATAGCGTTGACCGGTGAGCAACTTGAGGCCGCTGAGCGGGTCGACCCCCGCTGTCGTCGCTGCCCTCACCCCGTGGTTGGCGCAGCACGCCGAGCCCGCCCCCTCATCGTGGAGACCTCCGGATCGACCGGCCGGCCCAAGCGGGTGCTGCTCTCGAGGGCAGCACTCCTGGCCTCGGCCGACGCCACCCACCGGCGCCTGACCGGGCCCGGCCAGTGGCTGCTGGCGCTCCCGATCACCTATGTCGCAGGTCTCCAGGTTGCGGTCCGCTCGCTGCGAGCCGGCCAGCCGCCCATCGAGGTCGTCGGCGGCGACTGGCGGGCGGCGATCGAGCAGGCGACCGCCGAGCGGCTCCACACCTCCCTCGTCCCCACCCAACTGCACCGTCTCCTCGACGATCCCGCGTCCCTCGAGGCGCTGCGAGGCGTCGACACCGTGCTGCTCGGCGGTGGCCCCGTCGACCTGGAGCTGCGCGCCCGCGCCGAGGCCGAGGGCCTCAACGTCGTGGCGACGTACGGCTCCAGCGAGACCAGTGGCGGTTGCGTCTATGACGGCGTCCCGCTCGACGCGGTGGAGATCGCGATCGATGCCGACGGCCGGATCCGGATCGGCGGCCCGACCCTCTTCGACGGCTATGACGGCGACCCCGCGCTGACCGCCGAGACCCTCGTCGACGGCTGGTTCGTCACCAGCGACCTGGGCAGGTTCACCGACGGTCGGTTGCAGGTGCTGGGCCGAGTGGACGACGTGGTCATCAGCGGAGGCCTCAACGTGCCGACGCCCGCCGTGGCCGCCCGCCTGCGCGAGCACCCGGCGGTTGCCGAGTGCCACGTGCTCGGTGTGCCCGACGACGAGTGGGGACACCGGGTGGTCGCCTTCGTGCGGCTGGTCGAGGACGCAGCCGGTCCCGGCGGCGGAGGGAGCGAGGCCTCGATGTGGCGGGAGTGGGTTGCCGGAGGTGCGGGTCTCGACCACCGCTGGGCGCCGCGGCAGGTGGTCGTGGTCGAGACGTTTCCGCTGCTCGACAACGGAAAGGTCGACCGGCTGGCCCTGCGTCGGCTCGCCGAGGCGGACGCATGATCGATCTCGTCGCCTGGCAGCTCCCACTCCACACCCGCTTCCGCGGCCTCACGGTCCGCGAGGGGCGCTCGTCCGCGGCGAGCACGGCTGGGGTGAGTGGAGCCCATTCGTGGAGTACGACGTCGCCGAGGTCGAGCCGTGGCTGCGCTGCGCGGAGGAGGCAGCCGCTGGAGACTGGCCCGAGCCGGTCCGCGACGTGGTCCCGGTCAACGTCACCGTGCCCGCAACCGATCCCGAGCGCGCACACGCCATTGCCACCGGTGGTGGCTGCCGCACCGCCAAGGTCAAGGTGGCCGAACGCGGCCAGGGGATCGCCGATGACATCGCCCGCATCGAGGCCGTCCGCGACGCGCTCGGCCCCGGCGGCATCATCCGCATCGACGCCAACGGCGGATGGGACGTCGACGTGGCCGTCGCCTCCATCGCGGTCCTCGACCGCGCCGCCGGCGGCCTGGAGTACGTCGAGCAGCCCGTCCCCGACGTCGAGTCCTTGGCAGCCGTGCGCAAGCGGGTGGACGTGCCGATCGCCGCCGACGAGTCGATCCGCCGCGCCGCCGACCCCTATCGGGTACGTGAGCTCGAGGCCGCTGACATCGCTGTGCTCAAGGTGCAGCCGCTCGGCGAGGTGCGTGCGTGCCTGCGCATCGCCGAGGAGATCGGACTCCCCGTCGTGGTCTCCAGCGCGCTCGAGTCGAGCCTCGGCCTGGCTGCCGGCGTCGCCCTCGCGGCGGCGCTGCCGGAGTTGCCCCATGCCTGCGGCCTGGCCACCGCGCAACTGATGCGGAGCGACATCACCCCCACCCGGGTGCTCCCCGAGGACGGCTTCCTGCGGGTCACCCGACCCGGTCGGATCACCCCCGACGGCGCGCTGCTCGAGGGTGCCCGAGCCCCGCAGGAGCGCCAGGACTGGTGGCAGCGGCGCCTGCGGGACGTCCTCGACTACCGTGCCGCCGCGTCGATCGGGGAGAATCCACCCCGATGATCCCGCCGCCCGTGAACCCGTCCACCCGTCTCGCTCGGGAGCTCGTCGAGGAGATCGTGGCCGCGGGGATCACCGATGTGGTGCTCGCGCCGGGCTCCCGCAACGCCCCGCTGGCCTTCGCCGTCTGGCAGGCCGACCGCGACGGCAGGCTGCGGCTGCACACCCGCATCGACGAACGCTCCGCCGGCTTCCTGGCGGTCGGCCTGGGCAAGGTCGGCCACCCGACGGCGGTGGTCTGCACCTCCGGCACCGCCGTCGCCAACCTGCATCCCGCCGTACTCGAGGCCGCCCACGCCGGCGTCCCCCTGGTGCTGATCACCGCCGACCGTCCCGCATCCCTGCGTGGCACCGGTGCGGCCCAGACGACCGGCCAGGTCGGCATCTTCGCGGAGGCCGCACTCTGTTTCGACATCGCGGCCGGGACTGATCGGGACGACCTGCGGGAAGCGCTCTCGTCGGCCGACCGGCCGGTGCACGTCAACGCCCAGTTCGCCCCGCCGCTCGTGCCGGACGGTCCCTGGGAGTCTCGTTTCCAACCGGCGCTCCCGCGGCGTCGCATGTCGTGGCCGACCGCGGAGCCCGAGGAGATCGACACGGCGCTGCGCACCGTCGTGGTGGCCGGTGACGACGCCGGCCCAGCGGTGCGCGGCCTCGCCGAGAAGGCTGGTTGGCCGCTCCTGGCCGAACCCACCAGTGGATCCCGCACGGGCGACAACGCCATCCGCAGCTATCGGCCGTTGCTCGCGACCCAACTCGGCGAGCAGGTGCAGCGCGTCGTCGTCGGCGGTCACCCGACGCTGTCGCGGCCGGTGATGGCGCTGATGGCCCGCGACGACGTCGAGGTCGTCTCCTTGCCGGCGCAGGGCATCTGGACCGAGCGGCCCTTCTCGGTGGCCAGGCACGCCGAAGCCCTCACCCCTGTCGGCGTCGCCGACCCGGCCTGGTTGGCCAGCTGGAAGGAGGCCGACCGCAAGCTCTCGTTGCGCATCGCGAAGCTCCTGGCGGATGAGGAGGAGCTCACGCCCTACCAGGTCGCGGCCACCGTCAATGATGCCGTGCCCCCGGGCGGTCTGCTCTTCGTCGGCGCCTCCAGCCCGATCCGCGACCTCGAGCTCGTCGCGCGGCCGCACCCCGTCGGGGAACGCCGGATGTATCTCGCCAATCGCGGCCTCGCCGGCATCGACGGCACGGTCTCGTCGGCGATCGGCGCAGCCATTGGTCGCGACTCCACTCGCAGCTTCGCGCTCATGGGCGACGTCACGTTCCTCCACGACTCGGGCGGCCTCGTGCTCGGCCCGGACGAGGTCCGCCCCGACCTCACGATCGTGGTGGTCAACGACGACGGCGGTTCGATCTTCGCGGTGCTCGAGCAGGGCGACGAGGGCTTCGCCGACAGCTTCGACCGGGTCTTCGGCACCCCGCACGGTGTCGACATCGGCTCGCTCTGCGCAGCCACGCGGACGCCGCACTGGCGGGTCGAGTCCCGCGCCGAGCTCGAGCAGGCACTCGCCTCGCCGAACGGTGGCATCGAGGTCGTCGAGGTGCGGGTTCGCCGCGACAACCGTCGCGACCTCGACGCCCGGATCCGCGCCCTGGCGCACGGGGACGCCGTCGAGAGCTGAGCCGGGTTCGGTCAGACCGTGGGCAGCTCGACGCGCGCCGTGGTGCCCGCATCCAGCGTGGAGGTGATCTCGATCTGCCCCCCGACCTCGTCCAGGAGCTGCGCGACGATGGGCAGCCCGATCCCAGCGCCGGGGCGGGCCCGAACGCGCGGGTCGGGACTTCGGTAGAAGTCGTCCCACAACCGGGCCAGGTCCTCCTCGGCCATGCCGATGCCGGTGTCACGCCATTCGAGGGTCACCGCACCGCTGCTCGCGTGCCGCGCGATGATCGTGACCCGGCCTCCGGCGAGGGTGTACTTCACCGCGTTGGAGGTGAGGTTGCTCAGGATCCGGCGCAGGCTGGTGCTGGGGCCGGCGACCAGCGCGACCGTACCCGGCTCGACGTCGAGGGTGAACCCGACGCCGGCGTTCTCTGCCTGGGCGGTGTACAGCTCGACCGTCTCCCGGAGCAGGGTCACGATGTCGATGACCTCCTCCTGCTCGCTGTGGTTGCGGAAGACGCTCAACACCTGTGCGACCTCCTGCACCTCGGAGGCGCCCACTCGCAGCCCCTGCAGGATCCGCTGGTGGAGCTGCGGGTTGTCCTCGGCGGTGGTGAGCAGGTCGAGATAGTTGCGGATCGCGCCCAACGGAGCGGCGAGGTCGTGGCGTACGCCGGCAGCGACCCTCGAATGCTCGGCGACCGTCTCACGCAGCTCGTCGACCAGTTCCTGCTCCTCGCGCCGCTCCAGGTGACCCTGGGCGGCCCGGGCCAGCGCGGCCGCGAACTCGCGAGCTCCCCGTACCTCGGCACGAACCCACGGGGCGCGGATGCTGCTGCGCTCGAGGACGACGGCACCCAAGCAGCTGCGATCGGTGCCGATCGGCACGACCAGCAGCCCGTCGTGGACGGCGCCGTCGGCGCCCTGGTATGGCGGCACCCGCCAAGCCTCGTCATGGCACCACAGGTCGCTCACCTGGCTCCGGTCGATCACCGAGTCGGGCCAGGTCGGCGCATGCTGCTCGCCCGGCGTGGACACCGCCCGTTCGGGTTCCAGCCCGGGTTCGAACCAGGCCACGGCGACCCGGTCGGCAACGACCCCGTCCCGCAGCGCTGCGGTCGCGGCGCGGACCGTGTCGGCGAAGAGTGCTCCGGTGCTCGGCGTTCCCGCGGCGCGTACGGCGTCGAGCAGCCGTAGACGCCGGCGCGCCTCGCCCCGCTCGATGATGGCCAAGATGGCGGCGGAGGCCAGTGAGGCCACGAGGTTGAGGAAGGCGTGGCGTTCCGGTCCCGGGACCTTGCCGTCTCCGGGCGCGTCGATCTGCAGACAGCCGATGAGCCGGCCGCGAGCGTCGTGGATCGGGCAGTCCAACTCGGCACGAGGATCCCAGTCGTCCTCGGCGACCGCATGGGGAGGTCCGGGATCCAGGTGTGGGCGAGGATCTCGCCGGTGGCATCGTGGGCGGAGGAGTACTGCCACACACCCCAGTCCGACGTCTGCCCGACGGTGGCGAGCCACATGTCGCGGGGGATGGCGGACTCCTCCATCTGCCGCGGCGAGATGTCAGCGCCCACCTGCGCGATCATCTGCAGGTGCGCGTCCTCACGCAGCCGGGACACGGCCGCCACGTGGAAGCCGGTGAGGTCCACGACGTGGCGCAGCACGGTCTCGAGCTCGCTGCGCAACTGCTCGTCGACGAGCGCCATCGCTTGGGCACTGATGCCGGTGCGTCGAGCGTCGAACCGCTGCGCCGACTTCAGGGCAACGGCCGGCGCTCGGTAGCCGGTGACGCCGGGGTGGCCAGCGCGCAGCCGGCTCGATGACGCCACCGGCTCGTGCGCGAACTGTGCTGACACGGTTCCCCCTCTCATGCCGAGGGCGACGATGGCCCTCGCACAGGAGAGACGCACCGATCTGCGGGCCATGATGCAGGTAGCGTGACCGGGTGATCTTCGGTGGACGAAAGCACCAGGCAGAACGCGACAACGCCAGGGTGTTGGTGCGCAACGCGGCGGCGGAGGGACGCATCACCACCCTCGACCGGGACCGTCGCCTGCAGGAGCTCGAGTATGCCGGCAGCCCCGAGGAGATCGAGAGCTTCGTCCGCGACCTCCGCCACCCTGGGACGGCTCCTGGCCAGGCCGCAGCACCGGCCTGGGCGCCGTCGCCGGCCGACCGGTCCGAGGACTCCCCGCACACGAGCCAGCGGGAGTACGACGAGCCCGCCCCGCGTCGGCGGCCTCCGGCGCTCCGCACGGCGACGCCGGGTGGGAGCCCCCGCCGATCCCGCAACCACCGGCGAACGCTCCCGACTGGTACAAGAACCTGCCGGTCTTCCAGGAACAGCCGCACGCTCGGCCTGCCCCCGCTGCGGGGAACAGGGCGGGCTGCATCGTCGGGGTCCTCGTACTCCTCGCGGCGATGAGCTTCCTCCCGATCGTGGGCCTGATCGGGTTCACGTCGGTCTTCACGGGTGACAGCGACAGCGGTACGACGCTCTTCGGGGAGGAGGCGGGGCCGGAGTCGGTGGAGCTCCTCACCCCGCAGGATGGGAGTCCATGCTGGCCGACCTGGCTGCGCAGACCGGATCGACCAAGGTGCGGATGGCGACGATCTACGACGACTACGCGCTCTTCTTCGTGCCGGCCGGCAAGGGTCGTTCGGTGGTTCATCGCTACGACGGGGAGCTGGCCGGAGTTGACCGAGACGCTCGGCTCCGAGCAGCCCGTCGCCCTGGAGAACATCGAGCTGAAGACCGTCCGGGTTCTCCTCAGGAAGGCCAGCAAGGGGATCGCCGACGTCGAGACGCGCTATGTCGTCGTACGTCAGGAACCCCGGGGAGGACGCACCGACGATCGTGGTGGTCGTCAACGGCAGCGGACAGAGCCGCACCCTGTCCGCAACCACGTCGGGCGCGGTCATCCACTGCAGCGGCTGCTGACCGGCGATCAGCCATCATGGCACCATGAGGATCACCAAGTTCGGTCATGCCTGCGTGGCGCTGGAGCACGACGGGGTCCGGTTGGTCGTCGACCCGGGCGGTTTCACCGAGGCCGCCGTGGCCGCGGGCGCCGACGCGGTGCTCATCACCCATGAGCACTTCGACCACTACTCGTCCGACCAGCTGCGCGCGACCGATGCCCCGATCATCACGATCGACGGCGTCGCCCAGCAGATCGCCAAGGACGCCCCCGACCTGGTCGAGCGGGTGCGCGTGGTCACCCCCGACGAGCAGCTCGACCTCGGCTTCCCGGTCACCGTCGTCGGTGAGATGCACGCGATCATCCACCCCGACCTCCCGCGGATCACCAACAGCGGGTTCCTCTTCGGGCTCGGCGACGACGGTCGTCTACCACCCGGGCGATGCGCTCACCCTGCCCGGCACCCGCGTCGACGTGCTGCTCGCGCCCTCCAGCGCGCCGTGGCTGAAGTCCAGCGAGGCCGTCGACTTCGCATCGCGCTGTCGCGGCCCCGCGCAACCTCGCCATCCATGACCGCATCTACACCGATGCCGCTCACGGCGTGCTGCAGTCGCAGATGGATGCGTTGCTGGCCCGCGGACAGAGCTGGCAGCGGATCCCGGACGGCAGCGATCTCGACCTCTGAGACTTGTGCCGTGCCCGTGGGCGCCTGTCTCAGCTGAGCGCGTCGCGGACCGGCACGAACTTCGCCTGCGACTCCGCGAGCTCGGCCTGGGGGTCGGAGTCACCGACGATGCCGCAGCCGGCGAAGAGGCGTACGGCGTTGCCCGCCACCTCGCCCGAGCGCAGGGCGATGCCCCACTCGCCGTCGCCGTCGGCATCCATCCAGCCGACGGGGCCTGCGTAGCGACCGCGGTCCATGCCCTCGATCTCGGCGATCAACGCCACGGCGGCCGGCGTCGGGGTGCCGCCGACGGCGGCTGACGGGTGCAGCGCCTCGGCCAGGCGCAGGGCGGACACGGTGTCGGCGGGGCCGTCATGCGCGACACCAGCCACGTCGGTGGCCAGGTGCATCACGTTGGGCAGGTGGAGGACGAAGGGCGTCTCGGGCACGTTCATCCCCGAGCAGTGCGGCTCCAAGGCCTCGGCAACCGAGCGCACGGCGTACTCGTGCTCCTCGAGGTCCTTCGACGACCGGGCCAGGGCAGCGGCCAGGGCGAGGTCGTGCTCGTCGTCGCCGGTCCGTCGGATCGTGCCGGCGAGGACGCGCGAGGTGACCAAGCCACGTTCGCGCCGTACCAACATCTCCGGGGTGGCGCCGAACATGCCGTCGACGTGGAAGGTCCAGCACATCGGATAGTCGGCGGCAAGGCGTTGCAACGGCCACCGCACGTCGACATCGGTCTGCGCCGTCGCGATCAGGTCACGGGCCAGCACCACCTTCTCGAGGTCACCGCGGTTGATCCGGGCCACGCCTTCGGCAACGACGCCCATCCACTCGTCACCGTTGCGGGCGCCATCGGCGAAGGTCACCACCGGCGCGACGGCAGGAGCGGCGGCAGTCAGCGTCGGCGCCTCTTCCCCCACGGTCGTGAGCCAGGCCTGCTGGCCGCGGCGCCCGACGACGACCCGGGGAGCACGAGCGTGGAGTGGCCGGGCTCGTCGGCGAAGCCGAAGCTGCCGAAGCAGACGGGGCCGGTGCCGGGTTCGTCCACCTGATCGTCGATCGCGGCTCGCAAGATCAGCTCGCTCCACCACTTGGCGGCGTCCGCGAACCGGGTCGGGCCGGCAGTGTGCACCTGGGCGGCGACGCCCCAGCCGACCAAGCCCTCGCCCTGGCGGACCCAGGAGACGGACTCGTCGGTGGGGAGCAACGCGAGCAGGTCGCCGTTGGCCGGGAGGTCAGCCAGGTCGATCGGCACCGTGCGGATCGTGAGGTCCGCGGCCGGCGCCTCGTCGCGTCCGGCCGGCGGCGCACTGGTGCTCATGAGGGCCCAGCCTACGCCCGGGTGGTCCGGGCGTAGGTCCAGAGGGCGTACGTCGGGTCGCGGCCGAGCGCGACTCCCACGCCGCCGTGGAGAGGCACGCCTCGGGAGACCTCAGGTTCCAGCTGCGCAGATGGCCAGGCGCGCCGCGTCAGCTCCAGTAGACGATCACCTTGTCGCCGACCCGCACCTGGTCGAAGAGCCACTTGATGCCCTCGTAGTCGCGCACGTTGACGCATCCGTGGGAGGCGCCGTTGTAGCCCCGGGCCGCGAAGTCCGACGAGTAGTGCACTGCCTGTCCGCCGGAGAAGAACATCGCAAACGGCATCTCCGAGTCGTAGAGCGACGACACGTGATCACGTGACATCCGATCCACCGAGAAGGTGCCTTCGCGCGTCGGGGTGGAGGTGGAGCCGAAACGCACCTCGAGAGTGGTGGTCACCTTCCCGTCCACGACCCAACGCACGGTCCGGCTGGTCTTGTCGATGCACAGTGCGCGGCCGGTGGTGCAGCGGGAGTCGAGAGCCGCATCCGTCGTGGCCGACGGGGAGCGATGTTGTGCTTCGCCTCGTGGGTCGGCGCGTTGGTCATCGCATGCAGCCGGTTGAGGGTGCGCTGGTCGACCTCGCCGGTCACTGGGATCTCCCGCTTGGCCTGGAAGCCGCGCACGGCGGTCTCCGTCGCCTCGTCATAGACCCCGGTGACGGTGCCCGAGAGCCAGGCGATCTGCTTCAGCCGCGCCTGCAGGTCGCGGATCCCCTCGCCCTTGTCGCCGCTCGAGTGGAGGGCGGGACCGGGGTGAGTTCCGGCTTCTCCGGCTTCTCCGGTGCCGTCGGCTCATCGGCTCGACCGTCGCCCGGTTCCCCGCTCGGGGTGCCCTCCGCGTCGGAGTCGTCGGTGCCATCGGGTGACCCGGTCTCCCCGGGGTCCTCCGAAGCCTCACTCGCCGGGTCGTCCTCCGGTGCCGCGGTCGGCTCCGGCGTGCGCGAGGCGGTGGTGTGCGACGGAGTCCTGTCTGATTCGCCGTGGTCGAGATGCTGCACGGCATAGCCCGCACCGTAGGCGGTGGCGCTGAGCAACGCACCGACCAACATCGTCATGAGCACGATCCGCAAAGCGCGCATGGTTCCCCTCCTGCTGTCCTTGCCCGAGAAGCCCTCCACGAGGGCCAGACACCATGTAGACGCTCCACCGGCAGATTGGGTTGCATCCGGGTTTTCGCAAACCTGACCGGCCGCCCGCCGGCTCGCGCGTGCGTCGTAGGGTTGACCGCGTGACCCGAGCCGACCTCGACAAGGATCCCCGCGACGTACGTCGGATGTTCGACGCCGTGGCACGGCGCTACGACATCACCAACGACGTGCTCTCGCTCGGTCAGGACCGGCGCTGGCGCAAGGACGTGATCGAGGCGGTCGCCCCGAAGCCCGGCGAGCGGATCCTCGACCTCGCTGCCGGCACGGGTACGTCGAGCCAGCCGTTTGCCGACGCCGGTGCGGTCGTCGTCCCCTGCGACTTCTCCCTCGGCATGCTGCAGGTGGGCAAGAAGGCCAAGCCGGCACTGCCCTTCACGGCTGGTGACGGAACCAAGCTTCCGTTCGCCGACGCCACCTTCGACGCCGTCACGATCTCCTTCGGTCTGCGCAACATCGTCGACACCCTCGCCGGACTGCGCGAACTGCGCCGGGTCACCAAGCCGGGCGGCCGGATCGTGGTGTGCGAGTTCAGCCATCCGACCAACCGCGCCTTCCGTACCGTCTACATCGAGTACCTCATGAAAGCGCTGCCGGCAGTCGCCCGCGCCGTCTCCTCGAGTCCGGACGCCTATGTCTATCTGGCCGAGTCGATCCGTGCCTGGCCCGACCAGCAAGGGCTGGCCCGCCAGATCCACACGGCCGGCTGGGCCAACTGCGAGATCCGCAACCTCACCGGCGGCATCGTCGCCCTGCACCGCGCCTGGGCCTGATCGCGCCCGAGTGCCGGACGTGATCGGCGAGGTGCTTGCCTCGCGGTCGTCCGCGCACCTTCGCGCGCCCTCGGGTGCGATCCGGGCGCTCTCGTCATCCATCGGGGCGCTCTCGTCGCCCATCGGGGGCTCTCGACGTCCCGCGACATTTTCGGCACATCGGTGTGTGCTAAATCCGCAGGTCAGCGCGGGAATTGTCGACACGACACGTCGATGGAACCCCCTTCATTTCTGTGATCCACAACTCATACACTGTGAGGAGCGCCACTCGTGAATACATTCACAAGCCCACAATCGGAAGGACGGACCGCCTCCATGACGACCTCCGCGCAGAGTCCCCGGGAGGACTTCGACGCGCAGGTGATCGTGGTCGGAGCGGGTCCCGCCGGAGCGGCCACTGCGCACCACCTCGCCACGGCCGGTGTCGACGTGCTGCTGTTGGAGAAGGGCACCTTCCCCCGCGACAAGATCTGTGGTGACGGGCTCACTCCCCGTGCGGTGCGCCAACTGCTCGCCATGGGCTTCGACCTCGATCAGCCCGGATGGCAGAAGAACAAGGGTCTGCGCATCGTCGGGGCCGGTCACCGGATCGAGCTTCCCTGGCCGGAGCTCTCCGACTTCCCGTCGTTCGGCATGGCCCGGGCGCGCATGGAGCTCGACGAGATGCTCGCGCGGCACGCACAGAAGTCCGGCGCTCGCCTGCAGGAGCAGATCTCGGTCACCGGCCCGGTGATCGACGACCGCTCCGGCCGGGTGGTCGGCGTGACCGCCCGTCGCACCGACGAGCGCGGACGCAAGGTCGGTGACGAGCTCACCTACCGGGCGCCGCTGGTGGTCGCCTGTGACGGCGTCAGTGCCCGCATCGCGACCGCACTCGGCCTCACCCGGCGCGAGGACCGGCCGATGGCCGTCGCCTGCCGCGCCTACTACAACACCCCGATGCACGACGACCCGTGGATGGAGTCGTGGCTGGAGCTGTGGGACGGCAAGCCGGGGAGAGCAACAAGCTTCCCGGCTACGGCTGGATCTTCCCCTTGGGCGACGGCACCGCCAACGTCGGGCTGGGCATCCTCAACTCGAGCTCCTTCTTCCAGCAGATGGACTACAAGGAGTCGATGAAGACGTGGCTCGGCCAGCTCGATCCCCAGCTCGGCTTCCACGACGGCAACCTGACGGCCCCGATCCGGTCGGCCGCGCTGCCGATGGGCTTCAACCGCAAGCCTCACTACACCCGCGGGACCCTGCTGGTCGGTGACTCGGGCGGCATGGTCAACCCGTTCAACGGTGAGGGCATCGACTATGCCCTCGAAGCCGGCCACATGGCTGCCGACGTGATCGTCCAGGCCCTGGCGCGGCCCGAAGGCCCCGCCCGCGAGCGGGTGCTGCACAGCTACCAGGCCCAGCTCGACGACGCTTACGGCGGTTACTTCACCCTGGGTCGGTGGTTCGCCAAGCTCGTCGGCAACCCGACCTTCATGAAGCTCGCGACGACCTACGGGCTGCCTCGCAAGCACCTCATGGCGTTCACGCTCAAGCTGATGGCCAATCTCACCGACGCCCGCGACGGTGACGCGCACGACCGGATCATCAACGCGCTGGCGAAGGCGGTTCCGGATGCCTGACGCAGAGGAGAAGGAGATCTAGATGGAGCTCTACACCCCCGTCCTGGCGCTGGCCCTGCTGGCGGCCGGGTTCGCCGTGTTCTCGGTCGTGATGAGCACGGCGGTCGGACCTCGCCGCTACAACCGGGCGCAGTCGGACGCCTACGAGTGCGGCATCGAGCCGACACCGCGGGCAATCGGGGGTGGGCGCTTCCCGGTGAAGTACTACACGATCGCGATGACGTTCATCATCTTCGACGTCGAGATCATGTTCCTGGTGCCGTGGGCCGTGCACTTCGACGCCCTCGGCTGGTTCGGCCTGTTGGCCGTCTTCCTCTTCCTCTTCAACATCACGCTCGCCTACGCCTACGAATGGCGTCGCGGCGGCCTGGACTGGGACTGAGCGCCGCCATGCACGCACATCGTCAGCACGCTCAGATGGGAGACGCAGATGGGTCTTGAGGAGAAGTTGCCCTCCGGGGTGCTGTTGACCACGGTCGAGGGGGTCGCCGGCTACATGCGCAAGGCGTCCTTCTGGCCGGCCACCTTCGGTCTGGCCTGTTGCGCCATCGAGATGATGACGTCGGGTGGTCCCAAGTACGACCTCTCCCGGTTCGGCATGGAGGTCTTCCGGGCCAGCCCGCGCCAGGCCGACCTGATGATCGTCGCGGGTCGGGTCAGCCAGAAGATGGCGCCGGTCCTGCGCCAGATCTACGACCAGATGGCCGAGCCGAAGTGGGTGCTCGCCATGGGGGTGTGCGCCAGCTCCGGGGGCATGTTCAACAACTACGCGATCGTGCAGGGCGTCGACCACGTGGTGCCGGTCGACATGTATCTGCCCGGCTGTCCGCCGCGTCCGGAGATGCTGATCGACGCGATCTTGAAGCTCCACGACGAGGTGCAGCACACCAAGCTCGGGAAGAACCGCCGCGACCAGATCCTCGAGCTCGAGAGTGCCGGCCTCAACGCGTTGCCGACCTCTGAGCAGAAGGGCATGTTGCGGTGAGTGAGAAGGAGAAGCCCGGCGGCGAGCAGCAGGACCGGGCGACGGGTGAACCCACCGACAGGGGAACCGAGGAGAGTCAGAACACGGCTGTCGTCCGCGCCGGTGGCCCTGCCGGGGCTCGCGCGATCGGACAACGCACCGGCATGTTCGGCGTGCAGGGCTCCGGAGACACCAGCGGGTACGGCGGCCTCGTGCGGCCGACGGTCTACCCCGGTGCCGCGCAACGTCCCTACGGCGGTTGGTTCGACTCCGTCGCCGACGGCCTCGACGGTCTGATCGAGAAGGTGGTCATCCACCGCGGAGAGATCACCTTCCACATCCACCGCGACAACCTCGTCGAGGCGATGACCCGGTTGCGCGACGACGAGCACCTGCGCTTCGAGTTCTCCTCCGGAGTGAGCGGGGTCCATTATCCCGACGACACCGATCGCGAACTGCACGCGGTCTACAGCCTGCTGTCGATGACGTGGAACCGGCGGATCCGGGTGGAGACCAGCTGCCCCGACTCCGACCCGCACCTGCCCAGCACGGTGGGGCTCTATCCGACCCACGACTGGCACGAGCGCGAGGTCTGGGACTTCTTCGGCGTGATCTTCGACGGCCACCCGGCCCTGGTCCGGATCCAGATGCCCGACGACTGGCCCGGTCACCCGCAGCGCAAGGACTACCCGCTGGGTGGCATCCCCGTGGAATACAAGGGCGCCACCGTGCCGCCGCCCGACCAGCGCAGGAGTTACAGCTGATGGATGTCTCGACAGGCTCGACCACCGGGGGCGGCTCGACCACCGGGGGCGGCTCGACCACCGGGGGCGGCTCGACCACCGACCCGTACGCCGGTACTGCAGAGACGACGTCGGGTCGGGTCTACACGGTCACCGGCCAGGACTGGGACACCCTCGTCCAAGGCGTCGAGGAGCATGCCGACGAGCGGGTCGTGGTCAACATGGGGCCGCAGCACCCCTCGACCCACGGCGTACTCCGACTGATCCTCGAGCTCGAGGGGGAGACGGTCAACGAGGCCCGGTGCGGCATCGGCTACCTCCACACCGGCATCGAGAAGAACATGGAGTTCCGCACCTGGACGCAGGGCGTCACGTTCTGCACCCGGATGGACTACCTCTCGCCGTTCTTCAACGAGGCCACCTACGTGCTCGGCGTGGAGCGACTCCTCGACATCGAGGACGACATCCCCGAGAAGGCACAGGTCATGCGGGTGCTCCTCATGGAGCTCAACCGCATCTCCAGCCACCTCGTCGCCATCGCCACCGGCGGCATGGAGATCGGTGCCCTCACCGTGATGACGGTCGGCTTCCGGGAGCGCGAGCTGGTGCTCGACCTCTTCGAGTTGATCACCGGGCTGCGCATGAACCATGCGTTCTTCCGCCCCGGTGGTGTCGCGCAGGACCTCCCGGCTGGATCCCTCGACGAGGTCCGTGACTTCGTGAAGCTGATGAAGAAGCGGCTTCCGGAGTACGCCGCCCTCTGCAACGCCAACCCGATCTTCAAGGCGCGTCTCGAGGGCGTCGGGCACCTCGACCTCGCCGGCTGCCTGTCGCTCGGCATCACCGGCCCGGTGCTCCGCTCGACCGGCTATGGCTGGGACCTCCGCAAGACGGAGCCCTACTGCGGCTACGAGGACTACGAGTTCGACGTGCAGACGTGGGACACCTCCGACTCCTACGGCCGTTTCCGGATCCGGCTCAACGAGATGTGGGAGTCGTTGCGCATCGTCGAGCAGGCGGTCGA
Organism: Nocardioides alcanivorans; assembly: GCF_021555175.1. GTDB lineage: Bacteria > Actinomycetota > Actinomycetes > Propionibacteriales > Nocardioidaceae > Nocardioides > Nocardioides alcanivorans. Next base: position 10,333 of record NZ_JAKGRW010000035.1, on the reverse strand, counting down.
CCGTCTGGCGGGCCTCGAGGGAGCGCCCGTGATGGTGGCCGACAAGAAGATCGCCTGGCCCAGCCAGCTGTCGATCGGCCACGACGGCCTGGGCAACAGCCCCGATCACATCAAGCACATCATGGGCGAGTCGATGGAAGCCCTGATCCACCACTTCAAGCTGGTGACCGAAGGATTCCGGGTGCCGCCCGGCCAGGCCTTCGTGCCGGTGGAGTCACCCCGTGGCGAGCTCGGTGCCCACGTCGTCTCCGACGGCGGCACCAAGCCCTTCCGGGTGCACTTCCGCGACCCTTCCTTCACCAACCTGCAGGCCACGAGTGTGATGAGCGAGGGCGGCATGGTGGCGGACGTGATCGTGGCGATCGCCTCCATCGACCCGGTGATGGGAGGCGTTGACCGGTGAGTCTCGAAGCGAAGACGATCGACGAGCTCAAGCAGATCGCGGCCCGCTATCCGCAGCCGCGCTCGGGCCTGCTGCCGATGCTTCACCTCGTGCAGAGTGAGGAGGGCCGGATCACGCCCGAGGGCATCGAGACCTGCGCGGAGATCCTCGACCTCAGCCCCGCCGAGGTCTCGGGCGTCGCGACCTTCTACACGATGTACAAGCGCCGGCCGGTGGGCGACTTCCACGTCGGGGTCTGCACCAACACGCTGTGCGCCGTGATGGGCGGCGACGCCATCTTCGAGCGGCTCAAGCAGCACCTCGACGTCGGCAACGACGAGGTCGCCCAGACCCGTGAGGGTGACCGGGCAACGGTCTCCCTCGAGCACGTCGAGTGCAACGCGGCCTGCGACTTCGCGCCGGTCGTGATGGTCAACTGGGAGTTCATGGACAACCAGACCCCGGAGTCGGCCACGGAGCTGGTCGACGACCTGAGGGCCGGCGTACCCGTGGAGTCCACGCGCGGCCCGAGGTTGTGCACCTGGCGTGAGGCCGAGCGGGTGCTGGCCGGCTTCGAGGACGGCCTCGCCGACGAGGGCCCGGCTGCCGGACCGGCGTCGCTGGCCGGACTCGAGATCGCGCGCGAGAAGCAGTGGACGGCTCCGAGCACCGGTGTGGGAGAGGGTGAGTGAGATGGTCTCGACAGGCTCGACCAACGGGGCAGGCTCGACCAACGGGGCAGGCTCGACCAACGGGGCAGGCTCGACCAACGGGGCAGGCTCGACCAACGGGGCAGGCTCGACCAACGGGGCAGGCTCGACCGGCAGCGTGTTGACTCCGGTCCTCACCGACAACTGGGACGTCGAGCGCTCCTGGACGCTGCCGGCATACGAGGGCACCGGTGGTTACGCAGCGCTGCGCAAGGCACTCGCCTCGCTGCAGCCCGACGAGATCATCACGATGGTGAAGGACGCCGGACTCCGCGGTCGTGGCGGCGCCGGGTTCCCGACGGGGATGAAGTGGAGCTTCATCCCCCAGGACCTGCCCAAGCCCAAGTACCTGGTGGTCAACGCCGACGAGTCGGAGCCGGGGACCTGCAAGGACATCCCGTTGATGATGGCCAGTCCGCACACGCTCGTCGAAGGCGTCATCCTCAGCTCCTACGCGATCCGCGCCAACCACGCCTTCATCTATGTGCGCGGCGAGGTCCTCCACGTGGTCCGTCGGTTGCGGGCGGCGGTGCGGGAGGCCTACGACGCGGGTCACCTCGGCAAGGACATCCATGGCTCCGGCTACGACCTCGACCTGGTGATCCATGCCGGTGCCGGTGCCTACATCTGCGGTGAGGAGACCGCGCTGCTCGACTCTCTCGAGGGCCGTCGCGGCCAACCACGCCTGCGTCCGCCCTTCCCCGCAGTCGCCGGCCTCTATGCGAGCCCGACGGTGATCAACAACGTCGAGTCGATCGCCTCCGTGCCCAGCATCGTCGCCCACGGCGCAGACTGGTTCGCCTCGATGGGCACCGAGAAGTCCAAGGGCTACGTGATCTACAGCCTTTCGGGGCACGTGAAGAAGCCCGGATGAAGCGGCGCACGAAAAACGACGTAACTTGGTTTGTTCCCTGAAGTCACGGAGGCGATCGACTCGACGTTGTTGATCACCGTCGGGCTCGCATAGAGGCCAGCGACTGCGAAGGGAAGGGCGGACGCAGGCGTGGTTGGCCGCGACGGCCCTCGAGAGAGTCGAGCAGCGCGGTCTCCTCACCGCAGATGTAGGCACCGGCACCGGCATGGATCACCAGGTCGAGGTCGTAGCCGGAGCCATGGATGTCCTTGCCGAGGTGACCCGCGTCGTAGGCCTCCCGCACCGCCGCCCGCAACCGACGGACCACGTGGAGGACCTCGCCGCGCACATAGATGAAGGCGTGGTTGGCGCGGATCGCGTAGGAGCTGAGGATGACGCCTTCGACGAGCGTGTGCGGACTGGCCATCATCAACGGGATGTCCTTGCAGGTCCCCGGCTCCGACTCGTCGGCGTTGACCACCAGGTACTTGGGCTTGGGCAGGTCCTGGGGGATGAAGCTCCACTTCATCCCCGTCGGGAACCCGGCGCCGCCACGACCGCGGAGTCCGGCGTCCTTCACCATCGTGATGATCTCGTCGGGCTGCAGCGAGGCGAGTGCCTTGCGCAGCGCTGCGTAACCACCGGTGCCCTCGTATGCCGGCAGCGTCCAGGAGCGCTCGACGTCCCAGTTGTCGGTGAGGACCGGAGTCAACACGCTGCCGGTCGAGCCTGCCCCGTTGGTCGAGCCTGCCCCGTTGGTCGAGCCTGCCCCGTTGGTCGAGCCTGCCCCGTTGGTCGAGCCTGCCCCGTTGGTCGAGCCTGCCCCGTTGGTCGAGCCTGTCGAGACCATCTCACTCACCCTCTCCCACACCGGTGCTCGGAGCCGTCCACTGCTTCTCGCGCGCGATCTCGAGTCCGGCCAGCGACGCCGGTCCGGCAGCCGGGCCCTCGTCGGCGAGGCCGTCCTCGAAGCCGGCCAGCACCCGCTCGGCCTCACGCCAGGTGCACAACCTCGGGCCGCGCGTGGACTCCACGGGTACGCCGGCCCTCAGGTCGTCGACCAGCTCCGTGGCCGACTCCGGGGTCTGGTTGTCCATGAACTCCCAGTTGACCATCACGACCGGCGCGAAGTCGCAGGCCGCGTTGCACTCGACGTGCTCGAGGGAGACCGTTGCCCGGTCACCCTCACGGGTCTGGGCGACCTCGTCGTTGCCGACGTCGAGGTGCTGCTTGAGCCGCTCGAAGATGGCGTCGCCGCCCATCACGGCGCACAGCGTGTTGGTGCAGACCCCGACGTGGAAGTCGCCCACCGGCCGGCGCTTGTACATCGTGTAGAAGGTCGCGACGCCCGAGACCTCGGCGGGGCTGAGGTCGAGGATCTCCGCGCAGGTCTCGATGCCCTCGGGCGTGATCCGGCCCTCCTCACTCTGCACGAGGTGAAGCATCGGCAGCAGGCCCGAGCGCGGCTGCGGATAGCGGGCCGCGATCTGCTTGAGCTCGTCGATCGTCTTCGCTTCGAGACTCACCGGTCAACGCCTCCCATCACCGGGTCGATGGAGGCGATCGCCACGATCACGTCCGCCACCATGCCGCCCTCGCTCATCACACTCGTGGCCTGCAGGTTGGTGAAGGAAGGGTCGCGGAAGTGCACCCGGAAGGGCTTGGTGCCGCCGTCGGAGACGACGTGGGCACCGAGCTCGCCACGGGGTGACTCCACCGGCACGAAGGCCTGGCCGGGCGGCACCCGGAATCCTTCGGTCACCAGCTTGAAGTGGTGGATCAGGGCTTCCATCGACTCGCCCATGATGTGCTTGATGTGATCGGGGCTGTTGCCCAGGCCGTCGTGGCCGATCGACAGCTGGCTGGGCCAGGCGATCTTCTTGTCGGCCACCATCACGGGCGCTCCCTCGAGGCCCGCCAGACGGTCGACCGCCTGCTCGACGATGCGCAACGACTCCCACATCTCGTTGAGCCGGATCCGGAAACGGCCGTAGGAGTCGGAGGTGTCCCACGTCTGCACGTCGAACTCGTAGTCCTCGTAGCCGCAGTAGGGCTCCGTCTTGCGGAGGTCCCAGCCATAGCCGGTCGAGCGGAGCACCGGGCCGGTGATGCCGAGCGACAGGCAGCCGGCGAGGTCGAGGTGCCCGACGCCCTCGAGACGCGCCTTGAAGATCGGGTTGGCGTTGCAGAGGGCGGCGTACTCCGGAAGCCGCTTCTTCATCAGCTTCACGAAGTCACGGACCTCGTCGAGGGATCCAGCCGGGAGGTCCTGCGCGACACCACCGGGGCGGAAGAACGCATGGTTCATGCGCAGCCCGGTGATCAACTCGAAGAGGTCGAGCACCAGCTCGCGCTCCCGGAAGCCGACCGTCATCACGGTGAGGGCACCGATCTCCATGCCGCCGGTGGCGATGGCGACGAGGTGGCTGGAGATGCGGTTGAGCTCCATGAGGAGCACCCGCATGACCTGTGCCTTCTCGGGGATGTCGTCCTCGATGTCGAGGAGTCGCTCCACGCCGAGCACGTAGGTGGCCTCGTTGAAGAACGGCGAGAGGTAGTCCATCCGGGTGCAGAACGTGACGCCCTGCGTCCAGGTGCGGAACTCCATGTTCTTCTCGATGCCGGTGTGGAGGTAGCCGATGCCGCACCGGGCCTCGTTGACCGTCTCCCCCTCGAGCTCGAGGATCAGTCGGAGTACGCCGTGGGTCGAGGGGTGCTGCGGCCCCATGTTGACCACGACCCGCTCGTCGGCATGCTCCTCGACGCCTTGGACGAGGGTGTCCCAGTCCTGGCCGGTGACCGTGTAGACCCGACCCGACGTCGTCTCTGCAGTACCGGCGTACGGGTCGGTGGTCGAGCCGCCCCCGGTGGTCGAGCCGCCCCCGGTGGTCGAGCCGCCCCCGGTGGTCGAGCCTGTCGAGACATCCATCAGCTGTAACTCCTGCGCTGGTCGGGCGGCGGCACGGTGGCGCCCTTGTATTCCACGGGGATGCCACCCAGCGGGTAGTCCTTGCGCTGCGGGTGACCGGGCCAGTCGTCGGGCATCTGGATCCGGACCAGGGCCGGGTGGCCGTCGAAGATCACGCCGAAGAAGTCCCAGACCTCGCGCTCGTGCCAGTCGTGGGTCGGATAGAGCCCCACCGTGCTGGGCAGGTGCGGGTCGGAGTCGGGGCAGCTGGTCTCCACCCGGATCCGCCGGTTCCACGTCATCGACAGCAGGCTGTAGACCGCGTGCAGTTCGCGATCGGTGTCGTCGGGATAATGGACCCCGCTCACTCCGGAGGAGAACTCGAAGCGCAGGTGCTCGTCGTCGCGCAACCGGGTCATCGCCTCGACGAGGTTGTCGCGGTGGATGTGGAAGGTGATCTCTCCGCGGTGGATGACCACCTTCTCGATCAGACCGTCGAGGCCGTCGGCGACGGAGTCGAACCAACCGCCGTAGGGACGTTGCGCGGCACCGGGGTAGACCGTCGGCCGCACGAGGCCGCCGTACCCGCTGGTGTCTCCGGAGCCCTGCACGCCGAACATGCCGGTGCGTTGTCCGATCGCGCGAGCCCCGGCAGGGCCACCGGCGCGGACGACAGCCGTGTTCTGACTCTCCTCGGTTCCCCTGTCGGTGGGTTCACCCGTCGCCCGGTCCTGCTGCTCGCCGCCGGGCTTCTCCTTCTCACTCACCGCAACATGCCCTTCTGCTCAGAGGTCGGCAACGCGTTGAGGCCGGCACTCTCGAGCTCGAGGATCTGGTCGCGGCGGTTCTTCCCGAGCTTGGTGTGCTGCACCTCGTCGTGGAGCTTCAAGATCGCGTCGATCAGCATCTCCGGACGCGGCGGACAGCCGGGCAGATACATGTCGACCGGCACCACGTGGTCGACGCCCTGCACGATCGCGTAGTTGTTGAACATGCCCCCGGAGCTGGCGCACACCCCCATGGCGAGCACCCACTTCGGCTCGGCCATCTGGTCGTAGATCTGGCGCAGGACCGGCGCCATCTTCTGGCTGACCCGACCCGCGACGATCATCAGGTCGGCCTGGCGCGGGCTGGCCCGGAAGACCTCCATGCCGAACCGGGAGAGGTCGTACTTGGGACCACCCGACGTCATCATCTCGATGGCGCAACAGGCCAGACCGAAGGTGGCCGGCCAGAAGGACGCCTTGCGCATGTAGCCGGCGACCCCCTCGACCGTGGTCAACAGCACCCCGGAGGGCAACTTCTCCTCAAGACCCATCTGCGTCTCCCATCTGAGCGTGCTGACGATGTGCGTGCATGGCGGCGCTCAGTCCCAGTCCAGGCCGCCGCGACGCCATTCGTAGGCGTAGGCGAGCGTGATGTTGAAGAGGAAGAGGAAGACGGCCAACAGGCCGAACCAGCCGAGGGCGTCGAAGTGCACGGCCCACGGCACCAGGAACATGATCTCGACGTCGAAGATGATGAACGTCATCGCGATCGTGTAGTACTTCACCGGGAAGCGCCCACCCCCGATTGCCCGCGGTGTCGGCTCGATGCCGCACTCGTAGGCGTCCGACTGCGCCCGGTTGTAGCGGCGAGGTCCGACCGCCGTGCTCATCACGACCGAGAACACGGCGAACCCGGCCGCCAGCAGGGCCAGCGCCAGGACGGGGGTGTAGAGCTCCATCTAGATCTCCTTCTCCTCTGCGTCAGGCATCCGGAACCGCCTTCGCCAGCGCGTTGATGATCCGGTCGTGCGCGTCACCGTCGCGGGCGTCGGTGAGATTGGCCATCAGCTTGAGCGTGAACGCCATGAGGTGCTTGCGAGGCAGCCCGTAGGTCGTCGCGAGCTTCATGAAGGTCGGGTTGCCGACGAGCTTGGCGAACCACCGACCCAGGGTGAAGTAACCGCCGTAAGCGTCGTCGAGCTGGGCCTGGTAGCTGTGCAGCACCCGCTCGCGGGCGGGGCCTTCGGGCCGCGCCAGGGCCTGGACGATCACGTCGGCAGCCATGTGGCCGGCTTCGAGGGCATAGTCGATGCCCTCACCGTTGAACGGGTTGACCATGCCGCCCGAGTCACCGACCAGCAGGGTCCCGCGGGTGTAGTGAGGCTTGCGGTTGAAGCCCATCGGCAGCGCGGCCGACCGGATCGGGGCCGTCAGGTTGCCGTCGTGGAAGCCGAGCTGGGGATCGAGCTGGCCGAGCCACGTCTTCATCGACTCCTTGTAGTCCATCTGCTGGAAGAAGGAGCTCGAGTTGAGGATGCCCAGCCCGACGTTGGCGGTGCCGTCGCCCAAGGGGAAGATCCAGCCGTAGCCGGGAAGCTTGTTGCTCTCCCCGGCTTGCCGTCCCACAGCTCCAGCCACGACTCCATCCACGGGTCGTCGTGCATCGGGGTGTTGTAGTAGGCGCGGCAGGCGACGGCCATCGGCCGGTCCTCGCGCCGGGTGAGGCCGAGTGCGGTCGCGATGCGGGCACTGACGCCGTCACAGGCGACCACCAGCGGCGCCCGGTAGGTGAGCTCGTCACCGACCTTGCGTCCGCGCTCGTCGGTGCGACGGGCGGTCACGCCGACCACCCGGCCGGAGCGGTCGTCGATCACCGGGCCGGTGACCGAGATCTGCTCCTGCAGGCGAGCGCCGGACTTCTGTGCGTGCCGCGCGAGCATCTCGTCGAGCTCCATGCGCGCCCGGGCCATGCCGAACGACGGGAAGTCGGAGAGCTCCGGCCAGGGAAGCTCGATCCGGTGACCGGCCCCGACGATGCGCAGACCCTTGTTCTTCTGCCATCCGGGCTGATCGAGGTCGAAGCCCATGGCGAGCAGTTGGCGCACCGCACGGGGAGTGAGCCCGTCACCACAGATCTTGTCGCGGGGGAAGGTGCCCTTCTCCAACAGCAGCACGTCGACACCGGCCGTGGCGAGGTGGTGCGCAGTGGCCGCTCCGGCGGGACCCGCTCCGACCACGATCACCTGCGCGTCGAAGTCCTCCCGGGGACTCTGCGCGGAGGTCGTCATGGAGGCGGTCCGTCCTTCCGATTGTGGGCTTGTGAATGTATTCACGAGTGGCGCTCCTCACAGTGTATGAGTTGTGGATCACAGAAATGAAGGGGGTTCCATCGACGTGTCGTGTCGACAATTCCCGCGCTGACCTGCGGATTTAGCACACACCGATGTGCCGAAAATGTCGCGGGACGTCGAGAGCCCCCGATGGGCGACGAGAGCGCCCCGATGGATGACGAGAGCGCCCGGATCGCACCCGAGGGCGCGCGAAGGTGCGCGGACGACCGCGAGGCAAGCACCTCGCCGATCACGTCCGGCACTCGGGCGCGATCAGGCCCAGGCGCGGTGCAGGGCGACGATGCCGCCGGTGAGGTTGCGGATCTCGCAGTTGGCCCAGCCGGCCGTGTGGATCTGGCGGGCCAGCCCTTGCTGGTCGGGCCAGGCACGGATCGACTCGGCCAGATAGACATAGGCGTCCGGACTCGAGGAGACGGCGCGGGCGACTGCCGGCAGCGCTTTCATGAGGTACTCGATGTAGACGGTACGGAAGGCGCGGTTGGTCGGATGGCTGAACTCGCACACCACGATCCGGCCGCCCGGCTTGGTGACCCGGCGCAGTTCGCGCAGTCCGGCGAGGGTGTCGACGATGTTGCGCAGACCGAAGGAGATCGTGACGGCGTCGAAGGTGGCGTCGGCGAACGGAAGCTTGGTTCCGTCACCAGCCGTGAAGGGCAGTGCCGGCTTGGCCTTCTTGCCCACCTGCAGCATGCCGAGGGAGAAGTCGCAGGGGACGACGACCGCACCGGCGTCGGCAAACGGCTGGCTCGACGTACCCGTGCCGGCAGCGAGGTCGAGGATCCGCTCGCCGGGCTTCGGGGCGACCGCCTCGATCACGTCCTTGCGCCAGCGCCGGTCCTGACCGAGCGAGAGCACGTCGTTGGTGATGTCGTAGCGCCGTGCCACGGCGTCGAACATCCGACGTACGTCGCGGGGATCCTTGTCGAGGTCGGCTCGGGTCACGCGGTCAACCCTACGACGCACGCGCGAGCCGGCGGGCGGCCGGTCAGGTTTGCGAAAACCCGGATGCAACCCAATCTGCCGGTGGAGCGTCTACATGGTGTCTGGCCCTCGTGGAGGGCTTCTCGGGCAAGGACAGCAGGAGGGGAACCATGCGCGCTTTGCGGATCGTGCTCATGACGATGTTGGTCGGTGCGTTGCTCAGCGCCACCGCCTACGGTGCGGGCTATGCCGTGCAGCATCTCGACCACGGCGAATCAGACAGGACTCCGTCGCACACCACCGCCTCGCGCACGCCGGAGCCGACCGCGGCACCGGAGGACGACCCGGCGAGTGAGGCTTCGGAGGACCCCGGGGAGACCGGGTCACCCGATGGCACCGACGACTCCGACGCGGAGGGCACCCCGAGCGGGGAACCGGGCGACGGTCGAGCCGATGAGCCGACGGCACCGGAGAAGCCGGAGAAGCCGGAACTCACCCCGGTCCCGCCCTCCACTCGAGCGGCGACAAGGGCGAGGGGATCCGCGACCTGCAGGCGCGGCTGAAGCAGATCGCCTGGCTCTCGGGCACCGTCACCGGGGTCTATGACGAGGCGACGGAGACCGCCGTGCGCGGCTTCCAGGCCAAGCGGGAGATCCCAGTGACCGGCGAGGTCGACCAGCGCACCCTCAACCGGCTGCATGCGATGACCAACGCGCCGACCCACGAGGCGAAGCACAACATCGCTCCCCGTCGGCCACGACGGATGCGGCTCTCGACTCCCGCTGCACCACCGGCCGCGCACTGTGCATCGACAAGACCAGCCGGACCGTGCGTTGGGTCGTGGACGGGAAGGTGACCACCACTCTCGAGGTGCGTTTCGGCTCCACCTCCACCCCGACGCGCGAAGGCACCTTCTCGGTGGATCGGATGTCACGTGATCACGTGTCGTCGCTCTACGACTCGGAGATGCCGTTTGCGATGTTCTTCTCCGGCGGACAGGCAGTGCACTACTCGTCGGACTTCGCGGCCCGGGGCTACAACGGCGCCTCCCACGGATGCGTCAACGTGCGCGACTACGAGGGCATCAAGTGGCTCTTCGACCAGGTGCGGGTCGGCGACAAGGTGATCGTCTACTGGAGCTGACGCGGCGCGCCTGGCCATCTGCGCAGCTGGAACCTGAGGTCTCCCGAGGCGTGCCTCTCCACGGCGGCGTGGGAGTCGCGCTCGGCCGCGACCCGACGTACGCCCTCTGGACCTACGCCCGGACCACCCGGGCGTAGGCTGGGCCCTCATGAGCACCAGTGCGCCGCCGGCCGGACGCGACGAGGCGCCGGCCGCGGACCTCACGATCCGCACGGTGCCGATCGACCTGGCTGACCTCCCGGCCAACGGCGACCTGCTCGCGTTGCTCCCCACCGACGAGTCCGTCTCCTGGGTCCGC
>NZ_JAKGRW010000034.1 GCF_021555175.1 Nocardioides alcanivorans | reverse complement strand
ATTCGTAACCAAGTTACGTCGTTTTTCGTGTGCCGCTTCACTGGGTGATCCCGAGGTGCGCCTGGCCCTCAGTCTCTGGATTCGAGCGTGACGCCGGCGCGGCGCAGCAACTGGTCGACGATGCGCCCGGTGGCGCCCCAGACCAGGTGACCGTCGACCGTGAAGTGGGGCATGCGGATCGGCACCTTCAACTCCCACAGGCGACGTGTGGAGTGTCCGGCGATGAGATCTGCGACGGTGAACTCGAGCACTTGGGCGACCTCGGTGGGCTGCAGACGCCAGGCGATCCCTGCCGGAATGCGCGCCACGATGGGGTGGATGGCGAAGTTGGTGACGAAGGTGCCGCTCGGCTCCAGTGCGCCGAGAACCTCGACGTCATCGGGGGCGAGACCGATCTCCTCCTGGGCTTCACGCAACGCGGTCTCGACGAAGTCCTCCCCCTCGTCGCGGCGACCGCCGGGAAGGAGATCTCACCAGCGTGCTTGCGCAGGTCCCGGTTGCGTTCGGTGAACACGAGGGCAGGGCCGGCCGGGGTCTCGAAGACCGGCACCAGCACGGCCGCATCGACCCGCCCCGACGACGTCATCGCCGCAGCTTCATCCGGGTCCAGGAGGTTGCGGGCCAGATCGACCAGGTCAGGCATGGACCCAGCCTCTCACCCGACCGGACGTGACAGGACCCGGCCTCGAGGGCCGGGTCCTGCAGCTCGAGGCGGGAGGCTCAGTTGAGCTTGTCCTTGATGCTGTCGGCGACCGACTCGACCTTCTCCTTGATCGAGGCCTTGGCCTGGTCGGCCTTGCCCTCGTTCTTGAGCTCGTCGTCGTTCGTGGCAGCGCCTGCAGCCTCCTTGGCACGGCCCTTCAGGTCGTCTGCCTTCTCCTCGAAACCCATGTGGTGCTCCCTTCGGTTGATGCGGCTGACCATGGCGCGGTACCCATCCGACCGCACTCCACACGTCCGGCGGTGGGCCGGCGCCGAGGTCAGGGTGCGACCGGTCGGGTGTGGTGGTCGAGCAACTCCCGCGCCAGCTCGGGTCCGGCCGAGATCAGGTCGACCGGGAAGAGCACCCGGGTCTCCTCGCCACCGACGAGCGTGAGCAGGCCGACGCGCCAGCTGACGGGCTCCAGCAGGGCGAGGTCGGCGGTGAAGGTGGCCTCGTCCTCCGCGACGACCTGCACCGATTCGGCATACATGTCGGCGGACCAGCGCGCCTCGTGGGAAGCTGCATCCGCACGGAGGTGAGCTCACGCTGACCGAGCAGGAGCTCGGCGAGGCCGACCGGGGTTCGAAACCCTCGCCCGTGGTCTCGGCGCTGCGGATGTTGCTGAGCAGATAGGTGCGCAGCGCCCCGTCAGCGCCCACGGGTCCGGCATCGACCTCCCAGCCGCGGCGGGTCTGCACCAGTCGCAGCGGATGGATGTCGCGCGTGGAGACACCCGCGTGCCACGCACGTGAATACTCGATGCGCACGACCTGCTGGCCGGTCACCGCGTCCTGCAGCAACCCGAGCACCTCGCCGTGCGCCGTGTGCCGCGGCTCGGCCGGGGCCCCCAGCATGGTCTCGGTGAGCACGTCGACCGCACTGGCCAGGTCATCGTCGTCGGGCTGCAGCTCGAGCAGTGCCACCGCGGCGGTGTGGATCAGCGCCAGCTCATCGGCATCGAGGAGCTCGACCCCGAGGTCATCGGCGTCGGAGACGACGCGCACCACCTCGGCCTTCGTCGGGTCCTCCTCGGAGCCGTCAGGACCGAGGAACTCCAAGGTCGCGACCCGCGACAGGCCGAGGGTCCACATCGGATCGGCCGTGAAGTAGGCCAACAGGTCTTCGCGCAGCTCCTTCTCCCCGATCCCCTCCGCGGCCGCCAAGGTGGCCAGCGGCATGCCGTCGCGGTGCTCGGCCAAGGTGGCCAGCACCCGCGGCAGTCGGGCGATGCGACTCACGTATCCGGGCGTCGCCATCACAGACCTGCCATCTCACGCAGCTCGGCGAGGAGCTCCTCGCGCACGTCGTCCGGTCCGACCAGCACCACCCGGGTGCCGAGTGCCTGCAGCCGCGAGCGCAGCGCAGCGCGGTGAGTGACGTCGTACACCAGCTCCACCCATCCGCCGGGTAGCGTGCGCTCCTCGCGTGGGGAGGCGAGCCAACGGTGCACGTCGGGCACGAACTCGGCACGGCAACGCAACGTGACCTCGGTGTGCGGGTCGACCGGCCACCGCATCGGGTGGAGGTTGCGACGCTGCGCCGGCGGCACCGGGTGCGCGGTGCCGGGGGCATCGGCGGAGACCTCGCTCATCCGCGAGAGCACGAACGACTTGGTGACGTCACCCCCGTCCTCGAGGCCGGTGAGATACCAGGTGCCGTTGGTGCGCAGCACCGACGCAGGATGGATGACGCGCTCGCTGCCCTTGTAGCGAAAGCGCAACAAGGCGTTGCGGCGTACGGCGCCGGCCACCACGTCGAACGCCGCCCCGGGGCCGCTCAACGACGTACGAGCGCTGGCCTGCGAGACCTCGGCCGGGCGGGCCTCGTCGGGCAGCTGGAGCGCAGCGACGAGGTCGTCACGATCCGCGAGCAGGGCGGCACGTTGGAGGGCCGCGCGCTGCTCCGCGGTGAAGGCGACCCGCAGCCGGTTGTCACCCTTCACCATCCGGTAGCGGGTCTCCTCGCTCTCGCCGGTGATGTTGTCGATCTGCCAGCCCTGGGCCCGGAGGTAGCGGAACTCGCGGGCGAGTTGGGAGAGGGGGTCGGACTGGCCGAAGCCCCCGATCCGGCACAAGGTGGTGGCCGAGACGCCGTCATCGCCGGCCTGGCTCAACACCGACATCAGTCGAACGAGACGCTCCATCGCGCCCCGCTGTCCCCCACTGGCCATGCACACCTCCGACTCGAGCCCCCAGTCTTGCAGGAGTCCGGTCGCGGCGCGGGGACCGGCCCACAGGACCTGTGGAGGGAAATTGATCACGGTGAGGAGGTATGTCCGGCGCTGCTCGGGGCACCGGTCTGCTGGGACGGGCCATGAAGGGCCCGGGATAGGAGCAAGTCATGGCATTACTTCTGTGGATTCTGGCCGTCATCCTGGTCGTGAGCGGGATCTTCTCGCTCATTCGAGGACAGATCCTGTGGGGCGTGGTGTTGATCATCGTCGGCCTGCTGGTGGGGCCGGGCGGAGTCAGTCTCTTCACATGATCTGCTCCTGAGAGCGTGACGTCCCGCGCCGGCCGGTGAGACCTCCGGCCGGCGCGGCTGTGCTCCGTCCCCTCCGCCGTCCCACCCGCCCCGTGGGCCTCAAGTTTCCCCGCCCGGGCGGGGAAATGGGTGCCTGGTGCGCGTAGCAACAGCCACCAGGAATGCAATTTCGCTGCCCAGTCCAACACCTGGAAGCAACCGGCACCGGCCGCGCATCGATCTCGGCGACCCGCACTGCGATGACCACACATGCCGGCGGCCCCGCGGGGTACCGGAACCCATGGACGATTCCGATCAACTGCAACCACAAGACACCCTCGATGATCGCGGCGTCGACGACGTCCTGGACGAGGGGTACTCCCCGCCCGAGCGACTCCGCGGTTCGACCGCGAAGGGGGTGACCGCACGCGAGGAACTCGAGGGCGAGTCACTGGAGGAACGCATGGCGCAGGAGGACCCTGACCCGAATGCGTCGATCGCCTACGGCGGCGAGTCACCCGGTGACGACGAGGACGCCGATCCCTCCGACTTCTCGGTCGGCGACGATCGCAGCGGCCGGCTCGTCGCGCCCGACCAAGGCGTCGGGGAGGACACCGACTCCGCGTCGTACGCCACCGACGTGGGCATCGACGGCGCAGGCGCCAGCGCCGAGGAGGCGGCGATGCACGTCATGCCCGAGGAGGAGTGAGACTCACTCCTCCTCGGCGTGGCATCCGCGAGAGCGCCGCTGCGGCCAGCAGCGCGGAGACCGCGCACAGCCCCCACACGGTGAGGTAGCCCGACAACGGGGCATGACCTTGGTCGGTGTCGAGCGAGCCCGTGGCCGAGAGCGCGATCGCGAAGACGGCCGAGGCGATCGCCCCGCCCATCGTCTTGGTGGCATTGGTCATGCCGGTGACGAAGCCGGTGCGTTCCGGCGGCGCCGCCGAGGCCGCCATCGCGGGCAGCGCGGCCACCAAGGCTCCGGACCCGACGCCGATCACGGCCATGTTGACGAGGGCCTGCAGGGTGGACCCGTGCAGCGGGAGCCACAACCCGTAGCCGACGGCCACCAGCAACGCCGACCCCACCAGCGCGCGCCGGTCGCCCAGCAACCGTGCGGTCAGGGGCAGCGTGAATGCACCGACGGCCATGAAGATCACGTAGACACCCACCAACGTCGACACGAAGGACGCGCTCGCGCCGAGGCCGTAGCCGACGACCTCCGGGTCGGTGCGGGCGAACGTCGACAACGGGATCTGCGCGCCAAGCACCGACATGCCGAAGAGGAACGCGCACAGTTGTACCGGCCACTGTCCACGAGTGGCCATCAGGCGTACGTCGACGAGCGGCTCGGACTGGCGCAGCTCCACCTGCACGAAGCCGGCCAGGACGCCGATCCCGGCCACGATGAACCCCCACGCCAGCACGCTGCCCGGGCCTTCGAGGCGGATCGTGATGAGGCCCGTCATGACCAGACCGATGCCGGCGGTCAACAGTCCGAGGCCGGAGAGATCGAACTGTCGTACGTCGAGGCGCCCCTCCTGGGTTCCCGGTACGTTCTCGATGCCGAACCAGATCAGCACCAGGCACAGCGTCACCACGATCGCCGGCAGCGCCAACAGCACCGTCATCGAGGTCCTGGTCACCAACGCACCACTCGTCAGCGCGCCGACGATGACCGACAGCTCCAGCGCGCCGACGAGGATCGCGGCCGCTCGCCGGGTCAGGGCGTGCTGCTGCCGACTGCCTGCCGTGCGGCGATAGATGATCGCCACCTCCAACGGCAACCACACCACGTAGGCGCCCTGCAGGGCCGAACCGATGAGGAAGGTCGTGAAGCTCGGCGCGAGCGCCATGATCCACGAGCCCAGGGCGGTGACTGCCGTGGAGGCCAGCAACACCTTCTTGTGCCCGAGGAGGTCTGCCAGTCGCGCCAGCGGTGGCACCACCAACGCCGAGACGATCAGCTGCGCGGCCTCGAACCAGTTGACGTCGGCGTCGGCGATCGACAGGTGGCCGGCGATGTCGCTGAAGATCGGCGTGTAGTAACCCTGCAGGATGCCGCTGGCGAACTCCACGCACACCAAGAACCCGACGACGGCGGTCAGTCCCTTGACCCCGTCCCCCACCGTGGGCGTACGTCGCGAGGCGGGGGCCGGCGTACCCGCGCTCATGCCGGCAGGCCTTCCAGCAGCCGCCGGTACCAGTCGATCCCCTCGAGGAACGTCTCGATGCCGAGGTGCTCGTCGTAGGAGTGGATCGCCTGGCGCTGCGCCTTGCTCATCCGGAACGGCGCGAAGCGATAGACCCGCGGGCAGATCTTCGTGAAGAAGCGACTGTCGGTCGCCGCCATCATCACGTAGGGCGTCACGACCGCCTCGGGGAACGTGTCGGTGATCGTGCGCTCCACCAGGCGGAACGCCTCGTCGTCGATCGGCGAGACCGGGCTGGCCTCACCCTCCTCCACGACGTCGACGCGGATGTCGTCGTCCTTGATCACCCGTCGCACGTGGGCCACCGCGTCGGCCACCGTGTCGCCGACCATCACCCGGACATTGATGCCGGCCCTGGCCGTGGCGGCGATGACGTTGATCGCTGGCGACCCGGCAAGGGTGGTGATGGCGAAGGTGGTGCGCACGAGTGCGGCCGGTTCGGGGCCGGCCGCCACGAGGGCCTTGGCCAGCACCGGACGCAGTCGGTCGACGCCGGTGACCTTGCCGACCAGGGCGCCGATCGGGCCGGGCAGGTGCGGCGCGACCCGCCGGAACATCTCGACCGTGGTGTCGGGAAGGCGCGCAGGCATGGCGTGGGCATCGAGTCGGGCGAGGGCCTTGCTGAGGCGCACCGTCGGACCGTTGCGCGCCGGTGTCGACGCGTGTCCACCGCGCCCCTCCGCCGTCAGCTCGAGCGACGTGGTGCCCTTCTCGGTCACGCCGACGACTCCGAGGGGGACGACGAGGCCCGGCAATGCCTCCCCTGCGATCGCACCGCCCTCGTCGAGGACGAACCACGGAGTGACCCCGCGGCGTACCAGCTCCTCAACCGCGAGCGAGGCTGCATCACCGGAGACCTCCTCATTGCACCCGAAGGAGAGCCAGACGTCCTGCGCGGGCACGAACCCCTCGGCAAGGAGGCGTTCCACGGCCTCACAAGCGGCGACCAGCTGACCCTTGTCGTCGAGGGTGCCGCGCCCCCAGACCGCGCCGTCGTGGATCTCGGCTCTGAAGGCCGGGAACTGCCAGGGAGAGCCGTCATCGACCGGCACCACGTCGAGATGCGCCATCAGCACGACCGGCTTCTCGTCGTTGCGTCCAGCCCAGTGGAAGAGCAGCCCGTGGGTGTCGACGTGGGTCAACTCGAGGTGCTCGTGCACCAACGGGAACTGGCGCGCGAGCTCGACGAGGAACGCGTCGAACGCGGCGGTGTCGACGAGGCTCGGGTCCCGGTGGGAAACCGTCGGAATCCGGATCAGGGTCCGGAGCTTCTCCACGGCTGGATCGATGGTCTGTGCTCCCATGCGAGCACAGTAGCCGCGAGATTCGACGCTGGGTGAGCTTCTGGGACGGCTAGGAGCACTTCTTCACGGTGCGCGCCACACCACGCGCCCAGACCTTCCGGCCCTTGACGGTCGGGTGCACGCCGTCGGCCAGGATCAACTTCGCCGCGTTGCGTCGTGCTCGACGGTGCCAGTTGAACACGCAGGTGTGTGGTCGCTCCCGAGCGATCTGTCGTACGTCGCGGGTGTATTGATCCATCAGGTCAGCCAGCTTTCCCGGACCTGCCTTCGTCGGCCGCCAGCGCTGCGGATCGCGCCACGTCGTCGTGAAGGTGACGCGGGTCGTCTCCGGCAACAGCTCCAAAGCCGCCCGGTAGTCCTCCGCGCCCCAGCTGGGGTGACCGTTGGCCCCGAGGGCGACCACGACGTTCTTGGGAGCGGGGCTCAGTTGCATCCGCGCCTCCAGCAGCTCGGGCAGCTGCCGCACGTTGCGCCCGGCGACGGCATCGACCTGCCACGCGGGCTTGCGAGCGTGCAGTTGCCTACGGGAGTGGAAGGCGATCGAGTCGCCGACGATGTAGACGCTGCTGGGACGGACCACGACATCTGCCTCGGGGACACCCGCCGCCGGCAGCGCAGCGCTCGTCAGCAGTCCGCAGATGAGTGCTGCAGTGACCACGACGCTGGAAGCAAACCGGCCCGCTCCGGGGCCACCCCACAGGTTCATCACGCGGAACAATGTAAGAGATGCCGCGATCGCCCGCACAAGGAACCGTCAGGTTCCCGCGATCCACGCGCCGTGGCTCGTCGAGGACAGGCTCAGTGGGTGGCACCGGGAGCCGGGATGCTCCGGTCGGCCCCGTCGTCGACGCGCACCTCGAAGTCGTAGCCGCCGTCCAGGGTCGCCGTCGCGAACACTGCCGGGGAGCCCGGCGTCACCACGAACGTGTCGGTGAGTTCATTGAGGTTGACGCCACCGCTGTCACCCTGCGGCGCCATCTCCTCGGAGGTCTCGATGGTGATCTCGTCTCCGTCGACTTCGACCACTTCGATGTCGATCCCACCCATCACCTCGACCCGCACCTGCTCCCCCACGCCACCCTTCAGCTGCAGTTGCGCGACCGTGGGCTGGTGATCGGGCTCCCAACCGTTCCAGTCCGAGAACTCGACCACCAGGTCGCGCGCCGGCCCGGTGGACGTGCCAGCGTCCGAGTCATCACAGGCCGTGGCGATGGCAACCATCAGGACGAGAGCGGGCAGTGCGGTCAGCGACTTCGGCATCCTCATGGTGGGTGGGACGGCGTACGTCGCCCGGTGGTTCCCGCTGGAGCCTCGACGTAGCGTGGCTGCCATGAAGCTGGCCGTGGTCCGAGGAGACATCACCGAGCAGCAGGTGGATGCCGTGGTCAACGCTGCCAACAGCCGGATGCGCGGAGGTGGAGGGGTCGACGGGGCGATCCATCGGGCGGGCGGGCCAACGGTGCTGGAGGACTGCGTCGCACGGTTTCCCGACGGCCTGGTCACCGGCGACGCCGGGTGGACGACCGCCGGCGACCTGCCGGCACGATGGGTGATCCACACCGTGGGCCCGGACCGGCGAGTTGGCCAGAGAGACCGTTCGCTCCTCACCTCCTGCTATCGCCGATGTCTCCAGGTCGCCGACGACCTCGGCGCACGCTCGGTCGCCTTCCCGTTGGTCGGCGC
The DNA here is from genome assembly GCF_021555175.1 of Nocardioides alcanivorans. Taxonomy (GTDB): domain Bacteria; phylum Actinomycetota; class Actinomycetes; order Propionibacteriales; family Nocardioidaceae; genus Nocardioides; species Nocardioides alcanivorans. Next base: position 53,844 of record NZ_JAKGRW010000034.1, on the reverse strand, counting down.
CGGTGTCTACGGCTGGCCGGCCGACGTTGCCGCCCGGACCGCCGTGGAGACGCTGCGCGACACACCCTCGCAGGTCGAAGAGGCGCTCATCGTGGCGTTCTCCGAGCCACTTCGTGCGCTGGTGGCGGCGCTGCTGGACTGAGGCCTCCCAACCCGGCCCCGCTCAATCACTGTCGTCGGGGCCGGCACCGGAATGGGTCGCCGGCCCTTCAGCCATGGCGCCGCCCTCAGAGGTCCAGTCGGACGAAGTGCCGTCGTCGGACGATGGATCGCGTGAGTCGTCGAGATCAGGATCGCTCACGACGTCGGGCTCACGCTGCGGCTCGTCCTCACGGTCGGGCAGGTGCTCACTGCTGCGGGTTCCTCTCGGGTCGGACCAGTTCGGTACCCACGTCGAGCCCGGCCAGCTGTCGCCGAGCCGCGGCGCACCACTCACAGTGCCCGGACCCGCAGCTGCACGCCGTCGGCTCGCGCCTTCAGCTGCCAGGTCACCAGGCAGTCGCGGCAGATCAGGTGCACCGTGACTGCGCAGTCGCACCCGGCTTCGAGGCACACCACCGTCACCCTGAACTCGGCCACCTCCGGGCAGGACCAGCGGCGCTCACCTGCTTCATGGACACACTCGCACGGCGGTTGCCTCCCTCGGTCGGTCTCGAGCCGGGAGAACACGTCGGGGTCGTCGGTCAGCGATGCCATGGGAACCTCCAGGTCGGTCGGAGCGCCCAGCCTGCGCCCCGCCTCCGACACATCCCGGGTCCTGTCCACAGGCGCCGCTGCGCGTCACCGGCCCCGCGCGGACCCGGTCAGTCGAGGAGTCTGCGCACGTAGAGCTGGCGGCGCAGCCGCGCCACCACTTCACCCGCCTCGTCCGTGAGGTCGATGTCGAACCACCGCAGGTGCTTCTGCCCGCTGGCGGTGGCGATCCGCATCGCCTCGACCGTCTCCGGTCCCACCTCGATGCGGGCGGTCACCGCGCTTCGCCCGGGGCGGATGAAGTCGATCTCCGCGGCCTTGTCCCAGCAGGCGTATCCGGGGCCGAGTTGTCGGTCGGCGAGGATCGGCAGGAATGGGTCCGTCATCGAGAAGAGGGTGCCGCCGAACGCGGTGCCGAAGAAGTTCGCGTTCTCAGCGGTCAACTCCATCCGCACCACGGCGTGGCTCCAGTCCGGCGCGATCTCGGTGACCGACACCTTGGCGGCGACGAAGGTGGGCCACTGGTTGATCAGCGCGCGGAACTCCTCGGGGCTGAACTTCATCTCTGCAGGGGTGCTCACAGGGCAGGCTCCTTCGGGTTTTCAGACAGCGGAGGCGAGTGCGAGCTTCAGCGCGAACCCGAGGAAGACCGCGCCCACGACCGTGGTGCCGCCGGCCGCCAACGCCCGCCGGCGACGTACGGCCGCGGCCAGTCGGGCGCCGGTGAAGATGAGCGCGCTGAGATAGAGGAAGCTGGCGATCTCGACGAGCGCGCCGAGCACCAGGAACGACAGCGCGGGCTGCGCATAGGCCGGGTCGACGAACTGCACGAAGAAGGCGATGAAGAAGAGGATCGCCTTGGGGTTGAGCAGGCTGATCACCAGCGCCCGACGGAACGGCCGCTCAACCGGGACCCGTTTGTCGACGACCTCCTCGACCATGTCGCTGTCCTTGCGGTGCCACACGCCCCACGCGCCGCGCAACATGCCGATCGCGAGCCACCCGAGATATCCGGCGCCGAGATACTTGATGACGTCGAAGACCAGGTCGTTGGCCTTCAGCACCGAGGCGACACCGGCCGCCGAGAGCACCATGAGCACCGCGTCGCCGGTGAAGACGCCGCACGCAGCCGCATAGCCGGTGCGCACGCCCTTGCGTGCCGCGACGGAGAGCACATACATCGAGTTGGGCCCGGGCAGCAGGACGATCAGGATCATCCCGATCAGATAGGTCCCCAGGTCCGTGATGCCCCACACGCGGGAATCATCCCACCACCCGGCTCGTTTGGGTACGCCGCGACGCAGCAACCGCAGCCCTCTTGCCGACCGCGCCGAGCGGCGTACTGTCACCACTGACTGCCCGCCACCCTCAGGAGGTCTGATGTCCGTCGTCCCCGAAGCCCTGCGCACCTATGTCGCTGATCTGGACCCGGGGCACGGGATCTGGGCCGGCGGCCCGTCTGCCGGCGAAGGTGGACGTACCTTCGTGGTGCTCGACCCGGCCGACGACTCCGAGATCGCCCAGGTCTCCAACGGATCCGCGGTCGATGCCGTACGTGCAGTGGATGCGGCAGCCGGAGCCTTCCCCGGGTGGGCTGCGACGGCGCCCCGTGAGCGCAGCGAGGTGCTGCGTCGAACCTTCGAGATCATGCACGCCGAGGCCGAGCAGCTCGCCGGACTGATGGCGTGGGAGAACGGCAAGTCGCTGGCCGATGCCCGCGCCGAGGTCAGCTACGCCGCCGAGTTCTTCCGATGGTTCTCCGAGGAGGCCGTGCGCACCGAAGGCAACTACGGGAGCTCGCCGGCCGGCGGCACCCGCACGATCGTGACCCATCGTCCTGTCGGCGTCGCCGCCCTCGTGACCCCGTGGAACTTCCCGGCCGCGATGGCCACGCGCAAGATCGGCCCGGCGCTGGCCGCCGGTTGCACGGTGGTGCTCAAACCCGCCTCCGAGACTCCCTGACCGCGCTCGCCATCGCCAGGGCGCTCTCGCGCGCGGGGGCTCCCGACGGTGTGGTCAACGTGGTGCCGTCAAGGGACGCGGGAGGGTGGTGACCGCCTGGCTCGAGGACGAACGGGTCCGCAAGATCTCCTTCACCGGCTCCACCGGGGTCGGCCGGCAGCTGCTGGGACAGGCCGCTGACCGTGTCGTCAACACCTCCATGGAGCTCGGTGGCAACGCACCCTTCGTGGTGGGTCCCGATGCCGACGTGGCGGCCGCCGTCGAGGGCGCGATGTTGGCGAAGTTCCGCAACGGCGGCCAGGCCTGCACCGCTGCCAACAGGTTCTACGTGCACGCCGACGTGGTCGACGACTTCGTGGCGAGGTTCGGTGCCGAGATCGAGGCGCTGAGCGTCGGACCGGCTTTCGAGGACCACCAGATCGGCCCCCTGATCACCGCCAAGGCCCGCACGAAGGTCGTGGAGCTGCTCGACCAGGCAACCGCTGTCGGAGCCACGGTCTCCCACCGCAGCGCCGCCCCCGACGGCCCTGGCCACTTCCATCCGGCAGTGCTGGTCACCGACGTCCCGCCCGATGCGCAGTTGTTGGCCGAGGAGGTCTTCGGCCCCGTCGCACCGGTGGTGACGTGGACCTCCGACGACGAGGTCGTGGCGCTGGTGAACGGCACCGAGTTCGGCCTGTCGGCCTACGTGTTCGGCAGCCTCGGCTGGGCACTCCCCTTCGCCGAGCGCATCGACGCCGGCATGGTCGGCGTCAACCGCGGCCTCGTCTCCGACCCCGCGGCCCCGTTCGGCGGGGTCAAGCAGAGCGGCATCGGACGCGAGGGATCGCGCGAGGGCATCCGCGAGTACCAGGAGACCCAGTACTTCTCCGTCGACTGGCCCGCGAGCCAGCAGTAGTTGCGCCCGCGACGAGGTCAGGGAACCGCAAAGTTGCGCGACCTCGCGGGACAAGGTGCGCGACCTCGCGGGACAACTTGCGCGACCTCGCGGGGACGGGCGGGTCGGAGGACTCCCGACCCGCCCGCATCTCATCCCCTGGTCATCACTCGGGGCCCGACTGCGCTCGAACCACGTGCGCCGGGCCCGACGTACGCCGTCACGACATGTCGACGATGGCGGCGACGGGGCCGCCACCCTCAGGACCCTGGTGGGCAGCGGAGACGGACACGAAGACGGCCGGGTCACCGGTCACTGCCGCGGTCACACCACCGACACAGGACTTGATCTGACGGTGCCAGTGCACGTCGGAATCGTCGAGCATGGCGTTGCGGCGACCACGGACCTCGCCGGACTGCGACGCCTCACACTTGAGGAACACGTTGACGAGGCGGCCGTCGAGATCGGACGTGCGCGGGCGCTCGGGCAGGTCGAGGCCGGCGCTCTTGATGGCCTCCCAGATGCCGTCCGCGTCGAGCGCGTCCTGCATCACCGAGTGACCGATGCGGTAGTTGCCGCCGACGCCGCGGGCGTTGCCGACCACCACGATCTGCGCCTGGTCGAGCTCCACGCCGGACGAGCAGGAGGCGACCGCGGAGAAGAGCTCGCGGTTGTTCATCACGTCGGCGTCGGTGGGCATCTCGATCTCGCCCAGTGCGACGGCGATGCCCAGACCGGTGACACCGTTGGAGAGGTCCATGGACTCGTGCGTGTGCTCGGTCCACACCTCCTTGCCGCGGGCCTTGGCGTCGCGGATGGTGTGGATCGTCAGCAGCGGGGTCTTGGTCTGCACGTAGTGGACGTCGGCCGGGTCGGTGATGCCGGCCTTCTCCATTGCCTCCTTCACTCCGGCTGCGACCTTCTCGATCATCGCGGTGTAGCCGATCTCCTCGGGCAGGATCGGCTCGCTCATCGCGAAGCCGACCGTCAGCCGCAGGTCGTCGGTGGGCTCGGCGTCGGTCGTGGCGAAGATCGTCGCGTGCGGGCTGATCACCCCGTCGGTGCCACCCGACCACACGATCGGGACCTGCTTGACCTGGTCTTCCGGCGCGCCCTTCTCGACGAGCACCTCGCGGAACGCACGGTCGGCGATGATCCGCGTGTAGTCGTTGACCCCGCCGTTGCCCTCGGTCTTGCCGATGATGGCGATGACCCGGTCGGCGGCCATCACGCCGTCGTCGATCAGCTTGGCGAGCTCCGAGGCGTCGGCGACGGAGTGGATCGGGACCTTGCGCACCTCAATGGCAGAAGGCATCAGGAGTTCCTTTCGGTTGGTACTGGGCTACTGGCTTTGTCGAGGAGAAATCAGGGTTCGGGTACGACGCGGGTCCCGGCATGTCCGTGCACCGCGTCGGTGATGTGGGCGAGATCGGTGATCACCCCGGTCTTGCCGGTTGCTTCCACGAAGTTGCACAGGGCCTCGACCTTCGGCCCCATCGATCCGGCGCCGAAGTGCCCTTCGGCCGCATAGGCGCGCATCTTCGACAACGACACCTCACCGAGCGCCTCGGCGTCCGGGGTGCCGAAGCGCAGCACCGCCTGGGGCACGTCGGTGGCGATGACCAGCACGTCGGCATCAACGAGCCGTGCGAAGAGCTCGGCACCGAGGTCCTTGTCGATCACCGCCGGCACACCCACCAGGGAGCCGTCGTCACGACGGACGACCGGGATGCCGCCGCCACCGTTGGCGACCACCACGAAACCGGCCTCGATCAACGTCTGGGCCGCCGGAGCATCCACGATCTCGAGGGGCTGGGGCGAGGCGACCACCCGGCGCCAACCCTTCTCGCCCATGTCGTGCCACACCTCGCCGTGGTCGATCAATGGCTGCGCCTCCGCGAGCGGAAGGTGCCGTCCGATCGGCTTGGTCGGCTTCTGGAATCCCGGGTCGGCGGCGTCGACGACGGTGCGGGTCACGAGGGCCGCGGTCCGTCGGACCACTGCGCGACGTGCCAGAGCGGCGTCGAGCGCATTCATCAGGATCAGCCCGAGGGTGCCCTGGGTCTGGGCGCCGCACCAGTCCAGCGGCACCGGCGGCACGACCTGGGCCGCCACCTCGTTCTTCACCAGCAGGTTGCCCACCTGCGGTCCGTTGCCATGCGTGACCACCACGTCGTGGTCGTGCTCCAGGAGTCCGGCCACCGCTGCCATCGCGGTCTCCGCGGCCTCGATCTGGTCCTCCGGACGAGCGCGTCCTTCGGCATTCGTCAAGGCGTTTCCGCCCAGTGCCATGAGTACTCTCATGCAGCCAAGTTAGTGGTGCCCGTCACCCCGTTCACCGGCAACTCTGGCCAGACCCGCGCCGATTCCTAGGCAGATGTTGTGCACTGCGATCGCTCAGCCCAACTCACGGCGCACGACCTCGACCAACGGCAGGCCATCGCGCCCCAGGACGGCGCGCACACCGCGTCCGCCGACTGGCAGACCGTGCCGGTCGTAGTGGTCGAACATCCGCAGCAACCACGCACGCTCGCGCTCCGGCAGACCGGCTCCGGGCCCGTCGGCCCACCCTCCGGGGTCGGTACGGCGACACGCGACCTCACGCCCCAGCACCCGGGCCGCGGCACTCGCCACGTCGCTCACCGAGGCGAGCCCGGGACCGGCGATCTCATAGGTGGCCCCGAGATGGCCCTCCGGGGAGATGATCACCTCGGCGGCGACCTCACCGACATCGACGAGGTCCGCGAAGCCGAACAGGGCGTGGACGTCGTAGGGCACCGCCAGCTCGGGCACGTCGGCCCGCAGCGCCGGCAGGAAGTTCTGCACGTAGGCACCCGGTTGCAGCACCGTCCACGCCAGGCCACTGCGGCGGACTGCGTCCTCGGCATGGGCCTTCGCCAGGTGGTGGGGCATCGACGGCGCAAACGGCGACGCCACCGAGTGGTGGACGACCCGCGAGACACCGGCGGCACGGGCCGCGGCGAGGGCCTCCTCGGCGTAGGACAACTCGTCCGGATGCATGTTGGGCGCCAACAGGTAGAGCGCAACGCACCCGCGCAACGCCGCGGTCAGGCCCCCGGGGGCAGCCAGGTCGCCACGACCCAGGGCCCGGGCACTCACGCCACGCGCAGCGAGGGCACGGCAGACCGACTGTCCGGTCTTGCCGTGCCCTCCCAGCACCGCGACGCTGAGGTCAGCGGACGTCGACATCCGCGCGCTGTGCTCCCCGGCGAGCTGGGCGTAGCCCGGTCCCCGGTCGAAGAAGGCGTCGTCGTCGGACTCCCAGGCCGGCCGGCTCGCACGCTCGGCCGCGGTCGCGTCGGCGTCGTACCCGAGGGCCTGCCCCGAGCCTGTCGAGGAGTCGTCGAGCGAACCGGTGAGCACCACGCCGTAGTCGCGCAGCGCTGCCTCGACCGAGACCTTGCGCCAGACCACGTCGCGCACGACGAGCTCGGGGTCACGGGCAAGCGGGTCGCCCCAGCCGCCACCACCGGTGGTACGAATCCGGATCACCTCGCCGGCCTTGATCGGCTCGGCGTCGGCGAGGGCGTCGACATCGCGCTCGTTGGGGCCGCCCGGGTCGACGGTCACCTCGAACGGCTTGCCCGCCTTGCCACCCCGTACCCCCAGCAGGCAAGGATCGACCGGTCGGCGATGGACATGAAGTGGGCGTCCTTGAGCATGCGGATGTGCTTCTCATAGCCGAGGCCGCCTCGGTAGGTGCCGGCACCACCCGAGTCGACGGCCAGGGTCAGCGACTCCACCAGGAAGGGGAAACGCGACTCGGTGAACTCGCTCGGCAGGTTGCGGGAGTCGGGCACGACATGGATCGTGTCCTCGCCGTCGGCGTAGTAGCGACCACCGGAACCGCCACCGAGCACCTCGCGCATGAGGTAGGGACGGCCCTCGCGGTCCTCACCGTAGACGCCCGTGTAGCGGATCGTCTCCTGGTCGGCGGGCATCTTGCCGTCGACCGCCTTGGCCACCACTCCCGCCAGCACACCCAGCAGCCGCAGGATCACGAACGTGCGGGCGTTGGTCGGCGCCGGGAAGATCGGCGTCAACAACGTGCCGGGCTCAGGGAACCTCATCTCGATCAGGGGAACGATGCCCTCATTGACGTCGAGCTCGGCCATCCGCTCCGGGGTGTCGGCGAGGTTGCGCAGGATCGGTGCCAGCCACTTCTTGAGGAAGACGCCGTCGGCGTAGTCGCCGCAGTGGTTGATCGGTCCCTTGGCCTGTGGGCTGGTGCCGGAGAAGTCGAGGATGAGCCGCTCCCCTCCGGGTCCTCCGCCGCGGTCCGGGTCAGGGTGATCCGCTGGGTGTGCAGCTGCGGCTCCTCGACACCGTCGTGCTCGGCGTAGTCCTCCCACACCCACGAGCCGACAGGGATCTTCGAGAGGATCTCGCGGCGGTAGGTCTCGGTGGTGCGTTCCAGGATCGCGTCGAAGCACGACTCGACCGTCTCCACGCCATAGCGCTCGAACAGCTCACCGAGGCGACGGGCGCCCATCAGGCAGGCGGAGCACTCGGCATCGAGGTCGGCAGAGAGCGACTCGGGCATCCGGGAGTTGCGGGTCATGATCGCCAGCGCGCTGCGGTTGGGCACGCCCGCGTCCCACAGCTTGATCGGGGGCACCATCAGCCCCTCCTCGAAGACGCTGGTGGCGGCCGACGGCATCGAGCCCGGCACCGCTCCACCGATGTCGTCGTGATGGCCGAAGGCCTGCACGAACGCCACGACCTTGCCGTGCGCGAACACCGGCACGGTCACGCAGAGGTCGGGCAGGTGGCCGATGCCACCCTCGGAGCGATAGACGTCGTTGTGGAAGAAGACATCCCCCTCCTTCATCTCCTCGAGCGGGAAGTCGCGAGCGACGGGGTGCACCAGCGCCGAGTAGGACCGACCGGTCAGCTTGCGCATCAGCCGGTCGTGGATACCGGCTCGGAAGTCGTGCGCGTCGCGGATCATCGGGCTGCGGCTGGTGCGTGCGATGGCGGTCTCGACCTCCATCTCCACACTGGAGAGCGTTCCCTGGACGATCTCCACCAGCACCGGGTCGGCGCCCGCACCGCGGTCGCCGGTGAGGAAGTCGTAGGGGAAGTCCGTGGGGGCCCTCCGGCCCACCTGCTCCTGGGGAACCGCGCTCATCGGTCTGCCTTCCTGGTCACGATGATGTTGCCGAAGTCGTCGATCCGGGCAGCGAAGCCCGGGTGCAGCGGGACGGTCGAGCCGAACTCCTCGATGATGGCCGGGCCCTCGATCTCGGCGCCCGGCGCCAGGTCAGTACGCCACAGCAACGGCGTCTCGACATAGCCGTCCTCGGGGTCGAAGCACACCTTGCGGCTGCCCCGCGCGGCGTCCTGGCCGGTGGCCTCGATCCGCGCGATGTCGGGACGCTGGATCGGGCCGACGCCCGACACCCGGAGGTTGACCCACTCGACCTGCTGGGTCGCGTCGTTGGAGAAGTCGTAGCCGTAGAGCGCCCGGTGCTCGGCGTGGAAACGCTCGGCCACCTCGTCGAGTGCGGCCTTGTCGAGATCACCCTCGGGTACGGCGACCCGCACCTCGAACGCCTGGCCGAAGTAGCGCAGGTCGGCGGTGCGCACGAACGCGTGCTGCTCAGGCGCGAAGCCCTCCTTCTCGAGAGCGACCCGGGCCTGCTCGGTCAGGGTCTCCACGACCTCGGTGATCGCGGTCGCGTCGAGCTGTTCCTGGAGGCTCACGTGGGTCTGCACGTAGTCGTTCTTGACGTCGACGGTCAGCAGGCCGAAGGCCGACACGTTGCCGGGGTTGGGCGGCACCAGCACGGTGGGCACACCGAGGATGTCGACCAGTCGGCACAGCAGGAGGGAACCGGAGCCGCCGAAGGTGGTCAGCGCGAAGTCGCGCACGTCGAGACCCCGCTTGACCGTGACCTGGCGCAGTGCGTTGGCCTGGTTCCAGGCGGAGATCTCGAGGATGCCGACGGCGCACGCCTCCGGTGAGAGGTTGAGCTTCTCGGCCAGCGCCACGATGCCCTCGCGAGCGGCCCCGACGTCGAGCGGGATCTCCCCACCCAGCAGGTGGGGAGGGATCCGGCCGAGGAAGACGTGGGCGTCGGTGATGGTGACCTCGGTGCCGCCCTTGCCGTAGCAGATCGGGCCGGGGTCGGCACCTGCCGACTGCGGGCCGACCTTGAGGGTCCCCTCGGGCGACAGGTGCGCGATCGAGCCGCCGCCGGCACCGACGGTGACGACGTCGATCATCGGGATCTTGCTCGGGTAGACACCGACGGAGCCTTCGGTGGTGAGCGTGGGCTCGCCGTCGATGACCACGGACACGTCGGTCGACGTACCGCCACCGTCGCTGGTGAGGACCTTGTCGAAACCGGCGTTCTGGGCGATCAGGGCAGCCCCGAGCGCGCCGGCGGCCGGACCGGAGAGGACGGTGGTGATCGGCTGGTGCACGACCTCGTCGGCCGAGAGCACGCCGCCGTTGGACTTCATGACGTAGAAGGGGACCTGGCGACCCGCGCCCTCGGCGAGCCGCATCTTGATGTTGTTGACGTAGGCGCTCAGCCGCGGCTTCACGGCAGCGTCGACCAGCGTGGTCATGGCCCGCTCGTACTCGCGGTACTCGCGCAGCACCTCGCTGCTGACGGAGACGGTCGCGTCGGGGTGCTCCTCGGCGATGATCTCGCGCATCCGCTCCTCGTGGGAGGAGTTGGCGTAGGCGTGGAGGAAGCAGACGCCGAGGGTGTTGATGCCGCGATCGCGGAACCAGCGGGCAGCCTTGCGAGCCGCCTCCTCGTCGAGCGGGCGCACCTCGGCACCGGTGAAGTCGAGGCGACCGCCGACCCCCTTGACGAGGTCGCGGGGCACGATCCGGTCGGGCTTCACCCAGAAGTAGGAGTTGCCGTAGCCGTCGGGCACGCTCTGGCGGGCGATCTCGAGCATCGCTTCGTAGCCCTCGGTGGTGATGAAGCCGAGTGCGTCGACCTTGCCCTCGAGCAGCTGGTTGGTCGCCACCGTCGTGCCGTGGCTGACCGCGCCCACGTCGTCGTACGACGCTCCCTCCAGCAACCCGAGCACCTTGTCGATGCCGGCCAGGAAGCCGTCAGCCGGATTGCTCGGGGTGGAGGGGTCTTCGTCGTCACCTGACGGCCCGTCGCGTGGTCGAAGGCGACCACGTCGGTGAAGGTGCCACCGGTGTCGATGCCGATCCGGATCGCGCGGTCCGCTGTCGCCGCATCTGGAGTGCTCATGAGGACGATTCAACTCGGCCCACGTGTCGGCGACCACGGCAACTTCTGCCATTCAACTCGCGATTCTTGGGCAATGTTTGCGACGCTGTTGCGTGAGGTCCATCCGTTCACGGCGCGAGACCCCGGCGGCATCGTGAAACTGGGTGCTCAACCGCACACAAGTGTCGCCGCGGCGCGGGTCAGAGAGCGGTGAAGGCAGCCGCGATCTCCAGCAGGCGGCGGTCCGCTCCGTGCGGCGCCACGAGCTGCACGCCGACCGGCAGACCAGCTGGCGTGTGGCCGGCAGGCACCGAGATCGCCGGACATCCGGTGACGGTGATGGCCCAGGCCGAACGCATCCATGCCAGGTAGTCAGGCATCTCCTGCCCATTGATCGCGGTCGGGAACTCCTGCTCGACCGGGAAGGGCGGCACCTGCGACGTCGGCAGCAGCAGCACGTCGACGCCGCCGAAGAACTGCCGCATCTCCTCGCTCAACGCCGTGCGCTGGGTGTAGGCCCGCGCCACGTCGACCCCGGTCAGCGAGGCACCGGCACGGATGTTGTCGGCCAAGGACTGCTTGAAGTCATCAGGGCGCTGCGCCAGCAGGTCAGCGAACTTCGCATGGAAGTGCCAGGCCCGCAGGGTCCGGAACGTGTCGTCGGCCAGCGCCAGGTCGGGTGCCGCCTCGACGAGCTCGGCACCTGCCGCAGCGAGCCGCTCCGCGGCGCCGCGTACGACGGCACCCACCTCTGCGTCGACGACCAACGTGCCGCCGAGGTCGGGGGCGAACGCCACCCGAAGGCCGGCCAGCGAGGTCGCCAGGGTTCCCCGGCGGAGCGGCGAAGACAGTGCCGGGATCGCCCAGCGCCTGGGGCGCCCGCGGGTCCGGCCCAGCGAGCACCGAGAGCAGCAGCGCGAGGTCATCGACGTTCCGCGCCATCGGTCCACCGACCGAGGTGGTCTCCCACTGGTTGTAGAGCGGCCACTCGGGGACCCGGCCCAGGGAGGGCCGCAACCCCACGACGCCGCAGAAGGAGGCCGGATTGCGCAGGGAGCCACCCATGTCGGAACCGTCTGCCAGCGGCACCATGCCGGCAGCCAACGCACATGCAGCGCCGCCGCTCGACCCACCGGCCGAGTGCGTCGGCGCGACCGGGTTGCGGGTGACCCCGAAGACCTTGTTGAAGGTGTGGGAGCCGGCCGCGAACTGCGGCACGTTGGTCTTGCCGACGAAGACGGCGCCGGCGTTGCGGATGCGCTCGACCAGCAGGTCGTCGCCGTCGGCGACATGGTCGACGTGGGTCGGCGAGCCGTAGGTCGTGGGCCAGCCCCCGAGCCGATGCGTGTCCTTCACGGCGAAGGGCAGCCCGTGCAACGGACCGACCTCCTCCCCGCAGCCAACGCCTCGTCGGCAGCCAGGGCAGCGGCACGAGCCCGTTCCTCGTCCAGGGACACGATCGCGTTGAGTTCCCCGTTGCGCTCGGCGACACGCGTCAGGTGGAGCTCCAGCAGCTCTCGTGCAGAGATCTCACGGGACCGAACGGCCGCGGTCATCTCCCGCGCGGTCGAGTCGGGGGTGATCATCGACGACGACCGAAGATCCCGCCGACCACGACGCCCACCAGCACCAGACCTGCACCGAGCACGACCCCCTTGACGAAGTCGTCCGGGGAGCCGGTGCCACGGGCTGCGACGGGGGCGGTGAAGACAGCACCCGCTGCCGGGGCGGCGCCCGGCTCGGCGACGGCTGCCGGCGCACCGGCAGGTGCCGTAGCGGCAGCCGCGGCAGCAGGTACGGCACCCGAGAGCACCTTGTCGACGTTGCCGAAGAACTCGCCGGCCATCCGGCGGCTGACCGAGGTCAGCATCCGCTGCCCGACGCCGCCGATCATGCCGCCCACGACGGCGTCGGCCTCGTACCTGATGGTGGTGGTGCCGTCACCGTTGTCTGCGAAGGCCACGTCGACAACCGCACCGATCGTGCCGGGCGCGCCGGCTCCGTCGAGCTTCATCTTGAGGGACTGCTGGTCGACGAGGTCGCTCATGACGCAGGTGCCGGCGTACGTGCCCTTGATGGAGGCCACGCCAGCGGTGACGGTCATCGCGTAGGCGTTCTCGCCCGTCGCCTCGAGACGCTCGCAGCCGGGGATGGTCTGCACGAGCACCGCCGGGTCGAGCAGCGCCTGCCAGGCCTTCTCGACGCTGGCGTTCAGGACGTTCTGTCCGGTGAATTTCATCAGGGGCTCCTCAGGAGTGCTGGAGACGGAGCTCGAAGAGCTCGGACGGGGAGATCGGCATGGCAGTGATCGGGATGCCCTCCGCATCCTCGATCGCGGCCGCGAAGACCGCGGACGCGGGGATGACCCCGGCTTCGCCGGCACCCTTGATGCCCAAGGGGTTCAGCGGTGAGGGCGTCTCCTGGTGGTCGATGGCGATGTGTGCGGGGATCTCGGTGACGAAGGGCATCAGGAAGTCCATGAAGGATGCGTTGAGGAGCTGACCGGAGTCGTCGTAGGCCATCCGCTCGTAGAGCGCGCCTCCGATGCCCTGGGCCACGCCACCGTGGATCTGACCCTCGACGATCATCGGGTTGATCACGTTGCCGCAGTCGTGGACGACGGCGTACTGCAGGATCGTGATCTCCGCAGTGTCGGGGTCCGTCTCCACGATGGCCGCATGCATTCCCGATGCGAAGGTGGAACGAGACGGTGAATAGAAGTCCTTGCCCTCCAGCCCCGGCTCGTCGTCCTCGGCGACCGGCGGCTTGCCGGGGTCCCCCACGGAGAACTGGGTCGCCCGCTTGGAGGCCTCGTCGAAGGCATAGCGCAACGGGTTCGAGAGCACTGCCACGGTGCCGAGGTCGATGGAGGCATCGGTGCCCTTCACGCTGACGACACCGTCGGCGATCTCGAGGTCCGACTCGTCGACCTCCAGCGCCTCGGCGGCGATCCGCAGTGCCTTCTCCTTGGCCCGCAACGCGGCCAGGTGGATCGCGGACCCGCTCATCACGGCGGCCCGCGACGCGAAGGTGCCCACGGCATAGGGCATCTTGCGCGTGTCGCCCGTGGTGATCTCGACGTCCTCGAAACGGACGCCGAGGGTGTCGGCCACGATCTGTGCGAACGACGTCTGGTGTCCCTGCCCCTGGGTGGTCAGGCCGGTCGCGACCTTCACCTTGCCTGAGGTCTCGATGTGCACGTGCGCGCCCTCGTAGGGGCCGGCGCCGGTGCCTTCGACGTAGCAGGCCAGACCGATGCCCACCTTGCGTCCCTGGGCTGCCATCTCGGCCTTGTAGGCGGGGAAGCCGTCCCAGTCGATGAGCACCTTGAGCTTCTCGAGCAGCGCAGGGTAGTCACCGGAGTCGTACTCCAGTGCTCGGCCGTCCTGGAAGATGATCCCCTGGTCGTAGGGGAACTCGTCGGGTTGGATGAAGTTGGCCTGCCGCACCTCGACACGGTCCAGGCCGAGCTCCTTGGCGATGGCATCGATCGTGCGCTCCATGACGAAACAACCCTGCGGCCGTCCAGCGCCGCGATAGGGCGTCACGATGACGGTGTTGGTGTAGAGCGAGTCATAGACCACCCGATAGACCTCGGGCTTGTAGGGCCCGAGCAACTGGGTGGAGGCCACGATCGGCACGATCAGGCCGTAGGGCACGTAGGCACCGTTGTCGTGCCAGAAGCGTACGTCGAGGGCGATGATGCGCCCGTCGTCGTCGTAGCCGACCTCGACGTGGTGCTGCTGCGCGCGTTCATGGGCCGAGGAGATGAAGTGCTCGCGACGGTCCTCGGTGAACTTCACCGGCGCACCGAGCGTCTTCGCGGCCAGCGGCACGAGGAGCTCCTCGGGCCACGGGTGGTTGATCTTCACCCCGAAGCCGCCACCCACGTCGGGGGTGATCACGTCGACGTTGGCCAGGTCGATGCCCAGCTTGGCGGAGACGCAGCCACGCACACCGGTGGAGGTCTGCGTCGAGGTCCACACGGTCAGCCGCGAGCTGGCCGGGTCCCAGCGAGCCACGACCCCGCGTCCCTCCATGGGCATGCAGGCGCTGCGTTCGATGTCCCAGTCGAGGGACAGCCGGTGTGGTGAGCGCGCCAGCGCTGCTTCGACGTCTCCGGTGTTCTGCTCCGAGCGGGCAGCGATGTTGCCCGGTACGTCGTCGTGCACCAGTCGCTCCGCCTTGCGGGCCGCGTCGATCCCCACCACGGCGGGCAACGGCTCGTAGCTGACCCGGATCCGATCGAGCGCGTCCTCGGCGATGTAGCGGTCGGTGGCCACCACGAAGGCAACCGCCTCACCGACGTAGTTGACCTCGTCCTTGGCCAACGCATACTGCGTGCGGCCGTGGGTGAGGGTCGGGTGAGGGATGAGCAGCGGCAACGGCTCGGCCATCGGGCCGGTGAGGTCGTCGTAGGTCCAGACAGCCTGCACCCCTCGAGGTCGAGAACCGCGTCGACGTCGATGTCGAGAACCCTGGCGTGTGCATGCGGCGAGCGGAGCACCGCGGCGTGCAGGAGTCGCGGGTCGTCAACGAGGAGATCGTCGGAGTACTGGCCACGGCCGCGGAGGAACCGTTGGTCCTCGACGCGCGCCACCTTCTCACCGAACATCTTGCCGGTCATGCCTGCTCCTCCCCGCCGCGTCGTCGCTCTCGGCACCGTCGGCACGTTCACGTTGGATCTCGGCGGCCCGCAACACCGACTTCACGATGTTGGTGTAGCCGGTGCACCGGCAGAGGTTGCCGGCAATCATGTCGCGGGCGTCGTCCTCGGTGGGGTCGGGGTTGGTCTCGATCCCAGCAGAGATGGTGGTCAGGAAGCCGGGCGTGCAGAAGCCGCACTGCAGCCCGTGGCACTCCCGAAATGCCTGCTGCACCGGGGAGAGTGAGTCGTCTGCCTCGGTGAGGCCCTCGACGGTGGTGATCTCCGCACCCTCGGCGGAGACGGCGAACATCAGGCACGATCGCATCGGTACGCCGTCGACGAGCACCGTGCAGGCCCCGCAGACCCCGTGCTCACACCCCACGTGGGTGCCGGTCAGTCCGCAGTCGTGGCGCAGTGCATCGGAGAGCAGGCGCCTGGCCGGCACCCGGATCTGCTGCACGCCGGCGTTCACCCGGAGTTGGACGTCGTGCAGTTCCTCACTCATGGAGCCTTCCTCATACACGTCCGGCAGTGGCGCCGGACCGGGTCATGGCAACCGCGCGCTCGAGCACTCGCGGAGCGAGTACCCGCACCAGGTGGGTGCGGAAGGCGGCGGTGGCGTGGATGTCTTCTGCCGGCTCGAGCTGCCCCAGGGCGGCCTCGGCCGGGTCGTCCAGTGCGTCGGTGACGTCGACGACGACGGGAATGTCGCTCACCGACACGAAGCCCAGGCGCGCGGAGGTGATCCGATCACCTTCGGAGGTGACCGCGGCGCCGACACCCACCAAGGCGTAGTCGCCATGGCGGCGGGCGATCTCCTCGAAGGCCACGCCTCCCCGGCCGGAAGCGCGGGGAAGAAGACCTCCACGGCGATCTCGTCATGCTCGAGCGTGGATTCCAGCGGCCCGAGGAAGAGGTCGGCGGCGGCGATGGTTCGGCGACCACGCACCGACACCACGTCGACCGACCCACCGAGGAGGCAGAGCACCATCGGCATCTCGGCCGCCGCATCGGCGTGCACGATCGAGCCGAGCGTGGTGCCCCGGTTGCGGATCGTGGCATGGGCGACGTTGGAGAGGGCTTCCGCCAGGAGCGGCTGCACCTCTCGCGCCGCCTCGGAGCCGAGCACGTCGGCGTGTCGGGCGAGTGCCCCCACCCGGACCCCGGTCACGTCGGCAGTGACGTGACCGAGATCCGGCAGGCGGTTGATGTCGATCAGGGTCTCGGGTGCCGCGATTCTCATGGAGAGCAGCGGCACCAGGCTCTGCCCGCCCGCGAGCACCTTGGCTCCCGGCTCCTCGGCGAGGAGACGTGTGGCCTCGTCGAGGGTGGTGGGTCGCCGGTAGGCGAATGGGGCGGGCTTCACCGGATCACTCCTTGTGCGAGAGGGCTTCGGTGACCTGTCCGGCTCCGGAGCCGCGACGACGGTTCACCAGGTGGAAGTAGGCGATCACCATGATGGTGCCGAGGGCGATGCCCTCCAGCGTGAAGTCGTCGGTGAAGACGAGGGAGACGCCACCGACACCAGCGATGATGCCGCCGGCCAGGCCGACCATGTTGACGGGATCACCGAAGTCGACACGGTTCTCCACCCAGATCTTGGCGCCGACGAGGCCGATCATGCCGTAGAGCACGACCGTGATGCCGCCGAGCACACCACCCGGGGTGGCGTTGACCACCTCACCGAACTTCGGACACAGGCCGAGGATGATCGCCACGAACGCAGCGACGTAGTAGGCCGCCGTCGAGTAGACCTTGGTCGCACTCATGACGCCGATGTTCTCGGCGTAGGTCGTGGTCGGCGAGCCACCGAAGGAGCTGGCAAGCGCGGTCGCGAAGCCGTCAGCACCGATCGCCCGGCCCATGTAGGGGTCGAGGTCCTCGCCGGTCATCTCTGCGACGGCCTTGACGTGGCCGGTGTTCTCCGCGATCAACGCGATCACACCGGGCAGCACGACGAGGATGAAGCTGAGCGAGAACGACGGTGCGTGGACCACGTCGACGCCGTCCGCCAGCTGACCCGACGGCAGGCCGAACCAGTCGGCGGTCTTCACGGCTGCCCAGGAGACGCGGTCGTGGTCGAAGGCCTGCGACACCCCGTTCTCATCGACGTTCTGGCCCGACACCACGGAGTTGATCTGTCCGAAGACCTTGTCGGAGAAGAACGACAGCAGGTAGCCGAAGATCAGCGAGAGAAAGACTGCGATCCGGGACCAGAAGCCCGGCAACACCACGGCGGCGAAGACCATGAAGGTCGCCGTGATCAACGCGATCCACTGATCCTGTGGCCAGTAGACACCGGCCACGACAGGGGCGAGGTTGAAGCCGATGAGCATGACGACCGCGCCGGTGACTGCCGGTGGCAGCAGCGCGTGCAGGAAGCGAGCTCCCGCGAAGTGGATGAGGACGCCGACGACCATGAGCACCAGGCCACCGACCAGGATCGCGCCGGTCACCTCGGCGGAGTCGCCGCCTTGGGCACGGATCGCGGCGACACTCGCCACGAAGGCTGCGCTGGTGCCGAGGTAGCTGGGCACCTTGTTGCTCGTGATGAGCAGGAAGATGATCGTGCAGATACCGGAGAAGAGGATCGCCAGGTTGGCGTCCAACCCCATGATGAGCGGGAACACGAAGGTGGCGCCGAACATGGCGACGACGTGCTGGGCGCCCAGCCCCGCCGTCTTCCCCCACGGCAGGCGCTGGTGAGGCAGGACCGGCGTACCCGGCTCTGGGTCGACTTCGACCCACTTGAACATGGACATGTGGCTGACCCTCCATCTTGGGTGGCTGATTGCCCCGAGACTCCACAAACTAGTGGCTCACCTCACAGGGCCTCACTGGCAAAGTCTGCCCAACGGGAGCGACAAGTGCTGGCAATCATGCCCAGCGGGTCGGTTACCCCTTCATCCGGTTGTCACTCTGCCGTCATGAAGGTGGCTCATTCAGCGATCTCGAGCACCCGCAACGCCACGGCGACGTCCAGCCGGAGGTGGGGATCCGTGGCCAGCGGCCCCAGCAGGCGCTGCAACTTGCCCACCCGATAGCGCATCGTGTTGTAGTGGAAGAACTGGGCTCGCGCCGCCTCCGCGACGTTGAAGTTGGTGTCCAGCAGCACCCGAAGGGTCTCGCGCAGGTCGGCCGCCTCCGGCGTACGTTCCGCCAGCGGACCGAGCACGTCCTTGGCATAGGCCGACAGCTCCGCGGGGTCCGGCACCAACGCCAGCAGCCGGTGCAGACCGAGCTGGTCGAAGTAGGTGGTCGAGGCGCCGCCGCGCACCCGACGCCCGATCTCCACTGCTCGCCGGGCCTGCTTGTAGGCCTCGGGCAGTTGCGCCATGGTCGGCGCAACTCGGCTCACCCCGACGGAGAACGGCAGTCGGCCGCCGCCGCGGTCACCGTGCACTCCCTTGGCCGCCCGCAGCACCACCGACCGCCCCGAGGGCGTCTCCTCGATGTCGGCGACCGGGAGGAGGGTGACGACCTCGGAGGAGAAGTCGACCGCCGGGATCTGCTGGTCGATCCCGCGACAGACCTGTCGCCAGGCATTGGCGAACCGAGCCTGGAA
This sequence comes from Nocardioides alcanivorans, assembly GCF_021555175.1. GTDB lineage: Bacteria > Actinomycetota > Actinomycetes > Propionibacteriales > Nocardioidaceae > Nocardioides > Nocardioides alcanivorans. The sequence goes on along the minus strand of NZ_JAKGRW010000034.1, from coordinate 34,873 downwards.
GTTGCGGCGCCGCTCGCTCGAGGGGTGCTCCCCTTCCAACCCCTCGGGGTCGAGCTCGGCCACGCAGACGACCACCGGTCGATCCAGGTTCCAGCCGAAGGCCTCGGCATGCTCGGAGATGTATCCCAGATCGTCGGCACGGCGCAGGAAGAGCTCGCGCAGGAAGTCGCCGCGGTACTTGTTCTCGACCGCGGTGATCGCCTCCTCCCTGGTGATCAGCAGCGCGGCGACGATCGCGGCACGCTCCAGGGCCTGGACGTCGGCATCGGCGATCGGACCCGTCGGGTCGTAGGCGAGCAGCCGGGCAAGGTCGACGCCGGCCGCCCCCACCCCGAAGTGACGGATCTGGCCGACCCCCACCTGGCTGCCGTCGGAACGCAGTCGCTCCACCCGGATCCGCCCGGTCGGGTCCACGAGCTCGGCGTCGATGAGCACCTCGCGGGTCTCGAGGCTCAGGTGCGCGGCCTGCTCCCGACCGTCAGGGGTGGTGAAGCAGACCTCGCACTCCAGGGTCCGGGCCACCTCCGCCGCGATCTGCTCGAGATCGCCGCCCTCAAGCACCAGGTGGGTGAGGGCTTGATGGAGCTGATCGGCGCGGGCCAGCGTGCGGAGCGCCTCATCCTTCATCAACTCTTGCTCCCCTCGGGCCAATCCTTTGTGGTTACCTGCCATGGGGTGAGTGTGGCACGAGACACTAGCGTCGACAGCGTGATCCCGGTTTCTGCACCTCTCCGCCTGCGAGAGCGGCTGCGCGCAGCAGCAGACGGACCGCGGCCGGTGGTGCACCGCGGCCCGCAGGCGGTGTACGTCGATCTCGACGGCCACGTCGCCGGTGTCGTGTCTGCCGGGGCCACCCGCGTGCCCTGTGCCGCGTGGAGCTCGGCTCGTGACCTGCCGGCCGTCGGCATCACCGGCGAGCATGCCGAACTCCGCTCCGGGAGACTCCTCATCGACGGTCGCGAGCTCCGCGTCGCGCGCCTGACGGACCCTCGAGTCCGCCCCGATGCCCGGCTGCGCCCGAGCAGCCACCGATTCACCCCGGAACTCCTCGCCCGCCTCCTCGGACGCGGGGAGGGGCTCACCCCCTATGCCGACGACGTCGTCTGTGGCTGGCTGGTGGCCCGGCATGCGGCCGGAGCGCCGGATGCCGAGGTGAGCAACGCCGTACGCACGCTGGCGCACCGCACGACCCCGCTGTCGGCCACCCTCCTGGACTGCGCCGCCCGGGGAGAGTCGTTCCCCGAGCTGACCGACTGGCTGCGCGCTCGATCCGGCGCCGACGAACCCGTTGCGCGGGCGGCCCTGATCGCTGTCGGCGCCAGTTCCGGAACCGGGATGCTTGCCGGCGCCGAGCTCGCCCTCGAGCCCCCTGGACCCCTCGAACCCCCAACCGCCGAACCCGTCCACGAATGGAGTGTTGCGTGAGAGACCACGTCGAGATCCGCACCGGTGCCTATGCCGACTCGGTGACGTTGCTCCAAGTGAGCCGGACGGTGCAGGACGCCCCGGGCGTGACCGCCGCCCAGGTCGCGATGGGCACCGAGCTCAACCTCGAGGTGCTCGAGCGCATGGGCTTCACCATCCCCGAGGGCACCGGCCCCGTCGACATGCTGGTCGCGTTGCGACTCGACGACGACGCCGACCTCGACGCCGCCCTTCGGGCCGTCGACGCCGCCCTGGCACCGCGCCGCCAGTCGGCGCAGGACACCACACTGGCGCCACCGCGCACCACGGGCAGCGCGCTCGACCGGGTCGGCGACGACACCGTCGTACTCGTCTCCACCCCGGCGCCCACGCCGTGATCGAGGCGGTCGACGCGGTCGAGCGCGGCCACGACGTGATGATCTTCAGCGACAACGTGCCCCTCGAGCAGGAGGTGGCACTCAAGGAGCTCGCCACGCAGCTCGGCCGGCTGGTCATGGGTCCTGACTGCGGCACCGCGCTCGTCGACGGCATCGGTCTCGGGTTCACCAACACCACCCGGCCCGGCCGGATCGGCATCGTCGCCGCGTCGGGCACCGGCAGCCAGCAACTGCTCACCCTCCTCCACCACGCGGGCGAGCAGCTCGACGGCGTCGGGGTCACCTGGGCGCTCGGCGTCGGGGGTCGCGACCTCTCCTCCACGGTGGCCGGCCGCTCCACTCGCGAAGCCATGCGTCGCCTCGACGCCGATCCGGACGTCGACCTCCTGCTCGTGCTCTCGAAACCGCCGGCCGCTGAGGTCGCCCGCAGCCTCGAGGAGTACGCCGCCACGCTCGCAACGCCTGTCGAGTTCGGCCTGCTCGGGCCCGGTCAGCGCGATCTGACCGCAGTGGCCGAGGCAGCGTTGGAGCGCCTCGGCCACGCCGCTCCGACCTGGCCGGTCGACGGCTCCGACAACACCGGCGCAGCCACCGGTGACCTGCTGCGCGGCCTCTTCGTCGGCGGCACGCTGTGCGACGAGGCGATGCTGGTGGCCGGCGAGACACTCGGCCCGATCCGTTCCAACATCCCGCTCTCGCCGGAGCTCGCCCTGGGTGCCGACCTCACGGCCGAGACCCACACGATGATCGACTTCGGCGACGATGCCCTGACCCAGGGGCGCGCCCACCCGATGATCGACCCGACCCTCCGCCTCGAGCAGTTGGAGCGCGCCGCTGCCGACCCGCGCACCGGCGTACTCCTGCTCGACCTCGTGCTCGGTCACGGTGCTGAGCCCGACCCTGCGTCGCGCCTGGCCCCGGCGATCGCTGCCGCCCGTGGCCAACGCGAGATCCCGGTCATCGTGGCGCTGCTCGGCACCGATCTCGACCCCCAGGACCTTGCCGCCCAGCGGGCCCAGCTCGTGGCAGCCGGCGCCGAGGTCCACCTGTCCAACGCAGCTGCGACCCGCCGGGCCGTTGCCCTGCTGGCTCGCTGAGGAAGGAAGCAGACATGACCAACGTCGTCTCTGTCGGCGCCGACATGTTCGCCGACGCGGTAGCTGCCCAGGCCGTCGAGGTCGAGCGCGTCGACTGGCGCCCGCCGATGCCGGGCACCGAGTCCGACCTCGCCGTCATCGCCACCGACCCACGTCGCATCGAGGCCAACAAGCAAGCAGTCGCTGCCGCCCTGGGGGTGACCGCGCACCTGGTCGACGTCGCTCCGGCATCCGAACTGCTCGGTCTGGAACCGGGTCAGTTCCTGCACGCCGGACCGCCCCTCGCCTGGGAGCGTGCCTCAGGACCGATGCGCGGAGCGCTCATGGGCGGAGCGGCGCTGGAAGGGTTGGTCGACGATCCCGAGGACGCCGCCGCGCGCTTCGCCGACGGCACCTTCTCGCTCGAGCCCTGCCACCACCGCGACGCCGTCGGCCCGATGGCCGGCGTGGTCACCCCGTCGATGTATCTGTGGGTGCTCGAGGACCTGCAGACCGGCCGGCGTACCTACTGTTCCCTCAACGAGGGCCTCGGCAAGGTCCTTCGGTACGGCGCCTACTCGCCCGAGGTGCTGACCCGCCTGCGCTGGATGTCACGGGTGCTCGGGCCGGTGCTCCAGGCGGCGGTGCGCAAGGTGCGCGACGCCGAGGGGCCGGTCGACGTGACGGGCATCCTCACCCAGATGCTGCAGATGGGCGACGAGGCGCACAACCGCAACCGCGCCGGCACGTTGATGCTGCTGCGCGACCTCTCCCCGCGATGGTCTCCGGCTCGGCCGCACCTGAGGACCTCGCCGAAGTGCTGCGCTTCATCGGTGGCAACGACCACTTCTTCCTCAACCTGGCGATGCCCGCCTGCAAGCTGTCACTCGACGCCGCCCGCGACATCCCCGGAGCCACCATGGTGGTGGCGATGGCCCGCAACGGCACCGACTTCGGCATCCAGGTCTCCGGCACCGGCAACCAGTGGTTCACTGGCCCGGCCCAGGTCGCCGAGGGCCTCTTCCTCGGTGACTACGGCCCCGACGACGCCAATCCCGACATCGGCGACAGCGCCATCACCGAGACCGCCGGCATCGGAGGCTTCGCCATGGCAACGGCCCCGGCGATCGTGCGCCTGGTCGGCGGCACCGTCCCCGACGCCCTCGCCACCACCCGGCGGATGCACGAGATCACGCTGGGCGAGAACCCCCGCTGGTCGGTACCCGTGCTGGAGTTCCAGGGCGTGCCCACCGGGATCGACGTCTCGTTGGTCTGCCGTACCGGAATCCTGCCGCAGATCAACACCGGCATGGCCGGCGCCGTCGCCGGCACCGGTCAGGTCGGCGCTGGCCTCGTCACGCCGCCGGCCGAGATCTTCCCCGCTGCCCTGCACGCTCTCGCTGCCCGGGTTCCCACCCGCTGATCGGGTTCCCCGCTGAACGGTCGCACCTGCGCCGCTTCAGCGGGGTGCCGGCGCGAGTGACCTGCGATCTCGCGGCGCCGCGGGTGCTACTTCGCGGGTTCGGTCTGCCCCACCAAGGCGGCGACGACGAGTTCGGTGAGCTCGTCGAGCAGCGTGTCGTCGCGGTTGACCAGGTAGCCGAGCGTGAGGCCGTCGGTCATCGTGGTGACCATCCGGGCGAGTACGTCGGTGGGTACCTTCCAGCGTGCACCGGTGCGGTCCGCGATCCGAAGGATCAAGGACTCGATGAAGCTCTGGTAGGCCGCATACTGCGCGGTGGCGATGGCATTCAGTTCCGGGGTGCGCAGGGAGTAGAGGGACAGCTCGATCATCCCCTGCTCACGGGCCGGATCAGCCTTGAGCAGGTCGACGTAGGCCCGGATCGTGGAGCGCACCAGCGGTTCGAGCTCGGCCGGCCCCTCGACGTCGACGTCCGCCTCTGCTGCGACATAACCGTCGACCACGCGGCGCACCACCGCCTCGAGGAGCTCGTCGCGCGAGGTGAACGCGTAGTGGAAGCTCGCGAGTGACATGCCGGCCTCGGCGACGATCGCGCGGGTGGTGGCGGCGTGCACACCGTCGCGTTCGATCACTGCGAGCGCCGCGACGACGAGCGCTTCGCGTCGATCGGTCACCGACATCCTGGGCATGCCCTCACCTCTCCCGTGTCCACCAGACCTCTCGATGATCGTCCCACAAACGAGGGGCCCGGCCGGGTGCGGTCCCGTACTGGTGGGTCACTTGTTCAGGTGGCGGCTGGCGGGAGTACGAGCACGATCCGCACGACTCGCGATAGGTTCACGCCAAACCATCGGGATGACCCAGTTGGAGGGGACCATGACAAAGACCATCGTCTGTGGCGTCGACGGAAGTGAAACCGCAGCATCTGCGGCCCGCACCGCTGCCGAACTGGCACTCGGGCTCGGCGCGCACCTGCACCTGGTGTCCGCCTTCGGCAAGCTGAAGGCCGAGACGATCGAGATCGGTTCCGACCGGATGCTGCTGAGCAACGAGCAGGAGGCCGAGAGCACGGCCCGGCAGGTCGAGATCGACCTGCGGCGCGACTTCCCTGCCCTCGATGTCTCCTCCGGGCCGGCCGAGGGCCAGCCCGGCGAGGCGCTCGTCAACGTGGCCACCACACGCGATGCGAGCATCATCGTGGTCGGCAACAAGCGGGTCCAGGGCATCGCCCGGGTGCTGGGCAGCGTCGCTCGCGACGTCGTCACGCAGGCTCCCTGCGACGTCTACGTCGCGCACACCCACGCCTGACCCCAGGCCACAGCTGACCCCGTCGTACGCCGGCGGGGTCAGTTCGTCTCCCCGACCAGCCTCTCGACCACTCCGGCGACGGCGCTCGGCCGTCCGGTGACGTGCCAGCGGAAGCCGTCGACCTCGACGACCTCGGCGGCGCCCCCGGCACCCCGGACCAGGGCCGCACCTGCGTGCCAGTCCCACGGTGGGGTCGAGTGCTGGAACCAGACCCCCAACCGCCCCAGCGCGACGTCGACCATCTCCATGGAGCCGGAGCCGAACGTGCGCAGCGTCGCGGCGCCGCGTGCCGCGCGCAGCCAGGCGTGCCGCACCGCGTCCTCGTCGATCCAGCCCGGGTGGAGATAGGTGGCCGCACCGACCTCGTGGAGCGGTAGGTCCTCCATGCGGGGCACCGGCACACCGTTGGCGGTCGTCGGCAGGTCGGGACCACCCACCCACACCCGCCCGCTCGCTGCATGGGCGACCGCGCCGACCACGACCTCGTCGCCGTCGAGCAGCGCCACTGCCGAGCACCAGTGGTGCAGCCGGTTGGCGAAGTTGTAGGTGCCGTCGACCGGGTCGATCACCCAACGCCGTCCCGACGTACCGGCTCGGGAGGCGCCCTCCTCCCCAGCACCCCGTCGTCGGGGCGGTGCTTGGCCAGCTGCTCGACGACGAAGGCCTCCGCGGCACGGTCGGCATCGGTCACGAGGTCGGAGATCGATGACTTGTGGTGCACCGCCACACCCTCGCCCCGCATGTTGCGGGCCAGGAGTGCGGCCTCGGTGACCAGGTGCGCTGCGAGCGTCGCGTCGTCCACACCGTCAGCCTAGTGGCGGGCGTGCGGCCCCCAGCCCCGCCCTGGGACAGCACCTGCTGGTGGTCACATCACCCGGGTCTGCGCGCCGTCCACCACCAGCGACGTCCCACTGACGTAGCCCGCCTCATCGCTGGCCGCCCAGGTCACGACTCGGGCGACGTCCTCCGCCGTGCCCTTGCGGCCGGCAGGGATCACCCGCAGCACCTCGTCGCCGATCGGCACGTCGGTCTGGGTCATGCTCGTGTCGATCACGCCCGGGTGGATCGCCAGCACCCGGATGTCGTGTTCCCCCAGCTCGCCGGCGAGGGCATAGGTCAGCAACCGGACCGCGCCCTTGCTCGTCGAGTAGACGCTGAATCCGGGACCGCCCTGGATGCCCGCGATCGAGGCCATGTTGATGATGACTCCGCCTCGGCCGGCCGCAACCATCGCCGAGGCGGCGTACTTGGCTCCGAAGTAGGTGCCCTTGACGTTGATGTCCATCATCCGGTCGTAGGTCTCCTCCTCGGCCGTGAGCAGCGGCGTGTGGGAGAAGATGCCGGCGTTGTTGACCATGATGTCGATGCCACCGAACTGCTCCGCGGCCGCAACGGCCGCCTCCAGGTCGCCCAGGCGAGTCACGTCGGTCCTCACGAAGACGGCCTGCCCACCCAGCGCACGAACCGCGTCCACCGTCGACTCGCCACCTTCGCGCGGGGTCTCGGTGATGTCGGCGACCACCACCGCCGTGGCCCCCGCCTCGGTGAACGAGAGGGCGAACTGGCGCCCCATCCCGCTCGCGGCTCCGGTGATGACGGCGACCTTGCCTTCGAGGCTCGTGGGCACGTGTGACTCCTTGTTGCTCTCGTCCGATCGGGCGACTCCCGTGCCGGCACCGTAGTGGCGCGCTCGGCCACGGTTCTGCACGGGAGCAGCCCAGTGGGACCCACGATGACCTAAACTGATTCTTAATTCATATTTTGTTTTCCATCGTCGACCGCCAGGGAGCCACCATGACCATCCGCGTGATCCAGTGGGCAACGGGTTCGATCGGCCGGGTCGCGCTGCGGCACGTGATCGACAACCCCGAGCTCGAACTCGTCGGCCTGAAGGTGCACAGTCCCACCAAGGTGGGGCGTGACGCGGGTGAGATCGTGAAGCGCCCGCCGACCGGCGTGCTTGGCACCGACAGCGTCGAGGAGATCGAGGCGCTCGAAGCGGACGTGGTGCTCCACCTGCCCCTCAACGGCGACTCGCCCGACCAGCACACCGATGACCTCGAGCGACTGCTGCGCTCCGGCAAGAACGTCATCACCACGGTCGGCTTCACCTATCCGCAGGCCGTCGACCGCGCCCGAGCGGCTCGGTTGGAGAAGGCCGCCCGCGACGGCGGGGTGACGCTCTTCGGCACCGGCATGAACCCCGGTTTCATGGCCGAACGCCTCGGCGTCCTCCTCACCGGCATGTGCACCCAGGTCAACGGCCTCAGCGTGCAGGAGACCTACGACTGCACCCCGGTCGCCTCGCCCGGGTTCATCTACGATCTCTGCGGCTTCGGCGTGAGCGAGCAGGACTACTGGGACGCCGCCGACGGCCGCCGCAGCTTCTTCGCCAGCCTCTTCGGCGAGACCCTCGGCTACCTCATCGACACCTTGCAGCTGCCCGTCGATCGGATCCAAGAGGAGCACCGCGCGGTCGTCGCGGAGACCGAGGTGAACACCGCGGCCGGCCCGATTCCCGCCGGCACCGTGCGCGGTGTCGTGTGGCAGTGGCACGCCATGAACGGCGACGCGGCAGCCATCACGGTGCGCATGGTGTGGTTCACCGGCGAGCCCGAGGAAGGATGGAAGGACGGGTGGCAGATCCGCATCGACGGCGCCCCTCGCGTGCACATGGACCTCGAGTGGCTCGACCCGATCGGCCTGCCCGAGAAGTCGAAGGCCGTGCAGTTCGCCACCGCTGGGCCCGTCGTCCGGGCCATCCCGGAGGTGGTTGCCGCACCGCCGGGCATCCTCGTCCCGCCCACGTGGGCGACGTACCGCGGCCCGGGCGCACCCGACCTCTCCACGCTGCTGCCGATCCGCTCATGACCACGAGAGTCGACTCCGGGCATCGATCCTGACGTCAGGCTGCCGCGCGGAGGGAAGTCGGCGGCGGCACCCGCACACCCTCGACGAGGTTGGGCGCGCCCTCGACGGTCAGGAGCGCGATCTCGGCAAGGTCACCAGCTGAGTTCGATCTCCAGCTCGTTCTCCTCGCCGATCTCCACCTCGACCTTGAGCTTGACCTGGTCGGGCACGTCGATGGTGACGCGGTTGCCGTTGCGCACGAACTCGACCTCGTTGTGCCGCGCCAAGGCGTCGGCCAGGGCGTGCAGGCGCTTGGCCGCCTCCTCACGACTCACGGTCACGGTGTCGTCGGTCTCGAACAGCTCGCCCACGGTGTCTCCTCTGTCAGCTGGGATGTGTGTCGACAACGTAGCGATCTCCGCAAGCCGAGAGCGCCCCCATCCCCACCGAGAGCGCGCGAATCGTGGCCGAGAGCGCTCAGACGCCGGCGCTGCGTACGTCGGCGTCGTCGTACTGGACGAATGCCTTGGAGCCCAGCACCGGGCCGATGTGCGTGGAGATCACCGAGACATGGGCTGGGTGGGTCTTGTAACCCTGCCATGCCTCCTGGGACACGAAGCGCATGTGGAAGCGCAGGGTGGCATTGCCGTCGGCGAGCCCGGCGTCGCGCACCACATGTGCCTCGACGAGCCCATCGACCTGGTCGGGCAGTGCGAGCAGCCCGCTCAGGATCGCCTCGATCTGGGCGTCGCCGGCTTCGGGCACGAGCGTGAGGTGACCAACGTGGTTGAACATCCGTTGTCTCTTTCTCTCAGGTGGGTCAGTGGAGTTCGAGCAGCGAGCCATGACCGGCCAGCCGGTCGTCGATCCCGTTGACCCGGAAGGCGTGCCACATCGTGGCGAGGTTGATCGCGATCACCGGCTTGCCGAGCTCCTTCTCGAGCTCGGCCGCCACGGCGATGCACTCCAGGTTGGTACCGCACTGGATCAGCGCATCGACGTCCGGACCGTCGACCGCGAGGAACGCCTCGCGGAGGGTCTGCGGGGTCTCGTCAGCGATGGAGGTGGCCGACTCCGAACAGAGGCCCTTGATCGCAGCCACGTCGTGACCGAGCTCGGTGAAGTAAGCGACCACCTGCTCGTCTCCCACCGGCTGGTACGGCGTGACGATGCCGATGCGCTGGGCACCGAAGGCCTTCAACGCCTCGCCTGCCGCAGTTGCTCCGGTGGTGACCTCGAGCCCGGTCAGGTCACGCACGCCTTGCTCGAACGCTGCATTGCCCTTCACTCCGCCCCAGAAGGTCTCCGCGGACATGCCCATCACGATGTAGTCGGGCTTGCAGGTCATCACGACCTCCAACGCGTCCGGCAGCGCCTCGTTGAGACACTCCCGAAAGGCACCGAAGGCATCGGCCGAGTCGAGGGCCGGCGCCTTGATCATGATCCGACCCGTGTGCCAGGAGCAGTCCTGCGGCCGGAGGTGGTGGAACTCGCGCTCCACCGACGTGTTGGTGGAGGGCAGGACCAGGGCGAACTTGCGACCCTTGACCAACGCACTGCTCATCCGGACTCCTTGGGATAGCGAGGCGACACCATCGAACGATGAAGTGTAGATCATATATCCCAAACCGTTCCGGTGTCACTCGGTGAAGGGATCAGCCCCGTAGCGCCGACCAGAAGATCCCCGGCAGAGCCGACCAGCGCGGTCGCGCCGCGAAGGCAGTCAGCCGCTTCCCCGTCGCACGCTGCTGCACCGGATGGTCCGCCGCGAGATCGGCCCCCTCATGGGCGACGACAAGTTCCTCACCCAACTGCGGGAGACCGTGCTGGCCCATCTCACGAATCGGATGAACGTCGAAGCTGCCGCGGCCCAACTCTTCGTGCACAAGAACACCGTGCGATACAGACTGGCGCGGGCCGAGGAGCTCCTCGGGCACCCCCTTGCCGACCGTGCCGCCACCCTCGAGCTCGCCCTGCGCCACGTCTCGCTCTTCGGCTCCCCGTAGTCCAACCACCGGCCGAGGCGCGAGCCGGGCTCAGCCCCACTGCGGCAGCCGCTTCTCCAAGAAGGCAGTGACCCCCTCATGTCGATCCGGCGAGCCGGCGATCTCGCCGTCGGCAGAGCGAGTCAACTCCCATCCGCGCACCTCCCGCTCAGCAGCCTCCGTCGCGATCGCGCCGAGCGAGATGGCCACCGCATCGGGGCTGTTGACCACGATCCGCGCAGCGAGGTCAAGCGCCCCCTGCAGTGCGCCGCCAGCTTCGGTGAGCACGTTGACGAAGCCGACGTCGTGAGCGCGCTCGGCGCCGATCGGGTCCCCGGTCACGAGCATCTCGGTGGCCACGTTCACCGGCAGCCGGCCGGGGCCACGGAAGAGCGCGCCGGTGTTGGCGACCAACCCCCGTTTGACCTCGGGAGCACCGAACCGGGCGTCGCGAGCAGCCACGACCAGATCACTGGCGAGGACGCACTCGAAGCCACCACCGAAGGCAAACCCCTCCACGGCGGCGATCAGCGGCGTACGTCGCACCCGCGCCAGGAACCCGTAGGGTCCGCCCTCCGTCGCGGGTGGTGCGGTCGAGGTCAGATCGGTCCCCGCACAGAAGTAGTCGGGACCGCCGGTGAGTACGACGGCCCGCACGTTGCGCTCGGACTCGATCGCGTCGAATGCAGCGGACAGTTCCTCGGCCAGCGCCTGGTCGATCGCGTTGCGACGTTCGGGGCGGTGCAGGGTGAGGATGCGGACGTGGTCACGGTCGACGATGCGCAGTGAGCTCATGGGTGCACACGCTATGCGGAGCCGAACGGCGGTCGTGGGCGCGCCCGACCAGCAGCACCGGTGCAGCAAGTGGATCGTTCGCAGCTCTAGAACACGTTCCACTCATGTGACTAGGATCACGCCATGATCTCCACGATTGTCTGGGGCACCGGAAACGTCGGCCGCGCCGCCATCCGTGCCGTCGTCGCCCATCCCGCCCTGACCCTGTCGGCGGTCGTCGTCGCCAATCCCGACAAGGTCGGACGTGACGCCGGCGAACTCGCCGAACTCGACACCCACCTCGGCGTCGCCGCCACCGACGATGTCGACGCCGTGCTGGCCGCTCGCCCGGGAGCGGTCGTCTATGCCGCTTCGGGGGAGATCCGACCGGACGAGGCGCTCGCCGACATCAACCGCGCGATCCGGGGTGGCGCCGTCGTCGTGACGCCGTCCCTCTACGCGCTCTACGACCAGCGCAACGCCCCGCCGGAAGTCCGCGATCCGGTGCTGAAGGCGATCGCTGAGGGAGGCGGCTCACTGTTCGTCTCCGGCATCGATCCCGGGTGGGGCAACGACGTTCTCCCGCTGATGATCAGCGGCCTCGGCACCACGGTCGACGTCATCCGCTGCCAGGAGATCTTCGACTACAGCACCTACGACCAGCCCGACTCGGTCCGTTACCTGGTCGGCATGGGTGAGCCGATGAGCTACGACCCGCCGATGACCGCGCCGACCGTCCCGACGATGGTCTGGGGCGGGCAGATCCGGCTGATGGCTCGGGCCCTCGGTGCCGAACTCGACGAGATCCGCGAGACGGTGGACCGTCGCCCGCTTGAGAAGACCGTCAGCACCAAGTCGATGGGTGACTTCGAGGCCGGCACTCAGGGAGCGGTGCGTTTCGAGGTGCAGGGCATCGTCGACGGCGAGCCTCGCATCGTCGTCGAGCACGTCACCCGGATCCACCCTCCTGCGCGCCCGACTGGCCGACCCCACCGGACGGCGACGGCGCCCACCGGGTGATCATCGAGGGCGACCCACGCATCGAGGTCAACATCGAGGCAACGGACCACGTGGGCAACCGTTCCGGCGGCGGGAACGCCACGGCGGTGGGTCGTCTGGTGAGCGCCATCGACTGGCTGGTCGATGCCGCCCCCGGGCTGTACGACGCCCTCGACGTGCCCATGCGCCCTGCGGTCGGCAAGCTCGGCCAGAAGCCCGCTTGACGATCCGTGTGAGGGGACGGCAAGACCGCTGCCCGAGGGCGGTCAGCCCCGCCGGCGTCGCGCCACCGTGCGGGCAAGGATGCCGAGGGTGCCCTTGAGGTGCTGCTCGGAGATGACCGGGAAGATCGCCTTCCACTCAGCAAGCGCTGTCGACCAGTCGTAGTAGCTGGTGACGAGCGTCCGGGCGCTGCCGTCCTCCGCGGGTTCGATCGCGGTCAGGCGGTAGCCGTAACGATGACCGATCGGCGGCTTCACCGTGCCGACGATGCTCCAGGCGATCTCGTGCCCCGGTTCGAGCACCTCGATGACCACCTCGACGTCGTACTCCCCCATCGGGACGTCACCCAGCGCCTCGCGGTCCATGTGTACGACGAACGAGTCGCCCACCGCACTCACCGTGTCGCCCGTCGCAGCCATCAACATCCCCGAGGCGTCGATGTCGACATGGCCCCAGGGATCGGCCAACACCGCGAAGATCTCCTCAGGTGCAGCCGGGACCACCCGGTCGACGGCGATGCGTTCGTCAGCGTGCTCGTTCGGGCCGTCAGTCTCTGCCATCGGGCCAGAATAGATCAGGCGTCACGGATCGGTCGTCCCTCGCAGGCACCCGGAGGCGTCGGTGCATCGCTCACTCAGGAGCCGTGCCAGTGGCCGCCTGCTCCACGTGGCCGAGCGCCTCCAGCGACTCGCGGCAACGGGCGTCTCGCTCCGGATCCCTGCCCAGGGCAGAGGCGAGAATCGCCACCACCTGGTCGCGGCGACGCCGCTCGGCCTCCCGTGGGATCATCCTCAGGCCGGGCTCGACAGTCGCATCGCCGATGGCGAGGGGCCGCGCCGGCTCTCGCACCTGACGGAGATCGCGGGGAAACGAGTCGGGAACGTTCATCGAAGACCCCATCAGCAGACCAGTCGCACGACTTCGTGCGACGGCTGTGGGCCCAACCGACAACGTCAACGTAGTCTCGGCTCCCCGGTTGCGCAAACGACGAGACGAGCAGTCAGGTCGTCCGGCCCGAGATGCGACGGCGGCGTAACCTAGCGACGACCACAGACTCTGCAGGGATGGAGGCAGGCATGGTTTCGGCTGAGCAACAGGCATCTGTTCACGACAACGTCAAGCCCTTCAGCGTCCTGCAGACACTGCTTCTCGCCACCGAAGGTATCGAGGGGTTCCTCCGGGAACTGGCGATGGCCACGACCGACCTGATCGATGAGTCGATGTCGTGCGGGATCACGACCGAAGACCAAGGTGTGCCCCTCACCGTCGCATCGAGCGACGACCGCGCGAGCGCGTTGGACGACGCGCAGTACAGGCTCGATGAGGGACCCTGCTTGCACGCAATGCGTGCGGCGGAAGTCGTCGACCTCGCGGAGATCGGGGCTGCGGCCCGCTGGCCGGCGTTCTTGGCCGAGGCCCGCCGACAGGGACTCAGGTCGTCACTGAGCCTCCCCTGATCGTCAAGGGCAGATCGATAGGGGCGATGAACTTCTACAGCTTCGATGCCCCGCACGACTTCACGGACTCGACCCGCAGCCTGGCTGAACTGCTCGCCGCACAAGCGGCGACCGCATTGTTTCTGGCCATCCGACAGATCCGCAGCGACGAGACAGCCGCGCAGTTGGAGCGTGCGCTCACCTTCCGGTCGGTCATCGACCAAGCGATCGGCATCGTGATGGGGCAGCAGCGATGCGGACCCGAGGAAGCCTTCGCACTGCTGCGCGCCCACTCACAGAACAACAACAAGAAGTTGCGGACGGTCGCCGAGGATCTGGTCACCCGTACCGGCACACGACGTACCGCAGCGGAGGGCTGACGGTCCAGCGCACAGGTCCGGCGAAGGCCTGCGGAAGCACCTGCCGCACAGGGGCGGGGGTCTCGTTCGAGTCGGTGCGAGATCCGTATAACCTGTGCCGAAGGTTGGGAAGACAGCCTGCATCCTCAGAGATGCATCAGGCTGACCCCGACAAGGAATCAGATGAGCGACGAATCGTCGCCCGAACCATTCACGCGCCTCGAGCAGTGGCACCCTGTTGCGCCGGACGAGTTCCCCAACGAAGTGCCTGCGACCGGCGGAGCCGAGGAAGTCGCGCTGCTGCGATCAGAGGTGGACCACCTTCGCCGTGCCCTGGCGAGTCAGCCCACGATCGACCAGGCCAAGGGCATGCTGATGGCGCGGTTCCGGATCGACTCCGAAGCCGCCTTCGCTGTGCTGAAACGCTTGTCCCAGGACCACAACGTCAAGGTCCGCGACATCGCTGGTGCCATGGTGGCGGTCATCAGTGCGAAGCAGATCGGAACCGAGCCGTCGCGCTCGAAGACCGCCAGGATCGCCGTGGATCTCCTCACCCGCGACCCTGATCAGGCGCAGCCAACGGTCGGACACCACGCGTTCGCGAACCAGGAGCCATGACCGTTTGAACGAACATCACGTTTGGTTCAACCGCACGACGGGTAGATGCGTCGCCGGTGATGTCCCAACAGGTGGGGCAACTCGGGGAGGAAGCAACATGCTCGTGGCGCCCAAACGCCTGTTGACCGTCGTACTCACTGCGCTCGCCCTGCTCCTGTCGGGGCTGGTGCTCGCGCCTGCCCAGGCGGCAGAGACAGGAGTGATCACCGGATTGGTGAAGGCCAAGGTGGGGGGCACCACCTCGGTCCACCCCGATGCCAACCTCTATCTGGCGAAGTACCGAGCCGATGACGACTTCTTCACCGACCCGGTGGGGTCGACCAGTTCCGATGCCAGTGGTCGGTTCAGCTTCGACGGCCTCAGCGACGGGTTCTACGAGCTGCGCGCCTACCCCCAGGGCCCGCTGGGTCCCGGTGAACTCGGCTACGAGTACTACGACAACAAGTGGAGCCCCTACGGCAGCACACGGATCGAGGTCAGCGGTGGCACCGTCACCCTCAACGACATCGTGTTCGAGGAGACCGGCTGGATCACCGGCAGCGTCACCGACGAAGCTGGGCAGCCGATCCCGGACAGCACCATCTCGATCGGCGATTCGGAGAACTCAGGCGGGGCCGGCGGCACGGTTGGTGCCGACGGCAGCTTCGACAGCCGCGACTACGACCACACCGGCAACCTGATCCCGGGCAGCTACGTCGTCAGCGCGAATGCCTACGGCGACGACATCGAGGGACCTGTCTACGCCGGCGCAGAGGTGCCGGTGACCGTCACCGCGAACCAAGGCATCACGGCACCTGCGATCGAGCTCAAGCAGCTCCAGACCGCGGTCATCACCGTGCTCGACACGGACGGAAGCCCGCTCGTCGAAGCACCGATCCGCATCTGGGTGCAGACCGATCCCGGAGCTCCGTTCATGCCGATCCAGTCCGGTCCCCACGAGACCGACGCTGACGGCAAGTACCGCTTCGTCGAAGGTTGGGCCAACTACAAGTTCCAGGTCCTCACCCCCACGGAGTACGACGGCACGGGAGTCGCGGAGTACTGGGACGGACCGAGCGGCGACGGTGCCTACGCCTTCGCCGACGCAGCAACCCTCGACTGGCCGGCGAGTGGTCCGATGAAGCGCAACTTCACCGTGCAGCTCGGTGCGGCGCCCACGATCAAGCCGAGCACGCCCACGATCGAGGGAACCGTCGGCGTAGGTAGGACCGTAGTCGCCCAGCACGGCGCCTGGAGCCCCAGCGACGTCAGCCTGACCTATGAATGGTTGAAGAACGGCGTGCCGATCCCGGGTGCCACCGAGCGGGAACTGACCATCACCGAGGCGATCGCCGACGAGCTGACCCTTCTTCAGGTACGCGTCATCGGCACCAAGTCCGGCCTACCGAGCGTGGACATCCTCAGCGACTACTGGAGTGGCACCCCGGCCCCGGGCGATCCGCCGGTCACCTTCACCCGTCCGACGATCACCGGCACTGCCCAGGTCGGCCTGCCGTTGACTGCCGTCGCAGGTGATTGGGGTCCAGTTGGCGTGGAGCTCACCCACCAGTGGGCAGCGGACGGCGCGCTGATCGAAGGTGCCGATGAGCCGACCTTCACGCCGACAGGAGCCCAGCAGGGCAAGGCGATCAGTGTCGCCGTCACCGGAACTCTCGCCGGCTACAGCACGGTCTCTCGTACCTCGGCTCCGACCGCGCCCGTCGCCGCAGCACCAGTCGTCGAGATCGTGCCTGGCACTCCGATGATCACCGGCAAGGCGCAGAGTGGTTCCACGTTGACCGTCGACACCGGCGCCTGGGGTCCTGACGGCGTCAAGCTCACCCAGCAGTGGCTGGCCGGCGGCACCCCGATCGCGGGCGCCACCGGCACCACTCTCAAGGTCAGCAACGCCATGGCGGGCAAGCGGATCAGCATCAAGGTCACCGGCAAGCTTGCCGGCACGGACGACGTCTCCGTGACGTCGACGGCCACCTCGGCAGTCGTCGGCGTACTGACCTCGACGAAGCCGAAGATCAAGGGCAAGGCAAAGGTCGGCAAGAAGCTGAAGGCGAAGACGGGCTCCTGGGGGCCGAAGCCGGTCACCCTCAAGTACCAGTGGCTGCGCAACGGCAAGAAGATCAAGGGCGCCACCAAGGCCAACTACAAGCTGGTCAAGAAGGATGCCAAGAAGAAGATCTCGGTCAAGGTCGCCGGCAAACGGGCCAACTTCACCACCGTGAGCCGCACCAGCGCCAAGACAGGCAAGGTCAAGCGCTGAGCTGATCTAACAGGACGGCCCTCCAGGCCCGGCGGGTTCCAGCGGTCCTCGCAACACCCAGGATGGGAGTTGCGAGGACCGTGGCCGTTGCGGAAGAGGTGAAGCCCTGCGCTCTCTGCCGGACTGCTTCCGGACGGCGCCGAGGCGGCGCATACTGGTCGACAGCCGAGGAGTGAACTCGTGCGGAGGTGCTTCCAGTGGTGCGTCGTCGACTCTTCGCGACCGTTGTCGTCAGCGTGGTCTTCGCGAGTCTTGCCCTGGTCGCCCTGACGTCATCCGCCGGTTCAGCGCCGCCTCCCCTACCGCCTCCTGTCGATGGTCCCTTGTCGACCGGTATGCCGTGGCAGGGCTCGGTTCTCATCCAAGGTTCGGGGACGGACCGGACCGCTCTTGTTCCACCGATGAACATCGAGCTGCCCCCAGGCGGCTACTGGTCGTTCGAGGTGGGTGACGAGGAACAGTGCACCCAGAGCTGGTCGTTGCGCTTCACCTTCATGGGCGCGGCCGAGAGGGACTCGGAGTTCTCCGGAGTGTGGTGGCCGCGGGGCGTCATCAATGCCATCGGCACACTGAGCTGCAGCGCCAACTACAAGTACGACCCGACACCTGACGATCCCTTCGACACCGATGTCAAGTGCTCGTACTCCATGAGTGCGACGCTGAATGTCGAAGATGATCCGGTGGCCACCGAGGCGTACGCGCAGTGGGCACACTTCGACGCCTGGGACTTCTCCATGACCTACGAAACCGACGAGTGGCAGGTGGCCTCTTTCGAGGATTCCTGCGGACGGCTCGACTACACGGTGGGCACCTGGCACCAGCTTTTTGAGACCACCGACCCGGACAGCGAGTGGACGCCCACCACGCTCCGGACAGGTGCCCACATCTCGGGTGTCGCCGATGACCCCGACGTCGGACGCGATCTGGCAGTTCGCCGGACATGGGACCTGACCTACCTCGGCACCAGCGGCGACGCGGACGCTGACGGAGTGCTCGACGTCGACGACAACTGCCCCGAGGTCGCGAATCCGGACCAAGCCGACGAGGACGGCGACGGGGTGGGCGATGCCTGCGACGTGACGGCGATGGCCTCGTGGCAGATGAAACCGCTGATCACGGACAAGAACAAGGACGGGCTCATCGATGCGCGCTACCGGGGTGGAAACCGGACGAGCGATGTCCCCGCCAACGGCCGCTACCCGGTGGTCTTCGACGGCTGCGCGTCGAAGAACGCTCAGCGCTACAGGTGGCAACTCGGCGACGAGACACCGTTCCAGACAACGAGCTGCCGCGTCGAGACCACGGCACTCGAAGGACTCAACACGGTCTCGTTGACGGCGTACGGGCGCAGCGGACTGGGCGATACGACGACGATCCCCGTCAACCCTCAGAACATCATCATCGTCGCACTCGGTGACTCCTTCGCCTCTGGGGAAGGAGTGCCACGCAAGAAGGCGAAGCGCGCCAAGAACGTGGTCTGGGACGACAAGGCGTGTCATCGCTCTGCCCATGCCGGGCCGGCGCGCGCCGCGCTCAACCTGGAGAAGGGTGACTCGCGGACCTCGGTGACGCTGATCCACTTGGCCTGCTCAGGCGCGACGTTGGCCAAGGGGGTGCTCGGCGCGTATCCGAAGCCACCCGGCGGGGGCAGGCAGCAAGCCCAACTGGTCGAGGCGATGGCGTTGCTGAAGGGACAGATACCCGATGTCGTCACGGTCAGCCTGGGAGGCAACGACATCGGATTCTCCAGCGTGATCGGCACGTGTGCCCGGTATGCACTGTGTCCGCTCGAGAAGCGGCGCAGCGTGATCGAGGTGTCGAAGAAGTGGCTCTTCAAGCTCCCACTCCACCGGGAGTCGCAAGCTCGCCTCAAGAAGCTGCCCCAGAACTTCAAGAAGCTCGACGCGTGCCTGTCCGGCGCTGGGATCTGCAAGGTGGATGGCAAGAAACATGCGCCGCTCGGAGTGGCGGCATCCGACGTCTTCATCACCGAGTACCCCAGCTTGGCGAAGGACCAGCGAAGAAACTACTGCGACGGCGTCTTGCGCCCGCCGCTGCCGTCGGGAATCGCCGACGAGGAGTTCGCCTGGGCCGACAAGGTGCTGCTCAAGGGGAAGCCGGGACAGAAGTTCAAACTGGAGACCAACCTCAGGCGGGACAAGACTCTCAAGGTCACGCAGTACGGGCTGAACCAAGCGGTCAG
The DNA here is from genome assembly GCF_021555175.1 of Nocardioides alcanivorans. Taxonomy (GTDB): domain Bacteria; phylum Actinomycetota; class Actinomycetes; order Propionibacteriales; family Nocardioidaceae; genus Nocardioides; species Nocardioides alcanivorans. The sequence continues at coordinate 15,561 of NZ_JAKGRW010000034.1, read as the reverse complement.
GCGCACGTCGAAGCTCGGGTGGAGGCCCGTCACGGGCATCTATCAAGCATCGGTCAAGCACGGCTACTGCGCGAAGAAGAACTGGATCGTCCAGATCGACGAGTCGCTGGGCGGGCAGGGCGACAAGTTCGGGACCATGCATCCCAACGCCGCCGGTCAGAAGAACTACGCCCGCGCTCTCACGAGCGCGATCACACGCCACGTCCGACGCTGACCCGGCCGGGTGTCAGCCGGGTACGCCGCCGCCCGCCGAGAGTGCTGCCCGCATCTTCTCGCCCGTACCAACGAGCCACTCGATCCACTCATCCCATCGAGTCACATCAACGACGTCGGCAACGTCCGCGTATGCGGCAAGTCTCGTCGACTTCAGCCCCTCGCGGGTCTCCCAACTCAGCGACCCTCCGAAGGCCTCCTCGATCATTGCCCTCTTGGCGGAGAGCCGGTCGAACCGAGCGATGTTGAGCTCCCTGTCCGGGTGCTCGAAGACCAGCTGGACGCCGAGTCCTGCCTGACTGAAGGTGGAGACCCAGTTGACCCCGGCCACGCCGGCCGACATCTGGAACCAAGACGACTTCGTGGACATGGACGACCGGGTCCACGTCGGATGCTCGGCGAGCACCCGGAGCCGGTACTTCTCCCAGAACTCAAGGTAGTGACGCTCCCGTTCCGAGATCTCGCCGTTCGCATGCGCTGTCACCGCCTTGACCTGTTTGGCCCAGTCGTTCGGCTGCGCGACCAACTTGAAGGCGGGTGCAGGCGGCGAGTTGCCGATACGGATCACCTCGATCTGCACTGCGAAGAATCGGGTCCGTTCGTCCGTTCGGTCATTGAGCCAAGCGATGGCCTCGCGATGCTCAGCGCGGAAGCCTGTCGCGACCCACACGATCGTCGTCGGATCAGTCCCGGCGGCGTAGGTCAGGATCTGCCCGAGATGGAGGTGATCGGACATCTCCAGTTGGTTCTCCACGATCACGATCTCGTCGTTGCTCTCGTCCTTGCCAATCAGGTCGAGACTGAAGTCGCCGACCGGATGCTCCGCGGCTTCCAGGACGAGATGCCCCATGCCGAGGAGGTCGGACAACACGTCGACGTTCTCGAGCAGCCAAGGCGTGAAGTCATGGGCCTCGTGCGGCCAGACCAGCCGCGGAGGCACGATCTCGATGCGGCCGAGGCTCGCACTCCCGATGGTCATTCGCAGCCCTTCTCGTCATCGACTCGATGTCCGTCCGAATCATGTCAGCAAGAGGAGCCCCCATCAGGGACTTGGGGACGCCGTTGCCCTGTCCGTCGATGAGTGCCCGCCGCAGCGGCCGTCCAACGACCTCGAGTCCGGCGCTAGGCACAGTATCCGTTGCTCGCGGTGCGCTTCATGACCACGTGCCCAAGGGCGACATTCGCCGACAGCCCGAGGATCATCTCCACCACGGCCACGACATCACTGATTCGGATCATCTGTTTCTCCGGGACGCGGTCGGTCGCCCATTGCGACATGTCAGTGGAAACGAAGGCGGGGGCAATTCCGGTGGCTGTCACACCCCGGGTCGATTCTTCCAGGTTCACTGTCTCGATCATCGACAGGAGTGCAGCTTTGCTGGCACCGTAGACCGCCAGCCCTGGTTCTGCATATACCCCCGAAATAGAAGATAGCGCGACGATCTTTGCTCCATTTTCTGGAACCTCTGCGGCACCTGCACGGAGCAACGGAATCGCTGTCTTGGTCAGCACGAGCGCGGACGCGAAGTTGACATCAATGGTCTTCTTCAGTCGCTTGAGCGAATACGTCGCAACGTCCCCTGCCGAGCCCACCCCGGCATTGAGCACCAGAGCGTTCATCGAGCCGTGCCTCGACGCGTGACTCGCAACGAGCGCGGGGAGCGAGTCAAGATCGGCCATGTCCGCTGCCACCGGTCCCACTTCAGGGCTGCCGGCCCTTCGAAGTTCTTGCGCCAACTTCTCAAGATCCGCGCTTGAACGCGAAGTCACGGTGAGGGCGTAACCACGCTTCGCCAGTCGAAACGCTATCTCGCGACCGATGCCGCGCGATGCGCCAGTGATCAAAGCAGTTTTCATTTTCTTCATCACTCCAACGTGCGCTTCTCATGATTACGTGAAATGTGCTCTTCATCCTCGGAGGAAACCAAGCGCCCGAAAAAGCGCCGAACCATGTCCCGGTCAGCAGCACATCGGCAGCCCGTCGTGGTGCTAGATCCTTGAGGACGCGGAGACGCCCGCCATCGATGACAACGATCCGTGAGCGGTCGAATGTCACCGGACGTCGATATCGGTCAGCCGTGGCCGACCTGCTCCTTGCGAATCCTGATCCCGAGATCTTCGCGATCGATGGTGTCCCGGGTGATGCCTGTTGCTCTCAGGGCATGCTTCTGGACCTTGCTGGTCGGCGTCTTGGGCAGCTCGTCGAGCACCCGGTAGTACCGCGGGACCATGAAGTGGGCCATCCGCGGCCGGATGAACGCGATCAGCTCCTCGACGTCGATGGATCGGCCAGGCGCGGGCGCGATCACGGCAAGCACCTCGTCCTCACCCTCCGGGCTCGGAGTCGCGACGATCGCCACCTCCGAGACGCTGGGATGCGCGATGATCTCGTTCTCCACCTCGAACGACGAGATGTTCTCGCCTCGACGCCGGATCGTGTCGCCCATCCGGTCGATGAAGAAGTACTCACCGTCGACCCGCCGGAAGGCGTCGCCGGTATGGAACCACCCATTGCGCCAAGCCGCAGCGGTCGCCTCAGGTCGCCCGAGGTATTCGGTCGCGATCGTCCAGGGATCGACGCCACGCACGACGAGCTCGCCGACCGTTCCCTCCGAGACCTCCATGTCGTATTCGTCGACCAGGCGGACCTCCATGCCCGCGCGGACCCGGCCGGACGTGCCGTCAGCCGCGGGATTGGGATCCGAGACGATCGGGATCGAGATCTCGGTCATGTTGTACATCGCCACGACCTCGACACCGAACCGCTCGGAGAAGGTCGCAGCATCCGAGAGCGGGATCATGAACACCCGGCGCAGGCTGTGCTCTCGATCGTCGGCCGACGGTTCCTGCTTGCTCAAGAAGGTTGCCATGACGCCCAGCAGCGTCACGTGCGTGGGACGGGTCGCGCGGACGAACTCCCAGAAGTCGCCGGTCCTGAAGCCGGAGCTCAGCACGAAGCTGCCGCCCAGCACCACGGCGGCGTTCACCCCGATGGTCCCGCCGGCGTGGAAGAGCGGGAGCGTCACCAGGTAGCGGTCCTCCGCACCGAAGTTGCCGACGAAGGCGGCATCGGCGCAGGCGGACAGCTGCGCATAGGAGCAGACCACGCCCTTGGAGGGCCCGGTGGTCCCCGACGTCAGGACCACCGCATAGCAGTCCCACGGCATCACCTCCGGCCACTCGTCGGGCTGTGCCGCGCGCTCCTCGTCGAGCACCGATGCCTCGTGGACCCTCAGGCCGTCGAGCGACGCCGATCCCCCCACCACGATCACGTCGGTCAACTGCGCCCGGTCGACACCGCGCAGCCGCTCGATGAGATCGACATGCACCACGGCCACCTCGGCGCCGGAGAGCGCAACCGAGTGCTCCAGCAGCCCGCCGCGATAGGCGGTGTTGAGCGGCACCAACGAGGCACCGAGCAGATTGACGCCGAACCACACCCGCAGCGCGTCAGGCCCGGTGGGTAGCCAGGAGAGGACCCGGTCGCCGCGGCCGACACCGATTCGACGCAGGGCGCGCGCCACCTGCTCGGCCTCCTCCAGCGTCTCCCGGTAGCTCCAGCGGCTGCCGTTCTCGAACACGACAAGGGTGCGGTCCGGATGCTCCGCGGCCCGACGCCGGAGCTCCTGGGGCAGCACGGCTGCCCGGCTGGGAATCGAGTTCATGGGTCTCCCATCGTTTGGGTCCGATCATGTCGGTGGGGTCGGTGGCATGCACGCCGGGTGTCACCGGCGGCGCGGGTCGAGCAGTCGCTGGGCTTCCTCCCCCACGATGTTGAGAGCGAAGACTGTCAGCGCGATCGCTGCTCCCGGCACGAAGATGCTCATCGGAGCCCGCTCCAGGAAGGTGTAGGACCGCGCCAGGATCGTGCCCCACGACGCCGTGGGTGGCTGCACCCCGAGCTGCAGGAAGCTCAGGCTGGCCTCGGCGATCAGGGCGAAGCCCATCAGCACGGCCAACTGGGCGATGATCGGCTGGACGACGTTGGGCACGATGTGCGGCAGGATCATCCGTCGCACCCCACGGGCCCCGAACGAGGCCGCGGCCTCGACGTAGGTCTGGCCGACCACCGCCATCGTCTGCGCACGAGTGAGCCGGACGACGACGGGCACCAGGACAACGCCGACCGCAACCATGGCGGTCGTGATGTCGGGTCCCAGCATCGCAGTGATGCCGATGGCGAGGACGAGCGCCGGGAAAGCCATCACGGTGTCGAGCAGCCGCATCAGCACGGCGTCCACCCAGCCACCGCGGTAGCCCGCGAGGATGCCCAGAGGGAATCCCACCACCACCGCGATCCCGACTGCCAGGAGTGCCGCCAGAACCGACACCCGGGTTCCGTGCAACAGCCGGCTGAGCACGTCTCTGCCCAGGTCGTCGGTGCCCAGCGGATGCTCGGCGCTCGGACCGAGGAGCATCGAGCCCAGCTCCTGCTGGTTGGGGGCGTGCGGCGCCAGCACGTCGGCCAGGACGACGACGGCCAGCACCACGAGGAGGATCGCGTAGCTGAGCCAGATCACCCCGGACTGCCGCGGAATGCCGCGTCGTGGCTTGACTGGGGTCGTCGTTGTCATCAGGTGATCCTCGGGTCCAGGAGCCGATAGGCGAGGTCGACGACCAAGTTCGTGACCAGCACGATGACCGCAGCCAGCAGGACCACCGCCTGGATGACGATGTAGTCGCGCTGGTTGGTCGCCTCCACCACCAACGAGCCGATGCCGGAGAGGCCGAAGACTGCCTCGACGACCACGGCGCCGCCGACGAGGTGCGACACCTGGATCCCCAGGATCGTCGCCAGCGGAAGACTGGAGTTCTTCAAGGCGTGCTGCCACACGATCGTCCGTTTCGAGAGGCCCTTCGCGCGCAGCGTCCGCACGTAGTCGGCGCCGAGGTTCTCGATCATCGCTGAGCGCACTTGGCGACAGATCTCCGCCGACCCGACCATGCCCAGGGCGACCGCGGGCAGAATGAGCGCACGCAGCGCGCCAGCGGGGTCATCGGCGAAGTCCACGCCGCCCGGGCCGGGGAACCAGCCCAGCTTCACGGCGAAGACGGCAATCAGCATCATGCCCAGCCAGAAGTTCGGGATCGCGATGCCGGCCGTCGCCGCGGTGGTGAACAGGCGATCAGTCCAGCTACCGGGGCGCTGTGCTGCCGCGATCCCGCTGGGCACGCCGATCGCGATCGCGATGAGCAGCGCGAACAGCGTCAGCAGCAGGGTCACCGGCAGCCGGTCAAGCACGATCTCGGCCACCGGCTGCCCGGTGCGGTAGGAGGTGCCGAGGTCGCCGGTGAGTACGCCTCCGACCCAGTCCAGGTAGCGGGTGAGCACGGGTTGGTCGAGACCGAGATCGGCACGGATGGCGGCCAGTTTCTCGTCACTGGCGTACTCGCCGGCCAGCGCGACGGCCTGGTCTCCCGGGATCAGCTGCTGCAGCAGGAACGCGATGAGCGTCGCGAGCAGCAGCGTCGGCACCGTCCACAGCAACCGGCCGGCCACGACGGTGAGGATCTTCATCGAGCACCTCGGATCACCGACGGACCGGTGTTGTCTGCCGGATAGAGATCGGCCGCGCGTAGGCAGGCAGAGGCGCCGGCATCGACGGGCATCAGCACCGGTTGCTCCGTCGCGCAGGCGGCAACTGCGTGCATGCACCGTGGATGGAAGCGGCAACCGGGCGGCGGCGCGAGCGGGCTGGGCACATCACCGCGAAGGATGATCCGCTCGGCGCCCGGAGCCCGATGAATGTCGAGCCGCGCCGAGAGCAGTGCCTCCGTGTACGGGTGCCGCGGCTTCTCCAACAGGTCGCTGGCCACGGCCACCTCCACCAGCTTGCCGAGGTACATCACCGCAACACGATCAGCGATGTGGCCCACCACGCTCAGGTCATGGCTGATGAAGACGACCGTGAGTCGGTACTCGTCCTTCAGGTCGCAGAGCAGGTTGAGGATCTCCGCCTGCAACGCCACGTCCAGAGCGGCGACGGACTCATCACAGACCAGCAGCCGCGGTCGGGTCACCAAGGCGCGCGCGATGTTGACCCGCTGTTTCTGTCCGCCGCTGAGCTGGTGCGGGTAGCGATCGTGCAGGTGCGTGGGCAGCCCGACGTCCTGCAGCGCTTGCCGGGCCGCCTCATCACGGTCGCGCCGGTGACCACGCCTCAGCACGTCGAGGGGCTCGCGGACGCTCTGCCACACCCGGCGCCGCGGGTCGAGCGCACTGTGCGGATCCTGGAACACCATCTGGACCTGGCCGGCGAACTCCCGGCGCTGCTGCCGCGACATCGTCGCGACCGCCACGCCCTCCCAGGTGACGGAGCCCGCACTCGTCGGGACCAACCCGAGCATCGCTCGCGCCAACGTGGACTTCCCGGATCCGCTCTCACCGATCAGGCCGAGGGTCTGTCCCTGCACCACCTCCAAGGACACGCCGTCGACCGCGGAGACGCTTCGTCGGCGCGCGATCGGGAAACGGACGGACACCTCGTCCAGGCGCATGACCACCCCCGGATCTGACCGTCTCGCTCGCTGAGGCGCACTCATGTCCTGCTCCCTGTGAGTCGCAACTGCTCGGCTCGTACGCACCGGACACGACGGCCGCCGTCGAGCTCCCGAAGGTCGGGAACGACCGAGCAAGGCGGTTCCTTGTGCGCGCACCGGTCCGCGAAGACGCAGCCCTCGACGGCACGTCCTGGAGCCGGTACGACGCCGGGGATCGTCGGCAGCCGACCGCCGCGGTGCTCCGGGGCAGGCAGGGCGGCCAGCAGACCACCGGTGTAGGGGTGGAGGGGGCGAGCGAGCACGTCGGCGACCGTTCCGGACTCAATGACGCGACCGGCGTACATCGTGATCATCCGGTGGCATGCCTCAGCGACCACACCGAGGTCATGGGTCACGAACAACACACCCATCCCTTCCTTTCGTGCCAGGTCGGAGATCAGTTCCAGCAACTGGGCCTGGATCGTGGCGTCGACCGCCGTGGTCGGCTCATCGGCGATCAGGAGCCGCGGCGAGCAGGCGAGGGCAAGCGCGATCACCACCCGCTGACGCATCCCGCCGGAGAGCTCATGCGGGTAGGAGCGCAGGCGCGCCTTCGGATCAGGGATACCGACCTGGTCGAGCAGCTCCGCGGCCCGGGCCATCGCCTCGCGACGACTCACCCGCTGCCGCCGTCGCAAGGTCTCCACCAACTGGTGGCCGATCCGGAAGACCGGGTCGAGCGCCGTCATCGGCTCCTGGAAGACCATCGCCATCGGGACGTCGACATGTGCGCGGAGTCGACCGTCGTCGTCCCACAGCGGCTCGCCGTCGAGGCGTGCCGCCCCTTGGACCCGCGACGTGCGCGGGTCCAAGAGGCCCATGAGTGCCAACGAAGTCACGGTCTTGCCGCTTCCGCTCTCGCCGACCAGGCCGACGATCTCTCCGGGCTGCACCTCGAAGGAGACGCCGTGCAGCGCCTGGACCTCCGAGCCCCGTTCACCGCCCGAGCCGAAGAAGACCTCCAGCCCGTCAACTTCGAGCAACGCGCCACTCATGTCAGCACCGCCCTCAGCCCAACGAGACGCCGAGGAACTTCGGCTTGCCGAGCAGGTTGTCCTCGAAGCCGGCGACCCCGTCCGCCAACGCGATCAGGTTGTCCGGGAACGCGATGGGCAGGAAGGACGAGTTCTCGAAGACCACACCGGCCGCCTCCTGGAAGCCGGGTGCCCGCGCGTCGTTCTCCAACGAGGCGTCCGTCGCCGCGAGGGCCTCGGCCAGGCCGGGAGTCGCCACACCGCCGGTGTTGTAGAAGCTCTTCTCCGAGAAGAGGACGTCGAAGGCCATCTTGGGGTCGGGCCGCCCGGTGAAAGCGGACAGCAGGGCCGGCTCGGCATGGTCGACGAAGTAGGCGTTGACGGCCTGGACGCCCTCCAGCGGCTTGAGATCGACCGTCACGCCGACGTCCGCCCACTGCTGCTGGAGGATCTCGCCCATCCGAACCGTGCCGACGTCCGCGCTCAGCAGCATGTCGAAGGTCAGGTCGGAGGCGCCGGCCTCCTTCAACAGCGCTCGCGCCCGGTCCGGGTCGAACTCGTAGGCGAGATCGCCGTTCGCCGCCCAGTACGCATCGGGGAAGACCGTCGAGGCTGGGCTACCGAGGCCGAAGTACGCGCTCTCGACGATCGTGGTGCGGTCGACCGCCAGGTTCAATGCCTCCCGAACCCGCACGTCCTTCAGCTCGTCCGAGTCGGTGTTGAAGTACACCTCGTCCACCCAGAGCCGCGGCGTCCGAACGAGCTGGATCTTCGACTTTCCGGTGATCTCGGCGGCATCCGCTGGGGCGTACCCGAGGGCCACGTCCTGCTTGCCCGAGCGCAACGAGGTCGCGCGGGTCGTCGGATCGGCGATCACGTTGAACTGGATCTCGGGGACCCGCTGTGCATCACCGTCCCAGTAGTCGTCGAATCGCTCGACCCTCAGGAACTGACCGCGGTTCCATTCCACGATCGACCAGGGGCCGGCACCCACCGGGTTGTTGCTGACGTCGCCGTCGCTCTTCTCGACGGCAGCCGGCGAGACCATCATCCCGGCGCGGTCGGAGAGGACCATCAGCAGCGAGGCATCCGGGTGCGCCAGCTCCAGCGTGACCGTGCGCGGATCATCGACCCGGACCGCGGTGACCGCGGCGAGATCGACCGCGACGTTCGAGCCCTCTCCCTTGGCTCGCTCGAGGTTGGACTTCACCGCCTCGGCGTCCAGGGGCGTCCCGTCGTGGAAGGTCAACCCTTCACGCAGCGTGAGGGTCAGCTCCTTCGGGTCGGGCTGATCCCAGGACTCCACGAGGCCGGGTTGGGGCACCATCTCGGCGTCGAAGCTGATCAACGTCTCGTAGAGCGGGTAGAGCATCACGTGGTCGCCCCCGGCACTGCCGAGGATGGGGTCGAGCGAGGAGGCGTCGGCGGGCACAGCGACGTCGAGCCTGTCGTCGTCGCCACCGCCTCCTCCGCCGCCGCACGCAGTGAGCACGAGCGCGCACGCGGTGATCAGCACCAGGCTCACCTGCCTGAGCGTCATGAGTTTCGTTGTCCTCATGGGTTCTTTCCTTCCTTGACAGCGCTCAGCGCGCTGGGGGTTCGGGATGCGGCCCGAGCCGCGCGTCACTACCGGAGCGAGTTGCCGCCGTCAGCGATCAGCGACTGACCGGTGACCCAGCCCGCCGCCGAGCTGCACAGGAAGCTCACGACGGCTCCGATGTCGGCCGCGCGTCCCACCCGCCCGAGCGGGGTGGCGCGCCGGACCGCCTCCTTGAGGCGCTCTGGATCGGCGCTGATCTCGGCGAGTGCCTCGGTGTCGATGACACCGCCGACCGCCGTGTTCGCGGTGATGCCTCGGGGCCCGAGCTCGGCGGCCAGGTAGCGCACGACACTCTCAACCGCGGCCATCGACGCCGCAATGGGCGCGTAGCCCGGGACATGCCGCTGGGTACCGGTGCTGGTCACCGCCACGACGCGGCCGCCGAGGTCGAGGTCCGCACCTGCTGCATGGACCAGGGCCAACAGCGCGCCAAGACGCGCGGTGAACATCTCCTGATACTCCGCGAGCGGGACCGTGAGCGCCGTCCCGAGTCCGGGGCTATCGGCACCGAAGCCGGTGGCATTGGAGACGACGGCACGCACCGGCCCCAACGCCGCACGGGCTTCGGTGACGAACTGCGTGCACGACTCCGGGAGCGCACATCGACCTGGAACGCCTGCGCACGTACGCCGAGCCGCGCGGCAGCCGCAACGACCTCGTTTGCGGCAGCGACCTGCGCGAAGTAGCCCACCGCGACGTCGTAACCGTCCGCGGCCAGCTGCTCTGCCACCGCCCGGCCGATGCCACGACTCGCACCGGTGATGAGTGCGGCGCCGCTCATGCCGGCGCCCCCAGGGCTGCGAAGTCCACGGCGGACCCGGCGTCGGCTGCGGAGTACCGTTCCCGCGCCGCCTCCTGCAACCGGAGGGAGTCGGGGGTGGCGAGCAGCTCGCCGAAGGTCGCGCCCTCCAGCCGCAACGCCTCACCCTGGCCGAGCTCGGCCCCTCTCGCATCACCCGCTTGGCGGCGGCGATCGCCGCTCGCGGCATCCGGGCCAGCTCGACCGCTGCCGCTCGGAGCTCGGCGTCGAAGTCGTCGACGAAGACCCGACTGACGATCCCGAGTTGCAGCGCTCGCGCCGCGTCCACGCGCAGTCCGGTGACGACGAGGTCGGTCGCCGGTCCACGGCCGATCAGCCGGAGCAACCGCTGCGAGCCTCCCGCTCCCGGGATGATCCCGAGAGCGGTCTCGATGGCGGAGAAGTGGGCTCGCGGACTCGCCCAGCGCAGCGTGCAGGCCAATGAAAGCTCCAGTCCCCCGCCCCAGGCCTGCCCGTCGATCGCGGCGATCACCGGCTGCGGCATCGTCTCGATCAGGCGCATGGTCGTGTACCACGCTCGAGCCTCGGGCACCGGCCCGTCGGCGAGCCGGCGCAGCTCGTCCAGGTCCGCATGCGCGATGAAGCGCTCCGGGTCCGCGCTTCGCAACACGATCACGGCGGCGTCGGGGTCTGCAGCCAACTCCGAGAGTCGAGCGCCGAGCTCTTCCAGGGCGGCAAAGGTCAAGAAGTTGCGCGGCGGGTTGTCGAAGGCGAGCTCCACGACGCCGTGGGCACGCTCGAGGTTCCAGAGCGACATGGTCAGGGCTGTCCTTCCGAGGGCAGTACGTCGAGGGAGAGGGTCGAGCGCGAGAGGTGGACGTCGACGGCGACGACCCGGGCTTCAGCGGAAGTGCTCGAGGGCTTGCCGGTGTTGAGGTTGCGATCGATGTGCGGGAAGGCGCTGCTCGTCACGAGCAGCCCCAGCCGATGGCCCCGCTCGAAGCGCTGTGCGGCGTACCCGAGGCTGATCGACGCACGCACCGGCGCTCCGGCGGTGACCGAGCCGACCGCATGGCTGAGCCGGGTCACCCCTTCGGCGACGGGGTAGACGCGACCATCGGGCCAGAGGTCGACCAAGCGCACCACGAGATCGGTGTCCGGCTGGTCGATCGACACGGTGAGGTCAGCGCGTACGCCGCCCGCCACGTCCCACGGCTCATCGAGCGCAGGAGTGAGATAGCTGAGCACGTCGGCCCGGTCGAGCTGCCAGCTCGACTCGATCGGCCCAGGGGTCGACCGGCCCAGATGGATCACCCGCCCGCCCCGGCTCGGCACCGGATCGGCAGGGTCGTAGCGATAGCGCTCGGTGAGGTCGTCCGGTCCCGGGGAGGTCATCAGAGCTCCGGAGCCGTCGGAGGTCTGGCCGAGGTGGAGCACCTGCTCCCGTGCGCCGCGCGGTGGCCAGGCGTCCGCCGTTCGCCAGAGGTCGGCGCCCATGAGGAAGTACCTGACCTCGTGCTGCCCGGCGGCCGCCGCGGGGTCCTCGAAGAAGCCCAGCTGAAGCGCGGGGACCATCGCTGCTCCGGCGGAGGCGGTGATGCCGAAGTTCCGCTCGGCCGTGTGGTGGGGCAGGGGCCCGGTGTGTGCCCACGGGCCGACCACCAGGCGATGGGGCAGCTCCGGGTGCGTGCGTACGGCCTCTCGGAAGACGTCGATGGTCGCCGAGCTGAAGACGTCGAACCAGCCGGTGGTGACGAACACCGGCACCTCGACGGACGCCGCTTCCCACTCCGGCGTGGTCGGCACCTGCCCGGCCAGCAGGGCGGGGATGTCGATCGGGAAGCCACGGAGCTTCGCCAAGGGGCCTTCTGCCAGCGGCAGGGCACTCAGCGCCGGCTCCGGATCGAGGAGTAGTGCCCGGAGAGTGGCGATCGTCTCGGGGTCGGCGACGTCGGGATGGCGCCTCATCCAGTCGGCGGCCATGTAGAGCAGCCAGCTCACCACCTGCTCCAACCGCATCGCACCACCGAGCTCCTGCAGGTCCCGACTGCCCGAGGTCACCATCGCCGCGGCCACACCGGCCAGGCTCGGTGGCTGCTGGGCGGCGCCCAGGAACGAGACGATGCCGCCGTAGGAGGTGCCGGCGAGAATGACCCGCCCGTCGCACCACTCCTGGCGGGCGACCCACTCCACGGTGTCGTAGGCGTCGAGTGCCTCCAGCTCCCACATGATCGGCTCCCAAGCACCGTCCGAGCCGAAACGGCCCCGGGTGTCTTGGCACACGGCCGCGAAGCCGCCGTGCAGGCAGTCGACGGGACGCAGCACGTCGGAGGTGATCGCACGCCGTCCGTAGGGAGTCCGGAAGAGAACTGCCGGGCGCGGCTCGCCGTGGTGCCACACATCCGCTTGGAGGTTCACCGCGTCGCGCATCGGGGTCGCCACGTCGCCGAGCCAGAACGCCTTGCTCGACGGTGCTGCATGAGACCCGCTCATGTCGAGACCGCCGTCTGCAGCATGCCCAGCCCCATCTCGTTCCAGCCGGCGGTGGCGCCGCCGTCGACGGTGATGACCCCGCCGTTCAGGAAGGACGACCCAGGCAGGGCGGCGAACACCGCCGCCCGTGCCTGCTCCTCCGGCCTGCTGAGCCGACCCGCCGGCGTCGCACGAAGGAACCCGTTGCGCGCCACCCCGTCCTCGGGCCACAACTCGTCGGCCATCGCGGTCTGCGTGGGCCCGGTGACCATCGCTACGGCCCGGATGCCCTGGGCGCCGTAGTCGACGGCGACGGATCGGGTCAGGCCGATCACTGCGTGCTTGGCCATGTTGTAGGCCGACGATCGGGGCGTAGCCCCGACCCCGCACATCGACGCTGTGAAGACGAAGACACCGCCACGCTCCCTCATGTACGGCACGCCGGAGCGCACCAGATAGAAGTTGGCGTCGCAGCACACGCCCATCACCCGGCGGTAGTCGTCGTCCGAGATCGAGTGCGGTCGGCCGGGGATGCTGATGCCGGCGTTCCCATGGACGACGTCGAGACGGCCGTGTTCGGCCACGACGTCGCGCAGCGCCTCGTGCACCGCACCCGGGTCGGAGACGTCGCAGCGGCGGATCCGGGGGCCCTCGTGCAGATCGAGGCCCACCACGGTCGCCCCGGCACGCTCGAAGAGCGTCATCGACGCTGCTCCGATGCCGGACGCGGCTCCCGTCACGACCACGACGTGGCCGTCGAAACGACCGAAGATGCTCTCACTCATGGCGAATTCCTCTCACTTGCCCACGAAGCGCGGACGGCGCTTCTCGATGAAGGCCGTGGCTCCCTCGACCGCGTCCGCGACCTCGGCGTTGTTGCGGATATGGACGGCGTTCTGCAACCGCAGTGCCTGATGCAGGGGTTGGCCGATGGTCTGTTCGCGCAGTTCCTTGAACAGGCCGATCGCCGCCGTCGGGGCGTCGGCGAGACGCCGCGCCTCCGCAAGGGTGACCTCGACGAGTTCCTCGGGTTCGACGACCTTGGTGAAGATCCCGAGACGCTCCGCCTCGCTCGCGTCGAGCAGCGTGCCTGACAGATAGATCTCGGTCGCCCGGGCAACGCCGACGAGCCGCGACATCATCACCAGGCCACCGGCCTGGGCGACGTTCACCAAGGCGCTGCCCAGTCGGGCACGGGAACTGGCGATCCGGACGTCACCGGCGCAAGCCAGCTCGGCACCGGCGCCTGCCGCATCCCCGTTCACGGCCATCACGACCGGCACCCGGCTGGTCACCAGCATCTCGATGATGCGCAGATACATCGGGTCGGGCGTGGTGCCGATCACCGGCGAGTGCGTGTAGACGCCGCGGAGGTGCTCCTCGACCGCGCCGAGGTCGTCCCCGGCGCAGAAGGAGCGGCCCTCCCCGGTGATCACCACGACCCGCGTATCCGGTGCGGCCAGGGCATGCTCGAGGGCGGCGTACAGCTCCTCCCCGAGCTGCCGATCGATGGCGTTCAACCGTTCCGGACGGTTGAGGCCGATCCAGCAGACGCCCGGGTGAGGTACGTCGAGGCGCAGGGTCGCGTAGGTGCGGCTCTCGCTCACGGTGGTCATTGGCGGTTCATCCCTCCATCGATGAAAAGGGACTGCCCGGTGACATATCCGGCGTCCTCACTGAGTAGCCAACTGATGGCTCCGGCCACGTCGGCCGGTCGTCCAAGTCGCCGCAACGGCAGGGTGCGGGCCACGCGTTCGGCAATCGAGCGCAGGGCACCTTCGTCGAGCATCGGGGTGTCGATGAACCCCGGGCAGATCGCGTTGGCGCGCACTCCCCGTGGTCCCAGCTCGACCGCCAGCGAACGGGTGAGGGTCAACAGGCCGCCCTTGCTGGCGTCGTACGCGATCTGTCCGGCGAAGCCGGTCACCGCGATCGAGCACACATTGACCACGGCGGGTGTGTGGCCGGCGGCGAGCAGGTCGACCAGGTCGCGGGCGAGCCGGAACGGCGCACGCAGGTTGATGTCGAGCACCGTGTCCCAGCGCACGTCGTCGTGCTCGGCAAGGAGGCCCTCACTTCGACACCGGCGTTGTTGACCAGCGCGTCCAGGCCGCCGAACGCGTCCTGGCAGTGCTGGGCGATGGTCGTCGATGCCGCCGGGTCCCTCAGGTCGACCCCGACCCTGCGCTCGGAGCCGTGCGCCTCGCCGGCGCGGCGTACGACGTCGGGCCGGTCGACCGCAAGCACCTGCGCGCCATCGGCAAGCAGCCGCTGGGTCACCGCCGCGCCGATGCCGCCCAATGCGCCGGTGACCACGACGCGGCGCCCTGCGGGCCGGGCACTCATGCCGCCGCCTCTCCGCGTTCGCCCAGCAGCGGCAAGGCGTTGTGGCGCAGCCAGGCGTCGCGCACCTCGGGAGCGATCGGGAGGTCTTCGGCGGCTTGGACCAGGGCGCCCGGTCGCTCGGGCATGCGTCCAACTCGTCGAGCCGAAGAGCACGCGACGCTTGACCGACCGGGAACCGTGGAAGAAGAGCGGCTCCCAGCCGGATCCGGCGGCGGCCATGGTCTGCGGGTGGTGGGAGGAGAACTCCAGGTAGACGTTCGGATGCCGCTGCAGAAGGAGCGACCGCCTCCAACACACCCCGGCCATCCTGCCGTGCCCCAACACGATGCGCAGCTCCGGGTGACGCACGGCGATCCGGTCGATGACGTGTGGGCTGCTCACCCCCATCGACTGCGCCGCGAAGTTCTGCCCGCTATGGATCCAGACAGGCACCTCACGCTCGACGGCGGCACGCCACAACGGATCGAGAGTGGGAGCGCTCGGGTCGACTCCGTCCAGGAACGGGATGACCGACAGGCCGGCCATGGCGAGCTCGTCGAGGGCTCGTTTCGCCTCGGCGATCGCCTCCTCGGGCTCACTCAGGCAGACACCGGCCCAGGGCACGAGGCGGTCGCTGAGCGCGGC
The DNA here is from genome assembly GCF_021555175.1 of Nocardioides alcanivorans. Lineage (GTDB taxonomy): Bacteria > Actinomycetota > Actinomycetes > Propionibacteriales > Nocardioidaceae > Nocardioides > Nocardioides alcanivorans. Next base: position 32 of record NZ_JAKGRW010000034.1, on the reverse strand, counting down.
GATCTGCGACGTGGTCGTTCGTCGTCCCCGTT
>NZ_JAKGRW010000033.1 GCF_021555175.1 Nocardioides alcanivorans | reverse complement strand
GCCGACGACACTGCGGAGATGGAGGAGGCAGCCGCTGAGGTGGGGGAGCGGATGGCCGGCCTCGACGACGTCGCCGCCGTCGCGGAGCCCGCCTGGAACCCGGACGGTACGGCGCTGATCGTCGATGTCGAGCTGATCGCCGACGACGTGGAGGTGGCTCCGTTGAAGGACGTCACCGCGGACGTCGCAGCGGAGCATCCGGACCTCGGCATCAGCCAGGCCGGTGGTGTCAGCATCGACGACGGCGTCATGGACCAGGTGCAGGAGGACCTGCACTCCGCCGAGCTGACCAGCATCCCGGTGACACTGCTGCTCATGCTGGTGGCGTTCGGTGCCCTGATCGCAGCGGGCATCCCGGTGCTGTTGGCGATCGGCAGTGTCGTCGCCGCCCTCGGCATCGCCGCACCGGTCTCGCACCTGATCCCCGCCGAGGCGACGGTCACCAGCATGATCGTGCTGATCGGCATGGCCGTCGGCGTCGACTACTCCCTCTTCTTCCTCAAGCGCCAGCGAGAGGAGCGCGCCGCCGGTCACGGGGTCGCGGACGCCGTCGAGATCGCGGCGTCGACCTCGGGGCACTCGATCCTCGTCTCGGGTGGCGCGGTGGTCGCCTCCATGGCCGGGCTGTACGTCGTCGGTGACGCCACCTTCAACTCGCTCGCGACCGGATCGATCCTCGTGGTGGCGGTTGCCGTCTTCGGCTCGATCACGGTGCTGCCTGCCGTCCTGGTGCTCCTGGGCAACAAGGTGGATCGGCCACGTGTCCCGCTGCTGTGGCGCCTCAACCGTCGCATCGGCGCCGGTGGCATCAGCCGTCGCGTGCTCGGTCCGGTCGTGCGACACCCGGTCGTCGCTGCGGTGCTGTCGCTCGCCTTCCTGGCAGCCCTCGCCGCCCCGGCGTTGGGGATGAAGGTGAACTCCAGCGGGGTCGAGACCCTGCCCAAGGGCATCGCCGAGGTCCAGACCTACCACGAGCTCGGGGAGAAGTTCCCCGGACAGATGCTGACCGTCGACGTCGTGGCACGGGGATCCGACACCGCTGCCCTCCAGCAGGGACTGGCGGAGGTCGAGGAGACTGCCGTGGCCAGCGGTCGCGGCTTCGAGTCGGTGCCGGGCGAGTCGGTGCGGGTCGCCGAGGACGGGCGGACCGCCGTACTCGTGCTGGGCATCGACCACCCGGAGGACTCCGACGAAGCGGCCGAGGCGGTGGAGGCGTTGCGCGACACCCTCGTGCCCGAGCACCTCAGTGGGGTCACGGACGAGTTCGCGGTCGGTGGTGACGCGGGGGAGAACTACGACTGGGTCGACCAGTTGACCGAGCGGATGCCGCTGGTGATCGGGTTCATCCTGTTGCTCACCCTGCTGATCATGGGCTTCACCTTCCGCAGTCCGATGATCGCGCTGCTGTCGTGCGTGCTCAACCTGCTCTCCGTGGGTGTTGCGTTCGGTGTGATGACGCTGGTCTTCCAGCACGGCTGGGGGAGTGACCTGCTCAACTTCCACACGCCGGGCTACCTGATCGAGTGGCTGCCGCTGTTCGTGATGGTGGTGCTGGTCGGGCTCTCGATGGACTACCACGTCTTCGTGCTCAGCCGGGTGCAGGAGTACGTCCGCTCCGGGCTCCCCAGCCGGTTGGCCGTACGTCGGGGGATCGCCGACACCGCCGGCGTGGTGACCAGCGCGGCGGCGGTCATGGTCGCGGTCTTCTCGATCTTCGCGGTGCTCTCGATGATGGAGATGAAGATGATGGGCGTCGGCCTGGCGGCCGCAATCCTCGTCGACGCCACCATCGTCCGGTTGGTGGCCCTGCCCGCGCTGATGATCCTGCTCGGCGACCGCGCCTGGGGAGAGCGAGACCTCGCCGCGCCCGAGGGTGACGTCGTCACGCCCGCCCCGCTGGTGTCGGCTGGCCGGGCTTGACCGATAGTCCCTGACAAACTTGCTCCTGCCAGGGCGGATCCACGACAAGTTCGTCAGGGACTACCGCTCGATTGGGAGCCGGCCCGGGCGCGCTGCTAGCCTTGCCAGGTTGTCCGGAGACGGGCATGCCGTCAGAACGGCCGCGGACAGAGAGAGCCCGGGCAATCCGCCCGGTGCGCCGCGCAACGAACCACAGGAGAGGAGTCGCCCGATGTCCATCGGAACCGACGCGGAGACCAAGAAGAAGATCATCGCTGAGTACGGCAAGTCCGAAGGCGACACCGGCTCCCCCGAGGTGCAGATCGCGCTGCTGAGCCACCGTATCTCGCACCTCACCGAGCACCTGAAGGAGCACAAGCACGACCACCACAGCCGTCGTGGTCTGCTGCTCCTCGTCGGTCAGCGCCGTCGTCTGCTCAACTACCTGCAGAAGACCGAGATCGAGCGCTACCGCTCGATCGTGGAGCGCCTCGGCCTCCGTCGTTGATCCACTTCGCGTGATGTGGGAAGCGGTCACCGAATTTCGGTGGCCGCTTCTCGCGCATCCGGGAGCGGGCGCCAGGCGTCACCAACGCCGAAAGGTCCGCTTCCGCACCCGCATCGACTAGGCTCGGTGCAGCACAACTGAACAGAAGAACTCATCAACAGGAGCGACCCGCACCACGTCAGGCTCGGTCCTCGGTAGTGGCCTTCAGACCGGCATCCGCCGGAGCTGCGGGCCTCGATCGAAGACCGGCCCCAGCCGCGGGAACTTCACTCGCAGCTCCCCGCCGGCATCCGGCGGTGGGCGGTTCGCTCCGCGAACAGAAAGCACACGTCTCTTCATGACCAACGTGGCAGAACCCACCATTTCCGCGGTCGAGACCGTGATCGACAACGGGGCCTTCGGCACCCGCACGGTCAAGTTCGAGACCGGCCTCCTCGCCCGGCAGGCTGCCGGCTCCGTGACGGCCTACCTCGACGACGACACCATGCTGCTCTCGGCGACCACCGCCGGCAAGCAGCCCAAGGACCACTTCGACTTCTTCCCGCTGACGATCGACGTGGAAGAGCGGATGTACGCCGCAGGCAAGATCCCCGGCTCGTTCTTCCGCAGTGAAGGCCGCCCGGGCGAGGACGCAATCCTCACCTGCCGTCTCATCGACCGCCCGCTGCGTCCGACCTTCAAGAAGGGTCTGCGCAACGAGGTCCAGGTCGTCATCACCGTGATGGCGCTCAACCCCGACACCCCCTACGACGTGCTCGCGATCAACGCCGCGTCGCTCTCCACCCAGCTCTCCGGCCTGCCGTTCTCCGGCCCGGTCGGCGGCGTGCGCGTCGCGCTGATCAACGGCCAGTGGGTTGCCTTCCCGACCCACACCCAGCTGGAAGAGGCCGTCTTCGACATGGTCGTCGCCGGTCGTGTCACCGACTCCGGTGAAGTGGCCATCATGATGGTCGAGGCCGAAGCCCCCGAGCACGCCTGGGAGCTCGTCCAGTCCGGCGTCGAGGCGCCGAGCGAGGGTGTCGTGGCCGGTGGCCTCGACGCTGCCAAGCCCTTCATCAAGCAGCTGTGCGAGGCCCAGGCCGAGCTCGCCAAGGCCGCCGCCAAGCCGGTCCAGGAGTTCCCGATCTTCCTGGACTACCAGGACGACGTGTACGCCGCCGTCGAGGCCGCCGTGCGCGCCGAGACCGCCGAGGCACTCACCATCGCGGGCAAGCAGGAGCGCGAGGAGAAGCTCGACGACATCAAGGCGTCGCTGGTCGAGAAGATCGGTGCCGACTTCGAGGGTCGCGAGAAGGAGATCGGCGCTGCCTTCCGCTCGCTCAACAAGCAGCTCGTCCGCGAGCGCGTGCTGCGCGACAAGGTCCGCATCGACGGTCGCGGCCTGGCCGACATCCGGCCGCTGCACGCCGAGGTCGACATCATCCCGCGCGTCCACGGTTCCGCGCTGTTCGAGCGTGGTGAGACCCAGATCCTGGGCGTCACCACCCTCGACATGCTCAAGATGGAGCAGCAGCTCGACACGCTCTCCCCGGAGAAGCACCGCCGCTACATGCACAAGTACGTCTTCCCGCCGTTCTCCACCGGTGAGACCGGCCGGGTCGGCTCTCCGAAGCGTCGCGAGGTCGGCCACGGTGCGCTGGCGCGCCGCGCCCTGCTGCCGGTGCTGCCGAGCCGCGAGGAGTTCCCCTACGCGATCCGCCAGCTCTCCGAGGCCATGGGCTCCAACGGCTCCACCTCGATGGGCTCGGTCTGCGCCTCGACCCTCTCCTTGTTGCAGGCAGGCGTGCCGCTGAAGGCAGCGGTCGCCGGCATCGCCATGGGCCTCATCTCCGACGAGATCGACGGTGAGACCCGCTACGTCGCCCTCACCGACATCCTCGGTGCAGAAGACGCCTTCGGCGACATGGACTTCAAGGTCGCAGGCACCAAGGAGTTCGTCACCGCTCTCCAGCTCGACACCAAGCTCGACGGCATCCCCGCCGAGGTGCTCGGTGCCGCACTGACCCAGGCCCGCGACGCGCGCCTGGCGATCCTCGAGGTCATGGCCGAGGCCATCGATGCCCCCGAGGAGATGTCGGTCCACGCCCCGCGCATCATCACCGTGAAGGTCCCGGTCGACAAGATCGGCGAGGTCATCGGGCCCAAGGGCAAGGTGATCAACCAGATCCAGGACGACACCGGCGCGACCCTGTCGATCGAGGACGACGGCACCGTCTACATCGGTGCCACCAACGGTGAGGCGGCCGAGGCCGCTCGCTCGGCGGTCAACGCGATCGCCAACCCGACCATGCCCGAGGTGGGCGAGCGCTACCTCGGCACCGTGGTGAAGACCACCAACTTCGGTGCCTTCGTGTCGCTGCTCCCGGGCAAGGACGGCCTGCTGCACATCACCAAGCTGAAGGCCCTCACGGGCGGCAAGCGGATCGACAACGTCGAGGACGTCGTGTCCGTCGGCCAGAAGATCCAGGTGCAGATCGCCGAGATCGACGACCGCGGCAAGCTCTCCCTGGTCCCCGTCGTCGAGGAGTCCGACGAGGCTCCCGCCGAGGCCGAGGGCAACTCGGACGACTGAGAATGGGCACAGCTCCACGCATCCGGACGACCGGTCAGCAGATCTCTGCTGGCCGGTCGGCCGTTCAGCAGCCGGTCGGCAGCACCCGCACCTTGCGCACCGAGACCGATGACGCGGGGCGGGTGGTCTCGACCATCAGGCGCACCGTGCTCCCCGGTGGGTTGCGAGTGGTCACCGAGCAGATGGCCGGCGTACGGTCGGCCAGCATCGGGGTCTGGGTGGGCGTGGGCTCGCGCCACGAGACCCCGTCGTTGCACGGCTGCTCGCACTTCCTCGAGCACCTGCTCTTCAAGGGCACCCGGGAGCGTTCCGCGATGGACATCTCGGTGGCACTCGACACCGTGGGCGGTGAGTTCAACGCCTTCACGGCGAAGGAGTACACCTGCTTCCACGCCCGGGTCCTCGACCACGACCTGCCGATGACGGTCGACGTGCTGGGCGACATGATCACCAACTCGCTGATCACCGCGGCTGACGTCGAGGCAGAACGCGACGTGATCCTCGACGAGATCGCGATGCACGACGACGACCCCGACGACGTGGTGCACAACCTCTTCGCCTGGCAGGCGTACGGCGACACTCCGCTCGGACGGCCCATCGCGGGCACCGAGGACTCCATCGAGTCGCTCACCCGGGCACAGATCACCCGTTTCTACCGCCGGCACTACCGGGCCGCCAACATGGTGGTCGCGGTGGCCGGCAACGTCGACCACGACTCGGTGGTGAACGATGTGCGCACTGCCTTCTCGCGCAACGGCTTCCTGGCCGGCGACGAGTCGCCGGTGTCGCCGCGCATCACGACCAGGGCCCGGCCGGCGCGGGCCGGCGAGGCGCGAACCACGAGGCCCCTGGAGCAGGTCAACCTGGTGTTGGGCGTCCAGGGGATGACCCGCACCGACGACCGGCGATGGGCCCTCGGCGTACTCTCCACCGCACTGGGCGGCGGCACGTCATCGCGCCTCTTCCAGGAGGTGCGTGAGGCCCGCGGCCTGGCCTATTCGGTCTTCACCTTCGGCAGCAGCTACGCCGACGCCGGCACGGTCGGTGTCTCGGTGGGCTGCCTGCCCGGCAAGTACGACGAGGTGCTGCGCGTCATCCGCGAGGAGCTGACCAAGGTGGCGCGGGACGGCATCACTGCCGACGAGCTGGCCCGTGGCAAGGGATCGCTGCGCGGCGGCCTCGTGCTCGGTCTGGAGGACTCCGGTTCGCGGATGAGTCGGTTGGGCAAGGCGGAGCTCGTCCACGACGAGATGCTCGGCATCGACGAGGTGCTCGCCCGCATCGACGAGGTCACCCTCGAGCAGGTGCACGACCTGGCGAAGCAGCTCTTCGCGCAGCCGCAGATCCTCGCCGTCGTCGGCCCCGAGACCCCGTAAGGCGCGAACCTTCAGTCAGGTCAGCGCGAACCCGTGGTCCGGCAGGATCACTTCTTGCCGATCAGCCCGATCACGGGCGGGTTCTGACTGTTGACCACCGACACGCTGAAACCCGCGCGCAGCAGGGCGTCCGACGCCTTCTCCGCCATCGTGGGCACCGACTCCGGTCGGACGGCGTCGAAGAACAGGTGGATGGTGCCGCCGGCCGAGAGGCGCTCGTGCAGCAACGCGAGCTCGTCTTGGCACTCGCGCACCCAGAAGAGGTTGACGTTGAACGCGAACACCTTGTCGAGACGCTTAACCGGCACCCGCAACGTGGCGAGGTCGATGTGACGCACCACGAGCCTCCCGGTCTCCAGGAAGCGAGCGCAACGGCGCTTCGTGCGGTCGACACCGGACTCCGCACGGTCGATGGCGAGCAGCCGCCCGGTGACCAGTTTGCTGCAGATCAACTCGGCCGCATGTCCCTGACCGCACCCGACCTCGAGGATCTGATCGGCGGGCTGCACGTCGAGAATCTCCACCGCCCAGCGGATGCGAGCCGGGATCGTTTGAAGCGCCATGGGGTCAAGACTGCCACCAAGCGGGGCAATCGTCAGGCACCGGTCCGGTCGTGGCGCGTGGAACGCTAGGGTTGGTGACCGTGACGGACACTGGTTTCCCGGTCGGAGTGCTGGGCGCAAAGGGCAAGGTCGGCTCCGAGATCTGCGTGGCTGTCGAGGCCGCCGACGACATGCGACTGGTCGCTGCACTCGATGCCGGCGACGACATCGAGCAGCTCGTGACCGCAGGGGCCAGGGCCGTCGTCGACTTCACCCACCCCGACGTGGTGATGGACAACCTCGAGTTCTGCATCCGCAACGGCATCAACGCCGTGGTCGGCACCACCGGGTTCGACGACGACCGGCTGGACCAGCTCCGCACGTGGTTGGGCGACTCGCCGAGGTCCGGCGTGCTGATCGCCCCCAACTTCTCCATCGGCGCCATCCTCATGATGCGGTTCGCGGCCATCGCGGCCCCGCACTACGACTCCGTCGAGATCATCGAGCTCCACCACCCGACGAAGGCGGACGCGCCGTCCGGCACTGCTCGCCGTACGGCGGAGCTCGTCGCTGCGGCCCGGCGGGATGCCGGGTGTGCCGACATGCCCGATGCCACCTCCACGGCGCTGGAGGGCGCCCGTGGCGCCGTCGTCGACGGCGTGCCGGTGCACGCGCTGCGGATCCGCGGCATGGTCGCGCACCAGGAGGTCGTGCTCGGTGGCCCGGGCGAGACGTTGACGATCCGGCACGACTCGATGGACCGCGCCTCGTTCGGCCCGGGGTGCTGCGCGGACTCCGGGCGATCGACGGCTTCCCGGGGCTGACCATCGGCCTCGAGAAGTTCCTCGACCTGGAGTGACGGGCACCGCGCTGGCTGAGGCTGCTGGCTGCGGTTTCTCGCACTGCAAGATTCTGCAACCGCCGTTGCTGTCACCGTGGCGGATCTGTGCCTAAGGTCTGACGCGGGGAGGGGCCCATCTCGGAAATCAGGAGCTCCCATGCGCACCACGCCCTTGCTGGCGACCCTCGCACTCGTCTCGTCCTCGATCGGACTCGCCGCATCGGCCACCAGCGCCGCGGCCGCCCCGCGAGACGATCGCCCGGGAGCCGTCTCGCTCCTGGAGGACCATCCAACGGCCGCGCGGGCCAGTGACGGTCAGGGGTTCGAGGTCCGCCGGACGCTCGTCGACCCCGACGGGGCCCGCCACGTCCGGATGGATCGCACCTACCGTGGGCTGCCGGTCGTCGGCGGTGACCTCGTGCTCCACCAGGACGCCGGAGGCGACCTCGACGGGGTCAGCCAGACGTTGCGCAACCCGATCGATCTCGTCGTGGCGCCGCTGGTCACCGCGGGGAAGGCCGAGAACCTGGGCCTGTCGGCCAGGAATCAGCGCGGCATCGGCAAGTCGAAGCTCGAGGGGGTTGCGACCCTGGTCGTCGATGCCACCGGCGCCACCCTCGGCTGGCGTGGGAGGTCATCACCGGTGGGGTCCGCAGGGACGGCACGCCGAGTCGCCTGGCGACGTACGTCGACGCGCGTGCCGGGGCGTGCTCCGCACCGAGGAGCAGATCGTGACCGTCGAGGGGGAGGGGCAGGGGATCTACAGTGGCACGGTCCCGATCCACGTCACGAGCTCCGGCAGCACCTTCGTGCTGACCGACCCCCAGCACGGCAACGGCACGACGGTGGACGCCCAGAACAAGACCGACTCCGTCCTGTGCACCCTGCTCGGGCTGTTGTGCGCGAGCTCGAAGGCCTACGCCAGCGACGACACGTCGTTCGGCGACGGCACCAACGGCAACCGGGAGTCCGCGGCGGTCGATGCGCACTACGGTGCTGCGACCACGTGGAACTACTTCAAGCAGGTGCACGGCCGCGACGGAATCTTCGGCGACGGCACCGGCACCCAGAGTCGGGTGCACTACGGAAGCAACTACGTCAACGCCTTCTGGGACGGCGAGAAGATGACCTACGGCGACGGCGACGGCACCAACTACGGTCCCTTGGTCTCCCTCGACGTCGCCGGTCACGAGATGACCCACGGTGTCACCGAGCACACCGCGGGCCTGACCTACTCCGGTGAGTCCGGCGGGCTCAACGAGGCCACGTCCGACATCTTCGGCACCTTGGTGGAGTTCCACGCTGCCAACGCAGCGGACCCGGGCGACTACTTCATCGGTGAGCAGTTCGACCTCGCCAAGGGTGAGGGACTGCGTCGCATGGACGACCCCGCGCAGGACGGTTCGTCGCACTCCTGCTGGAGCAGCAGCACCAAGAACGTCGACGTGCACTACTCCTCCGGGGTGGGCAACCACTTCTTCTACCTGCTGGCCGAAGGATCCGGGCACAAGAGCATCGGCGGTCGCGCGCACACGTCGCCGACCTGCGACGGCTCCAACATCGCCGGCATCGGCCGCGACAAGGCGGGCAAGATCTGGTTCCGGGCCCTCGACGTCTACATGACTTCGGGCACCACCTACGCCCAGGCGCGTACGGCGACCCTCAATGCAGCTGCCGACCTGTACGGCGCCGGTTCCGCCGAGCAGGGCGCCGTCGCCGCGGCCTGGACCGCCGTGAACGTGAACTGACGGAGGTGTTGTCTCGCCAGATCAGGCGAGGGCGGTGTGGAGGCGGACCTGCTTGACCAGGAGCGTGCCGTCGCCAGCGAGATCGAGCTCGCGGTGGGCGCCGTCGGCCGCCCAGCCGGTGGAGGTGAGGAAGGCCCGCCGGGCGTCGTCGTCGGAGTTCAGCCAGCACACGGCACGGGTGAAGCGGTCGGAGGCCATCGTGTCGACGGCTGCCTGCAGGAGACGTGAGCCGTGTCCCCGGCCACGTTCGGCCGGGTCGACGTTCAGCTCGTCGAGCTGCCCGTCGGCGACCGGGTCACAGTCGGGGTCGTCGGCGGGAGCGGTGATCACGAAGCCGGTCACCCGGGCACGCTCGAGCGCCACGAGCACCCGCTGCCGGGCGTCGGCGGGACGACCGAGCGCTCGGCGCCACTGCTCGGCGAACTGCTCCGCACGCCAAGCATCGACGACTTCGGGAGGCAGGAGGTCGGCGTACTGCTCCTGCCACAACCGCAGTTGCACGGCGGCGATCGCTGGGGCGTCGTCGGCCCAGGCAACCCGGACGGAGGTGTCGGCGGTGGGGCTCATGGCGCCATCCTTGCAAGGCCGTCGCGGGCAGCAGAAATCGGGTGAGTGATCTGGGTCACGTGAAGTGTTACGGTGTCCGGGCTCGACCGGCCGCCACCCGTGGCCGCAAGGGCCGACCACCTGACCTCGACCATGGCGATGATCTCGAACATGACGATGACTGACACCCCCGGCACCGCACAGCTGCCCCGGCCCCGGGCCTGGCGCATCGCCGCCCAACTGCCCGCCCCGGCCGCCCACGGCGCCACCATCGGCGAACTCGGCCTGCTGCGCGACGTGGTCGAGTACGACCAGGGCGACGTACACGTGCAGCTGTGCCCCACCCCGGAGCGCTCCTCCTGGCACGACGAGATCTGCGACGGTCTCCAACGGCTGCTCACCGAGCACGGCTACCGCCGCGTCGACATCGAGCTCCTGCTGGCGCCGGTCACCGGCACTGCGCGGGTCGTCGACCAGGCAACGACGCTGGGTACGGCGCTGCTCCCCGGACTCTCCTGGTTGCGGCGGCGCTGAGCGCAGGCCCGAGCGAGGTCAGAGGTGGGCCGCCCCGGAGGGGCGTGCGTGACTCCTCGGTGCCAAGCGGATCGCAGCGACCGTGCCGAGGACGAGTCCGACGCTCACGAACCAGGCACCACCTTCGCTGACGTCGTCGCCGAGGAAGACCAGGCCGACCACGGCAGGCACGAAGGTCTGGGTCACGATCAAGGCGCCGGTCGCCGGGGTGACCTCGGTGCGGGCCATCGCCATCGAATAGAGCCAGAACGCCAGCAACCCGAAGGCGGGCAGCATCAGTGCCGAGATGAGCACCGCTGCCGTCGGGGTCTGGCTGACGCTGATCCCGCGCATGGCGATCGCGGACCCGGCATAGCCACAACCCGCGATCGCACCGGTCAGGATCGGCCGCCGGCGGCGTAGCGCGGCGACGCCGCCGACGCCGCAGAACACCAGCAGTCCGGACAGGCCGAGCGGCAGGCCCCAGCTCTCCACCTGGGAACCCGGGCTGCCGGCACCGATGGCGAGGAGCACGATGCCGAGACAGACGCCACTCACGGCCACGACCTGCTGCCGGCTGAGCCGCTCATGGAAGACGTGCGCCGACCACACGGCGGTCACCGGCATGGAGAAGGCGACACATGCCTGGGCCAGGTAGAGCGGCAGCAGCACGACCGAGACGGCGTGCAGGACGAAACCGGCGAGATAGGCCGTCAGCACGGCCATCATCTTCGGGCTGTGCAAGGAGGAGCGGATGAAGCCCGGCAGCCCGCTGACACCGAAGTCGCGGGCTGCGTCGGCCTGCCACACTGCCGCGACCCCGAAGAGGGCTGCGGACAGGAGCGCGGCGGTGAGGCCTATCAGCGGTAGTGCTCGGGCAAGGGCTGGCCGATCTTGATCTGCGGCTTGGGCAGGCGGAGGAAGCGCATGTTGACCGCACGCATGACGGCGTACCAGGTCAGGCCCTTGAGCTCGGCGTCGGGGAAGCGCTGGCGCACGGCCTTGCGGACCCGGAAGCGGAGCATGAAGACGTCGATCACCGTCAACAAGATGGTGGCCATCCACAGCGTGTTGGCGATGGTGGTGGAGTTGTCGCCGAGCAGCCCGGTGCTGAGGATCAGGATCAGGATCAGCAGGGGGGCCAACAGCTCACAGATGTTGAGTCGGTGGTCAACGAAGTCACGCACGAAACGACGGACCGGGCCGCGGTCGCGCGCCGGCAGGAACTGCTCGTCGCCCGTCTTCAGGGCCTCACGCATCTTCTGGCTGGACTCCATGCGCAACTCACGTTGGCGCTTGGCCGCCTCCTTGCGGCTGCGCGGTGGCTTGGCGCGCAGCTTGGCCAGCGCCTCGGCTTCCTTGCGACTGGGAGTGGGGCGTCCCTTGCCGTTCTCCTTTGCAGGAGTCGGCTCGGCCACGGGCTCTTGAGACTTGCGACGGAACAAGGGGTGCCTATCGACGGTGCGGACCAACCCCCGCAGTCTATCGAGAACTCCGACAGGTGAGGAGTCGCGGCGCGATCAGTGGCAGCGGGAGACGAGGACGGGCCGGCTCAGCGACCGAGGGAGGGCGCCGTCACGGTGCCGAAACCGACTGCGAGACTTCACTCACGCACCCCTAGTAGGGTGAATGACAGAGCAGCATCTCGAATCTTCACCCCGTATGAAGGGACTCACCGGATGAGCGTCTGGAAGCGCATGACCTTGATCTTCCGCTCCAAGGCCAACAAGGCACTGGACCGCGCGGAGGACCCCCGCGAGGTCCTCGACTACAGCTACCAGCGCCAGCTGGAAGCTGCTCTCCAAGGTACGCCGCGGGGTCGCCGATGTGGCGACGAGCCGCAAGCGTGTCGAACTGCAGGTCACCCAGCTCGAACAGCAGCAGGCCAAGCTGCAGGGACAGGCGCAGAAGGCGATCGAGGTCAACCGTGAGGACCTCGCCCGCGAGGCGCTGACCCGCAAGTCGGGCCTCGCCCAGCAGATCGGTGATCTCAAGACCCAGCACGCCAACCTCCAGGCCGAGGAGGAGAAGCTCACCCTCGCGCAGCAGCGGCTGCAGGCCAAGGTGGAGTCCTTCCGCACCAAGAAGGAGACCATCAAGGCCACCTACACCGCGGCCGAGGCGCAGACCAAGATCAACGAGGCGCTCTCCGGCATCGGCGAGGAGATGGGCGACGTCGGCATGGCGATCCAGCGTGCCGAGGACAAGACCGCCAACATGCAGGCGCGAGCCGGTGCGATCGACGAGCTGCTCGCCTCCGGCGCCCTCGATGACGTGACCGCTCCGGGCCAGGGCGACGACATCGCCCGCGAGCTCGACGCGCTGAGCTCGACCTCCGACGTCGAGGCCGAGCTGGCGGCTCTCAAGGGTGGCGGCGCCCCGCAGGCCATCGAGTCGTCTGCCGGTGAGGGGATCCTCAACGCCGAGCCCGCGAAGAACGAGGAGCAGGCATGATCGTCCGGATCCTCGGAGAGGGCCAGTTCGACGTCGCCGACAGCGAGATCGACCGGCTCAACGAACTCGACTCAGCACTCGAGGCCGCAGTCGGCGCCGGTGACGAGGAGGCCTTCGGCAAAGCACTCGCCGACCTGCTCGCCGGCGTACGCTCGATCGGGACGACCCATGACGTCGATGCGCTCGACGTCTCTGACGTGGTGCTCCCTCCGGAGGGCGCCACTCTCGACGAGGTGCGCGAGCTCCTCGAAGACGACGGATTGATTCCGGGCTGATCTGACGGTGGCACGCACACGCTTCATCCATGACCGGGGCCTCAGCGCCCGGATGACCCTGACCATGTTCCTGCTCGGGGCACTCTTCGTCGCCCTGATCGTCACGTTGATGGCGATCGCAGGCAGCGCGGGAGGCTCCGGTCTGGCCATCGCCATCGGCTTCGTCGGTCTCGGAATCGCCTTCTACCAGTGGTGGAGCAGCGACAAGGTCGCGATGCGCGCGATGCGGGCACGGGAGGTCACGCCCCAGGAGGCGCCCGAGCTCCACGGCATGATCGACCGTCTCTGCGCACTCGCCGACATGCCCAAGCCGCGCGTCGGGGTGGCCGACATGGACCTCCCCAACGCGTTCGCCACGGGTCGCTCTCCCGACCGTGCGGTGGTCTGCGTGACCACCGGCCTCCTGCGTACCCTCAACGCCGACGAGCTCGAGGGCGTTCTCGCCCACGAGCTCTCGCACGTCGCCCACCGCGACGTGCTGGTGATGACCGTGGCCTCCTCGGCAGGCATCGTCGCGGGCATGATCACCCAGTCCGCGCAGTACGGCGGACTGAGCCTGCTCGGCGGTGGCCGTGGGCGCAACAACAACAACGCCCTGCCTGCCTACCTGATCGCGCTGGTCATCAGCCTCGTGGTCTATGCCATCAGCTTCCTGCTCACTCGGCTCCTCTCGCGTTATCGCGAGTTGTGCGCCGACCGCGCCGGTGCCTACCTCACCATGAAGCCGCAGGCGCTCGCCTCCGCGCTCCAGAAGATCTCCGGCGAGATCAGCTCCATCCCCAAGAAGGACCTGCGGGCCAGCTCCGCCATGAACGCCTTCTTCATCGCCCCGGCGATCAGCGGTGCCTCACTCAAGACCCTTTCGTCGACCCACCCGTCGCTGGAGCAGCGTCTCGAGCAGCTCGCCAGGATCCAGGCCGAGCTGGGTCGGACCGCCTGATGGGCTTCTGGTCCTCGATCCTGGGCCGGTCCGAGCAGGTGGCCCCGAAGCTCGACTCGCTCTTCCTGGTCCCCTCGGCGGCGATCACCTTGCAGACAGCCATGGGCCTGGAGCCGACCGGCACCGGCAGCGTCTGCTTCCGCAGCGCCGGTGGCGCAGCCTTCGCCCAGGTGCAGCAGGAGATCGTGGCGCTGCTCAACGACAACCCCGACGCGCCTGACGTCGAGGTCTCCCAGGACCGCTTCGGGTTCACCTGGCTGGTCGTGCACCGCGATCCGCTCGACATCGCCGGGCTCTGCACCGATCTCCATGCGGTCAACGCGACGTTGGAGGACAACGGCTTCGCCTCGGGGTTGTTGTGCTCGATGGTCCCGTTCGTGGGTGCGGACGCGAGCAAGGTCGGACTCGTCTACCTCTACAAGCAGGGCACCTTCTATCCCTTCGCTCCCACGGGTGCGGAGCAGCGTGACAACCTCACCGAGATGGGGGTGCGCGACCAGCTCAAGGGGAGCTCCCGATGGAGGCCGACCTGCAGCGGTGGCTGGCGGTCTGGGGCGCGCCCGGCCTGTGAATCGCAGGCCTTACGATTACGCACACCATCTTGGGGAAAGGTGTCCTGCGTGATCACGTTCCTGCTCATCGGTGCCGTCGGCATCTTCCTACTCGTCATCTCCCTCGTGGTGGGGGATCTTCTCGACGGGTTGTTCGACTTCGGCGGCGACCTCTTCTCCGGCGCCGCATTGGCGGGATTCCTCGGGGCCTTCGGTTTCGGCGGCGCCCTCGCGCTCGACGCCAGCGACACGCTGTGGGTCGCCGTGCTCGTCGGACTCGTTGCCGGACTGGTGGTCGGCGCGGGTGCCGGCTACGCGTCGTACCAGCTCAAGAAGGGCGGCGACGAGGCCAACGTGCGCACCGGTGACCTGACCGGCATGCCGGGTTCGGTCATCAGTTCCATCCCGGCAGACGGCTTCGGCGAGGTGAGTGTGGTGGCCTCCGGGCACATCACCAAGCTCAACGCTCGGGCCTCGGAGCCGCTCGGTGCCGGTACGCCGATCACGATCCAGGCGGTGCTGTCCGCCACTTCCGTGTTCGTCGAGCGCCGGTTCTGACCACCACCGATCCACCTGACCACCCCCGAGAGCTTGGAGCTCAGATGTCCCCGGTCCTGCTAGCCGTCGTCGGCAGCATCATCCTCGTCGTACTGCTCGGCGCCCTGGTCACCACGCGCTACAAGGTGGCCGGCCCCAACGAGGCGTTCATCGTCACCGGTCGCAAGGGCAAGGCCGTCAAGAACCCCGAGACGGGCCAGGTCTCGACCGACCTCTCCGGCCAGAAGGTCGTGATGGGTGGCGGTGTGTTCGTGATCCCGTTCGTGCAGAAGGCGCACGTGCTCGACCTGTCGTCGCGTCGTCTCTTCGTGCAGATCAAGGGCGCCATCTCCGGGCAGGGCGTCAAGCTCAACCTCGAGGGCGTCGCGATCGTCAAGGTCGGTGGCAACGAGGACTCCATCCGAGCCGCCGCGCAGCGCTTCCTCACGCAGCAGGGCGAGATCGAGACCTTCACCCAGGAGACGCTTGCCGGCTCCTTGCGTTCGATCGTGGGCTCCTTGTCGGTCGAGCAGATCATCCGTGACCGCGCCGCCTTCGCGCAGCGCGTCGCTGACGAGTCCGAGACCTCGCTGACCGGCCAGGGCCTGGTGCTCGACACCTTCCAGATCCAGGACATCACCGACGACGGCTCCTACCTGGCCGACCTCGGTCGTCCCGAGGCCGCCAAGCTCAACCAGGTCGCGTCGATCGCCGAGGCCGAGGCCCGTCAGGCGGCCGAGCAGGCACGGATCGCGGCCGAGCAGGAGATCGCGATCGCCCAGCGCCAGCTGGCGCTGAAGGAGGCCGAGATCAAGGCCGAGACCGACGCCGCCATCGCGCAGGCCGCCGCGGCGGGGCCACTCGCCCAGGCGGACCGGGACCAGGCGATCCTCGCCGAGCAGGAGAAGGTCGCTGTCCGGCAGGCGGCGCTCAAGGAGCGGCAGCTCGACACCGAGGTCCGCAAGCCCGCCGACGCCGAGCGCTACCGCGTGGAGACCGAAGCCGAGGGGCGCCGCAACTCCCAGGTCTTCGACGCCGACGCCGCCAAGCTGGCCGCGATCGCCAAGGCCGAGGCCGAGGCCGAGCGTGACCGCCTCACGGGTGTCGGTGAGAAGTCCCGACGCGAGGCCCTTGCCGAGGCCGAGGCCATCGAGGGTGCCAAGCGCGGTGAGGCCGAGAAGGCCCGCCGAATCGCCGAGGCCGACGCCCTTCGCGCCGAGGGTGAGGCCCAGGCGGCCTCCATCCTCGCCACCGGTGAGGCGGAGGCGGAGGCGATGAACAAGAAGGCAGAGGCGTTCGAGCAGTACAACGATGCCGCCGTGCTGCAGATGCTCATCGAGGTGCTGCCGCAGATGGCCGCTGAGGTGGCCCGCCCGCTGGCCGGTATCGACAAGCTCACCGTCGTCTCCACCGATGGCGCCAGCCAGTTGCCCAAGCAGGTCACCAGCAACATGGTCGAGACCATGGAACTGCTCAAGAACACCACCGGCGTCGACGTGGCCAACCTGCTCCAACGGTTCGCCGGCGACGGTGTGAAGGCAGCCGCCGAGCCGGTCGTGGTGGCGGAGGAAGTCCGGGAGGGCTGAGCGCTCTCGGTTGCGGCGTTCGGCCCGCACGACGTACGAAGGCCGCGTCCCGATCCTCGGGACGCGGCCTTTGGCGCCTGTGAGTGGGGTGGTCAGTCGTCCTGGGCCGTCTTGGCGGGCAGGTCGAGCATGCGCTGGAGGGCGACGAGCGCCTGCGCCTCGGTCTCGTCGTCGACGTCGATGACGTTGGGCACGGTGCCCGCGACCAGCGACTCGAGCGCCCACACGAGGTGGGGAGATCGATGCGGTTCATCGTCGAGCAGAAGCAGACGGTGCGGTCGAGGAAGGCGATCTTCTTGTCCGGGTGGGCGTCTGCGAGCCGCTTGACGAGGTTGAGCTCGGTGCCGATCGCCCAGCTGGACCCGGGCTCGGCCGCTTCGATGGTCGAGATGATGAACTCGGTCGAGCCGACCAGATCGGCCTTGGTGACGACCTCGTGCTTGCACTCGGGGTGCACGAGGATGTTGATCTCCGGATCCTTGGCGCGCAGCTCGTCGACGACGTCCTCGGAGAAGCGGCCGTGCACGGAGCAGTGGCCCTTCCACAGGATCATCTTGGCGTCACGGAGCTGTTGGGTGGTGAGACCACCGTTGGGCTTGAGCGGATTCCACACGACACAGTCGTCGAGCGAGTAGCCGAGCTTGAGCACCGCGGTGTTGCGACCGAGGTGCTGGTCGGGGAAGAAGAGGACCTTGGTGTCCTCACCCTTCTGGGCGTAGGCCCACTCCAACGCCACCTCGGCGTTGCTCGAGGTGCACACGGCGCCGCCGTTGCGACCGCAGAAGGCCTTGATGTCGGCCGAGGAGTTCATGTAGGTGACCGGCACGACGACGTCCTGGACGCCGGCATCGGCGAGCGCGTCCCAGGCGTCCTCGACCTGCCCGAGCCGAGCCATGTCGGCCATCGAACAGCCGGCCCCGAGGTCGGGGAGGATGACCGCTTGGTCGTCGTTGGTGAGGATGTCGGCGGACTCGGCCATGAAGTGCACGCCGCAGAAGACGATGAACTCCGCGTCGGGGCGAGCCGCTGCGTCACGTGCGAGCTTGAAGGAGTCGCCGGTGACGTCGGCGAACTGGATGACCTCGTCGCGCTGATAGTGGTGCCCGAGGATGAACACCCGGTCGCCCAGCGCCTCCTTGGCGGCGCGGGCTCGCTCCACGAGGTCGGGATCGGAGGCCGGAGGCAGGTCGCCGGGGCACTCGACGCCGCGCTCAGCGTTGAGGTCGATGCCCTTGCCGAGAGGGAGAAGCGGCAGTTCAACCGTGGTCATGGGCACCATCCTAGAGACGCGCGTCGGGACCGGGACGTGGGGTGAACGCTCCGCGGGCGCGGTTCGATTCCCGGCCTGCGCGCAAACTCACCCGAAGACGCCGTGATGGAGGTAGGGAGCCGGCGGTTTCATGCCACGCAGGGCCAGGTAGCCGGCAGGTGCCAGCGCGAGTCGCGCCGCGACGCCCACGTCGATCGCCCACTCGTTGGCCGCCGTGACGTGCGCCTGGGTGAGCGACCTCCCGTGTGGGGTGGCGGCGAGGCACTCCCACAACAGTCGAGCCGCCGTACGCCGGTTGGTTGCCGCGAGCAGCTGGGCCCCGCCCGCGGGGTGGAGGTAGGCATAGCCGGAGCCGGTGGTGGTGTCGGAGACGACGAGCCTGGCATGGGTGGTGAGCCACTCGTGGTCGACACCGTGTGCCGAACCGCGGAGCTGGCGGTCGATGGAGTTCATGAGATCGATGTCGGCGGGTGTTCCCTCACGGACCTTCTCGACAACGGGGAGGAGGGCGCGGTCGAGGCTGCCGGTGAGCATCATCTGCGGGTGCAGGCTGAAACCGGCCAGGCGGTAGCGGCGGGCGGCCGCCGGGTCGAGCGAGGCACTGAGCATGCCGCGCAGGCAGCCCTCACCGTGGGCCATGGCTGCCTCCAGGAGCGCGCGGCCGATGCCGCGACCCTGGGCGCGGGGAAGCACGACGAAGGTGTGCAGCATCCAGGTGAGCTCGCGTACCGACGAGGTGGCGAAGCCCAGGAGCTGGTCGTCCGCCTCCGCCACCCAGCAGCCGCGAGGGTCGTGGTGGAGCACGAAACCGGTGCGCTCCGTCCAGTTGCGGTTGTCGTCGTCGCCGGCTGGCTGCGGCTCCGGCGCCGAGCGGGGGAGGGTACGCCGGTCGAGCTCGAGGAAGCCCTCGTTGCGCAGTGTCACGACCTCGGGCAGGTCCTCGGGTCGCATGGGGCGGAGGACGACGTCGGGCGCGGCCATGGCACCAGCATGGCCGATCACGGGAGGTGACCCCGACAATGGGGCCATGCGGCTCCTCATCGCCCCCGACAAGTTCGCCGGCACCTCACCGCGCCCCAGGCGGCCGAGGCCATCGCTGGGGGGTGGGCCCGCCACGCGCCGGACGTCGAGGTGGACCTGTGCCCGATGGCCGACGGCGGTCCCGGCTTCGTCTCCGTTCTCCACGCGCAGCTCGGCGGCGACCTGGTCGCGGCGACGGTCACCGGGCCGACGGGCGAGCCGGTGCCCGCGACGATCCTGGTCGCGGGCGGTACGGCGTGGGTCGAGTCGGCACAGGCCGTGGGCATTGCGCTGGTCTCCCCGGAGGCCAGGGACGCGATGACGATGACGACCCGTGGACTGGGCGAGCTCCTCATGATGGCGGCGCGACTCGACGTGCGGCGCATCATGGTCGGGGTGGGCGGCACGGCGACCAACGACGGGGAGCGGGCCTGTTGGCCGCGCTCGGGGCGACCGCAGCGGGCGGCGTGCTCGACGCAGGCCCCCGGGGTCTGGCAGGGCTGACCTCGGTCGACCTCGCCCCTGCCCGGGCCGCGCTCGGCGACGTGGAGATCGTCGTCGCAACGGACGTCGAGACCCAGCTGCTCGGCATCGTCGGCGCCACCAAGGTCTTCGGTCCGCAGAAGGGCTGACCGACGAGCAGCAGTTGCAGGTCGACGGCTGGCTCCAGCGTTTCGCGGAGCTCACCGACCGGAAGGTGGCGGCCGCTCCCGGAGCCGGAGCAGGAGGCGGCATCGGGTTCGCGCTCCAGCTGCTGGGGGTCACCGCGAGTCGGGGGTCGAGATCGTCTCCGCAGCGGTCGACCTCCCCGGACGCGCCCGACTGGCCGACCTGGTGGTGACCGGTGAGGGCGCCTTCGACTTCTCCAGCCGCTCGGGCAAGGTGCCCTACGGTGTCGCCGCCGTGGCAGGCGCCGCGGTCCGCCCGTGCATCGCCTTGGCCGGCCAGGTGCTCATCGGCGGACGCGAGATGCGCGCCCTGGGCGTGGAGGCGGCGTACTCCACGAGTGAGCTGGTCGG
>NZ_JAKGRW010000032.1 GCF_021555175.1 Nocardioides alcanivorans | reverse complement strand
GGACCGACGGTGGGGTGTCCTTGCAGGTCGGTTGCCCTGCGCGGCGAGTCCTGAGAAGCATGGCGACGGTAGCGTGTAATGGCTCGGTGTCCGCGCGCGCCGTCCACAGCGGCTACGACGCCTTCAGTCAGCATCTCATGTGGGTGCCGGGTTCCCGACGAAAGCGCCCTGGCCCCTCCCGACCGCGGTGGGTGACCGACTTCGACGCACGACGGAGAGCGGCCACGGCGACGATGGCTCCGCTGCCGGAAATTGTGACTCGTCGAGGTCCCCGTGGTGCGAGGAGGCGGGTGTGGCCTGGGCGGGTCTCCGGCTCGTGCACACGGATCCTGGGGCCCATCGATGGAGCGGTCGCGCTCGCGGGTCACGCACCCGGCCGTACTTCTGGCCCGTGACGGGGGCATCGATCCATCAGGGCGCCAAAGGTGGTAGCAGGTGAGGTGGACGGTCGATGGATGGCTGGTGCTGCAACCTATGTCGGCGTTGCTGGTGGTAGGTCAGTTCGCGCCATTGACGTCTTCGGACCAGGGCCCCGGTCTCCTGGAGTTGCCTTTCGGTGACCCCGCGCCTGTCTGGTGACGGTGTGATGGAGAACTCGTTGCCGCGAGGTCGGTCGGCATGATTTCGTCGAACCGCGATGCAACATACATTCTCCGTACGACGAGGTTTCCGGAGGCGTCGTGGACTCGGTGATCAATGTCGTGATGCGCTCACTGAGGTCTTCATCTTGTTCGTCATCATGGATCCCGCTCTCGCTGACCGCTGGTCGCTGCCGATCATGCGCATGGCAGGCTGTCGCCGCCCGGGTCACCCCTTCGGTCACGCGCTCTGCGCTACATGCACATCTCGATTCCGCAGGGCGCGGGCGGACTTCGCTGTTGTTGCCGCACTCGCAGCTGCCTGCACAACACGTTCTCGATGGCCGGGTCCGGCGACACGAACGTGGCAATTGGTCCCGTTGCTGGCCGGCCCCGGCGCGATCGTGGCATACCATGCTGTTCGGTAGAGCTTCGACTTCAAATTCGATGTGACGCTCGTGGTCGGCATCGTCGCCAGCATCGATGTGGCTGATGCGCTTCTCGCGGACTGGCGAAGCTCATCCGCGAGGGCGGGGCTGCTCATCACCAAGATCGCGGCCTTTCTGCTCTCGGCGATTGCCGCAGATGGCTGACGCGGTCCGTGCCTTCGTGCTGGTGATATGAGCGGGTTGGTCGCCGCAGGGTGAAGGGGTCGAGGGCCTGCGCCCGCTGAAGGCTGCGAGGACGATCCTGGTCGCGGTGACGACTGGCTTGTATTGCTCGGCACGGATACCCGGCCCCGGTCCAGGTCGACAAGGGTCCTGCACGGCCCGGCCTCCAGCCACAGAAACCCGGTGCCGAGTCGCGCGACATCCATCCGTCAGAACTCGGTCTTCACGAATCCCGGGCACAAGCGCCAGACCTGGACCCTGCAGCTGGCGTGATCAGGGCCCACTCGCTGAAGCTGTTCACCCAGGCTCCGCCGGTGGCCGCTGCGCGGCAGGAACGATGCGATGCTGGAGACGCTGACGACGGCACCCCTGCCGCGCTCGGTCATCGTCCCCAAGGCATGCGACAGGCGCACCAAGATGTCGAGCATCTGCTGCTCGGCCTCCACGTCGTTGTCGAGGAAGCGTTGTTGAGGCCGAAGCCTGCGTTGTTGACCAGCACCTCGACCGACGCTCACGATCACTTGCAGGCGCTCCGCGACCCGATCCAGTTGAGCCCGATCCACCAGGTCGGCAGGCAGTACCCCCACCTCTTGCCCGGTGGTCGACGGAGCCGCTCGGCGACTGCCTCCAGGCGCGCCTCGTCACGGGCGACCAGCACCAGGGGATGGCCGCGTCGGGCCAGCTGGACGGCGAACTCGTGTCCAATGCCGGCCGTGGCACCGGTGACGAGTGCAGACCGGAGGGCAGTGTGCTGGAGCTGGTCATGTGCCCAGCATTCAGGTGCCCATGGGCGATCGCAACCGCGTCGGGCATGATGGAGCCAACGACTGGGACAACGCTCGCGATCGCCAACCAGAAGGGTGGCGTCGCCAAGACCACGACGGTCGCCTCTCTCGGTGCGGCGCTCGCCGAGCTGGGGCAGCGTGTGTTGTTGGTCGATCTCGACCCGCAGGCCTGCCTGACGTTCTCCTTGGGCATCGACCCGGAGGACCTCGAGCTCTCCGTCCACCACGTTCTGACGAAGGGCCTCGACGCCCGCGAGGTCCGGCTCGACACCCACGACGGAGTGGAGATACTCCCGGCCACGATCGAGCTGGCTCGTGCCGAGGCGGACCTGTTGACCCGCACCGGCCGGGAACACGTCATCAAGACGGCGCTCGACGACCTGGAGCAGACGGGGAGCACTACGACTGGGTGCTCCTCGACTGCCCGCCCTCGCTCGGTGTCCTCACCGTGGCCGCCCTCACCGCAGCAGACGGGGTCCTCATCCCGTTGCAGTGCGAGACGCTCTCCCCACCGTGGCGTCGGCCAACTCCTCGACACCGTCCACGACGTACGGCGCTTCACCAGCCGTGCGCTCGAGGTCTGGGGTGTGCTGCCCACGCTCTTCGACGGCCGCACCAACCATGCGCGCCGAGTGCTGGACACCATCGCCGAGACCTACGACCTGGAGGTCATGGAGCCTCCCATCCCCAAGACCATCAAGCTCGCCGAGGCACCCTGCCGCCGGCCGATCGATCCTCGCGATGAGTCGCACCAGCAAGGCGCGCTGCTGCCTATCGTGAGGTTGCTGCTGCCCTGCTGCGTCGCCGCGACGGTTCCGCCTGACGATGTCACGACATCGCGCTCCTCGTCGCCGTTCCCGCGCCTGGCTGAGCCTGGTCGCGGTGCTGGCCACTGGTGCGGTGGTGGGGGCCGGGGTCGGGCTGGTGCCTCCGCAGGTGACGCCGGCGGCGATCTCCGGATCGCTCGACTCGGATCCTGGCGGCGGGGCGCCCGCCACCGTCGCCGAACCGGTGCTGGTCCGGCCAGCGCCGCGCAGGCGGTGATGGCTCCGCTGCCGTCCGATGCGGTTCCTGCGGACTCGGGCCAGGGGCGTCGAATCGTCTTCAGCCAGGAGCGTCAGCGGGTCTGGTTGATCGCCGCCGACGAGGCGGTCGAACGCACCTACCTGGTTTCCGGGAGTGTCTACGACAACCTCGACCCCGGTAGCTACTCGGTCTTCCCCGCTCGGAGCAGGCTTGGGGCATCGACGACTCCGGCACGATGCGCCACTTCGTCCGTTTCGCGCGGGGTCCGCGGGCAGCCATCGGATTCCACGACATCCCGGTCTCCGACGGCAAGGCGGTGCAGACCGAGGACGAGCTCGGCCAGCCCCTGTCGCACGGCTGCATCAGGCAGCGCAGCGAGGATGCCGTCGCCCTCTGGGAGTTCGCCCCGCTCGGCACCTCCGTCGTCGTCGTCGCGTGAGCTGCGGCGGGACGATCCACCCCCTGAAATCGGGATAGTCCCGGACGAATTTGTAGCTCCCGCTTGCGGGAGGGCGACGAATTCGTCCGGGACTATCGCAGAGTGTGTCCCGGCGTGGAGCTGCATCAGTCGGTGGCGGTGGCGGTGGCGGTGGCCGGTGCCACCTCGGGCTGGCTGCCCGCGCCGCTGGGCTTGCGGACGCCGACGACGCCGACGGGGCGCTTCGCCCTCGCCGTCCTCGGCCGTCGGGGCGGCAGCAGCTGGGCTGCTCGGTGCCGCCCTCGACGGGGCGTCCGCCCTGGGTGCGGCTGCGGCTGCGGTCGCGCTTCGGGCGCTCGGTGCGCTCCTGTCGTGCGGGCCGCTCCTGAGGGGCTGCTCTCCACGATCCGGCCCTTGGTGCCGGGTGCGATGCCCAGGTCGGTGAAGAGGTGCTCCGAGGTGGAGTAGGTCTCCTGTGGCTCGTCGAAGGGGAGGTCCAAGGACTTGTTGATGACCTTCCAGCGAGTCACGTCGGCCCAGTCGACGAAGGTGACCGCGACCCCGCTGGCTCCCGCGCGCCCGGTGCGGCCGATGCGGTGCACATAGGTCTTGTCGTCCTCGGGGCAGGTGTAGTTGATGACGTGGGAGACGCCCGCGACATCGATTCCTCGCGCCGCGACATCGGTGGCGACGAGCACCTTGAGCTTGTTCTCGCGGAACTTGGTCATGGCCTTCTCGCGGGCGACCTGCGCCATGTCACCGTGGAGCGGAGCAGTCTTGAAGCCACGCTCGGCCAGGTCGTCGGCGATGCGCTGGGCCTGACGCTTGGTCCGGGTGAAGACGATGACCTTCTCGGCGTCGTCTGCCTGGAGGATCCGGCCGATGATCTCGGGCTTGTCGAGGTCGTGGGCCTGGTAGATGAACTGTGCCGTCGCAGGGACGGTCTGGTTGTCGTCCTGGGCCTCCGCGCGGATGTTCATCGGGTGCCGCATGTGAGTGCGGGCCAGGGCGATGATCGCTGCAGGCATCGTTGCCGAGAAGAGCATGGTCTGCCGGGTCTCGGGCGTCTTCGACAGCAACTTCTCCACGTCGGGGAGGAAGCCGAGGTCGAGCATCTCGTCTGCTTCGTCGAGAACCACGCTCTTCACGTGGGAGAGGTCGAGGGCCTTGCGGTTGGCGAGGTCGATGAGCCGACCCGGCGTGCCGACCACGACGTCGACGCCGGACTCGAGCGTGTCGAGCTGCGAGTCATAGCCCACGCCGCCGTAGACGGTGAGCACCCGGACGCCGCGGTCCTTGCCGGCCATCTCGAGGTCCGAGGAGACCTGGAGGGCGAGCTCGCGAGTGGGGGCGACCACGAGTGCCTGGGGCTTGCCCTGGGCGAGTTCGACGTAGTCGGGATCGTGCTGCACGACGGTGCGCTGGAGCACCGGGATGCCGAAGGCAAGGGTCTTGCCGGTGCCGGTCCGGGCCTGGCCGATGAGGTCGGTGCCCATGAGGGCGACCGACAGGGTCATCTCCTGGATCGGGAAGGGGCTGGTGATGCCGGAACGCTCGAGGGCGTCGGCGATCTCGGGGTGGACCCCGATATCTCTGAAGGTGGTCACGCTGTGAAGTTCGCTTCCTTGAGTAGGTCTGGGCGGCCAGCTCAGGGGCGACCGCGCACATGCGCCGGCGGCGGGCGATGAGTGACGCCGGGGCGTCGCCGGGGGTGCCACCACGTGGCACGCACAGGTCAAGTCTATCGGTACCCTGCACGCATGACTGAATCGTCGCCCGAAGAAGTGCCCGGTCAGAGCCCCATTGCGTTCTCCGATCCCGGTTATCGGGCGGCGGTCGTCGACCTCTTGGCCGTCATCGCCTACGGCGAGCTCTCTGCCTTCGAGCGGCTCGCCGAAGACACCCGCCTGGCCCCGAGCCTCGAGGACAAGGTGGCCCTGGGGACGATGGCGTCGGCGGAGTTCAACGACGTGCTCCGGCTGCGCGATCGACTCGTCGAGCTGGGCGCCGATCCGTTCGAGGCGATGACGCCGTTCCGGGAGCCGCTCGACCGCTTCCACCAGCACACCGCACCCTCCAACTGGTTGGAGTCCTTGGTGAAGGCCTATGTCGGTGACGGGTTGGCTCGGGACTTCTATCGGGAGATCGCTGCCTTCGTCGACGTCGACACCCGCGAGTTGATCCTGTCCTCGCTCGAACGCACCCAGCACAGTGCCTTCGTCGTCGAGAAGGTCCGCGCAGCGATCGAGGAGGACCACCGGGTCTCAGGGCGGTTGGCGTTGTGGGGACGGCGCCTGATGGGGAGGCGCTCACGCAGGCCCAGGGGGTTGCGGCCGAGCGTGACGCGCTCTCAGCACTGCTGGCCGGTGGAGTGGACCGGCCGGGCATGGACCTGGCCGCCCTCGGCCGGATGTTCAGCCGGCTCACCGAGAAGCACGCCGCACGGATGGCGGATCTCGGTCTCGCCCACTGACCGACTGCTTCATCGCTGCGGCCACCGTCACGTGACGGTGGCCGCTTTCATTTGACTTAGGCAATGGTTGGGTGTTGAAATAGTTGTCATGGTCAATGAAGTAGTGGCGCGCGACGCAGCGATCGAGGAACTGACCACTGCGCTGTTGTCGACGACAAGGACGCTGCGTTCCCTGAGTCAGCGCGAGGTCATCAAGGTGGAGGGCCTGCGACGTGCAGACATCCCGTTGCTCCGCCAACTCGCCGAGCACGGGCCGCTGCGGCCCGGAACGATCGCGGAGCGACTGTTCGTCGGACCGTCCGTGGTGAGTCGGCAGCTGACCACCCTCGTAGCGGACGGGCTGGTGACTCGGCGCAGTGATCCAGCCGATGCCCGTGCCGACCTGATCGACATCACTGCTCATGGGCGTGACCGGTTGAGCAGCCTCTGGTCCGGCTTCGTTGATCACGTGGGCACCCGCATGGATGCGTGGGCCGAACCCGATCTCACCACCCTCGTCAGGTTGCTCACTGACTTGAACCATTCCCTGAACCCCGCTGTCCCCAGCACCGAGCTCGAAGGCACCGCATGACTGGCCCCACCTCCACCCCCACGCCCAGAGCACTGAGCCACAAGGAAGTGCTCGAGGTCCTCGCGGGCCTCCTCGCGATGCTCTTCGTGGCGATGCTCAGCTCCACGATCGTCAGTACGGCGCTGCCCACGATCATCGCCGACCTGGACGGCAACCAGACCCAGTACACGTGGGTCGTCACCGCGACCTTGCTCGCCATGACCGTGTCCAGTCCGATCTGGTCCAAGCTGTCGGACCTCTTCGACAAGAAGATGCTCGTGCAGATCGCGGGCGTGCTCTTCCTGCTCGGCTCCCTCGCCGCCAGCCTGGTGCAGAGCGTCCCGCAGCTGCTCGCCGCCCGCGGCCTGCAGGGCCTCGGTGTCGGTGGTCTGATGGCCCTGACCCAGGCGATCCTCGGCACCATCATTGCTCCGCGTGAGCGCGGTCGGTACGCCGGCTACATGGCGGCCGTCATGGCTGTCGCCACCGTCTCGGGCCCGTTGCTCGGCGGCGTGATCGTCGACCTGGCCGGATGGCGCTGGTGCTTCTTCGTCGCGGTCCCAATCTCCTTGGCCGGTCTCGCGGTGCTGCAGAAGTTCCTGCACATCGAAACCGTCCGCCGTCCGGCTCGGATCGACTGGTGGGGGGCACTCTTCATCTCGGTCGCCGCGTCGCTGCCGTTGATCTGGGTGTCGTTCGCGGGCAAGGACTACGACTGGGTCTCGCGCGAGTCGGGCATGTTCCTCGCGGGCACCCTGCTCGCTCTCATGGCTGCGATCCTCATCGAGCGCAAGCACCCCGAGCCGCTGGTGCCGCCGCGGATCCTGCTCGAGCTCACGACCATGCTGGCGATCATCGCGAGCATTGCCGTCGGCATCGCCCAGTTCGGCACCTCGGTCTTCCTGAGCCAGTTCTTCCAGACGGCGCAGGCCTATTCGCCGACGGAGGCCGGCCTGCTCATGCTGCCGTTGATCCTGGGCAGCATGATCGGAGCCACCGGTTCGGGTCAGATCATCACCAGGACCGGGCGGTGGAAGCCGGTCATGCTGGCGGGCGCCACCTCGTTGATCGTCGGCCTCGCGCTGATGGGACTCACCGATCACACGACGCCGATGTGGCACCTGAGCGCCTTCATGATCCTCATGGGACTGGGGCAGGGCGCGTTGATGCAGAACCTCGTGCTCGTGGTCCAGAACACCGTGGACGTCACCGACATCGGCGCCGCCAGCGGGGTGGTCAGCTTCTTCCGCTCCCTGGGCGGCACGATCGGCATCGCCGTTCTCGGAGCGATCCTCAGCAATCGCGTCGCCGACACCTCGGCCGAGTCGATCAAGGACCTCGTGGCGAGCGGCAAGATCACCCCCGAGGAAGCGGGCCAGATCGCACAGGGTGGTGGGCTCGACCTCGAGCACATGCCGGCTGCCGCTGCGACCGCCGTACGGCACGCCTACGGTGACGACATCGGCGTGATCTTCGTGATCGCCGCCGCGTTCGCTGTCGTCACCCTCGTGGCGATCTGGCGGATGCCACGCACCGAGTTGCGCACCACCGTCGCCAAGGAGGACCCGGTCGCGGCCGAGGACGAGGACCGGACCGGCGAGGCACCGGCGGCCGTCACCGAGGGAACGGGAGCTTCCGACTGATCGCTGCCACCAGCGCGACCAGCCCGACCCCCGTGGCGACCTGCCAGATGTGTCGCCACCAGTCGATGTTGGGCGTGTCGGGGGCGAAGCCGAACACGTCGAGATAGATCACCGTTCCGGTGACCATCCCGAGAAAGCCGAGGATGACTGCGGCCCAGAGGGCCAGGGTCGGCCACAGCGCCCGGGCGATGCAGCCGATGACGACACCGCCCACCAGCGCCAGGAGCAGGTCATCGAGCTTCATCGCTGCTGGTCGGTGGTGGTCAGGAGCGGAAGCCGACCGTGCCCACGGTGCTCGAGCCGATCTCGACGTAGGCGAGGCGGGCACTGGGAACCAGGACGCTGCGGCCCTTGATGTCGGTGAGCGACAGCAGGCCGTCGCTGGAGACTGCCTCGGCCACGCGGGCTTCGACGTCGGCCGCGGTCGTGTCCACGTCGAGCACGATCTCTCGCGCCGACTGCTGGATTCCGATCTTGATCTCCATGAGTTTTGTCCTTCGTGTTCTTGTCCCCGACGGGGAAGGTGGTCAGTCGTGCTTGGGGTATCCGGCGATGCCGCGCCAGGCGAGGCCGGCAACGAGGGCGGCGGCTTCCTCGCGGCTCAAGTCGCCGGGGTCATCGGTCCAGAAGCGTGCGCTCACCTGGGCCATGCCGACCAGGGAGACGGCCAGCAGGTTCGCCGCAGTCACCGACAGGCCGGTGTCCTCACGGATCACGTCGGTGATCATCTCCGCGCAGTCGACCGTGACCCGGTCGACCAGGGCGCGCACGGCCGGCTCGTTGGTCAGGTCGGACTCGAAGACGAGACGGAACGCGCCTGACTCGGAGCCGACGTACTCGTAGAAGGCTGTCATCGCCGCCGCGACGCGGAGCTTGTTGTCGTCCGTGGACTCCAAGGCTCGGCGGCAGCTGGCGATGATGGCGTCGCAGGACGTCTCCAGCAAGGCCATGTAGAGCTCCTGCTTGCCCGGGAAGTGCTGGTAGAGCACGGGCTTGGAGACGCCCGCCCGGTCGGCGATGTCGTCCATGCCGGTGTTGTGGTAGCCGTTGGCGACGAAGACCTCGAGTGCGGACTCGAGCAGCTGGGCCCGTCGCGCGCGACGGGGAGTCGGCCTCCGCGTGGTCTGGCAACCAGACCGGATTCGTCGCTCACACCTGCCCCTCTCCGCGCCGGACACCTGCCGGCCGAATCGCAGCCTACAAGGCTGTGCCGACCGTGCTGCGTCCGCATGACGGGATGGGTACGCCGCCACTTGCGTCGCTGGGGAACATGGAGGACGAGGTCCGCGTTGTGCGGATGTCCCCTGAAGAACCGATCGAGGAGATCACCCGTGTCATTCCCAGCGCTCGTGGAACCCGCGGACGAGCTGACCATCGACGAGGTGCGTCGCTACAGCCGCCACCTGATCATCCCCGACGTGGGCATGGCCGGCCAGAAGCGACTCAAGAACGCCAAGGTGCTGGTCATCGGTGCCGGCGGCCTCGGCTCGCCTGCTCTTCTCTACCTCGCCGCAGCCGGCGTCGGCACGATCGGCATCGCCGAGTTCGACGAGGTCGACGAGTCCAACCTGCAGCGTCAGGTCATCCACGGCCAGTCCGACATCGGCCGCTCCAAGGCCCAGTCGGCCCGTGACTCCATCAAGGAGATCAACCCGCTCGTCGAGGTCGTCCTCCACGAGGGCCGGCTCGACAACGACAACGTGCTGTCGGTCTTCGAGGGCTACGACCTGATCCTCGACGGCACCGACAACTTCGCGACGCGTTACATGGTCAACGACGCCGCCTACTTCTTGAAGATCCCCTACGTGTGGGGCTCGATCTACCGCTTCGACGGCCAGGCGTCCGTCTTCTGGCCGCACGCGGTCGACACCGACGGCAACTCGGTCGATGCTCCCTGCTACCGCTGCCTCTACCCGGAGCCGCCGCCGCCCGGCATGGTCCCGTCGTGCGCCGAGGGCGGCGTGCTGGGCGTGCTCTGCGCCGCGATCGGGTCGATCCAGGTCAACGAAGGCATCAAGCTGCTGGCTGGCATCGGTGACCCGCTGGTCGGGCGTTTGATGATCTACGACGCACTCGAGATGTCCTACCGCAAGCTCAAGGTGCGCAAGGACCCCAACTGCGCACTGTGCGGTGACAACGCCACCGTCACCTCGCTCATCGACTACGACGCCTTCTGCGGCGCGGTCTCCGAGGAGGCTGCCGACGCAGCCGTCGGTTCGACGATCTCGGTGCACGATCTGGCGGCAATGCTCAAGCAGCGGGAGAGCGGCGAGGCCGACTTCGTGCTGGTCGACGTGCGGGAGCCCAACGAGGCCGAGATCAACCACATCCCGGGTGCGGTCCTCATCCCCAAGGGCGACTTCCTCAACGGCAGCGCTCTTGAGAAGCTGCCGGCTGACAAGCAGGTCGTGCTCCACTGCAAGTCCGGCGTCCGTTCTGCCGAGTGCCTGGCGATCGTCAAGGGCGCCGGCTACGACAACGCCGTGCACGTCGGCGGCGGCGTGGTGGCGTGGGTCAACCAGATCGACCCGAGCCAGCCCAGCTACTGATGACCGGCTCCGAGCCCGGCGGCTGCTGCTCGCCGTCGCGCCCCACCAGCAACACCCCGGCCACCCTTCCGGCGCCCTCGCGGCGCCGGAAGGGCGGCCCGGCCCAGGCATTGGTGCCCGGCGGCACCTTCGCCATGGGCGACCACTTCGACGAGGGCTATCCCGCGGATGGCGAGACCCCGGTGCACGAGGTCGAGCTGCACCCCTTCCGGATTGATCCCGTCGCGGTCACCAATGCCGCCTTCTCCACCTTCGTCAAGGACACGGGCTATGTCACCGTCGCCGAGCGCGAGGGCTTCTCGGCCGTCTTCCATCTGGCGCTCTCCGACCCCGATGCGGTGCGCGGCGCGGTGGCCGGTGCCCAGTGGTGGCTGATGGTCGACGGTGCCGACTGGCGCCATCCTGAGGGGCCGAGCAGCGACGTACGCGACAGGTCCAACCACCCGGTGGTGCACGTGTCCCACACCGATGCCGAGGCCTACGCCACCTGGGCGGGACGCCGGCTGCCCACCGAGGCCGAGTGGGAGTACGCCGCCCGCGGCGGTCTCGCGGGGCAGCGTTTCGTCTGGGGCGAGGAACTCACCCCGGGCGGACGGCACCGCTGCAACATCTGGCAGGGCGACTTCCCGGTGCGCAACACCGAGGAGGACGGTTGGTTGACCACCGCCCCGGTCAAGACCTTCCCGCCCAACGGTTACGGCCTGCACCAGATGGCCGGCAACGTCTGGGAGTGGTGTGCCGACTGGTTTGCCGCTGACTACTACACGCAGTCGCCCCACCAGGATCCTCGCGGCCCCGACGAGGGCGTCGCTCGGGTGATGCGAGGCGGCTCGTTCCTCTGCCACGACTCCTACTGCCACCGCTATCGGGTGGCCGCGCGCTCGAGCAACACTCCTGACTCCTCGTCGGCCAACATCGGCTTCCGCTGCGCGTCAGACGTCTGAGGCCGACTGCTCAGCCCTTCGCCGGGACGAGCTCGGTCTCCTCGAGCTCGGTCGGGCACTCCTGTCCCGCACAGTCGCGGTAGCGGTCGTCCCACTCGGCGAGCTGGGCCAGGACCTGCGCGTACGCCGGCTCCCCGGCCACGTTCTTGAGCTCGCCGGGATCCCGGCTCCGGTCATACAGTTCGGGTGCACCTCCGCGGGGCAGCACATAGGTGTAGGGACCGAACCGGATGCCTGAGTAGACCCGCTTGTTCTTGCGGCCGCCGTTCAGCGGCCACGCCTCGATCGGGATGATCCGTTGCCCGTTGCGACCTTCGGTGAGCCAGGGCAGCACGTCCACCCCGTCGACCACGCGCCCGGGTTCGGCTCCTGCCAGGGCGGCGATGGTGGCGGCGAGGTCGGGATTGGTGACCGCGAGCTCCGTGGAGGTGCCCTCGGGGAGTCCCGGGCCACGCACGAGGATCGGGATGCGCAGCGAGTTGTCGTAGGGCAGAAGTTTGCCCATCTTGTTGTTGTGCCCGGTCATGAAGCCGTTGTCCGACGTGACGATCACGTAGGTGTCGTCGAGCTCCCCCTGCTTGCGGAGTGCCTTCACGGTGTCACGAATGGCTTCGTCCACGGCCTGGAGCGACTCGATGCGTTGTTGGTTGACCTCGCGCATGGCCGATCGATAGGCGCCCGACTTCTTCTTGGTGGCCCAACGGCTCTTGTCGGGCGCCCGCCACATCTCGGGTACGTCGGGCAGCTCCTCGTCGGAGAACGTGTTGCGGTGACGATCGGCCGGGCGGGTGGTGGCGAGCTGGGCCTCGGGATCGCTCTGGGTGACCTTGGGGTCGTCCGACTCGTCGCCGCCTCCGGTGTGTGGCGCCACGTAGTTCGCCCACAGGTAGAAGGGCCGGTCCGGATCGGGACGATCGGCCAGCATCTCGGTGGTCATCTCGGCGATCAGGTCGGTGCTGTAGCCCGCCGGCTTC
This sequence comes from Nocardioides alcanivorans, assembly GCF_021555175.1. Classification (GTDB taxonomy): domain Bacteria; phylum Actinomycetota; class Actinomycetes; order Propionibacteriales; family Nocardioidaceae; genus Nocardioides; species Nocardioides alcanivorans. The sequence goes on along the minus strand of NZ_JAKGRW010000032.1, from coordinate 1,092 downwards.
ACCACCCGACCGTTGGCGTTGAACAACGTGTCCGTGAAGCTGTAGGTGGAGTAGTCGATGCTGGCTCGGAAGTCGGACCATCCCGGGGGCAGGTAGGTCTGGTCGTTCTCGCCGTAACCGTTCAGGTACTTGCCGACGAAGAGGGTGTCGTAGCCGGCCTCCTGCAACCAGACGGGCAGCGTGTCCTCGTCCTCGAACGACTTGAAACCGCCGTTGCGGCCGTTGATGGTGAGCGCCGTGTGGTTGTGCGCGTACTGGCCGGTCAGGAGCGAGGCGCGGGCCGGCACGCAGATGGGCGTCGGCGCGAGCCCATCCTCGATCGTCACTCCCCGTTCGCCGACCAGCCGCTGGAGGTGTGGCATGTGCGCCACGTCGTCGATGCTCATGTCGTCGGCCGTGATCAGGACGACGTTGGCGGCGCCCTGGGGCGCGCGCGGCTGTCCCTGGGCCTGCGAGCTCGACGGGCGCTTCCCGAGATCGTCGGGAAGCGCATCCCCATTGTCGCTGCAGGCCTGGAGGCCGGTGGCCAGGAGCAGGGTGCCGACGGCCCACGCCGCTGTGTTCCTGGCTCGGTGGCGGGAGCGACGGTGTGGCACGCGGTGACCTCGTGTTCATCGGGGAGAGACTTTGCTCGGGGCAACGGCCAGCATACGAAGCAGGAGGCAACGGCGTGGGCAATCCGAGCAGTGACGGCGACGACTACGTGGAGGTCGTGCTCTCCTTGGTCGAGCGGATCCCCTGGGGGCGGGCGACGACGTACGGCGACCTCGCCGAGGTCGTCCGGGAGAGGACTGGGACGGGTGGACCCCGCCAGGTCGGCCGGGTCCTGTCCATGCACGGCGGGGGAGTGCCTTGGTGGCGGGTGGTGCGTGCCGACGGGCGACTCCCGGCCCACAACGAGGACGCGGCCCGGCAGAACCACCTGGCTGAGGGGACGGCCATGCTCGGACCAGAGCGGGTCGACCTGCGCACGGCTGGCTGGGACCCGCACGACTCGGACTCCCCGAACCGGCCCTGACCTGCCACTTCGGTGAACGCGGACGCCGCCGTGCGGCGGCCCGATTGGCCCTGTGGTTGGGGTCACGTCCTCTC
>NZ_JAKGRW010000031.1 GCF_021555175.1 Nocardioides alcanivorans | reverse complement strand
AAAGTGCCGCTTCACTGGCGCTGCTCGATGACCCGGCAGGCGTGGTGTCACCGCTCGGCGTGACCTGGTCGATCTGGGCAGTGACCTGGAGGCAGGGCGGCCACCGTCGAGCTGACAGGCGACGATGCCGTGGCGGCGGCGCGCACCCACCGGGTTCTCGCCAACCGGCTCAACGACTCCGTCGCCGAGGTGGCCGCGGTGGCGCGGGCGCTGGCGCTGGCGTGCCACGCCGCCGGCAGTGCCCGACGTGCGTGGCGACGCCGGCCGCCGAGGCGCGGGCCCATGGGTTCCACGTCGACGAGGTGTCGGGTGTCGTGCTCGACCCTGCTGTCCCCGATCCCGACCCAGCGGTGGCCGATGACCGAGTGCGTCACCGGGAGGAGCTGACCGAAGCGGATCGGGAGGGTCTGCGCGCTGCCGACCACGCGGACGCCGAGCTCGCCCAGGTGCTCCCCATGGCGGCCTCAGCCTCGTCGACGGCGGCAACGGGTCGTTGGCCGAGGCCGTGGTCGCCGGCAGGGAGGCGGCCCGGCGCGACGTGCTGCCGATGCCCACCTCGGTGCACCGGGAGAGGTCTTCGGCTGGTGGCGGAGCCTGCCCGCGGGGAGCGCCGGCGACTCATCGAGGAGCAGCCCCAGCTGATCGGCAACACCAACGGCATCCCGCTAGCGCGACGCGACGAGGCCAACCGGCGATATCTTCCGCTGGCCGAGAGGAGCTGCTGGACAAGTGGTGCGAGAGCAGCAGGCGCACCGCCGTCCGACGGATGCTGACCGACGAGCCTGTCGAGGCTCCGAACACGCTGCTCCACAAGCTGCAGGACCTGGCCGCGATCAGCAAGGTGATCAGCGGTCCGGGCACTTCCCTGCTCTCGCTCGACATCAACGGGCGCCGTCACGTCACCACCGACATCGGGCTGGGACGGGTCGACAGGGCGGTGCACGTCACGACCCTCGTCCCGGGCGTCAACTCCCAGCCCAGCCGCAACCTCGGCGACAAGGTCGAGGAGGCGCGGGACCTGCTCGACGTGGCTGCCGATCTCTCCGCGCAGGCAGGCGAAGACGTCGATGCCACCACCCATGCGGCCATCGTGTCGATGGGCTACGAGGCGCCACAACTCGACGGGAGAGGACTCCCCGAGATCGTCAGGGGACTGCAACAGACGGTGACCGACGACGTCGCCCGTGATGCCGGACCGGGCTACGCCGACTTCCTCAACAGCCTCGACGTGACGCGGGCCGAGGATCCCCACCTGACGGTGGCCGGACACTCCTACGGCTCCTTGGCATCGAGCCATGCGCTGCAGCACGGCACCGGTGTCGACGACTTCGTGGCGCTCGGCTCGCCCGGCACCGGTGTCGACGACGTCGCCGAGCTCAAGGTGCCGCACGGGCACGTGCACAATCTCGAGGCCAAGGGTGACCTGGTCGCCGACTCGGGGTGGTTCGGTCGCGACCTCTCCTACCTCGATGGGGTGCGCCAGCTCGACACGGCCGGTCACGACGACCTGGGGCTGACGGAGGTGCGCGGGCACACGAGCTACTACGCGTCGGGCTCCACGAGTCAGCACAACGTGGCGGCCGTGGCGTCCGGACACCACGAGATGGCGATCGACGACACCCGCGCACCCGATCTCACCGACGAGGTGCGTGACGACCTCCGCAAGGCCAAGGGCTGGGTCGACGACCGGCTGGACGATCTCCGGGGGTCGGCAACGTGGTGCGAGGAGGGCTGAAGCACGTCGGTCTAGGCTGACCGTCGTGCCGAACCGAGTCGGAGCCCGATCCCGAAGCAGCTGGGGGCTGCTCGCCCGCATCACGGCCACGGTCGCGGCGCTCTGCCTCGGGGCAGGAGTTGCCGGGTGCAGCGACGACCCGGGGGAGACGGGCCCGGGGACGAGCACGGCCAGGTGTCGGCGGGATCGAGCGATGCCGCCACCGCAACCGACGTGCCGCAGCCTCGAGTCGGCGTACTGCGTGGGGCGCGGAGCGCCACCCCGGCCGGAGCCAAGGCCTATGCGGCGCACTGGGTCGAGCTGCTCAACCAAGCGGTCGCGCGCGGTACGGGCGAGTGGCTGCGGGAGAGCGGACCCGACTGCGTCACCTGCCGCCGGATGGCGGACGGCATCGACGGACTCACCGAGACCGGGGGCCATGTCACGGGCGAGGGCTGGTTGCTGCAGCGAGTGGTGGCCCAGCCGGGCCTGCCCGACAAGCAGGCTGAGCTCGGGCTGGAGGTGCTGCGCCGGCCGGAGGCGATCGTGGCGTCGGAAGGTGCCGACCCGGAGTATCGCGAGGGCGGCAATGAGCGCTACCTGATGAAGCTGGAGCACGACGGCACGACGTGGCACGTCATCGAGCTGGCGCCGGTCCTGCGATGAACCACGCCGTTCACACGTTGCACGTCGGCGACAACCTGCCCGTCCTGCAGACGCTGCCCGACGGATCCGTCGACCTGATCTACACCGACCCGCCCTACAACACCGGCAGCGACTTCGCCTACCGCGACCGGCACGGTGCGGGCGCGGGCAGGCATGCTGCCTGGGTCGAGATGATGCGACCTCGACTGGTCGAGGCGCGGCGGGTGCTCGCCGACCACGGTGCCCTCTTCATCTCCATCGACGACAACGAGATGGCGCACCTGCGGCTGCTGCTCGACGAGGTCTTCGGTGAGGAACAGTTCATCGCGCAGATCGTGGTCAACCTCAACGCGAAGGGCCGGCAGCTGGGCCCGTGGTTCGCCACGTCCCACGAATACCTGCTGGTGTTCGCTCGCGACATCGAGGCGTGCCGGCTGGACGCCACCTCGGCCCACACGGTGCTGGAGTCCGACTTCCCCGGATTGCCGACGACGGCCGTCGCCACCGGCTGCTGCCGCTGCGCAACACCAACAAGAAGTTCAACCCCGTGACCGCTCGTACCCTGCACTACCCGTTGTGGGGCGACCCGGAGTCCGGACACGTGGCGACCCGGCCCTTCGCCGGGGCTCGCGAGGTGCTCCCGGTCTTCGGCGACGGGAAGCCAGCCGTCTGGCGCTGGTCGGCGCCGCTCGTCGACTCCCGGCCCGGCGACCTGGTCTGCCGCACCGTCAAGGGCAAGCTCGGCGATCGCGTCGACATCTACCAACGCGACTGGCTGCACCCCGGCCGTCGCAAGAAGTTGCGCACCATCTGGCTGGCCGAGGAGATCGGCTCCACCGACACCGCTGTCGCCGAGCTCAAGGAGATCGTCGGTCACGTCTTCGAGAGCCCGAAGCCCACCGGGCTGGTGCGGCGGGTGCTCGACTGCTTCCCCAACGATGCCCACGTGCTCGACTTCTTCGCCGGCAGCGGCACCACCGCACATGCGGTCGCGCTCGCCAACGCCGACGACGGCGGCGAGCGCCGGTCGGTCTCGGTCAACATCCCCGAGCCGACGCGGCCGGGCAGCAACGCCCACGGAGCTGGGCTGCTCGCGGTCAGCGACATCACGCAGGCACGGTTGCGGGCGGTTGCGCAACGGTTCGGGGAGACGCTCGAGGTCATCGTCCACGAGCCCGCGTCCGAGCTCAGCTGACGCCCGCCGCCGATTCCAGTGCAGCGAGCTCGTCCTCGAGGTGGATCAGCAGTCGCTGCAGGTGGGGCAGGGTGCGCCGACAGCCGGTGAGTCCGAAACCCATGGTGCCGGCGTACGACGTCGTGGTGATGTTGAGCGCGAGGCCGGGCATCGGGACCGACAGTGGATACATGCCGACCAGCCTGGCGCCGTTGAAGTACTGCGGCACGCGCGGGCCCGGCACGTTGGAGATGATGACGTTGAAGGGTGGCCGCACGTGCCCCTGCAGGCCCAACAGCGGGGTGAGCACTGCCGGAGCCATCCCGATCGCGCTCATCGCCAGGATCTGGGTCGGGGTCATGCTGCCGAGTGCGGCCTTGCCCTCGAGCATCGAGTGGTGGATGGTGCGCAAGCGCGCGCCGGGGTCGGCCTCGTCGGTGCCCAGCCGCACCATGACCGTCCCGAGCGCGTTGCCGCCCGTCGTCGACGCGCTGCCGGCCTCCTTGGCGTTGAGGCCGACCGGGCACATCGCGACCAAGCTGGTCTCGGGCAACGCGTCCAACTCGATGAGGTAGCGCCGCAGCGCCCCGCCGCACATGGCCAGCAGCACGTCGTTGATCGTGGCACCGGTTGCCTTGCCGACGGCGCGCAGACGTTCGGTCGGCCAGTCCTGAGCGGCGAAGCGGCGGGCGGCGGTGATGTCCTGGTTGAGGATCGTCCTGGGTGCGTAGAGCGCCAGAGAGGCACTCTCGTTGCGCAGTCCACGGCTCAGCGTGGTCACCAGCGCCCTCGGCAGCCCGGCCGCGTCGGCGCTGATGCCGAGGGCCGTGCGGAGTGCCTTGATCGGGACGTCGGCGAGGTTGGCGTCGTCCTTGGTACGTCGACGCTTGCGCAGTGCCCACGGTGCCGGCATCTCGCGGGCATCGGGGTCGCTGCTGAGCACGCTCTGCAGCAGTCGCATCGCCGAGACGCCATCGACGAGCGCATGATGGAGCTTCGTGTAGAGGGCGGCCCGGCCGTCGGCGAGCCCTTCGATCACGTGGGCTTCCCACAGTGGGCGTTCGGTGGCCAGGCGGGTCCCGTGGAGGCGGGAGCAGAGGTCGAGGAGCTCGCGGATCCGTCCGGGTTGCGGCAAGGCGCTGTGGCGCAAGTGGTGCTCGAGGTCGAACTCCTGGTCCTCGATCCAGAAGTACTGACCGGCCGTGGTCACCGACCGGTGCGGACGCTTGAGGAAGATCGGCTCGAACTCCTCCACCTGCTGCATCTGGCGGTAGAGGTCACCGACGAATCCGGGGCCGGCGCCTTCGGGCGGCTCGAAGAGCTGCAACCCGCCCACGTGGAGCGGTGCCTTGCGACTCTCGGCCAGGAGGAAGGCGGTCGAGGTCGGATCGATCGGTGTGGCCACGCGTCCCCCTGGTTGTCGGTTGCCGCATCTTCACCCCGCGGGCCGTCGTTGTCGAGCACCCGGCTATGTCAGGCGAGGCGTGGAGGCGGTCGCGCGACCCACAACCGTCAGGTCGACGGACTGGAACTGTCGTCTCGGCGGTCGTGGACGAGTTCGCGGACCACGGAGTCGACGACGGCGACGAGGTCGCCGTCGTGGATCGCGGCCACGGCCCGCTGGCGCTGGTAGGAGGCACCGCGCCGCGGGATGTCGGCGACGGTACGCAGCTCGTCCTCGCAACCGAGGCGACGGGCGACAGGTGTGAGTCGCTCCAACAGGTCGGCGAGGTCATCGGTCATCAGGCGCTCGTTGTTGTCGGCGTCGAGGATGATGATCGCATCGAGGCCGTAGCGGGCGGCGCGCCACTTGTTCTCCTGCACGTGCCACGGCGGCAGCACCGGCAACGTCTCGCCGGCGGCGAGCCGCTCGTCGAGGTCGACCACCAGACAGTGCATGAGTGCGACCAGTGCCGTGAGTTCGGTGATGGTGGAGACGCCGTCGCAGACCCGGTTCTCCAGCGTGCCGTGGTGGGGTGCGGGCCGGATGTCCCAGCGGATCTCGGTGAGCTCCTCGATGACACCAGTGGTGAGCTGGTCGTGGGCGAACGACTCGAACTCCGCCCATCTCTGGAACTGGAAGGGCAAGCCGGCGGTGGGGAGCTGTTGGAACATCAGCGCCCGGTTCGACGCATAGCCAGTGTCGGTGCCGGCCCACACGGGCGAGGAGGCGGAGAGTGCCTGCAGGTGGGGATACTGGTTGAGCAGTGACGACATGATCGGCAGCACCCGGTCACGCTCCGGCAGTCCGACGTGCACGTGCACGCCCCAGATCAGCATCTGCCGCCCCCACCACTGGGTGCGGTTGATCAGCTCCTCGTAGCGCTGTCCGGGCGTCAGCTGCTGGGCCGACCACGCGGCGAAGGGGTGCGTGCCTGCGCCGAAGAGGTCCATGCCGAGCTCGTCGGCAGCAGGGACGACGACGTCGAGGCTCTCGCGCAGCTGCTCGATGGCCTCGCCGACGGTGTCGCACACCCCGGTCACCAGCTCGACGGTGTTGCGCAGCAGCTCGCGGTGGAGCCGCTCAGGATGTGCCAACCGGGGTAGCGCCCGCTCGATCAGCGCATCGGCACCGTTGACGAGATCGCGGGTCCGGCGATCGACCAGCGCGAACTCCCACTCGACGCCGAGCGTGGGACGGGGAGACCCGTGGAAATCGATCTGCACGTGCCCAGCGTGGCACATCACTCGTCTGCAACGATGAGTTCCATGACGGAAGCAGAGCGGTCGGCACCCGCTGTCATGGACCTCAGCCTCCGGATCGGGGAGCTCCTGCTCGACAACGGCGCGGGAGCTGCTGATGTCACCGCGACCATGCAGGCCGTGGCCTACCACTTCGGCCTGCGCACGGCGGCGGTCGACGTCACCTTCACCACCTTGTCGATCGGCTACCAGGCCTCGCCCGACGACCTGCCGCTCACCCAGATCCGCACGGTCAAGCAGCGTGACATCGACTACGAGGACCTCACCCGCATCGACCACCTGGTCCGCGACCTCCTGGCGGATCGGATGGACCTCGAGGAGGCCCGCAGCGAAGTGGCCCGGCTGACCTCGTCGGGCCACATCCGCCACCGCTACGCCATCACCGCCGGCTGGGGCGTGATGTGTGGGGGCGTCGCCTTCATGCTGGGCGGCGAGTGGATCGTCTGCTCGATCGCCTTCCTCTCCGCGGTGCTCATCGACCGGGTCCAGGCAGCGATGCAACGGCGCCGGCTGCCGACCTTCTATCTCCAGGTGGTCGGTGGCGGGATCGCGACGATGCTGGCGGTCGGGGCGGCTGCTGCCGAGTGGGACGTCGATCCGTCGCTGGTGGTCACCGCCAACATCATCATGCTGCTCTCCGGGATCGGTTTCATGGGTGGTCTGCAGGACGCGCTCACCGGCTTCTACATCACGGCCGGCGCCCGCATGACCGAGGCGTTCCTCTCGACCGCCGGCATCATCGCGGGCGTGACCGGGGGCTCGGTGTGGGCGGTGTGCTCGGGGTGGAGGTCGGCCGGCTCAACCCGGGCGCCTTCGGCCTGGAGTCGTGGCCGGTGCTGGCGCTCGGGGCAGCCATCGCGGCCTCGGCGTTCGCCTTCGCCTGCTACTCGCCCAAACGAGTGCTTGCGCCGATCGCCGTGATCGCGGCAATCGCCATCCTCATCACCAACTATGTGCAGCTGGCCGGGTTCGGGCGCCCTTGGGCGGCTGGTTGTGCTGCCTTCTTCGTCGGGCTCGTGGCGTACGCCGCTGCGGGTGCGGTGAAGGTGCCTCCGCTCGTCGTGGTGGTCTCGGCCGTCGTCCCGCTGCTGCCCGGGCTGTCGATCTATCGCGGTCTCTCCCTGCTCTCCGAGGGAGACGCCCACACCTCACGCGGGCTGCTCGCCATCATCACCGCCGCCTCGGTGGCACTGGCGATCGCGGCTGGTGTGATCCTCGGCGAGTACATCGCTCAGCCGCTCAAGCGTGAGGCCCGCAAGCTGGAGACGCGACTCTCCGGTCCGCGGCTGGTCGGCCCGCTGAAGCTGCGTTCGGGACGCAGGCGTCGTCGTCCGGCCGAGGACGGCGTCAGCTGACCTGTGCCAGCCAAGGAAGATGCGTGCGGCCGTCGAACGGTGCGACGCGGTCACTGACCAGTTGCTGCACCAGGTCGCAGTTGATGCCGGCGTGGGCGACCACGACGTCCGGGTAGTCGAGGGTGTGCCGGTGCTCGGCGAACTCGTCCTCGTCGTCGACCCAGACCCGCCCCGACGAGCCGCGGACCACGTCCAGGTCCAGGTCGACGGAGGTGAGCACCCGCCCCTGCCACTTGGGCGGAGTGGTGATGTCGACGTACACCTCGATCGCGGCGGTGAACCCCGGAAGCCGGTGGCCGGCCGCGTGGAAGGCGGCGAGCCAGCCGCGCTCGTCGGCATCAGGGGCGGGGACCAGGGTGACCGAGGCGGACGGGGAGTCGTACGCCGCCCCGGGGCGCTCGTAGTGGGTGCCGGTGGGGAGGCCGATCCAGTCGCCGTGCTGGTCGCTGCCGAGATAGGTGCCGGAGAACGTCCAGTGCGGCAACTGCCGCCACTTGGTCATCCGGATCTCCACCGGGGTTCCGACTCGCACGAGTCGCGACGATACGCGTAGAACGCGGCCACTCCGTCGCGCAACACCGAGAGAAGCGGTGGTGCCTGTTCGCGTGCTGTCCACCCCGACCGCGCGGAGCAGTCCGTCGGCGTCCTCCATGCCGAAATACGTACGACACATCGAGGTCACATCGCCGACCAGCGTGGGGCCTAGTCTTCGGTGAGCCGAGGTGAGGGGAGGTCCGCACATGCCGGAGCCAGAAGGCCGGGACACCGCTGCGGGAGAACGGTTCCTGGCACGCCAGCCGGCGGCCGTCGACAGCGCCTTCGCCGTCCTGGAGAAGGTCGCCGAGCTGGGTGTGGGGGTCACGTCACGGCAGCTGGTCCGGGAACTCCCGATGTCGAAGGCGACGGTCTACCGGATCGTCAAGCATCTGGTCGACCAGGAGTACCTGGTGCACGCGCAGGACCACAGTGGCCTCACGCTGGGGCAGCGGGTCGTGGCACTGGCCCGGACGGCAGCGGAGGGTCAGCCGCGTCCCACGACCCGGCCGGTGAGCGACTCCGTGGGAACGCTGCCTGCGCCGGTGAGCGCGCCCACCACACTCGAGTCGAACGAGACGTCGCGGTTGTCCCCGAGCAGCCACACCTGACCATCCGGCACGACGACTCGGTAGGTCGGAGTGTTTCCCGAACCGGGCGCGCTGGCCAGGTACGGTTCGTCGATCCGTTCGCCGTTCACGAGCAGGCTGCCGTCTGCAGCGCAGCACTCGACCCGGTCGCCTGCCTCCGCCACGACGCGCTTGACCATGCGCTCGGGGACCCGGTCGCCGCTGCTCCAACGCGGGAACACCGCACGCCAGTGGTGCGGCGGCGTGAAGACCACGATGTCGCCCACCGACGGTTCACCGCGCAGCGGCGCCGCGACCACGTGGTCACCGGTGCGCAGGGCCGGAGCCATGGAGTCGGAGGTGACCTCCACGACCCGCCACCCGGAGGCAGCGGCCGCCAGCGGTAGGCCGGCCACCGTCATCGTGAGCGCGAGCACCAGCCGACGGCGCATCGAACGGCGTCTGGGGCGTTCCGGGCCGGGGGCGGTCATGACTGCGGACAGCCAGCGACGGTGTCGGTGGCGCACAGGTCGTTGATGATGGTCCTCATGTAGGCGATCTCCTGCTGCTGCTCCCGGATCACGTGCCGGGCGTTGCTCAGGGTGTAGCTGTTGACCGCGTTGCCGAGGTAGTCCTGCGACATCTGCACGGCGCCCTGGTGGTGCTGGACCATGAGCGTCAGGAACGCGACCTCCGCCTCCGCCGTGGCGAGGTCTCCCAGCGCCCTGATCTGTCGCTCGGGGACCATGCCCGGCATGGCGGTGTGGTCGTGGTCAGGGTCCTCGGCGGGGAGCTCGTCGCCCCAGGCATCGAGCCAGCTCGCCATGATGGTGATCTCGTTGCGCTGGTCGTCGCGGATGAAAGTGGCCGCCGCCTTCACCCGCTCCTCCAGGTCGTTGTGGGAGAGCGCCTGCCGCGACATCCGCAGGGCCTGCTCGTGATGGGGGATCATGTCGCGGATGAACCGCGCGTCTGCGGCCGCGGGTGTTTCGGCCCGCTCCATCTCCGGTGCCATCGGGACCACGCCCCACGGGCGGCTCACGGTGCGCGACTCGGCCTTCCAGCCGCCGACCTGGACGACCTCTCGTTGCGGCTCGGGTTCGCTCCGGCCGCAACCGGCCAGGAGCTCGAAGCACAGCAGGGCGGCGAGAACACGGATGCACAGGCTGGACATGGGGCCTCCGGAATTTCGGGACAACAGGGTCCGGTGGGGTCAGGCGACAGCCGCGTGACCCCACCGGAAATCGATCGATGTGGAGGTCAGATCACTTCTTCTTGACCTTGACGGTGATCGTCTTGCTGGAGCCGAGCACCTTGCCGGAGCCGCCGTAGCTGACCGCGACCTGGTACTTGCCCTTCTTGGAGAAGGCCTTCAACTTGAACTTCACGGTGCCGTTCTTCAGCTTGCCGCTGCCGACCAACTTGCCCTTGTGGGTGACGGTGACCTTGCCGGTCGGAGTCACTCCGGTCGCGTTCACGGTGACCGTGACCGTCGGCTTCTTGCCAGCCTTGACCTTGGTGGCCGATGCCTTCACCTTGCTGGTCACTGCACCCGGCTCGGGCTCGGGCTCCGGCTCGGGCTCGGGCTCGGCACCGCCGGAGACGGCGACGGCCTCGGACTCGGCAGTGCCCGACGGGTAGCCGGTCCGTGACGCAGTCACCTTGACGGTGATGTCGCTGCCCAGGTCGGCGGCAGTCAGCACGTAGGTCTCACCGGTGGCGCCGACCTCGTTGCCCTCCTCGTCGAGGCTCGTGATCGGCTCACCGTCGCGGAACCAGAGGTACTGGTAGTTCCACGTCGTGCGTGCTTCGTTCCAGGCGCCCGGGGTGGCGGTCAGCGTGGTGCCGGTGGTCGGGTCCTCGGTGTCCGTCGACACGGTCGGGAGCTCGGTGTTGGTCGCGATGCAGGGACGCGTGGTGGAGTTCACGGCGCCACCCGTGGGGCCGTTGACGCAGGAACGAGCCTCGGTGATGGTCGGCTTCTGGGCGAAGAAGTCACGCGGGACGATCTGGAACTTCTGCCAGTGGATCGGCATCGGGCTCTGGTCCTCGTCCTTGTCGGTGTGGTGGAACCCGACGTTGACCCAAGCCACGGGATCGGTGAGCTCGAGGGTGTCCTCCTCGACGTAGTCCAGGACGGACTTGCCCGGGCATCCTGCGTTGAGGTTGGCGGTGGCGTACTCCTGGCAGGCCCGGTAGTTGGTGAACGAGATGTGCGGGGTGAACTCGGCGATCGTCTTGTTCGCGTAGTTCTGGTTCACGATCTCGTAGGAACGTGCGTGCCCGTCCGGGTTCTTGGAGTTCGGATTGAGCACGCGGAACCACGAGAGCTCGTCCATGTCCGCGTTGGGTACGGCGCTGAACGCCCCGTCGTGCTTGACGGTCTCGCTCTCGATGATCGGAGCGCGGCTACCGGATCCGGGGAGGAGAAGTTCCACTGCTCGACCTCCTGCCGCTCACCCGCGTCGATGCCGAAGTCCACCTTGTAGATCGCGTTGTGCCAGTGCGATCCCGCGTAGGTGTCCTGGCCGTCTGCGGTCTTGTCGCCCCCGAGGTCCCAACCCACCTTGGGATTGGTGCCGAAGAACTGGCTGCCGGGTGCACCCGGGGCGATGTCCCCGGTGGCGCCGAGGCCGATCTCGATCTGGCCGTGATCGTCGAACTTCATCGAGGTCTGGTACTCGTACCAGGAGATCTTGGCGATCGCGCTGACCTCGAGTGCGGTGCCCTGGTCGGCGTACAGCACGCCGCCACCCAACTGGGTCTCCTGCGCGTGGGTCGCCAGACCCGTGCCGACCTCGTCGGTGCAGATCCCCTTCATGGTGCGCTCGACCAGTCGGCTCTGGTAGGTGAAGGACTGCGGCACATCGTGCATGTCGCCGCTGCAGGTGGCCTCGTTCTGCTCGATCAGGTACTGCTTGCCGAACCCGTACGACGTGATGTCGTTGTACTGGACGCCGCCGTGGTTGTAGGGGACGTTGAGCTGGGCGATGCCGATCGAGTCGAGGACCCGCTTGTAGCCGGCGTACTCGCGGTCCGTCGGCGGCTTGTACTCCACCTTCTCCAGGATCAAGCCCTTGAGCGGGTGGATCCTTGCGCACATGCGCCACGAGGCGCCGTTCTCCAGGGTCTTCTCGACATAGCTGTCGTCACACGACAGCGTGTCTGGCGCGGCACTTGCGGTCGTGGCCGTGGCTGCAGCGCCGATGACTGCGAGGGAACCGCCGACCAGAGTGGCCGCCGCGAGCCCTGCCAAGCGGCGCATTCCTTGGGACGTCTTCATTCCTCTGCCTCCCTTCACTTGAACTTGACGATGGACTTGTCGGACAGGTTGACCACGAAGTCCCAGGTGCTGAGGAACGCGCCGTCCGCGGACTGCACCATCAGCTGGGCGCAGCGGTCCTCGCCGCACTCCTGCCCCGAGGTGGTGGTGCCGTCGAAGATGAAGGTTCCGGCGACGTACTCAACCTGGTCGGGGAGAGCAGCGGAACGCCTTGGGCTGCCTCGAACTCCTGCTTGAACGCCGCGCCCTCACCGGTCTCGGCGAGTGCGACCTGCATGGCGACGTCCGCCTCGTCGGTCGAGGTCGGAACCTGCAGCCCGGCGCTGCTCTGCGAGGCGATGACCGCGCCGCCGACCAGGTCGACCACTTGCTGATAGCCCCTGTTGGCGGTGTAGTCGTAGAGGTTCACCACCACTTGGCGTCCGGTGGAGTCGATGTCCTCGGGGAGATCGGCATAGAGGAACTCCATGCCGGGCTCGCCCTTCACGTTGGTCGCGCCCTTCGGGATGCTGGCATCCGTGGTGGCGAGGTGGATCGCGTACCCGGTCTCCTCGGCCGACAGCGGTGCCCGTGGTGCCCCCAGCTCCGGCTTGGCGGTCGGCAGGCTTCCGTCGCCGAGCACGGCGAATTTGCCGTCGCCGTCGCCGTCCCCGGCACCGCTGGCCGCCTGCTGTCCCCAGTTCGCCGAGACGACCACCGCGAGGGCGGCCACTCCGACGGCAGGGATGACGAGGAGCTTCCGCACTCCGGGCGCGTTCATCAATGCATTCACATGCACTCCCTTGTTCATGGTCACGACGCCCCCGGATCGCGGAGGGGTCGAACCCCGTTCATCGAGGCTGAGAGGAACCTATGAACGTGCAGATCCCCGAGAGTTTCCGATCCGTTTCAACCAGGTTCCCCGGGGCTCTCGATCAGTTAACTGTCAGTCCGCCTCAAATGAGACCGGGGTGGCCTCCGTCGTCCGGGTCAGCGCACCTTGGCCTTCTTCGCCACCTTGGTGGCCGAGGTGCTGGGGTTGCCGGCGAACTTCGCCACCACCTTCCGCGTGCCTTTCGGAACCTTGGTGAGAGTCACCTTGGCCGTGCCTGCCTTCAGCTTCACGATGCGTCGCACCGACTTCTTGCCGGCCTTGACGGTGAAGGTCACCTTGCCGGAGCGGGCGCCGGTACTGGTCAGCGTGAAGGTCGCCTTGATCCTTCCCTTCTTCCCACTGAGCTTGAGCTTGGCGGAGCCAGCTGCCTTCGCGATCCTCACGGCGGACGAGCCTGCCGACGCGGTGCCGCCGGGGGTGGTCACCGTGACGCGTGCCGAGAGCGAGCGGCCCACATCGGCTCGCGTCGGCCGGTAGGTGGCGGCGGTTGCGCCGTCGATCGGGGAGCCGTTGCGCAGCCAGGCGTACGACGTGGCCGTGGGGGTCGCCGACCAGGTGCCCGGGGATGCCGTGAGCATGCCGCCGACACGCGTCGTGCCACTCACTCGCGGCGCCGTGACGACCGTCGGTGGGCTGACGACGCTCCCGACCGTGACGCCCGCGGACGTCACAGTCGTGCTGGTGTGCCCGGGCGCGCTGGCGGTGACCCGCAACGAGATCGTGGCGCCCGCGTCGCTGGCGGTCACGACGTACGTCGTCCCGGTTGCGCCGCTGATCGGGTTGCCGTTGCGCAGCCACTGTCGGGCGACGGTTGCGCTCGACGGTTGCCAGACGCCGGTGTCGGCAGTCAGTGTGCTCCCGATGACCGCGCTCCCCGAGATGGCGGGTGCGGTGACGGAGGTGACGGAGACCGTCGTGCCCCCGGTCACCGGTGCCGTCGGAGCGCTGACCGCTTGCTCCTGCATGCCGTCGCGGGAGGCGATGATCCGCACTGCGATGGCCGCGCCGGCGTCGGCGTTGGTCAGGGTGTAGGTCGTCCCCGTTGCGCCGCTGATCGGGTTGCCATCGCGCAGCCACTGGCGGGTGACGCTGATCCCGCCGCTGGAGAGCAACGGGAACCACGTGCCGTTCGCGGCGCTCAGGGTGGTGCCGACGGCCGCAGTGCCCGTGATGGTGGGGGCGGTCAGGTTCTCGGCAACGGCGGTGATGTGGGCGTCAGCGCGAACCTGCTGGCTCTTGCCGAGTGTGAGCGCCGTTGAGGACTCCATGTTCGGGGCGTTCCACCACCATTCCTCGACGCCTTCGTTCTGGTTCTCGAAACGGATCGTGTAGTCACCTGCGTCCAGGCCGGTGAAGGTGTAGTCGCCCTCGGGGTCGGTCACCGTGTCCTTCACGAAGACGCCGTCGGCGGTGTAGAGCCACACGTCGAGGCCGGTGGATATCGACGGAGTGCTGCCTCCGATGGGGGTGGTGGTGACGTGGCCGACGATCGAAGCGGTCGGACTCGTGGAGTGGGCGGGTGCCACGGCCATGGCCGAGACGGCCAGGGTCAGGCCGATCATCGGGCCGACGGCTCGGCGAACACAGGGACGCATCATGGGACTCCTCGACAGGCATTTGCGGGTTCTCTTGGCCTCGACCATCAGCGCTTCGCGTTAATGGTGGTTTTCGGTCCTGTTGCGCAGTCGATGCTGCGATCGCGACTTCGGTGAAGACCGGGTCACCTCAAACGAGACCGGCGGGTCTCGTTTGAGGTGACACACAGTTCATCCGCACCTCGGCCCGTTCACAGCGCCAACATCTGGGCACAACCTCGGCGCAACGTCACCGGCCAAGGCTGGCCGCGGTCCCGAGACTCCCGGGGCCCGATGTCCCCTGCGAGATCCGAGGTGCCCCATGTCCCGAGTCCCGATGCTTCCCGTCTCCGTCGGCCCGCGCGCGGCCCTGACCAGCTTGGTCACCGGCGCCACGCTGGTCGTCCTCGCTGCGCCTGTCACAGCGCATGTGGGGGTCACCAGCACCGACAGCGCGCCGGGCTCCTCGGTGGTGGCCAGCTTCGCGGTGGGTCACGGATGTGCGGGGTCGCCGACGACTGCGCTGACCATCGACATTCCTGCCGAGCTGAGTTCCGTCACCCCGGTGCGGCACCCCGCTTGGGAGGTCGCCACCACCCACGCCGATGCCGCCGACGAGGAGGCGGGGGAGCACGGACACGACGACGCGGGACGTGTCGCCAGCGTGACCTTCACCGCCCGCGAACCGCTGCCCGACGGCATCCGCGATGCCGTCCAGCTCGCCTTCACGCTCCCCGAGCGTGAAGGCACCGACCTGGTCTTCCCGACCGTGCAGGTGTGCGAGGAGGGCGAGACCGCGTGGACCCAGGTCGCGGCGTCGGGCCAGGACCCACACGACCTGGAGTCGCCGGCACCGGTCCTGACCGTCGGCGTGGCAACCACGCAGGACGACGCATCGGAGGGGGCGGAGTCCGATGCAGCGGTGACGTCGTCGCTCACCTGGTCCACCGCGGCACTCGCCGTGGTCGCGTTGCTCCTGTCCGGTGGCGCCCTCGCGCGGACCCGCGGCAGAGGCTGAGCACGGGGTGCGCTGGATCACCGGCCTGCTGACTGCGCTGTTCCTGACGTTTGCTGCTGCGGCTCCCGCGCAGGCGCATGCCGCGCTGATCGCGTCGAACCCTGCGGCTGGTGCTTTGCTGGAGGCGGCACCGACCACGTTCGTCCTGGAGTTCAGTGAGGACGTCGCGTTGGTGAGCGGGAATGCGTTGTTGCTGCCCGACGGCACGACCCTGGAACTCGAGGGGACCGGCGGCGGGCGACGGCTTCGGGTGAACGCGCCTGCCTCCGACCAACTGGGCACGCACGTGCTGACCTGGCGGGTGCTCTCGCAGGACGGTCACGTCATCAGCGGCTCCCTGCCCTTCGCAGTCGGTGAGGAGTCCGCGCTCGTGCCACCACGTGCGGTCGATGACGGTGGGATCGAGCTGCGCTCCCTGTTGGCCGTGCTCGTGTTGGTGGGCGCCGTACTCGTCGTCGGCCTGGCCTGGTCCCGGGGACTGGCGCCACCAAGCCGTCGCCGCACCGCGCTGCTTTGCGGCGCCGCCGTGACAGCGGCTGGGAGTGCCCTGGGGAGGCTTCTCGTGCTCCGGGCCGATGTGGGCGCCTGGGTCGGGATCGAGGTCGCCGCCGTCGTGCTGCTCGCCGCTGGTCTGGTGCTCTGCGTCACCGGTGCGCCCTGGGGACGGTCCTGGGGAGGGTTCGCCGTCCTCCTCGGCCTCGCGGCAGTGGGGCACAGCAGGGTGACGGCCCATCCGTGGCTGAGCGGAGCTGCCGACGTCGTGCATGCGGCTGCGGCAGCGGTGTGGGTGGGAGGTCTGGTCGTCCTGGCCCTCGATGGGCGCGGGCTCGAACCGGTGGATCGGCTGAGCAGCTATCGACGCTTCGCCCGGCGCGCTCTCGCCGCGCTGGTGGTGGTCGCCGTCTCCGGGACGGTGCTCAGCGTTCAGATCCTCGGTTCCTGGCATGCCCTGGTCGCCAGTGCGCACGGGAGGCTGCTGCTCCTCAAGGTCGGCCTCGTCATCGTGGCTGTCCTGCTCGGACTGGCCCATCGGCTCGCTCTCGCCCGGCGTGCTGCAGGAGACGGTCCGACGGTCCTGAGCCGGATCACGCGGGTCGAGGCGGCCCTCCTGGTCGCGGTGCTGGTGGCCACCGGGCTGCTTGGCGAGCTCTCCTCGAGCCGGCTCGGTCGGGGCCGAGCCTGGTGGAGCGACACGTCGAGGTCGGTGACCTGGTGGTGCGGGTCCGGATGGCGCCGGCGACGGTCGGCCCCAACCAGGTCGAGGTCGAGGTGCGTGACGGTGCCGGAGCGTGGGTCCCGCTCGCGGCACCGGCGCGGCTCGTCCTGCGGCAGGGTGAGCGCAGGGTGGGCGGCGAGATGCGTCCCGTCGCGGAGGGTCAGTTGCTCACCACGGTGCTGCCCGGCCCGGGACGGTGGCAGTTGGACGTGTCGCTGCGGCTGAGCCGCTTCGAGGAGCCGGTGGTCAGCGTTCCGGTCGACGTGTCCGCCGGCGCTACTTCGTGATCTCCGCCTTCTTGGCGGGGATCACTCGCCGCGAGCCCCAGGCCACGATGTCCTGGTAGAAGGAACCGGTCAGCTTCGCCCAGTGATGGATGAGGTGGGCGTCGATGCCGACGAGCTGACGTGCCTTGCCGGACTGGGCGGCGTCGAGGATGATCCGCGCCGCCCTGGCCGGTTCCATCCGGGCGAGCTTCTCGTCGAAGATCTTGTCGATCGAGGAGGCGTCCTGGCTGGCGGTCTTGCGGCCGTTGCGTGCGATGCCGGTCTTGATGCCGCCGGGGTGCACGCAGGTGACGCTGACCGGGTGGCGGTTGGCGAGCATCTCCTCGCGGACCGACTCGGTGAAGCCACGCACCGCATACTTCGTGGCGTTGTAGGCAGACTGGCCGGGCATGGAGACCAGCCCGAAGAGGCTGGAGAGGTTGACCAGCGCGCCGTCGCCGGACGCGATCAGGTGGGGAGGAACTCCTTGGTGCCGTTGACGACTCCGTTGAAGTTGACTCCGACGATCCAGTCGAACTCCTCGTAGGTCATCTCCTCGAAGTCGCCGGTCATCGAGACACCGGCGTTGTTGATGACCATGTTGACGGTGCCGAACTGATCGGCGACCGCTTGCGCCCAGGTGCCCATCGTGTCGCGGTCGGCGACGTCGATGACGTCGGAGCGCACCTCGACGTCCCCCTGGGCCTTGAGGAGCGAGACCGTCTCGGCCAGGCCCTCGGGGTTCCAGTCGGAGATGGCCAGGCGGGCGCCCCGGCCGGCGGCGAGCAGGGCCATCTCTCGCCCCATGCCGCTGCCGGCACCGGTGATCACGACGACCTTGTTGTGGAGTGACTTCATGCCGGGACCTTCTTCTCGTCGGTGCGCTTGGAGGCAGGGGTGTCCAGAAGGGGAGTGACGTCGTACGCCGACTCGTCGAATCGGGAGAGCAGGTGACGGAAGACGAAGGTACTGCGAGGCCACAGGGTGGTGTTGCGTCCGTGCTCGTCGAGATACCAGCTCGCGCATCCACCGGTGTTCCACACGGTGTCCTGCATTCGGCGCTGGAGGTCGGCGTTCCAGGCGTCCTGGTGGTCGCGTTTCGGTTCGACGGTGCCCAGACCGTCGCGACGCATGGTGCGGATCGCGTCGGTCACGTAGGCGAGCTGCGACTCGATGATGAAGACCATGCTCGAGTGGCCCAGGCCGGTGTTGGGGCCGACGATCTGGAAGAGGTTGGGGAACCCGTGGACCGTCGTGCCCTTGTAGGCGACCTGACCGTGGTCGGCCCACGCCTTGGCGAGCGACTGACCGCCGCGGCCGTGCACGTGCTGGGCGATCGGCTGCTCGGTGGTGTGGAAACCGGTGGCCACGACGAGGACGTCGATGGGTCGCTCGGTGCCGTCGTTGCTGACGATCGAGGTGGGTGTCACGCGGGCGATGCCGTCGGTGACGAGGTCGACGTTGTCGGCGTCGAGGGCCGGGTAGTAGCGGTTGGAGATCAGGATCCGCTTGCAGCCGATCTCGTAGTCGGGCGTCACCTTGGCGCGGAGCTCGGGGTCCTTGATGCCCCGGCGAATGTTGCGCAGGGCGAGTTGCTTGGCGGGAAAGGCGAGCTTCGGGATCTTGGTGAACGCCGGCACGTAGGTCTCGCGTCCCCAGTAGATCGCCGTGCGCGAGAGCTTCTGAACCAGCGGGAGGTTGCGGAAGGCGAACTTCTCGAGCTCGGAGTACTTGTGCTCGTTGCGGGGGATGATCCACGGCGCGGTGCGCTGGTAGACGTCGAGGTGCCCCGCGATCTTCTGGAGCTCGGGCACGATCTGGATCGCCGAGGCGCCGGTGCCGATCACGGCGATCCGCTTGCCGGCGAGGTCGGCCTCGTGGTTCCACCGGGCGGAGTGGAAGATCTCGCCCGCGAACTCCTCGATGCCCGCGATGTCGGGGAGCCTGGGCTCGGAGAGACCGCCCGCCGCACTGATGAGAGTGGTGGCAGTGATCGTGGTGCCGTCGGAGAGGGAGACCCGCCACTGTTGCGCGTCCTCGTCCCACCTGGCGTCCTCGGCTGCGGTGTCGAACCGGAACCGGTCCAGGGTCCCGGACTCCTCGGCGACTCGGTTGATGTAGGCCTCGATCTCCGGTTGGGGGAGAAGGACGCCGACCAGTCGGGGTTGGGGGCGAAGGAGAAGGAGTAGAGCTGGCTGGGGACGTCGCAGGCGGCTCCCGGGTAGCTGTTGGCGCGCCAGGTGCCGCCGATCCCGCCGTCCTTCTCGATCACGAGGAAGTTGCGCTCGCCCATCTCGTCGAGCTTGATGGCGGCGCCGAGGCCGCCGAAGCCGGCGCCGATGACCAGGTGGTCCACGTGGACTGGAGTGCTCATGACTCGACGGTAATGAACGTATTGAACAAACGTCAATAGAATCGGAGGACCCAATTGACGATTGTTCAGTAAGGTGGGGCCATGGCTTCCTCCCCACGCGTCCGACTCGACCCGGAGACCCGCCGGGAACAGTTGCTGGAGTTGGGGGTGCGACTCCTGGCGACCCGCTCGCTCGACCAGCTCTCCATCGAGACGTTGTCGGAGGAGGCAGGGGTCTCGCGCGGGTTGCTCTACCACTACTTCGGCAACAAGCAGCAGTTCCACGAGGCCGTCGTACGCCGCGCCGCCGATGACCTCATCGACGCCACCAGCCCGCCGCCGGGTGAGGACCAGCTCGAACGACTGGCCCACTCGATGGAGGCCTACCTCGACTACGTCGTCGACAACCACGAGGGCTACCTGTCCCTGGTCCGGGGGCAGCCAGCGGCGACGAAGCGCTGCGGGCGATCTACCAGGAGTCACGCGCGGTGCTGACCGACCGGCTCTTCATCGAGGATCCGCACGGGTTGATGCTTCCCGACACCCCGCAGACCCGGTTGCTGGTGCACGCTTGGGCGGCGATGGCCGAGGGGCTGGTGCTCCGGTGGGCGGAGGAGCCCGACGGGGTCAGCCGCGACGAGGTGTTGACCATGCTGAGTGAGTCGTTGCCGGCGTTGCTCGGTCTGGTGCGCTGACCGGACCGGTCAGGCCGCGGGCAGCTGGAGGGTGAGTCGAGTCTCGCCGGGACGGGAGGCCAGTGAGACGGTGCCGCCCTGGGCGGTGAGGATCGCGCGCACCATCGAGAGGCCGAGGCCGGATCCGCCGCCCTGGCCGCGGGTGCGCGCGGCATCGCCGCGCGTGAACCGGTCGAAGGCGACCGGCAGCAGGGCGGGGTCGAAGCCCGGGCCATCGTCGGTGACGGTGATCTCGACGGGGGTCGTGGGTGTGGCTCCGCGCCGCGCGGAGACCACGACCGTCGTGCCCTCGGGCGTGTGCCGGCGGGCGTTCTCCAGCAGGTTGCGCACCACCTGACGCAGCCGCTCCTCGTCGCCCACCGCCTCGACCGCCACCGACGGAAGATCAAGGCGCCAGTGGTGGGCAGGCCCGAGGACGCGGGAGTCGGAGACCGATTCGATCAGGAGCCGGGTGACGTCGACGGGCTCGTGGCGCAGCGGCCGGCCCGCGTCGAGCCGGGCGAGGAGGAGCAGGTCCTCGACCAGTCCCGACATGCGCTCTGCCTCGGTCTCGACCTTGTTCAGTGCCGCGGCCTGCGTGGCCGGGTCGCCGGGTGCTCGGCGCGACAGCTCGGAGTAGCCCTTGATGGTGGCCAGGGGGTGCGCAGCTCGTGGGAGGCGTCGGCGACGAACCGGCGCACCTGTTGCTCGCTGCGGTGGCGGGCGTCCAGCGACGACTCCACGTGGCTGAGCAGGCTGTTGAGTGCCCCGCCCACCTGTCCGACCTCCGTGGTCTCGTCGGTGAGGTGTTCGGGCACTCGCTCCGTGACGCCGATCGCCCCGGAGGCCAGCGGCAGCTCCGCCACCCGGTGGGCGGTCTCCGCAACCTCGCGCAGCGGTCGCAGGTGGCGCCGTACCAGCACGAAGGCGAGGCAACCGGTCAGCGAGGTCACGCCGACGGCGAGCAGGAGCTGCCACCGGATGAGCCAGGTGACCGACTGGTCGACCTCGTCGGTGGGCAGGCCGGCGAGGTAGCGGGTGCCGTGGCGCTCGGTGGCCCGGACGCGGTAGGACCCGTGTCCGGGCACGTCGACGGTGACCGTCTCGTTGCCCTCGACCTCCGTGAGCACGTCCAGCGCCTCGCTGGACAGGCTCGTGCTGGAGGTTGCGGTGAGCACCTCGCCACTGCTGCCCGACTCGTCGATCACCACCATGAGGGAGTCGACGGACTGGCGCGGGATGTCGCCGAAGGGGCGGTCGTCCGGGGGAGGGAGGCGGGGAAGTGCTGGTCGCCGGCGGCGCGTTCCACGCGCTGGAGGGTGGCCGCGACGTCCTGGTCGAGCTGCTCGGTGAGCTGGTTGCGCATCGCCACGGTGGTGAGCGAGACGATGGCGACACAGACGAGGGCGACCAGCAGCACCACGGTGATCGTGAGCCGCGAGGTCAGTGACGAGGCGCGCTTCATCGCTCTAGGCCGGCTTCAGGACGTAGCCCGCGCCGCGCATGGTGTGGATCATCGGATCGCGACCGGCATCGATCTTCTTGCGGAGGTAGGAGATGTAGAGCTCCACGACGTTGGCCTGACCGCCGAAGTCGTACTCCCACACCCGGTCGAGGATCTGGGCCTTGGAGAGCACCCGACGGGGGTTGCGCATGAGGTAGCGGAGCAGCTCGAACTCGGTTGCCGTCAGCTTGATCTCCGCACCGGCCCGGAAGACCTCGTGGCTCTCCTCGTCGAGCGTGAGGTCGCCCACCACGAGGGTGGCGGTGCTGAGCGTGGTGCCGGCCCCAGTGCGACGCATCAGGCCACGGAGTCGGGCGACGAGCTCCTCGAGACTGAACGGTTTGGTCACGTAGTCGTCGCCGCCGGCGGTGAGCCCGGCGATGCGGTCCTCCACCGCATCCTTCGCGGTGAGGAAGACGACGGGTACGCCGTCACGGTGGGCCCGCAGCCGGCGCAACACCTCGAGGCCGTCGAAGTCGGGCAGCATCATGTCGAGCGCCACGGCGTCGGGACGGAAGTCGCGAGCCGTCGCCACCGCGTCGGTGCCGGTGTGGGCCATCTTGACCTCCCAGCCCTCGAGGCGCAGCGCCATCGCCACGAGTTCGGCGATGTTGACCTCGTCGTCCACCACCAGCACCCGCAAGGGGCTCCCGTCGGGCCGGGTCAGCTGTTCGCTCATGGAGCCAGTCTGATGCCTTCACCCTCGATGTTCTCTGTGCGAACCCTGTGGGATTGCTGTGAGGAGCTCTCGGCCGCTCAGCAGCTGATCTCGTGGCCGAGCTGCCCGGCACGCACGGTGAGGGTGCTGCCGGTGGACGAGCTCCAGTCGGTACCGTCCAACGAGCCGAGGACGGTGACCCGGTAGTCCCCCGGACCGGGGAAGTCGCTGCGAGGGAGCGTGGTGACCACCTTGCCGTTGCCGTTGGGAGGCGTGTCGACGACATGGGTGCTGATCGGATCCGACGGATCGGTCGAGTAGCTCACCAGCAGATAGCGATAGCCGGCCGGCGTACCGGTCACGGCCGGCCACCCGAGATAGACGCGGCCACTGAAGATCTCGCCGTTGGTGCAGTCGATCGACGCCGGTGCCGGCACGGTGAGTGCGGAGGCAGGAGCGGTGACGGTCGCCGTGTCGCTGAAGGCCGCCAGGGTGGAGTTGACCGTCGAGCCGCCCAAGGCGGTGCCGGCGGTCAGCAGCGCGAGCGCCACCGAGCCCAGAGCGATGCCAGCGGCGACCGGCTTCTTGTCGGTCACCGTGGCGGTCCGCGTGGTGCGAGTGTCGGCACCACCGCTCGACCGGCGCCGGAAGGTGAGCACCAGCAGCCCCGCGGCCCCGGCACCGGCGATGAAGACGGCGTACGGCGACGAGAGTGCGTCGACGACATGGCCCCATTGGTTGACGTGCCACACGACCCGGTCGACCTCGGTGACCGGGTAGGGCTCGGAGTCGGGTTGTGCATTGGCGTCGCCCTGGAGGGTGAGCAGCACCTGGTTGCCGTCGGCTGTCACGTCGGTGACGCGGTGCGTGATCCTGCGGCCGTCGCTGTCGACCACGCTGACGACGTCACCGACCGCGACCTCGGAGGCGTCGACGGTGTGGGAGACCGCGAGTGCTCCGGTGTCCATGTCGGGTCCCATCGATCCCGACTTGAAGACCAGCAGGTGCGCACCGAGGAGGGGCGAGGCCAGTGCGACGATCGCGCACAGCACGCCCAGGACTGCGCCCGAGGTGAGGGCCACCTCGCGCAGTGCTCGCCGGGCGCTCATCACTGCTCCGCCTCGATGGAGAAGGCCAGCGTGGTCGACTTCGACTGCATCGAGTTGGGTGCGTCGGGGGAGAGCCCCACGACTACGCAGAAGCTGGCGGTGCCTCCCGAGGCGAGGATTGCCGCCGCGGTCGGGAGGGCCGTCGCGCTGGTGTCGATCGGGGTGTCGGTGAGCGCCGTGGGGGTGCCGCCCTCACAGCTGCCGATCCGGTCATTGTTGCCGTGACCGCCGGTGTTCGTCACCCCGGTCGGGTTGCGCACCATGGTGATCCGGAGTCCGTTCGCCCCGGAGAGGGCATCGGTGGCGGTCGACACCGACCCCTGCCAGGTGAGAGGGATCGAGCCGGCGTTCCCAATCGTGAGCATCTGGGCGATGCTCTCCCCGGAGCCAGGTCGGAGAGGGTGAGGCTGGCGTGCTGCCACGAGCCGCCCTGCCCGCCGAGCTGGTCGGCGGAGGCCTCGCCGACTCGGAGGTCGAGGGTGCCGGTGGCGAAGGAACCACTGGTGACCGTGGCGCTGTCGGTCCAGGCGGCCAACGTGCCCATCTGGGCGACGCCGAGCAACAGGCCGAGGCTGAGCACCGCCCGGATCCGACCGCCGGAGCTCCGTTCAGAGGGTGACCGGTGTGCGCGTCGTTGCATCTGCTTCCTCTCCGTTCTTTCGTCCACTGCGTTCGAGCTCGGTCATCGAGGGGTTGCCTCGCCGGTCCGCCGACGCCGTGCTCCGTCCCGAACGGAGCCGATCGCCATCAACGCCGCGTAGCCGAGCAGGAGGGCGGCGATGCCGAACACGGCCACCTGGCGTTGGTCGGGGCCGAGCAGGTTGTTGACCCGCCCGAGGTGAGGCACGGCGTACCAGAGTTCGCCGCGCACCTGCACCGGTCGCACCCACTGCGAGTCGGGGGCCGGGTTGGCGTCACCCTGCGTGCGCAGCACCGGGTGCCGGTGGCGTCGAGGCCCACGGCGACCACCCGGTGGGTGACCACGGTCTCCTTGCCCGACTCGAGCTGATAGGTGATGACGTCGCCGATCCCGATCTCCTCGACCGGGGTCGGCCGGACCACTGCGAGGGTGCCGGGAGGCAGGCCGGGGCGCATCGAGCCGGTCACCACGGTGTAGGGCGTCGCGCCCGCCAGCCGGGGCACCACGACCGCGACGACCAGCACCGCGGTCGTGGCCACCACCCATGACCAGGCGAGGATGCGCCCGACCTGCTTCCTCATCGTCCTGGCGTCCGTGTTCAGGCGCCCGGCTGGAGCTGGGTGAGCTGGACGGTGAGGTCGTCCAACGATGCGACCAGGTCCTGGGTGTCGTTGGCGTTGACCGTGTCGACGTCACCGAACGGGAAGTCGACCTCGACCACGACGGTGACCACGTCGCCGTCGTTGGCCTCGGAGATGGTCGCCGGGGCGGGGAGCCATCGATCGTGTAGGTGGCGCTCACCGGGAGTTCCAGTGTGGTCGGGGTGGCGTCGCCGCCGATCTCCGCCTCGACACTCTCCGGTGTGGTGAGCTCGGCGGCGAGATTGTCACCGGAGGCATTGATGGTGAAGGTGAACTCCTGGCTGATCGAGTCGCCGGGGACGATCGAGGTGACGTCCTGGCCGGCGAGCTCGCCGTCTGCGTGCACCCAGCCGGTGGAACTGGCATCGCTCAGGGACAGGTGACCGGTGGCGATGTCGCTTCCACCGACGGCGGCGCTGTCGCTCCAGTAGGCGAGCGAACCGGCTCCGCCGAGCAGCAGGACGGCGGCGGTACCGGCGGCGAGGGCGCCCTTGGTGTGCTTCTTCATCTGTGCCTTCCTCTCTCACGCACGGGGTCACCGGCGTGAGTTCGCGATCTGGACGGGATGTCCGACAGCTGTGGGGGTTGTCCCTTGCTGTCCACTCCATCGTCGTCTCGCGGACGCGTCAGGATCAGGGTCCGGGAGCCCGGATCCAAGGGACCTTGGTCCCGAGGTCCTCGGGACTCCCGACAGGCCGCGCGCTCGCGACGATCAGTGAGCGGTGTCGCGCAGTGGTACGGACCAGGTCAGTCGGGTACCGGTGCCCGGCGCGGATTCGAGGTCGACAGTGCCTTCACGCCGTGCAGCCCGCTCCCGGATGTTGGCCAGACCGCCCTCCGCGAAGTCGTCGGGGAGTCCGACCCCGTCGTCCTCGACCACGAGGGTCACCTCGGAGCCCGCGCGCAGGGAGACCCGCACGTGCGAGGAGTGAGCGTGCCGGCTGACATTCGAGAGTGCCTCGCTCAGGGCGGCGAGCACGTCGGCTGCCAGGTCTCCGGTCACGAGCGACCGGACCGGGCCCACGAAGTCCAGCTCGGGGCGGAACTTGAGGGTGCCACGGGCGCGCTCGACCAGTCGCGTCGCCTCCGCCTGGACATCGCCTCCGCCGGCGTCAGGGCCGAGCGCGAAGATCGTGCGCCGGATCTCACGGATGGTGGCGTCGACGTCATCGACGGCCTGCTCCAGCCGTTCGTGGGCGCGGGGGTGGTCCACCAGGCGGGCAGTGCCCTGCAGCCCGAGTCCGACAGCGAAGAGACGTTGGATCACCAGTCGTGCAGATCGCGGCCGATGCGGTCACGGTCCTCGAGCAGGGCCAGCCGTTCCCGGTCGTCCCGCAGCCGCGCCAGGTGCAGCGCGAGGGTGGCCTGCTCGGCGAAGCTGGCAGGCATCGAGAGGTCGAGACGGTGGTAGCTGTCGCGGTGCTCCGGTGTCCATCCCAGACCGAGAACCCCTTGCGTCCCGGCGCCCAGCCGGATCGGGACCAGGACGACGGGGCCGAGCTGCGGTCCGTCCGGCCCGCCGACCCGCGGAGCCCGGGCAACATCGGACGCCGTACCACCGGCGCCCGTGGTGAGGTCGTCGAGGGTGAGCGCGTCGCCCGTCGCGGCGACCTGGACCGCCAGGTAGCGGCCGAGTGCGAGCGACTCGCGCACGTCCGGGGTCATCGGGACCCCGGAGACGACCTCGAGGCGCAGCTGCTCGGGGTCCGTGCCCGAGGCGATGCAGGCGACGTCGGCCCGTGCGACTTCGCGAGCCCGGTCGACGATGGTCTGCAGGGCCTCTCGCCCGGAAACCGCGCCGGCCAGCATCCCGGTCACCTCCGCGGTCGCCTCCAGCCACCGCTGGCGCACTTCCGCCTCCTCGTAGAGCTGAGCGTTCTCGATGGCGACGCCAGCTGCTCCGGCGAGGGCGACGGCGATCTCCTCGTCACGATCGGAGAACTGGTCGGAACCGAGCTTGCCTGTGAGGTAGAGGTTGCCGAAGACCTGGCCGTGGATCAGGATCGGCACTCCGAGGAACGAGCGCATGGGGGATGCCCCGGCGGGACGCCGTACGACGCGGGGTGCTCGCTCATGTCGCGTAGCCGCAGCGGAACAGGATGCTCGAAGAGCAGTCCGAGGAGTCCGCGGCCGCGGGGTCGCTCCCCGACGGCCTGCTCCTCCTCGGGAGACATGCCGTGCTGGACGAAGGTCCGCAGTCGGCCCTCGGGGCCGGCGTCGAGGACCCCGAGGGCGGCATAGCGGGAGCCGACCAGTCGACTGCCGACCTGCACGATCCTGCGGAGGACTCGGTCGAGGTTGAGGTCGGCCGACATGCCAGCGACCGCACCGAGCAGCAGCCGCAGCTCGGTGTGGTCGTCCTCCGCCGCTCCCTCCCGCATCGCCTCAACCACCTTCGGTCATCGAGTGGTCACTGCTTGGCGTGCTTGGCCGCATAGATGGCTGCCTGGGTCCGGCTGGACAACCCGAGCTTGGCGAGCAGGGAGGAGACGTAGTTCTTCACGGTCTTCTCGGCCAGGTGCATCCGCGCAGCGATCTGCCGGTTGGTGAGTCCTTCGCCGATGAGGTCGGGGATCCGCACCTCCTGCTCGGTGAGACGCTCCAGCTCCTTGTTGACCGGCGGACCGCTGCGCAACCGCTCCAGCACCTGCCCGGTCACCAACGGATCCAGCATCGACTGGCCCGCGGCGACGCGACGGATCGTGTCCACGAGGTCAGCCCCACGTACCTGCTTGAGCACGTAGCCGGCTGCGCCGGCCATGATCGCGGCGAAGAGGGCGTCGTCATCGTCGTAGGAGGTGAGGATCAAGGCCGCGATCCCGGGGTCCTGGGAGCGGATCTCGCGGCACACGTCGATGCCGGAACCGTCCGGCAGTCGGTTGTCGAGGATCGCCACGTCCGGCCGGGCGGCTGGGATCCGGGCCAAGGCCTCCTCGGCCAGCGCAGCCTCGCCGACGACGGCGAGGTCGGGCTCGGTCTCGAGCAGTTCCCGGATGCCCCGACGCACGATCTCGTGATCGTCGAGGAGGAAGATCCGGATCTTCTCGCCGCCGTCGTCACCCGAGTGCAAATGGCTCACCCACTCACCGTAGCGACACCGTCGGTTGCCCGACCACCCTGCAACGGGAGTGGGGGATCAGGACCAGGCGATGGTGGACTCAGCGCTCGTGTCGGAGTCGGCATCCCCGTCACTGCCGGGCTGGCCCGGCTGGCCACCCTGGCCGCCCCGCCCGTCGGGACGCTCACCGTCGGGGAAATCGGGGCGCTCCCCGCCTCCGGGTGGACCGAACTGCCCCATCCGTTGGCGGTTGCCGGAGTCGTCGTTCACCAGGAGGGTGACGCCGCTACCCGCGGCCCCGCCGATGACCAGCGCCGCGACGGCCGTGGCGGTGAGTGCACGCCATCCCCACACGCGGTCCTTGAGCTTCTCCTTGGTCGGCTGCTCGACCGGGGCTCCGGCGGGCCCGCGAGTCGTCTCGGCATTCGTCTCGGTTTCCATGACACCGAGCGTGCGGCGGCTTGCTGTGCGCTTCCTGTGTCCTCCCCACCGGGGTGCTGTGAAGCACGATCGCGCCAGCGGCTGGCAGAATCGCCGGACCCGTCCTGGAGGCAACATGCAGAGTCAGTTCCTGGTCACCGTCGACGTGGTCGCCTTCTCGCCCGGCGATCACGTGCTCCTGGTGAGGCGTGCCAACCCGCCCTACGCCGGCAGCTGGGCGCTTCCCGGTGGCTTCGTCGAACCCAATGAGGACCTGCCCGAGGCGGCTGCGCGTGAGCTCGCCGAGGAGACCGGCCTGGAACTGCGTGCGCGAGAGCTGCGCCAGTTGGCGGCGTACGGCGCCCCCGACCGTGACCCGCGTCGTGGCCGCGTCGTGACCATCGCCTTCCACGTGCGACTGGCCACCCAACCCGACGTCATGGGCGGCGACGATGCTGCGCACGCCGCGTGGGTGCCGGTGGAGACCGCGCTGGTGGAGGGCCTTGCCTTCGACCACGCGCAGATCCTGCGCGACGCGCTCGCCTGCACCTGACGAGATGCGCCCGGGGCGCCGTCCGCGCACTCTCGACGCCGGTCCGCGCACTCTCGACCGATGGGGAGAATCGACCCATCGTGCAGATCACCTTTCCGCCCCAGCTCCCCGTCAGTGGCCGTCGCGACGACATCGCGGCGGCGATCCGTGACCACCAGGTCGTCATCGTCGCCGGTGAGACCGGCTCCGGGAAGACGACGCAACTGCCGAAGATCTGCCTTGAGCTGGGACGTGGCAAGGACGGGTTGATCGGGCACACCCAGCCACGTCGGATCGCCGCCCGCTCCGTGGCCGAGCGGATCGCCGAGGAACTCGGCAACGACGGCATCGGTGAGGGCCTGGGTGACCTGGTCGGCTACCAGGTGCGCTTCACCGACAAGACCTCGAAGCAGTCGCGCATCAAGGTGATGACCGACGGCATCCTGCTGGCCGAGCTGCAGCGCGACCGCGACCTCAAGCGCTACGACACGCTCATCATCGACGAGGCCCACGAGCGCAGCCTCAACATCGACTTCATCCTCGGCTATCTGCGGCGGCTGCTTGCCCGACGCCCGGAGCTCAAGATCATCATCACCTCCGCGACCATCGACCCCGAGCGGTTCGCCGCCCACTTCGCGGACCGCGCGGGCAACCCTGCGCCGATCATCGAGGTGTCCGGGCGTACCTATCCGGTGGAGGTCCGCTATCGG
This sequence comes from Nocardioides alcanivorans, assembly GCF_021555175.1. Classification (GTDB taxonomy): domain Bacteria; phylum Actinomycetota; class Actinomycetes; order Propionibacteriales; family Nocardioidaceae; genus Nocardioides; species Nocardioides alcanivorans. The sequence continues at coordinate 31,583 of NZ_JAKGRW010000031.1, read as the reverse complement.
CCACTGGTCTCGACAGGCTCGACCAACGGGGTGGGCTCGACCAATGGGGGTGGGGTCTCGACAGGCTCGACCAACGGGGCGGGGTCGACCAACGGGGTGGGCCTGACGGTGGACGACGACGGTGAGGTGGTCGTGCGCGACCAGACCGAGGCGATCGTCGACGCGGTGCGCGAACTCAGCGCGGAAGGTCCCGGCGACATCCTCGTCTTCCTCCCCGGTGAGCGGGAGATCCGCGACACCGCCGACGCGCTCGCGCCGCTCGACAAGAGCGGTCAGGGTCTGCTCGAGGTCGTCCCGCTCTACTCCCGCCTCTCCGCGGCCGAGCAGCACCGTGTCTTCCGGCGTCCCACCTCCAGCCGGGTCCGCCGGGTCGTGCTCGCCACCAACGTCGCCGAGACCTCGCTGACCGTGCCCGGCATCCGCTACGTGATCGACTCCGGTGTGGCGCGGATCAGCCGCTACTCGCTGCGCACCAAGGTGCAGCGGCTCCCCGTCGAGCCGATCAGCCAAGCCTCGGCCAATCAACGCTCCGGTCGCTGCGGCCGCGTCGAGGCGGGCATCGCGATCCGGCTCTACTCGGAGGAGGACTTCGCGTCCCGCCCGGAGTTCACCGACCCCGAGATCCTGCGGACCAACCTCGCCTCCGTCATCCTCCAGATGACCTCCCTGGGTCTCGGCGACCTGGGCCGGTTCCCGTTCGTCGAGCCGCCCGACAAGCGCAACGTCACCGCCGGCACCCAACTCCTCGAGGAGCTCGGCGCGATCCAGACCGGCAACCAGTCGGCGGGCAGGCAGCCCCGCGGACGCGGCCGGCGTACGACGGGACCTCGCCTCACCGGGTTGGGCCGCCGGCTGGTGCGGCTTCCGATCGACCCGCGGCTCGGTCGGATGATCCTGGAGGCCGAGCGGCTCGGGTGCGTGCGCGAGGTGCTGGTGATCGCCGCCGCCCTCTCCCTGCAGGACCCGCGCGAGCGGCCGGAGGAGCAGCGCGCGCAGGCCGACCAACTGCACGCCCGCTTCACCGACCCCACCTCGGACTTCCTCACCTGGCTCAATTTGTGGCGCCACCTCAAGGGGCAGCAGAAGGAGCTCTCCTCGAGTGCCTTCCGTCGGATGTGCAAGCGCGAGTACCTCAACTACCTGCGGGTACGCGAGTGGCAGGACTTCGAGTCGCAGCTGCGCCAGGTCTGCAAGGAGATGAAGGTCCAGCTCGGCCAGCCCGCAGACGAGCCCGACGCCGACGGCATCCACCAGGCCCTGCTCTCCGGCCTGCTCTCCCACATCGGCCTGCTCGAGGAGCGGGAGAAGACGCAACCGGGTCAGCGACCGGAGAAGCGGCGAGGCCCCCGCGAGTACGTCGGCGCCCGCGGTGCGCGGTTCGCGATCTTCCCGGGATCGGGCCTGAAGGGGAAGAACCCGCAATACGTCATGGCGGGCGAGCTCGTCGAGACCTCCCGACTCTGGGCCCGGCAGAACGCTGCCATCAACCCCGCGTGGGCCGAGCGGCTCGGCGCACACGTCGTCAAGCGCAGCTGGTCGGAACCGCACTGGTCGCGCAAGCAGGCGGCAGTGCTCGCCCACGAGAAGGTCACGCTCTACGGCGTCCCGCTCGTCGCGGACCGGCTGGTCAACTACGGCAAGATCGACCGGGAGCTGAGCCGGGAGCTCTTCATCCGCCATGCGCTGGTGTACGGCGACTGGCCGGCGCTCGAGTCGGGTCGCCACAAGTTCTACAACGAGAACCAGCGCCTCCTCGACGAGGCGGAGGAGCTCGAGCACCGCGCCCGGCGCCGTGACATCGTCGTCGACGAGCACACGCTCTTCGACTTCTACGACGCCCGGATCGGGCCCGACGTGGTCAGCGGTGCCCACTTCGAGCAGTGGTGGAAGCAGGAGCGCCGGGCGCATCCCGCCCTGCTCACCTTCGACCCCGACATGCTCACGCACCAGACCGCGGGCGAGGTGCGGGCAACCGACTACCCGGCCGCCTGGCAATCGGCCAGTCCCGGCGCTGCCGGAGCTGCCGAGGAGGGACTGACCTTCGCGCTGAGCTATCACTTCGAGCCCGGCTCGGCCGACGACGGCGTCACCGTGGAGGTGCCCGTGGCAACCCTCAACCAGGTGGAGGCCGACCAGTTCAGCTGGAACGTGCCGGGTCTGCGCGAAGAGCTGGTCACCGCACTCATCCGCAGCCTGCCCAAGTCGCTGCGGGTCAACTTCGTGCCCGCGCCCAACAAGGCCCGCGACTTCCTCACCGCCGTCCCACCGGGGAGGAACCGCTGCTCATGGCCCTGACCCGCTGGTTGCGCAGCACCACCGGAGTCGCCGTACCCGCCGAGGCCTGGGACTGGAGCAAGGTTCCCGACCACCTCCGCCCGACCTTCAAGGTGGTGGACGAGGAGGGCCGGGTGAAGGCGCGCGGCAAGGACCTCGATGCGCTGAAGGAGCCGCTGCGCCCGACCTTTGCCAAGGCGATGGCCGAAGCGGCCGCCGATTCCGGGATCACCGTGACGGGGCAGACCACCTGGACCTTCGGCACCATCGAGCCTTCCTTCACCACCGTGCGTGCCGGTCACGAGGTGCGGGGCTTCCCGGCGCTGGTCGACGAGGGGACCACGGTGGGTCTCCAGGTGTTCGGCTCGGCGGACGAGCAGGAGGCGCGGCACCGACTCGGCGTGGCGCGGCTGTTGCTGCTCAACACCGCGTCGCCGGTGAAGGCGATCACCTCCTCGCTTGGCAACGCGGAGAAGCTCCAGCTCGCGGGTTCGCCCTACCCGTCGGTCGCCGAGCTGCTCGAGGACTGTCGCGTCGCGGTACTCGTGGAAGCCGTCGATGCCCGGCCAGCGGTGCGATCGATGCAGGAGTGGCAGGCGCTCCTCGACGCCGTCAATCGCCCGGGTGAGCTCGAGGCGCGGACGCGTGCGGTGCTCCACGACGTCTTCGCGGTGCTGGAGCTGTGGCGCACCGCGGATCGCGAGCTCTCCGGCCGTGCCGACCTGCACGTGCTGCCGGCGCTCACCGACATGCGGGCCCAACTGGGCCGCCTCGTGCACCGGGGCTTCGTCTCCGAGGCCGGCACCGCCCGGCTGCGAGAGATCCCGCGCTACCTGCGCGGCGTGCTGGCGCGCAAGGAGAAGCTCGAGACCCAGCTCGGCAAGGACCGCATGCTGATGGACCAGGTCAACGAGCTCCAGCAGGCCTGGGAGCACCGCCTCGCGGCCCTGCCCGAGGGGCGCCCACCGGGAGCCGACCTGCGTCGGGCGGGATGGATGCTCGAGGAGTTCCGGGTGCAGCTGTGGGCCCAGCAGCTCGGCACCAGGGAGACCGTCTCCGACGCCCGGATCCGCAAGGTCCTCGGCTGACCGCCTCCGGCGTAATGTGATCAGGTGCCCCGACCTCACCACCGCCCACTCGTCCCCGGTGACGCCTTCTTCGACGCCATCGAGGGCGCAGCCGATCCTGCGCTGGCTGCGGAGCTCGCCGAGCGTACGGCGGAGCTGCTGGTGCGCGGTGCGCGAGGTTCCCAGGACGGCGAGCTGATCGAACGACTGGTTCGCCTGGCCGAGGACGAGGGACTCGAGGCCTTGGCCGACCTGTGGGCCGCCTCCCCGCCATCGAGCTCGGCGGGGGCGTTGTGGCGGCTCTACCTCCTGCGGGAGTGGGTACACGCCCAACCCGTCGAGGCGGCGCGCCAGTTCGACGCCGGGCGGCACGTCGCCGAGGTCGACCACGTGGTTGCCGGGGTCGCGGAGCCGCCGGGGCCGCAGGAGCTCCGGGCGATGGTCGACCAGGTGCTGCGTGGCATCGCGCACTCGGAATGGGGCGACGTGTTGTTGCGGGCCGCTGCCTTCGCCAGGGTGGTGGCTGCCGGGCGAGCTCAGGAATCTGCCGGCGCCGCCCGTGCCGAGCAAGCGGCCCTCATGGCGGAGCTGGCCGACCAGTTGGAGGACGCGGCCCGTCTGGAGTTGGCCGGCGGGCTCTGAGCGAGGGCCTGAGCCCTTCGCGGGCCAGCTCGGTCAAGGGTGCCGGCCGAGAAGCTGAGCACGTCGGACCGGGAGCGCCTCACGGCGCGTGGCCGCTCGTAGCGGCTTATTTTGGGACCCGGGGCTGCCGCGGCCCGACGTGCTCCCCAAGGGTAATTCATCGGCCCCAATGCTGCCGTGAATCCGCGCGAAGGCGCGGCGAATCCGCTCGAAGGCGCGGCGAATCCGCGCGAAGGCGCGGCGAATCTGCCCGGGTGTCCTTCGCCTCCCCGTTCGGTAGGGTGCCGCGCATGAGCGACCCGCAGCCTCGCGCGACGTACGCACCCGAGATCGACGGGGAGCCGGATCCCGGCGAGGTGGTGTGGGCGTGGGTGCCCTACGAGGATGACCCGGCCCAGGGCAAGGACCGGCCGATGTTGGTGCTGGCGAAGGATGGCGACCACTGGCTTGGCCTGCAGCTCACCTCGAAGGACCACGACCGTGACGCTGAGCAGGAGGCGCGTGCGGGGCGTTGGTGGATGGATGTCGGGACGGGTGACTGGGACCGGGAACGGCGCCCGAGCGAGGTCCGGATCAACCGATTGTTGCGGATCCCCGACGGCGACGTACGCCGAGAAGGTGCGGCTCTGGATCCCCGGATCTTCGCCGCCGTGGTGGCCGCGGCACGCCAATACTTGAACGTTTGAAGGAGTCGTGACGCCGACAGCGACATCGTTGCTTCGTGCAGAGACCGCTATCGTTGCGCTGGTATCCGTTGGAACCGGCCACATCGGGTGGTCGGGGGAGTGAGGGGCGAACAGCTCGTGGGACGACGCGCAGCGGCGGTGGGCATTGCCCTTCTGGCGACCCTGGTGGCGGGGTGTCAGTCGAGTGGTGGCGGCCCGATCGACGACCCGGTCGGCACCACGAAGAAGCCGGTCAAGCTGACCTTCATGGCCTACGGGCCCGACGAGGAGGTGGCCGCCTACGAGAAGACGGTGGATCGCTTCAACGAGGCCAACGAGACCGTCAAGGTCACCCTGGTGGCCGCGGAGACCGAGGACGAGGTCCTCGACCAGGTCTCCGGGGAGAACCCGCCCGACATCTACCTGCTCTCGCGTCGCGACCTCGGCACCGTCATGGCGGAGGGCCTCAACCAGCCCGTCGAGGAACTGCTCGACGCTCGTGGCATCTCCTTCGGTGACGACTACAAGCGCGACGCTATCGCGGCCTTCTCCGGCGACTCCAAGGTGCAGTGCATGCCCTACGGAGTGTCCCCGATGGTGATCTACTTCAACACCCAGCTGATCGACTGGGCTGCCATGCGCGAGGAGGGCCTGCCGGCCCCGAAGTCCTACTCCTACTGGACCTTCGACCAGTTCGCCGCGGCCGCCGGCTTCGCGGCTTCGCGCCCGGGAGCGAAGGGCGTCCACATTGAGCCGACTCTCGAGGGGATCGCTCCCTTCGTCTACTCCGGTGGCGGTGAGCTCTTCGACGACAAGACCAACCCGACCACGCTTACCCTCGCCCAGGAAGACTCCATGGCGGCGCTCGGCACGACGCTCGACGTGCTGCGTGACAACCAGATCACGCTCACCCCGAAGCAGTTGCGCAATCAGTCGGCGCTGGAGCGCTTCACCAAGGGCAAACTCGGCATGATCGCCGGCTACCGCAACCTGGTGCCGTTGTTGCGCAGCACGCCGAGCCTCAACTTCGACGTGATCCCGATGCCGACGCTCGACAGTGAGCGCACCATCGGTGACGTCAGCGGCCTGTGCATGTCGGCCGAGCCCGGCAGCGTGTCCGCAGCCGCCGACTTCATCGTGCACGCGGTCTCGGCGGAGTCGGTGGCCGAGGTTGCCTCCGCCGGTTACCTGGTGCCGGCCAACAACGAGGTCGCCGAGTCCGACGACTTCCTGCAGCGTGAGCAGTTCCCGGCGCACGCCGAGGTCTTCAACCGCAGCATCCGCGACATCGTGACGCCGCCCGCCCTCGAGTCGTGGTCCGACCTCGACGAGGCGCTGCACGACCAGCTGCACGCGCTCTTCTACGCCCGCGTCCTGGAGGATCTGCAGACGTCGCTCGAGGAGATCGACGCAACCTCCCGGGAGGTCCTCTCGCCGCCCGAGGACGAGACCACCGACTCGCCGGAGTCAGGTGGGGAGTCGACCGAGCCGAACGGTTCCGAGTCGCCGACCGCCTCCGAGGAGGCTCCGGGCGGGGAGTGAGGGTCAGCTCTCTGCGTCGAGGATTGCCGCGACCAGCAGCGGGGCGGTCAGCTCGATCTGCCACTCCCGAGCGCCGAGCGCCCGCATGGTCTCGGCCACCTCGGTGCTCAGGGCGGTCTCGTCGCGGGTCTTCGGCGGTGTCCACAGCACCCGGCGCATGGTGTCGGGTGTGAGCAGGTTCTCGGTCGGGGTCGACCACTCCTCACTCAGCGCGGCGAAGGCCTCCTTGGCCGCCTGCAGACGCTTCCTGGCGATCGGGTCCTTCTCCGCCCAGGCGCGGGCGGTCGGCGGGCCGTCGGATCGCGGGCTGCGCTGGGGCAGGGCGCTCTCGTCGAGTTCGCGGGCCTCCTGCAGAGCGTTGACCCACTTCATCGCGTAGCGCTCGGCACCGCGGCCCTTGAAGCCCGGCAGCGCAAGGAGCGTGCGGCGCGAGACCGGCAGCGCCAGCGCGGCCTCGATGATCGCGGAGTCGGGGATGATCCGCCCGGGCGTCACGTCCTTGTTCTGGGCGATCGCGTCGCGTGTCTGCCACAGCGACCTGACTGCTGCCAGAGCGCGACGGCTGCGCACCCGGCTGAGTTGCGACGTACGCCGCCAGGGTTCGGCACGCACGTTCGGCCGGAAGTCGAGGAGGTGCTCGAACTCCTGTCGTGCCCACTCGTCCTTGCCGGCGTCGACGAGCTCTGAGGCGAGCACGTCGCGGAGCTCGGCGAGGGGCTCGACGTCGAGGGCGGCGTACTCGAGCCACGGCGGCGGGAGTGGCCGCTTGGACCAGTCGGCGGCCGAGTGCTCCTTGCGCAGCCGTTTGCCAAGGATCGACTCGACGAGCGTGGCCAGGCCGACACGGGGATAGCCCAGGAGTCGGCCGGCGAGTTCGGTGTCGAACAGGTCGGTCGGCACCAGGCCGACCTCGCGCAGGCACGGGATGTCCTGGGAGGCCGCGTGGAGGATCCACTGGTCACCGCCGATGGCCTCGTGGAGGAGGCTGAGGTCGTCGAACCTGGTGGGGTCGATCAGTGCCGTGCCGGTGCCCTCGCGGCGCAGTTGGATCAGGTAGGCGCGGGCGGAGTAGCGGAAGCCGGAGGCACGCTCGGCGTCGAGCGCGATCGGGCCGGTGCCGGCGGCCACGCGTTCGCAGATCTCGCGGTACTCACGGTCGGTCTCCACCACGTGCGGCGTGCCGTCGGACAGCGTGAGCAGTGGGGCCGGGACCGCCTCCTGCTGGACTTCTTCGTCGGTCACGAGCCGCGCTGTCCGCGCCGCTGCGCAATCATGGCGACGCCTTCGGGGAGGGGCTCCAACCCGACGGCGGTGCAGAGGAGCTCGCCCCACGCCTCGACGTGGTCACGGAGATCGGCGGCGGTCGCTTCGGCGTCGACTTCGGGCGTCCATGAGGCGCGGATCTCGACCTGTGCGCTCGGCTCCTCGTCGGACATCACGCCGAAGTTCTCCACGCTCACGCGGGTGACGGTACCGCTGAGGGCGCTGTGGGTCGCCTCGTGGGCCCCGAGCGCATCGGTCAGCCAGGACCAGCCGACGGCACCGAGCATGGCGTCGGAGGCAAGGCTCGGGTCGACCTCGGCCCGGACATAGCTGACGAAACGGAAGGTGCCGCCCCAGGCGTCATTGCCGTGTGGATCGTGCAACAAGATGATGCGGCCCGTGGCCAGTTCCTCGTCGTCGACCTCGACGTCGGCGGAGAGTGCCGTGGCGTACGGCGCTATGCGCTGCGGAGCGGGCATCGGCTCGACCGACACTTCGGGGCGCAGGCGGGCGGCGAGCAGCGAAGCGGCGGCCGCGCGAAACACCTCGGGTTGGGGCGACGCATCCCCGGGGGGACGCGTCTCCTGTCGGACGACCATGACGTCGATGCTACGGCGGTGTCCCCGGCTGGGTGTGGTGCCACGCCGCTGACCTGCGAGGATGGTCGGGTGACTGCTTCAGCTGATCCTCGCTTGGCCGACTCCGCCTTCCTGCGTGCCGCGCGAGGTGAGACCCCCGATCACACGCCTGTGTGGTTCATGCGGCAGGCGGGTCGCTCGTTGCCGGAGTACCTGGAGGTGCGCGAAGGCGTCGGCATGTTGGAGTCCTGCATGGACGCCGACCTCGTCACCGAGATCACACTCCAGCCCGTCCGCCGCTATGGCGTGGACGCCGCGATCTTCTTCTCCGACATCGTGCTGCCGCTGAAGGCCGTCGGCGTCGATCTCGACATCGTGGCCGGCGTCGGTCCGGTGGTTGCCTCACCGGTCTCGACGATGGCCGATGTCGAGGCGATCCCCGACCTGGCCCCCGAGCACGTCCCGTTCATCAGCCAGGCGGTGCGTCAGCTGGTTGCCGAGCTCGGTGGCACGCCGCTGATCGGCTTCGCCGGTGCCCCCTTCACGGTCGCCTCCTACCTGGTCGAGGGCGGGCCGTCGAAGGACCACGCTCGCACCAAGGCGATGATGTTCGGCGCTCCCGAGGTGTGGGACGCGTTGATGCGCAAGATCGCCGGGATCGCCGCCGCCTATCTGGAGGTGCAGGTCTCGGCCGGCGCCTCGGCGATCCAGCTCTTCGACTCCTGGGCGGGCGCGTTGACCCCGCACGACTACCGCACCTTCGTCATGCCGCACTCGACCAGAGTGCTCTCCGCCGCAGCTGACCTCGGAGTGCCCCGCATCCACTTCGGTGTCGGCACCTCGAACCTGCTCGACGCCATGGGCGAGGCCGGTGCCGACGTCGTCGGCGTCGACTGGCGCACCCCGTTGGAGCACGCCATCGAACGCGTTGGCGACCGTGGGGTCCAGGGCAACCTCGATCCGACCCTCGTCTTCGCGCCGACCGAGGTGATGCTCGCGCGAGCCGGCGAGATCATCCGCGCCGGCCGCGCCGCCAAGGGCCACATCTTCAACCTCGGCCACGGTGTCATCCCCGCCACCAACCCCGACCAGCTCAAGCGCCTCACGGAGTTCGTGCAGACCTACGAGTGATCTCCGCTGGGGCCGCTGGCCCCAGGGGCCCCATGGGCCACACAATTCCCCGCCCGGGCGGGGAATTGGTCTCCTGCAGGCTGTAGCCACACACACCAGCCATGCAATCTGGTGACAGAGTCCCGTGACGTGGCGGGTCGGACCCGCCGCGGCCGTCAGGCCCCGGTGGGATGCGAGATCTTGCTTGCGAGGAGTGCAGCCTGGGTGCGGCGTTCGACGCCGAGCTTGCTGAGGATGTTGGTGACGTGGTTCTTCACGGTCTTCTCGGCGAGGTGGAGACGAGCGCCGATCTGCCGGTTGGTGAGTCCTTCGGCGATGGCGGCGAGCACCTTGTGCTCCTGCGGAGTGAGTGATGGGAATGCCGAGGATGCCGGTTCGGTGGAGCGCTGCACGAGGCGCAGGGCAGCAGCCGGGTCGATCAACGAGTGTCCACTCGAGACGAGCCGGATGCCGCTGAGCAGCGAGGACCCTTCGATCTGCTTCAACACATAGCCCGAGGCGCCGGCCAGGATCGCCGCATACATCGCCTCGTCGTCGTCATAGCTCGTGAGGATCAGCGCCTGCACGCTCGGATCGGCCTCGCGGACCTGTCGACACACCTCGACACCCGTGCCATCGGGCAACCGGGCATCGAGCACGGCCACGTCGGGGGAGAGTGCCAGGATCTGCTCGGCAGCTCCTGCAGCAGTGCCGGACTCACCCACGACGACGATGTCGCCCTCGGACTCGAGCAACGCCCGCAGCCCTCGGCGCACGATCTCGTGGTCGTCGAGCAGGAAGACGCGGATGGGGTCACTCATGGGTCGGATCTTCGCATCCAGCGGGCCTGCGTGTGCCCGAAACGGCCGGAAAATGGGAACGACCCGCAGGCGTGACCAGCGGTTTCCGTCGGCACGGATGCCGGGGCGGACCTTCTGGGCTCCTCCGGTGGACTGATGACCGGAGCGCCTGCGGGTCGGGTGACTGCCGTGGATTACGCCAACTGCTCAACGCTGTGGCGGAGTCCGCTGGGCAGCGGAGCTGTCAGCCGACAGCCACCTCACGAGTCCCAAAGCCATTCATTCTTCGGACCACCTCCTTTCCCGTGTGCATCCAAGGTACGACTGCCCGTCGTGGGCCACAAGGGGTTTTCCTCTGCGTGATTCTCAGTCGTTGAAGGCGGACGGATCGACCTCGATCCACGTGTGTCGTGCCCGGGCGACGACGCGACGGTCGGAGTCGAGGATGGTGGTGGCGGTGAACCACTTGCGGCCCTCATGGCCCAGCAGCCCGCCCATCACGACGTGCTCCTCGCCGATGCGCGGCAGCGTGTCGACGCATCCCGTGATCCGGCCGAGCACGATCGCGCGTTCGGCCAGGTCGACGGTCCACGCGCCGGGGCAGTCGAGTGCTGCCCAGGCGACCGGCAACGTCACTCGCTCGGGGTCGTCAGCAGCCGCCATCGAGGGGTGCGGCGTCCAGGTCGTCGCCACCCGCGCTGTCGCGTCGTACGGCTCCACGGCGCCGGCGAAGAGCCGCAGCCCGTCCCCTTCCTCCCGTGCGGTCCCGCAGGCGAAGCAGTGCGGGAACGGGTGGTGCGCCATCCCGGCGAACGATTCGCGAGCAGCGCGCGCCTCCTCCAGCGGTACGTCGGCAACCGGCACCGGCGCCTCGTCCTCCGACACGAGCACCGCACTTGCGACGAGCTGGTCGGCGTCCCACAGCTCGGCGCGATCACCCTCGCATCGCACGGCCAGCGGGCGCTCGAGCGCGGGCGGCATCCGCAGCGTCACCTGCACCGGAGGCAGGTGTCCGGGCTCATTCGGAGCGAGGAAAGCGGCAAGCGCACCGGCGCTCCACCCTCCGTTGCCCGAGCGGTCCGGGCCGCGGAATCTGGACGGGATGGACAAGGTCTCCATGCCCACATCCTCTCCATTCGCCTCGATGGGCCACAATGGAGGGGTGAGCGACCTGATCGACACCACCGAGATGTACCTCCGCACGATCTATGAGCTCGTGGAGGAGGGAATCGTGCCGTTGCGGGCCCGTATCGCCGAGCGCCTGCACCAGAGTGGACCCACCGTGTCCCAGACCGTTGCCAGGATGGAGCGCGACGGTCTGCTGACCGTCGAGGGCGACCGTCACCTGGAGCTCACCGACGAGGGCCAACGCCTCGCGACGCGCGTCATGCGCAAGCATCGTCTGGCCGAGCGGCTGCTGACCGACGTCATCGGGCTCGACTGGGAGCTCGTGCACGCCGAGGCGTGCCGTTGGGAGCACGTGATGTCGGAGAACGTCGAGCGCCGGCTCATCGAGTTGCTCGACCACCCGACCGAGTCGCCCTACGGCAACCCCATCCCCGGACTCGCCGAGTTGGGGCAGACCCCGGCAGCCGAGGACTTCCGCGAAGGCGTCGTGGCCCTCTCCGAGATCGCCACCAACACCGAGCAGCGGGTGCTCGTGCGCCGCATCTCCGAGGAGATGCAGAAGGACGAGCTCCTCATGAGCGCGTTGCGCCGCGTGGGTGCGATGCCCGACCAGTCCGTGGTCGCCATCGCCACCGCCGACGGGGTGCTGCTGGGCTCGGGTGGCGAGACCGCCGAGATCGTCCCCGAGGCCGCGGACCACATCTTCGTCCGCGCCTGATCGCCCGGCGTCTCGACGAGCCGCCGTACGCCGGTGGGCCGTGGCCCATCTCGGCGTACGGTGGAGGGCATGTGCCGCAACATCCGCCCGCTCAACAACTTCGAGCCGCCTGCCACCGCTGACGAGGTGACGGCTGCCGCACTGCAGTACGTGCGCAAGGTGAGCGGCGCGACCAGACCGTCGGCTGCCAATCAGGCGGCCTTCGACCGGGCCGTCGCCGAGATCGCCCACGTGACCGAGCATCTGCTCGCTGATCTGGTCACGACTGCGCCGCCCAAGGACCGCGAGGTCGAGGCGGCCAAGGCGCGAGCCCGGGCAGCCAAGCGGTACGCCGCCAGCTGAGTCCCGGGCCCGGGCCGCCCTGGGCCGGTCTCACCAGTCGAGGAACCGGTTCTCCTTGCCGCTGCTGAGCACCACGCGGCCATCGGGCAGCGGCAGTGTGCGCAGACCGGACTGGATGGTCCAGCCGCCGGAGACCGGCACTTGGTGTTCGGTGAGGGTGCCCTCGGGGAGACCTCGAGCACGGCGAGCGAGAACTTGCCCGTGCCGTTGCGGCTGTAGTCCAGCACCGGCGTCAACGCCGTCTCCCGCTCGGGCAGCCAGGTGAACTGACGCGGCTCCCAGCTGGCGAGCATCTCGGTGTTGCGGCCGTAGGTGACCTTGTCGACCTGGGTGGGCGCGCTGGGGTCCGAGACGTCGAAGGTGCTGGCCTGGCCGCCCAGGCTGCGGCCGCGCTTGTTCGCGTCGGTGCCGATGCCGAGCAGTCGGTCCTCCCCGATCGGGTGCAGGTAGGAGGAGAAGCCGGGGATCTTGAGCTCGCCGAGGAGCTGCGGGTCCTCCTGGTCGGAGAGATCGATCGCATAGAGCGGGTCGACCTGGCGGAACGTCACCACGACGGCGAAGTCGTCGAACCAGCGCACCGACTGGATGTCTTCGTTCACCCCGAGGCCGTCGACGCGGCCGGCCTCCTCGAGGAGACCGCCGACCTGCTTCATGGTCACCACGGCGTTGTGGGCCTTCATGCGCTTCCCGTCCTCCTTGGCGGCCGGCACCGCCAGGGCGACCCGGAGCACGCCGTCGACGGAGTCGAGTGACCAGCGGTCGGCCACGGTGCCCTTGAGCCGACCGGTGGCGGCATAGATCGCCTCCGTGCCCGAGAGGGTGAAGGCGTGCAGGTCGGTGTTGCCGCCGAAGGAACCGCCCCCGCCGATGCGGTCGATGAACGGATTGCCGCAGCAGCCCCATCCGTTGGTGGCCAGATAGAGCCGGTCGGGGGAGGTGTAGACGATCTGGGAGTCGGTGAGCACCGCGGTGACGTCACGGTCGACGGGGTCACCGATCGGGAAGCCCACGACGCTGAGCACGCCCGGCGCGGCCTCATCCTCCGGCACGTTGACGGCGCCGCAGTCGAGCAGCGCCTTCCCAGTGCCGTCGTCGGTGACCTGCGGCAGCCAGTCGTCGATCGTGCTCTCCCGGACGATCCGGCGGTTCTCCCGTCGTGCCTCCTTGCGGGTTCGGTTGCGGGTCGGGTGCACGAAGTCGAGTTCGGGCAGACCTCGTGAGGTGACGATCCGGACGTCGCCACCGGTGAGCCGGGCCGAGAGCAGATCGCCGTCGAACTCGTGCACGTCGGAGACCCCGGGAGTGGCTGGGGCCGTGAGATCGATCCCGATCAGCCGCGTCGAGCTCCCGTTGCTGCGGCCCCACACCTGACCGATGACGAGGGCCCGGTCGCCGTGCAGCAGCACCTCGGTGTTGCCGAGCCGCCCGGGGAGCTTCAGGGAGCCGAGCCGACGCACCTGGGCGCCGGAGACGTCGTACGTCGTCAGTGTGCGGCGGTCGACCCGCACCAGGATCGTCCCGTCGGTCTTGGCCACGTCGGGTTCGTCGATGCCGACCTCCTGCACGTTGGTGCCGGTGTCGCTGTTGGTCTGCTCGGCGGTTCGGTGGGCGCCGTCAGCCGGGATGGAGGCTTCGGCGCGGTTCAAGCTGGCCATGTCGTCCGCGAAGCTGTAGTAACCGCCATAGCGCCACCCCCACTCGCCGACGGCCCTGCTGCCCAGGTCGTGGAACGTCGTGAGCAGGTCGTCACAGGAGTCAGCGGCAGTGAGTCGGCCGGGTGAGGCCGAGACGCTCAGCCCGGGGCTGCCGCCGGGACCGGGGCCCGCGGCCTCCCCATCGGTGGCGGGTGGCTGGTGCAGGACGGCAGCGGTGGCGATGGCACCGCCGAGGAGCAACAGGGAGAGGGTGGCCACGGCGAAGGGGGCCTTGCTGGAGGAGGTCATGGGGGTAGGACGCGAGAAGTCTCCCGTCGGTTCCGCCGTGACTTCACCCGATGGGGCAGCATGGGTGCATGGCGGAACGCGAACTCGACATCGTCCTCTTCGGTGCCACCGGTTTCACCGGCGGACTGACCGCGGAGTACCTCGCTCGGCATGCTCCGGCACGGTTGCGCTGGGCGATCGCGGGGCGCAACCTCGCCAAGCTGGAGAAGGTGCGTGAGTCGTTGGCGGCGATCGACCCCCGACTCGAGGCGATGGAACTGGTGGTCGCCGACGCGGCCGACCAGGCGGAGTTGGAGAAGGTCGTCTCACGCGGCAAGGTCGTGATCACCACCGTCGGGCCCTACGTGGAGCTGGGTGAGCCGTTGGTCGCTGCCTGTGCCGCGACCGGTACCGACTACGTCGACCTCACCGGGGAGCCGGAGTTCGTCGACCAGATGTGGCTGCGCCACCATGCGACAGCGGCAGCCAACGGTACGCGGCTGGTGCACTCGTGCGGCTTCGACTCGATCCCCCACGACATCGGGGTCTTCCATGCCATGCAGCACGTCGACTCGTCGGTGCCGGTGACGATCCGTGGGGTGGTGCGCAGCAACGCGACCTTCTCCGGGGGCACCTTCCACTCGGCGTTGGGTGCGTTCTCGCGGGCTCGCCAGATGAAGGCCGCCCACTCCGAGCGCCGCCGCAAGGAGGCGAAGCCGGTCGGTCGCAGCAGCCGGGCGGTCGCCGCCAAGCCGGGCCGTGACCCGTTGCTGGGTTACTACCTGCTGCCGCTGCCGACCATCGATCCCCAGGTGGTGGTCCGGAGCGGAGCCGCGTTGGCGTCGTACGGTCCGGAGTTCCGCTATTCGCACTTCGCGGGCACCAAGACGCTGCGCTACGCCGTGGGCGGCTCGGTCGGTGCGGGCGCGTTGGCGCTGGGCGCGCAGGTCGGGCCGTTGCGCAACCTGCTGAAGAGCAAGGTCCCGCAGGGCGAGGGCCCGTCGCCGGAGCGTCGCCGCCGGTCGTGGTTCACCGTCGACTTCGTGGTCGAGGCCGACGGACGTACGACGCACACCCGCGTCAGTGGGGGCGACCCGGGCTACACCGAGACGGCCAAGATGCTAGCCGAGTCCGCGCTCTGCCTCGCCTTCGACACGAACCCGGTCACCAGCGGACAGGTCACCACTGCGGCTGCCATGGGCCAGAACCTCCTCACCCGTCTCCAGGCCGCCGGCATGACCTTCGAGGTGCTCACCCCTGACCGCCGAGGCCGCCCGGATCGCTGCCGAGGTCGCCCGGACGGTGGCTCAGGTCGCGCGGGTGTCTTCTCGACGGGCGTGGTTGGCGGCTTCGAGCAACGCCTCGACGTCGGCCGTGCTGACGGCCCCGCCGGCCATGCCGAGCACGCGTCCGATGGGGAAGCTCATCAGCATCTGACCCATGCCTTCGACGTCTGCCTCGTCGTCCGGCGTGAGCTCGGCGAGACCGGCGGCGAGCAGTGGACCGGCGACCGGGTCGGCGAGCACTTCACCGATCGTCGACTCGAGGTGCAGCATCGGGCGCAGGTCGGGCCCCTGCAGCGAGACCGACGTGCGCTGGCGGATGTCGCGGCTGGAGGAGCCCACCTCGATCGTGTGCTCGCCGGACTCGACCGCCCAGCCGTGCCCGGTGAACCACTTCGCCACAGCATGCAGCGGTACGTCGACACTCACCACCCGGCGCTCCCCGGCGGCGAGCTCCACCACGGCAACCCCTGCCAGCTCACGGGGCGGACGGGCGATCTCGGAGGCATGCTTGCCGATGTAGACCTGCACGACCTCACGGCCCGCCACGGCACCGGTGTTGGTGACCGTCACCTCCACCACCAGCCCGTCGGGACGTCCCTGCACGACCAGGTCGGTGTGGTCGAAGCTCGTGTAGGAAAGCCCGTGCCCGAAGGGGAAGGCCACCGGGAGGTTGCGGGCGTCGTACCAGCGGTGGCCGACGAAGACTCCCTCGCCGTAACGAACACGGCCGCGCTCGCCCGGGAAGTCGAGGAAGGCGGGAGAGTCGGCCAGCCGCACTGGCACGGTCTCGGCCAGTCGGCCGGACGGGTTGACCCGCCCGGTGAGCACGTCGGCGATGGCGCCGCCGCCCGCCTGACCGAGCAGCGAGGCCTGCAGCAGGGCCGGCAGCCGGTCGGTGAAGGGCAGGGAGACCACGCCGCCGGCGGAGAGCACCACGACGGTGTGGGGCTGTGCGGTGAGCACGGCGGTGAGCAGATCGATCTGTTCGACGGGCAGGTCGAGGGTGGTGCGGTCGAAGCCCTCGGACTCCGCCTCGGAGGAAGCCCCAGGAAGAGCACGGCGACCTCTGCCGCGGCGGCTGCGGCCGATGCCGCCGCCGGGTCGTCGCCGGTGAAGGTCAGGTCGGGATGGAAGCGGCGCAGCTCCTCCAGTGCCGAGTCCAGTCGCGTCGGGTTGATCCGGGAGCTCCCGGCGCCTTGATGGCGCGGGGTGCGCGCGAATTCGCCGATCACGGCGACTCGAGCGTCGGCGCGCAACGGCAGCAGCGCCTCCTTGCTCGCCGCCTCGCTGCCCACCGCCTCGTTGCGCAGCAGCACCACGCAGTGTGCGGCGATCCGTCGGGCGGCGTCGTGGTGCTCGGCGTGGAGTGCGGCTGGGTCACGGGCAGGATGGGCGGCCGCGCCTTCGGTTGCGTGCGAGACCATCGCAGCCACGCGGCCGGCAGCGCGATCGACCACCGACTCGTCGAGGCCACCACTCTCGACGGCTGCCACCACCTCGGCATCGCTCGAGCCACCGTCTCCAGGCATCTGCAGGTCGAGACCAGCTGCGAGCGCGGTGACCCGGTCGCGTACCGCACCCCAGTCGGAGACGACCAGGCCGTCGTACCCCCACTCGTCGCGCAGCACCTCGGTGAGCAGCCACGGGTTCTCGGAGGCGAGCACGCCGTTGACGGCGTTGTAGGAGCACATCACCGTCCACGGGTCGGCGTCGCGCACGACCCGCTCGAACGCCCGCAGGTAGAGCTCGCGAAGTGGCCGTTCGTCGATGTCGGCGCTGACCCGCAGCCGATCGTGTTCCTGGTTGTTGGCGGCGAAGTGCTTGAGCGAGGCCCCCACGCCCTGCGACTGCACACCGCGCACCCATGCGGTGCCCAGCAGCCCGGTGAGGAAGGGGTCCTCGGAGAAGTACTCGAAGTTGCGCCCGCACAGCAGCGAGCGCTTGAGGTTGATGCCTGGCCCGAGAACGACGGCCACGTCCTCGGCGCGCGCCTCCGCGCCGATCATCGCCCCGACCTCCTCGACCAGCGCTGGATCGAAGGAGGAGCCGAGCGCGACGGCCGGTGGGAAGCAGGTGGCCGGGTTGCTGTCACCCAGGCCGAGGTGGTCTCCGTCGCCAGCCTGCTTGCGCAGGCCGTGTGGCCCGTCGGTCAACATCACCGAGGGGACGCCGGTGACGGCCTCGGTGTGCCAGAAGTCCTGGCCGGACAGCAGGGAGGCCTTCTCGGCCAGCGGCAGGGAGATGACGGGGTGGACATCGCTCATGGGCGTCACTGTGCCAGCGCAGCCGGCCGTTGTCTTGAGGTGAGCAGTCGTGGGAGAAAGGCCAAAGCCGGATAGTCCCGGACGAACTTGTAGTCCGCCCGCGGTTTGGCTACAAGTTTGTCCGGGACTATCCAGGAGAAAGGCGCGTCAGCGGAAGTCGCGCGAACGGTGGCGGGTGGCCAGGGCCCGGTCGGCTGCGGGTGACACGTCGGCGAGGGTGAGGAGCTGGTCGGCGACCAGGTTGGTGACACCGTCCTGGCGTTCGAGGATGCCGCGGATGACCATGGTGGCCGCAGTGCGGGCGACCTGGCGGTGGCGTTGCCAGACACCGGCGCTGCAGACCACGTTGAGCATGCCGGTCTCGTCCTCCAGGTTGAGGAAGGTGACCCCACCGGCGGTGCTGGGGCGTTGCCGGTGGGTGATCAGCCCGGCGACTCGGATCCGACGTCCCGGCTCGACGGTGGCCAGTTCGGTCACCGCGAACACGCCCGCGGAGGAGAGCTGCGCCCGCAGGTGCGTGAACGGGTGTGACTCCGGGGTGATCGAGGTCGCCCACAGGTCGGCCAGGGTCTCCTCGGTCGGTGTCATCGCAGGAAGTGCCGGAGCCGATGGCCGGGGTCCACTGCCGGGGAGGTGACCCTCGTGCTCGACGTACCCCGCCTGCCACAGTGCCTCCCGCCGGGTCATCTGGAAGCCGGCCAGGGCATCGGCGGTCGCGAGCGCCTCCAGCTGGCGGCGCTCGAGCCCGGCCCGGCGGGCGAGGTCGACCATGTCGGTGAACGGACGCTCGGCTCGGGCCGCCACGATCCGCTTGGCCACGTCGCGGCCGATGCCCCGCACCGAGTCCAACCCCAGCCGTACGGCGTACGACGTGTCGCGCCGGTGCTCCGGCGTCGGGTCGGGGGTGCCTTCGACGAACTCGGTCCGCTCCGGATGATCGAGCAGACAGGCATCGCGGCCCACGGGCCCGGGGACCCCGATCAGCTCCAGGTCGGCGGTGGCGGCGGAGAAGACGATGTCGGGGCCGCGCACCTCGATCCCGTGGCGCCGGGCGTCGTGCACCAGCGACTGCGGGGAGTAGAACCCCATCGGCTGGGCGCGCAGCAACGCGGCCAGGAACGCCGCCGGATAGTGCAGGCGGCACCAGGAGCTGGCATAGACGAGCTTGGCGAAGGAGAGCGCGTGGCTCTCGGCGAAGCCGAAGTTGGCGAAGGAGAGGATCTTGGCATAGATCGCGTCGGCCTTCTCGCCGACCAGGCCCCGCTTCTTCATCCCCTTGAAGAGCTTCTCCTTGATGCTCTCGATCCGCTCGATCCCGCGCTTGGAGCCCATCGCCCGGCGCAGCAGGTCGGCCTCGTCCTCGGTGCAGTCGCCGAGCACCCGCGCCATGTCCATCAGCTGCTCCTGGAAGAGCGGGACGCCCAAGGTGCGCTCCAGCACCGGGCGCAACTCGGGGTGGTCGAACTCGACCGGGTCCCGCCCGGTCGCCCGGCGGATGTAGGGGTGGACGGCGCCCCCTTGGATCGGCCCGGGGCGGATGAGCGCGATCTCGACGGCCAGGTCGTAGAACTCCCGCGGGCGCAGTCGCGGCAGGGTGCCGATCTGCGCACGGCTCTCGACCTGGAAGACGCCGACCGAGTCACCGCGGCAGAGCATGTCGTAGACCGCCGGCTCCTCCTTGGGCAGCGTCGCCAGCGTCCACTGCTCGCCCAGGTGGGTCGCCGCGATCGTCATCATGTGGTCGAGCGCGGAGAGCATGCCCAGCCCGAGCAGGTCGAACTTCACCAACCCCATCCACTCGCAGGCGTCCTTGTCCCACTGCAGCACCGTGCGCTTCTCCATCCGAGCGCGCTCGATCGGGCACACCTCGCCGATCGGCTGCTCGGTGAGGATCATCCCGCCGGAGTGGATGCCCAGGTGTCGTGGCGCGCCCAGCATCGACTGGGCCAGCTCCACCACCGGAGCGGGTACGTCGTGCTCGCAGTCGCCGTCGTCGGGGTGCGGCACCCGGCTCCAGCTGGAGATCTGCTTCGACCAGGCATCCTGCTGCCCGGGGAGTAGCCGAGTGCCTTGGCGGCATCGCGCACCGCCAGCTTGGGGCGGTAGGTGATCACGTTGGCGACCTGGGCGGCGTTGCGTCGGCCGTAGGTCGCATAGACCCACTGGATCACCTCCTCGCGGCGGTCGGAGTCGAAGTCGACGTCGATGTCGGGCTCCTCGTCGCGGTGCTCGGAGATGAACCGGGCGAAGGGCAGCTTGTAGAAGACCGGGTCGATCGAGGTGATCCCGAGTGCGTAGCAGACCGCTGAGCTGGCCGCGGAGCCCCGGCCCTGGCAGAGGATCCCGCGCGAGCGCGCGAAGGCGACGATGTCGTGCATGATCACGAAGTAGCCGGAGAAGTCCTTGCGCTCGATCGTGCCCATCTCGGTGGCGATCCGCTTGCGGACTGCGTCGATGTCGTGCTGGTCTGCGGGATAACGCTCGGCGGTCCCGCGCTCGACGAGCTCGCGCAGCCACGTCGTGGCGGTGTGGCCGTCGGGAATGTTGCGCTTGGGCAGGTCGGGTGAAGCCTTGCGCAGGTCGAAGGCGATCTCGTCGGCGATGGTGACGCTCTGGGCGACGACCCCGGGATAGCGGGCGAACCGAGCTGCCATCTCCGCCCCCGAGCGCAGGCACGCGCCACCCCACGGTGGCAGCCAGCCGTCCATCTCGGCGACGCTGCGCCGGGCCCGCAGTGCCGCCATCGCGGTGGCCAACCGGTGTTGGTCGGGCCGTGCGTGGTGCACGTTGCCGGTGGCCACCGCAGGCAGGCCGAGCTCCCGGGCCAGCCCGAAGAGCACGTCGTTGTGGCTGCTGTCGCGGGGCAGCCCGTGGTCGGTCAGCTCCACCACCACGTTGTCGCTTCCGAACCGCTCCACCAGCTCCCGCAACGCCGCGGCCGCCGCAGCCGGGCCATCAGACAGCAGCGCGCGCCGTACCGCACCCTTGCGGCAGCCGGTCAGCACCAGCCAGTGCCCGCGGCCGGTCTCGGCGAGCTCGTCGAGGTCGTGCACCGGGCGCCCCTTCTCGTCGCCACGCAGGTTGGCCTCGGTGATCGCGCCGGCCAGCCGGTGGTAGCCGGTGACGTCACGGGCCAGCACCAGCAGGTGGTCACCCTCGGGGTCGGCGATGCCGTTCTGCGGCCGGGTCAGCCCCAACGACAGCTCGGTGCCGTGGACGGTGTGCATCTCGTGCTCGGCGGCGATCTCCGCGAAGAGCGGGGTGCCGGCGAAGCCGTCGTGGTCGGTCAGGGCGATCGCGTGCAGCCCCAGCCGCACCGCTTCCTCGACCAGCTCCCGTGGGCCGCTTGCCCCGTCGAGGAAGGAGAAGTGACTGTGCGCGTGCAGCTCGGCGTAGGGCGTCACTTCGCCGGTCGGGCGCACCACGTCGGGCGGTGGCGCGTATGTCGTCCGCTTGCGTGACCCGGGTCCGTCGTCCGGGGCGGTGGGCGGGCGCCCGGAGAGCTTGCGTTCGAGGTCGCGCCAAGGAACCGGCGGGTTGCTCCAGCCCATCAGGTGCCCCTCGCGAGAACGGGATCAGTCATAGCTCGCCTCGGTCCACCACTGGTCGCCACTGCAGGTCAGCAACCATGCGTGTCCGTCGACGCTGACCAGCTGGAAGCGGGAGAGAGGTCGGGCATCTGGCTCCCACCAGGTCTCCTCGACGGGCCAAGGACCGGCCCAGGCAGCGACCTGCGCCCACGGTGTGGCGTCCCGGCCGGTGGCGCAGGGACGGAAACGTGCCGGGATGCCGGTGAGCACGCCGCGCTCGGTGACTGCCGTGGGACGGCCATCGCCGTCGAGCACCTCGGCCGGCACCGGTTGGGGAAGCACCCGGGCCGGTGCGGGCGGCGGGATGCTGCCCGGCCACGGGAGGTCGCGGGGACGCAGGCCGAGAGGGCGTTCACCCCAAGGCACGTGGGCCTGACGAGCGCCGGGGAGCGGCCGCCCTGGAGCACTGGCTGCACCACGGACTCGAAGCCGAGCAGCGCCTGCACCCGGGCCACGCCACGCTCGACCTGGGAGGCGTCGGCGTTGCCCCACAGCCCGTCGGCATGCACGACGTCGGCCTCGACGGCCTCGGGGACGAAGCGCACGCACGAGATCGGACCGACCTGACGGTCGCCGGTGGTGCTCAGCTGCCAGTGCACCCGGTCGAGGAGGTCGCTGGCGCGGAACCAACGCGCGTGCACCCACAGGCGTGACGAGGTGATCCGCCCTTCGCTCTCGGCCTCGACGAGGACCCGGGTGCAGACGAGGTTGCGGCTGCCGATCTGGTGCACGAACTGCTCTGCCGTGCGCCGCACGCTGAAGACGACCGACTCGACGGAGGCCAGCGGCGGTTCGAAGTCGACCTGGCAGACCAGGTCGGGTGGTGGCTGGCGCACCCGGAGCCGGTCGGTGTCGCCGCCCCGGGCCAGCCGGTGCAGCCGCGCGCCGGAGGCACCGAAGCGGGCGAGTACGTCGACACTCGGCAGCGAGGCGAGGTCGCCGAGCGTGCGGATCCCCAGCCGGCGCAGCGGGTCGGTGGTCTCGGGGTCGTCGAGCACTCGCACGTCGAGCCGCGCCAGGAACGCGGCCGAGCCGCCCGGCGGCACCACTGCACTGTCCTGCTGCTCGGCGGCCCGCGCGGCCTGTTCGGCGGTGAAGAGGTCGTCGGCGATGCCGAAGCGGCAGTCCCAGATGC
Organism: Nocardioides alcanivorans; assembly: GCF_021555175.1. Taxonomy (GTDB): domain Bacteria; phylum Actinomycetota; class Actinomycetes; order Propionibacteriales; family Nocardioidaceae; genus Nocardioides; species Nocardioides alcanivorans. The sequence continues at coordinate 9,257 of NZ_JAKGRW010000031.1, read as the reverse complement.
CCATGCCGACCAACTTCTCGGAGATCACTGCGGCCGCCTCGCGTTCGCCGCCGTAGTAGCGGGCGGGGGAACGGAGCGCGGCCAGGCCGGGACGGAGTGCGGCGATGCCGGGGCTGAGCTCTTCGAGGCAGGCCAGCACCGGCTCGAAGTCACGGGCCTCGCGCTCGGGGTTGCCGGCCAGGATGTGCAGGTCGGGGCAACGCGACTGGGCATCGCGCCGACGCATGCCCCGGCGTACCTTGTCGGCACGCGCAGCGTCGTTGCAGGCGCTCACCTGGTTGCCGGAGAGCACAGCAGCAGGACGGCTGGGAGGCACCTGGGCCTCGGCCATGGCGGAGAGCACCGGCCAGTCGGGGCACCAGGCCACCAGTACTCGCCGGCCTGCCATCAGCCGACCTCGCGCAGGGCGGGAGCGGGTTGGCCCTGCAGGGGGCCGGAGCGACTGAGGAGCCGTGGTGCCTCGTTGCCCGGGAGGGTGACCAGGCCGCGGACGGTCGGGCCGGCGCCGTGCCGGACGACCACCTCGGCGCGTCGGGCGCTCAGGTGGCCGGTGCCCTGTCCCAACCCCTGCCACTGCTGGCGCACGAGACTGAGATGGGCATCGCACTGGGGCCAGTCACCCTGCACGACCAGGGTGGTCGAGCGTTTGCGGAGCCGCGCCGCGATCCGACTGGCGGTGTGAGCATCGACGCGACCGGGAGGCCGGAGCAGCAGCACGCCGGTGACGTCGAGCAGGGCGGCGGTGACCTCTGCCCAGTGTTCTCCGGGGTCGGGCACCAGCAAGGTGCGACCGAGGTCGAGGCCCAGGTCTGCCGCGGCCTCGAGGCCGAGGTCGTCGACCCCGACCACTGCTGTCCAGGTGCCCTGCTCGGACGGGCCGGCCAGCAGCGCCACGGCCAGGCTGGTCGCGTCGGCGCGGTAGCTGCTGCCGGGATGCAGTTGCACCAGCCCGGCCAGCGCCGGGTGGACCGGCATCGTCTCCCGCAGACCACCGCTCTCCATCTGCCGCACCCGCGCGCGCAACCGCTGGACCAGGTCCGGATCCGGGGTGGGGCGACGGGTGGAGGGCACCGATCCATGATCGAACATCTGTTCGAATGAGTCAATCCGGCAATGGCTCGACGGGCTGGATGTCTGCGGCGGGCGGACGGGTTTGCGTGGGGTTTGCGTGGGGCTTGGCCCCGTTGGACGACTCCGGCCCCTGACTGCTGGATGCGTTCCAGCAGGTCAGGGGCCATTTCCGGTGCCCCAGGCAGGAGTCGAACCTGCGACCTTTCGCTTAGGAGGCGGCTGCTCTATCCGCTGAGCTACTGGGGCCAGTTGCGCGGACCATCTTGTCAGGTCCGCTGGTTCGGCGTCCGCGAAGGGTCGGGTGTGGTTCGGTCGCCCGGGTCCGGGGTGCTTGCTCCGGCTTCGGGTGGGGCCGTGATTCGACCGGGTGAATGCATATCGGGTATACATGTTCCATACTCGGTATGTAGATCCGGAAAGGCTGCCCCATGTCCGTGAAACACGCGCTGCTCGCCCTGCTCGAGCAGCAACCGATGTATGGCTACCAACTGCGCGTGGAGTTCGAACGTCGCACCGGGACCACCTGGCCGCTGAACGTCGGGCAGGTCTACACGACGCTCAGCCGGTTGGAGCGCGACGGCATGGCGCTCGCCGACGGCGAGGACGACGAGGGTCACGTGATCTACCGGATCACCGAGGCCGGCCGCGGCGAGGTCGCCGCTTGGTTCACGACGCCGGTGGCCAGGACCCAGCCACCGCGCGACGAACTCGCGATCAAGCTCGCGTTGGCGGTGACCGTGCCGGGTGTCGACGTGGGCACGGTGATCCAGCAGCAGCGCAGCGCGACGATGGCGGCCCTGCAGGACTACACCCGACTCAAACGACAGTCCTCCGCGGCCACCGATCCCGACGAACTGGCCTGGAGCCTGGTGCTCGAGTCATTGGTCTTCGGTGCCGAGGCCGAGATCCGTTGGCTCGACCACTGCGAGGCACGGTTGCGGCGGGCGGCGGTTGAGCCCGGCCGACAAGATCCACGCCGGGTGGAGGGAGTCCCTCCGCCCGCACCTCCGATCGGAGCGCGCGATGACCGACTCACTCCACGAGCAGGCAGGCCGGATGCAGCGCACCGAGCGGCAGTGGCTGGCCGACGCCCGCAGCCGGTTGCAGCAGGGACGTCAGGCCGACGCACCCGCCCCCACGCCCGGAGCGCCCCGCGCGAACCGGATCGGCGGCCGTCGATGAACGCCGTGCTGCAGCTCACCGACGTCAACCGGGTGCACGGCAGGGGCGCCGCCCAGGTCCACGCCCTCCACGCGGTCACGTTCGCGGCGTACGCCGGCGAGCTGGTTGCGGTGATGGGGCCGTCGGGATCGGGCAAGTCGACCCTGCTCACCATCGCGGGCGGGCTCGATCAACCCACGTCGGGCTCCGTGGTCGTCGAGGGCACCGACCTGACCACCTTGGGGCTCGACGCCCGAGCGCGGATGCGGCGTACGTCGATCGGCTATGTCTTCCAGGGATTCAACCTGATTCCGGCGCTGACCGCCGCCGAGAACGTCGCCCTGCCGCGTGAGCTCGACGGCGCCAGCACCCGCGTCGCCCGCGAGCAGGCCCGCGCGGCGCTCAAGGAGGTGGGCATCGGTGAACTCGCCGACCGCTTCCCCGACGACATGTCCGGTGGCCAGCAGCAGCGGGTGGCGATAGCCCGTGCCGTCGTCGGGGAGCGTCGGCTGATCCTCGCCGACGAGCCGACGGGTGCCCTCGACACCGAGACCGGCGAGGAGATCCTGCGCCTGCTGCGAGCTCGGTGCGACGCAGGTGCCGCAGGGGTCATGGTGACCCATGAGGCCCGCCATGCGGCGTGGGCGGACCGGGTGGTCTTCCTGCGCGACGGCGTCGTCGTCGACGAGACCGGGGCGACCCCGATCGAGTCGCTCACCGACACCGCCGCTCGATCCTGATGGGTACGACGAGGGGCGGCTGGCGAGTCGCGCTGCGGCTGGCGCGTCGGGAGGCGGTGCGACGCAAGGCCCAGACCGCGTTGATGCTGGTGCTGATCTGCCTGCCGGTGGTCGTGGTGACAGCTGCGGCGGTGGTGTGGCGGACCCAGGACGTGTCCACGGTCGAGGGCATGGATCGTCGGATGGGCGCCGCCGATGCCTACGTCGTGACATCCGGATTCGCCGAGGTGATCCAGCTCTTCGACCCCGAGCAGGGCTGGGACGTGATCGGTGACGACGCCGTCCACGGTGCGCCGGGTGTCGTCGACCAGGACGGTCTCGACCGGGTCCTGGCGGCCCTCGGCCCGGACCGGACGGCGGTACCGCTGGAGACGGAGTCGCTGCACTTCCGCACCGACCGAGGCATCGGTGAGGTCGAGACCATCGCGACCGATCTGGGCAGCCCCTTGTCCGAGGGGTTGGTGGAGCAGGTCGACGGGCAGTTCCCGCCCGGTCCCGGCGAGGTCGTGGTCAACCAGGCACTTGCTGATCGCGGTCCGGGGATCGGCGACACGTTGACGGTCGTCCGGCAGACCGAGACCGGTGAGGAGGAGCACGAGCTCCGGGTCGTCGGCATTGCCGAAGGCACCTCGTTGCGTGGCCACCCCGTGGCTGCGGCACTGCCCGGCGCGTTCGGCACCGACGAGACCGATCCGACCGGCCGCTGGCTGGTCGGGGGCGGGCCGGTCTCGTGGGACGACGTGGAGGCTCTCAACGCGATCGGAGCCCTCGCAACCTCCCGCCAGGTGCTCACCGACCCACCGCCTGCCTCCGCGCTGCCCGACGGGCTCAGCCAGTTCGACCAGGGCAGGGACGAGGTCACCATCACGGTGCTGGCCCTGATCGCGGCGATGGTGCTGCTCGAGGTGGTGCTGCTGGCCGGGCCGGCCTTCGCCGTCCGGGCCAAGGCGCAGGCGCGCACCCTCGCCCTGGTGGCCGCAGCGGGTGGCACGCCACGCCAGGCACGGCGCACGGTGCTCGCCTCGGGAGCAGTGGTGGGAATGGTCGGCGGGCTGCTCGGCACGGTCCTCGGGGTGGGGGTCGGGGCGCTCGCCGTACCGGTCGCCCAACGCTTCGACGCCAACCGGTTCGGGCCCTTCGACGTACCGTGGCCGTTGCTGGCCGTCGTCGCAGGCTTCGGCTTCCTCTCCGCAGTGCTCGCGGCAGTGGTACCAGCGTTCTCCGCCTCGCGGCAGGACATCGTGGCCGTCCTCGCCGGCCGACGGGGTGAGGGCCGGCCCTCGAGCCGCTCGCCGCTCCTCGGGCTGGTCCTCCTCGGCGTCGGGATACTCGGGGCAGTGGTCGGTGCCGGCGGCGACGGCGGTGGCAGCGCTGCGGTGCTCATCGCCGGCTCGGCGATCATCTCGGTGCTCGGCATGATCTTGCTGGTGCCGCTGACGGTCACGTTCGTGGCACGGCTTGCGTCCGGGATGCCGCTGTCACTGCGGTTCGCTGCTCGTGACGCGGCCCGACACCGCACGCGCACGGTCCCTGCCGTGGCGGCGGTCGGAGCCACCGTTGCCGGGGTGGTCGCGCTCGGGATCGCCGTGGCCAGTCAGGAGGCATCGAACGAGGACGGCTACGTCCCGATGCTCCCTGCCGGCTACGGATCGGTGAGTACCGTCAACGTCGACGCTGCCACGGTCGCTGCCGTGCTCGACCGGCGTCTCCCCGCCAGCAATGCCATTGGCCTGCGGGTGCCGCAGGCCGCGACCGACGAGGGCACCGTCGAGTTCGAGTTCCGTGACGGCGACCAGAGCCTGCTGCTGTCCTACTTCTCCTCGCTCGGCACGCCGTACCTCGTCGCGACGGAGCTTCCTGGCCACGTCGACCTGGCCGCGGCGGATCGTGCCCGAGCCGATGCCGTGCTCACCGACGGGGGCTGGTGCTGCTCGACGGTGAGGACTCCGACGAGTTCGGACCGATGCCCGAGGTGAGCAGTCTCGCTGTCGACGTACGCCACTGGGACCCCGACGCCACCGAACCCGCTGCGGTCCGCACCGTTGAGGCAGATGCAGTGGTGGTGCCGGTACGGGGGACCCAGCCTGCGGTGGCCGTGATGTCCCCGGACCTGGTCGACGGACTCGGCCTGGAGGTCGAGGAGCTGGGCACGTTCGTCGTGCCCGGGCCGATCGGCAAGGAGCTCCAGCAGGGACTCGCCGAGGAGCTGGCAGCGCTCGACACCAACTCATCGGTCTACGTCGAACGCGGGTACCAGCCCGACCCCGCGGTCCGGATCATCCAAATGGTGCTCGCTCTCCTCGGGGGCATCCTGATGCTCGGCGGGACGTTGACCGCGACCTTCCTCGCGCTCTCCGACGCTCGGCCGGATCTCGCCACCATGGCGGCGGTCGGCGCCCGGCCGAGGACCCGACGAAGGGTTGCGGCCTCGTATGCCCTGGTCGTCGGTGGTGTCGGCGCCCTGCTCGGTGCGCCGGTCGGCTTCATCCCGGGCATCGCGATCAGCCGTCCACTCACCCAGCAGTGGGGCACGGATGCGAGCAGCCTTGACGTGCCGTGGCTGCTCATCGCCATCGTCGTGGTGGGCCTTCCGTTGCTCACCGCTGCGACCGTCGGCATCTGTGCGCGTGGCCGGCTGCCGATGACTGCCCGGGTCGACTGACGCCGTCGGTCCGTCGAGCAGGTGTCGTAGATTCAGCCCACCATCGTTGACTCGAGCGGAGTGAGACGCACGTGAGTGAAGTGCCTGGAGACGACCAGCCGAGTGGCGTCGTACGCCGGCACCCTGCTCTCCGCCATGTCGGCTTCTCCGCGCTCGCGTTGGTGATGGGCATCGGACTCTTCGGCGTCTACACCTATCGCCACCTCAACGAGAGCCTGCACACGGTCGATCTCGGCAAGCAACTGGGGGATCGGCCCGACGAGGTCGACGTCGACGGGCCGAAGAAGCCGCTCAACATCCTGGTGATGGGCTCCGACACCCGCGACGGGGAGAACAACATCGACGGCGTCGAGCACGACACCGAGCTCTCCGACACCACGATGTTGCTGCACGTCAGCGCCGACCGCAGTTTCGCCTATGGCGTCAGCCTGCCGCGCGACGCGATGGTGGAGCGCCCCACGTGTCTCGAGGAGGATGGCACGACCGAGATCGCCGGTGGCCTCGACATGTGGAACGCGGCCTTCGCGGTCGGGGGCCCGGCCTGCACGATCCGTCAGTTCGAGCAGTTGAGCGGCATCAGGATCAGCCACTGGGTCAAGGTCGACTTCGCCGGCTTCAAGGACATGGTCGACGCTGTCGGCGGCGTGGAGATCTGCGTGCCCGAGGAGGTCAATGACACCCACGGCAACATCCATCTCGACGCCGGCACCCGGATGGCGAAGGGCCAGGAAGCACTCGACTACGTGCGGGTGCGCAGCAACATCTCCGCCAACGGCGACATCGGCCGGATGAAGCGCCAGCAGGTCTTCATCGCCTCGTTGATCGACCGGGTGACGTCGAAGGGGTGCTGGCTCGCCCCGACCGGCTGGTGAAGTTCTTGTACGCCGCCACCAGGTCGCTGACGCTCGACAGCGAGCTCGACTCGGTCGCCAAGATCGCCGACCTGGTCGGTGAGGTGGGCGACATCGGGTTGGAGAACATCAAGTTCATCACGGTGCCGTGGGACTTCTACGAGCCCGACCACAACCGCTTGGTGTGGGCCGAGGACGCCAACCTGCTGTGGAAGCGGATCAAGCACGACCAGCCGCTGAGCCGTCGCCTGAGCACCGAGCTCGTTGACGCCGCGCGGCGTCCAGGCTCCACCGCGACGCCTGATCCGGACGACGAGTCGTCCGACGAGAGCTCCTCGGACGAGGAGTCCGAGGAGCTCGGCGACGAGTCGGCAGAGGCGACCGCCGACGAGGAGGAGCGGGCCGCCACTGCCGCCGCCAACGGCTTGTGTGTGTGATCTGAGGCGGAGGCCGGACCACCCGTCGGGTGAAGCTGCTCGTTTTGGTGTCTGGGCGGAGGAAAAGGCACCATTTGGACTGGTGCCGTAGATTCACCGCGCCAGGTCCAGACCCCGAGCCCGAGCGAGATCCATCTGTGAGCGAAGTGACCACCGGCCGCCACCGCGGTGACGCCCGGAAGAGGCACCACGTCGCTCGCTACTTCGGCTTCTTGGTGCTCACGATGGTGATCTGCATCGGTCTCTTCGGTGCCTACACCTACCGGCACCTCAACGAGAACCTCCACACGATCAACATCGATGCCCAACTCGGTGATGACCGTCCCGACGACGTCGACGTCGAGGGGCCGAAGGACCCGCTCAACATCTTGGTGATGGGCTCCGACACCCGCGAGGGTGACAACAACATCGACGGCCTCTCCGAGGTCGGCGAGCGGTCCGACACCACGATGCTGCTGCACCTGAGTGCCGATCGGACCTTCGCCTATGGCGTCAGCCTGCCGCGTGACGCGATGGTGGAGCGGCCGACCTGCTACAAGGAGGACGGCACCACCGAGATCCCCGGTGGCTTCGACATGTGGAACGCCGCCTTCTCCTACGGTGGCGAGGCCTGCACGGTCCGCCAGTTCGAGCAGCTCTCCGGAATCCGGGTCGACCACTTCGTCAAGGTCGACTTCACCGGTTTCAAGGACATGGTCAACGCGATCGGTGGCGTGGAGATCTGTGTGCCGAAGGACGTCGACGACTACGTCGGCAACATCCACCTGAAGGCCGGCTCCCGGCAGGTGCAGGGCCAAGAGGCGCTCGACTACGTGCGGGTGCGACACAACATCTCCGCCAACGGTGACATCGGCCGGATGAAGCGCCAACAGGTGTTCATCGCCTCGATGGTCGACCGGGTGATGTCGAAGGGGGTGCTCGCTCGTCCGGACCGGCTCTACAAGTTCCTCGACGCCGCGACCAAGTCGCTCACCCTCGATCAGCGGCTCGGCAAGCTCAGCAAGCTCGTGGACCTCGGGAGCGAACTGCAGGACATCGGGCTGGACAACATCAAGTTCATCACGGTGCCGTGGGACTTCTACGAACCCGACCCCAACCGCTTGGTGTGGGCCGAGGACGCCAATCTCCTCTGGAAGAAGATCAAGCACGACCAGCCGCTGAGCCGTCGCTTGAGCACCGAGGTCGTCGACGCCGCGCAGCGTCCAGGCTCCACCGCCACCGCCACTCCGGACGACGAGTCCTCCGATGCGGGTTCCGAGGCGCCGGACGACGAGTCGTCGGACGCAACCTCCGACGAGACGGAGCGCGAGGCGACAGCAGCGGCCAACGGGCTCTGCGCCTGAGTTCCGCGGAGGCTCGTACCATCGAAGCCATGGCGGAGAACCAGGAATCGCAGCCCGAACCGGAGTGGAAGCGTCGGCGTCGACTCGCCGCGATCTTCGGTGACGTGCTGCCCGACTCCACCTCCGACGACCGCGACCCCGAAGACGCACGCAGCGCACCGGACGGCGAGGAGTGGCTCAAGCAGCAGGTGCCGCCCCACCACGGCGGAAACTGAAAGCCCGCCCCACCTCTCGGTGGAGCGGGCCTCAGCAGTGGTGCTGACCGGTCAGTCGAGTCAGACCTGGCCGGGGCCACCGTTGCGGGTGGCGAGGAGGTTGCGGATCTCCTCCAGGAGGAGGACCTCGTCCGGCTTTGCGTCAACGGGGTCCTCGGCCATGAACTTGGCCTTGGCGATGTTGTAGGGCGTCACCACGAAGTAGTAGACGACTGCGGCGAGGATCAGGAACGAGACCAGGGCGGTGATGAAGAGGCCCACCTGGACATCGGCGATCTCGATGTTGAAATTCGGCTCGTCGAACACCTTGCCGATGAAGCCCATCAGGACTGCGGTGAACTCCTCCACGACCTTGGCGAACGCCGTGGCCATGATGAACGCGACAGCGAGTTCGACCAGGTTTCCCTTGAGTACGAACTCCTTGAAGCCCTTCAGATCCATGCAATCTCTCCTTGGTTTCAGCGGGTCCCGAGCCCCGTCAATAGGGTTTTGTGGACCATCGTCGGGACACGCTAACCCGAAACCATCACCGTCAAGTACCGCGTCGCAGCCGCGCCGGCGATGCTTCTCGCCGACACGGGAGGCGCAGCGAGCACCACGAGACGGCCCGCGACCGCCTGGCCGGGTGGCGACGTACTGCTCCCGGCCCGGGGCACGGTGACCACCTGCACCCCTGCTGGCCACCTGGGTGGCCCGGCCTGTCGACGGGTCGGTGGCGACGAGGTCGACCCGGTCGCCGGGCCGCAGCATCGCGACTGCGTCGGGGTCCGGGATCCG
>NZ_JAKGRW010000030.1 GCF_021555175.1 Nocardioides alcanivorans | reverse complement strand
TTTCGCAAAGGTGAAGTGTTTTTCGTGCGCCGCTTCAGTCAAGAAGCTAGCTTCCTGAAGTTGAAGAAGGTAAATCATGGACTCCCAAGCTAAAAACGTTGTAAAGCTATAAGTATTCAAACACAAAAAGCAGCTACCAGCAAGGTTAACAAACCTTTTTCAATATCATAAAGGAATTTAAAAATTTTTACAAAAAATAGCGCGGTTACATGTAATCGCAAAATCGAAAGAACGATGCAGCAGAAGTACCACCCGAACAAACCCTCTCTGTTTAATGTGAATCAGAGGATTGTTTAGGATGGATGAGAAAGAACTTTCATCACAAGAGCCTAGAAACGCTCTTATATGTAAAAGTAGTATTAAAAAGAGAACGTTTATTACCTAAATTAGGTTAATTTATACAAAAAACCCTAATTGCATAGTTTTTTTTATTATAAATTTATGTCCTCAATATCAGTTCGCAACGTAGAATATACACATCGTGTTAAGTTTATTTCCTGATGAATATATCCGCGCAATAGACCTTCCTTTTGAAAGCCGATTTAGATATCTGGCTAAGAAGTAACATTTTGAGATATGTAATAGCTCCAATTTAAAACAAAACCTAAATCTTTAAACCTATAATCAATAATTTCTCTGAGCTGCTTCGACGCATACAACCATTTCCCCAATAATGAGGGATGGTACGCATCCAATCTCAGATCGTTTACTCCATAATTGTAAATTGTTTAGTCCAATTGTTCCTATTAAAACGTTCGTTTCTTTTCTTGCCCACCTCATCATTGCCTTTTTCCTCAAAGTAATTTTCATTGGAAAAGATTCGATCATACGTGAAGCTTGTCCAAACCTGTAAAAGAATTCATACCGTAATGAATATCGTTAGCCTCATCCAATGAAAGATTTCGTTATATTTTTTTGACAATAAAGATTGTTCTATTTCAACTAAATGCAAGCGTTCTGTTTCTAGAAGATAAGAAATGCCATAGGATCACCTTTCTCTACTCATTCATTATATCAGAAAAAATATGTATAATTAGTAAAGTCCTTAGTTGTTCCATAAATCAAACATTTAATGACGCATTCCTCTTTATTCATATATACACGAATTGATATTAATTTGATTACTTACTCAAACATTACGCTATAATTTCCATAAATCGAATTTCAAATTATTTCAAAGAACTGTAAAAAATTTGTTTCATTTTCTCCTTCCAAACAAATCCACCCTACCTCTATACATTTATGGTAAAATATAGTTAATATATTATTTTATTGTGAAAAATTCTCATGGCGTATCTATCGGCTTATCCCTCTTACTCATATTACTTATTTTTTATTCGCAAAAAAATACCCACAGTCTAAACTCATCTATGATGACTAACTTTAAAGGCAATAGCTTTAAGACATTTTCAATCGGTATTTTAATCGCCATACTCCTCACTTTCATATGGAATTTATCATGCAGTAACATATCAACCTAGTTATTTAGATATTAAATTAAAAAAATCAAAACCACACTGTTTGCAATGTAGGCGAATTCGGTTATTTCCTCCGAAGAATTATTGCACAGAAGTTCAACGATATTCGTTCTGAAAAAATGCAGTTAAAAAATCCGGTAATACTCTATATAGAATATCCTTCAGAAAACAAGAAACATGGAAGCCAAATATCGTGTTAATACCGATAAGATAAATTACAAGAAAAACATGACATAAAAGATATTTATCAACTATCACCGTATTCATTTAAAGAATCTGGAGAAATAGGTACATTAACAATAAAAGAAAACAGCTAAAACAATAAAACTTAATTCAATAAAAAATAAAAAACTGTTCCTTCATTTTGCTGAAGGAAATGCTTATTTATTCTACAGTATTTGTTTATTTAATGTAGCCATTATTTCATTACAATATTCTTTCCATTTCAATACACGCACCAATCTCCAACAATCTTCTTCGTAATATGAGGTACCACAAATAGTGTTATCAATAAAGATTTATCATTTTTCTTGCAATGCTTGAACCGCTTGATGTTCTAAATGACATTTCGGCATTAGAATCGCTCAATTTGTAACTTCAACTACTTCTGGTTCACCTTTAAATCTGAGATCCTTTTCAATATCATATAAAGCTTGCTCGTACTTCAATTCTTCAACGTAACTTTGATTGTTTCATATACCGATTATACTCTATAAAACATTCAACTAATAGACTTTTGTTTACCCGATGTATGCTTCCTGATCTTCGACTTGTCCATGTACAAGCATCACAATGTAAATCACTGTTTTCTGTTTTCATAATAAACCCTGTACCGTCAGCTGGTAGTTGTTCATCTAGTATGTCAAATCCTAAATAAATACTAATAAGAGATGAAGTTTAAATGCATTAAACTGCTCATTTAACTCATTAGACTGTAAATAAAGTTTGCGCTACATCATGTGGAGCTGCTAAAACAACAAGCATCCAGCTTGTATTGTTTCATGATTTGCAAAGAAATCTCATATCGATCTTCTTGTTTACTTACAGCTGTCGTTATAAGACCTTTTTACGACAGTTTCAGTCAGCAATTTTTCTAAGCGATTAATTGTGTCGTAGATAGTCCACCCTTAAATGATACGAATTTTTTATTTCTGCTGATTGAAATTGTTTTTTATTCTCTTCAAAACCCTTTACTTAAAATACTTCTCCATACTTATTTTTATAACCAGTAAATACGGTAATGTACGCCATTGTGGGAAGCCTATTCAATCACGAATATACGCCTGAAAGCACAGGAGCAATTTGCTCTTCATCAACTTCTTTCTCAAAAGCTTTCTAAAATAGAGCATATGGTCTTTCGTAAACCTCTTATTTTCGTTATGAAATCTTTTAAAGCATGATTTTCCCTTCGTTGAGACTAGCGTACTGCTAAACAACGACCGGGCACTCATCGGTATCCCAAATATAGTATCAGAAGGAATTATGTGTAGCCATGTTTTCAATATATATGAAAATATTCGTTTATTATATACCATTTATTTTCTAAATTTAAATCTTTTACAAGTTAGTATAACACAAACTAAGTTTTCATGGTTGAATTACTGAATCCGCCCCTGACTCGCTAATGAAACCTTTTCTTTCCACACTATGGATTTACCACCTCAAATACTTTTCTTTTCTCAATAAGAATTAAATTTAAATCGATATTATAATCCTTTTAATTCTTTTTCTAAATAAAATAGTAGAAAGTCCTGTTATACCTCCACCGATAACAACAACTGTTTTCTATATGTGCTGCGCTCCTAACCGATACAATTAATAATTCCTTTTATTAAATAAAAGTCCTTATATTCGACTAAAGCGTGCATTCTGTAAGAAATTGACAATATATTTTAATATATTTTCAAATTACCTAATAAAAAGAACTTATAACATTTCAACCCCGTCATAGTTCTCTTTATTTTAAAAACATAAAGTAATTGATTAATTTGTCTAGTTCTTGACTCAATGCCAATACTTTTTCATGTTGACCTAGTTAATCCGATACTAAAGAGTAAAAGTTCTTCTTTTTTATTTCAATTACTTCTTCCACTTTCGTTAGTTCCAGCGTCGTTTTACATCTCTCCAAAAATAAAATGTATGTATTTCAGTATAGCCTACTCTACATAATTAGTAAAAGTAAATACATGTAAAATCTTACATATTTGAAAAGTAAATAATATACTACAACAAGTAAAACGACTAAACTTCCTTTTACAGATCATTAACGTTCATTCAAGAATTAATAACATAACGGAACTTTCTAATGTGATAATCTTTATAATTTGGAGCTTCTGTATATGATTAAAACATATCATATGAGAATTTAAATACAGTGACCAAATCCCAATCAGAATTCAATATAGTCTTATCCAAAATATATTTTCAGTTGGTAAAATATTTGCACGTCGATTGAATTAAAGGTAATCGATCTATAGTGAGCAAAGTTATTTCCGTATTCAGCTTGAGCTTTTGGCTAGCTCTATACGTATACTAGTTTTAGCGCGACGTATCCTCGTGTTGAACAGATCTATGTCCTAAATCTACACATTATCGCGGCAAGTGGCGGAATGCCCACCAACCATGATGCGATCTTGCTCGATAAATACTACTAAATTTCGATAACTCATTTAAAACGATGAAGCGGCGCACGAAAAACGGACTACTTCTGCCTTGCGAGAAGTCACGGTAGGCGTATATCCTGGCGTCGCACCCCTGATAATCAACGAAGTACAATGACTTCAGAAACTAAGTTACGTCAAGTTTTCGTGCGCTGCTTCAGACGGATCCACGAACGGAGTTCGGCGGCCTCGGTGGTCAGGACTCCCTCCCGAGCGTCACCACTTCGTCGGCCACGGCTTCGACCAACTCGGGCGAGTGGCTCGCGAACAGGATCGCCAGGCCGTTCTTCTTCTCCGTCCTGAGCCGGGTGGCCAGCCACGCGAGCCCCTCGGTGTCGAGTCGTTGCTCGGGCTCGTCGAGCACCAGCAGGCGGCGCGGCCGCACGAAGGCGCTGGCGAGGGCAAGCCGGCGCCGTTGTCCCGATGACAGGGAGACAGGTAGCTGACCGGACTGCGCGCTCAATCCGACCTCACGGAGCACGTCATCGACAAGGGCTTCCGGCTCCTCAACCCGGTGGGCACGCGCGAAGAGGTCGAGGTGCTCGATGACGGTGAGGTCGGGAAAGAAGTCGAGATCGTCCATCACCACGGCCGTGGCCGCACGGATGGTGGCCGACAGCTCGGTGAAGGGCTCACCCAGGACCTCGATCGTGCCGGCGTCCGGTTCGTCTGCACCGGTGATGCACTTGAGAGCGGTCGACTTGCCGGAGCCGTTGGGCCCCACGAGCACCGCCGCTCGACCAGCTCGGACGTCGAAGCTCAGCTCGAGCAGGACCTGGTGCTCCCCGAACGACTTCTCCAGGTCGCGGACCCGGAGCACCGAGGTCTTCTCCTTCGCCACCGGTCAGCGCAGCTCGTCGAGCAGTGCCTGCGCCCTGTCGTCCGGCGCCTTGGACGCCTCGAAGACCTCACCGTCGAGCAGCACCGTCGGTGTGCTGTTGACACCGGCGTCGTCCGCTGCGGCAGTGGCGTCCTTGACCCACTGCTCTCCAGCACCCGCGTCGATGCCGGCCTTCACCGCATCGCCGTCGGCGCCGGCCTGGACGGCCAGTTGCACGAACCAATCGGTGCCGGGCTTGTCGCCTCCCTCGCCGGGCTGGTTGGCGAAGAGGAGGTCGTGGAACTGCGCAGCGACCTCAGTGTCCGAGGTGTCGAGCACCACCGCGAACGCCTCGGCAGCGTCGCCGGCCCAGCCACCGAGCAGGTTGAACGGTCGGTAGGCGACCCGCACCTTGCCCTCCTCGGCGAGGTCGGCGAGGGCACCGTCGAACGACCGCTCCATGGCGCCGCACGCCGGGCAGAGGAAGTCCTCGTAGATGATCACGTCGTGCGGGGCACCCTCGTCGCCCAGCACCAACTCCTGCTCGACCTTGCCGATGCCGGGCGCGTCCACGTCACCAGTGACCTTGTCGACGATCAGGTAGATGACACCGGCCACCGCGATGATCAGCGCGATGACCAGGATCAGCCGCGGCGCCATCGACTTGCGTTGCTGCGCCGCCTTCTGCTTCTTCAGCGAGGCGGCTGCTTGGTCGCTGCCGACCACGGTGGGCCGAGTCGTCGTACGACGCTGCTGGACGTTCTGGTTCTGGCGCTTGCGCGATTTGCTCACGGCATATCCCTATCAGGCGAGGGTGAATGTCGGGTTCGAGGTGTTCACGCCGTGTCCAGCTCCGAGCCGGATCGGCGGGCCGCCTCAGCAGCTTCGTGCTCCTGCACGAGGAGCTCGAGGTCGCCGGAGTCGCGGATCGGTCGTACGTCGCCGTCCCGAGCGCCGACCCAGCCCAGGCCCGGTTCGAGGTGTCGAACGACCCGTGCCGGAATGCCGGCCACCACCGCATGGTCGGGGATCTCGCCACGTACGACGGAACCCGCGCCGACGACCACGTTGCGACCGATGACGGTGCCGGGAAGGACCATGGCACCGTGACCGATCCATGAGCCGGAGCCGATGGCGACGGGTTGGTGCATTCCGAGCTGTTGACCGATCGGGACGGCCGGGTCCTGGTAGCCGTGGCTGGCGTCCGAGACGAAGACGTCCTGTCCGAACCACACGTCATCGCCGAGTTCGATCGACTCGTGCGCGGTGAGCGTGCACCGAGCACCGATCACGCAGCGGTCACCGATGACCAGACCGCGCTCAGGCACGTTGGTGTCGCCCACGCCGTACCCGACCGTGAGGGTGACGTGGCGTCCGATCAGTGTCTCGGTGCCGATGTGGATGGATCGTTCACCGAGCACCGTTGCCTGCGGGAATCCGATGCAACTGCTCGCCCCGAAGGTGCCGAAGCCGGCGGCGCGGCGGGTCCCCGGAGTGATCTCGCCAACCCATTCGACGCCCCTGAGGAGGGCGTGCAGCGGTGGACTCAGCAACGTTCGCAGCAGGGGCACGGAGTGGAGCGTAGCCACTCCGGGATCAGAATGGGTCGATCGTCCGATGCGGGACGGCCGTGACCGTGAGCACCCGCGCGACCAGCGAATCCTCGATCGCGATGACCACGACGTCGCGGCTCGCCTCCGTGCCCGCGTCGCACAACTCGTGCAGCGCCTGGACGCCGGGACTCGCCAACCTGCTGACTGCCGTCAGGTCGACGACCACCCGAGGCTGACCGCCCTCACTCGCCTTCGTGAGTGCGGTCCGGAAGAGTTCGCACGAGAGATCGTCGACGGGTCCGCTGGCCGAGACCCAGCCCGGTCCGCTGTCGACCTCGAGCTCGGTCTCCCACTCGGCGTCCCGAGCCGGAGCAACGGGCACGGCCTCGAGGAGATTCACCGACCGAGAGAGCTCATGGCACATCTCCACCGTGTTGCTGTCGACACCCCGCTCGACGCGGAAGGAGTCAGTGAGGGCTGCTGCCATCGTCATGCCGTGGCCGTGGGGCTCCCCGGCGGGCCAGGTCCCGCGGTCGGTGACGGTCACGATCGCCCTGCCGGAGCGCTCCAGGCGGGCCCCGGCCCGCAACATCCCATCGCGGACGGGGTAGGCATGGTCGACGACATTGGTGGTGATCTCGTCGACGGCCTGGACCAGGGATGCATGGTCCAGCAGCCCGGCACCGACCTCGTCGAGCCAGTGGTCGAGCTCGCTGCGCACACTGCCGATGCTGGCGCGGGACGCGGGCAACAGCGCCGCCATCGAGACGGGCTGCGGAATCCGCAGTGCCCCGAGCAGTACGGCGTCGTCCGTGAGCCCGACGTCCGGCACCAACGAGACGAGGAGTTCCGAGCAGAGGGCGTCGATCCGCGCAGCCGGGTCGGCCTCGTGCGCGGCGGCTTCGAGAGCCTGCGCCACCGCGACGTCGAAGTGAGCATCGCCGGAGCTCACCCCGTCGGTGTGCAGCAGGAGCAGGTCGTGGCCCGCGAGCTGATGCGTTCCGACGTGGGGCAACTGTCCGGAAGCGCCCAGTCCGAGCGGCGGACAGGGATGCGGCTCCGGGCGCCACACACTCGCGTCGGGAGCAACCGCCACCGGGCCAGGGTGCCCAGCAGCGACGTACTCCGCGACACCGGTGGTCGGGTCGAGCAGCACCACGCAGGCAGTGACCCCGCCCAGCTCCGGCACGTGGCGCAAGAAGGTGTCGACCGCGGTCGCTGCCGCCACGAGGCCGACACCGGCGACGAGTCGCTCCCTGAGCACTGCGCGCACCTGCGCCACCGCCATCGACGCGGCGAGACCATGACCCACCACGTCGGCGACCACCAGGGCCAACTTCTGGTCGGGGAGCACGAACGCCTCGAGGGTGTCACCGCGCTCGCACGGTTCGCGGTCGGTGAGCAGATAGCTGCCGTGGAGCACCACGCCCGGCACGACGGGCAGACGATGGGGGATCTGGAGGTCGGTGGGAGTGGTGATCACGGTCCCCCTCCCCGGCCGTCGGCCGCTCGTGGTTCAACCGGTCGGGGCGACTTCCCCGATCGACTCCCTCATCTCCTTCAGTACCCGCGAGAGCAGGCGGGATACCTGCGTCTGCGTGACGCCGAACTCGTCGGCAATCTCCTGCTGGGTGCATTCCTCGACGAAGCGCATGCGGAGCAGGCGCTGGTCGCGCGGGCGCAGTCGACGTACGACGGGACGCAGCAGCACGCGCGCCTCGGCGGCGGACGTGTCGCGGTCGACCTCGTCGTCGACGAGGAGCTCACCGAGGTTCATCGAACCGTCGATGCCAACCGGGAGATCGAGGGAGGTCGGGGTGAAGCAGCCCTCTGCCTGCAGCGCCTCGGTCACCGCGTCGGGTTCGACGTCGAGGTGGTCAGCGATGACAGCGTCACTGGGTGTGTGGCCGTCCTCGGCCCGCAGCGCCTCGCGGGTCTCGACGACCTGCGACTGGATCTCCTGCACGCGACGCGGCGGGCGCACGGTCCATCCCAGGTCGCGGAAGTGTCGGCGCAACTCACCGCGGATGCTGGGGACCGCGTAGGAGAGGAAGTCGCGCTCGCGGGACGGATCGAAGCGTTGGGCTGCCCGGACGAGGGCTGCGCAGGCGACCTGCTCGAGGTCTTCAGTCGGAATGCCCCGCGAACGATAGCGAGACGCGATGCTTCGGGCCACCGGGATGTTGGCGACCACGACGCGGTCGATCAGCTCCTTGTGGGCCTCTGGCTCCGGGGTCTCAGCAGCCTGCCGGAGGAGGGTCGCGGTGAGGCGCTGCCGTTCCTGACGGGACAGTCCTTGCGCGTGTTCCTTGATGTTGCGTGCCATGGAAGTCTCCTTGGGGGAATCTTGCCTGGCCCGCCGTTGCCAACAGCGAGGATGGGACTTGTTCTGCACGTCGTCGCCACGGGGACGACGAACTCCGTGCGGCACTTCGACCGTAACGAACAAGTCCGGTCAAGGCCACCCCCGGGTGGGTCGCGGGGCGGAGCGAACCTTGTGGCGGCCTCGAAGCGACGTACCCTGATCCGATGGCCAGTCGCGAGGAGATGTCGACGTCGTTCGGGCAGATGGCAGGAGCCTACGAAGTCGGTCGGCCCGACTATCCCGCCGAGAGCGTCACGTGGATGCTTGAGCCAGTGGCGATGCCCGGCGAGCCCATGCGGGTGGCCGACGTCGGCGCTGGCACGGGCAAGCTCACCCGTGTCGCCGCCGAGGTGACGAGTGAGCTGGTGGCGATCGACCCGGACGCAGCAATGTTGGCCCAGCTGCGCGAAACCGTGCCGGGGATCCCCACCTTCGTCGGCACTGCCGAGGCGTTGCCGCTGCCCGACGCGTCGCTCGATGCCGTCGTCCTCGGGCAGGCATGGCACTGGGTCGATCCGGTCGCCGGGCCCGACGAGGTCGGGCGCGTGCTGCGTCCCGGCGGCGTGCTCGGTCTCGTCTGGAACATCCGCGACGAGTCCGAGCCGTGGGTACGCAGGCTCACCGAGGTGATGCACGGCAGCCACGCAGAGGAGATGCTGGCCACCGGAGGCCCGACGGTTGGTCCACCGTTCGGGACCCTCGAACACGCAGAGTGGCGTTGGACCCGGCCGATGACACGCGACTCGCTGCTGACGATGGCGCGGTCGCGAAGTTTCGTCATCACGGCACCCGATGACGTCCGCGCTCGCATCGAAGCGGGCCTCCGCGAGTTGCTCGACGAGATCGGAGCAGTCGGGCATGCGGTCATCGACGTGCCCTATGTGACACACGCCTACCGCACCCTCAAGCCCTGAGGTCAGCCAACACCCGCCGCCGCCCCGCCGCTCGAGCCCTGTTCCTTGGTCGAGCCTGTATGCCGTTGGTCGAGCTTGTCGAGACCTTTCCCCGCGGGGCAGAGCTGGTCTCGACAGGCTCGACCACCGGGATCCTGTTCGCGAGCCCATGGCATCCCCGCCAGCCGAGCCGGCCGAGACCACTGCCGCACCCCGCCGCTCGAGCCAGTACGCCGCTGGTCGCGTCCGTATGCCGTTGGTCGAGCTTGTCGAGACCTGCCTCCGATGTGTGGGCGTGCCTGTGCCCCGGGAGAGCGTGTGTTCTCCCGGGGTGGGCGGGTGGTGCTTGTTTGGCAGGCGCTGCTTCTGGTGGGTGGTGCTCAGCCGGGCTGGCTGGTGTCGTGGGTGCCTTGGGGTGTGACCAGCCAGGTCCTGCCGTGCTGGCTGGTCCAGATATAGGTTCCGTCCCGGGTTCGTCGGTAGCGCCACTTACCGTGGGTTTTCATCAGGTGGTGACGTCGACACAACGGCGCGAGGTTCTCGGGCCGGGTTTGCCCTGGTGGACCACCCTCACCAAGTGGGAGATACGGGTCGATGTGGTCGAGGTCGGCGTCCCAGCTGGAACGTTCACAGTTGGGATACACACAGTGTGGGTCACGGAGTCGGACGAGGGTGTCCATCCATTCGGGTGGATCATGTCGATCCACTGCATCGGTGCGGTTCAAATCCACGACCGGGGTGATGGTCGCAAGGGAACCGTGACGGGTGAGCCAGTCGCGTAGTTGGGTGGTGAGGATCTGCCCGAGCCGGTCGGTGGAGACGATGCCGTCTCCGTCCAACCCCAACTCGTGGGGGTCGAGGCCCAATGCGAACAGGTCCGCCAGGTTCACGTGGGCCATCACCCGCAAACCACGACGGCGTCCGAACGGGCCCGGTGTCGTGGCCAATCGACCCGGCTTCACCCCGACCCCCGGCTTGCCCAGCACCGGGTTGCCCAGCACCGGCTCGCCACCCGCCGCCGCAACGGCGGACGAGGCGCTGCCGGCGCCGCCGGTACCGATGCCGGTGCTGTCGGTGCTGCTGCTGTCGCCGTGGGTGGCGCTGTCGGTGGTGGTGAGGGTGGTGTAGGTGAGTGTGGGTTGTTCGGTGTCGTCGGTGAGCCGCCCGATCGCCTTCGCACGCCGCTGGTTCACGTCGTCGGTGTCACCCAGGCGCCGCATCGTCTCGGCCTCGACTGACAACAAGTCCATGAACCTGGTGAGATCCAAGGAGTCACCGACGGCTTGGAGCTCGGAGGTGCCGGCGATGCCGCCGGCTCCTTCTTCGTGTCCGGCGTGGGGGTGGTGCAGCCACACACCCCAATCAGCCTTCCCCCTCGGCGTGGTGGGGTCCTTCACCAGCTCGGGGTGGAACTTGGCGATCGCCATCGCCAACCACTTCTCGATCGTGGGCCACCCCGACAGGCCGGTGGCAGCGAGGTGGTCGTCGAACCAGCGTGCAGCGGCGTACGACAGTTTGCGGGTGAGGAGGGCGACGCGGCGGGCGTTCCACCCCGGCATCTCCAGGGCCTCGACTTTGGCCCACAGATTCGGCAACCGGTGCACCAGGTCCAGGGCGTCGGCGACCAACGCGAACCCGGCAGCACGCGAGATCGCACCTGATGCGGCGAGTTCCTCGACCGCGAACAACGCGACATCAGGGGTGCCGTCACCCGAGATCGCCTGCTCACAGTCGGTGGGGAACAGGGTCTCGTCACCCACCACTGCTTTCGGCTTGTCGGGGGACGGTGGGTGCATGATCGCCCACTGATAAGCCAACCGCAGCTTGCTGCGGACCATCTTGAGTTCCACGACGCGGTTCTCGGCCATGAAACCAAGCAGGGTCCCGCCATCGAGGTCAGAGACCTCGTAGGGCTGGTGGCGGGCGTCGATTTCGATCATGGAACCAGTCCAACATTTGGCTCCGACACAACCCGGGGCACCGGGACTCAGGCTGTGGACAACCACCGGCCGCACTGCCGGAACGAGGTCTCGGCGGGCTCGACCAACGAACCGGTCTCGACAGGCTCGACCTCCGGGTGGGCCGCGGGGTGGTCTCGACAGGCTCGACCTCCGGGTGGGCCGCGGGGTGGTCTCGACAAGCTCGACCAACGGGGGTGGGCGGCGGGGTGGTCTCGACAAGCTCGACCTCCGAACCGGTCTCGACAGGCTCGACCAACGGCGGCTGGGTCTCGACAAGCTCGACCAACGGGCGGTCTCGACAAGCTCGACCAACGAACGGTCTCGACAAGCTCGACCAACGAACGGTCTCGACAGGCTCGACCAACGGCGGCTGGGTCTCGACAGGCTCGACCAACAAACGGTCTCGACCTCCGGGTGGGCGACGCGAGGGTCGACCTCGGGTGGAGGCGGCGGGTGGGGACCACTCAGCTTGTGGCTGTCAGTCGACGTGGGTGGGGAGGGCCAGCTGTTCGCCGCGGGTCCAGTCATACATGACGATGAGGGTCTTGGTGCCGCTGGTCTTGCCGGTGCGACGGATCCCGTTCACCACCCGCTGGAGGTGGTCGACGTCGCTCACCCGCCAACGGACCAGGACATCGGGGTCGCCGGCGATGGTGAAGATGCTCTGGACCTCGTCCATCTCCCGCAGCACCCCCTCCAGCTCCCCCGTCTCCACGTCACCGTTGAGACGGATCTCGGTGAACGCGTGGAGCTCGCCGGCGGCACGCTCGTCAATGACCGCGACGTATCCACGGATCACGCCACTTCGCTCGAGACGATCGATGCGTCGACTCACGGGAGCCGAGGACAGGTTCACCGCCCGGGCCAGTTCGCTGATCGGCATGCGCGCGTTGACGCGCAGCAGATCGAGCAGCGCGCGGTCGACATCGTCGAGCTTGACCGACGACCGCTCGGCGCTCACATCGTGCGTGTTCATTCGTTCATCATGCCCGAATCACGGCCACAACGAGTCGATTCCTGCGCGTTGGACACTTCTCGCGCTCAACCGTTGCCGTGCGTGACGGCCCTCACGAGACTGTCCCCGACACCCGACGTACCCAGCCGGAACGAGTGAACAGCGATGACACGGACCACACCCGACGCCTGGCCCCAGGCAATCGTCAAGCCGGATCTCCGGGAGATCTCACAGAAGGTGCTGTGGCTCGCCACCTCGATCGTCAACGCCGCCAACAACGAGCGCCCCAACACGAGCGGCATCAAGGTCGGCGGGCACCAAGCTTCGTCTGCGTCGATGGTCGACATCATGGTCTCGTTGTGGTTCGCGGGGCTGACCCGCCATGACCGGGTCTCGGTGAAGCCGCACGCATCCCCCGTGCTGCACGCGATCAACTACCTGATCGGCGACCTCGATGAGAAGTACCTGACCACGCTACGCGCCAAGGGCGGCCTCCAGTCCTACCCCAGCCGGCACAAGGACCCCGACACCGTCGACTTCTCCACCGGCTCGGTCGGGATCGGCGCCACCGCGCCCCTGTGGGCGGCCATGTCGCACCGCTATCTCTCGTCCCAGTTCAGCACCACTCCCGAGGCCGGACGCTTCATCAGCCTGCTCGGCGATGCCGAGCTCGACGAGGGAGCGGTCTGGGAGGCCGTCATCGATCCTGCAGTCGCCAAGATGGGCGAGTTGATGTGGATCGTCGACCTCAACCGCCAGTCCCTCGATCGGGTCGTCCCGGACGTCCAGATCAACCGCCTCCAGAGCATGTTCGAAGCCGCCGGTTGGCAGGTCATGACGCTCAAGTGGGGCCGAGCCATCATGCAGCTCTTCCAACGCCCCGGGGGCGAGGACCTGCGCGTCCGCCTGGAGCAGATGCCCAACGAGGAGTACCAGCGCATGCTGCGTGCCGAGCCGGCCGACGTGGCGGAACGGCTGCTCGGAGCCCACGCCTCCCCAGCGCTGCGGACCCTGGTGAACTCACTCGACACCACCGAGCTGACCCGGGCCATCCGCGATCTCGGTGGCCACGACATCGACCTGCTCCTCGACACCTACGACAAGGTCGACTCCACCCGTCCGACGGTGATCTTCGCCTACACCATCAAGGGCCGCGGGCTGCCCACCGAGGGCCACCCCAACAACCACTCCGCACTCCTGACCGAGGACCAGGTCCGCGCTCTGGCCGACTCTGTCGGCGCCGACGCATCGGACCCGTGGCAGCGGTTCGAGCCGGGCTCGGCGGCCGCACTGCTCTGCGCAGATCGTCAGGAGGCGCTGCGTCGTACGCCGATCGAGTCGCCGGCGCCCGACGCCCTGCCCACGACCCTCGCCCGGGCACACCGCGCTCCGATCTCCACGCAGGCAGCGCTCGGGCGCTTCCTTACCGACCTCACTCGCGACGCCCCAGCGACGGCAGCGCGCGTGGTGACCTGCAGCCCGGACGTCGCCTCATCGACCAACCTCGGCGGCTGGATCAACAAGACCGGCGTGTGGTCGGTGACCGATCGTCTCGACTGGTTCGCCGACGACAGCCAACGGGTGCTGCGCTGGCAGGAGGTCAGCAGCGGCCAGCACATCGAACTGGGCATCGCCGAGGTCAACCTCGTCGGCCTGTTGAGTGAACTCGGCGCCACGTGGTCGCGCTGGGGCGAGCGGCTGATCCCGATCGCAACCATCTACGACCCGTTCATCTCCCGCGCCCTCGAGCCGTGGTCGTTCGGCATCTATGCCGGCGGCCAGTCGATCATCGTCGGCACGCCGTCGGGTGTCACGCTCTCCCCCGAAGGCGGTGCTCATCAGTCGATCACCACACCTTCCATCGGGCTGGAGCAACCCGGTTGCACGGCGTGGGAGCCGGCCTTCGCGCAGGACCTGGAGTGGTGCATGCTCGAGGCGATGGGCAAGGTCGGCGTTCCCGGCGGTACGTCGTCGTACTTCCGGCTCTCGACACGTCCGATCGACCCGACCGCGGCCGCGCTCCCCGAGGATCCGGTACTGCTCGAGCGCCGTCGTCGCCACGCCGTGGCCGGGGGCTACCGCATCACCGACCACTCCCCTGCCTCCGAGGAGATCACGCTCGTCGGAGTGGGAGCCGTCATGCCCGAGGTGCTGGCCGCGGCCGAGAACCTCGCGCAGCTCGGAGTCACCGCCGGCGTGGTCTGCCTCACCAGCCCCGACCTCGTCTTCCGTTCCTCCCAGGGCCGCGGCTCCGACATCGCCGACATCCTCTTCCCGGCGACCCGTGCAGCACCGCTGGTCACCGTCATGGACGGCCACCCGCACACGCTGTCGTTCCTGGGCGGGATTCGCGGCGACCGCTCCCGCAACCTCGGCGTCACCGACTTCGGCCAGTCCTCCGACCTCGCGGATGCCTACGCGTTGCACGGCATCGACACCGCGACCGTCGTGGACACCGCACTGGGGCTCCTCGGTCGCTGACAGCCAGGTCAGGCCCCGCACCACTCCAGCACCGCACCGTTCGGTACGACGCCAGCCCACCCCGCGCCGTACGCCCCGGTCGTGGGGTGGGTGAGTGACCTGAGCACCTCACCGTGGGTGATGACGACGTTCACGACAGCCCTGTCCAACGAGCCCAGGACAGCGAGCGCACGAACGCGCACCTCGGCTGCGGACTCCCCGCCGACTGGCCGACGGCGTGGGTCGGGATCCGCTGCCAGCCAGGCCGAGGCCAGCGCGTAGTCGCGGCCCTGCCACTCGCCCAGGTGACGCTCGCGCAGTCGGGGGTCGACCTCCAACGGCAGACCCAGGCGCGCAGCGACGACTTCCCCGTCTCGTGTGCCCGCGCGAGGTCACTGACGACGACACGGCCCCACGTCGCGTCCGGTCCGGTTCGGGCAAGGAGTTCGGCGGCGACCACCTCGGCCTGCTCCCGCCCGGAGGCCGTGAGCCGCGGATGCGCAATCTGTCCCTGGGTGAGTCCCTGCACGTTCCACTCCGACTCGCCATGCCTCACGAGATAGACCACCTGCTGCACGATCCCCATTCTCACGTAGGCTGCACGGACGCCTTCGCTGCAGGAACCCGGTGAGACTCCGGGGCGGTTCCGCCACTGTGATCCAGACCCTTCGGGGTCTGCAGCCAGACACTGGACCGAAGGTGATCCGACCGCTACACGGGGCGAGAACCCCGGAGGAGGAACCCGGCCGTGGCCGCGTCCGCACAGATCTGTCTTCTCTCGACGTCCGACACCGACCTGCTGTCGGCCCGCGCCAGCGGGGCGAGCTTCTCGCTCGCCAATCCGGCCAGGGCCACGGGCGACGAGCTCCGCTCGATGATCGACGGTGCCGATCTCGTCGTCGTCCGCCACCTCGGCTCGCCGCACGACCTGTGGGACGGTCTCGGCGACGTACGAGCCGCTGGCACCCCTCTCGTCATCCTCGGCGGCGAGCAGCAGCCGAGTGCCGAACTGATGGAGCTCTCCACCGTTCCGATCGGCGTCGCCGCCGAGACCCACCGTTACCTCTCAGAAGGGGACCGGACAACCTGACCCAGCTGCACGCGTTCCTCTCCGACACCGTGCTGCTCACCGGTGAGGGCTTCGAGCCGCCGACAGCCATCCCCTCCTGGGGCCTCGTCGAACGCAAGCCCCCGGCCGACCCCACCCTCCCCAAGGTCGGCATCCTCTTCTACCGCGCCCACCACGCCAGCGGGAACACGACGTTCGCCAACGACTTGGCCGATGCCGTCGACGCCACCGGCCAGGCCATCGGGGTGCCGGTCTTCGCCGGCTCGCTGCGCAGCGCACCCGACGACCTCTTCGACGCCCTCGGCGACCTGGACGCACTGGTCGTCACCGTGCTCGCGGCCGGCGGCAGCGTGCCTGCTTCGGTGAGCGCCGGTGGCGACGACGAGACCTGGGACGTCGAACGCATCGCCGCCCTCGACATCCCCGTGCTGCAAGGACTCTGCCTCACCAGCAGCCGTGAGGAGTGGGAGGCGAACGACGACGGGGTGACGCCGCTCGACTCGGCCAACCAGATCGCCATCCCCGAGTTCGACGGCCGCATCATCACTGCCCCCTTCTCCTTCAAGGAGATCGACACGGACGGGCTCCCCGCTACGTGGCCGACCCGGAGCGTTGCCGCCGGGTCGCCGCCATTGCCGTCAACCACGCCCGGCTCGGGCACGTGCCGAACGCGGAGAAGAAGGTCGCGGTCGTCCTCTCCGCCTATCCCACCAAGCACTCGAGGATCGGCAACGCGGTCGGCCTCGACACCCCGGTGTCGACGATCCGGCTGCTTCGCCGACTCCGCGACGCGGGCTACGACCTGGGTGCCCCTGGCGCCATCCCGGGCCTCGACCTCGACGACGACACCGAGGCCGGCGACGCCCTCATCCACTCGATGATCGCCGCCGGCGGCCAGGACGAGGAGTGGTTGACCTCCGGCCAACTGACCGACGCCCACACGCGAATCAGCAGCGAGCAGTACCAGCGCTGGACTGCGCACCTCCCCAAGCGCTGCGTGACGACATGGTCGCGGCTTGGGGCGAGGCCCCGGGCTCGCTCTTCGTCAACGACGCCGGCGAGATCGTGCTCGCCACCCTGGTCGCGGGCAACGTGGTGCTGATGATCCAGCCGCCCCGCGGTTTCGGCGAGAACCCGGTGGCGATCTATCACGACCCCGACCTCGCGCCGACCCACCACTACCTGGCCGCCTATCGCTGGCTGGAGGCTCCCAGCGCCGACGGCGGATTCGGTGCCGACGCGGTGATCCACGTGGGCAAGCACGGCTCCCTGGAGTGGCTGCCCGGCAAGAACGCGGCGCTGTCGGCGGAGTGCGGGACCGATGCCGTCCTCGGCAACCTCCCGCTCTTCTACCCGTTCCTCGTCAACGACCCCGGCGAGGGCGCCCAGGCCAAACGTCGCGCGCACGCCACGATCATCGATCACCTCATCCCGCCCATGGCCCGTGCCGAGACGTACGGCGACATCGCCCGTCTGGAGCAGCTCCTCGACGAATACGGCAACATCGCCGCCATGGACCCGGCCAAACTGTCGGCGATCCGCGGCGAGATCTGGCAGCTGATGAAGGCCGCCGAGCTGCACCGCGACCTCGGGCTCGATGAACGCCCCGACGACGAGGAGTTCGACGACTTCATCCTGCACGTCGACGGTTGGCTCTGCGAGATCAAGGACGTCCAGATCCGCGACGGCCTCCACGTGCTGGGGCAGGCGCCTTCCGGGAGGCGCTGGTCAACCTGGTGCTCGCCGTGCTCCGTGCCTCCCAGGTGTGGGGCGGGGTCGGCAACGCCGTGCCCGGTCTGCGTGCCGCGCTCGGTCTGCGTGACGGGGCCAGCACGCCCGAGGTCGATGCCTTCGAGGCCGAGGCGCGGCGACTCGTCACCGCACTCGCCGAGGCCGACTGGGACCCGGCCACGGTCGACGCTCTCCACGCCGACCCTGCGGTGCGTGCGGCCCTCGCCTTCGCCGCAACCGAGGTCGTCCCCCGGCTCGCGCGCACGACCGACGAGATGGACGCGCTGCTGCATGCCCTCGCGGGCGGCTTCGTCCCCGCCGGGCCGTCCGGCTCGCCACTGCGCGGACTGGTCAACGTGTTGCCGACGGGCCGCAACTTCTACACCGTCGACCCACGGGCGATCCCGTCGCGGCTGGCGTGGCAGACCGGTCAGGCGATGGCCGATTCGCTGATCGCGCGCTATCTCGAGGAGACCGGCGAACACCCCACCTCTGTCGGGCTCTCGGTCTGGGGCACCAGCGCGATGCGCACGTCCGGAGACGACGTCGCCGAGGTGCTCGCGCTGCTCGGGGTCCGCCCCGAGTGGGACGAGATGTCGCGGCGCGTCAACAACCTCGTCCCGATCGATCTCGCCGAGCTCGGCAGGCCACGCATCGACGTCACGGTGCGCATCTCCGGCTTCTTCCGCGACGCCTTCCCCACGTGGTCGCGATGCTGGACGACGCCGTACAGCTCGTCGCCGAGCTTGACGAACCCGACGAGCTGAACTACGTCCGGGCCCACGCGCGCGCCGACCTCGCCGAGCACGGTGACCAGCGACGGGCGACCACCCGCATCTTCGGCTCCAAGCCGGGCTCCTACGGCGCCGGCATCCTGCAGGTCGTGGAATCGGGCACGTGGCGCGACGACAACGACCTCGCCGAGGTCTACACCGCTTGGGGCGGCTTCGCCTACGGCCGCGGTCTCGACGGTGTCGCGGCGGCCGATGACATGCGCACGGCCTACCGACGCATCAAGGTGGCCGCGAAGAACGTCGACAGCGCCGAGCACGACATCGCCGACTCCGACGACTACTTCCAGTACCACGGTGGCATGGTGGCCACCGTCCGCGCTCTCACCGGCTCCGACCCCAGGGCGTACGTCGGCGACTCGACGTCGCCGGACTCCGTGCGGACCCGCTCCCTCCAGGAGGAGACGAACCGGGTGTTCCGCGCCCGGGTCGTGAATCCGAGATGGATCGCCGCCATGCAGCGCCACGGCTACAAGGGGCCTTCGAGCTCGCCGCGACCGTCGACTACCTCTTCGGCTTCGACGCGACGGCTGGGGTCGTGCACGACTGGATGTATGAGTCCCTCGCCAACTCCTACGTGCTGGACGAGACCAACCAGGAGTTCCTGCGCACGTCGAACCCCTGGGCGCTGCGCGGCATCGTCGAGCGGCTCCACGAGGCCGCCGAGCGTGGGCTGTGGGCCGAGCCCGATGCGGAGACCCTGTCACAGCTGCAGAAGGTCTACCTCGACGTCGAGGGTGACCTGGAGGACGACGAGAAGTGACCCACGTGCACGTGGTCGGTTTCGGCATGGGCCCGCACCACCTCACCGGTGAGGCTGTCGCCGCCCTTGCCGCGACCGACTACGTGCTCGCGGTCCGCAAGGGCGAGCGCGACGAGCTGCTCGACGTGCGCCGCCGCATCTGTGCCGCCCACGGCGTGGAGCTCGTGGAGGTCGCCGACCCTGAGCGCGATCGCGACGACCCGGCCGACTATCCGGGGGCGGTGAAGGCATGGCACCACGCCCGAGTGGAGGCATTCGCCAACGTGCTTGAGCAGCGGCGTGGCACCGCTGGCTTCCTCGTCTGGGGCGATCCGTCGTTGTATGACTCGACGCTGCGGATCATCGACCAACTGGCCGCACGGATCGACCTGACGTGGGACGTCGTACCCGGCATCAGCGCACCACAGCTGCTCGCCGCCCGTCACCGCATCGTGCTCCACGAGGTGGGGCAGCCGGTGCACGTGACCACGGCCCGGCGGCTGCCCGAGGCACTCGACGCGGGCGAGCGCAACGTCCTGGTGATGCTCGCCTCCGAGGCCAGTCTGACGACACTCGATGCCCTGCCCGACTGGCGGATCTGGTGGGGCGCCAACCTCGGCACCGATGGTGAGGAGCTCGTCGCCGGCAGCGTGGGCGGCGTGCTGCCAGAGATCCGTGCTGCCAGGGATCGGGCCCGCGATCGGGCCGGCTGGGTGATGGACGCCTACCTCCTGCGCGCTCCGTCGGAGAAGTCGTGAGCGGCCTCCTGGTTGCCGGCACCACGTCGGATGCCGGCAAGTCCGTGGTCACCACCGGCCTGTGCCGTGCCTTCGCCCGTCGGGGGTGCGTGTCGCGCCCTACAAGGCGCAGAACATGTCCAACAACTCGATGGTGTGCCAGGGCACCGACGGCAGGACGGCGGAGATCGGCCGGGCCCAGTGGGTGCAGGCGCGGGCCGCACAGGTGACGCCCGAGCCCGCCATGAACCCGGTGCTCCTCAAACCCGGCTCCGACCGGCGCAGCCATGTCGTGGTCATGGGCCAACCCGCAGGTGAGGTGGAGGCCACCGACTTCGCGACCGGCCGGCGCCACCTCGCGGCCGCAGCGCACGCGGCGTACGACGACCTGGCCTCCCGCTTCGACGTGGTGGTGGCCGAAGGCGCCGGGAGCCCGACCGAGATCAACCTGCGGTCGAGCGACTACGTCAACATGGGACTCGCCAGGCACGCCGACCTGCCCGTGGTGGTCGTCGGCGACATCGACCGAGGTGGCCTCTTCGCGTCCATGTTCGGCACCCTCGCACTGCTCGAACCCGCTGACCAGGCGCTGATCGCCGGCTTCGTGGTCAACAAGTTCCGCGGCGACCTCGGGCTGCTGCGCCCCGGCCTCCAACAGCTCGAGACGCTCACCGGCCGCCCGGTGCACGGCGTCCTGCCGTGGCACCCGGACCTGTGGCTGGACTCCGAGGACGCGCTCGATCTCGAGGGGCGCCGCAACCCCGAGAGCGCACGGATCCGGGTGGCCGTCATCCGGCTCCCCGGGTCAGCAACTTCACCGACGTCGACGCGCTCGGCCTCGAACCCGCTCTCGACGTCGTCTTCGTCTCCGACCCACGCGACCTGGCGGACGCCCACCTCGTGGTGCTCCCCGGCACCCGGGCGACGCTGTCCGACCTGGCCTGGCTGCGCTCCCGCGGGCTCGACCTCGCGATCGAGGCGCATGTGGCCGCTGGTCGCCCGTTGCTGGGGATCTGTGGCGGATTCCAGATGCTCGGCACCGAGATCCACGACCCGGACGGGGTGGAGGGCGTGACGGGGGCCAGCGCCCGAGGTCTGGGGTTGTTGCCGGTGACAACGACCTTCGCTGCTGAGAAGGCGCTCCGGCTACCCAGCGGCGAGGCTCTGGGTGCCGCGGCGGGAGGCTACGAGATCCATCATGGCCGGATCATCCGCGAGCCCTCCGCCGACGAGTTCCTGGGCGGGGCGCGGTCGGGGCAGGTCTTCGGCACCATGTGGCACGGCAGCCTCGAGGGCGATGCCTTCCGTGCTGCCTTCCTGCGGGAGGTGGCAGGGCTCGAGCCCTCCGGGGTCAGCTTCCCCGCCGCGCGGGAGCGCCGGATGGAGGTGCTCGCCGACCTGGTCGAGGAGTACCTCGACGTGGAGGCCCTCCTGGCGCTCGCCCGTGACGGCGCACCGCAGTCCCTCCCGACGCTGACGGTGGGTGAGCGCCGATGAGGGTGCTGCTGCTGGGCGGCACCGGCGAGGCCCGCGAGCTGGCCCGGCTGCTGGTCGACGCCGGGATCGACGTGACGTCGTCCCTCGCCGGTCGCGTGGCACGGCCCCGGCTCCCCGTGGGCCCGGTACGGATCGGTGGGTTCGGCGGCGTCGACGGGCTCCGGGCCGCCCTGGCCGACTACGACCTCGTCGTCGACGCCACCCACCCCTTCGCCCGAGGCATGAGCGCCAACGCCGTGGCAGCCTGCACAGCCGAGGGCGTGGCCCTGCTCCGATTCGAGCGTCCTGGCTGGGAGCCGGACCCGGCGTGGCATTACGTCGCCACCCACGAGGAAGCGGCCTCACGGACAGCGGCGCTGGGCTGCCGGCCCTTCATCACCGTGGGTCGCCAAGAGCTCGCCCGCTTCACCCATGCGTTGGGTGAGGCATCGGTCCTGGCGCGCGTGGTCGACGTACCCGACATCACGCTTCCGACGCCCTGGCGACTCGTCACCAGCCGCGGCCCCTACACGCTCGACGGCGACCTCACGCTCATGCGCGAGCATCGCTGCGACGTACTGGTGACCAAGGACTCCGGCGGCACCTTCACCTGGCCCAAGATGCAAGCCGCCGCCCAGTTGGGCGTCCCCGTGGTGGTGGTCGAACGCCCAGTTCCAGATCCCCGGGCACGGGTCGTCCATGCGGTGGAGCTTGCGCTGGCCTGGGTGCTCTCCCACCGCTGACCCACCCACGCGAAGCCGCGGAAGGTCGAGCGCTCCCGCGGCTTCGCGTGCTCTTGGTGAGGGTTCGCGCGTTCCAACTGAAGGTTCGCGCGTTCTAGCTGAAGGTTCGCGCGTTCTGAGTGAGGGGTCGGGCCAGCATCCAGGTGAGGGAGAGGCCGAGCGCGCCCCACAGGGCAGCCAGGGTGAGGACGGAGGAGACCCGGAACTCCCACAGCACATCGGCCGGGAAGTCGCCGAGCTCGTTGACGGTCGGCATCAGCGCCGCCGCCACAGCCACCACCGCGACGTAGAGGACCCCTCCGGTGACGACGCCGAGATAGGCGCCCTTCGCAGCCGCGATCCGACGCCCGAGCAGCGCCGCCACGACGACTGCCGCCATGGAGATCAAGACGAAGACGAAGTAGTACGACGTCCGCTCACCGATCGTGTCGCCGCTGCCGACCGCGGGCGGCGCAGCGGGGTACTTCAGGAACGGGACGAGCGAGAAGGCCAAGAAACCCAACGCGGCGACCAGCGCGGTCGAGCCGACGACGGAGAGCCGTCCCAGGCGCCCCGCGACTGCCGCCGCGACCAGCGCGACAATGCCGCCCAGGGCCAGACCGACCGCGATGGTCGCGGTCGCCAGCCCCCAGGTCTTCTGCGTGGACCGGGAGATGCCGCCCTCCTCCTCGCCGTGGCTGTGGCCGCCCGCTTCGTCGGTGTGACCGTGCTCCCCTCTTCCTCCGCGTGTGCGTGTCCCTCGGTGTCGGCGGGCGCTGCGGCCGCCTCCTCCAGTCCGATGGCGGTCTCGATCGGCGGTTCTCCGATCGTGTAGCCGACGATGAAGGCGAAGATGCCTGCAATGAGGCCCGCGAGCAGCCCGCGGACCAGGAAAGTTCGTGCGTTCACGTGTGATTCCAGATTCTGTGGTCGTCAAGGAGGCCGTGCGACGGCACGGCGGGTCGACACCCCACGTCAGGGGTCGGCCGGAAGCCGCCCGATCACGAGCGGCAGGTACTCAGGGTCGGCGAGCCTCAGTGGCAGGGATAGCCGAGCAGGTGACGACCATCGTGGACCCACTCGTGGATCGCAGTGCCGGCCGGGATCGAGATCGCGCCCTGGTCGGCGCTCACGAAGAAGATGACCAGCAGCCCGAGCAGCCCCACGAAGAACGCCCAGGGGCGAGTTCGCGCAGGTCGACGGTGGGCAATTCGACAGTGGGGAATTCGGCGCCGGCGATCGGCGCGGCAGCATTCTGCGACATTGTTCTCCTCAGGGTGATGCGCCCTGGTTGGGTGAGTTGGACGAACGCCTGGGTCTGACTTCACCGCCCGGGCGGTGTCACAGCAGCGCGACTGTGCCGGATTCACACCGACTTCCATGGCATTCGCTGACGTCACGATACGCCCCGCGAACCGCCGCCGGAACCAGTCCCGCGAACTGGTACGTTGCCGTTGCCGTGGTGCACGGGAAGCCGGTGGAAGACCGGCGCGGCCCTCGCCACTGTGAGCGTGGAGTTCGACGACCACACCGATGCGCAGGCATCGGGACCACTGGGTGCAGACCCGGAAGTCATGAAGCGGCGCAACGAAACACCTACCAGATGCTGTTCCTGAAGTCACGGTGGTGAACTGAAGTTAAACACCTGTAATTGAAACTGAACGAAGTACAA
>NZ_JAKGRW010000029.1 GCF_021555175.1 Nocardioides alcanivorans | reverse complement strand
GCAAGCCGTGGAGGCTGCTGGCTTCGTGGTCGCCTGCGAACTGCGGGCCACCGAGATCACCCGTGCCGCCGACGTGGTCTTCCCGGTCTCCCCGGTCACCAGCAAGGCCGGTATGTATGTCACCTGGGAGGGACGCCCGCGTCCCTTCGAAGCCGCCTTCGAGGTGCCCGGTGCACTGCCCGACCTGCGCGTGTTGGCCGGCATCGCCGAGGAGGCTGGTCGCCCGTTCGGTTTCCGCACCGTCACCGAGGCGCGCCGCGAGATGATGGAGATCGGCCCGTGGGACGGTGCGCGTGCTGCTGCCGCCCCCGCGCCCGAGGTGAAGCCGCGGCGGCTCCCCACCAACCGTTTCTGGTTGGCGCACTGGAAGCTCATGCTCGACAACGGCGCGATGCAGGTCGGTGACAAGGCGCTCGCCGCCACTGCCCGGCTGGCCGTCGCCCGGGTCTCCGACGCGACCGCAGCCGCCCTGCGCGGTGCCACCTCGGTCACCCTCGCCGGCGACCGAGGCGAGCTGACGCTCCCGGTGGAGGTGGCCGACGTACCCGACGACACGGTGTGGGTGCCCAGCAACAGCTTCGGGCCAGGGGTGTTGGCAGGTCTCGCCTCACCGGGCTCCTCCGTCACCGTGAAGGGAGCGTGATCCGATGGCCGCGATGACCGTGATGGCTGCCAGCGACAGCAGCCTGGCCTCCTTCGGCAACGACCCGGTCTGGCTCATCATCGTCAAGGCGGCGATGATCTTCGTCGTCCTCGTGGTGCTGACCCTCTTCAACATCTGGTTCGAGCGGCGCGTCGTCGCCCGGATGCAGCACCGCGTCGGCCCCAACGTGCACGGACCCTTCGGCCTGTTGCAGTCGCTGGCCGACGGCGTGAAGCTCGCGCTCAAGCAGGACCTCATCCCCCGGAACGCCGACAAGGTCGTCTTCGTGCTGGCTCCGGTGCTGGCCACGATCCCGGCCTTCGTCACCTTCGCGGTGATCCCCTTCGGTCCCGAGGTCAACCTCTTCGGGGAACGGACGCCGTTGCAGCTGACCGACATGCCGGTGGCGGTCCTCTTCGTGCTCGCGATCGCATCGATCGGCATCTACGGCATCGTCCTCGGCGGCTGGTCCTCCGGGTCGACGTACTCCCTCCTGGGCGGTCTGCGCTCGAGTGCGCAGATGATCTCCTACGAGGTCGCGATGGGCCTGGCGCTCATCGGCGTGTTCCTCTATGCCGGGTCGATGTCGACCTCGGAGATCGTGGCCGCTCAGGACGACGTGTGGTTCGCCTTCGTGCTGGTTCCCTCCTTCGTGATCTACGTGATCGCCATGGTCGGGGAGACCAACCGGGCACCGTTCGATCTGCCCGAGGCCGAGGGAGAGCTCGTCGGTGGCTTCCACACCGAGTACTCGTCGCTCAAGTTCGCACTCTTCTTCCTCGCCGAATACATCAACATGGCGACGGTCTCCGCCCTGGCCACCACCCTCTTCCTGGGCGGCTGGCACGCGCCGTGGCCGATCTCGCAGCTGTGGGAGGGCAGCAACGCCGGCTACTGGCCGCTGCTCTGGTTCTTCGCCAAGATGTATCTCTTCATCTTCGTGTTCATCTGGCTGCGCGGGTCGTTGCCGCGACTGCGCTACGACCAGTTCATGGCCTTCGGCTGGAAGCGGCTCATCCCGATCTCGTTGGTCTGGATCGTTGCCGTCGCCACGATCCGGATGGCCACCAACGAGGGCGGATTCAACCGGGAACAGCTGCTCATCGTGGTCGGCGTGCTGGCCGTCATCTGTCTGGTGCTCTTCCTGATCCCGGAGAAGAAGCCCGTCGCGGAGGAGCCAGAGGTCGCCGAGCCGGTGGCCGGCGGCTACCCGACGCCCCCGATGCCTGCAGGTGGTGCCGTGCGCGGTGCCGCTGCCCCGCTCACCTTCCGTGAGGAGAAGTGATGGCCGACCAGCCGAGTCTCAAGGAACAGTTCTGGGACCCGATCGCCGGGTTCGGGGTGACCTTCCGGACGATGTTTCGCAAGGTCGTCACCGTGGAGTACCCGTTCGACAAGCAGCCCACGGCACCGCGCTTCCACGGACGCCACCAGCTCAACCGGTGGCCGGACGGCTTGGAGAAGTGCATCGGTTGCGAGTTGTGCGCGTGGGCCTGCCCGGCCGATGCGATCTACGTCGAGGGCGCGTCCAACAGCGACCAAGCAAGCGTGGACGCCGACGGCAACCCGGTCGACTCCGGGCGTTTCAGCCCCGGTGAGCGTTACGGCCGCGTCTACCAGATCAACTACCTGCGCTGCATCCTGTGTGGTCTCTGCATCGAGGCCTGTCCCACTCGAGCGCTCACGATGACCAACGAGTACGAGTTGGCCGACACCTCCCGCGAGTCGCTGATCTACGAGAAGTCCGACCTGCTCGCCCCGCTGTTGCCCGGGATGGAGCAGCCGCCGCACCCGATGCAGCTGGGGGACGACGAGGGTGACTACTACCGAGGCACCCAGCGTGCGCCGGAAGGTCAGGAGGAGCAGTCGTGACCGCCTTCTGGATCCTTGCGCCGCTCATGACGCTCGCCGCCCTCGGGCTGCTCTTCGTGCGCAAGGCCGTGCACGCCGCGCTGCTGCTTGCGTTCGTCATGGTGTCGCTGGCGGTGCTCTACGCCGGACTGGAGGCGCCGTTCCTCTTCGTGGTGCAGATCATCGTCTACACCGGCGCCATCTTGATGCTCTTCCTCTTCGTGCTGATGCTGGTCGGTGTCGATGCCTCCGACTCGGTCGTCGAGACCATCAAGGGGCAACGGTTCCTCGCTGGGGTCCTGGGAGCGCTCACGGTGGTGACCCTCGTCGTGGGCCTCTCCCAGGTCACCTTCGGCACCGTCGTCGGCCTCGAGGCCGCCAACGAGGGAGGCAACGTCGAGGCACTCGCCAACCTGCTCTTCCACAAGTACGTCTTCGCCTTCGAGGTGACGGCGGCGCTCCTGATCACCGCGGCCCTGGGCGCCATGCTCCTGGCGCACCCGGAACGGCTCACCCCCAGGCCCGGGCAGCGTGAGCAGGCCGACCAGCGGATGCGTGACTACGCCGAGACCGGCAAGCACCCGGGGCCGCTCCCGGCTCCGGGAGTCTTCGCCCGCCACAATGCGGTCGACACTCCTGCATTGCTCCCCGATGGGAGCCCGTCGGATGCGTCGATCAACCGGGTCCTGGCCGCCCGCGGCGCGGTGCGCACCACGAAGGCCGACGACGTCGACGACGTGGTGCGCCAGCTGGCCGCGCCGGGCTCGGAGACCGTGGTTGCCGACGTACCGGATCGAGAAGGTGACGACGTGACGAGTGCCAGTGACGTCTCGGTGGGGGAGAGCGATGCCTCGGAACCGGGAAGTGACTCCTCGACGCAGGAGGGTGACGCTTCGGCGACCGAGGAGGGGGATGCCTGATGGAGACCGAGCCCTACATCCTGCTGTCGGCGATCCTCTTCACCATCGGCGCTGTCGGCGTGCTGGTGCGGCGCAACGCGATCGTGGTCTTCATGTGCGTGGAGCTGATGCTCAACGCCTCCAACCTCGCGCTCGTCACCTTCGCCAAGGCCCACGGCAACCTCGAGGGGCAGGTGGTCGCCTTCTTCGTGATGGTGGTCGCGGCCGCCGAGGTCGTGGTTGGTCTGGCGATCATCATGACCATCTTCCGCACCCGCCGCTCGGCCTCGGTCGACGACGCCAGTCTGTTGAGGTTCTGACGTGACCGACCTGCAACCTGCTGTCAGCTCCTTGATCACCTCCGCACACGGGGAGAACGTCGTCGCCACCGCCGCTGAGGGGATCTACTCCCTCGGGTGGTTGGTGATCGCACTGCCGCTGGCCGGCGCCGCCGTCCTGCTGCTGGGCGGACGGTTCACCGACAGGTGGGGCCACCTGCTCGGCACCGCAACGGCGGTCGGCTCCTTCGGTGTCGGGGTGGCGATGTTCGTCAGCCTGCTGGGGAGGACGACCACGCGCGGGCGCACTCGCAGCACCTGTGGACGTGGTTCCAGACCGACTCGCTGACCGTCGGCTTCGACCTGCTCTACGACCCCTTGTCGTCGCTGTTCGTGCTGCTGATCACCGGCGTCGGATCGTTGATCCACATCTATTCGATCGGCTACATGGCGCACGACGAGCGGCGGCGCCGGTTCTTCGCCTACCTCAACCTCTTCATCGCCGCGATGCTGATGCTGGTGCTGGCCGGCAACTACGTGGGCATCTTCCTCGGCTGGGAGGGCGTCGGCCTGGCGTCCTACCTGTTGATCGGCTTCTGGCAGCACAAGCCCTCCGCGGCCGCCGCCGCGAAGAAGGCGTTCGTGATGAACCGTGTCGGTGACGTCGGCATGTCGCTGGCGATCATGCTGATGGTGGTGACCTTCGGCAGCACTGCCTTCACGGTCATCTCGGCCAACAACCACGGCGCCAGCGAGGCCACGATGAACGCCATCGGTCTGCTGCTCCTCCTGGGCGCGTGCGGCAAGAGCGCCCAGGTGCCGCTGCAGGGCTGGCTCCTGGACGCCATGGAGGGCCCGACTCCGGTGTCGGCGCTCATCCACGCCGCCACGATGGTGACCGCCGGTGTCTACCTGATCGTCCGCTCCAACTTCATCTTCGAGAACGCGCCGGCCGCGCAGACCGCCGTCGTTGTCGTCGCCGTGGTCACCCTCCTGTGGGGCGCGATCCTCGCGTGCGCGAAGGACGACATCAAGAAGGCGCTGGCCGGCTCGACGATGAGCCAGATCGGCTACATGATGCTCGGTGCCGGGCTCGGCGTGGCCGGCTACGCCTTCGCGATCTTCCACCTGATCACGCACGGCTTCTTCAAGGCCAACATGTTCCTCGGCGCCGGCTCCGTCATGCACGGCATGGACGACGACGTCAACATGCGGCACTACGGAGCGCTGCGCAAGATGATGCCGGTGACGTTCTTGACCTTCACGATGGGCTATCTGGCAATCATCGGGTTCCCGGGCTTCTCGGGCTTCTGGTCGAAGGACAAGCTGATCGAGACCGCGTTCGTCGAGAACGTGTGGATCGGTGGAGCGGCGCTGCTGGGCGCGGGGATCACCGCGTTCTACATGACCCGCCTGATGCTGCTGACCTTCTTCGGGGAGAAGCGCTGGCGTGACCCGGCGACCGGCGACGAGCCGCATCCGCATGAGTCGCCCTCCGTGATGACGGTGCCGCTGATCGTGCTGGCGGCGCTCTCCGTGCTCGGTGGCATCCTGCTGGCCGGCGACTGGATCACCGATTGGCTGGCACCCGTGGTCGGCCATGCCGAGCACCACGACCCGCCGATCCCCGCACTGGCACTGACCTGCGTGATCGTCGGCGTGGTCGCCGTGGGCGTGGTCATCGCCTGGCTGACCGTGGGCCGCAAGGAGGTGCCGCGTGAGGCACCGCAGGACGTCTCGCCGATCACCCGAGCAGCTCGGGCCGATCTCTACGGAGATGCCATCAACGACACCCTCGTGGTCGCTCCGACCATGGGCCTGGCCCGCAGCCTCGACACCTTCGACCGCGC
This sequence comes from Nocardioides alcanivorans, assembly GCF_021555175.1. Taxonomy (GTDB): domain Bacteria; phylum Actinomycetota; class Actinomycetes; order Propionibacteriales; family Nocardioidaceae; genus Nocardioides; species Nocardioides alcanivorans. The sequence goes on along the minus strand of NZ_JAKGRW010000029.1, from coordinate 83,187 downwards.
CGTGATCGACGGCGCAGTCGAGGGGCAGGGCAGCGCGACGAGCGGATTGGCTGAGTTGTTGCGGAGGTTCCAGAACGGCTACGTCCGCTCCTATGCCCTCTCCGTGCTGGCAGGCGCACTGCTGCTCGCCCTGGCTCTTCTGGCGGTGAACTGGTCGTGAATGACTTCCCTGTGTTGACCGTCCTCGCACTGCTGCCGCTCGTCGGCGCGCTCGTGACGGCGTTCTTGCCCTCCACACCCGGTTCGGCGCTGCCCAAGCAGGTGGCGTTGGGATTCTCCGGCGTTGCGCTGGTGCTGGCCGTGGTGCTGGCCTTCGACTACGAGCCGCGCGGTGGAATGCAGTTCACCGAGACCCACACGTGGATCGAGGCGTTCGGAGCCCACTATGCGTTGGGTGTCGACGGCCTCGGGCTGGCGCTGGTGCTGCTGACCGCGCTGCTGGTGCCCGTGGTCGTGCTGGCCTCGTGGCATGACGCCGACGAGCGCAACACGTCTGCGTTCTTCGCCTGGATCCTCGCCCTCGAGGGACTGGCGCTCTATGTCTTCATGGCGCAGGACGTCTTCCTCTTCTACATGGCGTTCGAGGCGACGCTGATCCCGGCGTACTTCCTCATCGGGTCGTTCGGCCACGGTGCGGAGCGGGCACACGCTGCGATGAAGTTCCTGCTCTACATGCTGGCCGGTGGCCTGATCATGCTGGCCTCGGTGGTCGGGCTCTATGCGGTTTCGGCGGCCAACGGCAACCCGACGTACCTCATCTCCGAGCTCGCTGCGATGGGCTTCGACAAGGAGACGGGGCGCTGGCTGTTCCTCGGTTTCTTCATCGCCTTCGCGATCAAGGCGCCGCTCTTCCCGGTGCACACCTGGCTGCCCGACACCACGGCGAACGCCACCCCGGGCACATCGGTGCTGTTGATCTGCGTGCTCGACAAGATCGGCACCTACGGCATGATCCGCTTCTGCCTCGAGCTCTTCCCCGAGGCCTCGAAGTGGGCGACGCCGGTGGTCATCGTGCTGGCGGTCATCTCGATCATCTACGGCGCGCTGCTGGCGATCGTCCAGGACGACATGCTGAAGCTGATCGGTCTGACCTCGCTGTCGCACTTCGGCCTCATCACCTTGGGCATCTTCGTGATGAACTCCAACGGCATGTCGGGCGCGGTGTTCTACATGTTCAACCACGGGCTCGCGACCGCGGTGATGTTCCTCGTCGCCGGCTACCTGATCAAGCGGTCCGGGTCGCAGTGGATCCCCGACTTCGGAGGGGTCGAGAAGAAGGCGCCGCTGCTCGCGGGGCTCTTCCTCGTCGGTGGTCTCGGTACCTTGGGCCTGCCGGGCCTGTCGCCGTTCGTGTCGGAGTTCTTGGTGATCCTGGGCGGCTTCGACCACCACTGGGTCGTCGGTGCCTTCGCGGTGACGGCGATCGTGCTGGCCGCGGTCTACGTGCTGCGCATGTATCAGCGGGTGATGACCGGGCCGGCGTACGACGGTGAGTTGCATGACCTGAAGACGCGCGAGGTCGCGGCCGTCGCTCCGCTGGTGCTGGTGATGGTCGGGTTCGGCTTCTATCCGCAACCGATCATGGACATCGTGAATCCTGCGGTGCGGACGGTGATGGTGGGCGTCGAACAGACCGACGACCCTCCGACGGTGCCGCGCGACTGGGCGCTGCAGAACGAGCACGGTGATGCCGACGACCACAGTGACGACGAGCACGGAGGTGACCACGAATGAACGAGTTCGTGAAGCCCGTCATCGAGTATGCCGAGCTCTGGCCGCTGCTGGTGATCTTCGGGGTCGCCCTGGTCGGGGTCGCCGTGGAGGCCTTTGCGCCGCGGCGGCTGCGCTACCCGCTGCAGCTCGGCCTGGCGCTCGCTGGACCGATCGCCGCCTTCGGCGGCGTGGTGCTGATCGGGGTCGACCTCTCGTCTCGAGGCACCGTGAAGGGCGAGATCGTGATGGCGGGTGCGCTGGCCGTCGACGGTCCGACGCTCTTCGCCTGGGGCCTGCTGCTGATCGTGGCCGTCGCCGGTGCACTTCTCTTCGGTGAGCGTCGGCTCGAGGGCGGGGTCAGCGCGTTCGCCGGCCAGGCCGCGGCGTTGCCGGGTTCCGAGCCGGAGCGTGACGCCGACCAGGTGCGTCTCGACCACACGGAGGTCTTCCCCTCCTCATGTTCGCGGTCGCGGGCATGATGGTCTTCGCGGCTGCCAACGACCTGCTGACGTTGTTCGTCGGCCTCGAGGTGCTGTCGCTGCCGCTCTACCTGCTCACCGGACTGGCACGTCGCCGCCGACTGCTGAGCCAGGAAGCGGCGATGAAGTACTTCCTGCTCGGTGCCTTCTCGTCGGGTTTCGTGATCTATGGCATCGCGCTGATCTACGGATACGCGGGAACGATGTCGTTCGCCGGCATCCACGAGGCGATCGCCAACAACATCGGCAACCGGACATTGCTGCTCTTCGGCCTGGCGATGGTGCTCGTGGGCATCCTCTTCAAGGTGGGTGCCGCGCCGTTCCAGGCGTGGACGCCTGACGTCTACCAGGGTGCGCCGACGCAGGTGACCGCGTTCATGGGTGCGGCCACCAAGGTCGCCGCGTTCTTCGCGATGATGCGCTTCCTCTACGTCGCCTTCGACGGAGAGCGCTGGAGCTGGGTGCCGGTGCTGTCGGTGATCGCGGTGTTGACGATGGTCGTCGGTGCGATCCTCGCGGTGGCGCAGACCGACGTGAAGCGGATGCTGGCCTACTCGTCGATCACGCACACCGGCTTCCTGATCACCGGCCTGGTCGGCGCCCAGTCGGCGGGGGTGCTGTCCAGCGGTGCGATCAGCTCCACCCAGGCTGTCCTCTTCTACCTGGTGACCTACTCCTTCATGACACTCGGTGCCTTCGCGGTCGTCTCGCTGGTCCGGGACGCTGCTGGGGAGACCACCGAGATGGCCCGCTGGGCCGGCCTGGGCAAGGAGTCACCGCTCGTCGCGGGCGTCTTCGCGCTCTTCCTGCTCGGCTTCGCCGGCATCCCGCTGACGGCGGGGTTCGCGGGCAAGTGGGCGGTCTTCGCATCGGCGATGTCCGCAGGGTTGTGGCCGGTGGTGGTCGCCGCCGTACTCACCTCGGCCCTGGCCGTCTTCTTCTACGTCCGGCTGATCGTGGTGATGTACTTCCACGAGGCGCAGGGTGAAGGTCCGTCGGTGACACTGCCGAGTGCGATGACATCGGTGACCATCGGGGTGGCCGCTCTCGTGACCGTCGCGTTGGGCGTTCTGCCCGGCCCGGTTCTCGATCTTGCGGCCCATGCGGGAGACTTCATCAGGTGAGCACCAGCAACACCGCCCCCGCCCTCGCCCTGCCGATCCTCGACGAGGCGCTCGCCGAGCGTCTGCGCACCCGCATGGCAGCTGTCGAGGTGGCCCTGACCGGTCACGCCCGGAGCGAGGCCGACTTCGTCACCGAGGCCGCCCGACACCTGATGGAGGCCGGCGGCAAGCGGTTCCGGCCGCTGCTGGTGCTGCTGGCCGCTGAAACCGGTGACCGTGCCGACTCCGATGACGTCGTGACCGCGGCCTGTGTCGTCGAGTTGACCCACCTGGCGTCGCTCTACCACGACGACGTGATGGACGAGGCCGACCTGCGTCGTGGCGCCGACTCGGCCAACGCGCGCTGGGACAACCACGTCGCGATCCTCACCGGCGACTGGCTCTTCTCGAAGTCGTCCGAGCTGACCGCAGATCTCGGCCCCGATGCCGTGCGGATCCAGGCGCAGACCTTCTCCCGGTTGGTGGAGGGGCAGATCCTCGAGACCGTGAAGCCCGGTCCGGGCGTCGCGCCCATCGACCACTACCTGCGGGTCGTCGCCGGCAAGACGGGTTCGCTGATCGCCACGTCCGCTCGCTACGGCGCCCGCTTCGGTGGGGCGACGGACGAGGTCGAGGAGGCACTCGCCGAATACGGTGAGATGGTCGGCTCGGCCTTCCAGCTCTCCGACGACATCCTCGACATCGCCTCGGAGACCGACGAGTCGGGCAAGACTCCGGGGACTGACCTGCGCGAGGGCGTGATGACGCTGCCGGTGCTGATGGCACTGGAGTCCTCCGATGACTCCGACGCGCGTCTGCACGAGTTGCTGCGTGGCGACCTGGCCGATGACGCCCTCTTGGCCGAGACCCTCGAGCTGCTCCGGACCCATCCCGCCATGGACCGGGCTCGCCGCTACGTGATCGATCGCGCCACCGAGGCCAAGGCCCGCCTCGCCGCCCTCCCCGCCGGCCCGGTCCGCGATGCCCTCGAGGCCTTCGCTGACGCTGTCGCCGTCCGCTCTGCCTGACCGCACCCGCCCCAGCAACCTCAAAATTCCCCGCCCGGGCGGGGAATTGTGGGGCGGCAGGGGACCGCGGGACGGGAGGGAGAGGGGGCAGTGGCGGACGTCACGTGGGACCACGTCCCCGTGATGGGGTGAAACATGTTCCACTGCACCGTGGGCTGGGGCGTGTCCTGCTCCACCCGACGAACTGAACAGCTCACCAGGAGACAACGATGACCGAAGCAGTGATCGTCAGCGCCGTGCGCACCCCGATCGGCACCTCGTACAAGGGGACGCTGCGCGAGATGCTTTCCGAGGAGCTCGCCACCCTCGTCGTGGGGGAGGCAGTGAAGCGCTCGGGCCTCAACCCTGAGGACTTCGGCGACATCATCCTTGCGGAGTCGACCGCTGGCGGCGGTGACATCGCCCGCTACGCCGCGGTCGCCAACGGCATGATCCAGGTGCCCGGCCAGGCCGTGCAGCGCTGGTGCGCCGGCTCGCTGACCTCGATCGGCAACGCCGCGGCGCAGATCCGCTCCGGCATGGAGACCGCTGTCATCGCCGGTGGCACGCACTCCTACTCGACCAACCCGACCATCACCTCCCGTTTCCCGAACGGCGAGGAGAAGACGGGCATGCGTCCGTCCTTCCCCTACTACGAGACCGATGAGTTCGGGAAGGCCACCGACGACGTGATCGTCAACGTGGGCTTCAACATCGCCAAGGACCGCGGGATCACCCGCGAGGAGCAGGACGCCTGGGCGTTCCGCTCCCACCAGCGTGCGATCGCCGCGATCGACGCCGGCCAGTTCGACGACGAGATCGTCGCTGTCCAGGCCCGTCTCGAGGGTGAGATCGTCAACTTCGCCGTCGACGAGCACCCGCGCCGCGGCGGCTCGCTCGAGAAGCTGGGTACCCTCAAGCCGATCCGCGAGATCGACGGCTTCACCGTGACCGCGGGCAACTCCTCCGGCGTCAATGACGCCGCGTCGGCCCTCGCGATCGTCTCCGACGAGCTCGCTGCCCAGCGCGGCCTCACCCCGCTCGCTCGCATCCGCGCCTGGGGCGCGGTCGGCGTGCAGCCGCACCTCACCGGGGTCGGCGGCGTCGACGCCATCCCGCTCGTTCTCAAGCGCGCCGGTCTCAGCGTCTCCGACGTCGACCTGTGGGAGATCAACGAGGCCTTCGCCTCCGTGCCGATCGCTGCCGTCAAGGAGCTCGGCATCGATGAGGACAAGGTCAACCCGTGGGGCTCCGGCTGCTCCCTCGGCCACCCGATCTCCGCTTCCGGTGGCCGCATGGTCGCCACCCTCGCCCACGAGCTCAAGCGTCGTGGCGGCGGCATCGCGGTCGCGTCGATGTGCGCCGCGGGCGGCCAGGGCGGCGCCGTGGTCATCGAGGCCGTCTGATCCACCTCAGCACATCCCCGTGTCCGGTTCGCCGGACACGGGGATGTCTGCATTCACCCACGACGCAGCGTGCGTTCCACTTCAGTGTTGCGGGAAGCGCGGCACCAGGCAGCCCAGCGCGGCCCGTGACCGGGCCCGCAACACGCCCCACCAGAGACCGGAGCCGTAGGCCAGATCGGTGAGGCGTCTCCCCGCGAGGCGTTCGGGGTACGTCGTGGGCTTGCGGCCTTCGCGCAGCGCGCTGGCCGCGTCGATCACCAAGGCGGTGGCGACGGTGCGGCGGCCGGTTCGGGTGAGCAGGCCGAGTGCTGCCAGCGGCCACCAGTGCCGCAACGTCAGGGCAGTGGCCTGGGTGGTGGCCGACGTCAACCCGAGGGCGGTCAGCCGTGCTGCTTCGCGGTGTCCGACCCTGCCGGCGGGCAGGGAGGGCCGGATCCGCCGGAAGGTGACGACCGAAGCCGTTGCCAGAAGGGGGATCGCGGTCCATGAACGTGCCAGCACGGCGAACCCGGTGATGCCTTGGAGGGGCGTGAACGCGGCAGGGGCGACGGTGTCGCCGTGTCGTTCGGCGAGTACCGCGCCACTGGTGCCGTAGGTGGCGATCCGGCGCAGCCAGGCCAGCGGATCGTCGCGTACGTCGTGGGTGACCTCTGCCTCCGGCGCGTAGCGGACGCGCTTGCCGGCGTCGAGCAGGCGCCAGACGAGGTCGACGTCCTCGCCGACCCGCAGGTCGGTGTCGAAGCCGTCGACAAGTGCCTCGGTGCGCGCGAGGAGGCAGGCGCTCGGGAGCCAGGCCACGGTGGCGCCCCGGGTGACGGCGGCCGGGACCGGTCCTTGGTCGAGTGACGAGAAGGCCGTGTCGTAGCGCCGGAACCACCGAGCCCGCCCGGACCGGACGACGCCGATCACCCGGGGACCGACCAGGGCGACGGACGGGTCGGCGAAGTGCCGGCACAGGGCGAGGAGGTCGTCGGCCCGCGCCACGACGTCGGAGTCGACCAGTGCCACGAACGGGGTCCGCACCGCAGCCAGACCGGTGTTGCGGGCGGCGGCAGGTCCACCGTTGAGCGGCAGGGCGACCAGGTCTGCGCCGTGCCGAGCGACGACGCGAGCCACTGGTGCAGGGTCTCGGGAACCGTCGTCGACCACCAGGCACCTCAACGGTGCGAGCGCTGCCAGGCACCGGTCGAGTTGCTCGGGGCGGTCCCGGACGGGGATCACCACCGCCACGTCAGCCGCCGAGACGTCGGGCAGTCCGGAGAGGTCGGGATGGGCGAGGTTGCGTGCCAGCAGCCGGTCGGCGACCGCTGCGCTACCGGCGTCGTGCACGTCGAGATGGGTCCCGTGTGCCTCGGTGACCAGTGACGCGGCGGCTCTCTCCGCCAGCTTCACCAGGCCGACCGGCGATCCGCCGAGCAGGACGCGGCCACCTTCGAGGCGGCGTACGTCGGCGGCCAGGTTCACTCGGAACCCGACCGGCAACCCCAGCGCCGTCCTCATCGAGGGGCCAGTTGCCGGTCCGTGCCGTTGAGTCGCTGGAGCACGTCGACCACCATCCGTTCCAGCACCACGGAGCCGTGGCGGGCGTTGGCACGGGTCGGATCGCCGAGCACGCCGTTGGCCGAGACCGCCGCGACACCGCCGGCGATCATGGCGGGCAGGATCTCCTTGAGGGGTTGGGTGTTGCCGCTCTCGGCGAGGTCCATCCGCACCGACCACGGCGCCAGGTGCAGCATCAGCGAGGTCTCGGTGTGGCCCGCGTGGAGGTCGAACTCCTCGGTGGCGCAGGGGAACCAGGCGACGTCGTGTCCCTCGGCGCGCAGTTGGTCGACGGCTGGGTCGAGCGCGGCGAGGTTGCCGCCGTGGGCATTCACGAAGACCACTTCCGTGGCCCAGGTGCGCAGGGACCGGACCAGTTCGACCAGCACCACCTGGAGTGCCGGCGTACCGATGGAGCAGGTGCCCGGGAACGCTTGGTGCTCGCCGCTGGACCCGTAGGACAGGGGTGGGGCCACCCAGGCGCCGGGCGTGCGCGCCGCGACGGCCTCGGCGACGGCGACGGCGATGGTGGTGTCGGTGTCGAGCGGCAGGTGTGGCCCGTGCTGCTCGATGGAGCCGACCGGCACCAGCACCAGTCCGGCCGCCGCGGTCTGGGGCGAGGTCGCCTCGGCCAGGGAGGCTCGGGATCGGCGCGGCGCGCCCGGACGCACGGTCATCTCATGCGCCGAGTGAGAGGTGGAATCCGTCGGGGACGACGAAGTGCTCCGGCGTGACCTCGTGGATCGAGGAGACACCCATGCCGAGCAGGGCGGAGTCGACGCCGCCGCGCAGGATGTCGAGCACGTTCTCCACACCGGCTTGACCGTTGGCGGCGAGGCCCCACAGGTAGGCGCGGCCGATCATGACGGCCCTCGCGCCCATGGCGACGGCCTTCACGACGTCGGAGCCACGGCGTACGCCGCCGTCCATGACGACCTCGATCTGGCTGCCCACGGCGTCGGCGATCGGCTTGACGAGGCGGATCGCTGCGGGGGTGCCGTCGAGGTTGTTGCCACCGTGGTTGGAGATCGAGATGCCCGCGACGCCGGCGTCGACCGCGCGGCGGGCGTCGTCGATGCGGGAGACGCCCTTGAGGATGAACGGCTTGCCACCGGAGATCTGGTGCCACTGCTCGCGCATCCAGGCGACGTCGTCCCACGACGGCGGCGGGGTGGTCATCCACTCGTAGTAGGCACCGAAGAACGTGGGACCCTTGTCGGCGCCCGGAGCGGCGAGGTTCGGGGCGGTCAGGTCGGGGATCTGCCCGGTGCGGCCATAGGTGTAGAGCCAGCGCGGCTTCGTGGCGACCTTCGGCGCCATCCGCACCATCGTCTTGAAGTCGACCTTCTCCGGGATCTCGGGGCTGCCCCAGTCACGGCCCATCGAGAAGGACCAGTCGAGGGTGGCGATCAGGCCCTGCGAACCGGCATCGGAAGCGCGCTGCATCCGCTGCTGCATGAGGGTGCGGTCGCCGGTCCAGTACATCTGGAAGAAGGTGGTGGCGCCCGTGGCGGTGACCTCCTCGACCGACTTCGACGCGAAGTTCGACAGCCCCATGATCGTGCCCCGTGCGGCGGCCGCCCGGGCCACCGCAACCTCTCCCTCGGGGTGCACGGCTTGTACGCCGGTGGGGGAGATGAGCACGGGCAGGGAGATGTCGTGACCGAACACCGAGGTGTCCTGGTCACGCTTCTCCTGGTTGCCGGCAACGTGCGGGGCGAAGCCGAGTTGGGCGAAGCCGTGCTGGTTGTCCGCGATGCTCTGGCCGCGCTCGGAGCCGGCGACGAGGGCGCCGTACACGGGCGCGGGAAGACGCTTCTTCGCGCGCTGCTGGGCGACCGCGACGGACTCGAACCATGGGTTCTGCTTCCAAGGGTTCTCGAACTTCATCAGCAGGTTGCCTTTCCGGAGCCGTCGGCACTGCAACCGCAGCCGCCTGAGGGGTGTCGATGCCTTCGAAGCCCGCCAGCGGGCTCTCCGCGCAGGCGGAGACGGGGCGTGAGGTCGGTGGGGTCATGTCGTCGGTGGGGCGCCGACCGAGGGTGAGCATCACCGGCTGGTTGCGGGTGGGGTTGGCCTTGGAGTGGTCCTGGCTGGCGGCGGGGACGGTGCGGTCCCCGGCCAGGGCGGTCTCGCCGTAGCCCTGCACGCACTCGGGATCCGGCCCGTCCAGCGGCAGGCCGGTGAAGAACTTCGCCGCCATGCAGCCGCCGCGACACGAGTCGAAGAACGAGCACTTCGAGCAGGCGCCACCGGTCTGCGGCCGACGCAGGTCGGTGAAGAGCTCGGAGGTCTGCCACACCTTCTGGAAGCCGCCGTCGGCGAGCAGGTTGCCGGCCAGGAAGTTGTCGTGGATGGCGAACGGGCAGGCATAGACGTCGCCGATCGGGTCGATCAGGCAGACCACGCGGCCCGCGCCGCACAGGTTGAGGCCGGGCAGTGCCTCGCCGAAGGCGGAGAGGTGGAAGAAGGAGTCGCCGGTGAGCACGTTGTCGCCGTTGGCCATCAACCAGTCGTAGAGCTCACGCTGCTGCTCGGGCAGCGGGTGCAGCTCGTCCCACACGTCGGCACCACGGCCGGACGGGCGCAGCCGGGTGAGTCGCAACGTGGCGCCGTACTTGTCGGCCAGGGCCTTGAACTCGTCGAGCTGGCCGATGTTCTGCCGGGTGCAGACCACCGAGATCTTGGCGTCGGAGAAGCCGGCATCCTGGAGGTTCTGCAGGGCGAGGATCGCGGTGTCGAAGGAACCGGGCCCCCGCACGTAGTCGTTGACCTCGGCGGTCGCACCGTCGAGGGAGATCTGCACGTCGACGTAGCCGTTGCAGGCGGGGAGGCCAGGAACGCGGCGCGCTCGGGGTTGAGTCGGACGCCGTTGGTGGAGAACTTCACGCCGACCTGGTGGTCGACGGCGTACTGCAGCAGGTGCCAGAAGTCCGGGCGGATCGTGGGTTCGCCACCACCGATGTTGACGTAGAAGACCTGCATCCGCTGCAGCTCGTCGATGACGGCTTCGCACTGCTCGGTGGTCAGCTCGCGCGGGTCACGGCGGCCTGACGACGAGAGGCAGTGGGCGCACTCGAGGTTGCAGGCATAGGTCAGCTCCCAGGTGAGGCAGATCGGTGCGTCGAGACCGAACTCGAACTGCTGCACCAGCGATCCGCCGACGGGGCGGGCGGCCTTCGGGCGTTGGGGGGCGATGGTCATCGGACGGCTCCAGCGATCTCGGGTGCGCGCAGCTGGAGCATGTCGGCAGCGACCAGCCCCTCGAGTGCCCGCAGGTAGGTCGGGTAGTCGGTCTCGGGCACACCGGCCTCAATCAGCGCGGCGCGGGCAGAGGGGTGCTCGCCGAGTCGGGTCACGACCTCCACCAGCAACGGGTGCTTGAGGAAGGTCAGTCGGCGATTGCCGAAGTGATAGGCCAACGCCCCGAACGGCTCCGGGCGCAGGGCGACGGAGGGGACAGGGTCCAGGCCTGGTCCAACGTGGACGTCATCTCGTGGTCCGACACGGCGAGCACCTCGGCGTCAGTAGACGCCGCACATCCCGTCGATGGAGACCTCTTCGATGAGTTCTTCGGTGACGGGTGCGGTGTCGTCGAGCTCCGGGTTGTGGGTCATGTCAACTCCTCTGATCGGTTGGGTGGTGGTCTACGACACAATAAGTGCACTGAGGGCAGAAATGGAAGTGGTGGGGTCGCAACGGCGACTCCTGCGTAGGCTGCGACCCGTGGAGCGCGCCCAGAGATCCTTCGCCGGACGTCCCGAGGCGACCTCCCACGCCGAGATCGAGCAGGTCGCCTTCCGACTCTTCGCCGAGCGCGGTTTCGAGAGGACCACTCTCGACGCGATCGCCGAGGCGGTGGGCGTGAGTCGGCGTACTCTCTTCCGCTACTTCGCCTCCAAGAACGACATCCCGTGGGGACAGTTCGACCGCACCCTGGAGCACTTCCGCGAGCTGCTGGATGCGATGCCGCAGGAACTGCCGATCGGCGAGGCGGTGCATCGCGGGGTGATGGCCTTCAACGAGTTCCCCGCCGATGCCGACCCGAGTCACCGCGAACGGATGCGGCTGATCCTCGGCACTCCCACCCTGCAAGCGCACTCGGTGTTGCGCTACCGCGAGTGGCGTCAGGTGATCGAGGAGTACGTCGCCGCCCGTCGCGGGGAGCCCGTAGACGCCCTGGTGCCGCGGATGGTCGGTCAGGTCTCGCTCGCACTCGCCGTGACGGCGTACGACATCTGGTTGGAGTCGGACCAAGCCGACCTCCAGGGGTTGTTGGCCCGATTGGGCGAGGAGCTGCGCGACCTCCTCGCGGATTGAGCCCGGTCGGGAGGCCGTCCGGTGGGTGTGACCCCGATCTCGCCGGTCCAATGACTGGAAAGTAGCCGGGTCACGGGGTGGGGTGCTGGGATGCTGGCCTGAAGACGCATTCCGAGAGAAGAGGCAGCACCCGTGAGCGAGATCGACCTGTCGACCAAGACCATCGCCGTGCTCGGCGGTACCGGACCCCAGGGCCGCGGCCTCGCCCGCCGCTTCGCGCAGGCCGGGCTCCGCGTGGTCATCGGCTCGCGTGGTGCCGAGAAGGCCCAGGCTGCCGCTGCCGACCTGGTCGAGGCGACCGGCGGCAAGGTGAGTGGGGCGGACAACGCCGGTGCTGCGGCGCAGGGTGACATCGTGCTCGTCGTGGTGCCGTGGGACGGCCACGGTGAGCTCGTGAAGAGCCTTGCCACCGAACTCGCCGGCAAGATCGTCGTCGACTGCGTCAACCCGCTGGGCTTCGACAAGCAGGGCGCCTACGCGTTGCAGGTCGAGGAGGGTTCGGCCACGCAGCAGGCCGCCGGGTTGCTCCCGGAGAGCCGCGTCGTGGGCGCTTTCCACAACGTCAGTGCGGTGCTCCTGGAAGACCCCGAGGTCACCGATCTGGGCACCGACGTGCTCGTTCTGGGCGACGACCGTGAGGCAACCGACACCGTTCAGGCACTGGCCGATGTCATTCCGGGCGCCCGCGGCATCTACGCTGGGCGCATCCGCAATGCGCATCAGGTGGAGGCTCTGACCGCCAACCTGATCAGCATGAACCGGCGTTACAAGGCACACGCCGGCGTGCGAGTCACCGACGTCTGAGTTCCTTGAGCCGGCCGACCGCAGCCGGCCGGATCCAGGAGGCAGTCGCATGGTCGAGGAAGTCAAGGCGTGGGACATCGATGTCCGCGACACGATGATCCGCATCGCACGGGAGTGCGCAGAAGCCGATGGCCAGGCACCTCTTGACGAAGCTGCGCGGATGCGGATGCGCAACAACGGCCTCACCGGCTCGCAACTGTGGCTCGACGACAACGCGGGCTTCGCGCTGCGGCACGAGGCGGCGCTGGACCTGGCGGTCGTGCCGGAGAAGCGGGGCCAGGGCATCGGTTCGGCCCTGGCCGAGGCGGCGCTCGACGGCGTGACCTCGGCGTGGTCGCACGGCGACCACCCGGCGGCCAGGGCGCTCGCCGCGAAGCACGGCTTCACTCGGGCCCGTGAGATGTGGGTGATGCGCCGCCCGCTGGCCGACCTGCCCGAGCTCGTCGCGGAGGTGGCGATCCGCAGCTGGACCGATGCCGACCGCGACGAGGTGCTGCGGGTCAACGCCGAGGCGTTCCGCACCCACCCCGAGCAGGGCGACATGGATGCGCAGAACCTTGCCGATCGCATGGCGGAGCCGTGGTTCGATCCCACCGGTCTGCTGATCGTCCCCGAGGAGACCGGATCCTCGGCTTCCACTGGACCAAGAAGCACACGCCGGAGCTGGGTGAGGTCTACGTCGTCGCGACCGACCCCAGCGCCCAGGGCCGCGGTCTGGGGCGCGCCCTGACGATCGCTGGGCTCCATCACCTGGCGCGAGTGCTGGACTCGGACGGGGAGATCATCCTCTACGTCGAGTCCGACAACATTCCCGCCGTCGCGCTCTACGAGGGTCTCGGCTTCACCCACGCCCCGGCGGACACCCACGTCCAGTACCGACGCTGACTGGTCGAGGTCGCCCGGATCGCAGCCGAGATGGCACTTCACGTGGCTACGTACTGCCACGCAGGAGGTGTGACCTCGTGGGTCAGGCGTTGGCGTCGGATCCGTTGCTGGCGTCGCTGTCGGACTCGTCGTCCTCGGCGGTGGTGCTGGGGATGACGAAGCGGTAGCCGACGTTGCGGACGGTGCCGATCAGCGTCTCGTGCTCGGGGCCGAGCTTGGCGCGCAACCGTCGCACGTGGACGTCGACGGTGCGGGTGCCCCCGAAGTAGTCATAGCCCCAGACCTCCTGCAGCAGTTGCTGGCGGGAGAAGACACGACCGGGATGTTGGGCGAGATACTTGAGGAGCTCGAACTCCTTGAAGGTGAGGTCGAGCGGGCGGCCGCCGAGACGCGCGGAGTAGGTCGCCTCGTCGACCGTGACGTCGCCGCTGCGGATGACCGCTGACTCAGCATCGTCGTGCTGGGAGAGTCTGGCGACGGCGATCCGGATGCGGGCGTCGAGCTCGGCAGGACCACAGGTGTGCAGCACGACGTCGTCCATGCCCCAGTCGAGGGCGACGACCGGGAGCCCACCCTCGCCGAGCACGAGGATGACCGGCACGTCGGACCCGGTGGTACGGATCAACTTGCACAGGTCCCGGGCCGGCGCGAGGTCACGACGGCCGTCGACGAGCACGAGGTCACAGTCGGGCGCGTTGACCAATGCAGCGCCCTCAGCGGGGAGGATCTTCACCTGGTGACCGAGCAGTCCGAGGGCTGGCAGCACTTCTGCGGAAGGCTGCAGGGCGCTGGTGAGCAACAAGAGTGTCGCCACGGGCCCCTCCTTCCAGCTGGGAGCTTTGTGGGCAAGGATATCGCCCATGGGTGGTCGCAAGTTCGTCACGGTTCGTTTTTGGGCAGCAGCGAAAGCGGCCGCGGGTGTCGGGGAGGAAGTCGTGGAGCTCTCGGCAGAGGCCACGCTCGGCGACCTGAGTGACGACGTACGCCGCCGTCACGGTCCTGATCTCGACCGCGTCATCGGTGTCTGCTCGGTGCTCGTCAACGGCTCCCAGGCCGGCCCCGACCCCGCCTCGGTCCTGCTGCCCGCGGACGCCACCGTCGAGTACCTCCCTCCCTTCGCCGGCGGCTGACCCGGCGTGACCAGCGGCCTCGCTGGTCAGGGAGGGCGTGACCGAGAGCCTGGAGCACCTGGGGCTTGGTGGGGGCGCCGGAGGCGCGGGAGACCTCGGCGCCGGCGGCGTCGATGACGATGGTGGTGGGTGTGCGCAGGATGTTGAGGCGGCGGACCAGCTCGAGCTGGGACTCGGCATCGATCTCGACGTGGGCGACACCCGGGACCACGTCGCTGACCTCCGCGAGGGTACGTCGGGTGGCCCGGCAGGGTGCGCAGAAGGCGCTGGAGAACTGCACGAGCGTGGCCCGCTCACCCACGGCGTACTCGGCAAGCGCCGGTGCCTCGACCTCCTGGACCTCCGTGCCGCTGGGCGCCATGTCCTCGCCGGTTCGCGTGGGGCCGGGGAGGAGAAGCGGCCGTTGCGCGCGCGCAGCACGAGTGCGATCACGACGAAGAGCGCGAGCGCGCCGAGCAGGACGACCATGCACGGTTCAACCTCGATCGAGGCGTGACCTATTCCCCGCAGCGCGGTTGGATGGGTTGACGGCTCGGGGACGAGCTGGCCCGGCACTTCGGAGGAACCCTTGATCCTGGACACCCGCAACTTCAGCCACTTCTCGAAGCGCCTCGCGCAGACCCCGCGGCTGTTCAAGAACTACCCGCACGTCTTCTACGACCTCGTGGCCTCGCTGACCCCGATGCGCGACGACGAGATGAGCTTCCGGCTGCGCAACGGCTACACGATCGTCAGTCCCAACGTCGACGGAGCCCGCTTTCCCCTCTACGAGATCTTCGCTGACGACGCCTACCACCTCGACTCGATGCTGGCGGGCCTGCCCGACGACGTGCACGTGATGGACCTCGGCGGCCAGATCGGGTGTTTCTCGTTGGCCGTCGCGCTCCACCGCCCGCGGGCGCGTGTCCATGTCTATGAGGCCAGCCCGACCAGCGCCTCCTACGTGCGGCGCAACGTCGGCGCCAACGACCTGGCCGACCGCATCACCGTGCACGCCAAGGCGATGTCGGGTGAAGAAGGTTCCTTCACGTTCGTCGACAGCGGCACCGCCAGCGGTCACAACGGTCTCACCGCCCCCGAGGGCCTGGGCCGCGAGGTCACCGTCCCCGCCACCACCTTCGACGCTGCGGTGAAGGAGATGGATGGCCGGGTCGAGGTGGTGAAGGCCGACGTCGAGGGTGCCGAGTACGACATCATCCTCAGGTCCGACCCGGCCTCGTGGGCCACCGTGCGGCGGGTCGTCATGGAGTACCACCCGGTCGAGGGTCACTCGCTGGACGAGCTCCTCGACTTCTTCGCAGGCGTCGGCCTCGAGCCGGGCGAGCACGACCGTGGCACCCGTGCTGGCCTGGGGGTCATCTGGCTCTCGCGCGATGCCTGAGTTCGGACCCGGCCGACCGCTCGTCTTCAGCCACATCCCGAAGACGGCCGGAACCTCCCTGCGTGCAGCACTCACCGAGGCCCTCGGTCCGCAGCAGGTCGTCGACGCCCTCGACCTGAGCCTGGTCGGCGGCTATGACAACGTCGACGGCACCGGTGAGCAGGTGCAGGCCATGTTTCACCTCACCCCTGACACGCTGCCGGCCGACGCGGATCTCGTGCTCGGCCACCTCGCCCCGGGCACCACGCTGGCACGCTATCCCGAGGGTCGCTTCCTCACCCTGCTCCGGGATCCACGGCTCCGCCTCCTCTCCCAGTGGATCCACAGCCGCTCGCTGAGCGACTTCGACCTGCGGCACTACCGCCGCGAGGGCACCGCCTTCCGCATCGCCCGCCTCCCGCTGCTCGACTACCTCGACCACGCCAATGTCGCACCCAACGTCGACAACACGATCACCCGTTTTCTCACCTGGCCGCACCCGCTCCTCCGCCAGGACGCCTTCATCGACCCCGAGCACGATGCCGAGCTGCTCGCCGCCGCTCGCGCCACGATCGACCGCTTCGACCACATCGGTCTGGTCGAGGACCCCACCGCCATGACCCGTCTCGCGCAGTGGCTCGGCGTGGAGCTCCCAGTGGTCCGCGAGAACGAGCGCACCAGCGTGCCCAAGCGGCGCCGTACCGATCTCGAGCGCGAACTCGACGCTGCGACCCTCGCCCGGCTCGACCACCGCACCCGCCTCGACCGGCAACTCTGGTGGTACGTCGCCGAGCGGCTGCTCGACGATCCTCAGCGCGTGTGGGACGAGGGTTGGGCGCGTGCGATCGCGCGCTATGAGAAGGCGATGGCGCAGCCGGTGACGGGCCGGCCGGTGCGCCGCGCGGTCGCGTCGGTCTATGACGCTGCCTACCAGCTGCTGCGGAGGGGCGGATGAACTCTCCCGACCCCGGTCCGGCGACAGCAGCGCCGGCCACCGCGAACAAGCCGGCCGCCTGGTGGATGATCGCGCTGGCTGGCGTGGCGACGCAGTTCCTGATCATGGTCAACGGCGTGATCGCGGCGAGGATGCTGGGTGTCGAGGGCCGCGGGCAGGTGGTGATGGTGGCGATCCTCGCCGGCGCCGCCTCCCAACTGACGCTCGGCGGGAGCCTGCCCAACGCGATCACGCACAAGTTGGCTGCGACCGGCCGCAACACCCGCGACGGGCTGCGCGGGTTCGTCGGCCGTTGGCTGCTCTGGGGGAGCTTGGCCGGCGCCGTCGCTGCGCTCTATCTCGTCTTCCTCGAGCGCGCCGACCTCGACTCGGACGTGGCGCTGCTGGCGGTCGCGGTGGTGTTGATGGCGCTGCAGGCGATGGCATCGCGGATCCTGGTCGCGGCCATGCTCGGGGAGGAGACGCCGCCACTGACCGTGGCGCTGACGAGCCTCCTGCCGCAGCTGGTGCTGGTGGTGGTCGTCGGCACCGCTCTCGCGCTCGGGGTGCGGTGGAACGCGGTGGAACTGCTCGGCGTGACGATCCTGTGCACCGGTCTCGTCCTCCTCGCCCGGATCCGAGCCCTCGCACCGGGCCGCGGGGACCAGCCCCTCGACCGAGTCGAGCTCAATGCGGTCGCCCGCAGGACCCACATCGGTTCCGTCGGCCCGATCGACGGTCTCGGCCTCGACCGGATCCTCGTCGGCTCGACGCTCGGCAGCGCCGCACTCGGTCTCTACTCAGCCGCCTTTGCACTCGGCGGCCTCACCAACATCCTCGCCATCTGTCTGGCGATGATTGCGCTCCCGCAGATCACCAAGCTGCAGACCGCGCCCGACCAGGAACGGGCCTTCGTACGCGGTTGGCTCGTCATGTCGGCCCTGTTGATGGGTGTGGTGGCGCTCGGTCTGGTGCTGCTGACGGAACCGGTGATCCGACTGACCTTCGGCCGGGAGTTCCTCGACGCCGTTCCAGTTGCACGTTGGCTCGTGGTCGGCTGCGGCCTGCTCGGTTTCCGGCGGGTGCTGACCGCGGTGCTGCAGGGCCGCAGCAGAGGCGGCGTACCCTCCTGGTCGAGCTCGCTCTCACCCCCGTCATGGTTGTCGGAATCGTGTGGTGTGCTGTCGTCGACTCGCTGGTGGGCGTGGGAGTGGTGATGACGGTCGTGGGCGCGGCGTCGGTGGCAGTGCTGGGGTGGTTCGTCCTGCGTACGTCGGCAGTCGGCTCGTCGGCGGTGCTCGAGGGATCACCGGTGGTCGAGCCTGTCGAGACCAAGGAGCGTCAGTGAGGATCGCCTTCCTCGGCAACGGGATGACCGGCTACCTGCACGCGCAGTACCGCGAGCTCGCCGCGCTCGGGCACGACCTGCTCGTGGTGCAGCCGGGGCGCCCCGATCTGGCCGTCGGGGCGATGCGCGACACCGCCTTCTCGGGCCTCGGCACGGAGGAGTTCGCCACCTACGTCGGTTGGGAGTCGCTGACGCCTGAGCGGCTGTGGGGGATCGTCGACGGCTTCGTCCCCGACGCGGTGGTGATGACGTCGTGGAACTTCTCCGACGCCTACCGCGCCGTGATGAAACGACTGCGCCGACCGGTGGTGCGGATCCTCGTGATGGACAACCTCTGGCGTGCGGCGCCCAAGCAGTGGGCCGGGCGGCTGGGCCACCGGCTCTACCTCGACCCGTTGGTCGACGCGGTGATGGTGCCGAGCGAGCGCACCGAGTTCTACGCGCAGCGCCTGGGGTTCGCCCCTGCCGACGTCATCCGTGGCTCGTTGTCGGCCGACACCACCTTGTTCGCCTCCCCACCTCGCGACGGCGCGGAGCTGTCGCGACGACGTACCTTTCTGTACGTCGGCAGGCTGGTCGACCACAAGGGTGCTGACCTGCTGGCAGCGGCCTACGCGCGCTACCGGTCGTTGGTGGCCGAGCCGTGGGGGTTGAAGGTCGTCGGGATGGGGCCGCTGGAACCGGTGTTGGCCGCGGTGCCCGGGGTGGAGCTGCTCGGCTTCCGGCAGCCGTCGGAGGTGGCGGAGCTGATGCGCGAGGTCTCCTGCTACGTCCTGCCCTCCCACATCGAGCCCTACGGGGTGGTCGTGCACGAGGCGGCGGCTTCGGCGTTGCCGGTGCTGTGTTCGGAGTTCGCAGGTGCCGCGGCGGGGATGGTGCAGGACGGCCAGAACGGCTGGGTCGTGCCGGCCTCCGACGAGGTCGCGTGGGCCGAGACGATGGCGCGGATGAGCGCGCTGCCCCCGGAGCGGCTCGCGGACATGTCGCGGGTGTCGGTGGCGCTGTCGCAGCGGATCAGCCCGAAGGGCTGGGCCGTCAACCTGTCCGAGGAGATCGAACGACGTCACGCCGCGGGTGGCGGGCGGATCGGGCGCCGGGTGCGTCCGTGGAAGGGATGAGTCAGTGGCTGCAACCGTGATCGTCGAGCCCGACCCGGGCGGGCACCGATTCCAGGCGGTCGCCAACGTGGCGCGTGTGGCTGCACGCGGGGGTGAGGTGGTGCTGCTGACCTCCCGCGTCGGCGCGCGTGATGACGCCTTCACGACCCTGCTCGGCGACCTCGACGTCGAGCTGCGAGTCGAGCAACCCTTTGACGCCATTCGGCCACCGACGCGGGAGATGGCCCGGGCCATCGCCGCGGTGGCCCGGCAGTGTGAGGTGGAGCGGGCCATCATCATGGACGCCGACCAGGCGCTGAAGCGCTGGTGGTGGGTCGCGCGCCAGGAGTTCCGCCGCCTCGCACCACGGCCGTTCATGATCTTCATGCTCACCCGCTACCCGGCGAAGCTGACCTGGCGTGACACCACCGGATGGAAGCTGCGTATCTCCAAGGGGGCCTGGCCCTGCTCGCCCGGGCACTCGGCACGCTCGACTACGTCGTGGGCTTCGCCGGCCGCGACGACATGACGGAGGGCTGGGTCGTCAAGCGAGCGCGGGACCCGGAGGTGTGCTTGGCGCATTCGCGCGACCGGGTCGCCATCCGTGAGAGGTTCGGCCTGCCCCAGGACCGCAGGTTGGTCGGGATCTTCGGCGTCATCGAGGAGCGCAAGAACGCGCCGATGGTGCTCGATGCCCTGGACGCCGCGAGCCTCGACGACGTCGATCTCGTGCTGGGCGGCGGCATCTGGGACGAGGTGTGGGCATGGATCAATGCCTTGCCTCCCGAGCGGCGCAAGCGGGTGATCACCCACGACGGGTTCTTGACCGACCTCGAGATGGACCAGCTCGTCGCGGCCGTCGACTGTTGCCCGATCGCCCTCACCAACAACGGGCCGTCGGGGATCATGGGCAAGGCGTTGGCCGCCGAGGTCCCCGTCGTGACCGCCGGCTCCACGGTGCGGGCGCGCGAGGTCGCCGCCACCGACGGTGGGCTGGCCTGCGAGCTGACGGTGCGCGGGCTCGGCGCCGCGATCCGCGAGGTGCTCTCCTGGCCGGCAGACCGGCCGCGCCGCAACACGGTGCCGCCGGCCACCCCGGAGTCCTTCGCCGAGCGCCTGCTCGCGCTGCGCTGATCTTCGGATCTGGCGCCGCTGGTCAGCGCCAGAAGACGCCGTCGACCTGGAGTATCTCGCCGGTCGGCGCGGCATAGCCCTGTTCGATTCCGACCAGGTGGAAACCCTGCCGGTAGGCCCACGACACGGCCTCGTCGACGGTCATCCCGCCGTCGTAGAGCGGTACGAACGACAGCTCCAGTTGCAGTCCGACCACCTGCGCCAGCGTTGCGGGAGCACCGGCCAACACCTCCCGCTCGAAGCCTTGCGTGTCCACCTTCAGGTACGTCGCTGCGCTGGTTGCGAGCGCCTGCTCGGCCAGGTCGTCGAGGCGGGAGACGCGCACGTCCTGCGTGTCGACGTACCCGACCTCCGGTGCTGCCGAGCGGTGCGCGTCGAGCATGGGGAGCAGTGAGCTGGAGTCGGAGTTGGAGGCGACGTTGATGGTCGCCGTGCCCGGTTCGGCGCCGAGGGCGGTGTGGTGTGCCGTCCAGGCCGGGTCGGAGGAGATGTGTCCGGAGAGGTCCGCGTACGCGGAGGCGAGGGGCTCGAACGAGACGATCCGTCCGTGGTAGCCGAAGTCGCGGAGCTGCTGACCGAATCCGCCGCGGGCGGCACCGACGTCGAGGACAAGGTCGACACCGCGGTCCGCGAGGATGCGCTGACGGCGGGCAGCGGGGTGGCGGCGCACCTCGAATCCGCGGCTCGCCAGCAGTCTGTAGGCAGCCGTCAGCAGCTTGTCGCGGGCCAACGTGCCTCCTTCGGATCGGGCCACTCGTGAGGTCAACGGCCCCTGTCGGTCAAGGCTACGGCCGGGTACGGTTCCGCTCGTGAACCCGCGTCTGCGTGCCGTGCTCCGCACCACTGTCCTCACCGTCAACACTCCGATTGCGAAACGTCGCGCCACCAAGGCGTTCGCTGACGCACCGCGCCCGATGAAGCTTGAGATCGGTGGCCTGACGAAGCGGCCGGGATGGGTGGTGACCAACGTCGGCGCGCTGACGCGCAACTACCTTGACGCCACGCGGCGCTGGCCGCTCGAGGACGCGTCGGTCTCGCACGTCTACTCCGACAACGTCGTCGAACACCTGCCGTTGGAGGCGGGGCGTGCGATGTTTGCCGAGACCTTCCGTTGTCTTCAGCACGGCGGCGTCGTACGCATGGTGACGCCCGATCTGCGAGCCCACGTGGAGAACTACCTCGCCGGCAAGGTGCCCGCGGGCGACCCGGAGGCGAAGGTCTACCAGGAGATGGGCCTGACGGTGGACCACCCGCTCGACTGGGTGCGGATCCCGATCGCGTCGTTCGGCCACCACGAGGGCTATGTCTACGACTTCGAGACGCTCAAGCTCGAGTTGGAGCGCGTGGGTTTCCGTGACGTGGTCCGCTGTGACCTCGGAGAGAGCACGCACGCTGCCCTCCACGGGCTCGACCAGCGCGCCGACGAGGGCGGCGCGCAGATGGCCGTCGAAGCAACTCGCTGATCCCACCTCTCCCGAAGGAGCACGACTGATGGCGCTGACCACCTCCGAGGGTCACACCTTCACCCAGCTGGTCTTCTCCGACCTCGAGCGCTACCGCCCGGGCCAGACCCCGAGCTGGCCGCGGGTGCTGATGCGCTGCGCGTCGAACCCGGGCATGGTCGCGTCGATCGTGCTGCGTGCGCAGCAGAAGGCGTACGCCGCGGGGCGGGTGCGGCTGGCATTCCTGCTGCGCTCGCTGGGCATGTTCTTGGTGAGTGCTGACTTCGTGCCCGGCATGGACGTCGGTCCCGGGCTCCTGATGCCGCATCCCAACGGTGTCGTCATCGGCAACGGGCTACGCGTGGGCGCCAACGTGACGTTCGGTGGCGGCATCACGGCCGGTGTCAAGCAGCCCGATGTCGATCCCGATGAGGAGGGCCAGGGGTTTCCGACCATCTGCGACGGGGCGATCATCCTCGCCAACGCCGTCCTCGCCGGGCCGGTCACCATCGGTTCCTACGCCCAGGTCGGTGCGAACTCCGTGGTGCTCTCCGACGTCGCCGAGTGCGCTGTCGTCTTCGGTGTTCCGGCGCGGAAGATCGCCGAGCGCAAGCCGGTGCTGCCGGGGTCCTACGAGGAGGTCGACCGCGCCTGATCCGCGACTTCGGCCGCCCAACTCGTGTGACCTGGCTGGTCAGCAGTCGGGACAGTGCACGCGTGACTCGGCGTCGAGCGCAGGGTCGTGTCGGGCCACGAAGGCATCGACCTCAGGTGAGTGGATCTGCAACGTGTGCGCGCTGACCTTCTCGACCGGCCAGTCCCACCAGCAGATCCGCAGCAGCGCCTCACGTACCGGCTCCTCGAAGCGGTAGCGGATCACCTTGGCCGGGTTGCCGCCGACGATCGCGAACGGGGGCACGTCCTTGACCACGACGGCGCGCGCGGCGACGACCGCGCCGGCGCCGATCGTGACGCCGGAGTTGATCATCGCCTGGAACGCGACGAACGAGTTGGGCTCGAGCACCACGGGCCCGCTGCTGTAGAGGGAGTTGGGCACGTCGACCCACTCGCCGCGCTCGTTGATCTCGGTGTTGATGGTGCTGACCCAGTCCATGTGGTGCTGGCCGCCAGGGATGATGACCGTCGAGTAGTGGACACCGGCGTAGCGGCCCACCTTCACCTGCGGGTTCTCGCCCGGATAGGTCTCGAGCACCCGCATCGTCGGGTAGGACGGGTAGGCCGCGTCCAACCCGGGGATCCCCTCCGGCGTGTCGAAGTAGGTGTATTGCTGCCCCTCGATCCAGTAGCGGACCTTCCGGCGCAACTTCTCACGCAGTTTGGCGCGGAAACCTTGGGGCTGGGGCCATTCCATCTCGACCTTCACAGGAGCGGACACTAGCCCGACTTCGCATGCTCTGTCTGCCGTCACTTCGACAGGACTCCCTCGTTGCTAGGGCGAGACAGGGTCGTTGCTGCCACGATGGGCACCACGACCACGAGATTGAGGAGTCGCCCCCGATGAGCACCACACCCGCGGACGTCGAGCGCACCGTCATCGACTTCCTGACGCGCCTGGAGAAGCTCCCGGAGGGGTTCGACCCCACCACGCCGCTCTATGCAGAGGGCGTGGGCCTCGACTCACTGGAGACCGCCGAACTCTCGGCCCTGCTCGAGGACGAGCTCGGCTCCGACCCGTTCAGCACCGGCGACCTGCCGCAGACACTGGCCGAGATCCAGACGTTCTACGTCGGGGTCTGACTTTGATCGAACTCCTCCGCCGCGGTGCTGCCGACCCTGCCCGGATCGCGGTGGTCACCGACAAAGGCGCGTGGACCTATGCCGAGCTGGTCCGTCGCGCCGAGGACCTCGCCGCGAACCTTCAGCGAGATCACGCGAACCTTCAGTTGCGTTTCGCGATCGACTCCGCAGACGCCGATGTCGTCGTCCCGGCGCTCGCTGCGGCTGCCCTGGTCGGCGCCGAGGCGTGCGTCTTCCCGCCGGATGGGCCGGAGACGGCTGCCGAACTCCTGAGCCGATTCGGCCAGCACGTCGTGGTCCGACGCGGCGGGGAGTCCTGGGCCGAAGTCTCGGCAGGCTCACTCGAGATCGCTGCGGGTGCAGAGGGTCTCGACAAGCTCGACCAGCGGGGGTCGGGTGAGATCGCTGCGGGTACGGCGAGGCCGCACCTCGTGCTCACCACCGGGACCACGGGCCAGCCCCGCGGCGTCCGGCACGACTGGTCGCGACTGCTCCGCGCCACCGAGCGGGTCCAACCTGCCGAGGACGAGCGCTGGCTGCTGGCCTACGGGCTGCACCAGTTCGCCGGTCTCCAGGTGTTGCTCCACGTCTTTGCGGCAGGCGCGACCCTCGTCGCGCCCACCCAGCGCCGCCCCCGTGAAGGCTTGGTGGCGATGCGCGAGCACGATGTCACCCATGCCAGCGCAACCCCGACGTACTGGCGGTTCCTGCTCGCCGAGTTGCGCAGCGTCGGCGGCCCGGTACCCGCGCTGCGGCAGATCACGCTCGGAGGCGAGGCAGCGCCCGGTCCGGTGCTCGAACAGATCCGTCGACGGTTCCCGACGGCCAACCTCTCCCACATCTATGCGGCGAGCGAGTTCGGTGCGACGAGCTCGACGAAGGACGGGCTGCCCGGGCTGCCTGCCGACGTACTCGCGCGCGGCGACGAGGCCGACATCGCAATGAAGATCGTCGATGGTGAGTTGTGGGTGCGCTCGCGGGTCGGCATGCTCGGCTATCACGGCGAAGAGCCCGTCGCCGCCGACGAGTGGCGAGCCACCGGGGACCTCGTCGAGTTGCAGGGCGACCGGATCCTCTTCAAGGGACGCGTCAGCGAGATCATCAACGTGGGTGGGGTGAAGGTGCATCCGTTGCCGATCGAAGAGGCCGTCGCCGCGGTGCCCGGGGTGCAGGTTGCTCGCGTCTTCGGTCGCCCCAATGCGATGACTGGCGCGATCGTCGCGGTCGAGGTCGTCACCGCATCCGGTGCCGACCCCGACGCGGTGAAGGCTGCGGTGCGGGCCGCCTGCGCGGACCTGCCGGCTGCAGCCCGCCCGCGGAGCGTGAAGGTCGTCGACGAGGTCGACGTCGCCGGGGAAAGATCATCAGGAGGAGCACATGAGTCGGGTCGTCGTCGTCACCGGAGGCAGCCGCGGTCTGGGGGCAGGGATCGTCGAGTCCTACCTCGAGTCGGGCGATCTCGTGGCCACCTGCGCACGCAGCATCACTCCCGAGGTCGAAGCGTGGTTGGCCGATCCTGCGTTGGCGGGGAGGGTGATCTTCGAGCCCGCCGACCTGGCGAAGCGTGAGGATGCAGACCGGTTCATCAAGAGCGTCGTCGAGCAGTGGGGCCGCGTCGACGTGCTGATCAACAACGCCGGCGTCGCGCGTGACGGCATCCTCGGCATGTTCTCCGACGACGACATCGACACCGTGATCGACCTCAACGTCAAGGGCACGCTCTACGTCACGCGTGCAGTCAGCCGGCGGATGCTGGCCCGACGCAGCGGCACGATCGTCAACATCTCGTCGGTCGTCGGGCGATCCGGCTACCGTGGTCTCGCTGCCTACTCCGCCTCCAAGGCCGCGCTCGACGGCATGACCCGTGCGCTGGCCCGCGAACTGGGTTCTCGCGGCATCACCGTCAACGCCATTGCTTCCGGATACCTGCGCACCGAGATGAGTCACGGCCTCGACGAGGAGCAGTTGCAGCAGATCGTGCGACGTACGCCGGCGGGCAGGTTGGGCGAGCCCGACGACATCGCGCGGGCATGCCAGTTCCTCACGGATCCGAGGAACAACTACGTCACCGGGACGGTGATGGTCGTGGACGGAGGACTCACCGGATGAGCCAGCTCCCGCTCCGGGTGCTCGTCAAGGGCGCGTCGACAGTCAACTGGACGTCCTGGATGAGTGGCCCGCGGACCGACTTCATCTTCCCGCGTGTCATCGAGGAGCAGTTGCTCGCCGACGATCGTCCCTGCCACGTGCAGACGATCTCGATGACGTCCGAGAAGACGTCGACGATCCTCAGCACCTGGCAGCGCGAGGTCCTCAACTTCTCACCTGACGTGATCGTGCTTCTCTACGGCCACTACGAAACGATTCACCTCTTCCTACCGCGTTGGTTGGAGCGCCACGCCAACAGCCTCAAGGCCAGGCCCCGCTGGTGGTCCCACCTCTATCGCCAGAAGGTGCTCAGGCCACTGTGGATGGTGCTCGCGAAGCTACAGGCGAGGGCCGACAGACTCCTCGACCCGACGATCCGGCGCAATCGACCCAAGCACGTCGCGGCCGACCTGCGTGCTTACATCGACCACGTGCAGCAGGTCGGCTCCCCTCTGGTCTTCTGCCTCGAACTGCTCCCGCCGACCGAGCGTTACCAGGGCTGGTTCCCCGGCATGGAGGCGCGGATGCGGGTGATGAACCAGTCGATCCGCGCCATGGTCGCGCAGGTGGGCAGGTCCAACGTGCGCTATCTCGAGGTCAGGCCGTTCATCGATGCCGTGGCCGGCGGCGACCCCGAGGTCGCAACCCCCGACGGGTTCCACTACTCGCCGGCCATGCACCGGGCGGTTGGTGAGGCACTGGCCGCCGAGATCAAGGCCTGGGCCGAAACGCAGCCCCACCTGCGGCGCTGTGACCACCTCAGCCACGTCGACGAAGGGTCCCGATGAGCGCCAAGCAGATCGCTGCCAGATTCCTCCCCGGCGCGCTCGTCGAGTTCCTCGACCGTCTCGTCTTCAACTTCCGCCGTAGCCGGATCAGGTTGGCCCGCCGTGTCGCAGGCGTGTTCGGCTACAACATCGTCAAGCGCGACGACTACTACTCCACGCTGCCGGTGCTCGAGGAGATCGAGGCGACCCGGGCGAGATGGGACAAGCCGAGCGAACTCGCGGGGCTGAGCGTCGACGTACCGGCCCTCAAGGAGCGACTCGCCAGCCTCGCTGACAGCTGGGAGGAGGAGTTCAGCCGTACGACGGGGAACTACCTGGCCAACACGCGCAAGGGGTTCGGCCCCGGCTACCCGGCCTTCGACGCACGCACGCTCTACTACACGCTGCGCGAGGAGAAAGCCGCGGCGCTATCTCGAGGTGGGGTCGGGGCTGTCGACCTACTACGCGTCGCTGGCGGCAGGGAAGAACGCGGCCGAGGGTTCACCGCTGACGATCACCTGCATCGAGCCCTACCCGTTCGCGGCGCTGCGGACGCTGCCTGACTTCGAACTCGTCGAGGGTTTCGTGCAGGACGTGCCGCTGGCGCGCTTCGAGGAGCTCGAGGCCGGCGACGTGCTCTTCATCGACTCCTCACACGCACTCAAGATCGACTCCGACGTGGCGTTCCTCTTCCTCGAGGTGCTGCCCCGGGTGAAGCCAGGGGTGATCGTGCATATCCACGACGTGCACTTCCCGTGGAACGGTCCCTACCCGGCCGACACCTGGCTCTTCGGCGAACGCTGGCCGGTCTACTGGAACGAGGCGATGGTCGTGCAGACCTTCCTTGCCTTCAACGATCGGTTCCGCATCGAACTGTCCACACCGATGCTCCGCCACCACGACGAGACCTTCTTGACCTCACGCTTCCCCGACTACGTCGCCGTCGCCCACGACCCCAATCCGCCGTCGTCCCTCTGGCTTCGCCGCCTCCCTGACCCGTCGAGGGTGCGCGAGAAGCAGCCGAGGGCGCGCAAATGGGTCAGTCCCGCAGGAGCCGGTCGAGGTCCTCGCGGTCTGCATCGACCATGACCTTGGCGAGGTCGAGGGCGGTGGTCTGGGCCTTCCAGCCGAGCGCCTCGCGGGCCTTCGACGCGTCACCGATCAGCGCGTCGACCTCAGAGGGACGCTCGAACGACTCGTTGTAGCGCACGTGGTCGTGCCAGTTGAGTCCCGCATGGGCGAACGCCGCCTCGCAGAACTCACGCACGGTGTGGCCGACTCCGGTCGCCAGCACGTAGTCGTCGGGTTCGTCGGCCTGGAGCATCCGCCACATGCCCTCGACGTACTCCGGCGCGTAGCCCCAATCGCGTACGGCGTCGAGGTTGCCGAGCTCGACGTGGTCCCAGATCCCACGCTCGATGGCGGCGACTGCCTTGGTGATCTTGCGCGTCACGAAGTTCTCACCGCGTCGCGGTGACTCGTGGTTGAAGAGGATTCCGGAAACGGCGAACAGCCCGTAGGCCTCGCGATAGTTCACCGTGGTCCAGTGCGCCTGGAGCTTGGAGGCGCCGTAGGGCGAGCGGGGGTGGAACTTGGAGTCCTCGTTCTGCGGCGGTGGCGTCTTGCCGAACATCTCGGACGTCGAGGCCTGGTAGAAGCGGCACTGCAGCCCGGCCGCGCGAATCGCGGAGAGCAGGTGCAAGGTCCCGATCGCGTTGGTCGAGGTGGTGTAGTCGGGCATGTCGAACGAGACCTTCACGTGGCTCATCGCGCCGAGGTTGTAGACCTCCTCCGGCTCGATCTCCCGCACCAGGTTGACCAACGACACACCGTCGGTGAGATCGCCGTAGTGCAGCGTCAGCCGTGGGTTGTCGTGGAGGTGGTCGATACGGGTGCGGTTGAGCAACGAGGCGCGCCGGACCAGGCCGTGCACCTCGTAGCCCTTCTCCAGGAGGAGCTCGGCGAGGTAGGAACCATCCTGGCCCGTGATGCCGGTGATGAACGCGCGCTTCATGAGGGCAAACCCTAGCCGGGTGGGCGCGGCGTTGGTCACTGCGTCCGCTCCACGTGGACATGTGTCCAACTCCGGGTGGGTGCGCCACCCGACCCGCGGCGTACGTCGTGGACTCCGTTTCGCTGCAACTGTGCGTCCTCGGCACTGATCGGGGCGCTCTCGACAGTTGTGGGTCAAACGTCCCATACGTGACCCCCGGGAGCTCCTTTCGTTCTCACAGGCAGGACCGTTGCTGTGGGGCAACGGCCAGCGACACGGAGGAGCACACACGGATGTCTGACGTCGACGTTCTCGTGGCCGGTGGTGGCGGATTCATCGGGGGCCACCTGGTGGCCGACCTGCTGAACCAAGGGTTGACCGTGCGTTCGGTCGACGTGAAGCCGACCGACGAGTGGTACCAGGTGCACCCCGACGCGGAGAACCAGGTCGCCGACCTCTCGCTCCTCGACAACGCCCTCGAGCACACGGCGGGCGCCAAGCAGGTCTACATGCTCGCCGCTGACATGGGCGGCATGGGCTTCATCGAGAACAACAAGGCTCTGTGCATGTTGACCGTGCTCACCAGCACCCACATGCTCCAGGCGGCCAAGCAGCACGACGTCGAGCGCTACTTCTACTCCTCCAGTGCCTGCGTCTACGCCGCCGACAAGCAGACCGACACCGACATCACCGCTCTCAAGGAGTCCGACGCCTACCCCGCCATGCCGGAGGACGGCTACGGCTGGGAGAAGCTCTTCACCGAGCGGATGTGTCGTCACTTCGAGGAGGACTTCGGCCTCACCACCCGCATCGCCCGCTATCACAACGTCTACGGGCCCAACGGCACCTGGACGGGGGCCGCGAGAAGGCCCCCGCCGCCGTCTGCCGCAAGATCGCCACCGCCGTCATCACCGGCGAGCACAAGCTCGACATCTGGGGAGACGGGGAGCAGACCCGCTCGTTCATGTACATCGATGACTGCCTCAAGGGCTCCCAGATGATCTTGGGCGGTGACGCAGCCGAGCCGGTCAACCTGGGCAGCGACGAGCTGGTCAGCATCAACCAGCTCTATTCGATCGTCGAGGAGATCGCCGGGATCCGCTGCGAGCGCAGCTATCAGCTCGATGCGCCCCAGGGCGTGCGCGGCCGCAACTCCGACAACACCCAGATCAAGGCCACCTACGGCTGGGCGCCGTCGATCACGCTCGCCGACGGCCTCGCCAAGACCTACGAGTGGGTCTACGACGAGGTCAAGCGCTCGCTCGGCTGAGCGACCAGCGACCGGCGGGCCACGACCTTGCGCATCCTCGTCCACGACTACTCGGGCCACCCGTTCCAGGTCGAGCTCTCACGCGAGCTCGCCCAGCGGGGGCACGACGTCACGCACTCCTACTGTCCTGGCTGGCTCTCGGGCAAGGGCAGGCTGGAGACCGAGCCCGGCGAGCGGCTGACGATCGATCCGGTCGGCCCGACCGAGCCGATCGAGAAGGATCGCTTCCTCAAACGGCTGCTCGTCGAACTCCGCGTGGGCTTCGCGCTGCTGCGTCAGGTGCGGCGTACGGATGCCGAGGTCGCGCTGCTCTCCAACGCGCAGATCCCCTCGCTCGTGGTCTTCGCACTCGGCATGGTGCTGATGCGCAGGAAGTGGGTGCTCTGGCACCAAGACGTCTATGCCGTCGCGATCCGCTCCTTCGCCGGTGCGAAGTTGGGCCGCGGCTTCCGGGTGGTCGCCTCGGTCTTCGACGTCACCGAGCGGTGGACCTCGCAGCGGGCAGCAGCGATCGTGGCGATCGCGGACTCGCTTGTCGACGTGCACGAGGAATGGGGCACCGCCGGCAAGGTCACGGTCATCCCCAACTGGGCGCCCGTCGACGAGATCGTCCCGGTCGAGCGCAAGAACGACTGGGCTGTGGAACATCACCTCACGGACACCTTCACCCTCCTCTATTCGGGGACCCTCGGCCTCAAGCACAACCCCGAACTCCTCGTGCAACTCGCCCGCGGCGTGCAGGATGCCGGCGCAGACTGCCGATTGGTCGTGGTCAACACCGGGCCCGCCACTGACATCTTGCAGAAGGAGGCCGACAGGCTCGGGATCGAGATCACCCTCCTGCCGTTCCAGCGCTACGAGCGGCTCTCCGAGGTGCTCGGCGCCGGCGATGCCCTCGTGGTCCTCCTCGAGCAGGACGCAGGTGCGTTCTCGGTGCCCTCCAAGACGCTCTCCTATCTCTGCGCAGGGCGTCCGGTCCTGGGCCTGATGCCCGCCGAGAACCTCGCCTCCGGCCTCGTCGAGAAGGCCGGTGGTCTCGTGCTGCCGCCGCACCCGGACTCCGTTCCGGCTGCGGCCGACTGGCTCGCCGACCTCGCCCACGACCCGATCGGCCGCGACGAGCTGGGCGATCGGGCTCGTCGGCTGGCCGAGGAGGAGTTCGCGCTCCCCGGTATCGCCGACCGCTTCGAGCAGATCCTCGAGGGCGTACGTCGATGACTGCGGTCGTGGTCGTCGGCCCTCGGACCCGACTGGGGCGAGAGCTCGTCGCCCGGACGCGGGGAGGGGAGACCGGGTCTGGGTGGTCGCCCGCCACCAGCGTGACGCCGACGACCTCGCCGCCTCCTGGGGTGCGGACCCCGGCGTCGAGATCATCCGCGCCGACTCGAGCATCGACGTCCCCGAGGGAGCTCGGATCCACGTCTGTGCGCTGGGCCCGGTGCAGTCCGGGGACCGGGTCGAGGACCCGACCGTGGTGGAGCGAGAACTGCAGGCCCTCGGTGACCTCGTCACTTCCGGCAGCAGCGTCGTGCTCGTCTCGAGCGTGCTCGCCCTCGCTCCGACGCGCGAGCGCGCCCACTATGCCGGTTGGAAGAACCTGGTCGAGGACCGGCTCGGCAGGCTCACCACGGCACGCGGTGCCCGGCTCTCGGTGCTCCACCCGGGCCGACTCGTGGAACCCGGACAGAAATTTTTCCGTGATTTCGTGCACACGCCGTACCCAAAGATGGCGGCCCTCGTTGAGCAGACCAGCAACAGAGGACCGCACACCAGGGCAGTAGGGCTGGACGCGCGGCTGTGGTTGCTGGCTCGGGGTGCACGTGTCGCCTCGAGCGCGCTGGTCGGCTCGGCGACCCAGCGCGACGGGGGTTCCGAGCAACCTTGAGGAGTGTGCAGGGCCGGTGGGCAAGAAGCGTTTCTTTGACCTGTTCGTGACTCTGGCCGCAGCCGTGGTCTGGCTACCAGCGGTGCTGATGGCGGCGCTGGCCGTGCTGGTCCTCGAGGGTCGGCCTGTCTTCTACAAGTCCACCCGCCGCGTCAGCGCGGGCCCGCCGATCAAGGTGGTCAAGTTCCGCACGATGGTGCGCAACGCCGCCGAGATCGCCAACCGCGAGACGGTGCCGGTCGACGGCTCGACACGCTTCCTCAACATCCCGAGCTCCTCGCCGCTCTACACCCGCATCGGTCGACTCCTCGAGAAGGTCGCGCTCACCGAGCTTCCGCAGTTTCGTCACGTGCTCCGCGGTGAGATGAGCATCGTCGGCAACCGACCGCTTCCGCAGAACGTCGTCGACTGTCTGCTCGAGGAGTTCCCCGACGCCGAGGACCGCTTCGCGACCCCCGCAGGCCTTACCGGGCCCTCCCAGTTGGTCGGCCGCGACTACCTCTGCGACGAGGACCGGCTCGCGCTCGAGGGCGCCTACTGCCGCGGCGCGCTGCGCAACTACTCGTTCCGCCTCGACTTCCTGATCCTGCTCTACACGGTCCTCGTGGTGCTCCGCCTGCGTCGCGGCTTCGCGCCCGATGAGGTCATCGCCCTGGTCGAGCGCTACACCGGCGCCTCCGCTCCGGTCTCGGTGCCCGCGGCTCCCGTCGGTACGTCGCCCGCCCGGGTCAACGCGCCGACGCCGGCCTTCGCCCCCGCTGTCACGGTGCCGTCCCCGGCATCTGCCGGTGTCTTCGGCGCGGCACCTGCGGCTGCCGGTGCGCTCGCCGCGCAGGTGTCACTGCCCGGCCTGGTGGCCAGCGTCGCTCCCGACCAGGAGCCGGCGCTGGCCGATGTGCTCCCGCACATGACGACGGCGGTGCCGTCGATCATCCGAGACGTCCCGGCCCGGGTGCCGACGCCCCGCGAACCCGCTCGCGGACGGGTCGCTCCGGTCGCCCAGGGCTGAGTCAATCTCACGAAGTGGTCACTTGTCTCATACTTCGGGATGACGATTTCGGGGCCTGCAACCCCCTCGGGTAGCGTTCCCTCCATGTTCACGACCATGCTCACGAAGCGCCGCGCGGTGGATCACTGCCGCGTGCGCTCTGCGCTGTGTCGAATGTCCTGACGGGACGTCCCCCGCATTTCCGGACCCGCTGAAGAAGCTGGGTCCACCGACCTTCTCGGTCGGTCAGCGCTGGACGCCCGTGCCCCTGGGAGGGCAGCGAGGAGACCATCTGGCCAGGACATCCGGAGAAGGACATGGGCAACCAAGGCATCGACCCACGTGGGCCGCGCTTCACCGCAACGGTGACCGCGGTGGTGCTTGCCGTCGTACTCCTGCTTCCCGAGAAGCAGGCGACGGTGCTGTTGGCCGTCCAGACGGTGCTCTTCGCGTGGGGTGCACTCACCGGTGTGCAGCGCACCCCGCTGTCCTGGATCTTCCGCACGACGATCCGCCCGCGGCTCGCCGCTCCGGCCGAACTCGAGGACCCGCGCCCGCCGCGGTTCGCGCAGTCGGTGGGGCTGGTCTTCGCGGTCGTCGGCCTCATCGGCTTCCTGGCCGGGGCGACCCTGCTCGGCCAGGTCGCGGTCGGACTGGCGCTCGTCGCCGCCCTCCTCAACGCAGTCACCGGCTTCTGCCTGGGCTGCGAGATGTATCTGATCGGCAAGCGGCTCACCGCCCGCCGCCCGATCGCCGCCAGCTGAACCCAACACACGTCATCAGTAACAAGGAAAGAGGAACCATGAGCCGCGAGAACGTGCTCGTCAGCGCCCAGTGGGTCGAGGACAACCTGAACACCCCCGGCATCGTCGTCATCGAGGTCGACGAGGACACCACCGCCTACGACAAGGGCCACATCCGTGGCTCGATCAAGCTCGACTGGACCACCGACCTGCAGGACCAGGTCCGTCGTGACTTCGTCAACAAGGCCGGCTTCGAGGCACTGCTCTCCGAGCGTGGCGTCAGCAACGACGACACCGTGATCCTCTACGGCGGCAACAACAACTGGTTCGCTGCCTACGCCTACTGGTACTTCAAGCTCTACGGCCACCAGGACGTCAAGCTGCTCGACGGCGGCCGCAAGAAGTGGGAGCTCGACTCCCGCGAGCTGACCGACGAACTCCCGACGCGCGCGGCGACCTCCTACACCGCACAGGAGCCGGACCTCTCGATCCGCGCGTTCCGTGACGAGGTCGTCGACGCGATCGGCGTCAAGAACATCGTCGACGTGCGCAGCCCCGACGAGTTCGCGGGTCGTCTGCTCGCCCCGGCCCACCTCCCGCAGGAGCAGGCCCAGCGTGCCGGTCACGTCCCGACCTCGGTCAACGTTCCGTGGAGCAAGAACGCCAACGACGACGGCACCTTCAAGTCGGACGAGGACCTCAAGGCGCTGTACGCCGAGGTCGGCTTCGACGACTCCAAGGACACCATCGCCCTGTGCCGCATCGGTGAGCGCTCCTCGCTCACCTGGTTCGTGCTCCAGGAGCTCCTGGGCCACGAGAACGTGAAGAACTACGACGGTTCCTGGACCGAGTACGGCAGCCTCGTCGGCGTGCCGGTCGTCCTGGGCGACGAGCCCGGGGAGGCCTGAGCATGTGCGGTGCCACTGAGGGCGGTCTGTCGCTCGACGGAGTCAATGTCGCCAAGGAGGCCGTCGTCCAGGGTCAGGTGACCCGCGACGGTGAGCCGGTCGGCAACGCCTACGTGCGGCTGCTCGACAAGACCGGCGAGTTCACCGCCGAGGTCCCCACCTCGGCGACCGGTCACTTCCGGTTCTTCGCCGGCAACGGTGAGTGGACGCTGCGCACCCTGGCCCCCAAGGCCGACCCGGTCGACCGTCAGGTCGTTGCCACGGTCGGCGAGGTGGCCGAGGTCGCCATCGCGATCTGATCCGCCGCAGCTCGAGCTGATCCCCGGCGTACTCCTTCGGGAGGCGCCGGGGATCGCTCATTTGCGACGACTCCGCATCCGCTGCGGCGTGACGGCTCTCCGTCGACGCAACGAGCGTGACTTCGGGGCGCAAGACGCGCTGCTTCGCGGCGTCAGGAGAGGAGTGCGTCCAACGACTCCTGGAGCTCCTCCAGATCGACCTGGATGTCCTCGTAGACCTGGTTCATCTTCACCTCCGAGGTGTTCGCCCTGAGCCGTGCGACCCGGCTCCGGCTCCGGCTCCGGGGCGACCCGTGCGGCGTACCGACGAGGTAGCGATAGCGTGCATCGGGGATGTTGGAGAGGATCGACCACATCCCTTCGTTGAGGTAGCGCGGCGCGAAGAGCTCGAGCACCCGCACCCCGGGGAGCAGAAGTTGAGATTGGTCAATGCGGCGCCGTGCGGAGCGACGATCACGGAGGCACCGGCGAAGACGTCGATCTGGCGCTGCACCGGGTGGGCGCCCGGATCGAACACCTCGAACCCGAGCGGCTCCAGCACCGACAGCACCTCGGCCTCGTTGGCCACTCGCCGCGAGTTGCGGCGCGAACCGCGTGTCACATAGATCCACGGCGCTCCGCGGCCCCGGGCCGGCAGCCGCGTCCGCAGCCAGTCGGTGTGGGCAGGCGGCGCCTTGAGGCCCGCGTTCGCCAGCGAGGGAACAAGCAGGCGGTCGGCGCGGACACTCGCGTGCTTCGTCGCCTCGATCACCGGTACGTCGCCGAGCCCGGCAAGTTCCAGCAGCTCGCGGGCGAAACGGGTGGACGTGTTGGCATAGATCGCGTCGACCTGCACTCCCGGCAGGCATTCCTGCAGCGTCGCCCAACGGGTCAGCAGGTCCATCACGAAGTGGTAGTAGTTCACCCCGGTCGCGCGCGTCGCCAGCGACACCAGCGTGCCGGGGAAGTGCGTCGCCTCGGGGAGCCGCGGCCGCAGGAAGATCGGGTGCTCGCGCCACCCGTGGATGTCGAAGTAGTGGCTCGTCTCGAAGTCGAGGTTGCCTGCCGAGGTGAGGTGCGCGGCGTAGTTGCCGACGACGGTACCCCCGCTCAGCTCCAGGGTGTAGCGCTCGGGCAGGTCCGCGCGGAGCACGCCGTCCCACCAGGGCAGTCCTTCGGGGATACCGGCCGGTCGCGGTCGGCTCACCACCTCGGACGGCATCCCCGGATGCAGCCGTGCGTGCTCCGGCTCGGCAGCGGCGGTCTCCCGCGAGGTCTCGTAACCACGGGTCGGCACGGTCCGTGCGCCCGTCCGCACCCCGGCCACTGCCCGAGTCACGCCACCGACACGCCGGGTCGCGAACCGGTGCGTCCGCTTCACGAGCGGAAACGCCGGTTCGAGCGCTGCGGGGAGTCGGGGCACGTCAGTCGTCCGTCCGTGAAGGGGCGTCGACTGGTACGTCGGCACGTCGCTTCCCGCCTGCGGGCGCGGCAGCGGCGGCAAGGGCGCCGATCCGGGTCGGTCCGGTCCAGGCGCCCCGCACGAACGCCACCGGGTGCGGCCGGGCCGCAACCCGTGGCCCATCCGGTTCGACGACGGTGTCCGGCGGGATCAGGTCGCCGGGCAGTCCGGCCCGTACCCGTGCGACGTCCGCGGCAACGACGAAGGCAAGGGCCGCAGGCACCCAGATGTAGCGGTCCCACACCACGCTCGTGAGCGGCGCGATCAGCGCATAGCTGAGGAGGGGATAGGCCAGTCGGTTCCACGGCTTCGGGGCCACCAACAGCTGCAGGGCACCCACGGCGATCAGGCCGATGAACGCCATTGCACCGAAGACGCCCATCGAGTAGGCCATCTGCAGGTAGACGTTGTGACCGAGCACGGACTCCTCGAAGCCGTGTCCCAGCAAGGGCTGGTCGAGGAAACCCTGCCAGTAGCGGTGGAAGAGCTGCTCGCGCTCGGCGTCCGAGTACGACGCCGAGCCGCCACCGGTGAGGCGGTCCAGGGCCGAGTCGCCGCCCAACCGGATCTGTGACGCGGCGACCAGCGCGACGGTGATCGACCCGAGCAGCCATCCGGCCGCCTTGGCCGACCTCTCGACGACGGGGAAGAGCAGCGCGATCACCGCGGCGACCACCAGAGCGGCCCGCGACCCGGAGAACCAGACGACGCCCAGGCCCATCGCACCCGCTCCGAGCCACACCCATGCCAGCGACCTGCGCGTCTGGCTGATGAGGAAGACGCAGAGTCCGGTCGCGAAGAGGCCGGTCAGCCCCAACACGTTGGGGTGCTCGGTGAAGCCGATGAAGCGTCCGCCGGGCCGGTCGCCCCGGGCGATGCCGCCCAGGAAGCTCACGGCGGTGCCCACGACGTAGGCGCCAGCCAGCACCTGCACCACGGGGAGGGAGGGCCGCCAGGCGAGGAAGACCAGGGGCACGATCAGCACGCCGGCCACGAAGCGCAGCTGGAAGTTGAGGCTTCCCATCACGTCGGGGGCAGCCAGCGAGGCGATGACTCCGATGAAGAGGCACGCCATCGCAAAGAAGGAGAAGCCCGCAGGCACTCCCACGTGCCGCCCCAGGATGGTGGGCAGCAGCAGCACGAATCCGATGGCGTAGAGCAGGTCGGTCGCGGTCACGAAGGTGGCGCCCGGAACGACGAGCGCGCTCATCGGTGCGGCAAACGTGCCCAGCACGACGAACGACGTACCGGCCTTCTCGGGACCCAGTGCCACGATCACCGCGATGACCAACGCGGTGATCACGCCGAGCGCGATGTAGACGACCTCGTCGCGGGCCACCACCAGCAGTGCGGCGCACAACAGCACGGCCAGGCCCCACAGGGACACCTCGCCCAGACCGCGACGTAGGAGGGGCGTCACGTCAAACGCCCCGCCAACACGTGCCACATCAGCGCTGTCATCGATGAGCTCAGGACTTCTTCAGGTCCAGCAGCTGCTCGTCCTCGTAGTAGTAATAGGAGTACCCCTCGCGAGCTCGGCGCGGGACCATGTTGACCACGACGCCGAACAGGCGGGCGCCGACGGACTCGAGGCGCGCTGCGGCGCCGCCGAGCTCCTCCTCGGTGGTCTTGCCGTGACGACAGATGAGCAGGGCGCCGTCGGCGGCGTGCGCCAGGATCGCGGCGTCGGCGACCGGCAACAGCGGCGGCGCGTCGATGATGACGATGTCATACATGTCGCGCACCTTGGCGATCAGCGCGCGCGTCGCCGCGGCCTGCAGGACTTCGGTGGGGTTGGGCGGGATGGGCCCGCCGGCGAGGAACGACAGGCCGGAGGGCTGGTGCACCTGGATGCTCTCGGCCAACGACGACTTGCCGACCAGCACGGTGGTCAGGCCGACCTTCGACTCGAGGTCGAGCAGCGCCGCGATGCGCGGACGGCGCAGGTCGCCGTCGAGCAGCAGCACCCGGCGCCCGGCCTGGGCCAGCGCGACCGCAAGGTTGGTCGCCGTACTCGTCTTGCCCTCGCCCGGCAGTGGGCTGGTGATCACGAGGCTCTTCGGCTGCTCGTCGAGATCGAGGTACTGCAGATTGGTGCGCAGCAGGCGGAAGGCCTCGGCGCGGGGCGAGAAGCCGTGCACGTCGCTCAGCAGCGGCTGTTTGGCGACGGCCTTGTCGAGTGCGACCGAGGCCATGACCGGAGCGCCCGCCACCCGCTCGACGTCCTCGAAGCTCTTCATCGTGTGGTCGAGGATGTCGCGGATGACGGCGAGCGAGATGCCGAGCAGGAGGCCGATGACGGCGGCGGCGCCGAAGTTGAGCACCAGCTTGGGACTGGCCTGCTTGGAGTCGTAGTCGGCCGGGTTGGTGATGGTGGTGGTGATCTGCGAGCGCTGCTGACCACGGGGGTCTCGATCTCGCGGATGTATTCGGCGAGCACCTCCGACTCCGCGGTGGCGATCGTCTGCGCGGTCTCCGGGTCGTCGGCGCGGGCCTTCACGGTCAAGATCACCGACGTGGCCTCGGCCTCGGCGCTGACCGCGGAGGCGAGCTCGGACGCGGACATGCCCAGCTCGGGGACCTTCTCGGCCACCCGGCGGATGACCTCCTCGTGGTCGGCCAGGTCGGCGTACGACGTGATCCGGGTGGTGACGAGATAGGAGGCGACCGTGCTCTCCTGCAGCGACTGGGCATCTGCAGAGAGGAAGATCTTCGCCTCGGACTCGTATTCCTTGTCCATGAGGACCCACGAGATGACGCTGGCAACGCCGAGAGCGACCACGAGCATCGCGACGATGGTGACCCATCGACGCTGGAGTGTCCGTGTCAGTTGCTTGAAGTCCACGCTTGACCTTCGCTAGTTGCGCTGAATTGCTTGCTGCGCTTGGTTTTTGGTGACCGCGAAGTCAACGAGTCGGGCACCCGATGGTTATCCGGATGCCGCCGTCTCGCCCACCTCCAGCAGGAGCGTAGTGGGCCCGTCGTTCACGAGGGCGACAGACATGTCGGCGCCGAAGACTCCCTTCTCGACGTGTACGCCCAGCGAAGCGAGTTCGGCGCAGAACGCCTCGTAGAGCGGTTCGGAGACGGGGCCCGGCGCTGCAGCCTGCCAGGTCGGCCGGCGGCCCTTGCGTGCGTCGCCGTACAGGGTGAACTGGCTGATCACGAGCACGGACGCCGCGACGTCACCGACGGACTTCTCGTCACGCAGGATCCGTACGTCACGCACCTTGCGGGCCATCCACCCGACCTCGTCGGGACCGTCACCGTGGGTCACCCCGAGCAGCACCACCAGACCGGTGCCGATCTCGCCGACGACCTCGTTGTCGACGGTGACGGATGCCTGGCTGACCCTCTGGAGTACGGCGCGCACGGGCGTGATCCTCCCACGGCGCGGTCCGGGCGAGGCGCAGGAGCGTCTCCTTGGTCAGCGATCCGCGAGGATGTGATCCGCGGCGATCCAACCGATCGCCATCGCCGGGGCGGCGGTGTTGCCGGAGACCTGGACAGGGAGGACGGAGGCATCGGCGATACGCAGGCCTTCGACTCCTCTGACCCGCAACTGGGGATCGACGACGTCATCGTCCTCGGGCCCCATGGCGGCCGAGCCGACAGCGTGGAAGATGCCGGCGCCGGTGTCGAGGGAGTACCTGAGAACCTCGTCGGGTGTGGACACGCCCGGGCCGGGATACTCCTCGTCGAGGATGTAGTCCGCGATCGGGCCCTGGGCCAGCACCGTGCGGGCGGTGTCCAGGATGGTCGACGTCACCGAGCGGTCGTTCTCGTCCTCCAGGAATCGGGCGTCGATGATCGGCGCGTTCTCCGGGAGCTTGCCTGACAGGTGGATCGAGCCGGCAGTGGTCGGGCGGATCTGGTAGCCCAGGAACATGATTCCCGAGTGCTTCGCCAACTTCATGGTCGCAGCGGTGGTGTCCAGGGCCATGGGCACGAAGAGCCCCTGGATGTCGGGTCGCTCCAGCGATGGGTCGGACTTGAACTGCATCATCAGGTCGTAGCCGCCGGTCGCGATCGGCCCCTTGCGATTGAACAGGTACTTGAGGCCTTCCCACCCCTGCTTCGGGACGGTGTTGAGCGCCTGGGTCGGCCCGATCTGCTGTTTCAGCCGCACCTGGGTCGCGACGCCTCGCTGCTCGATGACGCGTTCTCCCACGTTGGGGCTCTCTGCGACCGTGTCGATGCCCGCACCGCGCAGGATGTCGCCGCGGCCGATGCCGGAACGCTCGAGCAGCAGTGGCGTCTCGACGGTGCCGGTCGAGAGGATGACTTCCCGGCGTGCCTTGTAGTCGTGCCTCTGATCACCCGTGCGGGCACGGACACCAACCACGCGCTTGCCCTCGAACAGCAGGTGCCCCACCCGGGTGCGGGTCTGGACGGTCAGGTTGGGGCGCTTGCGCACGGGGCGGACGAAGGCGCTGTAGGCGCTGGTGCGGCGGCCGTCCTTGACAGTGGCCGGTGTGAAGCCGACGCGCTCGTCGTCGTGGGCGTTGATGTCGTCGACGCGGTTCCACCCATGGGTCTGCGCCGATCCGAGGATCGCCTCGACCACCTCGTCGTGGTTCTCGATCACCGACACACCCAATGGGCCTCCGGCTCCGCGCAGGTCCGAGACCCCGAGGTTGTGGTCTTCCATCGACCTGTAGGCCGGCAGGACCTGCTCCCAGCCCCACCCCGGATTGCCCCGCTCGGCCAGGCCGTCGAAGTCGGCCTTCGCCCCGCGGGTCCACATCATGCCGTTGACCGCTGTCGAGCCGCCCAGCAGCTTGCCACGGGTCCAGTCCTCGACCTGTCCGCTCGGCCCGACCGGTTGCGTCTTGTAGTGGTAGGTGTATCGGTCACCCTTGAGCGTGAAGAAGAATCCCTTGGGGATGTAGATCATCGGGTTCCTGTCGCTGCCGCCGTACTCGAGCAGCAGGACCTCGTTCCGGGGATCCTCCGACAGGCGATGGGCAAGGACCGAACCTGCCGCTCCGGCACCGACGATGATGTAGTCGTAGTCCATTCGCGCAGCTCTCGAGACGTGGTTGGTGCTCCTGCGCTCGAGGATAGGCCCAAGTGGTTGTTGGCCGAGCAGCTCCGACAGTGCCGCCCACATGACGGCACTGCGCGCCGTCCCCGCCGGGCCGGATGCGGGAATCGACGCTGGACTGAAGGTCGTCTCAGCGGTTCCGGCGCGACTGCCGACGGGAGGTGACCGCGTTCGTGAGGGCCAGGAGGAGCGTGAGTCCGAGTCCGCCACCGGCCAGCAGGAGCAGGAGACCGACCACAAACATGCCGCTCTCATCGGTCGCGGCCGCGTCCCTGGTCCACGGCACCGCGAACCCGATGATCCCGGCACCCGCCAGTACGAAGACTGCCCACGCGCCCCGCGTCCAATGGAAGGCGACGACCGCGGCGACCGCCACGGACAGACCGCATCCGATCACCTGCCAGGCCCGGTAGGGCCCTGCGGGACGCCGTCGACCTCGTAGTAGTCGTGGTCCCATCCCAACCAGGCGAACCACATGGCTGCCGCGAAGAGTGCGAGTACGACGGCGGCGGCTCCCAGCCGAAGGACCTGCTGCGGGGGAGGGCGTGAAGGCTCGGGAGCGATCATGACCTGAGTCTGCCTGCGAAGTCGCCGCCGCGCGGCCAACCCGCCCGTCCGGGAGTCCCCGTTCTGCGGCGTGGTCGAACTGCTTCGAGCAACGAGTCGGACGGCGCCGGAGTCGTCGCTGGCGGTGCGGAGGCGTTGAAGTAGCCGGCCGGGGTCTCAGGCGCGTGGGGTCCGATCCGCGGTTCCCCGGGTGAGAGCCAGGTGTCCGCCGAGGAGTCCTGCGCCCGCCAGCACCAGGTTTCCGGCGAGGGCGAACCGGGAGCCCGCCGCGTGGTGGCCCCGCATCCGTGCGGCCAGGGAGCCGAGGAAGAGGAACGTGGCCACGTCCGTGCTCAGCGAGTGGATGGCGCCGATTCGGCGCTCCTCACCTGACATCTCCGCCCAGTCCGCGGCGCCTGCCAGCGCGGTGGGCACGGAGGCGACCAGGCCGAGTCCCACCAACAGCTTTGCGCTGCGGTGGGAGTCCGGGCCAGCCAGGTCGAGCGCGGACGCGCTGAGCCAGCACCCGAGCGTGACGTCGGTGAGCACGGGGTGCAGTGAATGACCGAGGGCGTCGGTGTGGATGGGGCTGCGTCTGGCCCACTTGAGCAATGGTCCGTAGAGCTTCGTCTGGGCGTTGGCCACCTGCTCCGATACGGGACTCTCGCCCACGCTCCGGAACACCCGTTGTGCCAAGGACACCGAGGACACGACCTGAGCATACGCCGCCTCGGCGGCCGTGAGCCAGGAGACAACAGGCCGTTTCCGTCGACTCGGCACAGGTCATGGGCGCAGGATGGTCGCATGACGCACGTACGACGTTTCGACCACATCGGCATCACCGTCGCTGACCTGGAGGTGGCAACGGCATTCTTCGTCGGACTGGGCCTAGAGGTCGAGGGCACCGGCTCAGTGGAGGGCGAGTTCGTGGAGACCGTCTGCGGCATACCCGGTGCGCACTGTGAGCTCGTGATGCTGGCTTCGCCCGGTGGGGGCCGACTCGAGCTCGCAAGGTTCGTGACGCCCGACCACCTGCCCGGGTCGCCGGGCGCGATG
Source organism: Nocardioides alcanivorans (assembly GCF_021555175.1). Classification (GTDB taxonomy): domain Bacteria; phylum Actinomycetota; class Actinomycetes; order Propionibacteriales; family Nocardioidaceae; genus Nocardioides; species Nocardioides alcanivorans. Next base: position 40,637 of record NZ_JAKGRW010000029.1, on the reverse strand, counting down.
GCCAACGAACTCGGCCTGCGCAACGTGTCCTTCGAGGTCGAGAACCTTCAGGCGGCCGTCGACGCGGTCGCGGCAGACGGCTATGGGCTCGTCGGCGGCATCGGTGAATACCAGGGCAGTGTGCGGATGGCCTACGTCCGAGGTCCCGAAGGGATCGTCGTGTCCTTGTTCGAGCAACTCACCTGAAGCCCCAGAGGTCGAGCCCGCTGTCGTTGGTCGAGCTTGTCGAGACCAGGTCGCCCTGCCGTTGGTCGAGCTTGTCGAGACCAGCCTCCGGTGGCCCTTGTCAGGCTGCGTGGTTGAAGGGGTTGAGGGGGTCGGGTGGTGCGTTGTCGGGTGGCGGTGCGTGGGCTGGCGGTCGGGGTGCCTGCTCGTGCCATCGGGGTCGGTTGATGAGTGCTTCGGCGACCTCGGGGTCGATCTGCCGTGATCCGGTGTGGTCGACGAGAAATGCCTGTTGGTGGGGTGTGGTCCATACGTATTCCCCAGGTCCGGTTTGTGTGGCCCGGTAGCCGGCGTGGGTTTTGTAGCGGTGGTGGCGCCTGCCGAGGGGTCCCGAGTTGTCGGTCCCGGTCTGCCCGTCACCCCCTTCGGGTTGGTAGGGGTGGACGTGGTCGTAGTCGAGGCGTCTGTTGGTGGAGTTGGCCCAGGGCCAGTAGTCGCCGCCGGTGGTGAGGTGCACCCGCTCCTTCAACGACTCGGGGTGTTCGTAGGCGGTGGCGCGGATCTGGTCGTGGAGGTCGATGACCGGTTTGACCACCACGGTTGCTCCGGCGAGGAGCACGTGGAGTTGGGCCAGGGTCATCGCGCCCAGCCCTTCGACCCTCGCGACGCCGACGGTGCCGTGCAGGGCTGTTTCGTGGAGGTGGACGTAGAGGCTGTGCTTGGGCCGCAGGATGCTCCAGTCGACCTCGGTGAGTCGGTCGAGGAGGTCGGTGGGGAACGCGATCGCCTTGTTCAACGGCGGCTGGTCTGCGTCCTCGTTGTCGGTTCCGGTGGGTTCGGGTCCGGTGGGTGGGGTGGGGTTCCAGGGGTCGTGGGGGAGGTGGGGGTCGAGTCGGCTGTGGGGGTCGGTGTTCGCTGTCAACAACGCCAATAGTTCGGCGGGGCGGGCGAGGTAGCCGAGTGCTTTGGCTCGTAGCTCTCCGGGGGTGTGGTCGTCATGACGTGCCTTGAGGATCTCGGCGACCCGGGCCACGGTGGCCTCCACATAGGTGGCGTCCCCGGCCTCTAACCGGGCGATCAGCGTGCGTAGGCCGTGTTCGTCGGTTTGGCCGAGGTTGACGTAGCGGCGTTGCTTCTCGGTTTCGACGCGGGTGTTGTGGAGGTCGGGGTCGGCTTCGATGATCTTGGCGGCGGTGATGTCGAGGATCCGTCCGGTGCCTTCGCGCTCCAGGATCGGGGCGATGGCGGTGTCGACCAGCCCGACTGCTGCGTGGGGGAGGTGGCGGGTGAGGCGGGCGATCTTGCGGACCACCCACACGTCGACGACACCAGCCTTGGTTTTGGCCCAGGTCGACGGGAGGCGGTGGCGTAGGTCGAGGACGTCGGCGGTGGCGTTGATGGTGGCCATCACGCCGGTGTGGCGGGCCAGGGCGATCTCGCCCATGGCGTGGTCTTGCACCCCGGGTGTTCCTTGTCCGCCGGGGTGGATCAACGGGCCGGATCCCGGGCCGTCGGCGGAGTGGACGTCAGCCCAGGCTGCGAGCACTTCGAGTTCGGTGACTTCTTCGAGCCGGCGTCGGTGCAGTGTCTCGGCGGCAGCCTGCAGCAGGTCGACTGCGCTGCTGTCCGCCCAGAGTTGGGTCATGGACTCATTTTAATCGAACATATGTTCGAGCGCAAGAAGATATCAGGAACTCCTCGGCAGAGATCCCTGCCGAATCGCGGCGTTTCCCATTCGGGTGCTCTCGTCGACCGCTTTGCGCGACTTCAGGGTGAGTGGCCGCGGTACTGGCCAGCCGCTCTCGGACGCGCAGCTCTGACGTCGGGAGCGCCAGCACGAGCCCTCGTGGACTCGGACTCGTGTTGCGGAAGCCGAATGCGCGTGTGGTCGTTGCCTCTGCCCCGGCATCCGCGCAGTTCTGGGCCGGCACGCCCCTTCTGGGACCCCTGCGGGAGTGGGGCACTTCGTGTGGTGCCGTCGCACTGCTGAGTTGGTCGGCGCCTTCTGCGCACCGTGGGTCACCGGCCCCTCGCCCCGCGGCCGAGGTGATCAGCGACGCTCGCAGGCAGTCCCGTCCTTGTCGCGGTCCAGACGCTTGTAGTTCTGCCAATAGACCTTCTGGGCGCGCTTTCCGGATGCCGGTCGCCGGTTGCCCTGCCTCACCTGCTTGTTCGCAGCCTGCTTCGACTTCGCCACCCCATTGGGGAACGCCTTCGAGAGCTTGGCGCACGACGAGTACGTCATCGCGGCGTCGGCGGGCGACGCCACCACCAGGAGGGGTGCCAGCGACAGTGCCCCGGCCACGAACAATCCAGTCATTCTGCTCATGCGCGTCACCGTAGGTCTGCAGGTTGCCGGGCGCAGCCGAACGCCGAATCTGCGGCGTGCTCGTCTGGACCACCTCTGCGTCCCCGAATCGCGTGACTCCACCCCACCCCCGTGGCAGGATCCATGGATGGCTGACCTCCTCATCACCGTGGCACCGACCGGAGCTGAGACAACGAAGGAAGCCTGTCCACAGTTGCCGACCACGTTGGCAGAGCTGGTGTCCACGGCGCAGGAGTGCGAGCTCGTCGGGGCAGCGATGGTGCACGTGCACATCCGCGACGGGGAGCACCGGCCCACGCTCGACCTCGGCCGGCTCAAGGAGACGGTCCAGGCGTTGCGGCAGGAGACCGACCTGGTGGTGCAGTTGTCGACCGGTGGCTCGGTGCACGACCCGTTGGAGTCGCGGCTGCGGGTGTTGGAGGCCGAGCCGGACTCCTGTTCGCTCACGATGGGCACCACCAACTTCGGCGACGACGTCTTCCTCAATCCTTGGCCCTTCGTCGTCGACCTCTATCAGCAGAGCATCGAGCGTCAGGTGGTACCGGAGTTCGAACTCTTCGATCTCGGCCACGTCGCCTCGCTCAACCGGTTGCTCGACCAGGAGGGCCCACCCTTCGGCGGTCGCGTCCATATCGATCTCGTGATGGGAGTGCCGGGTGGGATGCCCGGTACGCCGGACGCTTTGGTCGCCGCTGTTGCCGCACTTCCCGCCGGGGTCACCTCGTGGTCGGCCACGGGCATCGGCCGCAGCGCGCTGCCCGTGGCGTTCGCGTCCCTCTCCAAGGGCGGGCACCTGAGAGTGGGCATGGAGGACGTGCTCACCCTGGCCAAGGGTGTGCCGGTGGAACGCAATGCACAACTCGTCGAGCGTGCTGCTGCGCTGGGCCGGCTCGCCCAGCGTCAGCCGATGACCCCGGCCCAGGCGCACGCGTTGCTCAACACCGCGCGACATCAGTCCGGTGGGAGCGCCGCCTGAGTGCACCCCTAGGCTTTGCTGGTGCCAAGTTCCGTCCTCTTCGTCTGCATCGGCAACGTCTGCCGCTCCCCGCTGGGTGAGCGATTGCTGCGCCAGCAGCTCGATGAGCTCGGCGTCGGCAAGGAGTTCGAGGTGACGTCGGCCGGCGTACGCGCGATGGCCGGTCATCCGATGCATCCGGAGGCTGCGCGCACGCTCGCCGACCGGGGTGGGGAGGCGCAGGACTTCGTGGCGCGCCAAGCGGTCTCCCAGATCGCGATGGAGGCCGACGTCGTGCTCGCTGCGACCAAGTCGATCCGCTCCACTCTCCTCGAGGAGACACCGCGGGTGATGGCGCGCAGCTTCACGATCACCGAGTTCGCGGCCCTGGCCGAAGCCGCCGTGGGAGACCTCGCCCCCGGGCACCGCAACCTGCCGTCGCTGGTCAGGGCAGCCGGCCAGTTGCGGGGCACGATTCCGGTCGAGCAGTTCAACATCGTCGACCCGATCGGACGCACGGCCGACGTCTTCGACGCGGTCGCCGTCCAGATCGACGAGGCCACCCGGCGGATTGCCGACGTACTGGCCACGCTCGACGCCGGCTAGCTGCAGGGCTACCTCCGGGTGCTGCAGCGAGGGTTGCCGCCAGTGCCAACCGCCGGCGCGACTCCTCGTCGGGCCCCTTGCAGCGGCCCGACCGGAACCGTCGGAGACACGATCAGTGCACGGCGGCGAACATGATGTTCTCCTCGTTGGCCTCCTCCGCGCTGAACTCCGCGACGACGCGGCCTCCGCGGGCGACCAGCACCCGGTCGGCGAGCGAGAGCACCTCCGGCAGGTACGACGAGATGACGATCACCGCCACGCCTTGCTCGGCGTACTCGCGGATGGCTGCGTGGATGTCCTCGATGGCGCCGACGTCGACACCGCGGGTGGGCTCGTCGAAGATGACCACCTTCGGCAGCTTGGTCAGGCCCTTGGCGAGCAGCACCTTCTGCTGGTTTCCACCCGAGAGCTCGACCAGTTTCGCCTTGTCGGGGTTCAGCGTGCGCACCTGGAACCGTTCGACGAGCTTCTCCGCGATCGATCGCTTACGCCGCTTCGACATGGTGAGCGGAACCGGGTGCGAGACGCCCATGTGGCCGATCGCGATGTTGTCGTAGATCGACTGGTCGGCGAAGATGCCCAGGTTCTTGCGATCCTCGGTGATGTAGACGATTCCGGCGCGGATGGCCTGACGCGGGTTGCCGAACCGCACCGGCTTCCCCTCGAGGCGGATCTCGCCGCCACCGATCCTCCGACGCTTCATCGCACCGACCGCCACCATCGCGGTCTCCGTCCGGCCTGCACCGACCAGGCCGGCGAGGACGAGCACCTGCCCGGGGTAGGCGGAGAACGACATGTTCTGCACGACGGTTCCCATCGTGACGTTGTCCACCTCCAGGGTCGGGGTGGACCCGGCTTCGACGGTGCCGCCGTGACGGGCGTAGACCACGTCGCGCCCGACCATTCCGTGGACGATCGCGTCGCGATCCAACTCCGAGGTCGGCGCAGTCCTCTGGACGACACCTCGCGCATGATCGTCACCCGGTCGGAGTAGGCCAGCGTCTCCTCAAGGTTGTGCGTGATGAACCCGAGGCCGACGCCGCGCTTCTTGAGCTCTCGCATGGAGAGGAAGAGCTGCTGGGCCTCTTCGGGCGTCACCGATGCGGTCGGTTCGTCGAAGATGATCAGCTTCGCCTCCTGGTGGACGGCACGAGCGATCTCGGCCATCTGCTTCTGTGCCGCTCCGAGGTTGGCCACCTGTGCGGCCGGCTCGATGTGGAGTTGTGTGACTGCAGGAGGTGGCGTGCTCGCACGTTCAAGCGTCCGAGCACGTTGAAGTGGCTGGCCTGGCTCAGGAACAGGTTCTGGGTCACCGACATGTTGTCGACCAGCGAGTTCTCCTGGTAGACCATCGCGATGCCGGCTGACCTCCCCGGCCGGAAACTACAAATCTGTTAGGGACAATCGGGGTGGCTCAGTTGGTGTGGGCGATGTAGACGTCGCAGGGCGCGTGATGGGTCACTGCTGCGGCGATGCTGCCGAGCAGGCGGCCGGGCCCCTGGGCGCGCTTGTTGCCGGTGACGATCAAGGTGGCCTCGAGGCGCTCGGCCTCGGCGACGAGGACCTCGGCGGGACGGCCCTGGATGGCTGCGCTGGTGACGTGCTCGATGCCTTCGCCGAGGGTTGAGGCGGTGCGGGCGGCGATGTCGGCCGACTCCTCCGCGATGGAGACGCGGGCGGTGCCGGGGCCGTCGAGCTCGATCTCGGCCACCTCCTCACGGCCGTAGGCGCAGACGACATGGAGGCCTGAGCTGGTGGCACGGGCGAGGTCGGCCGCGATCCTTGCGGCTTGCTCGGCCGGAGCATTCCCGTCGACTCCGACGATGATGAGCTTCGGCATGCTTGGGTCCTCCTAGGCTGGTCGGGTGCTCAAGAATTTAGCATGATAAATAGCGGTCAGGACAGGTTTGGCCGGGCCGAACGTATGGCTGCCACGTCCATGCCGGCCAGCGAATCGGTGCCCATCTCCACGTTGTGGGCATGCGCCACGTGGTGCAGCCCGAAGGCTGCATCCATGCCCAGTCGCATGCCTTGGGCGTCCTCGGCCTGATTGACCGCGCGCTTGGCCAGGCTGAGCCCGAAGCTGGGCATGGCCGCGATGCGATGGGCGATCCGGGTGGTGGTGGAGTGCAGGGCGGCGCGCGGTACGACGTGGTTCACCATCCCGAGCGCCTCGGCTCGGGCTGCGCTGATCGGGTCGCCGGTGAACAGGAGCTCCTTGGCGGCGCGGGGATTGGTCACCCAGGGGTGGGCGAAGTACTCCACGCCTGGGATCCCCATCCGCACCACGGGATCCGCGAAGTGGGCGTCGTCGCTCGCGATCACGAAGTCGCAGGTCCAGGCGAGCATCAGCCCGCCGGCGATACAGGCGCCTTGCACCTTGGCGATCATCGGCTTGGGAATGTCACGCCAGCGGCGGCACATCCCCAGGTAGACCTCCGACTCCCGAGCCAGTCGGGCGTCCGCGCCGCTGCGCCCCACGTGGTCCCACTGCATGGAGGCACGCCGCGGGAAGGACTGGTCGATGTCGCGCTGCGGCGTCCCGATGTCGTGCCCGGCACTGAAGTGGTCGCCGGCGCCCTCGAGCACGATCACCTTGACCTCGTCGTCGTTGACGGCGCGAGTGAAGGCATCGTCGAGGGCATAGGTCATGGCCGAATTCTGGGCGTTGCGGTAGTGCGGCCGGTTCATCTGCACGTGAGTGACCGCGCCGTCGGTGCGGTAGGTGACCACGGGTTCGGTGGCGGACATCGGGCTTCCTTTCAAGGCTAATTCATCATGATGAACTGTGGTACCTTGTGGCTCAGAACACAACTTGGACTACTCAGGGTGAGGTTGCGATGAAAACTGTGAGGTCGTTTGCCGGGTCGGTCGGGAGTGCTGCGGAGCTGGGCCTTCCGACCGAGGTCGACGTCGTCGTGGTCGGCTCCGGAGCCTCCGGAATGGCAGCCGCCCTGAGCGCAGCGGTCGATGGCGCCTCCGTGCTCGTTCTGGAGTCCGAGAGCCTGATCGGCGGCACCACCGCGATCTCCGGCGGCGCGGTCTGGGTGCCGAACCACCGCTTCTCCTACGGCGCGCTGGGCACGGAGGACTCGGCCGAGGAGGCGCGCACCTACCTGTTGGGCCAGGGCCGTGACCAGACCCTCGACCACGACATCATCGACACCTTTATCGACCAGGCGCCCAAGGTCGCGCGCTTCGTGGAGGAGCACACCTATCTGAGCTGGATCCCGGTCGCCTGGCCTGACTACACCTCTGACATCCAGGGCGCCTCGAGCTTCCGCTCGCTGTTCCCCGGGCCGTTCGCGCCCTCAGTCCTCGGCGATGCGGCTGCCCTCGTGCGGCCGCCCAAGAAGTCCGGCATGGCGCGCAACCCGCTTCCGCTGTGGCTGATCAACGGGATCCAGGGCGTCTGGATGGCCGGCTACGCGATGATCGGCTCCTTCCTCGAGGCCTGTCTGGTCAAGGGCGTCGACGTGCGCACGGAGGCCCGCGTTGTCCGGCTCGGCCGCAGCGATGCATGTGTCGACGCCGTCGACGTCCAGGTCGCCGGCGGCACCTGGACCGTCGCGGTGCGCAAGGGCGTGGTGATCGCGACCGGCGGCTTCGAGGACTCCGACGAGCTGACCGCTCGCCACCTCGGCAAGCCGTTCCCGATTCAGGTGAGCCCTCGCGGCCATCGCGGTGACGCGCTGGCGCTCGTCGAGGAGGTGGGCGCCGACCTTGTGTCGATCGATCAAGCTTGGTGGCAGCCGGGCATCCAGGTTCCTGGCGAGGAACTCGACGGCCGCCCGATCAGCAGGTTGGTGCAGGGCGAGCGGGCGCTGCCGCACACGATCATGGTCAACGACTCGGGAGAGCGCTTCGCCAACGAGGCCGTGTCCTACAACGACCTCGGCGCGGTGATGCGGACCCCCGACGAGAACGGGGACATGCCGAACTCCAGCGCCTGGATGATCTTCGACGAGTACTACCACCGCCGTTACAGCTTCCTCGGCGTCGAGCCGGGTGGCGAGTATCCTCCTAACGTCCACCAGGCCCCGACGCTTGAGGAGCTAGCCGCGAAGATCGGCGTCGATCCCGAGGGCTTGGTACGCACCGTCAAGGTCTACAACCCCGAGGCCGCCAAGGGCCGTGACCCCTGGTTCGGGCGTGGCACCTCCACCTTCGAGCGCTTCTTCGGCGATCACAACCCGTTCTTGGGCAGACTCTCGCTGAACTCGTGGGCGCCCACCTTCGCGGAGCGGATGCGCAAGCGGATCGCCAAGCTGATCGGCCCCGCCGCCGGTCTGGTGCTCGGGCGCGTGGCCCGTGCCCGTCGGCCTGACCGGATGCGCAAGCAGCTGGTTCGCCCCCTTGCCACGTTGATGCGGCCTGCGCTGAAGAACCCGGCCACTGGCGCGCTCGGCCCGATCGACAGGCCGCCCTACTTCGCGGTGCGCATCGAGACCAGTGCGATCGGGACGATTGGCGGCCCCCGCACGGACCACCACGCGCGCGTTCTCGACGCCAGCGGCGCGGTGATCCCCGGGCTCTACGCGGCCGGCAATGCGGGCGGTGCGACCACGCAGGGCTTCTATGGTGGTGCCGGAGGCACGATCACGCTCGGCATGACCTTCGGCTACATCGCCGGGCGCGATGCCGCGTCCCGATGAGAGTCGGCCCCTTCCAAGTCCAGGTGCGCTCCGATCGCGCACCGCTGACGGTGGAGGACTGGCGACGGCGCGCGCATCGTCGTGTGCCGCGGATGGTGTGGGAGTACGTCGAGAACGGCGCCGACGACGAGTCTGCGCTGCGTGGCAACCGGCAGGCGTTCGCCGCCTGGTCGTTGCGGCAGCGGGCGCTCGCCGGGATAGCTGAGGTCGACCTCACTGCGAAGATCGCGGGGAGGAGCTGAGCCTCCCTGTCGTGCTGGCTCCGACCGGCTTGATCGGCGCCGTGCACTGGCAGGGTGACCTCGCCGCGGCGCGTGCCGCCGAGAGGGCGGGCACCCGGCTGGTATTGAGCACCGGCTCCAGCTACTCCATCGAGGAGGTCGCCGAAGCAACGTCGGCCGACCACTGGTTCCAGCTCTACCCGTGGGGTGATCGCGAGCTGACCGGCGCGCTGCTGGCTCGTGCGAGGCGATCCGGCTACACCGCGCTCTTCGTGACCGTCGACGTGCCGGTCGTCGGCAACCGGCTGGGGAGCGCCGTCACGGGATGGGTATCCCGCCGGTTCTCACCCCGGGGCGGATACTCTCCGCAGGCATGCGACCGGCATGGGCAGCGCGGTATCTGCGCCACCGCCGGGTGGCTCTGCGCAATCTGGTCGCGCCCGGCCAGAGTGCTCGGATGCTGGAGACGGCCCAGCGCCAGGCGGTCAACCTGCGGCCGGACCTCGACTGGTCCGACCTCGCTTGGATGCGGGATCAGTGGGCCGGCCCAATGTTCGTCAAGGGCGTCCTCGACGCCGAGGACGCCGTGCGTGCTGCGGAGATCGGTGCGGACGGCGTCGTCGTCTCCAATCACGGCGGACGGCAGCTCGGCTCCGCGCCCGCCACTCTCGATGTGCTGCGGGAGGTGGCCGCTGCGGTGGGCGATCGGGTGGAGGTGCTCATGGACGGCGGCGTCCGCTCCGGCACCGATGTCGTCAAGGCCCTCGCGCTTGGTGCGCGAGGCGTCCTGGCAGGGCGGCCCTACGTGTACGGACTCGCAGGAGCGGGAGAGGCCGGGGTCACGGACGTGCTTGCCATCTTCGAGGCGGAGCTGCGGCGCACCCTGCATCTGATGGGCGTGCGCGCAGTGGCCGACCTTGGCCACGAGCACCTGCTGCCGGCTCACTGAGGACGCTTGGCGGCTGAGACATGAACTGGGCCGCCGGCCGGGAGCGGAGACGCCGCCCCGGCCGGTACGGCTCAGTTGGTGTGCGCGATGTAGACGTCGCAGGGCGCGTGCTGGGCGACCGCCGATACGACGCTGCCGAGGATCCAAGCCAGCTTGACTCGATCACGAATCTAGCAGGATGAATGGCCTAGTTGTGGGGTCACAGCGGCGACCTCGACGAATCAAGCGGTGAGCAGGATCTTCCCGGCATGGTCGCTGGCCTCGAGCATCCGGTGCGCCTCCGCAGCCTCGGCGAGTGGCAGGCTGGCGTGGATGATCGGCTGGATCCGGCCCGCGGCGACCAGTGGCCAGGCCTGCTTCTCGACCTCGCGGCAGATGGCGGACTTCTCCTCGATCGGCCGCGGCCGCAGCGAGGTCGCCAGCACGGTGCCTCGCTTGGTGAGCAACTTACCGATGTTGAGCTCGCCGCGCGTTCCGCCCTGCATGCCGATGATCGCGAGTCGCCCGCCCATGGCCAGTGCGTCGACGTTGCGGCCCAGGTAGGAGCCGCCCATGTTGTCCAAGATGACGTCGGCGCCGTGGCCGTCGGTCGCTGCGCGCAGGATCTCGACGAAGTCGTCCTCGCGGTAGTTGATCACGCCCTCCGCTCCGAGTCGGAGGCAGAGATCGGTCTTGCGGGAGCTGCCTGCGGTGGCGAAGACCCGTGCGCCGAGAGCGCTGGCGGCCTGGATCGCGAACGTGCCGATCCCGCCCGCGCCGCCGTGCGCCAGGAAGATCTCGCCGCTGCGCAGGCCGGCACCCATGAAGACGTTGGACCACACGGTCGCGGCGACCTCTGGAAGGGCGGCCGCCGAGGCAACGTCCACGCCGTCTGGCACGGCCATCACCTGACCTTCCGGTGCGATCACGCGGGTGGCGTAGCCACCGCCGGCGAGCAGGGCGCACACCTCGTCGCCGGGTGCCCAGCGGGTGACGCCGTCGCCGACGGCAGCGACCACGCCGCTGCATTCGAGCCCGATGATGTCGGAGGCCCCGGCTGGGGGTGGATAGTAGCCCTGGCGCTGCAGGGTGTCGGCCCGGTTGACGGCGGTTGCGACTACGTCGATGGCCACCTCTCCGGGGCCGGGCTCGGGGGTGGGCAGATCCTGCAGAGCGAGGACGTCGGGCGTGCCTGGTTCAGATGCGATGACTGCTTTCACGAGTCGAGCATAGGTCGAATAATTCGTCATGAGAAATCTTGACGGCGGGCGATTCTCTTGCCAGACTCTGTGGTCGGCGTCACGCAGGGCGACGTCATCTGCAACGGAGTGGATCTTCGAAAATGCCCCCAAGTCACAGCCATCGTTCGCGCTGGTCTCAGGCCGGCGATCTCGCCATCGAGGTGCCCGCGGTCATCGTCACGTTCGTGATGATGGTGCACGTCACGCTCAACGCGGTTCTTCGCAGGTACTTCGGCAGCCCGATCGACTACACGCTGGAGATCACGCAGTACTGGTACATGCCGATCCTCGCCTTCCTCGGCTTCATGGCCGCGCAGCGCCGGGGCCAGCACATCGCCGCCGACCTGATCTTCCAGATGCTGCCCACGGTGAGCCGCCGATTCGTGCTCGCCTCCTTCTATCTGGTCGCCGCGGTGCTGGTCGCTGCGCTGGCCAAGTTCGGCTTGGGGAGGCACAGTTCGCCCGAGAGATCGGTAAGCACGCGGGGATCACCCCGGTGCCTGCCTGGCAGCCCTACTACCTCGCGCCCCTCGCCTTCGGCGTCATGACGCTGCAGTTCCTGCACGCCGCCTACAGCACGATCCGCTTCGGGGTCGCCGAGGAGTCGATCGAGGAGGCCGAGTTCAACGAGTTCATCGGCACCGACGAGCCGACCGAAGCCAAGGAGGCGGTCCGATGACCACCGAAGTGTCCGAGCGTCCCGCACCCTCCGCCGCCGGCGGCGGGCCCGCTCCGTCGATGGTGACAGGCCTGCGCTCCTGGACGATCTTCAGCATCGGCCTCGGTACGGTCGCTGCCTGCACGATCGGCATGTTCCTGCCGCTCGTCCCCGAGGCGATCGGCGTGCTCGGCTGCGTCATGATGCTGGCGCTGATCTTCCTGCGGATGCCCGTCGCGCTGGCGATGATGATTCCGTCGCTGCTCGGTCTCTACGCACTGCGCGGGACCATGCTGGTCGAGTCGACGATGGCGACCATGCCCTACGGGGAGACGGCGACTTGGTCGCTCAGCGTGATCCCGATGTTTGTGCTGATGGGCCTGCTGCTCTGGAAGGCCGGTCTCACTGACTCCATCTACTCCGCCGCTCAGCGGTGGCTCGGCTGGGTGCCGGGTGGACTGGCGGTGGGCACCAACCTCGCTGGCGCCGGCCTCGCCTCGGTCAGCGGATCCTCGGTCGGGATGACCTACACCCTGGCTCGGATCGGCATCCCCGAGATGCTGAAGGCGGGCTACGACAAGCGGATGGCGATCGGGGCAGTGATCGTGGCCGGCCTGCCCGGTCAGCTGATCCCGCCGAGCATCATGCTGGTCATCTACGCCGGCATCGCCGAGGTCCCGGTCGGACCCCAGCTGATGGCGGGCGTCGGCCCGGGCGTGCTGGTGGCCGTCATGTTCACGATAATGATCGTGGCGATGGCGATTATGCGCCCCGCTTGGTCCGGTGCCGACACCCGGCTCGCCGTGCGCAGCGAGACCACTTGGCCCGACCGGTTCCGCTCGCTGTTGCCGATCTGGCCGCTCCCGGTGTTGGTCGCCCTGATCATCTGGGGGACCCTGTCGGGCACCTTCACCGCCACCGAGTCCGGAGCCTCCGCCGCGCTGCTCTCCTTGCTGATCACCCTGTGGTGGCGCCGCAAGGACGGTCCGTTCCGGGCCGTCGCAGACGCTGCCGTGGCGACCATCAGCAGTGTCGGCGCCATCTTCTTCATGCTCATCGGGGTCGAGATGCTCTCCCGCATGATGGTCCTGACCGGGATCACCAACGGGTTCTCCGAGTGGGTCGAGTCGATGGACCTCAATCGCACCACCTTCCTGCTGATGATGCTGGTGGTCTACATCGTGCTCGGCACCTTCCTCGAGCCGCTGCCGATGCTTGTGCTCACCGTTCCGATCCTGATCCCGACGCTGGAGAACCTGGAGATCTCGCTGCTCTGGTTCGGAGTGTTCGCGGTCTTCATGGGCGAGCTCGCGGTGGTCTCGCCACCGGTCGGCATCTTGTCGTTCATCATCTACAGCATCGTCAAGGACCCCGAGGTCAACGGCGGTCAGCGGATCACGCTCGGCGACGTCTTCGTCGCCGCGGCCTGGTTCCTGCCAATGGCCATCATCGTCAGCCTGCTGCTCATCTTCTTCCCCGAGATAGCCACGACGATCCCCGATCTGACCAGCGGGTGAGGCGGAGTCGCCGTGACTCGGCCCGGCGGCCCCTTCCCGCACGCAACCACGCATCCCTGTCATCTGGAGGAAACATCATGAGCAACCCCCGCCGTCGCAGTTTCGCCGTGCTCGGCGCCCTCGGCCTCGTCGGCGCCCTCGCGCTCTCGGCCTGCGCCGAGGACGCCGCCGGTGACCAGTCCGGAGGCGAGGGCGTCTCCTTCGGCGCGACCAAGGAGGAGTACCAGGAGGCGTTCGCCGACGTCGAGCCGATCTCGCTGTTCACCCAGTCGCCGGCACCCAAGGGATCGCCGGTCGGCAAGAACTTCGAGGACTACTTCAGCGCCATCGAGGAGTGGTCGGACGGCAAGATCACCTTCGACATCTCGTGGTCCAACGCGACCGCCGCACCTACCGAGGTCGACGACGCGCTCGCCGACGGGCGCCTCGACGTCGGCAGTGTGATGGCGGGCTACGAACCCGACCTCTACCCGACCTACGCCGCGCTCTCCGACACCAGCTACATGGGCAACGGCAACCCGTTGGAGATGGTGATGGCGCCACACGGCTACATCACCGACATCGTCAACAGCGACGGCGCGGTCGACGACGAGTTCGCCGCCCGCGGAATGAAGGTGCTCGCCCCCGCCTTCACCGGTGGCATCAACGGCATCTTCTGCAGCGACGCCCGACGCGACCTCGACTCCCTTGCGGGTGCGCAGGTTCGGATCTCCGGAAGCGCCCACGCCGCCGAGGCCAAGGCGCTCGGGATGAGCCCGGTCTCGCTCGACTACGCCGAGGTCTACGAGGCGCTGCAGCGCGGTGTCCTCGATTGTGCTTACGCCGGTGCGACGGTCGTCCTGCTCGGCGACCTGCTCTCGGTGGCACCTCACGTCATCTTGGACTCTAAGACTTCCTTTGGGCAGGTGCCCTCCGCGCTGGCGATCAGCCAGGCCAAGTGGGACGAGTTGCCGCTGGTGGCCCAGCAGTTGATGTACGACCGCGCCGACGTGTTCGTGCTGTCGAACATGGAGGGCCTGCTCGACATGTACCGCCAGGTGTTGGAGCTCGTACCTGAGAAGAACGGCACCATCGCTGGTCTCGACGAGGCCGCCCAGAGCGAGCTCGACAAGGGCAACGAGGAGTTCCTCAACGCCGTGGCCGACAACAAGGCGATCCAGGACGGCAGCGCCCTGGTGGAGGCGATCCGCTCGGGCTCCGAGACCTGGAAGGGCAAGGTCGGCGAACTCGGCTACGACACCGAGGTCGACTACGCGGACCTGCCCGCGTACCTCGCGGAGAACGAGGTCGATTTCACCGCCTTCATGGACGCCTGGCGTGAGGTCGCCAAGACCTCGCGTCCGTCCTGAATCCTGCCTGAATCCTGAGGAGCGAGTTCGCACATGAACGATCAGATCCCTACGGGGAGCATCGACGAGGTCGCGGTGGCGACCGAGGCAGCCCGCTTCATCGAGCGGGGCGTGGTGCCGCACGTGATCGGCGGCAAGGAGGTCGGGTCGCTCGACGGTCGCAGTCGCGAGATGGTCAATCCGTCGACCGGGCGTGCCTTCGGCAACGTCGCGCGGGGTGGCGCGAGTGACCTCGACGCAGCGGTCTCGGCCGCTCGTGCCGCCTACGAGGACGGTCGGTGGCGGCGGCTGACGCCGCGCGCACAGGAGGCGATCCTGATCCGGCTCGCCGGGCTGCTGGAGGAGCACGCCGAGATCATCGGCGACCTCGACGCATTGGACGCGGGCATCCTGCGCAGGTACGCAGGGTTCATTGCGAATTACTCGGCCAACGCGCTGCGCTACTTCGCCGGCTGGCCCACCAAGCTGGCCGGATCGCTCCCGCCGGCGGGTCCGGACTACGTCGTGCAGGAGCGGATCGAGCCGGTCGGAGTGATGGGGGTGATCAAGCCGTGGAACGGCCCGGGTGCGATCTTCGCCCAGGTCGCACCGGCTCTCGCGGCCGGCAACTCGGTCGTGCTGAAGCCGGCCGAGCACACCCCGCTCAGCGCCACCTACATGGCGCGCCTCGCGTTGGAGGCAGGAGTGCCCGAGGGCGTCTTCAACGTCGTTCACGGCGATGGCGAGGTCGGTGCCGCGATGGTGGCGCATCCCGGCATCAACCGGATCTCCTTCACCGGCTCGGTTCGGACCGGTCAGGCGCTTGCCGCAGCGGCCGCTCAGACCTTCAAGCGGGTGAACCTCGAACTGGGCGGCAAGTCGCCCGTGCTCGTCTTCGCCGACGCCGATCTCGAGGTGGCTGCTGCCGCGGCGGCAGGATCGGTGTGGAACAACTCCGGCCAGGTCTGCACGGCCGGCACCCGGACGCTCGTGCACGCCAACGTCTACGACGATTTCCTCGAGGCAGCGATTGCCTTTTCTGCCGACCTGCGGGTGGGCCATGCCTTCGACGAGGCCACCACCATGGGCCCGTTGATTACGCCCGACCAGCGCGCCAAGGTCGAGCGGTACGTCGAGATCGGGCAGCAGGAGGGAGCCTCGGTGGCCTGGCGTGGCAGCGTCGGGGATTCCGAGGGCGGCAACTACGTGGCGCCGGTGATCTTCGCCGGCGTCCGCAACGACATGACGATCGCCCGCGAAGAGATCTTCGGTCCGGTCATGTCGGTCATGCCGTTCACCGACGAGGCGGAGGCCTACCGGTTGGCGAACCAGACCGAGTTCGGGCTCGCAGCAGGCGTCTTCACCCGCGACATCGCTCGGGCCAACCGGGCGGCCGATGCGCTCGACGTTGGCACGGTGTGGACCAACTGCTACCAGGTGACTGACGCGGCGGTCTCCTACGGCGGTGCGAAGGCGTCGGGATACGGGCGAAGCCTCGGCGCGCCCGCCCTCGACGAGTACACCCGGCGTAAGAGCGTCTGGTCGAAGAACTACTGAGGATCACTACCCGACGATCTGCCCAGCACGTGCGACGAATCCCCTTGCCTGCAAGGGGATTCGTTCATTTCGGGGCGTGCGCCCATTCCTCCTGAGAATTGCTTGACAGTCAAAGATCATGAGGAATAGCATCATGTGATGCGGGGCACACTATCAGCCTCCGCTCGCAGACGGGAGACACTGGGTGAGCATGAGCCGGCCGACGCTGGACGCGGCCCCGACGACATGGCGGGCGCCCGATGGACTGCGCATCGCGGGGAGAGGTTCGGATCCGGCGAGCGCGGCACGGTGATCTTCGCCCATGGCATCGCGCAGAGCCGGCACTCCTGGCGCAAGGCAGCCGCCGAAGCTGCTGAGGCAGGCTTCGCCTCCGTCATCTTCGACTCGCGCGGGCATGGCGACTCCGACCATGCACCGGGCGGCGAGTACTCCTCTGCCGGCAACGCGCAGGATCTTGCTCCACTGCTGGTCTCGGCCACCGCGCCGGTTTACCTGGTCGGCTACTCGCAGGGCGGGGACGCCGCGATCGAGGCGCTCGACCTCGACACCACGGTCAGCGGCCTGGTGCTCGTCGACGTCGCCCCGTGGGTGGAGCCCGCAGGCGTGGGCGACGTGCAGCGGTTCCTGGAGGCCAGCCTCTCCGGCTTCGACGTCGCCGACCAGGCGGCAGCCGCGCTCGGCCTGCTCAATCCCGACCAACCCGCGCCGCCGGCCGCGGCGGTGTCGCGCAGCCTCGTCGAGCGCGACGGACGCCGCTACTGGCGCTGGGACCCGCGGGTGTTCGACACCGACCCCGACCTCGATGCTCGCGGGCGCCGCCTCGATGCCGTGCTGACCCGCTTCGAGGTGCCGGTCCTACTGCTGCGTGCGCGTGAGTCGCAGATGCTGAGCGACCGCTCGGTCGCCCGGTTACGGGAGGTCCGACCCGGCGCCGAGGTGCGGGTGCTGGATGGCGTCGCGCACGGCGTCAGCGGCTCGACCAACCACGTCTACTGGCAGCACATCCACGACTTCATCACCTCGCTCGAAGGAGCCCGCAATGACTGAGTTCGAGCTCGGCGCCTTCCTGCCGCAGGACGAGATGTGCACGCCCGACAACGTGTTCTCCTGGGCCGAGGGCATCGAGCGCCTCGGCTACCGCTATGTGGTGATGGCCGACCACGTGGTCGGCCTCGACCCGATCGCGCATCCCCAGACCGCGCCCTTCGGGCGTCCTGAGCCGTACACGACCAAGAACCACTTCCTGGACCCGCTGGTTCTGATCCCCGCCCTGGCCGCGCGCACCGGGCTGCGGTTCATGACCGCGGTTATGCCCCTCCCGCAGCGTCAGGCCGTGCTGGTCGCCAAGCAGGCCGCCACTCTCGCCTGGCTCTCGGGGAGCGGCTCACCCTCGGCATCGGTCTCGGCTACCTCGAGCCGGAGTTCCAGGCGCTCGGCGTGCCGTTCGCCGCTCGTGCTCGCCGGGTGGAGGAGCAGATCGAGGTGATGCGGCGGCTCTGGCGTGACGAGGTCGTGGGCATCGATGGCGAATACCACTCCTTCGCCGGAGTGGGGCTCAACCCGCGTCCCGCCAGCGGCGCCGTGCCGATCTGGATCGGTGCCAGCACGCATGCCGCGCCCCTGGCCCGAGTCGGGCGACTGGCCGACGGTTGGCTTCCGCTGCGGGTGCCAAAGCACGGCTTCGAGGAGGACCTCGCCGTCGTCGGGGCTGCTGCACAGGAGGCCGGGCGAGGCGGCCTGCGGCTCGGCATCGAGGGCCGCGTGCAGCTCGTCTCAGGCGGCCCAGACGTCGCCGCGAAGCGTGCCGTCTCGTGGTTCGCAGCGGGCGCGACCCAGGTGTCGGTGGATGCCGAGCATGCGGGTCTGCGAGGGTGGACGGTCACCTGGAAGCGCTGGC
The DNA here is from genome assembly GCF_021555175.1 of Nocardioides alcanivorans. Lineage (GTDB taxonomy): Bacteria > Actinomycetota > Actinomycetes > Propionibacteriales > Nocardioidaceae > Nocardioides > Nocardioides alcanivorans. Next base: position 22,580 of record NZ_JAKGRW010000029.1, on the reverse strand, counting down.
CGCGGTGATCCGCCAGGTTCGGGAGGCGCGGCATGCCTGAGGCGGAGGCCAGCATCAAGCGGGTTCCGTTGATCGCCTCGGGAAGCCGGATGCTCGGGGCCGACTTCGACCGGATCGCGGCTGCTGCTGCCGCGTGCGCCGATGACGGCAGCCGCGTGCTGGTGCTGGGCTCGAGCACGCCCGGCATGTTCACCACCGGTGCCGACCTCGACGAGGCACGAGCCGCACTCGATGACCCGGCCGCATATGTGCGCCGGGTGAGCGCAGCGGTGCGCGCAATCGCCGAGTGCCCGGTTCCCACCATCGCCGCGGTCGAGGGCCCGTGCGTGGGCATCGGCTTCGAGATCTGCCTCAACACCGACTTCACCCTCGCTGCCGAAGACGCCTGGTTCTGGTTCCCGGAGATGGGCTTCGGCCTGCCTCCGGTCGCGGCGGCCAGCACCCTGGCGCGGCTGGTCGGGCCGCGCCGGGCTCTGGCCCTGATGGTGCGGGCCGAGCGGATCCCGGCCGGTCGGGCGAGGGCAGACGGGCTGATCGACGACGTCGTCGCCGCGGAGCAGCTCGCTGCCGCGGTCACCGACCTAGCGGCTCTGCTTGCCGGACGGAGTGCGGATGCCCTACGCGATCTGCGCGCCGCCGTCCGCACCGGGCCGACTGCTGACGAGCTCGACGAGCAGGCCACCGGCTGGCTGGTCCGCGCCCTGGCGAGAGGCGCCTGATGATCGAGCACACCATGCAGGACGTCCAGCTGACCCTGGACTCGCTGATCCGGCACGGCCGATCGGTGCACGCGGCGAAGCGGGTCGTGAGCGTCACCGACGACGGCCTCCGCACCGACACGTTCGCCGAGGTCGCGGAGCTGGCCGATCGCCTGGCCAGCTGGCTGTGGGCCGAGGCCTGCCCAGCAGGCGGGGTGGTCGCCACGATGATGTGGAACCAGCTCGAGCACCTCGTCACCTACCTGGCCACCACCTCCACGGGCCTGGTGCTGAACCCGATGAACCCGCGCCTGGACGCCGCGCAGAACGCACATGTGCTCAGCCAGGTGCGTCCCGACGTGCTCATCGTGGATGCGAGCATGCTCGAGCAGTGCCAGCAGGCGCTGACCGAGGCCGACCTCACGCCGGTCCTCGTCGTCGTGGGCGAGCCGGGAGCGGGCCTGTCTGCCTCCGGAGCCGCGCGCTTCGCGGAGGTGGTGGCCCAGGAGGCCTCCGCGGAGCTGCCGCGCCCCGCCTCGGAGCAGCAGGCGGCGGTGATCGCCTACACCAGCGGCACGACCGGGCCGCCCAAGGGCGTCGTCTACTCCCACCGCAGCATCTGGCTGCACGCGCAGATCATCTGCACCCCGAACGTCTACGGCATCGGCGAGGGCGACCGGATCCTCGCCTCGGTGCCGATCTACCACACCAACGCGGCGAGCCTGCCGCTCGGAGGGTGGATCTCGGGTGCCGACCTCGTGCTGCCGGGCAGCTCGCTGGCCCCGGCCAATCTCGGCGGCCTGATCGAGAAGAGCGCGGTGACCCATGCGGTCGGGGTGGCCACCCTGTGGAACGACCTGCTGAGCTGGTGGGAGGAGGGCGGCGTCGACCTCTCCAGTCTGAAGCTGGTGGTGTCCGGCGGCAGCGCGCCCCCGGCCCACCTGATCAAGGGATTCCGGGCCCGCGGCGTGCCGATCATCCAGGGCTGGGGGATGACCGAGTCGATCGGCATCAACTCGATGGGCCATCCGCCTGCAGTCGCCGACGCGCAGACCAGTCTGGAGTACCTGCGCACCTACGCCGGCCGGATCGTGCCTGGCGTCGAACTGCGGGTGCGCAGCGACGAGCACGCCGAGCAGCCCGGCGAGCGGACGGTGGGGGAGTTCGAGGTCCGCGGGCCCTGGGTGACGGCCGGCTACCTCGGGACCGTCGATCGCGCGGACTGGTTCGCCACCGGCGACGTCGGCTACGTGACCGACGACGGCTACGTCGCGATCACCGATCGGCTCAAGGACGTGATCAAGTCCGGCGGCGAGTGGATCTCCTCGCTCGAGCTGGAGAAGGCGCTCGAGACGCACCCCGAGGTGGTGAGCGTGAGCGTGGTGGCGATCCCCGATGAACGATGGCAGGAGCGCCCGCTGGCCCTGGTGGTCGCCCGGGCGGGTGCGGTCGACGTGCCGGAGCTCAAGCAGTGGCTCCAGAGCCGCGTTCCGCGCTGGTGGACCCCGGAGCGTTGGGTCGCGATCGAGGAGATCCCGCTGACCTCGATGGGCAAGCCGGACAAAGCACGGATGCGCCGCGCCTACGCGGACGGCGCCTACAAGGTCTTGACGTGACATCTGCCGCAGGGGCGGGGCGTCGAGTTCTCGGACGAGTTATCCCAACAGTGAACGAGAGAACGGTGAAGGCAAGTGCGTAGAACAAGAAGTGTCGCCCTAGCGGCGGTCATGGGTGTGGTGCTGTCCGGCGCGCTTGCTGCATGCGCCGAGGACGGTGGAGGCTCGCAGTCGGGTGGCGACGGCGTCGCCGCCGGTGCGACGCAGGACGACTATGTCAAGGCTTTCGAGGACGTCGACCCGATCACGCTGGTCGCGCAGACCCCCGCTCCCAAGGGGTCGGTCACCGGTCTCCTCTACGAGGACTACTTCAAGGAGATCGAGGAGTGGAGCGGCGGCAAGCTGAAGTTCGACGTCAACTACGCCTACGCGATCGCTCCGGTCACCGAGCAGGACGACGCTCTGCGTGACGGCCGTTTGGACATCACCTTCATCAGTCCGATGCTCGAGCCCGACCAATACCCGGCCAACGCCGCGCTGGTCGACATGACCTTCGTCGGCAACCAATCGCCGACCGTCGGCCCGCTGCAGGGTCACGGCACCTGGAACTCGGTCGCCTTCGAGCACCCGCAGGTGCTCAAGGAACTGGAGGACCAGGGCATGCATGTGCTGATGCCGGCCTTCGCGGGTGGACCGAACGGCATCTTCTGCACCGAGCAGCGGGCCACCGCCGCCGAGATCGACGGCACCTCGATCATCGCCAGCGGCACTCTGCAGGGCAAGCAGCTGCAGGCCTTGGGTGCCAGCCCGGTCTCGATCGACTTCACCGAGGTCTTCGAGGCGCTGCAGCGCGGCACCGCCGACTGTGCAGCGAACAGCCTGCGGGTGACCGAGCTCAACGGCCTGGCCGAGGTGGTCCCGTACGCGGTCTTCGACGAGAGCCTCGCTCTCGGTCAGAGCCCCGGCGCCTTCGCCGTCAGCAAGGCGCGCTGGGACGACCTGCCCCTCGTCGCGCAGCAGTTGCTCCACGACAAGATGGACATGTTTCTCAAGTCCAACATCTCCGGCGCCAACGCGATGGCGGTCACCGCGCTGAAGTCGCTCGACGCCGCCGGCGGCTCGGTGAGCGGCTACGACGACGCTGCACGCACCAAGCTCGAGGAGTTCAACTCCTCGGCGCTGGACGGCATCGCCGGCAACGACAAGCTGGACGACGGCCAGGCGCTGGTGGACGCGGTGAAGACGGCCTCCGAGGAGTGGGCCGGCATCGTCGAGGAGATGGGTGTCGAGAGCGTGGCCTGGCCCGAGTACGTCGCCTGGTCCGGCTCGAACGAGGTCGACCTGGACGCGTTCGTGGCAACCTTCATGGAGAAGGTCATGTCGCCGCACCGCCCCAGCTGATCCACCGCACCGCAGGACAGCAAGTCCGGGGGCGTCGCAGAGCCGCGACGTTCCCCGGATCTCATCCTGGGCGGAACTGGAGCGCAGGTTTCACTTGCTTCAATTCTCATGATGAATTAGATTTCGTGGTGAGGGTCACGGCCCACGAGGAGGAACCCATGGATCAGTCGGATCTCACCGCTCGACTTCAGAGCCTGATCGACGACCTCGAGATCCGGCGCGTCATGCACGAGTACGCCGCTCGGGTCGACCAGCGCGACTGGGACGCTCTGCGCCTGGTCTTGGCGGACGACCTCGAGGTGAACTATCACAACGGTCGGACCATCGTGACCGGAGGCGACGAGGTCGTCGACTACATCCGCAGCAACACCGCCCACCTCGCCTGGCAGCACCACAACGTGTCGCCGTACGCCGTCGACGTCGATGGCGATCGCGCGAGTGGCCGGACCTACCTGATCTCGCACCAGGTCGTCGCCGAGGACCCGACCAACGTGCTGATGATGGTCGCGACCTATGACTGCGAATTCGCTCGGGTCGACGACACCTGGCGCCTCCGGCGCATGGTGCACACGATCAAGGTGGCCAACTTCCAACCGATCGGCACCCAGCCTGCCTCGGTGACCATTCCGCCGGCCGTGTCGCACTGACCGCGGTCGCACACTCGAATCACTCTGCAAGGAGATCAGGATGAACAACAGCACTGCTGGCCTCGACGAGGCCGCCGCACTCGAGGCGTCCGAGCGTCGTGAGCGGGCGAAGGCCGCCGGCTGCCCGGTGGTGCACTTCGACTACACCACGCCCAAGCCCGCCGGGACCTACTTCCAGGCGTTCGACGAGCTCCGTGCCGAGACGCCGGTCGCCTACAGCGACTACGGCCCGGGTTTCTGGATGCTGCTGACCGCCGACCTCGTGCGGGACGCCTACCAGACCCCTGAGGTCTTCAGCTCGAGTGCGACCATCCCGTCGGTCCCGCACCCGGACTGGACCTGGATCCCGACCATGATCGACCCGCCGGAGCACGCCGACTTCCGTCGCGTCCTCAACGTGGCCTTCTCGCCCCGGTTCGTGCGTGATCTTGAGCCCACCATCCGTCAGGACTGCATCGACACCATCGAGTCGTTCGTCGCCGACGGCAAGGTCGACTTCCTCGAGGACTTCGCCAAGATCTTCCCCACCCAGGTCTTCCTGCGGATCCTCGGGCTCCCGATGGAGCACACCGACATGTTCATGGGATGGGTCGAAACGGTCTTCGAGGGCCTGGGCCACTTCGGCGACTTCGCCGAGGACCAGCTGGTGGCCCAGCGCGAGATCCATGCCTACTTCGCGGAGGTGTTGAAGGACCGCCGGGCCAACCCGCACCCCGAGGAGGAGGGCGACTTCTTCACGATCCTCGCCAGCAGCAAGGTGGGCGACCGGCTGATGACCGAGGAGGAGTTCCTGAACATGTCCGAGGTGCTGCTGCTCGCCGGCCTCGACACCGTCAAGAGCCAGCTCAGCTACATGTTCCACCACCTCGCGAACAACCAGGCCGACCGGGAGTGGATCACCCGTGAGCCGGAGATCATCCCCAACGCGGTCGAGGAGTTCCTGCGTGCACACACCATCGTGATGGGTGCCCGCCAGGTCGCGAAGGACACCGACTATGCCGGTTGCCCGATGAAGAAGGGCGACATGGTGATGGTCGCTGGTCCCTCCGCCTCCCGCGACGAAGCGGAATACGACAACCCCGCCGAGATCCAGTTGGACCGCAAGGTCAACCGCCACTTCTCGTTCGCGGCCGGTCCGCACCGGTGCGTCGGCGCCCACCTCGCCCGCACCGAGCTCGCGATCGTCCTCGAGGAGTGGCACAAGCGCATCCCCCACTACCGCGTGACCAACACCGAAGGCCTGGTCGAGAGCGGTCCGCAGGTCGGCATCGAGGAACTCCACCTCGCGTGGGACTGACCCCTGTGGCGACGAAGGAGATCACCATGAGACTGACGATCGACACGGACAAGTGCAGCGGCCACGGCCGTTGCTACAGCCTGGCGCCGGACTTCTTCGACTGCGATGACGAGGGGTTCCCGGTCATCTTGAAGAGCGAGCTCGACGCGACTGACGTCGCGGCCGTCAAGGATGCGGTCGCCAACTGCCCCGAGCGGGCCATCGCGCTCGTCGAAGGAGCCTGAGGTGGCTGTGGTCCACGACGCGGACACCGACCTCACGGTCTGGCTCGCCGACGTCCGCACCTGGTTGGCCGGGCATGCCCCTGCCGACCAAGCGGTGCGCGACCCTCACGACGTGTCGGTGTTCCACAACCTCGACCACGAGGAGGAGCGACAGATCCTCGAGCGGTTGCGGGACTGGCAGCGGCTCAAGTTCGAGGCGGGCTACGGCGCCATCTCCTGGCCGACCGAGTTGCACGGCGCCGGTCTGAGCACCGGCCATGCCGACGCGTTCAAGGCAGCCGAGTCGGAGGCGGTCGCGCTGACGCGTCACGAGCTGTTCTCGGTGACCATCAACCTCATCGCACCGACGATCCGACTCTTCGGCAGCGACGAGCTCAAGGCCCGGGTCTTCCCCGGGCTGCACGACGGGTCGCAGCTTGCGTGCCAGCTCTTCTCCGAGCCGGCTGCGGGTTCGGACCTTGCCGCGGTGGCGACCCGAGCCGTGCGCGACGGGGACGACTGGGTGCTCAACGGCCAGAAGGTCTGGACCTCAGGCGCGCAGTTCGCCGAGTGGGGCCAGGCGCTGGTGCGCACCGACGCGAGCGTGGCCAAGCACGCGGGCCTCTCCGCCTTCCTGGTGCCGATGGATGCACCGGGGGTGGAGGTGCGTCAGATCAAGCAGATGTCCGGCGGCACCAGCTTCAACGAGGTGTTCCTCACCGACGTGCGGGTCCCGGACGCCTACCGCCTGGGGGAGCCGGGCGACGGGTGGAAGGTCACCCGTGCCACGCTCGGCTTCGAGCGCGCCAATGCGTCCAACAAGTCCGGCGTGGGTGGCGGCTTCGAGCAGCTCCTCGAGCTGGCGCGTCGTACCGGCAAGGTCGACGATCCTGCCGTCCGCGCCCAGCTGGCGCAGATCCGTGCGCGAGAGGTCGCAGCCGAGGTCAGCCTGCACCGCGAACAGCGTGCCCGCGACAGTGGCGAGCCCCCGGCGCCAGCGGATCGATGCGCAAGCTGCAGTGGGTGCGCAAGCTCAAGCTGGTGTCCGAGCTGGCTCGTGAGCTCAACGGACCGGCGCTCATCGCCGACGCCGGCGAGCCCGGCACCTTCAGCTGGAACGCCCATGTCCTGGGCGCCCCGGGCTACCAGATCGCCGGAGGCTCCGACCAGATCCAGCGCAACATCGTCGCCGAGCGTCACCTCGGCCTTCCCGCGGAGCCCAAGCCCGCCGCCAGCAAGGAGAACGACCGATGAGCACCACCCTCGACCTCAGCGGCAAGGTCGCGGTGATCACGGGAGGCAGCCGAGGTCTCGGCCTCGAGATGGCCCACGGCTATGCCGCTGCCGGCGCCAGCGTCGTGATCGCCAGCCGCAAGCAGGAGGCCTGCGTCGAGATCGCGGAGAAGCTGACCGCGCAGTACGGCGTCAAGGCGCTCGGCATCGGTGCGCACGTCGGCGACTGGGACGGTTGCCAGGCGCTGGTGGATGCCACGATCAACGAGTTCGGGCGTCTCGACGTGCTCATCAACAACGCCGGGATCGCACCGACCTACGAGAGCCTCGAGACGGTGAGCGAAGCGCTCTTCGACAAGACGTTCGACGTCAACCTCAAGGGCCCGTTCCGCCTGACGACGCTGGCTGCCCCGCGGATGAGCGAGGGCGGCTCCGTGATCAACGTGAGCAGCATCGCCTCCGTGCGGCCCAAGGTCAGCGATCTCGTGTACGCCGCCGCGAAGGCCGGTCTCAACACCCTCACCAAGGGCCTCGCCCAGGCCTACGGGCCGAAGGTCCGGGTCAACACGATCATGGCCGGGCCGTTCCTGACCGAGATCAGCGAGGCCTGGTACACCGAGGAGTGGCGCGCCCGCGCCCAGTCCTTCCCGATGCAGCGCGCCGGACGTCCCGACGAGGTCGTCGGCACCGCGCTCTACTTCGGCAGCGACCTCTCCAGCTTCACGACCGGAACCGTCCTTCCGGTCGACGGCGGCCGCACGGCGATGTCGTGACTCCGCTCCTTCCCTGACTACTTCCCCCGAATGGAGGAACCCATGGCTGCCGCTCCGCATGGCGCCCCGCCCCCGTTGTCTCCGAGACCGATCGTCGTCCGGTGCCCCGAGTGGGCCCCCTTGCTGGCATCCGCGTTGCCGACTTCTGCTGGATGGGCGTCGGTTCCGTCGCGACCCGCATGCTCGGCGACTTCGGTGCCGAGGTCATCAAGATCGAGAACCGGCGTCGCATCGACCGGCCGCGACTGCTCCCCATCTACAAGGGAGAAGTGCGCAACTACGGCGAGGAGGTCGCGGATGCCGACCCGAACCGCGGCGGGTTGCACAACAACTACAGCCGCAACAAGCTCGGCATCACGGTCGACATGAAGACCAAGAAGGGTCGCGAGCTGGTGGACCGCCTCATCGCGGCATCCAGCGTGGTCACCGAGAACTTCGCGCCCGGCGTGATGGAGCGGTGGGGCCTCACCCACGAGGCCCTCGAGGAGCTGTCGCCCGGCGTCATCTATGGCCGGATGAGCGGCTTCGGCCACTCCGGCCCGCATGCCCACTACAAGAGCTACGGCCCGATCGTCCAGGCCGTCAGTGGACTGTCGTTCATCTCCGGCCTGCCCGGGGAGGAGCCGTCCGGCTGGGGCTTGTCCTACATGGACAACCAAGCCGCCTACTACAACTCTGCCGCGCTGATGATGGCGATCCTGCGTCGCAACAAGACCGGCAAGGGCGCCGAGGTCGACGTGTCCGCCGTCGAGGTGGGGATCTCGATGATCGGTCCCGACATGCTTGACGTGACCGTGAACAAGAACGTCACCCGACGTCCCGACTTCCCACGAGGCAACCGGCTCGATGACCCGGCAGCCGCGCCGCACGGGGTCTATCCCTGCGTCGCTGAGGACAGCTGGATTGCGATCGCCGTCTTCGACCAGCCCGAGTGGGAGCGCTTCGTCCGCGCCATCGGTGACCCCGCGTGGGCGCGGGACCAGCGGTTCACGACGCAGACTGCCCGCCACGCCAACCAGGACGCCCTCGACAGCCTCGTCGCGGAGTGGACGAAGCAACGGACGGCGCGCGAGGCGATGGAGCTGCTCCAGGCGGCCGAGGTGACCGCTGGCGCGGTGCAGAACGCCGAGGACCTGAACGAGTGGGATCCCCAGCTGGCGGCGCGCGGCACCTTCTTCGAGCTCGACCACCCGGTGATCGGCGAGGCCCGCTTCGAGGGCACCCCGATCACCTTCTCCCGCACCGTGCAGCAGACCTGGCGCTCGGCTCCGCTGCTCGGCGAGGACAACCACTACGTGTTCGGCGAGGTACTCGGGCTGACGTCCGACGAGATCGCCGAGCTCGAGGACGAGGGAGTGATCTGACATGTGGGACGGACCTACGGGCGAACTGACCTACAGCGGTCTGCGCGTCATCGAGCTGGCCGATCAGCCGTCGGGTGAGATCGTCGGCAAGCTGCTGGCCGACGAGGGCGCGGACGTCATCAAGGTGGAGCCGCCGGAGGGCAGCCCCGGACGACGCATCGGCCCGTTCGCTGCCGGTGCCAGCGACGACCTCGACGCCAGCTTGCACTTCTGGACCTACAACACCGGAAAGAGCAGCGTCACGGTCGAGCCCGCCGACGTGGCGGCCCGTGACGCGCTGATCGCTTCTGCGGACGTCCTGATCACGTCGGACGGACCGGCAGCCCTTGCGGCGAAGGGCATCGACCTCGATGACCTGGTCGAACGGAACCCGGGCCTGATCGCCGTCTCCGTGTCGCCGTACGGACTGACCGGTCCCTGGGCGGATCGTCGTACCAGCGACCTCGTCGCGCTCGCGGTCGGCGGGCCGCTGATGAGCTGTGGCTACGACGACCACACGATCCCGCCCATCCGGCCGGGGGCAACCAGGCCTTCCAGACCGCGGCCAGCTTCGGTCACTCCGGTCTGCTGCTCGCGCTGCTGGAGCGGCAGGCGACCGGCCTCGGACAGATCGTCGACGTGTCGATGCACGAGGCGGTTGCGGTGAGTGGCGAGCTCGCCAACCCCTACTGGTTCTATCCGCGGGTGCACCTGCACCGCCAGACCTGCCGGCACGCACAGCCGTCTCCGACCCAGCCCGCACTCTTCGAGTGCGCTGACGGGGTCAGCGTCTACTTTGCGCTCATCCTCAGCGACGTGAAGACGTGGCAGAACCTGGTGGCCTGGCTCGACACGATGGGCCTGTCGCTCGACCTCGCGGACGAGGCCTATCTTGCGCTCAGCCATCGGCAGGAGCACTTCTCGCACATCCAGACCATCATGGAGTCGTTCTTCATGATGAAGGACTCCGCGGACGTCTACCGTGAGGCACAGGAGCGCGGCCTGCCCCTGGGGCCGGTCCTTGCGCCTGAGCAGCTCCTTGAGGATCCCCACCTCCAGGAGCGGGAGTTCTTCGTCCCGGTCGAGCTCCCGACCACCGGTGAGGCGCTCTTCCCGTCCAGCCCCTACCGGTTCTCCTACGGCAACGGAGTCCCCGGCAGCCCACCGCGGCTCGGCGAGCACACCGCCGAAGTCCTGGCAGGACTGAACAATGGCTGACGAATCGAGTTATGACTGGGTCCCAGATGCCTGCGCCATCGCGGGCATCGGCACCACCGAGTTCACCAAGGCATCCGGGGTGTCGGTGACCGCTCTCGCGGCCGAGGCCTCGCTCGCGGCGATCCGCGACGCCGGTCTCGAACCGAGTGACATCGACGGATTCGTCCGCAGTGACTACGACGAGACCTCGCCTGCAGCCCTGGCCGACTCCCTCGGAATCACCGATGTCGGCTACTGGGGTCAGGCCGGTGCAGGTGGTGCCGCGCCAGCCGCCATGGTCGGCCAGGCAGTCGCTGCCGTCCGCAGCGGACTGGCCAAGAACGTCGTCGTCTATCGCGCCCTCAACGGCAGGTCGGGGCGCCGGCTGGGCAAGGGCGTTGCGGCGACCGGCGCGGTGGGTGGCAACTCGTCGTACCTCGAGCTGTTCTCCCCGTGGGGAATGACCTCTCCGGGTCAGTTCTTCGCGATGGTCACGCGCCAGCACATGCAGAAGTTCGGGCTCACCGAACGCACGTTGGCGGAGATCGCGATGGTGTGCCGGCGTCGAGCCAATGCCAACCCCGCCGCCATGATGCACGACCGCACCATGGAGCTCGACGACTACTTCGCGGCCCGGATGATCTCCTCCCCGCTCCGACTCTTCGACTTCTGCCTCGAGAACGACGGCGCTGCCGCGGTGGTGGTCACCTCCGCCCCTCGGGCCCGTGACTTGGCGCAGAAGCCGGTGCTGATCCGTTCGGTCGCCCAGTCCACCGGCACCACGAGGATCGGGCCCGGACAGATGTATCCGGTCCTGATGAGTGATTCGCTCACCGACCTGCCGTCCCGGCGCACCGCCGAGCGGCTCTACGAGCGCGCGGGTCTGTCAGCGTCCGACGTCGATGTCGCGCAGCTCTATGACTGCTTCACGATCACGCTCTTCCTGCAGCTGGCCGACTACGGCTTCTGCAACCAGTCGGAGGCCGCCGAGTTCGTCGAGAGCGGGGCTCTCGACCTGGGCGGCGCAATCCCGGTCAACACAGCAGGAGGCCAGTTGTCCGAGTCCTACATCCACGGGATGAACCACGTCCTCGAGGGCGTGCGTCAGATCCGCGGCACCTCGACCGGTCAGGTCGAGGGCGCCGAGGTCTCGCTGGTGACGTCTGCCCCGCCGCCGGGGACCAGCGCGTTGTTGCTGGTGGCACCGTGAGTGCGGGTGAGGTCGGCCTCGGCATCGTGCCGCTGACGGACGACCCTGACACCGGCGGCTTCTTCGCCGCCGCCCGGGAGGGGCGACTGGTGGTGCAGGAGTGTGTTTCCTGCGGCAACCTCCAGCAGCCGCCGCGGCACCGTTGCATCACCTGCCTGGCAACCGACCTGACGTGGCACGACCTCCCCAAGCGCGGCACCATCCACTCCTGGACGGTCGTCGAGCACCAGATCAACCCGAACTTCCCGGCGCCCTACACGGTCCTGCTGGTCGATGTCGAGGACGAGGCAAGCACCGTGCCGCTCCGCTTCCTCGGACGCATCGTCGGCCGGGAGGAACCTGAGCTCGGCGCCGCGGTGGAACTCGTCTTCGAGACCGTCGGGGACGCCGTACTACCGAACTGGCGACTCGTCGAAGGCTGAGAGCGCGTTCGGACTCGCAGCACGATCCGCCGGGACCCCGGCACCACCACACGTTTCGCCGGCCAGCCGGCACCGCAGACAGATGCAAGGGAGCAGCCCCATGGGATGGGACTTCGAGACCGACGCCGATTACCAGGAGAAGCTGGACTGGGTCGAGCGGTTCGTCCGTGAGGAGATCGAACCCGCGGACCGGATGTATGAACACCCGCTGGACATGAAGAACCCGGTCCGCAACGCGTTGATCAAGCCGCTGCAGGCCGAGGTCCGTGCGCGCGGTCTGTGGGCGTGCCACCTCGGCCCGGAGCTCGGGGGACAGGGCTACGGTCAGCTCAAGTTGGCCCTTCTCAACGAGCGCATCGGTACGACGCTCTCCGGACCGGTCGTCTTTGGCACGCAGGCACCAGACTCCGGCAACGCCGAGGTGCTGGCCCACTTCGGCTCCGAGGAGCTGAAGGACCGCTACCTGAAGCCGCTGCTGGAGGGCGAGATCGCCTCCTGCTTCTCGATGACCGAGCCGGCCGGTGGTTCCGACCCGACAGGTTTCACGACGCTTGCGGTCCGCGACGGCGACGACTATGTCGTCAACGGCGAGAAGTGGTTCTCCTCCAATGCCAGGTTCGCGGAGTTCCTGGTGCTCATGGCGGCCACCAACCCTGACGCCGAACGCCACAAGCGCGCCTCGATGTTCATCGTCCCCGCCGACACCCCGGGCATCGAGATCATCCGCAACGTCGGCGTCACCGGCCACGCGGGCCACGAGGGCACCCACGCCTATGTGCGCTACAACGACGTCCGGATCCCGGCCGACCACATGCTCGGCAGCGAGGGTGAGGGCTTCGCGGTCGCCCAGGTCCGTCTCGGTGGCGGTCGTATCCACCACGCGATGCGCACTGTCGCGCTGGTCCGCCGCGCCCTCGAGATGATGATGGAGCGCGCGGTCTCCCGCGAGACCCGCGGCAAGCGCCTTGCAGACATGCAGCTGGTCCAGGAGATGATCGCCGAGTCGTGGGTGCAGCTCGAGCAGTTCCGCCTGCTGGTGCTCCAGACCGCGTGGAAGATCGACCACCACAAGGACTACAAGCTGGTCATCAAGGACATCGCCGCGGTCAAGATGGCGATGCCGAAGGTGCTGCAGGACGTCGCTGGCCGTGCCCTGCAGATCCACGGCTCGCTGGGCATCTCGACCGAGATGCCGTTGGGCAAGTGGGTGCTGGAGAGCTTCCACATGGCCATCGCCGATGGCGCCACCGAGTTGCACAAGCAGCAGGTCGCGCGTCAGCTGCTCCGCGACGTCGAGCCGGCGCCGGACCTGTTCCCCTCTCAGCACGTGTTGCGCCTGGAGGCTGCCGCACAGGAGAAGTACGCGCCGGTGCTCGCCAAGCTGGCCGCAGAGGGCGCGCAGTGATCCTCACGGATGCCGAGCAGGCTGAGACCCGGGGCGAGCTGGCGCAGGTCGTCGACGCGATGCTCGACCGGGTCTCCCCGCGTGCCGACGCGGTGCTGCGGGCCGACCGGGCTGCCGAAGGCATCATCGACGAGGCGTTGTGGACGCGGTTGAACGCCGAGGTCGGCGTCGCCGGTCTCGCCGTACCCGAGGCCTGGGGCGGGAGCGGCGCCTCGATCGCCGAGCTCGCTGTGGTCTCCGAAGCCCTCGGTCGACAGGTGGCGACGGTTCCACTGTTGGGGACCTGGCTCGCGCTCGAGGTGTTGGTGCGCAGCGGTGACCGCAACCACGCGGACACCGTCTCCGAAGCACTCGGCAAGGGACTCGCGCTCGCCGTGGTGCTCGAGGAGAGCTCGGTGCGGGCGACGCAGGTGGACGGGCAGTGGCTGCTCGACGGTGAGGTCGACCGCGTCGTCGACGTGGCTGCCGCGACCACGTTGGTCATCCCGGCTCGCGCTGGCGATGAGCTGCGTTGGTTCGTGGTGCCGACCGACAACGTGGCGGTGGTCCGGCGCGAGGCGCTCGACCTCACCCGTTCGCTCTCGTTGGTGACCTGCTCGGCCGCTCCGGCCCGCGCCGTCGTCACCACCAGCGCAGCCGATCTGCTCGAGAACGTGCGTGATCTTGCAGCGGTGCTCACCGCGGCCGAGCAACTTGGTGTCGCCGAGCAGGCAGTGGCGGACGCAGTCGCCTTCGCGAAGGAACGCGAGCAGTTCGGGCGTGCGATCGGCTCCTTCCAAGCGATCAAGCACCACGGCCGCCCACGCCGACATGCTCCACCAGCGACCGGGCCAGATCGGCGTCGGTCGCCATGTCGGCGGCCAGGTGCTTGATCGCTTGGAAGGAGCCGATCGCACGCCCGAACTGCTCGCGTTCCTTCGCGAAGGCGACTGCGTCCGCCACTGCCTGCTCGGCGACACCAAGTTGCTCGGCCGCGGTGAGCACCGCTGCAAGATCACGCACGTTCTCGAGCAGATCGGCTGCGCTGGTGGTGACGACGGCGCGGGCCGGAGCGGCCGAGCAGGTCACCAACGAGAGCGAACGGGTGAGGTCGAGCGCCTCGCGCCGGACCACCGCCACGTTGTCGGTCGGCACCACGAACCAACGCAGCTCATCGCCAGCGCGAGCCGGGATGACCAACGTGGTCGCGGCAGCCACGTCGACGACGCGGTCGACCTCACCGTCGAGCAGCCACTGCCCGTCCACCTGCGTCGCCCGCACCGAGCTCTCCTCGAGCACCACGGCGAGCGCGAGTCCCTTGCCGAGTGCTTCGGAGACGGTGTCCGCGTGGTTGCGGTCACCGCTGCGCACCAACACCTCGAGCGCGAGCCAGGTCCCCAACAGTGGAACCGTCGCCACCTGTCGACCGAGGGCTTCGGAGACCACAGCGAGCTCGGCGATCGAGGCGCCGCTCCCGCCCCAGGCCTCGGGTACGGCGAGACCGGCGACGCCGACCTCGGCGTTCAACCGCGTCCACAACGCCTCGTCGATGATGCCTTCGGCAGCCCGGTCGGCCCGCAGCACCGCGTCGGCACGCGGGGAGACCCGGTCGAGCATCGCGTCGACGACCTGCGCCAGCTCGCCCCGGGTCTCAGCCTGCTCGGCATCCGTGAGGATCACTGCGCGCCCTCTGCGGCCAGCTTGGCGAGCACCGGCGCGTACTTCTCCTGTGCGGCAGCCTCCAGGCGCAACACGTGCTGAGAGGGGAACAGGTCCGGCGCCGGCTCGACGTCGCGGAGCAGCTGACGCGCGACCTGCTGCTTGTGCAACTCGGTGGCGCCATCGGCGATGGCCATGTGGAAGCTCTCCAGCACCCACTTGCCCAACGGCATCTCGGTCGAGATGCCCAGCGAGCCGTGGATCTGCAGGGCACGGCCAGCGACGTCCTGCAGCACCTTCGGCATCGCCATCTTGACCGCGGCGATGTCCTTGATGACCAGCTTGTAGTCCTTGTGGTGGTCGATCTTCCACGCGGTCTGGAGCACCAGCAGGCGGAACTGCTCGAGCTGCACCCACGACTCGGCGATCATCTCCTGGACCAGCTGCATGTCTGCAAGGCGCTTGCCGCGGGTCTCGCGGGAGACCGCGCGCTCCATCATCATCTCGAGGGCGCGGCGGACCAGCGCGACAGTGCGCATCGCGTGGTGGATACGACCGCCACCGAGACGGACCTGGGCGACCGCGAAGCCCTCACCCTCGCTGCCGAGCATGTGGTCGGCCGGGATCCGGACGTCGTTGTAGCGCACATAGGCGTGGGTGCCCTCGTGGCCCGCGTGGCCGGTGACGCCGACGTTGCGGATGATCTCGATGCCCGGGGTGTCGGCGGGGACGATGAACATCGAGGCGCGCTTGTGGCGTTCGGCGTCAGGGTTGGTGGCCGCCATGAGCACCAGGAACTCCGCGAACCTGGCATTGGAGGAGAACCACTTCTCGCCGTTGACGACATAGTCGTCGCCGTCGCGGACCGCAAGCGTCGTGAAACCTGTCGGGTCGGAACCACCGGCCGGCTCGGTCATCGAGAAGCAGGAGGCGATCTCGCCCTCCAGCAGCGGCTTCAGGTAGCGGTCCTTCAGCTCCTCGGAGCCGAAGTGGGCCAGCACCTCGGCGTTGCCGGAGTCTGGTGCCTGCGTGCCAAAGACGACCGGTCCGGAGAGCGTCGTACCGATGCGCTCGTTGAGAAGGGCCAACTTGAGCTGACCGTAGCCCTGTCCCCCGAGCTCCGGGCCGAGGTGGCACGCCCACAGACCGCGCGCACGGACCTCGGCCTGCAGCGGCTTGATCAACGCGTTGCGGACCGGGTTCTTCATGTCCAGCGGGTGTTCATACATCCGGTCCGCGGGTTCGATCTCCTCACGGACGAACCGCTCGACCCAGTCCAGCTTCTCCTGGTAATCGGCGTCGGTCTCGAAGTCCCATCCCATGGGGCTGCTCCCTTGCATCTGTCTGCGGTGCCGGCTGGCCGGCGAAACGTGTGGTGGTGCCGGGGTCCCGGCGGATCGTGCTGCGAGTCCGAACGCGCTCTCAGCCTTCGACGAGTCGCCAGTTCGGTAGTACGGCGTCCCCGACGGTCTCGAAGACGAGTTCCACCGCGGCGCCGAGCTCAGGTTCCTCCCGGCCGACGATGCGTCCGAGGAAGCGGAGCGGCACGGTGCTTGCCTCGTCCTCGACATCGACCAGCAGGACCGTGTAGGGCGCCGGGAAGTTCGGGTTGATCTGGTGCTCGACGACCGTCCAGGAGTGGATGGTGCCGCGCTTGGGGAGGTCGTGCCACGTCAGGTCGGTTGCCAGGCAGGTGATGCAACGGTGCCGCGGCGGCTGCTGGAGGTTGCCGCAGGAAACACACTCCTGCACCACCAGTCGCCCCTCCCGGGCGGCGGCGAAGAAGCCGCCGGTGTCAGGGTCGTCCGTCAGCGGCACGATGCCGAGGCCGACCTCACCCGCACTCACGGTGCCACCAGCAACAACGCGCTGGTCCCCGGCGGCGGGGCAGACGTCACCAGCGAGACCTCGGCGCCCTCGACCTGACCGGTCGAGGTGCCGCGGATCTGACGCACGCCCTCGAGGACGTGGTTCATCCCGTGGATGTAGGACTCGGACAACTGGCCTCCTGCTGTGTTGACCGGGATTGCGCCGCCCAGGTCGAGAGCCCCGCTCTCGACGAACTCGGCGGCCTCCGACTGGTTGCAGAAGCCGTAGTCGGCCAGCTGCAGGAAGAGCGTGATCGTGAAGCAGTCATAGAGCTGCGCGACATCGACGTCGGACGCTGACAGACCCGCGCGCTCGTAGAGCCGCTCGGCGGTGCGCCGGGACGGCAGGTCGGTGAGCGAATCACTCATCAGGACCGGATACATCTGTCCGGGCCCGATCCTCGTGGTGCCGGTGGACTGGGCGACCGAACGGATCAGCACCGGCTTCTGCGCCAAGTCACGGGCCCGAGGGGCGGAGGTGACCACCACCGCGGCAGCGCCGTCGTTCTCGAGGCAGAAGTCGAAGAGTCGGAGCGGGGAGGAGATCATCCGGGCCGCGAAGTAGTCGTCGAGCTCCATGGTGCGGTCGTGCATCATGGCGGCGGGGTTGGCATTGGCTCGACGCCGGCACACCATCGCGATCTCCGCCAACGTGCGTTCGGTGAGCCCGAACTTCTGCATGTGCTGGCGCGTGACCATCGCGAAGAACTGACCCGGAGAGGTCATTCCCCACGGGGAGAACAGCTCGAGGTACGACGAGTTGCCACCCACCGCGCCGGTCGCCGCAACGCCCTTGCCCAGCCGGCGCCCCGACCTGCCGTTGAGGGCGCGATAGACGACGACGTTCTTGGCCAGTCCGCTGCGGACGGCAGCGACTGCCTGGCCGACCATGGCGGCTGGCGCGGCACCACCTGCACCGGCCTGACCCCAGTAGCCGACATCGGTGATTCCGAGGGAGTCGGCCAGGGCTGCAGGCGAGGTCTCGTCGTAGTCACTGCGGACGAATCCGTCGATGTCACTCGGTTCGAGACCGGCGTCGCGGATCGCCGCGAGCGAGGCCTCGGCCGCGAGAGCGGTCACCGACACCCCGGATGCCTTGGTGAACTCGGTGGTGCCGATGCCCGCGATGGCGCAGGCATCTGGGACCCAGTCATAACTCGATTCGTCAGCCATTGTTCAGTCCTGCCAGGACTTCGGCGGTGTGCTCGCCGAGCCGCGGTGGGCTGCCGGGGACTCCGTTGCCGTAGGAGAACCGGTAGGGGCTGGACGGGAAGAGCGCCTCACCGGTGGTCGGGAGCTCGACCGGGACGAAGAACTCCCGCTCCTGGAGGTGGGGATCCTCAAGGAGCTGCTCAGGCGCAAGGACCGGCCCCAGGGGCAGGCCGCGCTCCTGTGCCTCACGGTAGACGTCCGCGGAGTCCTTCATCATGAAGAACGACTCCATGATGGTCTGGATGTGCGAGAAGTGCTCCTGCCGATGGCTGAGCGCAAGATAGGCCTCGTCCGCGAGGTCGAGCGACAGGCCCATCGTGTCGAGCCAGGCCACCAGGTTCTGCCACGTCTTCACGTCGCTGAGGATGAGCGCAAAGTAGACGCTGACCCCGTCAGCGCACTCGAAGAGTGCGGGCTGGGTCGGAGACGGCTGTGCGTGCCGGCAGGTCTGGCGGTGCAGGTGCACCCGCGGATAGAACCAGTAGGGGTTGGCGAGCTCGCCACTCACCGCAACCGCCTCGTGCATCGACACGTCGACGATCTGTCCGAGGCCGGTCGCCTGCCGCTCCAGCAGCGCGAGCAGCAGACCGGAGTGACCGAAGCTGGCCGCGGTCTGGAAGGCCTGGTTGCCCCCGGCCGGATGGGCGGGATCGTGTGGTCGTCGTAGCCACAGCTCATCAGCGGCCCGCCGACCGCGAGCGCGACGAGGTCGCTGGTACGACGATCCGCCCAGGGACCGGTCAGTCCGTACGGCGACACGGAGACGGCGATCAGGCCCGGGTTCCGTTCGACCAGGTCATCGAGGTCGATGCCCTTCGCCGCAAGGGCTGCCGGTCCGTCCGACGTGATCAGGACGTCCGCAGAAGCGATCAGCGCGTCACGGGCCGCCACGTCGGCGGGCTCGACCGTGACGCTGCTCTTTCCGGTGTTGTAGGTCCAGAAGTGCAAGCTGGCGTCGAGGTCGTCGCTGGCACCGGCAGCGAACGGGCCGATGCGTCGTCCGGGGCTGCCCTCCGGCGGCTCCACCTTGATGACGTCCGCGCCCTCGTCGGCCAGCAGCTTGCCGACGATCTCACCCGACGGCTGATCGGCCAGCTCGATGACGCGCAGACCGCTGTAGGTCAGTTCGCCCGTAGGTCCGTCCCACATGTCAGATCACTCCCTCGTCCTCGAGCTCGGCGATCTCGTCGGACGTCAGCCCGAGTACCTCGCCGAACACGTAGTGGTTGTCCTCGCCGAGCAGCGGAGCCGAGCGCCAGGTCTGCTGCACGGTGCGGGAGAAGGTGATCGGGGTGCCCTCGAAGCGGGCCTCGCCGATCACCGGGTGGTCGAGCTCGAAGAAGGTGCCGCGCGCCGCCAGCTGGGGATCCCACTCGTTCAGGTCCTCGGCGTTCTGCACCGCGCCAGCGGTCACCTCGGCCGCCTGGAGCAGCTCCATCGCCTCGCGCGCCGTCCGTTGCTTCGTCCACTCCGCGACGAGGCTGTCGAGGGCGTCCTGGTTGGCGTGGCGGGCAGTCTGCGTCGTGAACCGCTGGTCCCGCGCCCACGCGGGGTCACCGATGGCGCGGACGAAGCGCTCCCACTCGGGCTGGTCGAAGACGGCGATCGCAATCCAGCTGTCCTCAGCGACGCAGGGATAGACCCCGTGCGGCGCGGCTGCCGGGTCATCGAGCCGGTTGCCTCGTGGGAAGTCGGGACGTCGGGTGACGTTCTTGTTCACGGTCACGTCAAGCATGTCGGGACCGATCATCGAGATCCCCACCTCGACGGCGGACACGTCGACCTCGGCGCCCTTGCCGGTCTTGTTGCGACGCAGGATCGCCATCATCAGCGCGGCAGAGTTGTAGTAGGCGGCTTGGTTGTCCATGTAGGACAAGCCCCAGCCGGACGGCTCCTCCCCGGGCAGGCCGGAGATGAACGACAGTCCACTGACGGCCTGGACGATCGGGCCGTAGCTCTTGTAGTGGGCATGCGGGCCGGAGTGGCCGAAGCCGCTCATCCGGCCATAGATGACGCCGGGCGACAGCTCCTCGAGGGCCTCGTGGGTGAGGCCCCACCGCTCCATCACGCCGGGCGCGAAGTTCTCGGTGACCACGCTGGATGCCGCGATGAGGCGGTCCACCAGCTCGCGACCCTTCTTGGTCTTCATGTCGACCGTGATGCCGAGCTTGTTGCGGCTGTAGTTGTTGTGCAACCCGCCGCGGTTCGGGTCGGCATCCGCGACCTCCTCGCCGTAGTTGCGCACTTCTCCCTTGTAGATGGGGAGCAGTCGCGGCCGGTCGATGCGACGCCGGTTCTCGATCTTGATGACCTCGGCACCGAAGTCGCCGAGCATGCGGGTCGCGACGGAACCGACGCCCATCCAGCAGAAGTCGGCAACGCGGATGCCAGCAAGGGGGCCCACTCGGGGCACCGGACGACGATCGGTCTCGGAGACAACGGGGGCGGGGCGCCATGCGGAGCGGCAGCCATGGGTTCCTCCATTCGGGGGAAGTAGTCAGGGAAGGAGCGGAGTCACGACATCGCCGTGCGGCCGCCGTCGACCGGAAGGACGGTTCCGGTCGTGAAGCTGGAGAGGTCGCTGCCGAAGTAGAGCGCGGTGCCGACGACCTCGTCGGGACGTCCGGCGCGCTGCATCGGGAAGGACTGGGCGCGGGCGCGCCACTCCTCGGTGTACCAGGCCTCGCTGATCTCGGTCAGGAACGGCCCGGCCATGATCGTGTTGACCCGGACCTTCGGCCCGTAGGCCTGGGCGAGGCCCTTGGTGAGGGTGTTGAGACCGGCCTTCGCGGCGGCGTACACGAGATCGCTGACCTTGGGCCGCACGGAGGCGATGCTGCTCACGTTGATCACGGAGCCGCCCTCGCTCATCCGCGGGGCAGCCAGCGTCGTCAGGCGGAACGGGCCCTTGAGGTTGACGTCGAACGTCTTGTCGAAGAGCGCTTCGCTCACCGTCTCGAGGCTCTCGTAGGTCGGTGCGATCCCGGCGTTGTTGATGAGCACGTCGAGACGCCCGAACTCGTTGATCGTGGCATCCACCAGCGCCTGGCAACCGTCCCAGTCGCCGACGTGCGCACCGATGCCGAGCGCCTTGACGCCGTACTGCGCGGTCAGCTTCTCCGCGATCTCGACGCAGGCCTCCTGCTTGCGGCTGGCGATCACGACGCTGGCGCCGGCAGCGGCATAGCCGTGGGCCATCTCGAGGCCGAGACCTCGGCTGCCTCCCGTGATCACCGCGACCTTGCCGCTGAGGTCGAGGGTGGTGCTCATCGGTCGTTCTCCTTGCTGGCGGCGGGCTTGGGCTCCGCGGGAAGGCCGAGGTGACGCTCGGCGACGATGTTGCGCTGGATCTGGTCGGAGCCTCCGGCGATCTGGTAGCCCGGGGCGCCCAGGACATGGGCGTTCCAGCTGAAGGTGCCGGGCTCGCCGGCGTCGGCGATGAGCGCCGGTCCGTTGAGCTCACGAGCCAGCTCGGACACCAGCTTGAGCTTGCGCACCCACTGCAGCTTGCGCATCGATCCGCTGGCGCCGGGGGCTCGCCACTGTCGCGGGCACGCTGTTCGCGGTGCAGGCTGACCTCGGCTGCGACCTCTCGCGCACGGATCTGCGCCAGCTGGGCGCGGACGGCAGGATCGTCGACCTTGCCGGTACGACGCGCCAGCTCGAGGAGCTGCTCGAAGCCGCCACCCACGCCGGACTTGTTGGACGCATTGGCGCGCTCGAAGCCGAGCGTGGCACGGGTGACCTTCCACCCGTCGCCCGGCTCCCCCAGGCGGTAGGCGTCCGGGACCCGCACGTCGGTGAGGAACACCTCGTTGAAGCTGGTGCCGCCGGACATCTGCTTGATCTGACGCACCTCCACCCCCGGTGCATCCATCGGCACCAGGAAGGCGGAGAGGCCCGCGTGCTTGGCCACGCTCGCGTCGGTGCGCACCAGCGCCTGGCCCCACTCGGCGAACTGCGCGCCTGAGGTCCAGACCTTCTGGCCGTTGAGCACCCAGTCGTCCCCGTCGCGCACGGCTCGGGTCGCCACCGCGGCAAGGTCCGAACCCGCAGCCGGCTCGGAGAAGAGCTGGCACGCAAGCTGCGACCCGTCGTGCAGCCCGGGGAAGACCCGGGCCTTGAGCTCGTCGCTGCCGAAGAGTCGGATCGTCGGTGCGATGAGGTTGATGGTCACCGAGAACAGCTCGTGACGCGTCAGCGCGACCGCCTCCGACTCGGCTGCCTTGAACGCGTCGGCATGGCCGGTGCTCAGACCGGCGCCGTGCAACTCGGTCGGCCAGGAGATGGCGCCGTAGCCCGCCTCGAACTTGAGCCGCTGCCAGTCCCGCAACCGCTCGAGGATCTGTCGCTCCTCCTCGTGGTCGAGGTTGTGGAACACCGACACGTCGTGAGGGTCGCGCACCGCTTGGTCGGCAGGGGCATGCCCGGCCAACCAGGTGCGGACGTCGGCGAGCCAGACCGTGAGGTCGGTGTC
>NZ_JAKGRW010000028.1 GCF_021555175.1 Nocardioides alcanivorans | reverse complement strand
GATTTCAGGGAACAAAAGCAAAGATGCCGCTTTCATCGTGACGTGATTAACTGGGGGTGCAAACCCTAGTCCGTTGTCTGGGCGGGGTGTTGTCGGGACACATGCCGCGCGCCGTCGAGCGTTGCCACTGGCGGTGAGGGCGGTGCCGCCCGCTTCGGCGAGGCCTGCGCTCTCCTCGACGATCTCGACCGCCGCGGGCAGGGCGAGTGGATTTCCGCGGGGTAGACTGCGGAGACAATGCCGGATATGTCGGCCGGCCGTGCACGCACCTGCGCAGAGTGGTAGCACGCCGGGCAAGGTGGCGGATCGAACAGTTTTCGACGAGGACTTTCGTCGAGCTGGATTGCCCCGCCTTCGGCCTGCATGCTTGGCGGGCCACGGCTACGGCGGTCGATCGAGGGCTGCCAGGTCTGCGTCCTTTCCCAGGGATTTACCGTCTTCGGTGGCGAGGCGAGAAGATCGCGAAGGTCAGCTTATCGGCTCACGGATCATCGGCATGGCTTATCCAGGGAGGGTGTCGTCTGCCTTCTTTACGCACGCGTACGTTCAGATCGATCAAGTAACTCGCCGGCGGCCACGTTCTCCGCCGCCCTCACGATACCATCGCCGGGCGATCGTCAGCCGGCGAAGACCCGAGGACTCTGCGGGCGGCCAAGCCCGGGCGTCTGCTGGCGGCGGCCGACGAGGAGGACGCCCGACTACGTCAAGGCGCTGCTCAGCGGCCTGCCGCAGAACAATCGTAACGAGTCTCGGCCTTCGACGAAGTGGCGTCGACTCCGCGCCGACCGATTCGACCTGAGCCTGGGACATCATCTGACCGCCTGGGCGATCGATCGACGAGCTCGAGGTCCGCCGCCTTCGTCAGGGTCGGGTCGTCGTGTCAACCAGGTTCCGCCGGCACATTCGAGAGCGTCGCCTCGCTGCGCGTTTGCGATGCGGTCCCGGTACTTCAGCCGACGTCCTGGCCTTGCCGCTGAGCGGAACGCTGTCGCGCGACGCGTACGCCGAGGCCGTCCTCGCCGGTGACAGCCCGCAGCTCTGGCGGCGCCTACGACGATGGGGCTTCCCAAGTTGGTCTTCGTCGGGCGCAGCCGACTGCTCCAGGACAGCTTGCGGGTGCAGAGTCGAGACCGAGGGCGGCGCGAGTGAAAAGCCGAACTGACCGATGAGTGCCGAGGCACCAGGCCGCTGGCGGCAACCTGCGGCTTCCGGTTGTTGCGCGGTCAGCGGGCGAACGAGCTACGGGGAACATCCCGCTGGGGAGAGAAGCCCGCCGAGGAGAAGGTCACCGGGAGGCAGCAGCCGCTGTCGCGGTAACGCCGACGTCAGGTTACTTTTTCGCCTGGGGTTTCCGGGATCGAGTGCAAAACCCCGCGCGACAGCACGCGAGCCTGCCGCGACGCACGGCGTCGGCGGCTTGCCAGCGCCTCCTCGACCTTCAGCCACGACGCCAGCCTCCGTGACCGCGACGGGCAAATTGATGAACCCAGCCGCCGCAGCCAGGACGGACGGCACACACCTACGTCTGCGGAATGCAATCTTCCTCGTCACACTGAGGGAAGGGAAACTCCCGAGCGTCCCACATCTTCCGCTGTGCACTGAAAAAGCCCGGCACGCTCGGTCCCGGCATCGCCTGACCAGCGTCGTCGCCGACAACGGCGCCACCTCAACACTACGCCTGCCGCCCGGGTCACGGTAGCAGACTCCCGGATGGAGCTCCGGCAGCCTGTTCGCGAAGGGGTCGATGGCGGCGTCGACCCGATGAACGGCGAGATGCCGCGCGGCCTTGCTCATCGAGTTCCCGGCGCCTACCGTTCTGGGCGGCACCGAGGGCGCCGCCACGCCGCCACGCCACCGACGCGGGATGGTGGCGACGTCCACGGGCAATCACCTGATTTTGGTACCAGCCCACCAGGCTGGCGACAGCAGAACGATCCCTTTATCTACTCTCGCCACGCGCAGACCAATTCTGCCGGCGCTTCGTTCATCCGTCACTACCATTTCCTGCTGTACCCAGCGTGCACGCGCGCCCGACGCCACCTCCACGACGGCGAGCCTGGCGGTCGACCTGACGGCACGCGCGATCAGGTCAGTGAACTGGGACCTCGACCGCGACGCGCCGGCGCGACTCCGCCTCGAGGGCCGCTATGCCGCGCCCGTGCGCACCACGGTCGACTGACGTCGTCGGCAACTGTCGCCGACCTGCAGCGACATGGACGTCACGCCCTCGGTGGCATCACACCAGCCGACCGACCGACGTTTGGCGACCAGAGCAGCTACTCGTCGTTCATCCTTTTTGAACAGGGCAAGCGACGGGCGCACGGCAAATTCTCGGCACTCCCGATCGCTGTCGGGTGACCTCTACGACGCGGAGGGCCTGTCCCGCCGGCGGCGTCCAGCCCTCGCCGTGTGGAGCCTGAGTCCGACGGATCGCCAGCTGCGCGCGGCCGGCGGGTCTCCGGCAAGACGAACGCTCGCCATCCCGGCGCGCCATGGGTCCTGAACGGTCTCTACCCCACCAATCTTCTTCCTCCCGCACGCTGCCGATCTCATCTTCGACGCCAGCCTCGTGGACGGCTCGCTTCGCTGATGCCACTTCACCTGGGGCAGCGGGGCCACGTTACTGCACCCAGCAGTCGCGCAACACCTACCGACAGACCTACACCACACCGCCGGACAACGACTCTCGCCCGGAGTCGTTCATCGAGGTGGCTCGCCGATTTCGCAGGGCGGGCGGCGCCACCACCTTCGACCAGGTCGGCGACGACCCGACGGGGCCGAGCTGGAGTACGCCGCGCGCCCCGAAGCGGCGGGGGCGCCGAGCTGGTCGCGTTCGCCTTCGATCACGGCTGGTGCCCACGGATGGACTTCTCCGATCTCCGTTTCCGTACTTCGCCGAGGGAAGAATTCGGGCGCGGTCGACAGCCGTTCTGTACGACGAGCGTCGATTGGTCTGCCCGCTCGCCGTGACGCTCGATCGGCGACTGATGGCAGGCCGGGCCGGCCGTTACCGCTCTCCGGGTGCTTCATCAGCCAGATGGGTCGACGCGGTTCCGCCGTACCCGACCGGCGATCGGGCGCGATAAACCACCTGCCCATCGTCGTCGTGCGCCATCGGCGAGTCGCCGCTCGCTACCGAACTCCCTCCAGCTCGTCGGCCTGGCCTGGTCGGACGCCGACGTGGCTCGTGCGATGGGCTACGTGGCGGGGCCATACCAGGGCCGGTGCATGGGTGGTGTGCACCCGGGCGTCCGCCTGCTGCTCGACCGCGTAGCCCATCGCGAGCACGTCGGCGTCCGACCAGGCCGGGCCGACGAGCTGGAGGGAGTTCGAGTAGCCGAGCGAGGTCTCGCCGATGGGCACGACGACAGTGGGCAGGCCGACGTTGGACGTCAACACGCCCGTCGCCCGGTCGGAGGAGAGTACGGCGGAGCTCGCGTCGTTGTTGCCCATCTGGCTGATGAAGCCCGGGTAGGCAACGGCGTCGACCCCGGCCTCCTCCATCCAGTCGCCGATCACGCTCTTGTAGGCGTCGCGACGGGCGAGGTAGTTGTCGACGCTCGTGTCGTCGTACGGGACCCGGCTGTCGACCGACGTGCCCGCCACGTTGTAGGGCAGGTTCGCCAGGTTCTTCCACACCTCAGCAGGGGTGCGGAGCGGGAAGGTCGACTCGGAGTCGATGTAATCGGTCCATCCGTGGGCACCGGAGTTGCCGGTGATGGGACCGGGCGCGGCCGGCTGCGCGGGAGGAGGAGTGAGCTCGACCAGCTCGGCGCCCGCCGCTTCGAGGGCCGCCTTGGCGTCCTCGAACGTGTCGGCCCCCGTCGGGTCGTCGCCGACCTGGGTCGAGGTGAACGACGACGGCAGGTAGCCGATCTTCCTGCCCTGCAGGGAATCGGCGTCCAGGCCCTCGGTGAACGACTCCGGGCGGAGGTCGTTGTCGACGCGGTTGGTCAGGATGTCGTCCGGGTTGTTGCCTGACTGCTGGGTCGCGGTCGTGTCGAGCAGCATCGCCAGGTCGGTGACGGTCTGGCCGATGGGCCCTGCATAGTCCTGCCCCCAGGTGAGTGGCATGACGCCTTCAGCGCTGGTGAGGCCGTCGGTGCCACGGAAGGTCGAGAGGCTGGCGCCCGTCGAAGGTGCATAGAGCGAGACCCCGGTCTGTGTGCCCAGTGAGATCGGGGCCAGGTCGGCGGCCACTGCGGTGGCCGAGCCACCGGAGGAGCCGAAGGAGGTCTTGGACGGGTAGAGACCGTTCCAGGACTGCATGAAGCCGCTCTCGCTGAAGGAGCCGGAGTTGGCGAACTCGGAGAGGTTCGTCTTGCCGAGGAAGACCGCACCGGCCGCGCGCAGCTTGGCGATCTGCCACGCGTCGGACTCGGGCTTCCACGTGGCGAGGGACTGGACGCCGCCGGTGTTGGGCAGGCCCTCCACGTCGTAGAGGTCCTTGACGGCGATCGGGATGCCGAGGAGCGGCCCCGTGCGGCCGTCGGCACGCGCGGTGTCGGCAGCGGCTGCCTCGTCGAGGGCCAGGTCGGACACGTGGATGAACGACTTGAAGCCCAGCTGCTTCTGGTCATAGGCGTCGATCCGGTCGAGGTAGGCCTGTGTGATCTCCACCGAGGTGACGATCCCCGCCTCCATGTCACGCTGCAGGTCGGCGACGGACCTGCCGGTGACGTCGTAGTCGACCGTGGTGCGCACGGGCGCCTCCAGCGGCGCGGCCGGGAGTCGGAGCGGGTCGGCGCCGGCACACGTCGCCGGGTCGAAGTCCGGAAGGGCCGCGAGGTCCCAGTTCGCCACGGTGCAGACCTGGTCGACGCTCAGCGTGCCGAGATCCGGGTCGGCCGCCAGGCTCGCCGTCGTGGAGGTGACGTCGGAGGTGTCGCCCCGCGCGCCGACGTACACGTAGTGCAGCAGGGAGGCAGTGGCACCGGGCTCGATGGTGAGGTGACGGACGAAGCCGGGGTTGTTCTGCGCGGAGCCGGTGGGGGAGTAGTCGTCGTCGAAGGGATCGTTCTGCTGGTCGCCGAGCCTGGTGGGCTCGGTGCCGACCACGACACCCGTCGGGCGGTAGTTGCCCGTGGACGTCGCCACCATCCACGTGTCGTCGGTGGCGAGCACGTCGTCGCCGCTGGAGGTGGCGGAGACGACGCCAGCCGTGGCGGCGCCCTCGGTGCCGACGCCCAAGGAGCCGCCGAAGGATGCCGAGACCGTGACGGGTTCGGTGGTGGTGTTGGTGAAGGTGTCGAAGAACAGGCCGGTGCTCGTCGCCCTGTCCACGTCGAGCTTGCGGCTGACGCTGACGCCGTCCAGGCGGACCGAGGCAGTCGAGGTGTAGGAACCGGGGGTGACCTCGGTGAGCCCGAAGCCGCGCAGCATCTCACCGTTCATCGGGTCGACGCCGCCATCGACCTTCATGAACAGGCTGCCGAAGGCCTCCATCCGGGAGTCGCTGACGTTGCGGATGCTGCCGGTGTCGAGGCCCGGACGGCGGGCATCGTTGATGTTCCAGGTGGCGCCGTTGTCGGCGGTGACGCTGGTCAGGCCCTGGGCGATGCCGGGGACCAGGGCGGTGCCGAGCGCCAGTGCGCACAGCGCCGGAACCAGGCGAGAAGTGTGGGACATGCGGGGTTTCCCTCCCTCGAGTGTTGACCCGAGAAACCTAGGAAGGTTGCATTCCGCAGACGTAAGTGTTGTGTGCCGTCCGTGTAACGCGGTGGCCCGGCTGGGTTACAAGATGGGACAGCCGCGAAACAAACGTGTGCCGTCGCGGTCACGGAGGGTGCGACGACACGAAAGCGCCAGCGCCGCCCTCCGTTGGGGGAGGACAGCGCTGGCGTCGTGTGAAGAGGTGTCGATCAGCGGGGAAGGGCGCTGGCCCGCCAACCGCCGACGCCGTGCGTCAACGGCGTGCGGTGGGTACGTCGCGGTGCTGCCCACTGTCGCGCGGGACGCTTGGGCGCCTCGGTCGATCCCGAACCCAGGGCGGAGAACACTGCCACGATGGCTGCGATCTCCTCCGGCGTCGCGTCGGCGTTGACCACCTGGAGCAGCGGCTGCTGCGCCTCGGTGACCTTCTCCTCGGCGGGCTTCTCCCCACTCACAGCGGGATGTTCCCGTGCTTCTTGGCCGGCAGGATCTCCCGCTTGTTGCGCAGCAGACGCAGGCCGCGGACGATCTCGGCGCGGGTCTCGTGCGGACGGATGACCGTGTCGACGTAGCCCCGCTCGGCGGCGATGTAGGGGTTCGCCAGCGTGGTCTCGTACTCGTCGATCAGTTCGGCGCGCTTCGCCTCGACGTCGCCGCCCTCGGTCTCGATGGCCGCGAGCGTCTTGCGGTGCACGATGTTGGCCGCACCCTGGGCGCCCATCACGGCGATCTGGGCAGTCGGCCACGCCACGTTGAGGTCGGCACCGAGGTGCTTGGAGCCCATCACGTCGTAGGCGCCGCCGTAGGCCTTGCGGGTGATCACGGTGACCAGCGGGACGGTGGCCTCGGCGTACGCGTAGATCAGCTTCGCGCCGCGGCGGATGATGCCGTTCCACTCCTGGTCGGTGCCCGGCAGGAAGCCCGGGACGTCGACGAAGGTGAGTACCGGGATGTTGAACGCATCGCAGAAGCGCACGAAGCGGGCGGCCTTCTCGGAGGCGTCGATGTCGAGTGTGCCGGCGAACTGCATCGGCTGGTTGGCCACGACGCCGACCGGGCGACCCTCGACCCGACCGAAACCGACGATGATGTTGGGCGCGAAGAGCGGCTGGACCTCGAGGAAGTCCTCATCGTCCACGACCGTCTTGATCACGTCGTTCATGTCGTAGGGCTGGTTCGGGGAGTCCGGGATGATGGTGTCCAGGCTCAGGTCGAGGTCGGTCGGCGCGAGGTCGGCCTCCTCGTCGAAGGCCGGGGCCTCGTCCATGTTGTTCTGCGGCAGGTAGCTGAGCAGCGCCTTGACGTAGTCGAGGGCGTCCTCCTCGTCAGCCGCCATGTAGTGGGCGTTGCCGGACTTGGTGTTGTGCGCCCGCGCGCCGCCCAGGTCCTCCATGGAGACGTCTTCGCCGGTGACGGTCTTGATGACGTCGGGCCCGGTGATGAACATCGCGGAGGTCTGGTCGACCATGATCGTGAAGTCGGTGACGGCGGGGGAGTAGACGTGGCCGCCGGCGCAGTTGCCCATGATCAGGCTGATCTGGGGGATGACGCCCGAGGCGTGCACGTTGCGCTTGAAGATCTCGCCGTAGAGGCCCAGGGAGACGACACCCTCCTGGATGCGTGCGCCGGCGCCCTCGTTGATGCCGATGATCGGTGAGCCGGTCTTGAGCGCGAGGTCCATGACCTTCACGATCTTCTCGCCGTACACCTCACCGAGGGAGCCACCGAAGACGGTGAAGTCCTGGGAGAAGACGCAGACCTGGCGGCCCTCGATCGTGCCGTAGCCGGTGATGACGCCGTCGCCGTAGGGGCGGGTCTTCTCCAGGCCGAAGGCGGTCGACCGGTGGCGGGCGAGTTCGTCCAGCTCGACGAAGGATCCCTCGTCGAAGAGCTGTTCGATCCGCTCACGGGCGGTCTTGCGTCCCTTGGCGTGCTGCCGCTCCTGCGCCTTGGCGGCAGGTGCGTGCACGGCCTCGTCGACCCGACGCTCGTAGTCCGCCAGCTTTCCGGCGGTGGTGTGGACGTCGATGTCGTCGGGCACGTCCGTGCCCTCACCGATGCTTGCGCTCACGTGTTTGGCCTCCTCCTGTTAGCGGGGCCAATCTAGTGCCCATGACTTCCACACCGGACGCGCGCCCACCCCTTGATCCGTCTCGCCTGCCCGCGACGGTCGAGATCGTCGAGGAAATCGGCTCCACCAACGCGGGCCTCGCCGAGCGGGCGCGGGCAGGCGCTCCCGCCGGCACCACCCTCACCACCGAGTGGCAGACGGCGGGTCGTGGTCGTCTCGACCGCGGTTGGACCGTGCCCGAGCGCGCGGCGCTGACCTTCTCCACGATCCTCCGCCCCGACCTGGCACCCGCGGACTGGCCGTGGCTCCCGCTGTTCGCGGGGTACGTCGTCCACGAGGCACTGGTGTCCACCGTCCCCGGGGTGGTGCTCAAGTGGCCCAACGACGTGCTCGTCGAACCGGACGGCAAGAAGCTCTGCGGCATCCTCGTCGAGCGGGTCGACTCCCCGATCGGACCGGGTGCGGTCGTCGGCATCGGGATCAACGCCGACCAGACCGAGGAGGAGTTGCCGATCGCCCGCGCGACCAGTGTCCGTCTCGCCACTGGGGCCTCCGTCGACCGCACCGCGTTGCTCGCCGAGCTGTTGGCGACATTCGAGCGCGAGGGCCACCTGCTCGACGACATCGACGAACTGCGGCGCCGCTACGAGGAGCGCTGCATCACCGTCGGCATGGAGGTGCGGGTCGAGCTCCCCGCGGACCGGCAACTGCTGGGCACCGCGGTCGGCATCGATCCGTCGGGCCGGTTGCTGGTGCGCAGTGGTGCCGACACCGTCGCGGTCGGGGCGGGGGACGTCGTACACGTGCGGCCTGCGGCGTCGTAGGCCACACGAGGGCCCCGGCGTCGTGCGCCACGGCACACCGATTGCCGACAGCAGGTGGTCGGGAGTGACATGATGCGGGTATGTCCATCTCACCCAAGCTGCTCAACGAGGGCGAGCACGTCGTCGTCTCCTGCCGCACCCACGTCAAGGCCCTCTTTGGCCCGATCCTGGTGATGCTGCTGGTGCTCATCGGCGGGATCGTCCTGACCGTCCTCGAGATCGGCAATGACACGGTCGACTCCACCATCAACTATGCGGCGTGGCTGCTGATGCTCGTCGTGGTGGTCTGGTGGATCGTGCGGCCGTTCCTGAAGTGGTGGACCACGACCTACACGTTCACCAACCGACGGTTGATGTTCCGCTCCGGCTTCATCGCCAAGGAGGGACGCACGATCCCGCTCAACCGCATCAGCGGGGTCGACTTCGAGATCGACGTGCTCGACCGGATCTTCGGGTGCGGCACCCTCGTGGTGACCGACGCCAGCGAGGCCGGGCGCGTCGAGCTCCACGACATCCCGAAGGTCGAGCAGGTGCAGAAGGTCGTCTCCGAGGAGCTCCACCGCCAGGCGACAGGTGGTCGCGCCGACGATGGCACCTGATCCCCGCTATCGGGACATGTCGAGGAGGGGCTCGAGCACACGCTGCTCGGTGACACCTCGAAGTGGACCGCTGACGAGGTGGCCGAACGCAGCGGCACCAGCCCGGAGCAGACCAAGCGAATCTGGCGTGCCCTCGGCTTCCCCGAACCCGAGTCCGACCGGCCGTACTTCACCGACAGCGACGTCGAGGCCGTCGCGCTGCTCAACCGACTGATCGAGTCGGGAATCTTCACGCTCGACACGGCACTCAACCTGACCCGTGGCGTCGGGCAGACCATGTCGCGACTGGCCGACTGGGAGGTAGCGACCCTCTCCCCACGGCTGGAGGAGGTCGCGGCCGAACGGGCCGCTGCCGACGGCGGCGAAGGCGCCCGGATCTCGCTCGCAGCGCTGCTGGCCGAGACGGTTGCTGAAGACTTCGAGAAGTTGATGATGCATGCTTGGCGCCGGCACCTCGCTGTCGCGGTGTCGCGGATGGAGGCGCTGGAGCTGACGTCCGACACGCAGTCGAGCATGGAGCTCACGGTCGGCTTCGCTGACCTCGTGCAGTTCACCGCCCTCACCAACGAGATCGGCGAGATCCGTATCGGTGACCTCGTCGAGGTCTTCGAGTCGCGCTGCCACGACGTCGTCTCGCGCAACCGAGGCCGAGTCATCAAGAGCCTCGGTGACTCGGTGCTCTTCGTTGCCCTTGAGCCTGTCGCCGCCATGGAGATCGCCGAAGGCATCGTGTCGGTGATCGGCCGGGACGCGCGCATGCCCGACGTACGGATCGGCCTGGCCACCGGTTCGGTCGTCAACCGCATGGGCGACGTCTTCGGCCCGCCGGTCAACATGGCGGCTCGCCTCACTGCGGTGGCCCGCAAGAACCGGATCATCATCGACCAGCACACCGCCGACCTGCTGCCCGCCGATCGTTGGGAGACCCGCCCGATGCCGGCCCGCCCGGTCCGTGGGTTCGGACTCGTCGAGCCGATCACCGTCCGTCGTCGTTGACCGCGAACCTTCACTCAGAATCCGCGAACCTTCACTTGGAGTGCGCGCGAGATTTCACTTGGCCCGCAACTGAAGGTTCGCGCGATGCGACTGAAGGTTCGCGGTGTCCAACTGAAGGTTCGGGGGAACCCGGGCGGCGACGATTCGGGTCCGCTGTTCTAGGCTTCGCGCGTGGCTGATCCGCGTCCCCTTGCCCCGACCGTTGCCGTGATCGGCGGCGGTCAGCTCGCCCGGATGATGGCCGAGCCGGCTGCGGCGCTCGGTATCCCGCTGCGTCTGCTGGCCGAGGCGCCCGGCGTCTCCGCCGCGCAGGTGATTCCCGACCAACTGGTCGGTGACTACCGCGATCTCGACACGCTCGAGCAGGTCACCGCGGGCTGTTCGGTGGTGACCTTCGACCACGAGCACGTGCCCACCGCGCACCTGCACGCCCTCGAGCGGGTGGGCGTGGCCTGCCGGCCGGGCCCCGACGCCTTGGTGCACGCGCAGGACAAGGGCGTGATGCGCACCCGGCTCGAGGCACTTGGCGTGCCCTGCCCGCGCAACGCCATCGTCACAGGTGCCGCTGAGGTGGCCGACTTCGGATTCCCGGCGGTGCTCAAGACCACCCGTGGCGGGTACGACGGCAAGGGTGTCTGGGTGGTGCGCTCCGAGACCGACTGCGCCGAGGCGTTCGCTGCCGCTGAGGCAGCCGGCGTCCAGATCCTTGCCGAGGAACTCGTCGACTTCCGTCGAGAGCTCTCCGCCCTCGTCGCCCGCTCACCCAGCGGCCAGGCCGCAGCGTGGCCGGTGGTCGCCTCGACCCAACGAGACGGCATCTGCCACGAGGTCATCGCCCCGGCTCCCGACCTCTCCGACGAGCTGGCCACCGCCGCGCAGGAGATCGCGCTCCGCGTCGCCGGCGAGCTCGGTGTCGTGGGCGTGATGGCCGTGGAGCTGTTCGAGACCAACGACGGTCGGATCCTCGTCAACGAGTTGGCGATGCGTCCGCACAACACCGGCCACTGGACCCAGGACGGCGCCGTCACCAGCCAGTTCGAGAACCACCTGCGCGCCGTACTCGACCTGCCCCTCGGCTCTCCCGCACCGCGTGCGAGGTGGACCGTGATGGTCAACATCCTCGGCGGCCCCGACGACGCCGGTCGTCTGTACGACGGCTATCCGCACGCCATGGCCCGCGACCCGCACCTGCGGGTCCACCTCTATGGCAAGGAGATGCGTCCGGGCCGCAAGGTCGGGCACGTCAACACCTACGGCGACGACCTCGAGGACTGCTTGGAACGGGCCCGCCACGCGGCGGCCTGGTTCGCGGGTGACCTCGGTGACGAAAGTGAGTGAGCAGATGACGCAGGCACGTGTGGGCATCGTGATGGGATCGGACTCCGACTGGCCGGTCATGCAGGCTGCCGCAGAGGCTCTCGGCGAGTTCGACATCGTCTTCGAGGCTGATGTGGTCTCGGCGCACCGGATGCCCGACGAGATGCTTGACTACGGTCGCGACGCCGCGGGCCGTGGGCTCTCGGTCATCATCGCCGGCGCTGGGGGAGCGGCCCATCTGCCCGGCATGCTGGCCGCGGTGACACCCTTGCCCGTCATCGGCGTCCCAGTGCCGTTGAAGTATCTCGACGGCATGGATTCGCTGCTCTCGATCGTGCAGATGCCGGCCGGCGTACCAGTGGCGACGGTCTCCATCGGCAACGCTCGCAATGCCGGTCTCCTGGCCGCCCGGATCCTTGCTGCCTCCGACCCGGAGCTGCAGCAGCGGATGGTCGACTTCCAGGCCTCGCTGCGAGACGCCGCTCACGCCAAGGGCGCGGTCGTCCGAGACGCTGCGGCCGGGCCGCGCAAGGCTGGCTTCTGACCTCGAAGGTCGACCTCGCAGGGGAGGGTTGATCTCGACAGGCTCGATCACCGGGTGGGCTCGATCACCGGGTGGGCTGTGGTTTCGTGGGTCGAGCTTGTCGAGACCGTTTGGCCGGGTGATCTCGACAGGCTCGATCATCGGGTGGGCTCGATCATCGGGTGGGCTCGATCATCGGGTGGGCTCGATCATCGGGTGGGCTCGGTCACCGGGTGGGCTCGATCACCGGGTGGGCTGTGGTTTCGTGGGTCGAGCTTGTCGAGACCGTTTGGCCGGGTGATCTCGACAGGCTCGATCATCGGGTGGGCTCGATCATCGGGTGGGCTCGGTCACCGGGTGGGCTCGATCACCGGCAGTTCAGGCCAGGCCGTGCTCGTGGGCGAAGACCACGATCTGCACGCGGTCGCGCAGCTCGAGCTTGCGCAGGATCGAGCCCACGTGGGTCTTCACGGTCGACTCGCTGATGTAGGCGGTCTCGGTGATCTCCGGATTGCTGAGCCCCCGCGCAACGGCGGTGAAGACCTCCCGCTCCTTCGTGGTGAGCCGGTCGAAGGTCGGCGGCACCGGTCGGCGTTCTCGGAACGTGCCGTCCATGAGCAGGGTGAGGTCGGTCGGAGAGATGACCGCGTTGCCGGCATGCACCGTGCGGATCGCGTCGGTGAGCATCCGTGGCGTGGCGTCCTTGAGGAGGAAGCCCGAGGCGCCGTACTTGATCGCCGTGGCGGCGCGGTCGTCGAGGTTGAAGGTGGTCAACACGACCACCCGCAGTGGCCGGCTCCGTGCTGGCGTCCGTCGCGGTGCGAAGAGCTGACGAGTCGCCTCG
This sequence comes from Nocardioides alcanivorans, assembly GCF_021555175.1. Taxonomy (GTDB): domain Bacteria; phylum Actinomycetota; class Actinomycetes; order Propionibacteriales; family Nocardioidaceae; genus Nocardioides; species Nocardioides alcanivorans. The sequence continues at coordinate 24,089 of NZ_JAKGRW010000028.1, read as the reverse complement.
ACGCCGTCCATCTCGGGCATGCGGATGTCCATGAGCACCACGTCGGGCTCGAGATCGTCGGCCATGGCCACCGCCTCGGCTCCGTCACCGGCCGTGCCGACCACGGTCATGTCGGGCTGGGCATCGATGATCACCGACACTCCGGCCCGGAACAGCTCCTGGTCGTCGACGAGCAGTACCCGGATCGGCTCACTCATGGGCGGGTCTCCGCGCCACCTGCTGGCATGGTCGCGCTCACCTTGAACCTGGTCCCTTCCCGGCCCGTCCACATCCGTCCACCAACCCCCTCGAGTCGCCGGCGCATGCCGGCCAAACCCTGTCCCTGCCCATCGACGACGGCCTCGGGGGCGATCTCGTTGACCACCTCGATGGTGAGCTCATCGGACCAGACCCGGTGCACCCACACGGTGCCGCCACGCCGTCCGTGCTTGAGAGCGTTGGTCAGCATCTCCTGCAGCACCCGGAAGGCGACGACGTCGAGCTCGGGAGGCAGCGGGCGCGGCGTCCCGGCGACCTCCACGTGCACCGGATGACCCGAGGTGCGTACGCCGTCGATGAGGCTCTCGAAACCGCCCTCCGGCACGCCACTCTCCGCGGGTGTGGCCTGGTCGGTCGAGGAGAGCACCTGCCGCACGGAGCGCAGCGACTCGCGAGCTGACCCGGCGATCGTTGCGAAGGTCGCCTTGAGCCGTTGCGGGTCGTCGTCGGGCAGGAACTGTGCCGATTCGGCCTGGGCCAGGATCACCGCGAGGGAGTGCCCGACGACGTCGTGCACGTCGCGAGCGAGGCGGGTCTGCCCCTCTCTGAGCCGGGCGATCTCCTGCGCCTGGGCTCGGTCCGCCTCCGCCCGAGCACGACCCAGCTCGGCTGCCTCCCGCTCGGTGCGGGCCTGGGCCGTACGCCGCGTGGCGCGCAGCAGCATCCCCAGCAACCACGGGATCGCGAGCACGACGAACGCAAGGAGGCCGAGCACCCGCACGATGTCGCTTCCGTGGTCGACTCCGGTGATGTCGATGTAGAAGTCGGCGACCAGGAGGTCACGCGGCGCCTGGTTGATCAGCGCCCAGCCGACGAGCGCCGCGGCGGGCACGGAGACCGCGCTGATCACGACCGTGGGCCAGCTTCCGTACCTGGCCAGGCCATAGGCAAGAACCGCCACGAAGAGCTCGACCTTGAGCACCTCGACCGGCTGCAGGAGGTGCATGGGCAGGAGCACCCAGACGATCGCCAGACCGAGTGCCGGCAGGTAGCGGTAGCAGGCCACTGCCGCGGCCATCGCCAGTGCGACCAGCAGCTGGTCGCGCTGCCAGGGGCCGAAGAACTGGAATCCCTCCGTGGCCTCCCACGCGCCGAGGAAGGCGACGACCGGCCCGAGTACGACCGTCGGCAGCCAGGCAGGAATCGAGCTCCGTGTCATCGCGTGGGCACCGCCTGACGATCCCAGCAGCGGCGGAGCACGGCGGTCGGGGCGGTGATGACGGGTCCTCCGAGCGAGTGGGTGAGGGCGGGTCCCCGTAATGGAACCACGTCCACGGTCACTGGGTCAGGGCGGCAGCCACGAGCTCCGCGAGGAGGTCGGGGTAGGGGTGGCCGGCGGCGGCGAACATGCGGGGCACCTGCGAGTGCTCGGTCATCCCCGGCACGGTGTTGACCTCGTTGAGCACCCAGCCGCGCTCGGTGAGGAAGAAGTCGACTCGGGCCACCCCGGCGCAGCCCAGGGCTTCGAAGACCGCCGTGGCCGCCTCGCGGAGACCCTTGAGATCGACCTCGTCCAGCGGCGCCGGAATCAGGAACCCCGCCGATCCGTCGTACTTCTGCCCGGTGTCGAAGAGAGTCCCCGCACGCACGCTGATCTCCAGGGGCGGCGAGAGCCGTGGACCCTCACGACCGGCAAGGACCGCGATGTCGATCTCCCGACCCACGAGCAGCTCCTCGACCAGCACGCGGTCATCGAGGGCGAACGCGTGGGCGAGGGCGGGCCCGAGCTCGGCTGCCGTGCGGACCAGCGTCACGCCGTGGCTGGAACCGGCGGCCACCGGCTTCACCACGACAGGACCGGTCCAGGGCACCACGTCGTCCGGACGCACCAGACGGCCGGCCGCGGTGGCGACCCCGACTGCTTCCGCAACGAGCTTGGTCGTCCACTTGTCCATCGCCAGTGCGCCGGCGCCCAGGGCCGAGCCCACACAGGGCACGCCCGCGAGATCGGCGAGCGCCGGAAGGGTGCCGTCCTCACCGTGGGGTCCGTGCACCATCGGCATCAGTACGTCGCACCCACCGATCAGCGTGACCGCGGCGGCCAGGCTGGCGTGACGGGAAGCAGCGAGGGGCATCCCCTCGGCCCACCAGGTCCCGTCCGGTGCGATGGTCAGTGGCAACACCTCGATCCGGGCGCCGCCGATGTGGGCGGTGGTGAGTGCCTTCGCCACCGAATGGGCAGAAGCGAGGGAGACCTCGTGCTCACAGTTCGCGCCGCCGCCGACCAGCGCGACCCGGATCATCGGACCGTCCTCAGGGCCACGGTGCTGCCAACGTGGATGCGTCCGACGCGAGAGCCGATCCCGGTGACGATCTCGTGTGCGATGGTGCCCGCCCACCCTGCCCACTCGCCCATGGTCGGCGGGGCGGCGCCGGGGACATCGGCGACGGGGCCGAAGACGATGGCCTCGTCGCCCAGGGCGACGTTGTCATCGCCGAGGTCGACCACCGTCTGGTCCATGGAGATCCTGCCGACGACTCGACGACGAGCGCCGGCGAGCCAGACCTCGGCTCTGCCCGAGGCCGTGCGCGGCAGGCCGTCGGCGTAGCCCAGGGGAAGCAGGGCGAGGTTCGTCGGTCGGGTGGTCCGGTGGGTGTGGTCGTAGCCGACCCCGGTGCCCGCCGGCACTCGGCGGACTGCGATCACCGGGGCAGTCAGCGAGAGCGCAGGGGCCAGAGGAGTGGTGTCCGAGGGATCGATCCCGACCAGACCGGCTCCGATGCGGACCATGTCGTAGTGGCTCATCGGGTCCGTCAACGTCGCGGCGGTTGCCGCGAGATGGCGTACCCGCGGGCGCAGGCCGGACCGCCGGGCGATCGCGAGGCCGACCCGGAACGCGGCCCGGCCACTGAGATCGGCGGGTGCGGCGCTCGCACCCGCGCAGGCCAGGTGTCCCATCACGCCCACCACGCGGACCGACCCGACGAGTTCCTGGGCCCGGGCTGCGGCGCACAGGCCCGCCCAGGTTCCCGGGGCAGCACCGTCGCGCGCCATGCCGGTGTCGACGTGCAGGTGCACGCGGGCTCGGCGACCGGCGGTCCTGGCACCACGTGCCACTGCGAGCAGGTGGTCCCGGTCGGAGACCGCAACGTCGATGTTGCGCCGAGCGGCCGACGCGGAAGTCCGCGTCGACGGGGTTGAGCCAGCTGAGGATCGGTGCGACGAGGCCGGCAGCACGCAGCTCGAAGGCCTCGTCCAAGGACGTCACGCCGAGCCAGTCAGCCCCGTGGAGGAGCGCAGTACGAGCGACTTCGACCGCGCCGTGGCCGAAACCGTCCGCCTTGACGACCGCCATCACCTGGCCGGGCACGCGGTCGGCGAAGAGCCGGGTGTTGGCGGCGACGGCGTCGAGATGGATGCTGGCGGCCGGACGCTGACGGACCGCGGGGGTCAGGAGCTGGAGTGGAGCGATCATGGCCACCACGCTAGGAATCGACGGTCGCCAGCACCTCCACCTCAGGTACCGACCTGCTCCACCCGTGGGTTGAGCGGCAGGCCGAGCACGCTCTTCGCGGTCGCGCTCACCTGTCCCGACGCGCCCACTCGATGGCGGGACAGGTGTCCATGACCATGGGAAGGCCGGCCTGGGCGGCCCGGTCGAACGCGGCCTCGTCGATGACGCCGAGCTGGAGCCAGACGCCCTTGGCACCGATGGCAACGGCCTGGTCGACGAACTCGCCAGCGGCCTCTGAGCGCCGGAAGACGTCGACCACGTCGATGGGGAACGGCACGTCGGCGAGCGTGGCGTAGCCCTGCTGGCCGAGCACCGTCGGGGCATCGGGGTGGATCGGGACGATGCGCTTGCCGTGGGTCTTCAGCACCGAGGCGATCTCGTAGGCGGTGCGGCCCGGATCGCCGGAGAGCCCCACCACTGCCCAGGTCTCACAGTCGTCCAGCATGAAGTCGACTGCCTGCTGTTCGCGCCAGGTGCTCATTGCCCCACAGTAGTCCCGGGTTGCCGCGCTCGAGGATTCGACCCGATCGGCCGACGCCCGTTCAGGGGCCGTCTGCCAGCCCTGAAGCGGTGCAGAGATCGTCGGACATTCCCTTGACGTCGTCCTCGATGACCTTCTGGAAGAACTGCTTCGAGCGCTCCGTGTCCCAGTGCACTGCGAGGTCGGAGATCGGCACGCCACACGTCTTGTCGACCGACGTCATCGCCATCGCGAACTTCGCCAGCGTGAAGGCGCCGGTGCCCTCGCTCACCTTGAGCGTCTGCGCCGCGGCCATGTTGAGGTTCCAGTAGCGGAACGGGTTGACGAACGTCCACGGTGACAGCACCTTGCTGCCGACGGCTGAGACCACCTCGCGCTGGTGCTTGGCGCGCGTGATGTCGCCCAGTGCCGGGTCGGTCTTGCGCGAGCGCGCATAGCCGAGAGCCACGATGCCATCGGCGTCCTGGCATCCCTTCTTGATGTTGAGGTTGGCGTCCTTGTCCTTCATCCGTCGCTCCGGACAGATCTCGATGCCACCCACTGCGTCGACCACGTCGACGAATCCGCCGAAGCCGATCTCCACGTAGTGGTCGATGCGGATGCCGGTGTTGTCCTCGATGGTCTCGATGAGCAACTGCGGTCCGCCCCACGCGAACGCGGCGTTGATCTTCGATGTGTTGTGCCCCGGGATCGGCACCAGCGAGTCGCGGGGGATCGACGTCAGCAGGTTGGGGCCGCTCCCGGTGTGCAGCAGCATGATCGTGTCGGTGCGCTGACCCCCGGCATCGCCGGTGCCGAGCTCCTCGCGCTCCTTCTTGCTCAGGCCCTCGCGAGAGTCACTTCCGACGATCAGGTACGTCGTGCCGTCCTGCTCCGCCGGCCGCTCTCCGTCCGGGAATGCGTCGACGGTGCTCACCTTGCGCAACGCCACGAACGGCGTCACGGCCAGGAAGATCAGCCACAGGGCAAGCAGCAGCAGGATCCAGCGGACGGGTCGGATCCGTGGCCGCGGCATCCGGAATCCACCACCGCTGCGCGGCGGTGTGGCGCCAGGAGGAGGCGGCACCTGGTGCGGTCGTTGGGGCGCTCGCTGCTGGGCGCCGGGCTGCTGCACCGGCATGTTCTGGCCCTGCCCGCCGTAGCCGTGGGGTGCCGGACGCCCACCGGTCACGGATCCGCCCGAGGCGGGCATGACCTGCGTGGGGTCGTCGGCGCCACGGCGCTTGTCGCCGTACAACCAGTCGTACTCGGGGGTGCCCGGCTCGGGACGGGGTCGGTCAGCCATGCGGGCAAAGTTACCGGTGGGGAGGAACTCGACCTCCCACCGCGACCCCGGACACGGCAGGGCCGAGGCGGGACCGGGTGTCGCAGTAGTGTGCCGACATGACTGGTGACGTGCGTCGTACCCCTGCCTTCTCCGAGGTCTCCCTCGCCACCTTGATGCACGCCACCGAGGCCAATCTGCTCGGCAACGTGCACGGCGGCGCGATCATGAAGCTGGCCGACAGTACGGCGGGCGCTGCCGCCCGCAGGCACGCTGGCGGAGCGGCAGTGACGGCAGCGATGGACGAGATGCTCTTCCTCGAGCCGGTTCACGTGGGAGACATCGTGCGGACCTCGGCCCGGGTCAACTGGGCGGGACGCACCTCCATGGAGGTGGGCGTGCGGGTCGAGGCCGAACCGTGGGGAGCGGTGTCGCAGACGCAGAAGACGGTGGCCACCGCCTACTTCGTCTTCGTCGCGATAGACGAGGAGGGCCGCTCGCGCAGCGTGCCACCGCTCGTGCCGGAGACGGACCTCGACCGGCGCCGCTGGCGGGAGGCCGAGATCCGGCGCGCGAACCGGCTGGCACGGCGACAGGAGATCGAGGCCGGCCGAGCGCCCGAGGTGCCGTGACTTCGGGCAACTGACCCGCTACGGCGCGTCGCGCACCGCTGTGACGGGTGGGACTGGTGATACTGGCGAGCACATCGACAGCCACAAGCAGGAAGGCACCCTCGATGCAACCCGACACTTCCCCCGGGTCGCCGAGTCGCCGCGGCGCCAGCCGTACGTCCGACCGCGCCGCCAAGGTGCGCTTCCGGAGGGCACTCGCCCTGATGCTGATGACCCTGGTGTTGCCGGGGTCGGCCCAACTCGTCGCCGGCCGACGCGAGATCGGCAAGCTGGCGCTGCGTGTCACCGCCGGTGTCGCCGGCACCGCCCTCCTCGCGGCGCTGCTGTTCTGGATGTGGCCGGGCCTGGCGCTGCGCTTCGGCACCAGCCCGCTCTGGCTCAACCTGCTGCGCTTCACGCTCATGCTGCTCGCCATCGGCTGGGCCGCACTCTTCGTCGATGCCTGGCGGATCGGCCAGCCGCTGAGCCTCGTCCGCCGCCAACGACTGACCATGGTCGGTGTCAACGGTGCCCTGGTCTTCGGCGTCGCGGGCGTGCTCCTCTTCAGCGCCCACCTGGTCACCGTCCATCGCGACTTCATGCTCACCTTCGCCGACGGGCCCGCCAAGGACGCCACCCACGGCCGCTACAACGTGTTGTTGCTCGGTGGTGACTCCGGTGACGACCGCTGGGGCCTGCGCACCGACTCCATGACCGTGGCCAGTATCGATGCCGACACGGGGCGGACGGTGCTCGTCGGTCTGCCCCGCAACCTGCAGAACTTCCGGTTCGCCGACGACTCGGTGATGGCCGAGCAGTTCCCCGACGGTTTCAACTGCCCGGACTGCTACCTCAACGGCGTCAGCACGTGGGCCCAGGACAACCCGGAGCTCTTCGACTCGAAGGACCCGGGCAAGGAGGCCACGATCGAGGCGATCGAGGGCATCACCGGCCTCAAGATCCACTACTGGGCGATGGCCGACCTGCAGGGCTTCGAGGATCTCGTCGATGCGGTCGGCGGGATCGAGCTCAACGTGCGTGACCGGATCCCCGTCGGTGGCCTCGGCAGCGATGTTACCGGCTACATCGAGCCGGGCGTCCGCAAGCTCAACGGCCACGACGCGCTGTGGTTCGCCCGAGCCCGGGAGGGCTCCGACGACTACTCGCGGATGGCCCGCCAGAAGTGCGTGATGGGCGCCATGGTCTCCCAGCTCAGCCCGGCCACGCTGGTGCAGCACTACAAGGACATCACCGAGGCGACCACCGGTGTAATCGACACCAACGTGCCACGCAGCCAGTTCGCCAACTTCGTCGAGCTCGCGATGAAGGCCAAGGACCAGAAGATGTCCACCGTGTCCTTGGTGCCGCCGGCCATCAACACCGCCGACCCCGATCTCGACAAGATCCGTGCGATGGTGCAGAAGGGCATCGACAAGGCGGAGGGCAAGACCGTCAAGGGAGCGAAGAAGGCCAAGACCTCCGACGTGACCAGTGGCGGTTCGCTCGGCACCCGCAATGAGGGCTACGCCGCAAACGAGGCGGACGACCTCAGCGCCGCCTGCTGATCCGTGACCCCCTCATCTAGGGTGGGCGCCGTGCCAGCCCAGTCAGACTCGCGCCGCGTCGTCGCGGCGGTGGTCACCTTCAACCGTCTCGAGCTGCTGCAGACCCTCGTCGCGTCGCTGCGGGCCACCCCGCGGCTCACCGCGATCGTCGTCGTCGACAACGCCTCGACCGACGGGACCGGGGAGTGGCTGCGCGTCGAAGCGGACCGGGCTGGCGGCGTACCCGTGCTGCCGGTGACGCTGCCGGAGAACCGCGGGGAGCAGGCGGCTTCCACGAAGGCGTACGGCGCGCGGTCGCCGACGGCGCCGACCTTGTGTGGCTGATGGATGACGACGGGCTGCCCGAGCCGGACTGCCTCGCCACGCTGCTGGCCGAGGACGACGTCGACTTCTGGGGGCCGCTGGTCGTCGACCGTGATGCCCCAGACGAACTGGTCTTCCCGATTCGGCTGCCCGGCGGCGCCCGCACCGTGCACCGCACTGCCCAGGCCGAGGCTGCCGCTCGCAACGGGCGCATCGAGGAGATCGTCATCCCGTTCAACGGGGTGCTGGTCACGCGCCAACTCGTGGAGCGGATCGGGCTGCCCCGCTCGGAGTTCTTCATCTGGGGTGACGACCACGAGTACCGGCTGCGTGCCGAGGCGGCCGGAGCGCGGATCGCCACCGTCACCGCTGCCGTCGTCCGCCACCCGTCGGTCGGGGAGCTGGGCACGCCGATGATGTTCGGCCGCACCACCTACAACCACTCGCCGTCCGATCTCAAGCACTACTGCATGGCGCGCAACAACGTGGTCAACCTCCGCGAGCACCGAGGGTGGTTGTTCGTCATCGCGTTCATCGTCAAGACGGTGTGGTTCTACGCCTTCACCCGACCGTCGTTGCGCCGGTTGCGCCTCAGCGCGGCGGGGATCACGGCGGGGCTGCGCGACGACTTCACCGGGCACGGGAGGTTCCTGCGGTGAGTGGTCTCGACGTGGGTGGCGAGCGGGTGGCTGTGGTGATCGTCACCTACAACCGAGCCGACCTGCTCGACCTGACGCTGGCCGGACTGGCTGCGCAGACGCGGTTGCCCGACGCCGTCGTGGTCGTCGACAACGCCTCCACCGACCACACCGCCGACGTGATCGCCCGGCACCGCGAGCTGCCGCTCGACGTGGTGCGCAGCGAGGAGAACACCGGGGGAGCGGGCGGCTTCCACCAGGGGCTGCGTCGAGCCCACGGGCTCGGGGCCGACCGCATCTGGCTGATGGACGACGACGTCGTGCCGGCGCCCGACTGTCTCGAGGTGCTGCTCGGCCACGACGCGCCGTGCCTGGCGGCCGTGCGTGAGGACAAGGCAGGAACCCTCGTCGAGAAGGCAGCACTCACCTTCGACCTGAGCAACCCGCTACGGATCCGCCCCAAGAGCGCGAGCGTCGACTCGACGTACTCCTCCCGCGCGGAGATGCCGGAGACGGTGCCGTTGGAGAACGTCGCCTTCGAGGGCTTCCTGGTGAAACGTGAGGTGGTCGACGCGATCGGCTTCCCCGATCCCACCTTCTTCATCTTCTACGACGACGTCGACTTCGTGATCCGCGCGCGCAGGGCGGGTTTCGAGGTGCTCGGCGTGCGCGATGCCGTGATGGTGCGGCAACTCGACTTCGACCAGCAGCATGCCCTCGACACGTGGAAGGGGTTCTACATGTTCCGCAACCTCTTCGTGGTGCACTTCCGGTACGGCGAGAACGCGCTCGTGCGCGCCAAGCCGTGGCTGATCGTGCTCGCGGTGCTGCTGCTGAGCCCGTTGCGCGGGGGACGCCGTGAAGCGGCGAACGTGACGAAGGCCATTCGCTCAGCGCGGGGAATGCGCACCCTTCCCGGCGTCGCGAAGGCAGGATCCGACACCCCTGCGGACTAGACTCACCCCGCCCCGAACGCCAGGAGTTTTGAATTGTCTGCACCAGACCTAGTCGTCGTCGGATCCGGATTCTTCGGTCTGACCATTGCCGAGCGCTGCGCCGAGGAACTCGGCCTCAAGGTGCTCGTGCTGGAGCGACGTCACCATATTGGGGGCAACGCCTACAGCGAGTTCGACCCGGAGACCGGGATCGAGGTGCACAAGTACGGCACGCACCTGTTCCACACCAGCAACCAGAAGGTGTGGGACTACGTCAACCGGTTCACCTCCTTCACCAACTACCAGCACCGGGTCTTCGCGAAGTTCCAGGGACAGGTCTATTCGTTCCCGATGAACCTCGGGCTCATCAACCAGTTCTTCGGCAAGGCGCACACGCCCGACGAGGCGCGCGCGCTGATCGCCGAGCAGGCGTCGGAGTTCAAGACCTCCGAGGCCAAGAACCTCGAGGAGAAGGCGATCTCGCTGATCGGACGCCCGCTCTACGAGGCGTTCGTCAAGGGCTACACCGCCAAGCAGTGGCAGACCGACCCGAAGGAGCTCAGCGCCGACATCATCACGCGGCTGCCGGTGCGCTACACCTTCGACAACCGCTACTTCAACGACACCTACGAGGGCCTGCCGGTCGACGGCTACACCGCGTGGCTGGCGAAGATGGCGGACCACCCCAACATCGAGGTCCGGCTGGACACGGACTTCTTCTCCGTTGCCGACGAGTTCAAGGGCCGGGTCCCGATCGTCTACACGGGGCCGGTCGACGAGTACTTCGACAACTCCGAAGGGCGCCTGTCGTGGCGCACCATCGACCTCGAGCAGGAGACGCTCGACGTCGATGACTTCCAGGGCACCGGCGTGGTCAACGCCAACGACCAGGAACTGCCCTACACCCGGGTGCTGGAGTTCAAGCACCTGCACCCGGAGCGCAAGCACCTCGCCGGCAAGACCATCGTGGTGCACGAGTACTCGCGCTTCGCGGAGGAGGGTGACGAGCCCTACTACCCGATCAACACCGCTGAGGACCGCGAGAAGCTGCTGCGCTACCGCGACCTGGCCAAGAAGGAGCCGATGGTGATCTTCGGTGGCCGCCTCGGGACCTACAAGTACCTCGACATGCACATGGCCATCGGGTCCGCACTGTCGATGTTCCAGAACAAGCTGCGTCCGCACTTCGAGTCGGGCGAACCGCTGAAGAGCGGGGGAGTGGACGAGTGAACACCACAGTGAGCATGGGCGTCGTACGCCGGACCCTGCAGCGGCAGGTCTTCCCGCTCGATCGCGACACCGACGTCTTCCCGCTGTACGTCGACCCGGACCCCGCGATCCTCGACGCCGACAAGTACGAGGTCGGGTCGTCGCAAGCAGCCAAGGACCTCAACCGGGCAGCGCTGCGTCAGTCGATCGCCAGCGGCGACACCATCCACCCCGAGCAGATCGTCTCGCGCACCGCGCTGCAGATGGGCCCGAGCGAGAAGCTCTCCTTCGGCACCTACTTCAACGCGTTCCCGGCCAGCTACTGGCGGCGTTGGACCGTCGTCACCGCCGTCACCCTCGACGTGCAGGTGCGTGGCGCGGGGTCGACGGTGACCGTCTACAAGTCGATGGCCAACGGCCGCTCGCAGCGCGTCGACTCGATCGTGGTCGCAGGAACCGAGTCGGAGACCGCCAGCTTCGAGCTCACCCTCAAGCCGTTCGTCGACGGCGGCTGGTACTGGTACGACGTCGTCGCCGGTGAGGACGGCGCCGTCGTCGAACAGGCCGAATGGTCGGCGGAGGTGGCGGCGGACAAGGCCGAGCACGGCACCGTCGACATCTGCATCACCACCATGAACCGCCCCGACTTCTGCGCCAAGCTGTTGACGCAGCTGAGCGACGACGAGGTGCTGGCGCCGTACCTCGACGAGGTGCTGGTGATGGAGCAAGGCACCGACAAGGTGGCCGACTCCGAGGTCTTCCCGGGGGCGCAGGCCGGGCTCGGCGACAAGCTGCGGGTCATCGAGCAAGCCAACCTCGGTGGGTCCGGCGGCTATGCGCGGGGGCAGTTCGAGTCGCTGCGCAAGGGCACCGCCACCTACGCGATGATGATGGACGACGACGTCGTCTGCGAGCCCGAGGGCATCATCCGGGCCATCACCTTCGGTGACCTGTGCAAGCGCCCGACGCTGGTCGGTGGCCACATGTTCAGCCTCTACGCGCGGGCTCGGCTGCACTCCTTCGGCGAGGTCATCCAGCCCTACCGGTTCTGGTGGATGTCGCCGTCCTACGCCATCAACGACTGGGACTTCGGTGCGCGCAACCTGCGCTCGGCGCGGTGGCTGCACCAGCGCACCGACGTCGACTTCAACGGTTGGTTCATGTGCCTCATCCCGCGCTCGGTGATCGCCGAGATCGGTCTGTCGCTGCCGTTGTTCATCAAGTGGGACGACTCCGAGTACGGCCTCCGGGCGAAGGCGGCCGGGTACCCGACCGTCACCTTCCCCGGTGCCGCCGTGTGGCACGTGCCGTGGAGCGACAAGAACGATGCGCTCGACTGGCAGGCCTACTTCCACCAGCGCAACCGCTTCGTCGCCGCGTTGCTGCACTCCAGCTATCCCAAGGGTGGCCGGATGATCATGGAGAGCTTCAATCACCAGTTGTCGCACCTGGTCTCGATGCAGTACTCCACGGTCGAACTGCGGCACATGGCCCTGGAGGACGTCTTCGCCGGCCCGGAGCAGCTGCACGCCGACCTGCCGACCAAGCTGGGCGACGTACGTGCCTTCGTGAAGCCCTTCAGCGACGCGCAGCTCAAGGTCGAGCGGGAGGAGTTCCCGCCGGTGCGCCGCCACAAGCCGCCGAAGAAGAAGGACGACTTCGAGGTGCCGGGACGCAAGGCGCAGCTGGTGGCTGCCGCGACGTCACCGCTGCGCCAGTTCCGCAAGCTGCGTCCGATGGCGCCGGACTACCCCGAGATCGAGCTCACCGCCATGGACGCACGTTGGTACCGCCTGGCTCGTTACGACTCCGCGGTCGTCTCCATGCCCGACGGCACCTCGGCTGCGCTCTACCGCCGTGACCCCGAGCGCTACCGCGACCTGGTGCGACGTACCGTCGCGATGCACAACCGGCTCCGCAAGGAGTGGCCGTCGCTGGCGGAGCGCTACCGGGCGCACCTTGCCGAGGTCACCTCGCCCGAGGCCTGGGCGCGGACCTTCGGGATCGACGACACAGACGGTGCTGATGGCTGAGTCCGAGAACCCCGCCGAGCCGACCCCGCGCAGCGTCAGGGTCGTCGACGCGCCCTTGCGTTCGCCTGCCCCGCAGACGGGGCTGCGCGAGGTCTTCCGACGTCGTTACCTGCTCCGGTTGTTGGTGCGTCGCGAGGTGTCGGCGCGCTACCAGGGCTCGGTCCTGGGGATGATCTGGTCCTACATCAACCCGCTGAGCCAGCTGTTCATCTTCTGGGTCGTGATGGGGATCATCATCGGGCGTGGCACCGAGAACTTCGGTATCCACGTCTTCTGTGGCCTGATCGTCGTCCAGTTCTTCGTGGAGACCTTCGGCGCCGGAACCAGGTCGATCATGCGCAACAAGGCGCTGGTGCGGAAGATGGCCATGCCCCGGGAGATGTTCCCGGTCGCCTCCATGCTGGTGTCGCTCTACCACATGGGCCCCCAGGTGGTGATCTTGATGATCGCCTGCCTCGTCATGGGGTGGACACCGACCGTCATCGGGATGTTGGGGTTCCTTCTCGCGGTGGTGATCATCGCGGTGCTCGGGACCGCGCTGGCGCTCATGTTCGCCGCTGCCAACGTCTTCTTCCGTGACGTGGGCAGCTTCGTGGGGATCCTCACCAACTTCGTTCGGTTCGGCGTGCCGATGATCTATCCCTTCACGATGATCGAGGACCGGTTCGGGGCAGCCGCGGCCTACTACCTCTACAACCCGATCGCGGACGCCGTACTGCTCGTGCAGCAGGCCTTCTGGGTGGGGACGACGGATGACCCGGTCGACACGCAGGCGCACCACATCCCCGACAACCTCTTCGCCTACTCGTTCCTCGGACTGGGCATCGCGATCGTGATGCTCGTGATCGGGCAGCGGGTCTTCAGCAAGCTGGAGAACAAGATCCCGGAGCGTCTGACGTGAGCTATCCGGACAGCACCTCGATCGTGGTCGAGGGGGTGACGAAGTACTTCACGATGCGCTACCAGCGCACCCTGAAGCAGATGACCGTCGCGGCGGTGAAGGGGCGCGAGATCAGTGACACCTTCAAGGCACTCGACGACGTCTCCTTCACGGTGGAGCAGGGCGAGTCGATCGGCCTGATGGGCCTCAACGGCTCCGGCAAGAGCACCCTGCTCAAGCTGGTCAACGGCATCATGCGTCCCGACGGCGGCCAAGTGCTGACCCGGGGCCGCATCGCCGGCCTGATCGCCACCGGGGCCGGTTTCCACCCGCAGATGACCGGCCGGGACAACGTCTTCCTCAACGCGGCCGTGCTCGGCATGACGGAGGCAGAGACCCGCCGGAAGTTCGACGAGATCGTTGAGTTCGCCGACATCGGGCGCTTCCTCGAGACGCCGGTGGGCAACTACTCCTCCGGGATGTTCGCCCGCCTGGGCTTTGCTGTCGCCGTGCACGTCGACTCCGACATCTTCCTCGCCGACGAGGTGCTGGCAGTGGGCGACAAGCCGTTCAAGAAGAAGTGCCTTGAACGCATGCAGCAGATCCGTGCCGAGGGCCGCACCCTGTTCTACGTCAGCCACGCCGCCGGCTCGGTGCGCAAGATGTGTGACCGCGTCATCGTGCTCGAGAAGGGCCGCGTCGGTTACGACGGCGAGGTCAATGCGGGCATCAAGTATCTCAAGTACGACCCCGACGAGGACTCACCGCCCGAGGTGGACGACGACGAGGACCTGGGCGCAGACATCTGACGCGTGCCGCGTGGGGCGGGTCCTTCTCGCCTGCCTCACGCGCCCCTGGCGCCTCGGGATTCCCCGCCCGGGCGGGGAACTAGTCGCCTGTGGGCCGTAGCCACACGCACCAAGCATGCAATTTTGCACCGCAGTGAGACGTCTGGGGCCTGATGTGACGCCGGAGTTCAGCCGGTGCGGCGTGGGCTCGCCTCCGTAACCTCCGTAACCTCAGTGATCACACTGCGCCACCAAATCAGTCGCTTGGTGTGCGTGGATTCGCACGCCAAGCGCCAAGTTCCCCGCCCGGGCGGGGAATTTTGGGGCCCACGGGGCGGATGGGACCGGTGTGACACGGCCCTCACTCCCTGAAGAATTTGGCATCGACCGGCGTGTCGAGTGGAAATTACAGCGTTGTAGTTACTCACGAACCCTTGCCAAGGGGGGTGTGACTGGTGTGAAACTTGGGGCTCGTGTGAACTTCCCCCGCACCGGAGAGATCCTTCCATGCGCCCCAACAAGGCCCGATTCGTCTCCGCCTGCCAGCAGTTGCTGGTGCTCGGAGCGGTCTTTGCCGTGCTCGTCCCGGCAGCCAATGTCGTCTCCCTCGACGTGATCACTGCGCTGCCGAGGGAGTCGGCGCGGGACTCCGTCGTACCGCTTCCGGGAGCTTCGCTGCCCAGCGTCCCGATCGACGGGCCGGCGGGCGTTCGCCAGGCGACCGAACCGGCCGAGGTGGAGACTGCCCCGGTCGAACCGGTCGTCGAGGAGCATCCGATGGAGACCGAGGATGAGACCGTCGCGGTGGCCCCGCGCCAGCACCTGCACTCCGACGACGACGTCTCCGACGAGCACGACGAGTACGTCGAGCAACCCGAGTCCCGGAGCGACGAGGCGCCCGCGACCGGCACGACGTCCCGCACGATCATCAGCGACCCGGAGAAGGTCCACGGCTACGGTGCCGTGGGCGTCACCTGGAGTCCCGGGGCGGAGGTCGGCGACGACGACATCACCGTCGAGGTGCGGACCAGCACGAACGGCGTGTGGACCGAGTGGGCTCCGCTCGACTACCACGAGGAGCACGGGCCCGACGCGTCGACCGCGGAGGGGCAACGGGCTCGTCCCGGCACCGATGCGCTGATTGTCGGCGACGTCGATGAGGTCCAGGCGCGCGCCACCACGGCTGACGGTGTGGTCAGTCCCAGCGACCTCCGGATGGCGGTCGTGGCTCCGGGCGAGTCCGCGGGACATGACGTCGAGGCGCCTGAGATCGACACCGCCAAGCTGCGGCAGGGTGACGCCGACGCAGACACCGGCGCAGACGTGCCGAGCGACGGCGTCCTCGCCACCGACCAGGGCGACATCGCGTTGCAGGCGACGACCGTGACCGACAAGCCGAAGATCTTCTCCCGCGCCCAGTGGGGTGCCAACGAGAAGCTGCGCGACGGGTCGCCGAGCTACTACGAGGTCCATGCGGGCTTCGTGCACCACACGGCCAACGCCAACGACTACACGAAGGCACAGGTGCCGGGGATCATCCGGAGCATCTACGCCTACCACACCAAGTCCCGGGGCTGGAGCGACATCGGCTACAACTTCCTGGTCGACCGGTTCGGCCGTATCTGGGAGGGGCGCTACGGCGGCGTCGACCTGCCCGTGGTCGGTGCGCACACGCTCAACTACAACAACTACTCCTTCGCGATGTCGGCGATCGGCAACTTCGACATCACGAAGCCCGGCAGCAAGATCGTGCAGGCCTACGGCAGTCTCATGGCCTGGAAGCTCGCCCTGCACGGGGTGGACGCCAGCAGCACCAAGCAGCAGGTGGGATCACGCACCTTCCCGGCGATCAACGGACACCGTGACGCGGCATCCACCGCCTGTCCGGGGCGTTACCTCTACGCCAAGCTCGCGAAGATCCGGAAGCTGGCGGCGAAGCACCAGGCCGACTGGAGTGGCCGCGAGCTGGCGACCAACGTGGTCGGTGGGTCCGACCCCGACCTGCTGCTGCGCAAGAAGGACGGCACGGTGTACGCCGTCCCCACCGGAGGCATGCTCAACTTCGACGCAGCCACGACACCGGCAGGTGTGAGCGCCACTTACCGCACCGTGGTTGCCAGCCCTGACCTCACCGGCGACGGACGCGCCGACGTGTTGGCGATCGACGCCACCGGCACCAGCTGGACGTTGCCGGGAACGGCAGCCGGTACCGGCTTCGCCAGCCCGGTCAAGAAGCAGGTCCGCTTCGTCGGGCACAGCCAGGTGACCGCGGTCGGGGACCTCGACAAGGACGGCAGGAACGATGTCGTCGCCCGCAACTCCCAGGGCAACCTGATGCTCTTCCGAGGCAACGGCAAGGGTGGGTTCAAGAAGGGCGCCTCGCTCGGTTCGTGGAGCGGGTACGACGCCACCGCGGCCACCGGCGACGTCAACGGCGACAAGGTGCCTGACGTCCTGGCGCGTGACAGCGCCGGCAAACTGTGGCTGCACCCCGGCACGGGCAGGGCCGCGCTCGGGCCGCGCAAGGCGGTCAACGGCGCGTGGGGCCGGTTCGACGTCGTCTCCGGTTTCGGCGACGTGGACGGCGACGGCAAGGCGGACCTGCTGGTGCGTGACAAGGCATCCCAGGTGGCGTGGGTGCGTCCGGGCAGGGGCAACGGCACGTTCGGCAAGGCCTTCGGGCCGTTGCGCAGCCTGAAGGGCCTGACTTCGGTCTCTGCGGGTGCGGTCGGGGGGACCTCGCGTCCCGACATGGTCGTTCTCGCCGGTGGCAAGCTCCGGGTGCTCAAGCACTCGGGTACCCGCAACGTCGGTACCCCGGTCAACCTGGGCAGCGGCTTCTCCGGCAGCGACGTGCTGTTGAACGTGGGGGACTGGGACCGAGACGGCATCGGCGACATCGTCACCCGCAACGCGAAGGGCAACCTGCGTCTGCACCGGGGGCTGGGCAACGACAGGTTCGCCTCTCCGAAGAAGATCGGCACCGGCTTCACCAACGTCACCCTTCTGGCGGCCGTGGGAGACGTGACGGGCGACGGCTTCCCCGACCTCATGGGTCAGCCCAAGGGCAGCTCCATGCGCGTCTACCCGGGTTCCGGTTCCGGCCTGAGGAGCAGCTTCGTGGCCCGCGGTAGCGTGGCCGGGTCCGCCCAGTTGGGGCTGGGGCGCTGGAACGCCGACGGCGCTCCCGACGTCCTCGTGCGCAACGGCAGCGCGCTGACGTGGTACCAGGGCAACGGCCCGGGCGGGCTCACCGGGGCCCCCGCCAGGATCGCGACCGACGTGGCGGCGTACGACCTCGTGCTGAGCCCGGGCGACGTCACCCGGGACGGGCGTCAGGACCTCGTGGTGCGGACCAAGGGCAAGGGGCAACTCTGGGTGCTGCCGGGCACCAGCAAGGGCTTCGGTTCACCGATCCTGCTCGCGACGGGATTCAAGGGCTATGACCTGGCGGGGTGATCAGGTCAGCCAGGCGGCGGTGGCGCGCTCGGCCTCGTAACGTCCGTCCCACGTGCCCGGGTCCGCGTGGCGGACCCAGACCGCCGAGCCGCCTCTGACCAGGGGTTCGGTGAAACTGGCAAGACCCGAAGGGGAAGCGGGATTCGCCGTGGTCAGCAGCCGCCCACCGTCGCCGAGGATCCCCTCGGAGGCGGTGGGCGCCGCCAGCAGCTCGCGGTGGGTGACCCCGGGCAGGGCCTCGTCGTCGGCGCTCGGCGGGTCGTAGGGGAGGAACGAATCGGGTTGCGACCAGACCTCGATGCCGAAGTCACGCACCCCGGCGGGGATCTCGTCACGGAACCGCACTCCCAACGGCAGCAGGGCGCAACCGATCACCTCGACACCCCGCGCAGCATGCTCGACCAGGCGTTCGGGCCCGGAGACGACGGCGTCCGCCCCGTCCGGCTCCGGTACGACGACGAGTCCGACGGTCCACGCCGCTCCCAGGAAGACCGGGCCGAGCCAGTGCGTCGGCAGGTCGAGGTGGATCGTCTCGCCGCGGGAGAGATCGAGCTCCTCGACGAGGAGGCTGGAGGTCTTGGCGACCCAGTTGGCCCAGGTGGCCACGGAGAGTTCGGTGCGCTCGCCGGTCTCGTCGTCATAGAACGTGACCAGCGGACGGCCGGGGTCGGCGCGCAGCAGATCGGAAACCAGAGCAGGGAAGGTCTCGGCCATGCGTCCAGTCTGTCACCTCGCCACGTCACCACCTGCGTGCCCTCGAGGCACCAGGACGTACGCCCGCGACGCACCGCACGGGCACCACCGACGGGATGGCTAGGGTTCGGCTCATGACTGCACGAACCAAGGCCCCCGAGGCAGTGATCGTCGCGGGCGGCTTCGGCACCCGCCTGTTGCCCCTGACCGCGCGTCGCCCGAAGCACCTGCTGGACGTCGGCGGGGTGCCGTTCCTGGAGCACCAGATCGCTCGACTGGCACAGGCCGGCGTGAGGCACGTGGTGGTGGCGACCAGCTATCACGCCGACCAGTTCGAGCCGGTGCTGGGCGACGGTTCGCGGTGGGGGTCCGCCTCTCCTACGTGCTCGAGGACGTGCCGCTCGGCACGGGTGGCGCAATCCGCAATGTCGCCGACGCGCTCGACCCGGATCCGGAGGGTGCCGTGGTGATCCTCAACGGTGACGTGCTCTCGGGCCACGACCTCGCGGCCCAGCTCCAGGACTTCGACACCCCGCGCGACGGGAGCACTGTCGACGTCTCCCTGCACCTCGTGGAGGTCCAGGACGCCCGCGCCTTCGGGTGCGTCCCGACCGACGACGCCGGGCGGGTGCTCGACTTCGTGGAGAAGTCGGACACGCCGGTGACCAACCAGGTCAACGCCGGTTGCTACATCTTCAGGCGGTCGGTCATCGACACGATCCCCACTGGTCGCGAGGTGTCGGTGGAGCGGGAGACCTTTCCTGGCCTGGTGGCCGGTGGCGCGCTCGTGGTGGGGCACGTCGAGACGGCCTACTGGCGTGACGTCGGCACACCACTGGCACTGGTCGAGGCCTCGCGGGAGGTCGTGCTCGGCGTCGCGCCCACGCCCGCGATCGCGGCCGCCGACGGCAAGGCCCGGGTCCACCCCGAGGCGCAGGTCTCCCCGGAGGCGGTCGTCGACGACGGCTCGGGCGTGATGGCCGGAGCCAGGGTCGCAGCAACGGCGACGGTCTCGGGCTCCGTCGTCATGACCGACGCGGTGGTCGCGGCAGGAGCCCGGGTGATCCGCTCGGTGGTCGGACCCGGTGCCGTGATCGGTGCTGGGGCGGTGATCGAGGGCGCAACAATCGGTGACGACGCCACGGTGGGCGCCGGCGTACACCTGCCGGAGGGGGCGAAGGTCGACGTCGCCACCAGCGTCTGAGACGCGCCGGCTGCCCTATCCCGGGATACTCCCGGACGAATTTGTCCTCGAAAGGGAATCTGGCGACAAGTTTGTCCGGGACTATCCGCAACGGGGAAGGCTGGACCACCCGGAACGGGAAGGCCCAGCGAGCACGTCACCGTGGTCGCGGGGCCTTGCCGTGGTCGCGCCTGGATCAGCCGCCGTTGGGCTCGGGGGAGTCGAGGTAGGGGTAGTCGTTCATGAAGTTCTCGAGGGCCTCACCGGAGACCTCCGAGCAGAACTGCCAGACACCCACCTGCTTGTCGGTCTCGGAGATGTCGGCGTCCGGGCCGCCCTTCGACCAGTGGGTCATGGCGACGTGCATGCCGTCGGTGTCGATCTCCTCGCCGTCCTCGGTGGTCCACGGCTCGCCGTCGTTCGACCACTTCGGGTCGTCGTCGGACCACTCGACGGCCTTGAACTTCAGGCGCATGTTGCTGGTGCCCTTGAGCTTGGTGGCGATGGCCTTCAGGTTGTCCCACTCGTCACTGCCGCGGTCGATGCCCTTGAACCACAAGATCGTGTATCCGTGCTCGGAGTTGTGGATCAACTGCTCGATGTTGGGACGGTCGGTCTTGGTGTAGAGCTTGCGCACCATGTCGTCGGGGTAGACCTCGTGCTGACCGAAGGCGGGCGGTGCCTCCGGGTAGTCGACCTGGGTGCCGGGGTCGACGTGGTCCTGGACGCCGTTGGACGGCTTGGTGATGATCGGGCCGCACACCGAGGCGGGGGCGCCGATGTCGGCGATGTCCTTGCCCTTGAGGTCGCGCTGGTCCCACCAGTCCTTGACCGGTCGGAACGCGGCCAGGCCGATGATCAGCACCGCCACACCCACGCACACGCCGATGATGATCAGGCCCTGGCGCTTGTCGGCACGCTTCTGCTGCGAGAGCAGTTCTTGCGCGCGGTCGCGCCGGGAGTTCTTCGAAGTTGCCACGAATCAGGCTTTCTCGGTCAGGGCAGGGGGACTACGGCGCAGAGTCTACGGAACGACGGGTAGGAACCTGAGCGCGACCGGCCACTGCGCCGGGTCGACGCGCCAGCCATGGGCGAAGGCGACCGCCCTGACGACCTCTCGGACCGGGAGCGCCCGCTCCGGATCCGGCCTCCACTCGGCGCCGCCAGCGACGACCTGCACCGTGCCGCCGACGACCTCGCTCAGCGCGCGGGCCAGGTCGTCGACAGGTGCCGGGGCACCAAAGGCCACGGCATCACGGCCCGCCAGCGCCGCGATCACCGCCTCGCGCGAGCCGAAACCGAAGAGGTCCTCACCGTCCTCACGCACCAGCGCTCGCGCACCCGGGCCGGCGTCACCGGCCGGCAGCACCAGGTCGGCCCGGCCGCGAAGGATCGCGAAGGGGCGTCCGCCGAGCTTGCCGCTCGCCAGCTCCACAGCGGATGCGATCTCGTCGGCGACCGCCGGAGCGGTGACGGCCAAGATGTTGCCGTAGGCATCGGTCTGTCCGCCGAAGTCCTCCAGGACCCGCAACCCCGCAGCCCCGATGGCGATGTCGGTCTGCCCGTGGCGCCAGGTGCGCCCCGCGGTGTCGGTGATGACCACGGCGACGTTGTGACCGATGCGCTCCCGGACCGCCTCGCGCAGTGCGTGCGCGGATGCGTCGGGGTCGATCGGCAGCAGCAGGTGCTGGCCCGCCTCGACGTTGGAGTTGTCGATGCCGGCTGCGGCCATGGTCAGGCCGAGGTGGTTGCGCACGATCGTGGTGGGTGAGCGACGTGCGACGATCCGTGCGGTCTCACCCGCCAGCGCCACCTCGCGGTCACCGTGGCCGAAACGTCCCTCGGCCTTGCTGACCACCTTGCTGGTCACCGTGACGACGTCGCCGTCCTGGGGAGTGCAGACGGCCAGCAGCAGCGCGGCGAGGTCGTCGCCCGGAGCCACCTCACCCACGCCGTCGGGGGCGAGCACGGACAGCCCTTGCGTCACCGGACCAGCTCCAGACCCGCGATGACCATCGCCGTGGTCGCCTCGACCGACGTCATCATGAGCGGTACGGCGGCACACCGGATCCCGAGCTCCTGCACCGCGGCGACGTGGTGGGCATCCCCCGCATCGACGAGCCATCCGTCGAGCACGCCACCGCGGCTTCGCGCACCGTAGTGGCCCGCCACGCCCGCCGCCGTGACGTCGATCCCGATGGCGGTGAGCATCTGCTCGGCCATGCCCTGCACGTGCATGTCACCGACGATGGGGAGAGACCGAGCACGGGCGCATCGGTGTCGAGCAGCGCCTCCCGGATGCCGGGCACGCCCAAGATGGTGCCGACCGACACGACCGGGTTCGAGGGCGGGACGATGACAAGGTCCGCTCCGGTGAGCGCCTCGACCACGCCGGGTGCCGGCGTACTCTGCTCGAGCCCCACCACGACCACCTGCTCGGCGGGCACGGACGCGCGCAGGCGCACCCAGTACTCCTCGAAGTGGATCACCTTACGGCCCGACGGGGAGTCGGGGTCGGCGATCGCCACGTGGGTCTCCACCCGGTCGTCGCTCATGGGCAACAGCCGGACGCCGGGCTGCCAGCGCTTGCACAGGGCCTCCGTGACCCGGGAGAGCGGGAACCCGGCCTCCAACATCTGGGTGCGCACGAGGTGGGTGGCGATGTCGCGGTCGCCCAGCCCGAACCACGTCGGTTCGACGCCGTACTCCTTCAGTTCCTCCAGCACTGCCCACGACTCCTGGCGACGACCCCAGCCACGGTCGGGATCGATTCCGTCGCCGAGCGTGTACATCACGGTGTCGAGATCGGGGCAGATCTTGAGTCCGTGGACCCACCAGTCGTCGGCGGTGTTGGCGATGACGGTGATCGTCGCGTCGGGGTCGACTCCGGGCAGCAGGTGCCCACGCACTGCGTGGCGCAGGCCGGTGAGGAACTTCGCCCCACCCATCCCGCCGGAGAGCACGGTGATTTCACGCATGGGGATACCTTGCCTGACGTCGCGTCACGTCCCGGCAGTGGGAGTCTGCTGCCGTTCAGCAGAAGTGGTCCGGGTTATAGCAGATCCGGGCTTGACTTCCGGGGTATGACAGGCATGTAATTCCAACATCGTCGTTCTCCTCCGGGGAGTGACACCGGGCCCGAAGAATCGGGTCAGGAAGAAGGGTCGAAAGGGGAGTACCGTGCGCGAGCTGTTCCTCCTCGAAGGTGACGACGCCGAGGACTCAGGTTGGCAGGAGCGCGCACTGTGCGCCCAGACCGACCCTGAGGCGTTCTTTCCGGAAAAGGGTGGCTCCACCAGGGAGGCCAAGAAGGTCTGCCAGACGTGTGACGTCCGCCAGGAATGCCTGGAGTCCGCGCTGCTGAACGATGAGCGGTTCGGGATCTGGGGAGGTCTGTCCGAACGTGAGCGTCGAAAGTTGAAGAAGCGGGCCGTCTGAGCGTCGCGCCCGCAGAGACCGTAGGGTTGCCCGTCGTGACGGTGACAGCCCTACTGGTCAGCCACGACGGTGCACGTTGGCTACCGGCGGTGCTCGCTGGTCTTCGCGACCAGCAGCGCCCGCCGGAGCACGTGCTCGCCGTCGACACCGGTAGCACCGACGAATCGATCGATCTCCTCGCCGCCGAGTTCGGCCTCGACCGAGTGCGCCAGGCCCGCGGTGGTTTCGGCACGGCCGTGAGGCACGCCCTCGGTGACATCGACAGCGAGTGGGTATGGCTGCTCCACGACGACTCCACGCCGGATCCGGGCGCGCTCGCCGCGCTGCTGCGAGTCGCCGAGGAGTCGGGCGCCGACGTGATCGGCCCCAAGCTCCGCGAGTGGCCGTCGCTGCGCCGTCTCCTCGAGGTCGGCGTCACCGTCTCCGGGTCGGCCCGCCGTGAGACCAACCTGGAGCGGGGCGAGTACGACCAGGGCCAGCACGACGAGGTCCGCCGGGTGCTGGCGGTCAACACGGCCGGCATGTTGGTACGGCGCAGCGTGCTCATCGCGCTCGACGGCTTCGACGAGGAGCTCCCCGTCGTGGGCGCCGACCTCGACTTCGGCTGGCGTGCCTCCCGCGCCGGCCTGACGGTCGTGGTCGCCCCTGACGCCGTCGTCTTCCACGCCGAGGCCTCCCGGCACGGCCGCCGGGACCACACAGCCGCCCGCACCGGGAGGAGCGCGAGGCCGGCATGTTCGTGCTGCTGGCCAACGCGTCAAGCGCTCGTTGCCGTGGCGCTGGCTGCGACTGCTCCTCGGAGGTCTCCTTCGTGCGCTCGGCCTGTTGTTGGCCCGAGCCCCAGGGGCCGCCCGCGACAGGCTCACCGCGCTGTTGGCGGTGCACGGCCGACCAGT
>NZ_JAKGRW010000027.1 GCF_021555175.1 Nocardioides alcanivorans | reverse complement strand
GTGACTTCAGGAACAAACCAAGCTACGTCGCGCCAGGCGTTTGCCGGCGGCGATCGCGGCTAGTTCGGCCCGCGCTGGCCAGCGGCTGTCCGCCGCCGGTCTCGTAGCGGCCGTTGTTGAAGACCACCACCCGCAGGTTGGCCGGTGCCGCGTCGGCGATCGCCAACAGCGAGCCGAGGTTCATCACCAGGTCACCGTCGCCCTCCAGCAGCACGAACTCCAGGTCCGGTCGGGCGAGCGCGGCTCCCAGGGCGAGTCCGGGGCCGCGCCCATCGGATCCGATCCGTAGAAGGTGGGATTGGCACCACCGAAGTCGCGCCAGGCGCGGCCAGCGGTGCCGAGACTGGTGATCACCACGTGGTCGGGCGCCGCGGTAGCAATCGCCTCGGCCAGGATCCGGCGCTTCATGCCGCCACACCCAGCAGTGCATCGCGCGAGCACAA
This sequence comes from Nocardioides alcanivorans, assembly GCF_021555175.1. Classification (GTDB taxonomy): domain Bacteria; phylum Actinomycetota; class Actinomycetes; order Propionibacteriales; family Nocardioidaceae; genus Nocardioides; species Nocardioides alcanivorans. The sequence goes on along the minus strand of NZ_JAKGRW010000027.1, from coordinate 70,336 downwards.
CAACAGCACCGGGCGGCGTTGCAGCCATGCCTGCTCGCTGGCCCGCTCGAAGAGCCAGTCGTCCTCGGGGCCCGTGATGTGGTGCACGGTGAGCCCGATCGCCTCGGCGACGTCCTGGCTGACCTGCCCCTTGTACATCTGGTAGTAGAAGCCGTCGTTGGCCTCACCCGCGCGGCGGCCACGATCACCAGCGGCAACTGGTGGTGCAGCGCGAAGGCGGCGAGCACGTTGGCGCTCAGCAGCATCCCGGCGTTCTGGCACAGCACCGCGGCACGCTTGCCCATCAGGGCAGCGCCCCCGGCGACAGCCATCGCGTCGTCCTCGCGGGTGACCCGCACGTGGGTGATCGCCTCATCGGCGATGACCTGGTTGATCAGCGGGGTCAGCCAGCTGTCGGGCAGGTACGCCGCCACCTCGACTCCCCCGGCCCGGAGGCGCTCGGTGATGGCTTGGGCTCGTTCACTCATCCCTGGCCTCCAGTGCCTGGCTCGTGACGCGCGCGGCCATGCCGACAGCTGCGTCCAGCTTCCAACGGTTTCCGGGCAACGGGTGTGCCTCCCATTCAAGTTCGTGGTCGAGAAGAGTGGTGACCTCGGCCGTGCCGGGGCGCCGCCCCAACACGCCGGCATTGAGCTTCGCGGGACTCCAAGGTCGAGCCGCCAGGCCACCGAACGTGTAGCGGGCACTCGCCCAGCGACCCTCCGCATCCGGTCGCACGCACAGCGCCACCGAGACCAGGGCGAAGTCGCCCTCGGTCTGCTGCAACTTGTCGAAGACGCCCACCACTTCGCCAACCTCGGCGGGCAGCAGCACCGCCTCGATCACCTCGCCGGCCCGCAGGCCGAGCTCTCCGGGGCCGACGTAGAGGTCGGTCACGGTGACCTCTCGACTGCCGGTGGCCGACACCAACCGGATCCGGGCGTCCAACGCGTCGAAGACGGTGGCCAGGTCGGACGGCGTCACGGCCTGGCAGCGATGCGCGCCGATCGCCGCGTGGTGCAGCCGGTGGTCGCCCTCGATGGCGTAGCAGGGGCACGTCACGCCGCCGCGCTTGTAGCAGTCGAAGTCGTTTCGGAAGAACCAGCAACGTTTCTCCTGCCCCAGGTTGCCGGCCACGGTGGCGACCTGGCGGATCTGGGCCGAGGCGATCGTGGTCACGACCGAGGTGAGGATCGGCACCCGGGTCCGAGCCCAGTCGGCCAACTCGGCCAGGGTGACCGCCGCCCCGATCTCGATCCGCCCGCGGTCGACGGTGCGGATCCGCCGCATCGATGCCACCGCAGAGGTTCCGATCACCACCAGCGGCGCCGCGAGTCCCTGGTCGCGTTGGGCCATCAGGTCGGTGCCGCCCCCGATCACCGCGACGTCACCACGCTTGTGCGCGGACGCGGCCGCGACGACCTTCTCGACCGTGTCCGGGAGCAGCACCTCGGTGATCTCTCGCGGCGCGACCCGTCGGGCGAAGCGGGTGCCGAACCGGTGGAGGATCCGGTGCAGTCCGAACGGGTACAGGCGCCGGAACGACTCGATCTGCCAGCGTGATGGGCGTCGGGCGAGGTGGTGCTTGCGCGGCCGCTCCCCGCCTTCTCCCGCAATGCGTTCAGCACCACGTCGGGGCTCAGCGGCAAGGACCGGAACCGGATCCCGGTCGCGTCGTAGACCGCGTTGAGCAGTGCCGGCGCTGCCGGGATCAGGGCGATCTCGCCGACGCTCTTCGCGTTGAACGGACCAGCCGGCTCAGGGCCTTCGATGAGTGACACCTCCACGTGGGGAACCGTGGTGGCGCGAGGCATCGGGTAGTGCAGGTACGACGGGTTGACCACCTGGCCGCCCTCGAGGTGCAGGTTCTCGCCGAGAGCGGCGCCCAGCCCCTGCAGTGCCCCGCCGATGATCTGGCCTTCGACCATGGCCGGGTTGATCGCTCGGCCGATGTCGTGCACGGCGGCGTACCTGACCACCCGGATCACGCCGGTGGCGGGATCGACCTCGACCTCGAGGGCGTGCGCACCGTAGGCGTAGGTGGCTGAGATGTTGGGCCGTTCGATGCCGGTCCAGTAGGGCTGCATCTTGGGCTCGACGTACTCGGTGTCGATCCGCAGCGCACCGTCCTGTGCCTCTTCGGCCGCGGCGACGAGCTCCCCGATCTTGACCTCGCCGGTCGGTGCGGTGACGGCACCATCGGTGAGGCTCACGTCCTCGGTTCCGAGCCGGTCGGCGCCCAGTTCCAGCAGCCGAGCGGCCATCGCCTCAGCGGTCTGTCGCGCCGCCTGTCCACCCATGTGGGTACCACGTGAGGACCACGCACCCATGTCCGGCGGCGTCTCGTCCCAGTCGGTCATGATCACGCTGATCCGCTCGAAGTCGACGCCCAGGACCTCAGCCACGATCTGGCCCAGGATGGTGCGCTGCCCGGTGCCGGCATCCGCCCCGCCGAACCGCACCACCACGTCACCGTTGTCCTTGACCTCGACCCCGCAGGCGCTGGTGTTGCCACCCGGATAGGCGTACGAACCCGAGGCGTGCATGCCGGAGGAGACCCCGACGCCACGGAGGATGCCGTCGGTGTCCGGTGGCCGCACGCTGCTGCGGCGGGTGTCCCAGTCGATCTTCTCTCGCACCGCTGCCAAGCACTCGCGCAGCCGGTTGGAGCCGATCTGGGAGCCGGAGAGCTGGGTGGTGTCGGGCAGGCCGGAGTTCTGGATCCGGAAGTCGATCGGGTCGATGCCACACTGCTCGGCCAGCTCGTCCATCAGCGTTTCCAGACCGATCGCCGTCTGGGGTTGGCCGTAGCCGCGGAACTGGCCTCCGGGGGTGAGGTTGGTGTCGACCAACCGGGCATCCCAGCGCACCGCATCGGGGCGATACATGGAGCCCAGTTGCTTGATCCCGGCCCGCATCACCGAGGGGCCGTAGTGGTTGTAGGCACCGTTGTCCACGTCGATCCTTGCGTCAAGGAAGCACATCCGACCCTGCGCGTCGGCGTGCGCACTCAGCGTGGTGGTGAACGCGTGCCGCGGCTTGGTGAACGCGAACTCCTCGGCGCGGGTGAGCTCCAGGAGCACCGGGCGGCCGCACTTCATCGACAGCCGGGCGGCCAGGGCCTCGTGCTCGCTGATCTTCGACTTGGAGCCGAATCCGCCCCCGACCGACACGTCGCGGCAGACCACCTGGTCCACCTCCAGGCCGAACAAGTGGGCCAGCTCGTGCACCACGAAGTGCGGTGCCTGCGAGGAGGTCCACATCTCCAGACGGTCGTCGTGCCACCACGCGACGGTGGTGTTCTGCTCCATGCAGACGTGGGTGGCCTTGGGGTAGGCGAAGGTTCCGCTGACCCGGTGACGGCTGTTGGCGTGAGCCAGCTCCACGTCACCCCACGCGTCCGCCGTGTACACCGCAACGTTGCCGCCGTGCTCGCGCTCGTGCAGTCGTGGAGCACCGGCACGGAGCGCGTCGGGGACGGTGAGCACCGGCTTGAGTCGGCGATACCTCACCTTGATCGCGGCAATACCGGCCTCGGCGGCCTGGACGGTGTCCGCGGCCACCGCCGCAACCTCGTGGCCGACGTAGAGGACCCGGTCCACCGCCATCGGAGGTCGATCGGAGTAGGGGGCACCGGAGTGCTCGTAGAGACGGCCGGGCTCGAAGTCGGCCGCGGTGATCACCGCCCGCACCCCGGGCACCGCCAGCGCGCCCGAGACGTCGATCGAGCGGATCCTGGCATGCGGCAGCGGTGAGCGCAGCACCTTGGCCACCAACGTGTCGGCCGGTGGCTGGTCTGCGGCATAGCGCGCCGTACCGGTGGTCTTCTCGACCCAGTCCAGGGGTCGCACGGACCGTCCGACCGCGTTCATCTCGCCGCCTTCTCGCGGCGTTCGCACGCGGCCGCAGTGTCGACCGGCCCATCGAGCGCACAGCGCTGGGCGGCCACGTCACAGACGGCGTCGATGATCTGCCGGTAGCCGGTGCACCGACAGATGTTTCCGGCCATCGCAGCGGTTATCTCCGCGCGGGTGCGCCCAGGATTCTCCCGTAGCACCGCTTCGGCGCGCACCACCTGGCCGGGCGTGCAGAAGCCACACTGGAAGCCGAGGTGATCGGCAAAGGCCTCACGCAGGTCGGCCGCGCCCTCGCCCAGGCCAGCTGCAGTCGTGACGTGTTCGGTGACCAGGGCCGCCAGCATGGTGCAGCTCATCACCGAGGCGTCGCCCACGAGCACGGTGCAGGCGCCGCACTCGCCACGGCGACACGCCCCTTTGGGGGCATCGTGGCCGGAGCCCCGGAGCACCTCGAGCAAGGTGGCTCCGGGACGCGGGATCGCGACGACGTCTCCGTCGACCGTCACCTGACCGTTGGGCGTGGTGTGGCTAGCCATCGAGGGCTGCGGTCAACCCGTTCAGATCGGTCACGACTCCGTGGAACCGCTCGATGCTCGCCAGGGTCGCGGCATGGGCGGCGTCGTCGGAGTCGGCCACGCACTCGGCCGGCACCACGACATCGAAGTCCCGGGCATAGGCGTCCCGGATGGTGGAGTCCACGCAGAAGCTGGTGGTGGTACCGGTGACGACCAGCACCTGCACGTCCTTCATCCGCAACTCGACCTCAAGGGTGGTCTGGAAGAACGCACTGGAGCGGTGCTTCACCACGACTTCGTCGCGGTCCTCCTTGATGGCCTTCATCTCATCGAGGAGCTCGGCGTCCCAGGTGCCGCGGCGGCACAGTTCCAGCTTCACCCCGCGACGCTCGAGGTGCGAGGGGATCACCCGGCGGCTGCGCAGGATGTCGTCGTCGTAGTGCACCTGCTGGGTGAACCACACCGGAACGTCCAGGCCGTGAGCCAGGTCGATGGTCCTCAGCACGTTGGGGATGATCGCCTGCGGATTGGCCACCGCGTCGGCGCCGAACGCCTGGCCCCGCGACCCCTCGGGGTGGCAGAAGCCGTTCTGCATGTCGACGACCAGGACCCCCACACGCGTCGGGTCCAGCTTCACATCAAGCGGCATGCCAGTTCCTCTCCTTGTTCTCGGGCTCGGTCTTGGTGAGCACCTGGCCACTGCCAGGTGCGGCGAGCACTTCGCCGTCGCGATAGATCACGTCGCCCCGGCGCATGGTCAGCGTGGGCCAGCCACGCAGCGGGACGCCTTCGAAGGCGCTGACGAACTCACTCTGGGTGACGTCGGGTCCGACGACCTTCTCGGTCTCCATGTCCACGATCACCAGGTCGGCGTCAGCGCCCACCTGGATGGACCCCTTGGTGGGATGCAGGCCGAAGAGACGCGCCGGGTTGTAGGCCATCGTCTCGGCGACCTTCTCGATCTCGATCCGTCCCTTGAGCACGCCCTCGGTGAGCACCACCGGCAGCATGGTGGCCAGACCGGCGAAGCCGGGCGCCTCCTCCCAGATGCCCTTCCCCGACTTGGGGATCGGCACGTGGTCGGATCCGATCGTGGAGATCCAGCCCTCACGCAGGCCACGCCACAGCTCCGCTTGGTGCTCGGCGTTGCGCAGCGCCGGGGCGACCTTCCCGACCCCGGAGCCCGCCAGCCGCTCGTCGTCGGAGGTGAGAGCCAGATAGTGCGGGCAGGTCTCCAGCACCACGACCCGACCCTTGCGGCGCGACTCGGCGGCGGCGTCGACCGCCATCCCGACCGTGGTGTGCGGAACGTACAGCGGGCAGTCCTGAAGGTCTGCCAGCCAGATCGCACGGAGCAGGTCCTGCTCCTCCACGAAGTCCGGGCGAGACGCCGAGTAGGCGGCCAGGTCATCACCGCCGGCCGCCTTCACCTTGTGCGTCAGGTGGCAGACGAGCGAGTCGTCCTCGCAGTGCACCATCGTCCAGGCGTAGGGGCCGAGGTCGCGGATCTTCTCCATCGCGGCGTAGAGCACCGCGTCGTTCACCGACACCAGGCCGATCGGATTGCCCGGCTCGTAACCACCCATGTAGAACTTGAAGCTGGTGACGCCGAACTCGGACGCGTAGCGAGGGATCTCCTCCACCTGCTCCATCGACGAGATGATGAAGTGGAACTGGGTGTCGACCAGCATCCGGGTCCGCGCCAGTTCCAGCTCCCCGGGGAACGTCTCGAAGAACGTCGAGGGCGAACGACGGTACTGCAGCACGGTGGTCACGCCACCGACTGCCGCACACGCGGTTTCTGACGCGAAGATCTCGCCCAGCGGCCGGCCGCCACCCAGGTGGACGTGCGGGTCGACGATGCCAGGAAGCACATAGCTTCCAGCGGCGTCGATCCGCTGCTCGGCCTCCGGAAGCACGCTCTCGTCGGCGATCGCCACGATCCGACCGTCCTTGATCGCGATCGCCGCATCGGTGACGCCACTGGGGCTGACGATCCGTCCGCCGGCGACGATGGTGTCCACGCGCATCTTGCCTCCGCATGCTGGTGCGCACTGGGATCCGAGCGGGTGGCTGTCGGCGCACACCCGGCGCACAGTGCGTCAGGGTTGTCATCACCTCGCCGTTCGAGGGTGATGCCGACCACACGATGCTAGGTCGCACGCGTGATCTTGGTCAATAGAACGTAACGGCATCTTGCAATGCAAGATGATTGAGAGCGTTTCGAAGTCGTCGGCCAAGCCGGTGCTCGACTCGCGGCGCTCACCACCAGGGGCTCAGTGCGCGCGCGTGTCGCTCAGCAGCATCTCGTACAGTCGCTGGTAGCGGGCGAGAACGGCCAGATCCACCAGGTCCAGTCGCGGATCGACAGCGCTGCGCTCACTCTGCGGGCCGACCCGCACTGTGTCGATGCCGTGCTCACGCAGGACCACGCCGTCGGTCGAGCCGGTCCAGCCGGCGACCTCCAGCGACGGGAAGTCGAAGACCTGACCCCAAGCGTGTTCGGCCGCCTTCACGATCGGCGCCTGCTCCCCGGTGGCCTGCGCATCGTGCAGCCACTCCACCTCCACGTGCGCGGAGCAACCCTCCAAGGGACCACCCGCCAACAATGCATGGAGGGTGGCGGTCAGCTCGGTGGCCAAGCGGGAGCCACGCTCGCCGGGCACCGTGATCACATACAGATCGAGCAGCAGCTCGGCCGGCAACAGGTCCGGCTTCTCCGTCCACCCGGCGCGGATCGCACCGACTCCCGCTTGGGCCCCGACCCTGCCGAACGGCGCCCGACTGATCAGGTAACGCTGCCGCCAGGTCTCGATAGCGTCCAGCACCAGGCCCGCGTGGCGCACGACCCCACCTGACGGCACCGCGGTGTCGGGCAGCATGGAGACCCCCGGGCGGCCGGTGACGCGGACCCGAAGGAACGCGGCACCGGGCTCCTCGAGGATCAGTGCCGGCGGTCCGCCCTTGGCGACGATCGCCGAGGAGATCGGCGGTGCCGACGCAAGGAAGGCACGCACTCCTTCGCCGTGCCCACCACGCCGGTGCGTGCCGCTGCCGGCGATCAGCAACGTCCCACGGCCGGCATGGGCGAAAGCGGCCACCGCCGCGGCAACCGGCGCCCGAGCGACCCCCAGGCAGAACCCCTCGGCGATCCCCTCACCGATCCGCAGCGGAGCTGGCGGGTCAGTACGACCCGTCACCTCTGCCGCGGATCGCCCGTCCCCGTCCAGCGAGGTGTCCAGATGCGAATAGAGCAGGGGGCCGGGACCACACGTTGCCACGACATTGGCGCCTTCGGCGCCGTAGGGCTGAACCGTCCACGTGATCGCCGGCCAGCGCTGGTTGCACCAAGCAGCCAGCGCCGCTGCCGCGCGGGCCTCACGGCCACGAGGTGCCGGCGTCTGGTCGAGCACGCCCAGGAGCTCGACCAGATCCTCGCTCAGAAGCGACCCCAGTCGTCCGAGGCCGGGCGCCACACGTCGATGTTGCGCGGGTCGGCAGGCATCTTGCGGGCCCGGTGCGTCTCATGCTCCTCGGGCGTGAACACCCGGTGGCTGTCGCACAGCTCGAATCGTGGCCCGAACTTGGTGTCGTGCAAATAGAACGCGATCGAGGTCGACGCGGAGTGGTTCACGATGTCGGATGCGATCGGTGCTCCCTTGTAGAGCGCCTTGGCCCGCATCCGCATCACATGGTCGAGGCTCTTCATCGCGAAACACAGGTGCGCGACGTAGTGCTCGTCGTTCTTCTGGATCGCCAAGCTGTGGTGGTAGCGGTCCTCACAACGCAGGAACGTGGCCGATCCGACGATGTGGTCCGAGGCGATGAACCCGAGCACATCCATGTAGAACGTCAGCATCTCCTCGTAGCGGGGAGTCGCCAGGAACGGGTGGACCAGGTCCACCGGGCGGATCTCGACGTGCGGCGCCTCGGCGTACTCCTGGAACTCGGTGAACAGTTCCACCACCAGACCGTCGGGGTCCATGAGCGCGAACCCGTTGTCACACAGACCCTGTTGCCGTTCCTGCAGGGGCAGGATCTCGTGGCCGGCATCGATCGCGCGCTGGCGGATCTGTTCGAGGATCTCCTCGTTCTCGACGCTGTAGCCGACCGCGACCGTCCAGCCGTCCTCACGCTCCGGCGCGCTGATCAGCTCGATCGCGTGGTGCTCGATGTCTGCGCGGAGGTACGCGTACTCCTCGGTGTGCTCCTCCAACTGGAGACCGACGTGGTACTGCAGGAAGTCGATGGTCGCCTGCATGTCAGGCACCTCGATACGGGCGTATTCCATCCCGTAGGGACCGCGGGGGCGTTGATTGGTCACAGTGACCTCTTTCGTGGCGGAGCTGTCGGATGCTTGCGGGTCGTACGGATAGGAGACGATGACGTGGTGGTCGATGACGGGCCGCCATCTCTCCCGGACGAACTGTTCGTGCGACTCGCTGTGCAGGTAGGCAAGCAGCTCCTCGTCGGTGGCGAAGTCCATGGACATGCCATGCGAGTAGGTGGCGTCACGGGTGCTGAGGTTCTCCCCCATCGACCAGTTCAGCATCCCCGGATATCGCCCCGGGAACGTCTCGAGCTCGGACAGCACGGCGGAACGTTGCTCCACGGAGACAGTCTCCGCGAACCGGAAAAGGACGGTGTGGCGAATCATCGCGGCTCCTAGAGGATGAAGCTCAGGCGCGCGCCGAGCGGGAGGGTTTCGTGCCCCAACAGGCTGCGACGCACCTGGAACCTGAGTCCCGCGTCGGTCGGAGCCAGCAGGTGCTCGTACTTGCCGACGTACTGGTCGAACTGACCGTCGCGAGCGCGGTGCACGACGAATGACGCACGTACCTTGACCTCTCCGCCATCGGACGGCGAGATTCGCACGTTGGAGATCATCCGGTGCGTGCGCGAGTGCGGGTTCTCCGCATGCGCCTTGCGCGACTTGAGTCGCTTCACCCGGGCCTTGATCAACTCGTAGTCGTCGACCACGAACGATCCACCCTCGTCCAGTGACCAACCCGTGTAGTCGGTCGTCGGGATCTCGTAGCGGGCACCCTCGACGAACAATGCCAACCAGTCGTCGTAGCGCCACTCGTCAAGGATGTCGGCCTCTTCGTAGAGGAAATCCTCGACCTGGGCGCGGCTGACCGTGTGCCCCCCGACCCGCACCGCGCCGTACTCGTCCACGACCGTCATCGCACGTCCCTTCCCTCGAGGAATTCTGCCGGCCGCTCGCCGGTGATCTTCACGTAGTCGTCACCACCGACGACGGCAGCCCATTCGCGCCAGAAGCCGCGCATCGCGCCTTCGTCGATCGACCGTCCCTGCACGCCCTTGACCTCGTCACCCATCCCCCGGGACATGTCACTGAAGTCCAGCTCCGCGCGCCGCTCGTGCGCCGTCGCATCGATACCCCGCTGCACGGCCTCGTAGGCCTCGATGTCGTCAGGGGTGGCCAGGCCGCCGGGTCCGACGAAGCTCACCACGGTCTTCATGCGCAGCGCCCGCGCCGCCGGATCCTCCTCGCGGGGAACCAGTTGCCAGGCCCGCACCTTCGTGTGGTCGGCGGCGACCGGCTCCAACTGGCGGATCGACAGTCCCTCGATGTCGAAGAGCAGCAGGTTCGGGAACACGAACAGGATGTGGCTCTCGTCGGCCACGTAGTGCGCACGTTTCTCCCCGAGCCGCTCCACCATCTCGGCACGGTGCTCCTCGGTGCGAATCCGCTCGTCCTCGCCGAAGCGCGGCTCCCAGACCATGCTGATCCGGCCGCCGTGGCCGGTCAGCACCAGCAGCGAGTGGCCATTGCCCAGGTTGTAGGCGTACTGGCCCTCGTCGGTCACCGCGAAGCCGGTCTCGCGCAGGTAGCCCACGAACGTGTTGTGGGTGGGGGCGAAGTGGTAGCCGTCCATGGCGTTCTCCACGCCCAGCTTCCAGTTGCCCCGCACGCTGTACTGCTGGACGCCCGGCAACGTGGTCACACCGCACGCGTGCTGCTGCTCGATCATCGTCATGTAGTCGGCCGCGTCGCCCAGGTGCTCCAGCAGCGGCGGTACGTCCGGGTTGAAGGAGACGAAGACGTAGCCCTCGTGGATCTCCAACCGCGGCACCGAGCGCAGCATCATGCTCTGGCTGAGGGACTCGAAGTCCTCGTAGGCCTCCACGTCCGGAATGGCGGCAACCGTGCCGTCGTTGTTGAACGTCCACGCATGGTAGAAGCACTGGAAACGACGGCTCGAGCCCTCGTTCTCCCGGCACAGGATGGTGCCGCGGTGCGGGCAGGAGTTGAGCCACGCCCGTACCTGTCCCTCGCTGTCACGACAGAAGATCAGCGGACGACCGCCGAGGCTGCGCGACTTGAAGTCATTGGGGTTGGGCACCTCGGTCTCGTGTCCGAGATAGAGCCAGGTCTGTTGCCAGATGGCATCCAGCTCCCGCTCGAAGATCTCCGGCGACCGGTATGCCTCCCGGTTCACACGAAACGTGAGCTGGTCCCAGTCCTCGACGAGCATGGGTTCGCTCGTCGAGTCAGTTGCCGCACGTGGCATGGCGCATTGCTCCTTCAGCCGTTGCACTGAATCGTTGTCTATGACGAGATGGCATCTCGTATTGCAACATACCATCACGCAAGCGCCCGGCAGTGTCAAGCGTCACATCCCACCCTGCCGCAGTGTTGACGCGACGGCCATGGGTGTCCCAAGATTCAGTATTGCGATCAGAGATACTGTCTCGCATTGTGTGAAGGAGTGGGCCTTGGCATACGTGATCACCGCGTCCTGCATTGACGTGATGGACAAGTCCTGCATCGAGGAGTGCCCCGTCGACTGCATCTACGAGGGCAACCGGATGCTCTACATCCAGCCCGACGAGTGCGTCGAGTGTGGGCGCTGCGAACCGGTCTGCCCCGAGGTCTCGATCTATCACCACGAGGACCTGCCGGAGGAGTCGTTGCCGTTCGAGAAGATCAACTCCGAGTTCTTCGCCGATCTCGGCTCGCCTGGCGGCGCCCGCAAGGTGGGACGCATCGGAACCGATCACCCGGACGTCGGATGACCCGCCACGACGTCGACCTCCTGGTCTTGGGTGCCGGTCCGTCAGGTCTCTACGCCACCTACTACGCAGGCTTCCGCGACCTCCGGGTCGCCCTGCTGGACGCCATGCCCCAGGTCGGCGGCCAGATCGCTGCACTCTATCCGGAGAAGGCGATCTATGACATCGCCGGGTTCCCGTCGATCCGTGGGCAGGAGCTGGTGGACCAGCTACACCAGCAGGCGCTCGCCGCGGACCCGGTGCTGCTGCTGGGCCGTACGGCCGTCGACCTCACCACCGATGACGACGGCGTCCTCGTCACCACCGACAACGGCGAACAGATCCGCGCGGGCGCCGTACTCATCACCGCCGGCATCGGCAGCTTCACGCCACGCGAGCTCCCCACCGGTTCGGAGTTCCTGGGGCGAGGGCTCCGCTACTTCGTGCCTCGCCTCAACGAGCTGACCGACCTGGACGTCCTCGTCGTCGGCGGTGGCGACTCGGCGGTCGACTGGGCACTGGCGCTGGAACCGATCGCCCGCAGCGTGACCCTCGCCCACCGGAGGCCGAACTTCCGGGCCCACGAACGCAGCGTGTCGGAGCTGCACGGCTCGAGCGTGACCGTGCTGACGCCGTACGAGGTCGAATCCGTCTCCGGTGACCCGACCGTGGAGGAGGTCACCCTCGTCGACAAGTCGGGGAGCCGCGAGGTCCTGAAGGTCCAGGCAGTGGTGGCGGCACTGGGCTTCATCGCCGACCTCGGACCCATCGAGAGCTGGGGCCTGGAACTGCACCGCCGCCGGATCGTGGTCGACCGGACCATGCGCACCAATCTCCCCGGGTCTTCGCCGCGGGGGACCTCGCCCACTACGAGGGCCGGGTCTCACTGATCTCCATTGGCTTCGGCGAAGCGGCTCTCGCCGTCAACCACGTGGCCTCGATGCTTCGTCCCGGAGCATCACTCAATCCGGGTCACTCGTCCGACCAGTGAGCCGTTCGGGGGTGATCGGCCAGCACGGTTGCCTTCGCATGGAATACTCCGAACTCCGTCTCACCTCCGGAATTCGAAGGCGTATGAGTCCACAGAAGAACGAAGCCGCGGAGCAAGTGCCCGCGACACCGACCATCCAAACGGTCCAACGCGCTGCCGTGGTTCTCGGCTCGTTCACCGTCTCGCGGCCCTACCTGTCCCTCAACGAGATCACCGCGTCGTTGGGGACCAGCAAGGCGACCGCGCACCGGTACACGAAGGCCCTGCGGGCCGCCAACCTGCTGCGGTACGACGAGCGGACCTCGCTGTACTCACTCGGTCCACAAGTGCTGACCCTGGCTGCGGCCGCACGAGCCGGCCTGCCGATCGTCGCCGCCGCCGAGCCCTACATGGAGTCGCTGCTGCGGCAGGTGGACGAAACGGTGGTGCTCGGAATCTGGGACGGCGAGACCGCCACCGTCGTGCGCTCCTTGGACAACACCGACCACACCATCCGGATCAGCGTCCGGGCCGGAGCGCGCCTGGACCCGCTCAACTCGGCGCAGGGCCGCGTGTTCTGCACGCACCTGCCGCCGGACCAGGTGCCCGGCCTCGCGCGCGCACTCAAGCGAACCCCCGACCTCGCCTCGGAGATGGAGGCAATCCGCAAGAACGGACTCTCCCTCAACTCACCCGACATCAACGGCGTTCGCACCATCGCGGCACCGATCTTCGAAGGTCGATCGATCGTGGCGACGATGGCGATCGTCGGCACCACGGTGTCGGTGTCAGCAGAACTGACGAGCCCGATGGCCCAAGCGCTGCTCGAGACCGCCCGGGGACTCTCGGAGTGGCTGGGCAACGCGGACGCATCTCCCACACCCGACCCCCCAAGCGTGCCCCTCGCTCCTGACCACGCACCGCTTGCAATGGAACGGAACCGTTTCGTATCATCCCGGTGTGTCTGCACCGTCCGTGAGCTCTTCCCCGTCCCGACCGCGAATCGAGGGTGACCGCCAGCGCGAGATCCTCGCCGCAGCGCTCGACGTACTCGTCGAGGTCGGCTACGACCGGCTCACCATGGATGCGGTCGCCCGGGCCGCCCGGGCAAGCAAGGCCACGCTCTACCGACGCTGGACCAACAAGCCCACGCTGGTGATCGATGCGCTTCTCGCCGTCAAGGACGTTCCCCGGTGCCCGACACCGGATCGTTGCGCGAGGACCTCCGCGAGTTCGCCGCTCACGCGCTGATCGACCCGGAGCTGATCACGATCATGGCCGCGGTACTGACCGCAGTGCACCGCGACGCCGATTTTGCCGGCCAGTTCCGAGAGCGCTTCCTCGGGCCGAAGATCCGGGCAATGCACGGCATCTACGAACGTGCTCGGGCACGAGGCGAGCTCCGCGACGACATCGACATCGAGTTGCTCGGCCCCGCTCTGCCCGGCATCGTCCTGCACCGAGCCTTCGTGCTCGGCGATCCCCCCACCCGCGAGCAGATGCTGACGCTGATCGATCAGGTCATCCTCCGCGCTGCCTGCCCCTGAAGACTCCACGAACAGCGAGACCTAGATGACCAGCAACACCCCCGCAGCGGCCACTGACGAGGTCGAGACGAACCACGCCTGGGCGCTGGTGCTCATCTGCGTGGCCCAACTGATGGTGGTGCTCGACGGCACCATCGCCAACATCGCACTGCCCTACATCGGTGCCGACCTCGACATCGGCCAAGCGAACCTGCAATGGATCGTGACCGGCTACGCCCTTGCCTTCGGTGGCCTGCTGCTCCTCGGCGGCCGGCTCGGAGACCTGTACGGCCGGCGACTCATCTTCATGATCGGCGTGACCGTCTTCGCCGTCGCCTCACTGCTGGGCGGCCTGGCCACCAACGAGGGCCTGCTCCTGGCCTCGCGCGGCCTCCAGGGTGTCGGTGCGTCGCTCGCCGCCCCTGCCGCTCTCGCGTTGATCACCACGACGTTCCCGGCCGGTCCGGCCCGCAGTCGTGCCTTCGCCGTCTACGCCGCGATGTCCGGCATCGGCGCGGCCGTCGGCCTGCTCCTCGGTGGCTGGTTGACCGGTTCCGGCTTCGACGCGTTCGGCGTCCATGTCGACGGCTGGCGGCTCACCTTCTTGATCAACGTCCCGATCGGCCTGGCCGCCGCAGCGGCTGCTCCCCGGGTCCTCAGGGAGTCGGAGCGCCACACCGGGTGGCTCGACGTTCCCGGCGCCATCACCGGCACCGGCGGCCTGCTGGCCATTGTCTTCGGCCTCTCCCGGGCTGGGGAGCCCGCTCACGGCTGGGGAGACACCTGGACGATCTCCAGCCTCGTCGCCGGTGCGCTGCTGCTGCTCGTGTTCGTACTCGTCGAGCGCAACCAGGAGCACCCGCTGCTGCCCTTCCGCGTCTTGGCCAACCGCACCCGGGCCGCGAGCTTCGCCGCGATGTTCCTGATGCCCGCCGCGATGTTCGCGATGTTCTTCTTCCTGAGCCTGTTCGTCCAGAACGTGATGGGCTACAGCCCACTGAAGGCCGGTTTCGCCTTCCTGCCCTTCTGCTTCGGCATGGTCGCAGCTGCCGCCCTCTCCTCGAAGTTGGTGAGCAAGGTCGACACTCGCGTGATTGCCGGCACCGGCACCCTGATCGCGGCGTTCTCCCTGTTCATGTTCTCCCGCATCGAGGTCGACGACCGGGCCAGCACCATTGCCCGGTTGGCGATGGAGGGCGGCCATGTCGGCGACGGCGTCAACTACTGGACGGCGATCTTCCCCTGGGTGATCACCATGGCGCTCGGCATGGGCTGCACCTTCATCCCACTCACCCTGTCCGCCGTGCACCACATCCGTCCCGAGGAGTCCGGCATCGGCTCCGGGGTGCTCAACACCATGCAGCAGGTCGGCGGCGCACTCGGCCTGGCCACCCTCAGCACGGTCGCGACGCACGTCGCCGGCAACTGGTCACTCGGGAGCGGTGGAGCCTCGGCTTCACCCGAGACCAGCCCCGAGGTGATGAGGCGGATCGGCGAGCTGGCCGGTCAGGCAGCCTTCACCGACGGCGCCACCACCGCGTTCACCGTCGCGGCCGGGATGGCGGTGCTCGCGTCGTTGATCATCTGGACCCAGCTGCGGGTCAAGCACACCGAGCTCGCCACCGACAGCCCTGCGCCTGTCGCACACTGATCGCGCAAGGGGCGCGTCGGATCAGTTCGATCCGACGCGCCCCTTTTGCGCGACGTCTACGCGGATCTGGGCGACCTCGACGCGGATCTGGGCGACCTCGACGCGGATCTGGGCGACCTCGGCTGTCAGAGGGTGGCAGCGGCCTCGCGGCAGGCAACGAGACGCTGGCGCGCGTCGGGTACGTCGGCGCTGCCGGCGAGCCCGCAGGCGGGGGTGAGCGCCAAGCGGGAGGTCGGCTCGATACCGAGGATGTCGAAGGTCCGGGCCACCGACTCGGCGACCTGCTTCGTCGTGGCCGCTCCGGTCGTGGGGGCCGCCCCCAGGAGCACCCGGTCCCCTGCCTCGACTGCCTCGGCGAACTCGTCGAGACCAGCGGCTGTGAGCGTGCCGAGATCGACCGCCACGCCCGCGGCGCCGGCACCACGGAGCAGGGAGATCGGGGCGTCGTCGGCGCAACAGTGCACGACGGGCTCGGCGCCGGCGTCGCGAATGGCCGAGAGCACCCAGCCAAGGGTGTCGGAGAGCTCCGGACGATCGACGCTGCGGTGACGACCGAACCCGGAGGCCGTGGGCACCTTGCCGTCCAACACTGCGTTGATGGCCGGCTCGTCGACCTGAACGATCAGCTCGGTGAGACCGCCGAGGCGGCGGCGTACATCCTCGATGTGGGTGATCACGCCCTCGGCCAGCGACTGGGCCAGGTCACGTCGGGCACCGTGGTCGGCAAGCACCTTGTCACCGCGGGGCAGCTCGACGGTGGCAGCGAGCGTCCACGGACCGATCACCTGCACCTTGAAGGGACCGACGTAACCGTCCGTCATCTCCTCGATCACGTCGAGGTCGCGCGCCAGCAGGGAGCGGGCGCGACGATGGTCGACGCCGGGTGCATCGGTGAGCCGCCACCCGGCCGGTTGCAGGTCGGCGGCCAGTCCGGCGAGGAGCGCGACACCACGCCCGGTCATCCCGGCGCCGGCACCACGGCCGGGCACCTCAGGAAGGTGTGGCAGATCGGGCAACTCGCCCAACACCACCCGGACCGCCTCTGCATAGTCGCGGGCGTTGTCGTCCTCGGAGGCAAGCACGTCTCCCCGGGCATCGAACCGATGCCGGTCGCGACGACGCCGCTCACTGCGACGGCTCCGCCGTCAGCGCCTCGCTGCGCGCCGTCGAGGAGATCGTCGCGGAACCGACCACACGGGTCCCGTCATAGATCACTGCCGCCTGCCCCGGCGCGATGCCCTCTGCTGCATCGAGCAGCTCGATCTCGACCGTGTCGGGCTCCGCGCCCAGCGTGACCACGGCGCGGTGCTCGGCACCGTGGGCACGCAACTGCACGGTGCCCTCGAGCCGCTCGGGCACGGTGCCGCACCAACGCGCCTTGATCCCCGAGATCCGATCGATCCGCAACTTCTCCCGCGAGCCGACCCTGACGGTTCCGCTCACCGGCTCGATGTCGAGCACGAAGCGCGGCTTGCCGTCGGCCGCGGGACGTCCGATGGCAAGTCCCTTGCGCTGACCGATCGTGTAGGCCGTGGTGCCCTGGTGCTGGCCGAGCACCTCCCCGGTGGCGTCGTCGACGATGTCGCCACCCTCGTTGGGCAGTCGCTCGCCGAGCTTCTCACGCAGCCAGCCGGCGTTGTCACCGTCGGCGATGAAGCAGATGTCGTGGGAGTCGGGCTTGTTGGCCACCATCAGACCACGGCGTTCGGCCTCGGCGCGCACCGCAGTCTTGTGGGAGTCACCCAAGGGAAACAGCGAGTGCGCCAACTGGTCCTGGGTGAGCACCCCGAGCACGTAGGACTGGTCCTTGCCCGGGTCCTCGGCACGGTGCAACTCGATCAGACCGTCGGTGCCGGTGTGCAACTGGGCGTAGTGCCCCGTGGCGACGGCGTCGAAGCCCAGTGCCAGGGCCCGGTCGAGCACCGCTGCGAACTTGATCTTCTCGTTGCAGCGCAGGCACGGGTTGGGGGTGCGACCTGCTGCGTACTCGTCCATGAAGTCCTCGACCACGTCATCGTGGAAGCGGTCACTCATGTCCCAGACGTAGAAGGGGATACCGATGACGTCAGCCGCACGACGGGCGTCGTTGCTGTCCTCGATCGTGCAGCAACCCCGCGCCCCGCTGCGATAGGACTTCGGGTTGCGTGAGAGCGCCAGGTGGATGCCGGTCACATCATGACCCGCCTCCGCGGCCCGGGCGGCGGCGACGGCGGAGTCGACCCCGCCGGACATGGCGGCGAGCACCTTCATCGCAGGCCTCGAGGCTGACTGGCGGCACGCGCCCGCTCGACGGCGGGCCCGATGGCGGCCACCAGCCGGTCGACGTCGGCAGCCGTTGTCGTGTGACCGAGGGTGAAGCGCAACGAGCTGCGCGCCTCCGCCTCGGAGCAGCCCATGGCGAGCAGCACGTGGGAGGCCTGGGGTACCCCGGCATTGCAGGCGGATCCCGTGGAGCACTCGATCCCCTGGGCGTCGAGCAACATCAACAGCGAATCCCCTTCACAACCGGGAAGCGCAGGTGTGCGTGGCCGGGGAGCAACGAGGCACCCTCACCGCTCAGCTGTACGTCGGGCACCTCGGCGAGCACTCGACGTACGAGGTCGTCGCGCAGCTCGGCGAGGTGGCTGGCCCGGTGCTCACGCTCCTTGACCGAGATCTCGACCGCGGCTGCGAATCCGGCGATGGCAGGTGCATCGATGGTGCCCGAGCGTACGTCGCGCTCCTGGCCACCGCCGTGCACGAGCGGGGTGAGTTGGAGTTCGCGACGCGCCAGCAGGGCGCCCACGCCGAAGGGACCGCCCACCTTGTGTCCGGTCATCGTGAGCGCGTCGACGCCAGACGCGGCGAAGTCGACAGCGGTGGCACCGACCGCCTGCACGGCATCGGTGTGCACCGGGATCCCGTGCCGACGCGCGAGGGCAACCACCGCTTCGACGGGCTGCAGCGTGCCCACCTCGTTGTTGGCCCACATGACCGAGAGCAGGCTCACCGACGCGGGGTCGACCTCGATCCGGTCCTCCAGCGCGACGAGGTCCAACCGGCCAGCGTCGTCGACCGGGAGCAGCTCAACACTGGCACCGCGCTCGGAGAGCCAGTGCAGGGGGTCAAGCACGGCGTGGTGCTCGATGGAGGTGGACAGGATCCGGGTGCGGTCCGCATCGGCCGTCGTCCGGGCCCAGTGCACACCCTTGACCGCCAGATTGTCGGCCTCGGTGCCACCGGAGGTGAAGACCACCTCTCCGGGTCGGCATCCCATGGCGTGGGCGATCCGCTCCCGGGACTCCTCGACGACGCGCCGTGCGTCGCGCCCCGACGCGTGCAGCGACGAGGGGTTGCCGACGCGGCCGAGGTGCGCCGTCATCGCCTCGACGGCCTCGGGCAGCATCGGCGTGGTGGCGGCGTGGTCGAGATAGACCCGCGGAGAAGCTTCAGTCATTGCACACCTAGGGTACGACCCCGCCTCAGAGCACGACCAGGCCGTCGCGATGCACGAGCTCACGCTCGTACTCCTCGCCGAACTCCTCGCGCAGCTGGTGCGACGACTTGCCCGCCAGCTGCGGGATCTCCTCGGCGTCGAAATTGACCAGGCCGCGCGCGACTGCCACCCCGTCGGGCCCGACCAGATCGACGGGATCACCGTGGGAGAAGCTGCCCACGGCGCCGGTGACGCCGGCCGCCAGCAGGGAGGCACGACGTTCCACGACGGCACGGACCGCGCCCGCGTCGAGGAGCAGCTGCCCCTTGGGCTCGGTCGCGTGGCGCAGCCACAGCAGCCGGGTGGGACGCTTGCGCCCCGTCGGGTGGAAGAGCGTGCCCACCTGCTCCCCGGCCAGCGCTGCCGGAGCGTTGGCGGCAGAGGTCAACACCACGGGGATCCCGGCGCCGGTGGCGATCTGGGCGGCCTCCACCTTGGTCTGCATGCCGCCGGTGCCGACCCCGGCCACTCCCGCCGAACCGATGCTGACGCCCGCCAGGTCGGCCTCGCCCCTGACCGCGCGCAGGAGCGTGGCACCCGGCTTGGCCGGGTTGCCGTCATAGAGCCCGTCGACGTCGGAGAGCAGCACCAGCAGGTCGGCATGCACCAGGTGCGCGACAAGTGCGGCCAGCCGGTCGTTGTCACCGAAGCGGATCTCGGAGGTGGCCACGGTGTCGTTCTCGTTGACGATCGGCATCACGCCGTAGTCGAGGAGCTTCGCGAAGGTCTGGTAGGCATTGCGGTAGTTGGAGCGCCGGGTCACGTCGTCGACGGTGAGCAGCACCTGCCCTCCGGTCAGCCCGTGGCGTCCGAGCTCCTCGTTGTAGCGGTGCACGAGCACCCCCTGTCCCACGGACGCGGCAGCCTGCTGACCGGCCAGGCTGCGCGGGCGCCGTTTGAGGCCCAGCGGTGCCAGGCCCGCGGCGATGGCTCCGGAGGAGACCAGCACCACCTCGGCGCCGCGCCTGCGCACCCCGGCGAGCACGTCGACGAGTGAGGCCACCCGCTCCGGGTCGAGGCCGCCTTCGGCCGTCGTCAGCGACGACGAACCGACCTTGACCACGACCCGACGGGCCTCGAGCACCTCGGCTCGACGTACGCCGCCGCTCACTTCTCCGCGTCCGGGTCGAATTCCTGCCAGTCCGGGTCGTCGGCGCTGCCGATCTCGTAGGAGTGCGGCCCCGACTCGTCGCCAGCGTCCTCCGCGACACGACGGGCGACGTCTGCCCGGACCTCGTTCTCGGCGCGGTCCTCCATCGCCTCGTCGATGCGGCGGCGACGTTCGGCGGCCGGACGGTCCTCGCCGAAGCGGTGGTCCTCACCACGACGCCCGAGCATCTCCACACCTGCGTCGATGCCGGGCTTGAAGTCGAAGACCACCGAGTCCTCCTCGCGGCCGATGAGGACGGCGTCGCCCTCCTGCGCCCCGCTCTCGAGGAGCTTCTTCTCCACGCCGAGTCGGTTGAGACGGTCGGCGAGGAAGCCCACGGCCTCGTCGTTGCTGAAGTCGGTCTGACGCACCCAGCGCTCCGGCTTGACGCCGCGCACCCGCCAACCCGATTCGGTCTGGGTGACGACGAACTCGCCACCGCCGTCGACTGCAGCCGGACGCAACACGATGCGAGTCGCCTCGACGACCGGCTTCTCGGCACGGGCCTCAGCGACGATGCGAGCCATGGCGAAGGTGAGCTCCTTGAGGCCCTGCCCCGATGCGGCACTCACCTCGAAGACCTCCAGGCCACGCTCACGCAGTTCGTCGACGACGAACGAGGCGATGTCGCTTCCGTCGGGCACGTCGACCTTGTTGAGGGCGACCAACCGCGGGCGGTCCTCGAGCCCGCCGTAGCGCTGGAGCTCGCCCTCGATGACGTCGAGGTCATCGATCGGGTTGCGTCCCGGCTCGATGCTGGCGGTGTCGACCACGTGCACCAAAGCCGCGCAACGCTCGATGTGACGGAGGAAGTCGTGGCCCAGACCACGGCCCTCTGCGGCGCCCTCGATCAGACCGGGCACGTCCGCGACGGTGAAGATGGTGTCACCGGCTCGGACCACGCCGAGGTTGGGCACCAACGTGGTGAACGGATAGTCGGCGATCTTGGGGCGAGCCCGGGAGATGGCCGCGATGAGCGACGACTTGCCAGCGCTCGGGAAGCCCACGAGACCGATGTCGGCCACGACCTTCAGCTCCAGCACCACGTCGAGCTCGTCACCGGGCTCGCCGAGGAGGGCGAAGCCGGGCGCCTTGCGCTTCGCTGATGCCAGTGCGGCGTTGCCGAGACCACCACGGCCGCCCTGGGCGATCACCATCTCGGTGCCGGACCCGACGAGGTCGGCCAGCACGTTGCCTGCCTCGTCGCTGACGACGGTGCCGTCGGGCACCGGCAGCACCAGGTCGGCGCCGTGACCACCATTGCGGTGCGCACCGGCTCCGTGACCACCGTGCTCCGCACGGCGCTTGGCGTTGTGGTGGTAGTCGATGAGCGTGGTGACGTCGGGGTCGACACGCAGGATCACCGATCCGCCGGGACCGCCGTTGCCGCCGTCAGGACCGCCGAGCGGCTTGAACTTCTCGCGGTGCACGGATGCCACGCCGTTGCCACCGCGACCGGCAGCGATGTGCAACCGGACCTGGTCGACGAAAGTGGGGACGGCCATGGGGATCTCCTGGGGTAAATGCCGAAAGCGCCCCCAAGTCTAGGGACGCCTTCAGGGAGTGGCCTTGATCGGCCACGAAGTCATGCGGTGAGCGTCAGTTCACTCACCCGGGACGATGTTCACCACGCGGCGACCACGGCGGGTGCCGAACTCGACCGCACCGGCGGCGAGGGCGAACAGGGTGTCGTCGCCACCACGGCCGACGTTCGAGCCCGGGTGGAAGTGGGTGCCGCGCTGGCGGACGATGATCTCGCCGGCGTTGACGGTCTGACCGCCGAAACGCTTGACGCCGAGACGCTGGGAGTTCGAGTCGCGACCGTTGCGGGTCGAGGCTGCGCCCTTCTTGTGTGCCATCTGTTCAGTCCTTAGGAGTCAGTGGAAGATCGGTGTCAGCCAGTCACGCGCTGATCGCGGTGACCTTGACCTGGGTGTACTTCTGACGGTGACCCTGGCGCTTCTTGTAGCCGGTCTTGTTCTTGTACTTCTGGATGATGATCTTGGGGCCCTTGGTGCCACCGAGAACCTCGGCGGTCACGGAGGCCTTGCCAAGGGTCGAGGAGTCGGAGGTGACCGACTCACCGTCAACCAGGAGGACCACCGGAAGCTCGACGGACTCGCCGACCGAGGTCTCCACCTTGTCGATCTCGATGACGTCGCCCACGGCAACCTTCTGCTGGGTGGCGCCTGCGCGCACGATCGCGTACACCGCGGTCTCCTTCGTCGTGTCCATCTGACGTCTCAAATCCTCCGGGGCTCGCCGACCACTAGGTCAGTCGGTCGGGGCCGACGCGGAGCGGGCGTGCTGCTGCACACCGAAGAGCCATATTACGGGTCCACTCCCCCACGTGCAAAACGACGGTGCGACCGGTGGCGTGATGTGCGTCAATCACGGTACGTCGGCGCGCGGCCGATCCAGGAACTCGCGGATCGCGTCGTGATAGCCGGGCGGCTCCAACAGGAAGGAGTCATGCCCGTGGGGCGAGGCGAGCTCGTCGAACTCCACCGGGAGACCGCACGCACGCAGCACCCTCACCATGCGCTCGGACTGGCTGGTGTCGAAACGCCAGTCGGAGTCGAAGGAGAGCACCCGGAAGGCGGTCACCGCCTCCCGCAGCCGTGCCAAGGCCGCCTCGTCGGCGAACGGGTCGAAGTAGTCGAGAAGTCTGGAGAGGTAGAGGTAGGAGAGCGCATCGAAGCGCCGGAGGAACGAGTCGCCCTGGTGATGCAGATAGCTCTCCACCTCGAAGTCGACTCCGAACCGGTTCTTCCCACTCCCTCGACCCTCCGCCTGCCGAACTTGCGGGCCAGCGACTCGTCGGAGACATAGGTGATGTGGGCCATCATGCGAGCCACCTTGAGGCCGTGGGCCGGCACCACCCCGTGGTCGACATAGCGACCGTCGTGGAAGTCGGGGTCGCCCATGATGGCTTCGCGCGCGACGGCCGAGAAGCCGATGTTCTCGGCGCTCAGCTGCGACGACGCCGCGACGAGCACTGCCCGTTCGATCTCGTCGGGGGCGTCGACGACCCACTGCAGCACCTGCATGCCCCCGAGGGAACCACCCACCGCGGCGTGGAGCCGTTCGATGCCCAGGTGCCTCATCAAGCGCCGGTGGACGGCCACGAGATCTGCCATCTCGACCATCGGGAAGTCGAGGCCGTAGGCCGTCCCGGTCGCCGGGTCGACCGACTGCGGCCCCGTGGTGCCCGAGCAGCCCCCAACAGGTTGGCGCTGATCACGAAGTAGCGGTCGGTGTCGATCGCCTTGCCACGACCGATGAGGTTGTCCCACCACCCGCGCTTCTTGTCGCCCAGGTGCAGGCCCGCGGCATGGGCATCGCCGGTGAGCGCGTGGCAGACGAAGATCGCGTTGTCGCGCTCGGGCGAGAGCTCGCCGTACGTCTCGTAGGCGACCTCCACCGGAGCAAGGGTGGCGCCGCCACGCAGACGCAGCGGGTCGTCCTCGGTGAAGAGGACGGCCCGCTGTGTCTCGACGTAGCCGATGTGGCTCACTCGGTCAGGTTCTCTGCACTCACCTGGTGGCGGCGAGGGCCTGGGTGAGGTCGGCGATGAGGTCGTCGATGTGCTCGATGCCGACCGACAGGCGGACCATGTCCTCGGGTACGCCGGCCGCCTCGAGCTCCTCAGGCGTGAGCTGCGAGTGGGTCGTCGTCGCGTTGTGGATGGCCAACGACTTGGCGTCTCCGATGTTGGCGAGGTGGCTGAAGAGCTCCAGTGCCTCGACGAACTTCTTGCCGCCCTCGCGACCGGCCTTCACGCCGAAGCTGACCAGACCGCCGTAGCCGCCCTTGAGCGTGCGGTCGGCGATCTCCTTGTAGGCATCGCCGTCCAGGCCGGGGTAGCTGACCCACGCGACGTCGTCGTGGCCGTTGAGGAACTCCGCGACCTTGAGCGCGTTCTCGCTGTGGCGCTCCATACGCAGGTGCAAGGTCTCGAGGCCCTGCAGGAAGAGCCAGGAGTTGAGCGGGGCGACGGCCGCGCCGGTGTTGCGCAGCAACACCGTCCGGGCGCGGATGATGTAGGCGAGGTTGCCGACCGCCTCGGTCCACACCACACCGTGGTAGGCGCCGTCGGGCTTGGTCAGCCCCGGGAAACGGTCGGAGTGGGCCGCCCAGTCGAAGTTGCCGGAGTCGACGATGACACCGCCGATGGAGGTGCCGTGGCCACCGATGTACTTGGTGGCAGCGTGGGTGACGACGTCGGCGCCGAGTTCGAACGGCCGGCACAGGATCGGGGTGGGCGCGGTGTTGTCGAGGATCAGCGGCAGGCCCTGGGCATGGGCGACGTCGGCCCAGGCGCGCACGTCGATCACGTTGATCTTCGGGTTGCCGATCGTCTCGCCGAAGACGAGCCGGGTGCGGTCGTCGACGAGTGCCGCCAGCTCCTCCGGCTTGTCCGGGTTGACGAAACGCACCTCGATGCCGAACTGCGGCAGCGTGTGCGCGAAGAGCGCGTAGGTGCCGCCGTAGAGCGTGGAGAGCGCGATGATGTTGTCACCGGTGCCGGCGAGGTTGAGCACCGCGTAGGTGTTGGCGGCGGATCCGGAGGCGAGCGCCAGGGCACCCACTCCCCCTCGAGCTGCGTGATCCGCTGCTCGAAGACGTCTTGCGTCGGGTTCATGATCCGGGTGTAGATGTTGCCCGGCTCGGCCAGCGAGAACAGGTTTGCCGCGTGCTCGGTGTCGTTGAAGACGTAGGACGTCGTCTGGTAGATCGGCACGGCCCGCGAGTTGGTTGCGGGGTCTGCCTGCTCCTGGCCCGCGTGCACGGCAAGGGTCTCGGGACGGTAGTTCATGTTCACACTCTTCCTCGTCGAAGGTGATCGAAAGTCAACTGTTTTGGTTGACAATACGGGCGCGGTGGTGACCGAGAGAACGCGCTGCCCACATTGTGGCGTGAGGGACAACCCGGTGCCGGGTTGTCCCTCACGTGAGACGAATTCGTCGCTCAGCGCTTGCGCGAGCCCCGCTTCTTGACCGGCACGTGCAGGTCGGCAGGCTCGGCCTCGCTACCACCGCCGCCCGCGACCGTCGCCTCGGTGCTGGCACCGCCACGACGACGGGATCGGGTGACCACCTTCGGCGGCGGCGTGCTGGCAACGGCCTCGGGCACCGCCACGGTCTCGGTCGCCACCACGATCGGCTCGGCCGCCTTGGGCGTGATGACGCCCGTCCGTGCCGAACGTCGGGTACGGCTCACGGTGCTCACCGTCGGCGCGGCCGGTACGTCGGCACTCGTTGCCGACTGCGACGCGGCCGGCTCCACGACCGGGGCGGTCGCAGGCGTCGCGGCAGAGGCAGGCTCCGCCGGCGACGGCGCCGCACCAGGCGCCTCGGTCGGGGTTGCATCCGAGGGCTGGGCCTGAGCAGACCGGCGACCACGGCGCGACCGGGTCGACACGACCGGCGCTCCGCAGGAGCCTCGGCCGGCTCCCGGGTCACGGGTGCCTCGTTCGGCGTCTCGTCGACCTCGGCGGCGATGATCGGCTCGTTGTCGGGACGTGCCACGGCTGCCACGTCTGCTGGCGACGGGACGGCCGACGGTTTCGGGGTGTCCTGGCCCTGTCGGCCGTTGTCGCTGCGACGACCCTGCTTGGGCTGCTCGCCCTGCCCTGCTTGGGCTGGTCGTCCTGCTTCTGGCCACCCTTGCCCTTGCGGCCACGGCGCGGCTCGTCGTCACCTCGGCGCGGCTCGATCGGCATGTCGTGCACGACCACGCCACGGCCCTGGCAGTGGTCGCAGTTCTCGCTGAAGGCCTCGAGCAGGCCGGTGCCGATCCGCTTGCGGGTCATCTGCACCAGACCCAAGGAGGTGACCTCGGCGACCTGGTGGCGGGTGCGGTCCCGCCCCAGGCATTCCACCAAGCGGCGCAGCACGAGGTCACGGTTGGACTCGAGCACCATGTCGATGAAGTCGACGACGATGATGCCACCGATGTCACGCAGCCGGAGCTGACGGACGATCTCCTCCGCGGCCTCGAGGTTGTTCTTGGTGACGGTCTCCTCGAGGTTGCCGCCGGAGCCGGTGAACTTGCCGGTGTTGACGTCGACCACGGTCATCGCCTCGGTGCGGTCGATGATCAGCGAACCGCCGGACGGCAGCCAGACCTTGCGGTCCAGCCCTTGGCGATCTGCTCGTCGATGCGGTGCACCGCGAAGGAGTCGCCGCCGTCACCGGGCTCGAAACGCTCGACACGCTCGAGAAGATCCGGAGCGACGTGATCGACGTAGTCGTGGACGGTGTCCCAGGCGTCGTCGCCCTCCACCACGAGCTTGGAGAAGTCCTCGGTGAAGAGGTCGCGAACGACCTTGAGCGTCAGGTCGAGCTCGCCGTAGAGCAGCTTCGGGCCGTTGCCCTGCTTCGACTTGGCCTCGATGTCCTCCCAGCGCGCCTTCAGTCGCTCGACATCCTGGGTGAGCTCCTCCTCGGTGGCTCCCTCGGCCGCAGTACGCACGATGACGCCGGCGGAGTCGGGCACGATCTCCTTGAGGAGGGACTTGAGGCGAGCCCTCTCGGTGTCGGGGAGCTTGCGGGAGATGCCAGAGGTCGTGCCGTCGGGCACGTAGACCAGGAAGCGGCCGGCCAGGCTGACCTGGCTGGTGAGGCGAGCACCCTTGTGACCGATCGGGTCCTTGGTGACCTGCACCAGCACCGACTGGACCGCTGGAGAGCACCGACTCGATCTTGCGGGCTGGCCCTCCTTGGGGCCGAGCGCTGACCAGTTGACCTCACCGGCATAGAGCACTGCGTTGCGGCCCTTGCCGATGTCGACGAAGGCGGCCTCCATGGAGGGCAGCACGTTCTGCACCCGCCTGAGGTAGACGTTGCCGATCAACGAGTTCTGCGACTCACGCGAGACGTAGTGCTCGACGAGGACCTTGTCCTCCGAGCACGCCGATCTGGGTGAGCTCACCCTTCTGGCGCACGACCATGACCCGGTCCACCGACTCGCGGCGGGCCAGGAACTCGGCCTCGCTGACGATCGGAGCGGCGGCGCCGTCCGGCCTCGCGGCCCTCCCGGCGGCGCTGCTTCTTCGCTTCCAGACGGGCCGAGCCGCCGACCGCGGTGATCTGGTCGTCGCCGGTGCGGCTCTGCCGCACCCGAGTGACGGTGTTGGCCGGGTCGTCGGAGGAGTCACCGCTCGACTCGCCGGCGCGGCGACGACGCCGGCGACGGCGCGTGGTGCCCTCGCTCGACTCGTCGTCACCGTTGTCGTCGGTGTTGTCGTTGCCCTTCGTGCCGGCGCCGTCGGACGCGGCCTGGTCGGCTGCGTCGCCCTCGCCCTGGTCGCCGGAGTCGTCACCGTCGTTGTCGCCCTGGTCGCCGTTGCCCGAGCCCTTCGCGCCGGCGACGACCGCCACGGCGGCGACGCCGCCGTCCGGATCCCGGCCCGTCGCCCTCGCCGTCAGCGTTGTCACCCTCGTTGGTGTCGTCGCTCGTGACACCCTCGTCGCTCGACTCGGCCACACCCTCCGCCGCGACCGCAGCTTCCTCGGTGGTCGCGTCAGGAGCGGGCACCACGGTCTCGGGACCGGGTTCGGCAACGTCCTCGTCCGCTGCCTCGACCGGGGCGGCTGCGTCCTCGGCCGCCGCCTCGGCAACAGGCTTCTTGCGACTCCGGGTGCGGCGCTTGGGGGTCTCGGGCGCCTGGAAGAGGGGCACCGCGCCCGAAGCCGGCTCCTCCGCCTCCTCGGCGGCCGCCACGGCTGCGTCGGTCACCGGCTCCGCTGCGGCCTCCGAGACCTCCGGAGCGGGCGCTGCCGCCTTCTTCGCGCGGGTACGTCGGGTCGCGGCCTTCTTGACCGGTGCCGGGGTCTCCTCGGCGGGAGTCTCGCTCGTTGCCTCGGTTGCCGACTCAGCCAGCGACTCGGCGGTGGTGTCAGCGGCCTCCTCTGCCGGGACGACCTCGGCGGGCTTGGCCGCCTTCTTGCGGGGCGCACGCTTGGCGGCCTTCTTCGCCGGTGCCGCGGTCTCCTCGACTGCGGGGGCGGGCTCGGCGGTGGCCGACTCCGGGTTCTCGGGAGTCGGCACCTCGTCGAGGCCGGGATCCTCGGTGGCGACCGCCTTCTTGGCGGTGGTCTTCTTGGCTGCAGCCTTCTTGGCCGGAGCCTTCTTCGCCGTCTTCTTCGCGGCCGTCTTCTTCGCCGCGGCCTTCTTGGCCGGTGGCGTCACTTCCGCAGCCTCGTCACCGGCGTCGAGCAACGACTGCTGGGCGGGCTCTGCCGCGGCGGCCTTCTTCGCCGTCTTGCGGGGGCGCGCTTGGCGGTCTTCTTCGCCGGTACCTCCGCGGATTCCACGGATTCGAGGTCGGCGGGGTTGGTGTCTTCGTCGAGCATGTTCACGCTCCTCGGCGATGCCCTCACGGCACCACCTGGTCACCGCCTCCCGACACGAGTGCCGGGGACGTCAAGCCTTCGGGTGGCGACGAAGCCCTCCGCTTCGCGTCACTGGTGCCAACCGTGCCCACCCGCCGCGGTCGCAAGACCAGCGCTTCTGTCACCAGCGCAGGCCACGTCGCGGTCCGTTGGTCGCCGTCGTCACTCAGTGTGCCGAACCCTGCGGTCCGGCGAGAACGTCGTCGGGTCGGGGTGCGCGGCGAACCGCGTCACGACGACCTGAGGGCGAGTATCGCACACGACCCACCGCATCGGTTCATTCCGCGCAGCGGGTCGCGCCCAGATCTCGGCTCGGACCGGCTCAGGCCAGCGGGTCGCCGACGACGCCGTCGTCGCTGAGCGGACCCTGTTCGAGGCGGGTGAGGAGGGCCCGCTCCCCCAGGGCCGCACCGGTCTGCTCGGAGAGCGCACCGAGCACGTCGTCAGGGCGGACACTCGGCGTGCCGTGCCGCAGCACGAGGTCGATCCGGGAGCCCGCGTCAGCGGGCTCAGCGGCCAGGGAGACCACCGCGGCGCGGCAGTCGAAGATGCGCAACCCCTTCTTGGTCATCCGCTGCACCTCGACGGCCTCCTGACCGAGGAACCACGCCACTGCCGAACCGACGACGTCGACCGACTGCGGCAAGGTGATCTGCCAGCGGCTGCCCTCGAGGCGATCGGCGAGGGAGCCGGGCACGCTCTCGACCACCTGCATGATGTCGAGTCCCTCCGGCATCACCTCCCCAGCTGGCGAGCGATGTCGTCGGGCACCACCACCTCGGCGAGTGCGATCTCGAGGAACTCGGCCTCGCTCGCTGAGCCGGTGGGCGCGGCGCCGGCGTACGAGATCCGGGGGTGCGGGTTGAAGCCCGAGGAGTAGGCCATCGGGATCCGCGCGCGGAAGACGGCGCGCTCGAAGGCGCGGCTGAAGTCGCGGTGGCTGGTGAAGCGCATCCGACCGCGTTTGGCATAGCGGATCCGGAGCCGTTGGACGGGCGGGGCTTGCTGCTCGGGCTGTTCACGCACGGCCGCACGATACCGGCGCGCGAGCCGGTCCCGGGCATCGCGGCACGGATCAGGTCCCGAGGGCGACCCTCATGGCCTGCGAGATCCAGATCGAGTTCACCGGGACCCCGTCGCACCACGCTGCGATCCGCTCCCCCTCAGCCTCGAGCGCCCTGCGTGCCGAGGCGGGCACGTCGACCAGATAGGCGATCCGCACCTCGCCACCGGGGCCTTGGATCCAGCATCCCACCGGGCGAGCGTTGACCCAGGCCGTGGAGCCGGCGTTCCCCGGCCGTCGAAGAGCGGCTCCACGAGTCCGCCGAGGAGGAAGTCGCGCTGCTTCCAGCCCATCACCGTCGGGTCGAGGGCGGGCAGCAGGGCCACCCACGTGTCCCCTTCGGGGGTCTCGTCGAGGTCGTCGGGAAGCACCCATCCGGTGCCGCCGTCGTCGAGCGACACCGGCACGGCTCCGAGGTCGGTGAGCGCGCGCCGTACGGCCGCCTTGGTGGCGCCGAGCCACCAGACGATGTCGTCCTCGGTGCCCGGAGCGAAGGTGCGCAGCCAACGCTCGACGAGCGTTGCATAGCCGGCCGCGGACTCGTTGGCG
The DNA here is from genome assembly GCF_021555175.1 of Nocardioides alcanivorans. GTDB lineage: Bacteria > Actinomycetota > Actinomycetes > Propionibacteriales > Nocardioidaceae > Nocardioides > Nocardioides alcanivorans. The sequence continues at coordinate 40,182 of NZ_JAKGRW010000027.1, read as the reverse complement.
ACGAGCGGTTCGCCCAACCACTCGGTCATCGACGCCCACGTCGGCTTGTTGAGTCGCCAATGATGGGTCTGCCTGGCCCGCACCACGTCCCCCGCCGCGCTGAGCACGGTGAGCACGCGTGGCGCGACCGGTACCTCACCTCCGTAGGACTTGCCCGGGGCCATGTGCAGCATGCCCGCCACCGCGGGCACCTGCTTGCGGAGCTCCGCGGCCGTGAACTGACCGCCCCCGGCCAGGAACTCGTTGACCGCCGACTCCGCATCCCGCAGCCACATGGTTCCGTCCCGGGCGAGGCCGCACCGCTCGACGTCCTTCACCAATGCGTTGCGCTGCTGGGTCACCAACCTCGCCCCGGCGCTGCCGACGACATCGCCGAGCAGGTCCCGGGGCACCCCGAAGAGGGTGCGTCGCATCGCCAGCTGCCGCACCACCGAGCGCCGGCCGTGGAGCGCATCGTCGACATCGGCGACAGTGACGGCGTCGACCCGGGCCAGCAACGACAGGTGGACGGTGGAACTGTCCGTCGCATGGAGCACGGTCATGTCACCCACCGCGGTCTCGATGTCGGGTCGGCGGTGGGCGGGGTCGATCCCGTGGCGGGCGCGGATCCGGCGACGTCGCTCCGCATCACTGATGTGCAGCATGAGGCCAGTGTGGCGGTGCCGCCAACGCTGCGTCGACCCCGGTACCCTGACCGCGAGTCGCTGGAGAGAGGAGTGACGTGCCCCAACGCGCCACGCCGTCCCCACCTCCGGAGGACCCCTCCGAGCAACCCCTGTGGCGCGGCCAGCTCGCGCCCCGGGAGGGCAGCGAGGACGCCCGTGGCCACCGTCGACGTACGCCTCGCGGCTGGGGGCCCAACGTGGTCCGCATCCTCGTTGGCTTCCTGCTGGTCGGTGTGGTCGCCACCGGTGTGGTGCTGTGGATCCGCGGAAACGCACCTTCGCCGCTCGCGCTGAGCGAACTCGAGCCCGGCGACTGCTTGAGCAGCCCGGAGCTGGGACAGGCCGGCGCCGATCTCGCAAACCTGGAGCACGTCGACTGCGAGGACGAGCACGACGGAGAGGTCTTCGCCACCTTCGACGCGGGAGACGAGGTCACCGATCTCGACTCCGCCGGTGTCCGGTGCGGCGACCTGCTCGACGCCGTCGGCAGCAGCCTCCGCTCCGTGACGGAGCGCGGTTTCGAGGTGCGTCCACTAGCCGTGACACGGAAGATCTCACCCGACACCCGGGTGGTGTGTTTCCTGCGCAGCCGTGCGGGAGAGAAGATGACCGGAACCGTTGTGGACACCTCCGCCACACCGCAGACAGAGGACTGAGATGAGCGAGCCCCCTCCTACCCCGGCTCCGGGGACACCCCCGAGAACCCCGGTGGCGACTACCCGCCTCCGCCCACCCACCAGTCCTACGGGCAATCCAGCCAGGACCAGCCCCCGTACGGTCAACCCCAGTACGGCCAGCCCCAGTACGGTCAGCCGCAGTACGGCGATCAGCAGGCGGGGCAGTACGGGCAGCCGTACGGCCAGTGGCAGGGCGGCAACGACGCCGCGCGGTCGACCGACGGCGTCTCGATCACGGCGTTCGTGCTCAGCCTCACCTGCTGCCTGTCGCTCGTCGGCCTGATCCTGTCGTTCTTCGGTCTCAAGCGCACCAAGAACAACCAGCGCAAGGGCCGCTGGGCCGCGATCGCCGCGATCCCGGTCGGCATCATCGGCACGCTCATCCTGGTGGGCGGGATCATCGCCGTCGTGTGGGTCGTCAACAACACGGTGACGCCGGACAACGCCGAGGTCGGCCAGTGCATCAACATCGACGACGGCGACGACAACACGATCATGCTGCGCAAGAAGGACTGCGGCGACAAGCACGACGGCCAGATCTACGCCGTGGAGAAGCTCTCCGCCGATGACGCACGGGCCATCGACGACAACGGCGGCAACGCGACGCTGACCACGTGCAGCAGCGGCGAGGCACCGTTGGACAAGCTCGAGGCGGACGGCAAACGGGGCATCGTGCGCTGGGCGACCGAGGACCCGAAGGACCCGAGCGCAGGTGACACCGTCATCTGCTTCATCGAGGCCGACAGCGGCAAGCTCGACAAGAGCTACGTGGACTGAGCGAGCGTGGGTCACGACTGAGGCCTGGCTGCACCGCAGTCGTTGGTCGAGCCCCGCGAGACCCCGCGAGGCCGCGTCGAACGGGGTCGGGAGACGATACAGGACGTGTCTGTCTCCCGGCCCCGTTCGTCGTTCTCCCCCAGCGTCTGCTGGTGCTCATCGGCATCTTGACCGTCGCGGTCAATCTCCGCCCCGCTGCCGTCAGCGTGGGCCCGGTGCTCGCCGAGGTCACCGACGGGCTGGGGATGTCGCACACCGTGGCGGGTGTGCTCACCTCGTTGCCGGTCGTCGCGTTCGCCGGCTTCGGTGCCCTCTCCCCCTGGGCTGCCACCAAGGTGGGAGTCCACCGGGTGACGCTGATCGGCCTGCTGGGCGTGGTGGCCGGGCTGGCCGGACGAGCTCTGGTGCACTCCCCTGCCCTGTTCCTGCTCCTGACGATGCTGGCGCTGGCCGGCATGGCGGCCACCAACGTGCTGCTCCCGTCGCTGATCAAGCTGCACTTCCCGACCCGCATCGGCATCATGACCGCGGCCTACACCACGTCGTTGGCGATCGGCCTCACCGCAGCGCTCATGCTGACGGTCCCGATCAGCGAGGCGTTCGACAGCTGGCGCGTCGGCCTGGGCGTCTGGGCAGTGGTCGCGGCCGTCTCCGCCCTGCCGTGGCTCTCGCTGATCGTCCACGACAAGCAGGTCGAGCGGAAGAAGAGCGAGATCTCCTTGGGAGACGTCGCGCGGACCCGACTCGGCTGGATGATGGCGGTCTTCTTCGGCCTGCAATCGATCCAGGCCTACGCCGTCTTCGGCTGGTTCGCGCAACTCTGGCGTGACGCCGGCTACTCGCCCGCCACCGCCGGCAACCTCGTGGGCATCGTCGCCGCCGTGAGCATCCCGCTGTCGCTGTGGATCCCGGCTGCTGCCGCGCGACGTGCCGATCAGCGGGGCATCCTGATGGCCGTGCTGTCGTGCTATCCAGTCGGCTACATCGGCCTCATGCTCGCGCCGCACGACCTGGCCGTCCTGTGGGCCTTGCTCATCGGTGTCGGGGCCTGCAGCTTCCCCCTGGTGCTGGTCATGATCGGCCTGCGGACCCGCACACCCGCCGGCACCGCGGCGCTCTCCGGCTTCACCCAGTCGGTCGGCTACATCATCGCGGCGATCGGCCCGTTCACCGTCGGCGTGCTCTACGACGCCACGGGCGGTTGGACGATCCCACTCTGGTTCCTGCTCGCCCTCACCGTCCCGCAACTGTTCGTGGGTCTCCAGGCTGCCCGGCCCCGGTACGTCGAGGACGAGCTGCGCGAGCCGGCGTAGGACCCCGCTGACCAAAGGGGTTCACATGAACCCCTTCGGTCAGCGGATTGACCGTGCCCACCACCCAAGGGGTTCACATGAACCGCTTTGGTCAGCGTGGCGACCGTAGTCAGTCGTCACACCACGGACAGGGGCAGCAACTTCTGACCCGTGGGGCCGATCTGGATCTCGGTGGACATCTCGTGGCAGATGGGACGTTAAAGATATCCACGACCGCAGCCCGCCTCCCAGCCATGTCAGTCTTCTGGGACACTCACGACATGTCCACCGTCGCGCCCTCTATTCCGCCAAAGGCTTTCATCTCCTACTCCTGGGACAACGCGGAGCATATGGATTGGGTGCTGCAACTGGCGACCCGGCTTCGTCATGATGGCGTCGATGTTGTCCTCGATCGTTGGGATACCTCGCTCGGCTCCGATCTGAGCCTATTTATGGAGCAGTCCGCCGACATCGAGTTCCGCGTGGTCGCCATCGCTTCGGACACGTACACATCGAAGGCGGACAACGCTGAGGGCGGCGTCGGTTACGAGAGGAGAGTGATCACTCCAACTCTCATGGCCAATCTGGCTGGACACCGCATCATCCCTGTGCTGCGAAGCAATCCTTTCGCCGCCTTGCCGCGCTTTCTCGGGGCTGCGAAGTACGTCGATATGCGGGCGCCTGAAAGGTACGAGGATGCGTACTTCGAACTCCTCCAGGACCTACACGGCATGGAAGCAACACCTAAGCCACCGCTTGGCAGGAATCCCTTCCTACTTCACCCCGATAGCGAAGTCCGATCAGCAGTAAGCTGGAGCAAAGGTCGTTACGTCTCGCCAGGACTGAGTGGCACCGTGCAGTTCGACCACAGCAACGACGACGGGCAGTATGTGATTGGCGCGGGCGACCGATCCTTCACCCTCGCGTTTAGCGTCAGCGGACCCGATAGCGTAGTGATCTATCACGACCCGGCCGACATTAGGACAGTCGCACTAGCAAGAGACGCGACCGAGCCCTCCCACATAGGAGACGCATCTCAGTACGACGGCTCCAGTAGGGCGCGCGTCATCAAGACCGGGGACGCAGCAGTCGTGAGCAACGTCAACGGCTACTGGGCAGCCGTCTTCGTGGACGAAATCGAAGTCCGCGAGACGTCTCTAACTGGCGAACCGCGCATCACTTTCCGCTACTTCATTCCGGAAACCTGTACCCCGGAGTTCCGGCCAGGCACATGAAGCAAGGAGGGGTCGAAGGAACCTCTCCGCACTCCGTGACGATCACGATCTCGCAGCTGATCTCCGAAACCGTTGAGCGGCGTTTCTTAAGGTCTTCAATCTGCTCCATGGTGACCGTCGCCTGGCTCCTTCGCCCTGAGGTCTCTCTGAAGGAGAGCCCCGTATCCCGGTTATAGGCGTCGACGACAGCGGCGGGCAACCGCCCCCTAGCAGCGACTCGATACCCGCCGGCTCTGGATGCCGTTTTAGGACTCGATACGGCCTGTCAATCGCCATTCAACCGGGGCACCCACTGTCATCACGCATCGAGTCTGGTGCATCGCGACTCCGGAAGCGAAAGACGATGTTTCTAACTCTCAGTTACACAGCCCGACTGCAGGACCGCGTTTGCCCAGGTCAGACGACTGACAGCGGCAGTAGCTTCTGGCCCGTGGGGCCGATCTGGATCTCGGTGGACATCTCGGGGCACACGCCACAGTCGTAGCAGGGCGTCCAGCGGCAGTCCTCGATCTCGATGTCCTCGCCGTCGGCCGCCGCCAGGGCGTCCTCCCAGTCGCCCCACAGCCAGTCCTTGTCGAGACCCGAGTCGAGGTGGTCCCAGGGCAGCACCTCGTCGTAGCCACGCTCGCGGGTGGTGAACCACAGCAGGTCGACACCGGTGCCTTCGAGCCCGCGCTCACTGGCCTCGCTCCACCGGTCGAAGCTGAAGTGCTCGCTCCAGCCGTCGAACCGGCCGCCGTCGCGCCAGACCTCCTCGATGATGCGGCCGACGCGGCGGTCACCACGCGACAGCAGTCCTTCGATCAGGCCCGGCTTGCCATCGTGGTATCGGAAGCCGATGGCGCGGCCGTAGCGCTTGTCGTTGCGCACCTCGTCGCGCAGCTGGCGCAGCCGCTCGTCGGTGGTCTCGGGGTCGAGTTGCGCCGCCCACTGGAACGGGGTGTGCGACTTCGGCACGAAACCACCGATGGAGACGGTGCAACGGATGTCGTTGCGGCCCGACACCTCACGTCCCTTGGCGATGACCTTCTTCGCCAGGTCGGCGATGCCGAGCACGTCTTCGTCGGTCTCGGTCGGCAGGCCACACATGAAGTAGAGCTTCACCTGCCGCCAGCCGTGGGAGTACGCCGCCGCGACGGTCCGGATGAGGTCTTCCTCGGTGACCATCTTGTTGATGACCTTGCGCAGGCGCTCCGAGCCACCCTCGGGCGCGAAGGTCAACCCCGAGCGACGGCCGTTGCGGGAGAACTCGTTGGCGAGCGAGATGTTGAACGCGTCGACCCGCGTCGAGGGCAGCGACAACGAGACGTTGGACCCCTCGTAGCGGTCGGCCAGTCCCTCGGCCACCTCGGCGATCTCGGTGTGGTCGGCGCTGGAGAGTGACAGCAGGCCGACCTCCTCGAAGCCGGACTTGCGGATGCCGTTCTCCACCATGTCACCGATGGTGGTGATGGAGCGCTCGCGCACCGGCCGGGTGATCATGCCGGCCTGGCAGAAGCGGCAGCCACGGGTGCAGCCACGGAAGATCTCGACGGAGAAGCGTTCATGCACCGTCTCGGCGAGCGGCACCAAGGGCTTGGCCGGGTAGGGCCAGGCGTCGAGGTCCATGAGGGTGTGCTTGCGGATCCGGGCCGGCACGCCCGGAAGGTTGGGGACGACTGCGGCGATCTCGCCGGAGGTGTCGTCGTAGGAGACGTCGTAGAACTTCGGCACATAGACACCGCCCGTGGCGGCCAGCCGGAAGAGCAGCTCGTCGCGCGGCGTACGACCGCTGTCGAAGGCACCACCGTTGTCGGCGCAGTGCTGCTTCCACTCGCGCACCACCTCGGAGATCTTCAGCACGACCTCCTCGCCGTCACCGGGCACGGCCGCGTCGATGAAGTCGGCGATGGGCTCCGGGTTGAAGGAGGCGTGACCGCCGGCGATCACGATCGGGTCGCCCTCACCGCGGTCGACCGCGTGCAACGGGATCCCGGCGAGGTCGATGGCGTTGAGCATGTTGGTGTAGCCCAGCTCGGTCGAGAAGCTGATGCCGAAGAGGTCGAAGGAGCCCACCGGGCGATGCCCATCGACGGTGAACTGCGGGATCGGCCCCTGCTCGTCGCCGGTCCGCATCACCTGCTCGAGGTCGGGCCAGACCGAGTAGGTGCGCTCGGCGATGAGCCAGTCACGCTCGTTGAGCACTTCGTAGAGGATCTGCACGCCCTGGTTGGGCAGGCCGACCTCGTAGGCGTCGGGATACATCAGCGCCCAGCGGACGGTGACACCCTCCTCGGTCTCCGCCCCGCAGTTCCACTCCTTGTGGGTCGAGTTGAGCTCGCCACCGACGTACTGGATCGGCTTCTGCACCGAGGCGAGCCGGGGCTCGAGACGGGGAAAGACCGACTCCGGCTCAGGCTGGAGTCGCAGGTCGGGACCGGTCGTGGTCACAGGGAGTCACACCTCAAGGAACGGGGATGGAGGGCCAGGACAAAAGAGTACGTCGCCGGGCGGTCGGATGCGGAACCGAAGACGCCCGACAGCGAGGCTCACCGTGAGACGAGGTGACGGGTGGGCTCGGTGAACGAACCCGGGACGCCGGCGCTGGAGCGCAGGTGGATGTTCTGCAGCAGGCCGACCGCCATCATCACGGCAAACATCGAGGAGCCACCGTAGGAGATGAGCGGCAGCGGCACGCCCGTGACCGGCATGATCCCCAGGCACATGCCGATGTTCTGGAACGCCTGGAACCCGAGCCAGCACGCGATGCCCGAGGCCGCCACTCGACCGAACATGTCCTGGGCCCGGGCCGCGATGGCCAGCGCGCGCCACACCACGAGGCCGAGCAGCAGCACCAACAGCCCGGCGCCGAGCAGACCCAACTCCTCACCGGCGACGGTGAAGATGAAGTCGGTCTGCTGCTCGGGCACGAAGCCGGACCGCGTCTGGGAACCCGAGAAGAGGTTCTGCCCGAGAATGCCGCCGTTGCCGACGGCGATGCGGGCCTGCTCGGTGTTGTAGCCGGCGCCGGCGGGGTCGAGCGACGGGTTCGTGAAGGCCATGAATCGGTCGACCTGATAGGGCTTCAGGAAGCCCGCCACCACAGCCGTCGCGGCCACGGCCACCCCGGCCAGGGCGAGGCCACCCAGCCATCGGCGCTGCACCCCCGCCACGGCCAGGAGACCGAACACGGTGGCGGAGAGCACCAGCATCGTGCCGAGGTCGGGCTGCAGCATGATGAGCGCGGCCGGCACCGCCGCGATGCCGAGCAACCCGACCACGTCGAGGGCTCCGGTGCGCTTGCCCCACTCGGTGCGTTCGGCCGCCCACAGTGCCATCCCCGCCACCACGGCCAGTTTGGCGAACTCCGATGGCTGGATCGACATGCCGCCCACCATCAGCCACGAGCGTGATCCGTTGATGGTCGAGCCCATCAGGAGCACGAGCAGCAGGCCCACCATCGACACCACGTAGAGGATCGGGGTGAGCAGGCGGAGCCAGCGGTGGTCGGTGGCAAGCACCAGCACCATCAGCACCAGGCCGATGGCGACGTTGACGAGGTGCTTCTTGAGGAACGCGGTGCTGTCGCCCCCGGTGAGCGCGTCCTTGTTGGCGGTGGCCGACCACACCAGCAGCGTGCCCACGAGCAGCAGCACCGCGGTCGCCGCCATGAGCACCCAGTCGAGGCCCGACGTACGACGCCGCGCCAGTTGGCGCATCGGGCTCACCTCTTGGCCGCCTTCCGCTCGGTGACCGGCGGCAGGATCGCACCGTCCTCGGCGAAGACCGGAAGCCCGTTGCCGGCAACGACACCCGGGATGGCAGCCTTGGCCGGCTTCACCTGGTCGCCCTCGACCCCGTAGAGGGCCTCGTAGATGGCGCGGATCGCGGGGCCGTTGGTTCCCGAGCCGGTTCCACCCTGGCTCACCATCATCACCACGACGTAGTCGTCGGTGTAGGACGCCACCCACGAGGTGGACTGCTTGCCGTAGACCTCGGCCGAACCGGTCTTGGACCGGATCTCCACCTCATCGAGCGGGAACCCGTTGAGTCGCCAGGCCATCGTGCCCTGGCGACTGACTCCCTTGAGCGCGTCGTCGATGTAGGTGAGCACCGACTTCGGCAGGTCGAGCTTGGCCTGCACCTTCGGCTTGATCTTCTTCACCACGTTGCCGTCGGGGTCGACGATCGCCTTGCCGATGCGGGGTTCGTAGAGCACTCCCCGTTGACCAGCGCGGCGTAGGCCCGGGCCAGCTGCAACGGGGTGACGATGGTGTCGCCCTGGCCGATCGCGAAGTTGACGGCGTCACCGGCGCGGTAGGCGTAGCCCTCGATGCAGAACTCCCGGGCGAAACGCTTCAGGAAGTCGCTGGCATCGGGCGGCGGGTCGTCGGCGATGTCGCAGTAGTAGTCCTTCTGCGACTCGTAGTAGGCCTTCTTCCACTTCCGGTCGGCGATCCGCCCCGATGCCTCGCCGGGCAGGTCGAGCCCGGTGCGCTTGCCGAAGCCGAAGTCCTTGGCCTCCTGCACCAGCGGGTCCTTGGCGTTGACGTCAGCCACGTCGGAGCCCATCCGCTGCCAGAAGTCGTAGCCGATCCGATAGAAGAAGGTGTTGCACGAGACCTCGAGGGCCCGGTCGAAGCCGATCGACCCGTAGGCGCCCGACTCGTAGTTCTTGAAGGCGCGGTTGCCGACCTGGAACGACGAGGAGCAGGCGAGCCGGGTGTCCGGGCTGTAGCCGTTGGTCAGGGCGCCCGCGGTCATGAAGGGCTTCCAGGTCGAGCCGGGGGCGAACTGCCCTTGGGTGACGCGGGAGAGCAGCGGGGTGCCCGCGGCCTCGGAGTAGAGCTGCTCGAGCTGCTTCTCACTGATGCCGCCGACCCACACCTCGGGGTCGTACGTCGGTTGGCTCGCCGCCGCAACGATCCGCCCGGTGTCGGCCTCGAGGACGATCGCAGCTCCCGAGTCGGCGACGTAGTTCTTGCCCGTCACCGAGTCATGGGTCGCTCGCGCGGTCTCGATGGTCTGGGCCAGCTGCTGCTCGACCACTGCCTGGACCTGCGCATCGAGCGAGGTCACGAGCGTGTCGCCCGGGCTGCCCTCGTCGACGCTGTGCTCACGCAACACCCGGCCCATCGAGTCGACCTCGACGCGCTGGTAGCCCGGCATCCCGCGCAGCCACTTGTCGTACTGCTTCTCCACGCCGGCCCGCCCGACACGCGAGGCGCCGTTGACGGAGGTGTCGTTCTCCTCCTCGGCGGCTTCCATCTCGCCCTCGGTGATCGGACTGAGATAGCCGAGAAGGTGCGCCGCATTGATCCCGAAGGGCTGCGGGTAGCTGCGCAGTGACTGCTGTTGCGCGATCACTGCCGGGTAGTCCTCGGGCTGCTCGAGGATGCGCAGTGCCACGTCCTGGTCGACGTCCTGGGCGATCGGCACCGGCTGGTAGGGCGACCCGTTCCAACACGTCCCCGCGACGCTCCCGCTCTGCCCGCAGTCAAGGAGCATCGCGCGGATGCGCTTGGCCTTCACCCCGACCGCCTTGGAGAGGCGGCGCAGCAACGTGTCGGACTCGCCCTCGGGCAGCTTGCCGAGGGTCGTGCGGTCGACGGAGAGCACCCAGGAACTGCGGTTGGCCACCAGTGAACGTCCTTGGGCGTCGACGATCAACCCGCGATCGGGCTGGAGCACGATCTCGCGCACGGACTGGGATTCGGCACGTGCCTGGTAGGCCTCGCCGCCGTCGACCTGGAGGTACCAGAGCCGGACCATGAGGGTCGCGAACAGGCTCAGCACGAGGCACTGGATGACGATCAACCGCAGGCGGCTGCGTCGGACGCCGGTCAACGCATGCATCGGATCACCACACCACCCGTCCCGGGGTGAGCCGGCGCAACAGCAGCAGGACTGCCGGCACCACGAGCGCTGCCAGGAGCAGGTCCCAGCCCATGCCCCAGATCGTGACCCTGAGCATCTCGGTCACGGAACCGGCGGCGTCCCGCAGGACCACTCCCGACAGGGCGAAGACGGAGGAGGAGACGAAGGAACAGGCCAGCACGGTGAGCGCCACGGTGCCCCAGGTCGGCCGCACGTCCTGGCGGAGCCGCCCGGCGACGTACCCCGCGAGCATGAGGGCCAACGCCCAGCGGCCGGCGACGTGCTCGGCAGGCGGGGCGAGATCGACGAGCATCCCGGCCGAGAATCCCAGGACCGCGCCGAACTGGGCGCCCTGCATGAGGCCCGCCGCGACGACGACGAGCAGCACGAAGTTCGGCACCACTCCCTCGATCAAGGCGTGCGAGAAGACACTGACCTGCAGCACCAGGGCCACGACGACGAGTACGGCGAGGGTCAGGTTGCGCGCGAGGGTCACTGCTTCTCCTCCGCATTGAGCACTCCCCGGTCGGAGGCGGTGCCTGCCTTGACCACGACCCCGACGATGTCGAGCGACGTGTAGTCGACGAACGGCCGAACCTCCGCCTTGAGGCTGGTCTCGCGCGGGCTGCTGCTCACCGAGACGACCTCCCCGACGGGGATGCCCGAGACGTAGGGGCCGGCGCCCTGGCTCCCCCACGTGGTGACGACGTCGCCGGCCTCGACCACAGCGCCCGCATCGACCAGATCGAGAGCCAGGGTGCCGTCGTTCCCGATGTCACCAGTGCCGTTCAGGAAGCCCAGCTCCATGCTGGAGGTGACCCGAGCCCCCACGACCGACTGCTCGTCCGCCGCCAGGAGCACCGTCGCCGTGGTGCGCGTGACCCGCAGGACCCGACCGACCAAGCCGTCTCGGTTGATGACGGTGAGGTCGGGAGTGATGCCGGAGGAGCTCCCGGCGTCGATGGTGACGGTGCGGCTGAAGGACTGGGCCGGTCCGATGGCGATGACCCGAGCGGGAACGACCTGTCTACCGGCCTCCTTCGCGCTGGTCGCGAGGGCGTCGTACTCGGCGAGGCGGTTGCGATCGAGCCCGACCGTGCGGTTCTCCGCCTGCAGTGCCGCCTTCTCCTTCTCCAGCCGCTCGACGTCGTCTCGCAGCGAGTTGCGAGTGCGGAAGTAGTCCGGGACGGCGGCGAGCGGCTCGATCGCACTGGTCGCGGCCGACTCCACCGGCCCGAGCACCTCACCGACGACGCGGCGTGGTCCCTCCAACGGGGAGCTGTCCCCGCCGACGTGGTCGAGCGTCATGACCGTGGCGCAGGCCAGCACCAGGGCGAGCACCACGGTGCCCTTCGGCCGGTTGGGGCCGTCCGACGGCTCACGTCGCATCCGGCGTTCGCGCCCCAAGGACTCCCAGACCATCAGAACCGCCGGTGGTCGGAGACCAGCACCTGCTGGAGGGCGTCGAACTCCTCCACGCAGCGGCCGGCACCGAGCGCGACCGAGGACAGGGGGTCGTCGGCGATGTGGACGGGCATACCGGTCTCGTGGCGGATCCGCTCGTCGAGGCCGCGCAGCAACGCGCCGCCACCGGTCAGCACGATGCCGCGGTCCATGATGTCGCCGGCGAGCTCCGGGGGCGTCTGGTCGAGGGTGTGGCGCACCGCGTCGACGATGTTGTGCAGTGGCTCCTCGAGGGCCTGGCGCACCTCCGCGCTGGAGACCAGGACGGTACGGGGCAGCCCCGAGACCATGTCGCGGCCACGGACCTCCGCTTCCACCTCCTTGGCCAGCGGGAACGCCGACCCGAGCGACATCTTGATCTCCTCGGCGGTGCGCTCGCCCAGCAGCAGGGAGTAGGTCTTCTTCATCCAGGAGATGACTGCCTGGTCGAGGTCGTCGCCAGCGGTGCGGATCGAGAGCGAGGTGACGATGCCGCCGAGTGAGATGACCGCGACCTCCGTGGTGCCGCCCCCACGTCGACGACCATGTTGCCGGTTGCCTCGTGCACGGGCAGTCCGGCACCGATGGCGGCGGCCATGGGTTCCTCGACGATGTAGACCCGTCGGGCGCCGGCCTGGTAGCCGGCCTCCTTGACGGCACGCTGCTCCACCGGCGTGATGCCGCTGGGCACGCACACGACGAGACGGGGCTTGGCCAGGTAGCGGCGCTTGTGAACCTGCCGGATGAAGTGGCGGAGCATCTGCTCGCAGCCCTCGAAGTCGGCGATGACGCCGTCCTTGAGGGGCCGGAGCGCGACGATGTTGTCAGGGGTGCGGCCGATCATCCGCTTGGCCTCGTGGCCGACCGCGAGGACCTCGCCGGTCGTGGCGTTCATCGCCACCACCGAGGGCTCGTCGAGCAACACACCGCGACCTCGGACGTACACCAGGGTGTTGGCGGTGCCGAGGTCCACGGCCATGTCACGACCGATGATGCTGTTCGCCATCGCTGGACCCTTGCTCGTGTGTCTCTGGGGGAAGTGCACGCCGAGGGCACGACGCGCCAGTCACGAGGCTAAGAGCGCAGGAGGGTCAGTCCGGGGAGGACACGCGGACCGGATGGGTCACAGCGTGGGGAACCAGATGCCGATCTCTCGCTCGGCCGACTCCGGGGAGTCGGATCCGTGCACGAGGTTCTCGCGGTTGGAGAGGGACAGGTCACCGCGAATGGTGCCGGGAGCGGCCTTGCGACCGTCGGTGGCACCGTTGAGGGCGCGCACGACCTCGATCGCCTCGTCGCCCTCGAGCACCAGCACCACAAGGGGCCCGGAGGTGACGAAGGCGCGCAGCGGCGGGTAGAAGTCGCGTTCGACGTGCTCGGCGTAGTGCTCGTCGGCCTTGGCCGCGTCGATCGTGCGCTGCTCCATGGCCACGATGCCCAGCCCCTTGGCCTCGTAACGGGCCAGGATGTTGCCGACCAGCCCGCGGCGTACGGCGTCGGGCTTCAGGATCACGAGGGTGCGCTGCGTCATGGAGCGCAGCCTACTGGGCGCTCAGCCCTGCTGTTCTGCCGCCCATCGCTCCCAGGCGAGTGCTCGTTCAGCCTCGATGCGCCGTCCGAGGAAGTACCCGGTGGCCCACAACAGCGCGAAGAGTCCGCCGATGAAGAACATGATCGGCACCAGGAACCCCAGGCAGATCGCACCGACCTGGATCGCCCAGCCGAGTCCGTAGGCCCACTCGGCACGCAGCATGCCGGCCACCACGATGCAGGCGAGCGCCAACCCCAGCCCGAGCACGAGCGCGGGGGTGCGATCGACGTCGCCGAGGAAGATCATCACCGGCGCACTCAGGCCGAGCGCGATTGCCTCAAGACCCAGGATGCCCGAGCACATGCCGCGCCGGGGTGACTTGTGTGCCTCTGCGGGGAGCTCCACCGACTCGTCGTTCACTTGCGCCTGCCCTTCAACATCGTGCGCGCCTCACCGACGGTGATGACCGAACCGGTCACCAGGACGCCACCCGACCCGAGGGCGTCGCCAAAGGCCTCACCCGCCTCAGCGAGGGCGGCAGCGCGGTCGATCGCCTCGGAGAGATCCTCCACCACGGTGACCCGGTCGGGCCCGAAGATCTCCTCCGCCCGCCGGCCCAGCTCCGCACCCGACATCGAGCGCGGCGTGGAGTTGCGGGTGCAGATGAGATGGGTCAACTCGGGCTCGAAGGCGGCGAGCAACCCCTCGACGTCCTTGTCGGCCATCACGCCCATCACTCCGATCAGCGGCGAGAACGCGAACGACTCCTCCAGCGTGGCAGCCGTCGCTGCCGCACCGGCGGGGTTGTGGGCGGCGTCGAGGACGATCGTGGGACTGCTCCGGATCACCTCGAGGCGGCCGGGCGAGGTGAAGTCGGCGAAGGTGGCGCGCACCAGCTCGTCGTCGAGCGGTTCACCGCCGAGCAGCGCCTCGACCGTGGCCAGCGCGACGGCAGCGTTCTGGGCCTGGTGGGCGCCGTGCAAGGGCAGGAAGAGGTCGTCGTAACGCGCGTGCAGGCCCTGCACCGAGATGACCTGACCACCGACACCGGGGACCCGGCTCAGCACCGAGAACTCGATGCCCTCCCGAGCAACGGTGGCACCGACCTCGGCCACCCGCTCCAGGAGGACCGCGGCAACCTCGGGAGTCTGCTCCGCGAGCACGACCCGGGAACCCGCCTTGATGATGCCGGCCTTCTCGCGGGCGATCAGCCGCAGATCGTCACCGAGGTAGTTCGCGTGGTCGAGTGCGACTGGAAGGACCACGGCCACGTCCCCGTCGGCGACGTTGGTGGCGTCCCAGCCACCACCCATGCCCACCTCGACCACGGCCACGTCGACCGGCGCGTCAGCGAACGCGGCGAAAGCCATCCCCACCACGGCTTCGAAGAACGAGAGCGGGTGCGGCTGGTCGTGGTCGACCATCCACAGGTAGGGCGCGACATCGTTGAACGCGCGCACGAAGGCCTCGTCGTCGATCGGCTCACCGTCGACGGAGATCCGCTCGTTCATCCGCTCCACGTGCGGACTGGTGAACCGCCCGGTGCGCAGGTCGAGGGCGCGCAGCAGGGCGTCGACCATGCGCGAAGTCGAGGTCTTGCCGTTGGTCCCCGTCAGGTGGACCACCCGGTAGGCACGTTGCGGGTTCCCCAACAGCTCGGCAAGGGCCCGAATGCGGTCGAGCGAGGGCTCCAACCTGGTCTCGGGCCACCGGGAGAGGAGAGCGTCCTCGGCCTCGGCGAAGGTCCGAGCCGGACGGACTTCAGGGGCTGCGTGCGAAGCATCTGTCATGATCCGGTCAGTCTATCGGTGCCCCAGGCAGCGGCAGGACTCCTGTCACTGCCTTCGGTTGATTCGATGACCCGGATCACCGAGCCCGTCATCGGCAACTCGCTTTTCGCCGGCCCGTGTCACACCCGTAACATTCAGGGCATGAATGAGAACGCTCCTGCCGACCTGTCCACGACGCCCGCCGACACGCGCGCCGTCGTCGTACCGGACAAGCCGGCCCTGGAGGGCCTCGAGGAGAAGTGGGCCGCGCGGTGGAAGCAGGACGCCACCTACGCCTTCGACCGCACCCAGCCGCGGGAGAACGTCTACTCCATCGATACTCCCCCGCCGACCGTGTCCGGTTCGCTGCACGTCGGCCACGTCTTCTCCTACACCCACACCGACGTCATCGCCCGTTACCAGCGGATGACCGGCAAGTCGGTCTTCTACCCGATGGGCTGGGACGACAACGGCCTGCCGACCGAGCGTCGGGTGCAGAACTACTTCGGCGTCCGTTGCGACCCGAGCCTGCCCTACGACGCCGACTTCACCCCACCGGAGAAGCCGAACCCGAAGAAGCAGGTGCCGATCTCACGCCCGAACTTCATCGAGCTGTGCGAGCAGCTCGTCGAGGAGGATGAGAAGGCGTTCGAGTCCCTGTGGCGCACCCTCGGCCTCTCGGTCGACTGGGACACCACCTACACGACGATCGGCAAGGACGCCCAGACCGTCAGCCAGCGCGCGTTCCTGCGCAACTTCGCCCGCGGCGAGGCCTATCTGCAGGAGGCCCCCACGCTGTGGGACGTCACCTTCCAGACCGCCGTCGCCCAGGCCGAGCTCGAGGCGCGCGAGTACGCCGGTGCCTACCACCGCGTCGCGTTCCACCGGGTCTCGACAAGCTCGACCAACGACGGGAGCGGCCCGACCAACGACGGGAGCGGCTCGACCAACGACGGAGTGGAGCCGATCTACATCGAGACCACCCGCCCGGAGCTGATTCCCTCAGTGGTTGCGCTGATCGCCCACCCCGACGACGAGCGCTACGCCGACCTGTTCGGCACCACCGTCACCTCCCCCGTCTTCGGCGTGGAGATCCCGGTGCTCGCCCACCCGGCAGCCGAGAAGGACAAGGGTGCCGGTATCGCGATGTGCTGCACCTTCGGTGACCTCACCGACGTGCAGTGGTGGCGGGAGCTGCAACTGCCGGTGCGCACCGTGATCGGCCGCGACGGCCGCTTCACCCGCGAGACCCCCGCATGGCTCTCGAGCGACCAGGCGGCGACGCACTATGCCGACCTGGCCGGCAAGACTGCATTCAGCGCCCGCGAGGCGATGGTGGCCAAGCTGCGCGAGACCGGCGACCTCGACGGCGACCCCAAGCCGACCCAGCGCATGACGAACTTCTTCGAGAAGGGTGACAAGCCCCTGGAGATCGTCTCCACCCGCCAGTGGTACATCCGCAACGGCGGTCGGGACACCGACCTGCGCAAGACGTTGGTCGGCGAGGGCACCAAGATCAC
This sequence comes from Nocardioides alcanivorans, assembly GCF_021555175.1. GTDB lineage: Bacteria > Actinomycetota > Actinomycetes > Propionibacteriales > Nocardioidaceae > Nocardioides > Nocardioides alcanivorans. The sequence continues at coordinate 23,417 of NZ_JAKGRW010000027.1, read as the reverse complement.
CTGGGTCCCCGAATACATGAAGCACCGCTATGACAACTGGGTCGGCGGCCTCAATGGTGACTGGTTGGTGTCGCGCCAGCGCTTCTTCGGCATCCCTTTCCCGGTCTGGTACCCCCTCGACGCCGAGGGTGAGCCCGACTACGACCATCCGCTGCTGCCCGCCGAGGCGGAGTTGCCGGTCGACCCGTCCACCGACGCCCCGCGTGGCTTCACCGAGGCGCAGCGCGGCCAGGCGGGTGGCTTCCTCGGCGACCCCGACGTGATGGACACCTGGGCGACGAGCTCGCTGACCCCACACATCGCCGGTGGCTGGGAGCGTGACAACGACCTGTTCGAGCGCGTCTTCCCGATGGACCTGGCCACCCAGGCCCACGACATCATCCGCACCTGGCTCTTCTCCCGCGTCGTGCGGGCGCACTTCGAGAACGGCCAGGTTCCTTGGTCGCACGCCCTGATCTCGGGCTTCGTGGTCGACCCGGACCGCAAGAAGATGTCGAAGTCGAAGGGCAACGTGGTCGTGCCCACCGAGATCCTCGAGAAGTTCGGGGCCGACGCGGTCCGTTGGCGCGCTGCCATGGCCCGGCCGGGCCTGGACTCCCCTTCGACGAGACCCAGATGAAGGTCGGGCGTCGACTCGCGATGAAGGTCCTCAACGCCTCCAACTTCGTGCTCGGCAAGGTCGGCGCCACGGGGCTCACTCCCTCGGCGATCTCCGAGCCGGTCGACTGTGCGCTCATGGGCCGTCTTGCCAATGTGGTGACCGCCGCCACGGAGGCGTTCGAGGCCTACGACTACACGACCGCACTCGAGGTCACGGAGCGCTTCTTCTGGGAGTTCTGCGACGACTACCTCGAGTTGGTCAAGGAGCGGGCCTACGACGAGGAGGGCGGCCTGGCCACGGACTCCGCCCGCGCCACGCTGGTGACCGCGCTGCACACCGTGCTGCGCCTGCTCGCACCCTTCCTGCCCTACGTCACCGAAGAAGTCTGGTCGTGGTGGCAGGACGGTTCCGTGCACACCGCCGCCTGGCCGCAGGCCACCGAGCTCGGCTCTGCCGCCGCCACCGATCCGGCGGCCCTCGATGCGATCGCCGCCGCCCTTGCCGGCATCCGCGGCGCAAAGTCGCAGGCCAAGGTCTCGATGAAGACCGAGATCTCCCGCGCCGAGTTCACCGGCAACCAGGCGGAGCTGCGCGCGATCGGCGATGCCGAGGCCGACCTGCGTCGCGCTGGCAAGGTGACCGGTGACTTCGTGCTCACCGAGCAGGAGGACGCCACCGAGGTCACCGTCACCGCAGAGCTCGTCCAGGCTGACTGAGTACCTGATCGAGAAGGCTCGACCCGCGCAGCAGGCCATCGTCTGCTGGGACGCGGACTGAACATGACGAAGGGCCCCACCGAGGTGGGGCCCTTCGTCATGCGTCCGTGAACTGCGGCTGCGAGGGTCAGCGTCGACTGCGGTGGTGCGAGGAGCGCTGACTGCGGTGGTGCGAGGAGCGCTGGTGTCCCCTGTCGGAGCGGCCCCGCGACTTGCGGCTCGAACTGCTCCGGTCGTGTCCCCGGTGACTCGAACTGCTCCGGTCGTGTCCCCGGTGGGAGGTGCTCCGTACGTTGCCGCGACGCTGGTCCGAGCGCTGCCCGCGGTGGTCGCGCCGGTGGCCACGGTCGGAATGGGTGTGGTTGCGGGTCCGGCTGCTGCCCGGGGTCGCCTTGGCCTTCTTGCGCGCGGCCTGCGAGGTGTCCTTGCCCGCCTTGTTGTTCGCCCCCTTGGCCGAGCGGGCCTTGTCCTTCTTCGCCTTGCTCGCGGTGGCCTTGCTCTTCTTGGTCTTGGTGCCCTTCGCCGTCGCGGCCCGGTTGCCGGCCGACGACGTGGAAGCGTCGTCGTCCGTGCCCGATCCGGTCTCACTGGGAAGTCGACCGCCCAACAGGGCGCGGAGACCGACGTCGCGGGGCGCGGCTTCATCGTCGACCCGAGCCTGGATCAAGATCTCGCCAGCCGACTCAACCGCGTCGTCGGTGCTGGCGGCCGCCATGAGTGAACCCGCCACGGTGGTGGCGAGCAACGCGAGGACGGCGAACGCCGCCAGCGGACCACGCTGTGCGTTCTTCATCTGCCTCACACCTCCCGAGAACGGCGAACCGGACCAGTATCCCAAGGATCACCCGGCGAGGTCCAACCGGCTCCGCAATATGGCCCGTTCGGGCCAGGCGGAACCGGGACCGCCACGGTCAGGCAGACTTCTTCTTCTTGCCCTCGTCGATCAGTTCGAGTTCCGGAGCCGCCTCGCCAGTCACGACCTCGGCAGTGACGATCACCTTGGCTACGTCGCTGCGGGAGGGCACGTCGTACATCACGTGGAGCAGGACCTCCTCGATGATGGCGCGCAGCCCCCGGGCTCCGGTGCCCCGCTCCAATGCCTTCTCCGCAACGGCGTTGATCGCATCGTCGGTGAACTCGAGATCGACGCCATCGATCTCGAAGAGCTTCTGGTACTGCTTGACGAGTGCATTCTTGGGCTCGGTCAGGATCTGCACCAGCGCCGGGCGGTCGAGCGGCGAGACGCTGGCGATCAGCGGGAGACGACCGATGAACTCGGGAATCAAGCCGAACTTGGTGAGGTCCTCAGGCCGCACCTGCGCCAGGAGGTCATCGGCGTCGCGCTCGGCCTGGCCACGCACCTCGGCCGTGAAGCCGAGGCTCTTCTTGCCGACCCGTTGCTCGATGATGTGATCGAGCCCGGCGAAGGCACCACCCACGATGAAGAGGATGTTGGTGGTGTCGATCTGGATGAACTCCTGGTGGGGGTGCTTGCGACCGCCCTGCGGTGGGACCGATGCAGAGGTGCCCTCCAGGATCTTCAGCAGTGCCTGCTGGACGCCTTCACCCGAGACGTCACGCGTGATCGAGGGGTTCTCGGCCTTGCGGGCCACCTTGTCGATCTCGTCGATGTAGATGATGCCGGTCTCGGCCTTCTTGACGTCGTAGTCGGCAGCTTGGATCAGCTTGAGCAGGATGTTCTCGACGTCCTCGCCGACATAGCCTGCCTCGGTCAGCGCCGTGGCATCGGCGATCGCGAAGGGGACGTTGAGCATCTTGGCCAACGTCTGCGCGAGGTAGGTCTTGCCACACCCGGTGGGCCCCATGACGAGGATGTTGGACTTGGCCACCTCGACGTTGTCGGCGCCCTTGCCGATCGTGGCGCCTGACTGCACGCGCTTGTAGTGGTTGTAGACCGCCACGGCGAGCGACTTCTTGGCCTGCTCCTGACCGATCACGTAGGAGTTGAGGAAATCGAAGATCTCCTTCGGCTTCGGCAGTTCCTCGAGGCCCACGTCGGAGCGCTCGGAGAGCTCCTCCTCGATGATCTCGTTGCAGAGGTCGATGCACTCGTCACATATGTAGACGCCGGGTCCGGCAATCAACTTCTTGACCTGCTTCTGGCTCTTCCCGCAGAACGAGCATTTGAGCAGGTCGCCCCCGTCCCCAATGCGTGCCACTGATAAGTCCCTTCCTCAACGTCAAACTCTGCCGACGGTACCCCGCGCCCGGCCCCACCCGGGGTCGGACACGGGGATCGAACTCATCCGAGTGCGGGAGTCGCCTTGCGGGACTCGAGCACCGAGTCGATCAGGCCGTACTCGACAGCCTGATCGGCGGTCAGGATCTTGTCACGTTCGATGTCGCGGCTGACCTCCTCGGCCGACTTGCCGCTGTGGTCAGCGAGCATCTTCTCAAGCAGCTGGCGCATCCGAATGATCTCGTTGGCCTGGATCTCCAGGTCGGAGATCTGGCCACCCTGACCCTCGGTGTAGGGCTGGTGGATCAGGATCCGGGCGTTGGGCAGCGCGAGCCGCTTGCCCGGGGCACCGGCCGCCAGCAGGACCGCGGCAGCCGAAGCGGCCTGGCCCATGCAGACGGTCTGCACGTCGGGCTTGATGAACTTCATCGTGTCGTAGATCGCCGTCAGCGCGGTGAACGAGCCACCGGGGCTGTTGATGTAGATGGAGATGTCACGCTCGGTGTCCATCGACTCCAGGCACAGCAGCTGCGCCATGACCGCGTTGGCGATGTCGTCGCTGATCGGGGTGCCCAGGAAGATGATCCGGTCCTCGAAGAGCTTGGCGTAGGGGTCGATGCGGCGGACGCCGTAGGAGGTGCGCTCTTCCCACTGGGGAATGTAGTAGTTCATGTGCCTCAGGCGTCCTTCTGCTCGGTCTCGCGGGCGTTGGTGATGACCTGGTCGATGAGGCCGTACTCCTTGGCCTGCTGCGGGGTGAACCAACGGTCGCGGTCGGAGTCGCGCTCGATCTCCTCGACGGAACGACCGGTGTGATGCGCGATCAGTTCACCGAGCTGCTTCTTCAGCAGCAGGCTCTGCTCCGCCTGGATCTTGATGTCGGAGGCGGAGCCGCCGATGCCGCCGGACGGCTGGTGCATCATGATGCGCGCGTGGGGCAGCGCGAAGCGCTTGCCCTCGGTGCCGGCACACAGGAGGAACTGCCCCATCGAGGCAGCCAGTCCCATCGCCACGGTGGCCACGTCGTTGGGGATGTAGTTCATCGTGTCGTAGATCGCCATGCCGGCGTCCACCGAGCCACCTGGGCTGTTGATGTGCAAGAAGATGTCTGCCTCGGGGTCCTCCGCCGAAAGCAGCAGCAGTTGCGCGCAGATCGCGTTGGCGTTCTGGTCACGCACCTCGGAACCGAGGAAGACGATCCGTTCGCGCAACAACCGCTGGTAGACGTTGTCGTCGAGTCCGTAGGACGGCAGGCCGCCGTTCATCTGAGGGCTGGGAATCTGGTTCACGAGACCGACACTAGACGGCAGGTCCGCCAAAACCACGGGGATCCGAGTGGTGTTCGCCCACAGCGGATTCGGCGCGGACGCCGAGAGGTTCGCGGGTGGGCGTCGAGTCGCTCAGGCGGAATCTGCCAGCCAGCCACGCAGGGCCGCGTGCACCCGGGGGTGGTTGAGGATGTCGAAATGGTCCGCGTTGGACACATGGAGCGTGTCGGCACGCGGGAAGAGGTCGCTGCCCGGCTGAGCCGACGGCACCTGCACCAAGAGGTCTCCCACCACACGGCCCACCGGATGGTCGGGCGAGCGGGTCAGCGAGGCGGACACCAGACGGAACCGGACGTGCTCCGGCGCCGGCAGGTCGGGAAGGCCCTGCTCGAGGTCGCGCACGCCGGCGGAACGCATCTCCAGGATCCGACCGACCGGGGCCGTCTCGGGGAGCCGGGCCAGCGCTGCGCACCCCCGGCTGATCCCGCGCGCAATCGGAGCGCCGAGATGGGGCGTCCCCAAGGTCACCACATCGGTGAGCAGGTCGGTCCAGGGGCGTTCGTGAGCAGTGGTCACCGCACTGGCCGCACGGTGGATGAGCCCACCCATCGAGTGGCCGATGAGAACGATCCGTTCCACCTGAACCGGCCAACCGGCGACCAGGTCCTGCAGGAGCGAGGAGACCGCTGCCCCGTTCTCCCGCACCGGCAGGCCGGTGTTGGAGCGCAGCAGCACCGGAGTCCAACCAGCCGCCACGAGCACCTCGAGGGTCGTGGGCACCCCCGGCCTGGAACGCCAGTTCCAGCAGGTCTCGTCCTCGGAGAGCCCGTGCAGGAGCACCGCCACCTTTCGACCCGGCTCGGGGAAGGCCGAGGCCAACCGGTCGAGCGGGACGTCGGCACCTCCGACCCGCACGGAGGTGGTGAGCGCGAGACGCGAACCCTCGGCCGCGAACCGGTCGCCGACCAGACCATTGAGCGACGTCCGCACGAAGATGCCCCGCGCACCGGCTTCCACGGGTGCACCGGCGCCCGCATCGGCGGCCACCTTGAGACCGAGCGCGGCACCGAGGAAACCGAGGCGCACGGACGTGTGGACGGTGCCGGCGATGGCGTCGTGGACCCGCCGGGCCACCGCCGCCGGAGGTCCGATGCGAGGTTCGAGGACGGAGAAGGTGCGCTGCGCGACTGCTCGGTGGGTGTCGCGGACGGTGTCGGCGACCAGCTCCTGCGCAGCAGTTGCCGCGAACGAGCACAGGTCGGTGACGCGAGCCTGGGTCGATGCGACCACGCTTCCTCCAAGGGCTTGAGTGAACATATGTTCACTCAAGTGGAGGGAAGGGTCAAGCCAACCAGCCGATCAGGGCTTGCTGCACCTCCGGGTGGTTGGCCAACGAGACGCCCGGCTCCTCGACGTGCACCACGGTCGCGGTCGGGAAGAGCTGACGGGCCACCCGGCGGCGCAGGGCGGCGCGGTCACGCCACCAGAGCAGGCTGCCCAGCAGCGAGCCGGCCACGTTGCGCTCGAGGCGTGCCGCGCGGGTGATGACGGTGTAGATCGCGCCGGGGATCGGCTCCACCTCGGGATCAGCTCGTTCGCTCCCCACGATGCCCGCGAGGTCCTCATCGAGCTGACGGCTGACGGCCAAGGAGCGTTCCCCGTCGGACCACAGATGCGGGGTGCCGAGCAGGACGACGTCGGAGACCTTCTCCTGCCAGGCATCGGATGTCCACGAACGCACCCCGGCGGCGGCCCTCAGCGCCAGTCCACCGTCACCGTGGGCAACCAGGGCGATCCGCTCCACGGGCTCGGGCCAGTGGTCGACGACCCGCTGCAGCAGTGCGCCGAGCTCAGCCGCTCGATCGAGGTCGCCGGACGGAGCGGCGGCACGCACATGGACCGGGGTCCAGTCCAACCGCGGGGCGAGCCGCGAGGCGTAGGTGCCGCCGTACTGCTCCTGGCCGACCTGCCAGACCGACTCGTCCTCGGTGGAGTCGGGCACGAACACCAGCAAGCGGCCGGTGGCATGGGGAAAGGAGACCATCAGCGTGGCCTCGCTCGGTTCCACGTCCCGGCCGGCGCTGCGCAGCACCGCCGACGTTCGCGACCTCGCCACGCGCCCCAACGGGCCCGCGGTCAGCGCGGGTGGCGCCTGACGCTGCACGAGCCGCCACCCGAAGCCGGCGGTGGAGCGCACGTAGGACCAACCCAGGCGTACGACGGCAGGCAGCGCAGCTCGCTCCACCTGCGGGGCTCCAGTGGTCATCCCGCGAGTCTTCCTGCAGGTGACCGCCCGAGCAAACCAACACACCGGGGTGAAAATGCGCGACCGCCGGTCGGTGCTGGGCACCGACCGGCGGTCGTGGTGGAACGGGTGGGATCACTCCGCGGCGGGAGCGTCCTCCTCGGTGTCGGCAGCCTCGTCGGCGACCTCGGCCGCCGGGTCGCCGATGGTGCCGTCCGGCAGCAGGTTCTTCAGCTCGACGGCTTCGCCACTCTCGTCGGTGACCACAGCGGCCTCGACGATCGTTGCGAGCGCCTTGCCACGCAGGATCTCCTGGACGAGGTCGGGGATGTGGTTGTGCTCGAACATGTGGTTCGCGAACTCCTGCGGGTCCTGACCGGACTGCTGGGCGCGACGCACCAGGTGCTGGGACAGCTCGTTCTGGTCGACACCGAGCTCCTCGGCCTTGGCGACCTTGTCGAGGATGAACTGCGCGGCAACGGCGTCGCGGACGCGGCGGTCGAGGTCGGCCTCGAACTCCTCCTGCGTCTGCTTCTCGTCCTCGAGGTACTTCTCCATGGTGAGACCGGAGTACATGAGCTGCTGCTCGATGTTCTCGCGGCGCGCATTGAGCTCGTCGGTGACCAGGGACTCGGGAAGCGGGATCTCGACCTTCTCCAGCAGCACCTCGAGCACCGCGTCGCGGGCAGCGGCAGCCTGCTCCAGGCGCTTGCCACGGGTGAGTCGCTCGCGCACGTCATCGGTGAGCTCACCGATGGTGTCGAACTCGGAGGCCAGCTGGGCGAACTCGTCGTCGGCCTCGGGGAGCTCCTGCTCCTGGACCTGGGTGACCGTGACCTCGACCTCGACGGGCTCGCCGACGAGGTTGCCACCGACCAGCTCGGAGGTGAAGGTCTTGGTGTCGTCGGCGTTCATGCCGGCGAGGGCCTCGTCGAGACCGTCGAGCATCCCGCCGCGGCCGACCTTGTAGGACATGCCGCTGACCTCGGCGCCCTCGACGACCTCGCCGTCCTGACGGGCAGTCAGGTCGATGGTGACGAAGTCACCATCGGCGGCCGCGCGCTCCACCGTCTTGAGGGTGCCGAAGCGCTCGCGCAGAGCCTGCAGCTGCTCCTCGACGTCGGCGTCGGCAACGGTCACGTCGTCGACCTTGGCCTCGATGCCGTCGTAGGCGGGCAGCTCGAAGTCGGGCTTGACGTCGACCTCGGCCGTGAACTCGAAGACCTCGTTGTCCTCCAGCTTGGTGACCTCGATCTCGGGCTGGCCGAGCGGCTCGAGCTCCGACTCCTGCAGCGCCTCGAAGTACTTCTGCGGGAGCGCCTCGTTGATCGCCTGGTCGAGCACTGCACCCCGGCCGATCTGACGGTCGATCACCATCGGCGGAACCTTGCCGCGGCGGAAGCCCGGCACGTTGATCTGCTTGGCGATCTGCTGGTAGGCCGCGTCGAGGCTCGGCTTGAGCTCCTCGAAGGGCACCTCGACGGTCAGCTTGGCCCGGGTCGGGCTCAAGGTCTCGACGGCGCTCTTCACAGGTGGTCTCCTCTGGTTCGGATTGGTGCACGTGTCGGGGCGACAGGACTCGAACCTGCGATCTCCTGCTCCCAAAGCAGGCGCGCTAGCCACTACGCTACGCCCCGCCAGGACCCCAATTGCAGGGTCCTCGGAGCGGATGACGGGAATCGAACCCGCGTAATCAGTTTGGAAGACTGAGGCTCTACCATTGAGCTACATCCGCGCACACGTGTTCCACGTGCGGAGCAATCGTGCCACATGGCGCCGAGCCCTCCCAATTCACCCCCGCCGGCCCATGGTGGGCACCCGGCTCGCGCGATTCCTCGCAACTTCCCCACTTCGGCGCGCAACCACTGCGACCTCGCGTGACAAGTTCCGCGACCTCGCGGGTCAGGTGCGGTGCACGAGCACGAGGGCGCGGTCGTCGTCGGGTGAACCGAGTTCGTCGACGAGGCGCTGGGCGCCGTACTGGTGGCCCTCCCCGAGGATCCTGTGCGCCCCATCGATGAGCCGGTCGATGCCCTGGGCCAGGTCGCGACCCGGGGACTCGACCATGCCGTCGGTGTAGATGACGACGGCGTCACCCGGAGCCAGGCTGCCACGTGCCACCTCGAACTCCGCCTCGTCGATCAGGCCGAGCAACGGCCCCTCCGGCTGATGGGCGCAGCTCTCACCGGAGAGGGCCTGGAGCTGGATCGCCGGCGGATGGCCCGCGCTGCGCAGCTCGAAGTCGCCGGAGTCCAGGTCGACGGTCAGGTGCACGCACGTGGCGAATCCCTCCATCCACTCCTGCCGGATCAGGTAGCGGTTGGCCGCCGGGAGGAACTCGGCGGACGGAATCTCACTGAGCAGTCCGGCGAAGGCGCCCGACAACAGCAGCGACTTGGTGCCGACTCCCTCCCCTTGCCCGAGACGTCGGCCACCACGAGGTCGATCATTCGGCCCCGGCGGGCGGCGAGGACCAGGTCGCCGGCGAACGGAGTGTCGCTCGCGGACCGCAACGCGGACTCGACGTACCAGCCTTCCGGCAGCGCCGGCAGACGCGCCTGGTGCAGGATCCGGTCACGCAGGTCGACGAGCATCGACTCGCCGCGCATGCCGCCGACGCCGAGCTCGGTGCGCCGGAACGACGTCACCATGATGATCAGTCCGACCACGAAGATCACCACGATGCCCGAGGCGATGCGTGGGGTGATGGTCGGCTGCCGGGTCATCGCCAGCACCAGCACCCCGAGCACGATGATCACGAACCACGGCAGGCGACGGGGCCCGAGGAGCACACTGCCGATGGTCAGCGGGATCAGCACGGACGTGAGCGGGAAGGAGCCCGGGAAACCGACGGAGATCACCGCCAGCACGACGGTGAAGATCGTCAGCAGCACCAGGATGGAGCCCTCGTCGGTGATCAGCCGTCGCAGCCCTCGCACATATCCGCGCCACCGCATGCGTGACTCAAGCGACATCCCAGCTCCTCCGACGGCCCGGGGCGAATCTAACCCGAAACGCGAGCACGTGAGCGGAAGACCGGCTGGCAACGGGGGCACCAGAACGAGTTGCGTCCGGCAAGTCCCTCGGTGCGCACGGTGCCTCCGCAGACCAGGCACGCCATGCCGGTGCGACGATAGACATACACCTCACCGCCGTGGTCGTCCTTGCGCGGCGGACGCCCCATCGCCTCCGGCGTGTGCTCGGGTCGGACGGTGTCGATGCGTCCGGTACGGACCCCTCCGTCATGAGCTCGGTGAGGTCGGCCCAGATCGCGGCGAACTGCGATCGGCGCAGGGTCCGTCCCGGGCGGAGGGGATGCATGTGGTGCCGGAAGAGCACCTCGGCGCGATAGACGTTGCCGACCCCTGCCAACACCGACTGGTCCATGAGCAGGTCACCGATGGTCCGGTCGCTGGTGGAGATCCGCCGCCACGCCCGCTCCGGGTCCGCGTCGGTGCGTAGCGGGTCGGGGCCGAGCGACGCCGCCACCTCCGTACGACGGGCCGGCCCCACGAGGTCGCACCGGGTGGCACCACGCAGGTCGGCGTACGCGCCACCGTCGTCGCGCACCAGCCGCAGCCGCACCTGCCCCACGGGCGGTGCCAACGGACCGGCGACCACGTCGAACCTGCCGATCAGCCCGAGGTGCACGTGCACCAGGCGTTCGTCGGCGAACTCGACGAAGAGCTGCTTGCCCCAGGCCTCCGCGCCGACCAGCTCGGTGCGGTCCACCAGGGCGGCATCTGCAGCGAAGCGTCCTTGTGGACTCGAGACGTGCACCCGATGGCCGGCGAACACGTCGGTGAGTTGTCCGGCCAGGCGATGGAGGGTGTGCCCCTCAGGCATCCGTGCTGCCGCGGAGCGCGGACTCCGGCAGCGGCGGCAGCTCGCCGTCGTGCTCGTACGTCGCCAACTGGTCGATGCGGCGGACGTGCCGCTCGTCGCCGGGGAAGGCAGTGGCGAGGAAGACCTCGATGAAGCGGGTCATCTCCTCGAGGGTGTGCATCCGGCCGCCCACCGAGATCACATTGGCGTCGTTGTGCTCACGGGCAAGGACGGCGGTCTCCTCCGACCACACCAGCGCCGAGCGGATGCCGGCGACCTTGTTGGCCGCCATCTGCTCACCGTTGCCCGAGCCGCCGATCACGACGCCGAGGCTGTCGAGGCCCTCGGCGCGGTCGGTGGCCACGCCCTCTGCGGCACGCAGGCAGAAGACGGGGTAGTCGTCGAGGGCGTCGTAGACGAAGGGGCCGTGGTCGATGACCTCGTGCCCCAGCTCCACGATCGCGTTAAGGAGGTGGTCCTTGAGTTCTAGTCCGGCATGGTCCGAGCCGAGGTGCACGCGCATGGAACAAGCCTCTCAGGAAGTGTGGCCGCCGCGCACCGCGGGTTCACGTTGCAGGACCATGTGCGCGAAGGCCGCCACCTGCCACTGGACCGGTGTGGCCACGGGAAAGACGTCCGGGTGACGCCAGAAGCCGTGGAGCTGCCCCAGCACCCGGCTGCCGAGCACCTCGACGCCGGACTCGGCCAAAAGGTGCACCAGGTGCTCCCCCTCGTCACGAAGCGGGTCGTGCTCGGAGGTGAGCACGAGCGTCGCCGGCAAGGTGTCGAGCACCTTCGATCGCAGTGGGGCGAGGTCGGGGTGCTCGAGGTCGGCCGGGGAGGCGGCGTACTGCTGCCAGTACCAGGCCGCCTCCGCGGGTTCGAACCCGTCGGCAGCGGTCCGGTAGGAGTCGAAGCGCTGCTCCGGGTCGAGGAAGGGGTAGACGAGCAGCACCGCCTCGAAGACACCGGGGTTGCGCAGCGCGGCGACCAACGCCAGGTTGCCACCGGCGCTGTCCCCGTGCACGAGCAGACGAGGTACCTCACCCAGTCCCCTCCCAGCACCCAGCGCACGACCCGGTCGACGTCGTCGGGAGCCGCCGGAAAGCGGTGCTCGGGCGGACGGCGGTAGTCGACGCTCAGGACCGGGACCCCGAGCCTGTTGGCGAAACCGCGCACCGCTCGGTCGTGCACCTCGACGTCGTTGAAGACGAAACCACCACCGTGGAGGTGCAGCACGAGCGCATCGGTACGTCCGGCCGGCCGGTAGTAGCGCCCCGGCACGCCGTCGGCATCGATGTCACGGACCTCGAGCACGGCTTCACGCTCCCGCCCCACCTCAGCGGCCCGGTCGGCGAGACGCGCCGCACCGATGTCGAAGCCGGGATCGGTCACGGACGGTCCGCCGGCGCTCGCCTCGACCGCGCGCCGCGCTTGGGGATGCAGGGCCATGCTCCGAACCCTAGGTCACGTTGGTCAGCGCTTGGCCGTCGCGAGCGTGGCATCCATGGCGCAGCTCCCCGGAGGCGCCGCACGCAGCAGGCCAGGACGTTGACCTACATGGCCTGATCGGCCCGGCCGCTGCTGTCCCGATCACTGGACCGGGAGACTCCGGTCACAACGCTGCTCGTCCTACTGTCACCGGGGCCAGCGACGGGCGCGGACCGACCACGCCCGGGCCACACGCAGGAGGAGTGCAACGACATGAGGCTCGAAGGCAAGGTTGCCATCGTCACCGGCGGCGCCGGAGGGATCGGCAAGGCCATCGTCCAGGCCTACGTCGACGAGGGCGCCAAGGTCCTCCTCGTCGACGTCAACGAGGAGGCCGGCCGTGACTTCGCAGCGAATCTCGGCGATGCCGCTCACTTCCTGGCGGCCGACCTGTCGGTCGAGGCCAATGCGGCGATCATCGTGAACACGGCGGTGGAGCACTTCGGCAAGCTGGACGTGTTGGTCAACAACGCCCACGCATCGCGCCAGGCACCGTTCGTCGAGACCTCGATGGCCGACTTCGACCTCTCCTTCGGCACCGGCTTCTGGCCGGTCTTCTGGCTGATGCGCGAGGCGCACCCGCACCTGCTCCAGACCAAGGGGTCCGTCATCAATTTCGCCTCCGGCGCCGGGTTGCGGGGCAACGTCACCCAGGCGGCGTACGCCGCGGCGAAGGAAGCCGTACGAGGCCTCAGCCGCGTGGCCGCCAACGAGTGGGCTGCTGACGGCATCAACGTCAACCTGATCTCCCCGCTCGCCCTCACCGAGGGAGTGGCGAACTTCATCGCCGCGCACCCCGAGCAGGAGAAGACCCTGACCAAGGGCACCCCGATGAAGCGACTGGGCGACCCGCGCAACGACATCGCACCCGTGGCCGTCTTCCTGGCCAGTGCCGACGCTCAGTACATGACCGGTCAGACGCTCATGACCGACGGCGGTTCGGTCATGCTTCGCTGACCGGTCCGGGCACGCCGTTCAGCTGCCGAGGCGCTCGAGCTCCTCGTCGATGATCGCCGGGTCGAGCTTGGTGAAGACCGGGGTCGGCTTGGCGACCGGCGTGCCCACCGCGACCGGGTGGCGCTGCCAGGACCGCACCTCGGCGTAGTCGCCGGTGATGATCGGGTAGGCCGCGCCCCCGTCGAGGTCCTCAGCCTCCACAATCCGGGGCATCGGCTGCACGTCGCCCTTGCCACCGAAGACCTCGTCCACCGCGTTGGCGGAGAAGGGCAGGAACGGTGAGAGCACCAGGTTGAGGTCGGCAACGCACTGTGCCATGACGTGCAGGATCGTGCCCAGGCGCTCCCGGTCGGCCGGGTCCTTGGCCAGGGTCCACGGGGCGGTGTCGGTGACATACTTGTTGACGTCGGCAACGGCTCGCATCGCCTCGGTGATCGCCGACTTCTGACGGTGCACCGCGATCTCGGAGCCGACGACACCGAAGGCGGTCTCGGTGGCCGCCAACACGGCCCGGTCCTGATCGGTGAGCTCACCGGCCGGCGGGATCTCACCGAAGTTCTTCGCGATGAGCGTGGCCGTGCGGTTGACCAGGTTGCCCCAGCCCGCAACGAGCTCGTCATTGGTACGCCGGACGAACTCCGCCCAGGTGAAGTCACTGTCCTGGTTCTCGGGGCCGGCCGCTGCCACGAAGTAGCGGAACGCATCGGGCTGGTAGCGGCTGAGCAGGTCGCGCACGTAGATGACGATCTTCTTGGACGAGGAGAACTTCTTGCCCTCCATCGTCAGGAACTCGCTCGAGACGACCTCGGTGGGCAGGTTGAGCTCGCCGTAGGAGCGCGCCTCGCCGCCCTTGGACCCCTTGCCGGAGTAGGCCAGCAGCTCCGCCGGCCAGATCTGGCTGTGGAAGGTGATGTTGTCCTTGCCCATGAAGTAGTAGGACAACGCCTCCGGCTCGTTCCACCACCGGCGCCAAGCTTCGGGATCGCCGCTGCGGCGGGCCCACTCGATCGAAGCGGAGAGATAGCCGATCACGGCGTCGAACCAGACGTAGAGCTTCTTCGTGGGGTTGTCCTGCCAGCCCTCGAGCGGGACCGCGATGCCCCAGTCGATGTCGCGCGTCATCGCGCGTGGCCGGATCTCCTTCAGGATGTTCTGGCTGAAGCGGATGACGTTGGGCCGCCAAGTGCCGGACCGCTCACGCTCGTCGAGCCACTCGGTGAGCGCCTCGGCCAACGCCGGAAGATCGAGGAAGAAGTGCTGCGTCTCGATGAACTCCGGGGTCTCGCCGTTGATCTTCGACCGCGGGTTGATGAGGTCGTGGGGATCGAGCTGGTTGCCACAGTTGTCGCACTGGTCGCCCCGGGCGCCGTCGGCGTCACAGATGGGGCAGGTGCCCTCGATGTAGCGGTCGGGAAGGGTGCGGCCCGTCGAGGGCGAGATCGCGCCGTACGTCGTCTGCTCGACGAAGTAGCCGTTCTCGTAGACCCCCAGGAAGAGTTCCTGGACCACCGCGTGGTGGTTGCGCGTGGTGGTGCGCGTGTAGAGGTCGTAGGAGATGCCCAGCGACGCGAGGTCCTCGGCGATCAACCGATGGTTGCGGTCTGCCAGCTGCTGGGGCGTGAGACCGGCCTCGTCGGCGGCGATGAGGATCGGGGTGCCGTGCTCGTCGGAGCCGGAGACCATGAGCACGTCGTGCCCCGCCATGCGCATGTATCTGCTGAAGACATCGGAGGGGACACCGAAACCGGCCACGTGGCCGATGTGGCGCGGCCCATTTGCGTAGGGCCAGGCGACAGCAGAAAGGACATGACTCATGCCCGGGAGTCTAGTGGTGTGGACCGATCTCCCCTCAGCCGGCGCGGCGAACCGCACCGCGCGACCGCGATCACGAGCGGAACTTGTTGAGGCGCTTCTGCGCGCGGTTGCGGATCTTGCCGAGGCGGTCGTAGAGCTGGGCACCGGGGCACGCCGTCTGGTTGGTGTCACGGTGGCCGTCGATCGCCGGGAGCTTGACCTTCGTCCCCGCCTTGTAGCGGTCACTGCCGGTGGAGGTGACCGTCACCTTCCCCTTGGCCTTGGGCGCGTTGTGCCGGTCCAGCTTCCACGCCGCGATCCGAGCGATCTTGACGAGCATCTGCTTGGTCGGCGTCGCCGTCTCGAAGTTGCCGATCACCGCGATCCCAGTGGAGTCGTTGTTGAAGCCCAGCGTGTGGGCACCGCGCACCAACTTGCCGGCGCCACCACTTCGTCCGACCCACATGCCGCCGTACTTGTCGACCAGGAAGTTGTAGCCGATGTCGAACCAGCCCAGGGTCTGGGTGTGGTAGCGCATCATGCCGCGGATGATGCCCGGGACCTCGGCCTTCGTGTAGTCGTTGCTGGACGCCGTGTGGTGGATGTGCACCTGGTTGAGCGACGTGTTGAAGGTGGGCTTGCCGTTGCGCCACTTGTTGTTGGGTCCCCACGCCTTGCGCTTCTTCAGGAGCCCGGGGCGCGGCACCTTGGTCCGCTTGGCCGGCGCGGCGGTGTTGGTGGTGGTGTTGTTGGCGTTGGTGTTCGCGGCATTGACGACCGGGGGCGTCTCGGTGGAGTTCGCCGCCGTGCGCGCGACCGTCGTCGTCTCCAGCTCGGGTCGCTGCAGCACCAGGCGAAGGTCGTCAGGGATCGCGCCGGTGGCGCGGAGCTGGACTCCGTCGGAGTCGCCCACCCAGACCAGGTCGCTGCCCTGCCGCTTGCTCGCCTCGGGACCGTCCGGTCCGTCGCCGAGCGGCTCGAGCTCCTGCCATCCGGTCCATTGGCCGTTGCTGCGGGTGCGCACCTCGACATCGCCGGCGGCGCCCTGCCAGGTCACCGCCACCTGGGAGAAGGTCTCGGTGTCCCAGGCGTCGAGCACCTGGACGTCGCTGCTGCTCAGGGAGCGCCGAGCGGCCGGGCCCTGGGCCGCGGTGCCGACGGGCAGGTCCAGGGCGGCGACACCCGAGCCGTCGGCGGCGAGGGCGAGTTCATCAGCACCCGGCGGCGCAATCACCGCGTTGGCGTTCGAGGCGGCACCGCCGAGGGGGCCATCAGCCCGACGGTGAGCAGCAGCGCTGCGCTGGTCTTGATGTGTCGTCCTCGAGTCATGCTGGTCGATCTCCGTCTCCTGGCGCTCAGCGCCGGTGTGATGTCTGCTGCTGTCGTTTGCTCACTTGACCTGGACCTTGCTCTTCACTGTCTTGGCGCCCTTGATCGGAAGGGCCGGGAGGAGCCGCGCCTTGACCGGGCGCGCCCCTTCTTCAGTCCCTCCACCCGGACCTTGGCCTTGCCGTTGACCAGTTCCGCACGGACCTTCTGCTTGCCCACCTTCACCATGACGGTGCCCGAGAGGCCGCTGACCCCGGGGGCCGAGCCCTTCACGTGGACGACGGCGGCGCCCTTCTTGCCCACCGGCTCCGCCGTGAGGACGGGCTTGGTGAAGGCCGCCTTCGCGACGTCGGTCAGGGACGTCGCCGGGCGATGGGACTTCAGGGTCGCGGTGGTCTGCACCCGCAGGACCCGACCGAGGTCCGCACCCTGCACGACGTACGTCGGCCCGGTGCCGACCTGCTTCCCGTCCCGGAGCCAGGTGATCGTGGTGGTCGCGTCGGTCGGGCTGACCTTGCCCGGCGTTGCGGTGAGGGTGTCGCCCACTCTCGGCTTTCCGGTGACCTTGGTCGGCGCCGAGAGCTCGGTCGCCCCCGCCACCACGGGCTCGGTCGCCGCCGTGTCCTTGGCCGCCTTCACGTAACCCGGCCCGTTCACGACCACCCGGACGTGGATCCGTGCGTCGACCTGCGCCTCGGTGAGCGTCAACTTCGTGCCGGTCACGTTGGCACCGGTCGGGTCCGTGATGCGCTTGCCGTCGGCGAACCACTTGACGTTGACCTTGTTGGGCGACGGGGTCCACGCGTTGGTCGTGAGTTCGAGCGTCTCGTCCAGTTCCGGCGCCCCGTTGAGCACCGGCTCATCGATCGGTGCGAACTCACCCTTCTCGACCGCCTTCGTGGCCGGAGCCGAGGCAGTTGCCGGGGTGAAGCCGTCACGGCTCGCGGTGATCGTGGCAGTGAGCTTCTTGCCGACCTGCGCCGGCGCGACGGTGAAGCTCGCCTTGTTCGCCCCCGGGATCGCGACCCCGTCGGCGTACCACTGACGGCCGATCGTCGTCGGCTTGCCGTCCCACTTGGCACCCGCCGTCTTCACGGTCGCCCCCACCTTCGCGGTGCCCTGGATCGTCGGGGCGGCCGTCGAGGTGATCGTGCGGTCGTTGAAGTGGATGAAGCCCGACGGCCACGAGGAACTGCTCTTCGTGATCCGTCGCCAGCTGAAGTCGCCGCCCCAGCTGTCCTGGGAGACGATGATCTCGGTGCTGGAGACGACCTTCTCGACGTAGGCGACGTGTCCGGCGCTGCCGACGCCGCCCTGACCGGCCTTCCACCACGCGACCGACCCCACGGTGGGCGTGGTGTCGGTGATGCTCTTCATGGCCACGCCCCAGTTGGTGGCGTTGCCACTGCCGGTCCACGGCCGCTCCGAGGAATAGCCGTTCTGGATGAGGCGGTAGGCGACGTAGTTGGTGCAGTTGTGGCCGGAATACATCCGCCACCACATCTTGCTCGCGTTCTGCTTGTAGTTCGCGTGGCTGTAGCCGGCCTTCTGGCAGCCGTCATAGCCCCAGCACAGGTACGACGTCACCGCCGCCGTGCCGGAGCCGACAGGGACAAGGAGGCTGGCCATCAATCCCACCAGCGCCAGTAACCACACACGCAACATTGGCCTCACGAGGCGTCAGTATGCACATGTCAAGCACCGACACGCTATGCAGTCCAATTAATTACAGCCATGTAACTCTCTTCGCCCGCCTGAAACAGCGACGAACCGGCCTCCGTCCCGACTCACTGAGTGGGACGAAGACCGGTTCCGCCAAGGCTGCACCGAGACCGCGGGTCAGGAGAAGTCGAGCTCCGCCGTACGCGAGCGCTTGAGCTCGAAGAAGTAGGGATAGCCAGCCAGGGTGACCGTGGCGTCCCACAACTCCCCTGCCGACTCTCCGCGCGGGATGGACGTGAGCACGGGGCCGAAGAACGCAGCGCCGTTGATGGAGATGACCGGGGTGCCGACCTCTTGGCCGACCTGGTCCATGCCCTCGTGGTGGGAACGCTTCACGTCGTCATCGAACTCGGAGGAGTCGGTCGCCTCGAGCAGCTCGGCAGGCAGGCCGACCTCGGCCAGCGCCTCCGCCAGGAGCTTCTCATCGAGCTCGCGACCGCCCGGGTGCACCCGATTGCCGATTGCCGTGTAGAGCGGCAGCAGCACCTCGTTGCCGTGGGCCTTCTCTGCGGCGAGGAGCATCCGCACCGGCTTCCAGGCACCCTCGAGCATCTCGCGGTAGTCGTCAGGGATGTCCTTGTCCTGGTTGAGGTAGGCGAGGCTCATGACGTGCCATGAGACCTCGACGTCACGGACCTGCTCCACCTCGAGCATCCAGCGGGAGGTGATCCAGGCGAAGGGGCACAGGGGGTCGAACCAGAAGTCTGCTCTGTTCATGTCTGGGGCAACGCCCGGCGCCGCCGGGTTGTTCCGCGGAGTCTTCGGACCGCAGCGGTAACGATTGGATCAACGCTCACCTTGGCGTGTCATGATGCCGGACATGCCTGGAACCAACCTCACTCGCGAAGAGGCGCAGACCCGCGCGGCACTCCTCGACGTCCAGTCCTACACCGTCGATCTCGACCTGACCACGTCGGAGACCACGTTCGGCTCGACCACCACCATCCGGTTCACCAGCCGGGAGGCGGGAGCGTCGACGTTCGCCGACCTGGTGGGGGCGACGGTCCACGAGATCACCCTCAACGGGCGCTCGCTCGACCCCGCGACGGCGTACGCCGACAGCCGGATCCAGCTCGACGGCCTCGCCGAGGACAACGAACTCGTCGTGCGCGCGGACTGCACCTACAGCCATTCCGGCGAAGGTCTGCACCGGTTCGTCGACCCCGTCGACGACCGCGTCTACCTCTATTCGCAGTTCGAGGTGCCCGATGCTCGCCGCGTCTACACCACCTTCGAGCAACCAGACCTCAAGAGCGTCTTCACCTTCAACGTCGTCGCGCCGGAGCACTGGAAGGTCGTCTCCAACGCCCCCACCCCGAAGCCGGACCCCCTGGGGCGCGGCACCGCGGTATGGAACTTCCCCGCGACCAAGCGCATGTCGACCTACATCACCGCGCTGGTCGCCGGTGAGTACCACGAGGTCCAGGACGTCTACGAGGGCAAGCACGGCACCATCCCGCTGGGTCACTACTGCCGCCAGTCGCTCGTCGCGCACCTCGACCGCGAGGAGCTGGTGAAGCTGACCCGGGCCGGCTTCGAGTTCTTCGAGGACGCCTTCGACTTCCCCTACCCGTTCGAGAAGTACGACCAGCTCTACGTGCCCGAATACAACATGGGCGCGATGGAGAACGCTGGCTGCGTGACGCTGCGCGACGAGTATCTTCCCCGTTCCCGTCAGCCCCGGTCGTTCTACGAGTTCCGCTGCTCGGTGATCCTCCACGAAATGGCCCACATGTGGTTCGGCGACCTCGTCACCATGAAGTGGTGGGACGACCTGTGGCTCAACGAGTCCTTCGCCGAGTGGGCGTGCTACCACGCCGAGGTCGAGGCGACGGAGTACACCGATTCCTGGACCGGCTTCGCCAACGCGCGCAAGCAGACCGGCTACCGCCAGGACCAGATGCCGTCGACCCACCCGATCGCCGCCGACAACTACGACCTGCAGGCCGTCGAGGTCAACTTCGACATGATCACCTACGCCAAGGGCGCCTCGGTGCTCAAGCAACTGGTGGCCTGGGTGGGCCTCGACCCGTTCCTGGCCGGGCTGCGCCAGTACTTCAAGGACTTCGCCTATGCGAACTCCGAGTTCACCGACCTGCTCGCCGCGCTCGAGAAGGCTTCCGGCCGAGAGCTCCAGGGCTGGGCCAACGAGTGGCTGCAGACCGCGGGAGTCAACACGCTGACGCCCCAGTTCGAGCTCGACTCGGACGGCAACTACACCTCGTTCTCCGTGGCGCAGAGCGCCCACCCCGACTGGCCGACGCTGCGTCGCCACCGCATCGGGGTCGGCTTGTACGACGCCGTGACCGACTCCGACGGCAACACGCGTCTGGTTCGTCGCGAGTCCGTCGAGGTCGATGTCGACGGTGAGCTCACCGAGATCCCGGCGCTCGTGGGCGTCAAGCAGCCCGACCTGCTCCTGCTCAACGACGACGACCTCACCTATGCCAAGATCCGGCTCGACGAGCGCTCGCTGGCCACCTTGATGTCGGGGCTCTCGAGCCTTGAGGACTCCCTGGCCCGAGCCCTGTGCTGGGGTGCGGCGTGGGACATGACCCGTGATGCCGAGCTCCCGGCGACCGACTTCGTGCGCCTCGTGCTGGCCAACATCGGCTCCGAGACCGACGCCTGGGGCGTCACCCGGATCCCGACCTACGCCGCTCAGGCCGTGTCGCTGATGACGGCGCCGGAGCACCGGGCAGCCCTGTCGACCGAATGGGAACAGGGCCTGCGTGGCCTCCTCCAGACGGCCGAACCGGGCAGCGATGCCCAACTCACCTTCGCCCGCTCCTACGCAGCGGCAGCCTCGTCCGAGGCCGCCCTGACCGATCTCGGAGCCCTGCTCGACGGCAGGCTCGTGTTCGATGGTCTGGCCGTCGACCAGGACCTCCGCTGGTCGCTGATCAGCGGCCTCGCCCGCAACGGCTCGGCAGCCGGTCGGATCGACACCGAGCTCGAAGGTGACAACACGATCTCGGGCCAGGAACGCGCGGCTGCAGCGCGCGCCGTACAGCCGACGCCGGAGGCGAAGGAGGCGGCGTTCCAGGCGACCTTCGTCGACCCCACGACACCCAACGAGACACACCGCTCCATCGTGCTCGCCTTCGCACCCAGCGGCCAGGATGACGTGCTGGCGCCGTACGTCGACCGCTACTTCGAGGCCGCCGACACGCTCTGGGAGCACCTCGGCACCCACAAGGCGTCGGTCGCCCTCGAGTACGGC
This sequence comes from Nocardioides alcanivorans, assembly GCF_021555175.1. Lineage (GTDB taxonomy): Bacteria > Actinomycetota > Actinomycetes > Propionibacteriales > Nocardioidaceae > Nocardioides > Nocardioides alcanivorans. The sequence goes on along the minus strand of NZ_JAKGRW010000027.1, from coordinate 2,046 downwards.
TTCCCCCGCGCCCTGGCCTCGGAGGAGCTCCTGGCCAAGGTCGACGCGTGGCTGGAGCGGACCCCCGCTCCCCGGCCGCCAAGCGCTACGCCATCGAAGGACGCGCCGACGTCGAGCGCTTCCTCGCCGCCCAGCGCCGCGACGCCCAAGCCGACTGACGCCACCCGCGCCTGGGCACCCGCGACCGGGCACCCGCGACTGGGCACCCGCGACTGGGCACCCGCGACTGGACACCCGCGACTGGACACCCAACGAACGGGACCCGACGACAGGACCCGACGACGAAGCGCCCCGGCCCCGACCGCACCCGGTCGGCCCGGGGCGCTTCCGCCTCACCTTCCCCGGTGGAAAGCAGATCGTCCCTAACAGATTTGTAGTTTTCGGCTGGAAACTACAAATCTGTTAGGGAACGATCTGCTCCACCGGGAAATGTGAAAGGCCGGCCGACCGGAGGCGGGCAGGCCGGCAAACTTCGTCGTCGGGTCTGGCTTCGTCGGGATCATTAGTGTCCAGTCGCAGGCGCCGGTCACGGTGCCCAGTCGCGGGAAGTTCGCAGTCTCTGCCGTCTCAAAATGTTTACAAAAATATCTTGCATCTCATCGCCTGTCGCTCGGTCGGCGCCGGCGCTGGCGCGACCGAGCGAAGTTCAGCTCAGCACGCGTCGACAGGCGGAGCCAGGGCATGGCGCACAGGCGACCGGCCCCTGTCAGGCAAGCATGGCGCCAGCCCGCATCATCCCTGGCCGCTGGACTGAGGAGAGCACCTGTCGTGTCATGGGTGTGGTTGAGGTGCCGCCGTTTTCAGCTCCTCTCCCCCTCCGGCGTCCGGCAGACCGCCCTCTGGCCCGGGTCACCTTCGGCTCGGTGTCGATCCGCGCCGGGCGCGCGATCGGGACTGGTCGTGCAGCCCGGACCATCAGTACGAGCCTGCCCCGTCGGCGAGCTCCGAGAATCGACTCGGGCGCGCAGGAACAGGCGAGCGAAACGTGGTTGGGCATCGCTGCCCGGAACTGGGTCGACCCTGTTACACCCTTCGGTCGGCAAGACTGCCCGATAGCGGCGCCGTCATCAGCGACGCAGCCTGAGCGGCGTAGGATCGAGTGTACGCCCCAGGCGGCTGAACGTGTCGCCGAGATGACACAGATCAAATGTCCCCGCCCAAACACAGAAATTTCGAGACCACACACTCCGAGGCGGCACATCGTCGACGGCCAGCAGAGCGCTTCGTCGAGCCGCGTTGCATCTTGGCATAGACCTGAGTCGTCATGGAGATCGACCGGCGAGGCAGGTCAGCCTTGGCGCCCAGCTTCCGGATCTCAATCCTGCGTCGGCGCATCGACCTCGACGGACTCGCGACAGACCAGCATGTTGCCGTCTGGCGTCCCGTCGGGAATGGCGCTCTGCGCCACAGGCGGAAGCGGATGACCCTCGAGTCGAGCTCGAACTGGAGCGTCGGCCCGCGGTGCCAGCCGCTCACCCAGCCCTGGGAGAAGCTACTCGGCCGGCGCGGCAGATCGGCACTAGAGGAAAGTCGCAGGCTACTGGCCCGGCCAAGCTAGGCCGCGTTCGCCGGGTTACTGGCGCTGAAGATCCATGGCAGAAGTTGATTCGACAGCCTGAGGTCATGGTGTCGGCGGCGATCGAATGGGTCGACGGCGTGGTGATGCGCGTTATCAGTGCCGTTAAGCGCCGACCTCGGCGTGTGAGCCGCCCACTCGTTTGAAGGATTGTGTGCGGAGAAATCACCGGCAGCAGAATAAATGCCGAGAGATACTCGTCGCGCCGTCACGGCCGCAATTCCGCGTCCAAAAAACCGCGTCTCTGTCTATTTAAACGGCAAACCTGGTCATTTTTTTCTCGAGCAAATTTAAACGTCGCAACCGGCTTAAAATAAAAAATTTGTTTCTTTTTCCCGGCACGACGGTGATCTGAGTGAAACCTCGGCAAAATCTGTTTGTCGAAAAATGATGTCATTACAAACAAACAAACTTCTCAAACTACAAAATCAAAATAGATGGCGGCTGCTGCGCTGGCACGTGACATTCCA
>NZ_JAKGRW010000026.1 GCF_021555175.1 Nocardioides alcanivorans | reverse complement strand
GACTTCAGGAACAAACGTTACGTCGTTTTTTTGTGGGTGGCAGCCGTCAGGGCCGCCCCCAGCCCTGGGCTGCACCTTCGCTGCAGGACCAGCAGCAGTGGGCGCCCGTGGCGGCGCCTACCTCGCGGCCGGTCCCGGGGCCGATCATCGCGCTGGTGCTGCTGGTCGTGGCGGCCTTCGGCATCGGCGGCTTCGCCGTGTGGAAGGTCTTCTTCTCCAGCGACGGTGGTGCCGACAGTCCGGAGGAAGCGGTCACCGAGTTGCTCGAGGCGGGCGCCGACCAGGACGCCATCGCCGCGCTCAAGATGCTCAACCCCGGCGAGGTGCGCGGGGCCGACGAGGTCTATGACGCACTCCGTGAGCGCATGGAGGACGCCGAGATCGTCGACGACGGCGAGGTCACCGGCACCAACTTCACGGTGCAGGATCTCGAGGTCGATGTCGAGGAGCTGAGTGACCACGCCTCGAAGGTGACCGTCACCGGCGGCAAGATCGTCCTCACCGTCAACTTCGACCAGTTGCCCGAGCAGTTCGCCGATGCGGCGGAGCAGGGGAAGCGCCAGTACGGATCGACCTACACCGAGGAGCTCGACTTCGCCGACGCGCAGGAGCAGATGGACCTGCCCGACGACTTCTTCATGATCGCGATCGAGGACGACGGTCGTTGGTATGTCTCGCCGACCGCAACCATCGCCGAATACATCGCGTTGGGCACCAGCGGCGAGGGTGGTGACTGGTCGGCCTACGAGGCCGGCCTCGACCGCGACCCCGTGACCGCTGACCAGCCCGAGGACGCCCTCGCCGTACTGGCCGACGCGTTCCGCCTCGACGACCTCAACGGCTTCCTCGACGCGCTTCCGCCGGGGCAGGGCAACCTGCTGCGGCCCTACGCCCACCTCATCGAGGAGCAGATCCTCAACCAGGGTCTGCCTGACATCCAGATGTCGGTCGAGGGTGACGACCTGGGCGTCGGCGACGAGGCGGACGGACTCGTCCGGATCGACCTCAACCGAGTGCGCCTCCTGATGACCGACGGTGGTGACCCCAGCGACGGCGGAGAGTACGGCCTCGAGGGCCGATGCGGCTGGGTGCAGTCCAACCGCGGCCAACGCATGGACGGGTGCCTGCCAGAAGACCTCATGTCAGCGGCAGGGTCGGACAGTGTGTTCGTGATGGTCCGCAAGACAGCCGGCGGCTGGCAGCTCGATCCGCTGGCAACGATCATCGGCTGGGGCGACGCCCTGGTCGCCAACGTCGACAGCGACGACCTCGGGGCGATCCTCGACGAGTTGTGAGGTGCCCCTGGCGCCCAGCTCTCCGCTGACGGCGAACCGGGGCACAGCAGAAAACCGGGATAGTCCCTGACGAACTTGTAGACAAATCGGACAGCCGGCTACAAGAACGTCCGGGACTATCCCGGGTCTCCGTGTTTTCAGCGGCCGTGGCGGCGGGGCGGGGTGTCATGTGGAAAACTGCCCGCCGTGACCGACCAGCGACCTGCCGCCGAGCCGACCGGGAAGAAGCCGGTGAGGCGAGGTGACATCCAGGGACTGCGCGCACTGGCGGTCGGTCTGGTCGTGGTGGCCCATGCGGGCGTGCCGGGCGTGGACGGCGGCTTCGTCGGCGTCGACGTCTTCTTCGTGCTCTCCGGGTTCCTCATCACCGGACTGCTGCTCAAGGAGGGCGAGCGGACCGGGCGCGTCAGCATCGCCGGGTTCTATGCCCGCCGAGCACGGCGGATCCTGCCGGCAGCGACGGTGGTGCTGTTGGCCGTGCTCGCGTGGGCGGCGTGGCAGGAGTCGGTGACCCGGCTCGAGTCGATCCGCTCCGATGCGCTGTGGTCGTCGGTCTTCCTCTCCAACGTCCACTTCGCCAGCATCGGGACCGACTACTTCGCCACCGGCGAGGAGTCCCCGTTGCAGCACTACTGGTCGTTGGCGGTCGAGGAGCAGTTCTACGTCGTCTGGCCGCTCCTGGTGCTGGCTCTGCTGGTGCTCCGAGCCCGGCGCCGGGTGCTCTTCGTGATCCTGCTGGCCCTCACCCTCGCGTCGTTGGCCTGGTCGGTGTGGCAGACCACGCACTCGCCGATCGAGGCCTACTTCTCGTCCTTCGCCCGAGCCCATGAACTGGGTGTGGGTGCCCTCCTCGCCATGGCAGCACCCGCTCTCGCCGTCCTCGCCGACCGGGCCCGCAATGCGCTCGTCGTGATCGGCCTGGCGATGGTGGCGGTGGCCACCGTGACCTTCGACGCGACCACGGCCTTCCCGTCGTGGAACGCGCTGCTGCCGGTGCTCGGTACTGCGGCCCTGGTCGCCGCGGGCTGCGGGCGCGAGGCCAGGTGGTCGCAGCTGTTGGGGCGTCAGCCGCTGCGCTACCTCGGCGACCTCTCCTTCTCGATCTATCTGTGGCACTGGCCGGTGCTCATCCTGGGTGGCCCCCACGTGGACGGCTGGTGGGGCACCATCGGCCTGCTGGCCCTGACGCTCGGACTGTCGTCGCTGAGCTACCACTTCGTGGAGCAGCCCTTCCAGACCGGCCGGGTCCCAAAGCTCCGGGGCATGCGGTTCCTGGCGCTCTGGCCAGTGTCCCTGGCACTCGTGCTCGTGGGTGCGCAGCTGGCCACGAGCTACGGAGAGGCTGAGCTCGAGCGGAGTCGCCAAGCGGCCGCCGCCTACTACGACGAGCATCCCGACGCCCTGGGCCGCGCCAAGGCGAGCAACGTCGAGCAGTCGCTGCTCGACGCTCTCGAGCTGGCCGACTCCGGCGCGCCCGTGCCACCGGATCTCGACAACCTCGACCGTCTCGGACGTGACATCTGGCAGCGCCCCTTCAAGGACTGCTACGCCTCCTTCCCTGACTCCGACCACGAGGTCTGCCCCGCCGGCGACGACGGTGCCGAGCGCACCGTGGTGGTCTACGGCGACTCCCACGCCGGCATGTGGGCGCCAGCGGTCGCGAAGCTCGGCCAGCGTGCGGGCTACCGCGTGGTGCCGCTGATCAAGGTGGGTTGCGCGCCGTACGACGTCACGCAGCGCAACAAGGGGACCGAGTACCCCTCCTGCCCGGAGTTCCGGGAGTGGGCCGAGGAGCAGATCCGCGACCTGCAGCCCGAGGTCATCGTTCTCGCCCACCGGGGCCTGCTGTCGGTGGAGGGGGAGACGGACGAGGAGAAGGAGGAGGCTTGGCGCGGTGGGGTCGAGAAGACCGTGGCCGAGTTGCTGGAGGTCACCCCACGGGTGAAGGTGCTCGGCGACATCCCCACTGCGCCCGAGGACCCCCGCGACTGCCTGAGCACTGCTGATGCGAAGCTCGCCGACTGCGTGGCCAACGAGGAGGGGGCCGAGATCCGCTCCAACCCGATCACCGAGGAGGCGACGGACGTCGCCGGCGGCGACTACGTCGACACCACCTCGCTGATCTGTCAGTCAGGCCGCTGTCCGCTCGTGGTCGGCAACCAGGTCACCTATCGCGACAAGGCCCACCTGACCCTCTCCTGGACGAGGCTCGTGACCCGCCGGCTGGGCGAGCTCCTCGACCTCTGACCACGCGAAGTCGCACAAATTGCAGCCCAGGGTGCTCGCATGGTGCGCGAAGTCGCGCACGTGCGGCGCTGAGGTCGCGCAAATGCGCCTGCGCGACCTCAGCGGCGTCAGTGCCCGGCCGGCGCACCTTCAGGCGCATCGACCCGCGACGGCAGGAGCAGACCCATCGCCACCACGACGATGCCGATGACCGCGCCTGCAGCGAAGGCCCACTGCAGGCCGCCGACGAACGCGTCCGCGGCCGAGCTCCCCACGTCGGCGAGGTGCTGGGAACGGGTGTCCATGACGACGATGAGCAGCGCCGTACCCACGGCCCCCGACACCTGCTGCACCGTGCCGAGCAGCGAGCTCCCGTGGGAGTAGAGCGCCGGCGGCAGATCGGCCAACCCGATCGTGAAGACCGGGGTGAAGACCATCGCGAGCGTCACCATCAGGGCCACGTGCATGCCGAGGATGAGGGCGTAGTGGGTGTCCACGTCGATCCGGCTCATGGCGAAGAGCAGCGCCACCATGCCGATGGACCCGGGCACCACCAAGGGGCGGGCGCCGATGCGGTCGTAGACCTTGCCGACCTGCGGGCCCAGCAGGCCCATCGCCAGGCCTCCGGGCATCACGAGCAGACCCGTCTGCAGCTCCGTGAGCCCACGCAGGTTCTGCAGGTAGAGCGGGAGCAGCAGCATGCTGCCCAGGAACGCCATGAACCCGGCAGCCATCAGCACCAGGGACATCGTGAAGTTGCGGTGCCGCAGGGTGCGCAGGTCGAGGAGCGGCCCGTCGCCACGCTGCAGGCGGATCTGCTGGAGGACGAAGGCGGCGATGAGCAGCACGCCGAGGCCGATGATGAACGTCGGCTGCTGCCATCCGGTGGCGCCGACCTTGCTCAGACCGAAGACGAAGCTGCCGAAACCACCGGCAGCGAGTACGACGCTGAGCCAACTGATCGGGCTGACCTTCGGCTCGCCGACGTTCTCGAGCTGGCGCATGCCGAGCACCGACACCACCACGGCGATGGGCAGCACCGCTACGAAGATGAGCCGCCAGGAACCGAAGTGCAGCAGCACACCCGAGACTGCCGGCCCCATCGCCGGGGCGCACGACATGGCGAGCGTGACCTGACCCATGACGCGGCCGCGATCCTCGGCTGCCACGACCGTCATGAGCGTGGTCATGAGCAGGGGCATCATCACTGCGGTGCCGCCGGCCTGCACCACGCGGGCGGCCAGGAGGATCTCGAAGGTCGGCGCCAGGGCAGCCAGCAGCGTACCGATGCTGAATGTCGTCATGGCTGCGGCATAGGCGGCCCGGGTGGTGATGCGCTGCAGCAACCAGCCGGTCACCGGGATCACGGCGGCCATGGTGAGCATGAAGATCGTGGAGAGCCACTGTGCGCTGCGCTCGGTGACGGAGAAGTCGTCCATCAACCGCGGGACCGCGTTGACCATGATCGTCTCGTTGAGGATCACCACGAAGGTGGCGGCGACGAGCAGCTTGACGACCAGCGGAGTGCGGACGACCCGGGGCGTGAGCTCTTCCTCGAACACGGCTTGGTTGCCGGTGTCGGTGGGCGCAGGCATGAGGGGTCCTCTCGGTGGGCCGGAAGCGGGTTCGGCGCTGGCCAGCGGTCGACCGCATGGTCGAGCTGGTGTGGCTGGCATGGAGACCGGGGCAGGCCGCGAGAATCATCGATCGATCCGAGACGTCAGCGGCCCAGTCAGGTACGCCGGGTGACAACCCTGCCCCAAGCGGGTTTGTTCCCGCCATCTGTTTTTCGGCGCCGTGAGGGTGCTGGTCACTCGTGGTGGACTGGCACGATGGAGGCATGAGCGACAAGAAGGCCAGCTATGTGGACGCCGGCAAGGAGTTCAGCCGGGACATGAACTACATCCCCGACCGGATTCTCGCAGGGGAGCGTTCTGCGGATCCGCTCGATGACCGGTTCCCCAGCGGCAGCAAGGACAGCCCACGCGACGTACAGGTCTGGCCGGTCGAGCCGGGCCGCTACCGGCTGATCGCCGCGCAGGCGTGCCCGTGGGCGAATCGCACGATCATCGTCCGCAAGCTGCTCGGCCTCGAGGAGGTCCTCTCGCTCGGTACTCCCGGTCCCACGCACGACGAACGGAGTTGGACCTTCGACCTCGACGAGGGCGGGCGCGACCCGGTGCTCGGCCACGAGCGCCTGCAGGAGGCCTACTTCGCCCGCTACCCCGACTACCCCCGGGGCATCACGGTGCCGGCGATCGTCGACGTACCGACCAAGGGGGTCGTCACCAACGACTTCCCGCAGATCACGCACGATCTCTTCTTCGAGTGGCGCGACCACCACCGTCCCGATGCCCCTGACCTGTGGCCGGATCAGCAACGCGGGGAGATGGAGGACGTGATGAGGCGGATCTTCACCGAGGTCAACAACGGCGTCTACCGGTGCGGATTCGCCGGCTCACAGGAGTCGTACGACGCTGCCTACGACCGCTTGTGGGGTGCGTTGGACTGGCTCGAGGAGCGGCTCACCGATCGGCGCTACCTGATGGGTGACGCAATCACGGAGGCCGATGTCAGGCTCTTCACGACGCTCGCCCGTTTCGACGCGGTCTATCACGGCCACTTCAAGTGCAACCGCAACAAGCTCACCGAGATGCCGGCACTGTGGGGCTATGCCCGCGACCTGTTCCAGACGCCGGGCTTCGGTGAGACGATCGACTTCGACCAGATCAAGAAGCACTACTACGTGGTGCACACCGACGTGAACCCGACGCAGATCGTGCCGAAGGGTCCCGAACTCGAGAGCTGGCACAGCAGGCACGGGCGAGGAGCCATGTGACGATGGTCACTGACCCCGGGTTGCGGCGGCCTCCCGCTCCTCGACCGCGCGTGGGCGACTGCGCCGGCGGCCAGGGCGAGCGCTCCCCGCGCCAGCGCACCCGGGAAGCCGTGGCATCCGGGCGCCCGCGGCCACCCGGCGGCGGGGTCCAGCGGCGCAGTCCGATCTCTGCGGCCAGGACGGCCACGGCCACGGCGGCTGCGGCAGTCGCGGTCTGCGGTCCGGCCGCGTCGTCTCGTCGGCCGCCATCTCCGCCAAAGCACCGCGTCGACCTCCGCCTCCGACCGGGCATGCTCGAGACGGTGGTGGCGTTCCTGCGCCTGACGCAGCTCCTGGCGCGCCTCGGCGAGGTCGCCGCGGCCCACCCAGGCGAGGGTCGCCGCGCCCGCCACGGCGATGCCGGCGCGCGTCATGCGGCGCCGTCGCGGATCGGTTGCCACGTCGGGGGCCAGCTCCCACGCCACCGTGATCGCGGCGGTGGTCCAGTCGGTCGCGTTGATCATCACAACTCCTTCAGTCGGTCCACCACGGCCAGGAGGTCCTCGACCGAGTGGTCGAAGGAGCCACCGCTCCACGTGCTCGGCATGGCGGAGTGGTAGTAGAGGCCCTCGCCGATCAGCAGGATCGCGTCGGCGACCGAGTCGTCTCCGACCTCCTCGCGGACCAGCGTGCCCCAAGCCTGGTGAATCCCCTCGATGGCGTCGATCGCCGGCTGCCAGGAGGCCTGGGCGAGGCGGAGTACGGCGCGGTAGACCGGGTCGTCATCCTGCTCGCTGGTGATCCATGAGGTGCGGACGTAGTGGCGCGCCGGCCCTTCAGGATCCGCCGCCATCTCCTCGAGGCCCTTGGTGGCGACGTCATCGAACCACTCCAGCAGTGCTTCGCCGAGAGCCTCCTTGGTGGCGAAGTGGTAGAGCACCCCGCCCTTGGAGACGCCGGCGCGCGCGGCGACCGCATCGATCGTGGCCGCCCGTTCGCCCTCCTCGCGCAGGATCTCGGCGTAGGCGGAGAGGGCCTTCTCGCGTGCCTTGGGGGTCGGGACATGTCTCCTCCTCAGCGTGGTCACCGCAGCGCGGCGACCACGGCCTCTCCGCCGTCCCAGGAGGCGAGCAGGGTGGCGGATCCGGTGACCGGATCGGAGGTGTCGGTCGTGAAGACGAGGTCGCCGGTGCCGGTGCCCACGCGACGTACCCGCACGGCCGGCTCGCGTGCTTCGACCGTGCCGTCCTCGTGGTGGTACTCCAGGGATGCCTGTTCCTGCTCACCGCCGAGGGCGCGGCGGAAGCAGGCGACGGCGACGGGGTCGATCCGGGCGTGGTGGATCCAACGGCGGCCCAGGGCCGAGTGCTCCATCGTGCAGACCAACCCGTCCTCGGCGTCGGCGAGGGGCGCGCCGCGGTAGCTCAGTGGCAGGTGGAAGGTGTCGTTGCCACGGCGCGCAATGAGGGCCTCGACACCGACCTCGCCCTCTGGGTCGTCGAAGCGGTAGCCACCGACCAGCTCGACCGGTCCCTCGCCGAGACCGGCGTCGTCGAGCCACGAGGTGACGAGTTCGAGCTTGGTGGGGGCGATGGTGGCCTGATGGATGACTGCCATGCCCCGACCCTATGGCCGAGCCGGTCGCAGGGCCCGGGAGGGCGCGGCCATGGTGGCCGAGAGCACAGGAAAATGACTTGCATAACTGTACCGTCCAGACGGTACAGTTACTCCCATGGTCACGCTCCTCAACTCCACGGTCACGACGCAACTCTCGGCACGCCGCCGCTGGGCTGCGCTCGCGGTGTTGATGGTGCCCGTGCTCCTGGTCTCGGTCGACAACACCGCGCTCTCGTTCGCGATCCCCTCCTTGTCGCGCGACCTCGCTCCGACGGGCAACCAGCTCCTGTGGATCATCGACATCTACCCGCTCGTGCTGGCCGCGCTCCTGGTCACGATGGGGGCGCTGGGTGACCGCATCGGGCGTCGCCGGATCCTGCTGATCGGCGGCACCGGGTTCGCCGTGGTCTCGGCGCTCGCGGCGTTCGCGCCGACCGCTGGCGCGCTGATCGGAGCGCGGGCGCTGCTCGGGTTCTTCGGCGCGATGCTGATGCCGGCCACGTTGAGTCTGATCCGCAACATCTTCACCGACAGCACCGAGCGCCGGATGGCGATCGCCGTCTGGGCCGCCGGATTCTCCGGCGGCGCCGCGCTCGGCCCCCTCGTCGGCGGCTGGCTGCTCGAGCACTTCTGGTGGGGCTCTGTCTTCCTCATCGCAGTCCCGGTCCTGGTGCCGTTGCTGGTGCTCGGCCCGATCCTGCTCCCGGAGTCACGCGACCCCGATCCGGGTCCGATCGACCCGCGCGGGATCCTGCTCGCCACCGCTGCGCTCGGCTTCCTCGTGTACGCCGTCAAGGCGGCTTCCGAGCACGGCTCGCTTGCGCTCGTGGCGGCAGCGGTCGGTGTCGCGGCATTGGTGGGCTTCGTCCGTCGCATGCTGCGCACGAGTCACCCGATGCTCGACGTACGCCTCTTCCGCAACCCGGTCTTCTCGGGCGCCCTGCTGGTCAACCTGGCCAGCGTGGTCGCCATTGTCGGCTTCATCTACTTCGCCACTCAGCACCTCCAGCTGGTGGCGGGCCTGTCGCCGTTGAACGCTGCCTGGCTGCTGGTGCCCGGGCTCGTGCTCACCGTCTCCGCCGGTCTCGGGGCCGTCAGGGCGGCGCGCTGGCTCGGCTCGCGCCAGGTGATCATCATCGGACTGTCCTTCAACGCCTTGGGCTATGCGGTGATGGCGCTCTTCGGTCACACCGGTTCGCTGGCCGTGGTGTTGCTGGCCTTCGGTGCGATCTCGATCGGTGTGGGGCTGAGCGAGACGATCTCGAACGACCTCGCCCTCAGTGCGGTTCCCGAGCACAAGGCCGGCGCTGCCGCAGCGGCGTCCGAGACGGCGTACGAGGTGGGTGCCGTGCTCGGCACGGCCGTGCTGGGCAGCCTGCTCAATCTCGCCTATCGCAACGGGCTGCAGCTCCCGGCCGGCCTGAGTGAGGAGGCGAGTGTGCAGGCACAGTCCACCCTTGGTGGCGCCTTCGAGGTCGCTGAGGATCTCGCCCCCGTGCCTGCCCAGGCGCTCATCGACTCCGCCGTAGCCAGCTTCGACGCCGGTGTCACCTGGACCGCCGCCATCGGCTGCCTTCTCAGCCTCGCGGCCGTCCTCGTCGCCCGCCGGGCCCTCCGCGCTGCTGACTGACCAAGGTGGATCGTCCCTAACAGATTTGTAGTTTCCCGGCGGGGATCTACGAATCTGTTGGGGACGACCCCGGAAACTTCGTCGGTGTGTAATCATATGCGCATGAATGCAGATGATTGGATTGAGCCGGACGCGGCCGAGGTGGCGGTGTGCGTGGAGATCTTCTCGCTCCTCGCGGACGCGACGCGGATGCGGATCCTGCTGAGCCTGCGCACGGGGGAGCGGTCGGTGGGGGAGATCGCCGAGCTCGTGGGGAAGTCGCAGGCGGCGGTGTCGCAGCACCTGGCGAAGCTTCGGCTCAGCCGGGTGGTGACGACGCGGCAGGAGGGGCGCGGGTCTACTACCGACTCGCCAACGACCACGCCATCGAGCTGGTCCGGGTGGCGGTGCACCAGGCGGAGCACGCGATCGGGGCTGACCTCCGGCACCGGGACGCGTGATGGGACACGGACACGGGCATGGGCACGCGGCGAGCCGCGCTGCCGACCGGCGCCGGCTGGTGCAGGTGCTTGCGGTCACCGGCACCGTGCTCGTGATCGAGGTGATCGGCGCGTGGCTGACGGGCTCCCTCGCGCTCCTGGCCGACGCCGGCCACATGGCCACCGACGCGTCGGCTGTGCTCATTGCCCTCTCCGCCTCGTACGTCGCCACTCGGCCCGCAGGCCCGCGGGCCACCTTCGGGTGGCACCGGTTCGAGGTGCTGGCGGCCCTGGTCAACGCCGTCGTGCTGCTCGGTGTCTGCGGGTTCCTCGGGTGGTCGGCCGTCCGGCGGCTCGCGCACCCGACCGAGGTGGAGGGCGGCGGCATGCTGCTCTTCGCGCTTGCTGGCCTGCTCGCCAACCTCGTCTCGCTGGCGATCCTGGCGAACGCCGACCGCACCTCGCTCAACATCCGCGGCGCGTTCCTCGAAGTGCTCACCGATGCTCTCGGCTCGGTGCTCGCGATCGTGGCCGGCGCGGTGATCTGGCTGACCGACTGGACGCGGGCCGATGCGATCGCCACGCTGCTCATCGCGCTGCTGATCCTGCCGCGATCACTCTCCCTCATCCGCGACGCCGGTGCGGTGCTGCTCGAGACCGCGCCCCGCGATCTCGATCTCCTCGACGTCGAGCGTCATCTGGCAGAGGTGCCCGGCGTGGTCGAGGTCCACGACCTGCATGCGTGGACGATCACCTCGGGGATGCCGAGCCTCTCGGCCCACGTCGCGGTGACCGATGCGGCGCTCGCCGAACGCGGGGTCGGCGCCTATCTCGACGAGCTGGCTGCCTGTGTTGCTGACCACTTCGGCATCCGCCACGCCACCTTCCAGGTCGAACCGGCCGGCCACCGCAAGCACGAGGACCTCGGCGAAGCGGGCTGCTGATTCTCCGTCCGGCTCGTTGGAGGGCCGCGCGTGTGTGTTGGTCGTGGTGGATTGGTGCCATGCGCGCCGCCCCGGTACGGTGGTCATGACATGTGGTCCCCGTCACAGCGGGGCTCTGGCACCGACCATCAGGACCCACCACCCATGCGGCGCTGATGGCGGAAGATCGACACCGGCAACCCCGGTGGTGAAGGAGGAGTGGTGTCCCAGTCCACTGATTTCGGTCCCGACCTGGTTGAGGTGTTCGGTCCCTCCCAGGCAGACGGCGGCCCGGAACTCGTCCAGTTGCTCACTCCGGAGGGAGCGGCTCGAGCGCTCCGACTTCCGTTTCGAGCCCACCGATGCCGAGGGCAACCGGATTCCCGAGGATGAGGCCATCCGCGGTCTCTATCGCGACATGGTGCTGACCCGGCGACTCGACACCGAGTCCACCGCGCTGCAGCGCCACGGCGAACTCGGCATCTGGGCGCAGCTGCTCGGCCAGGAGGCGGCGCAGATCGGATGCGGCAGGTCGTTGCTCCCGCAGGACTTCGTCTTCCCCACCTATCGCGAGCACGGTGTCGCGTGGTGCCGCGGCGTCGACCCGCTCCACCTACTGAGCCTCTTCCGCGGGGTGGATCACGGTGGTTGGGACCCTGCCGACCACAACTTCGGGCTCTACACGATCGTGATCGGAGCCCAGGCCCTCCACGCCACCGGCTATGCGATGGGTATGCAGCGCGACGGGGTCGTCGGCACCGGCGACCCGTCCCGCGACGCCGCGGTCGTCGCCCACTTCGGCGACGGTGCGTCGTCGCAGGGCGATGTCAACGAGGCCTTCATCTTCGCGGCCTCCTACAACGCCCCGGTCGTCTTCTTCTGTCAGAACAACCAGTGGGCGATCTCGGAGCCGATCGAGCGCCAGACGCGGATCCCGCTCTATCAACGCGCACTCGGTTTCGGGTTCCCCGGCATCCGTGTCGACGGCAACGACGTGTTGGCGACGTACGCCGTCACGCAGGCTGCGCTGCAACGGGCCCGGGAGGGACAGGGCCCGACCCTGGTGGAGGCCTACACCTACCGGATGGGCGCCCACACCACCACGGACGACCCGACGCGCTACCGACTCGACCACGACGTGGAGCGGTGGAAGCTGCGTGACCCGATCGCCCGGGTGAAGGCCTACCTGAGTCGCAACGGCGCGGCGTCGGAGAGCTTCTTCGCCAAGGTGCAGGGTGAGGCCGACGAGCTCGGTCACCGGCTGCGCGAAGGTTGCAAGGCGATGCCCGACCCGTCACCGATGGCGATGTTCGACCACGTCTATGCCGAGGAGACGCCGGAGCTGGCCGCCCAGCGGGAAGGCTTCGCCGACTACCTCAAGAGTTTCGAGGGTGAGCACGATGACTCAGACACAACGCACTTCGACAGGCTCAGCACAGCGCACTTCGACAGGCTCAGCACAACGCATCACGCTTGCGAAGGGCCTCAATGCCGGCCTGCGCAAGGCGATGGAGACCGACGACAAGGTCCTCATCATGGGCGAGGACGTCGGCAAGCTCGGTGGTGTCTTCCGCATCACCGACGGTTTGCAGAAGGACTTCGGCGAGGACCGGGTCATCGACTCCCCACTCGCGGAGTCGGGCATCGTCGGCACCGCGATCGGCATGGCGTTGCGTGGTTACCGCCCCGTCGTGGAGATCCAGTTCGACGGCTTCGTCTACCCGGCCTACGACCAGATCGTCTGTCAGGTCGCGAAGATGCACTACCGCTCCAAGGGCCGCTATCCGATGCCGATGGTCATCCGGATCCCCTTCGGTGGCGGCATCGGCGCCGTCGAGCACCACTCGGAGTCACCCGAGGCGCAGTTCGCCCACACGCCCGGACTCAAGGTGGTGGCCTGCTCCAACCCGGTCGACGGCTACTGGATGATCCAGCAGGCGATCGCCTCCGACGACCCGGTGATCTTCCTCGAGCCCAAACGGCAGTACCACGCCGACAAGGCCGAGCTCGATCTCGACGTGGCTCCGCAGCCGCTCCACACCTCGCGCGTCGTACGCCGCGGCAGCGACGGCACCCTGCTGGCCTATGGGCCGACCGTGAAGACGGCGCTGCGGGCCGCCGAGGCAGCGGCAGGCGAAGGCCGCTCACTCGAGGTGATCGACCTGCGCACGCTCTCCCGCTCGACATGGGCCCGGTTCTCGACTCGGTGCGCCGTACCGGCCGCGCGATCGTCGTGCACGAGGCCCACGTCAACCTCGGCCTGGGGGCAGAGCTCTCCGCACGCATCACCGAGGAGTGCTTCCACTCCCTCGAGGCACCGGTGCTGCGGGTCGGAGGTTTCGACACGCCCTATCCGGCCTCGCGGATCGAGGAGGAGTTCCTCCCCGACCTCGACCGTCTGCTCGACGCCGTCGACCGTTCGCTCGCGTTCTGAACGCCGTCGGTCGAGCCCGTCGAGACCAGGAAGAGAGAAGCAATGCCCGAGTTCAAACTGCCCGATGTCGGTGAAGGCCTCACCGAGGCCGAGATCGTCTCCTGGAAGGTCGAGGTCGGTGACGTCGTTGCGATCAACGACGTGATCGTCGAGATCGAGACCGCCAAGTCGCTGGTCGAGCTGCCGTCGCCGTTTGCCGGCACGGTGCTTGCGATCCTCGTCGAGGAGGGGAGGAGGTGCCGGTCGGCACCCCGATCATCTCCATCGGCGATGCCTCCGCGAGTACGTCGACCGGCGCTGCCCCCGTGACTGCCGCGGCAGCGCCGGGAGCCGCCGAGCCCGCCGCGGACCGGGCCGGGATCGGCGAGATCGACCTCTCCAACCCGGCCGCCAGCGGTGGTGGTGAGGGCGAGAGCCTCGTCGGCCGGATGAAGGCCGACCGTGGTCCGATGCGCCGGCCGCGCAAGGGTTCTGCGTCGCCCGCCACCGAGTCGGCGGCCGCCACCCAGATGCAGGTACAGGGCGCCTTCGCCCCGGGTGGTGCGCAGTCGCAGGCAGTGATCGAGGCCGACGAGCCGGCAGTTCCCGCCGTTCCTGCCGATTCCGACAGCGGCGCCGCGGGAGCAGTGGCCGGTGGCGCTGTGCGCGCACTCGCCAAGCCCCCGGTCCGCAAGCTCGCCAAGGATCTCGGGGTCGACCTGGCCGCGGTCACGCCCACCGGAGCCGGTGGCGTGGTGACGAGGGACGACGTACACGCCGCCGCCGAAGGGGCATCGGCCCAGCCGGTGGCGAGGCAGGGTGCTGGTGAGCGCGAGACCCGCGAGCCGATCAAGGGTGTGCGCAAGATGATGGCGCAGGCGATGGTCGACTCGGCCTTCACCGCGCCCCATGTCACCGAGTGGGTCAGCGTCGACGTCACCCGCGCGATGGAGTTCGTCGAGAGACTGCGCAGCCACCGAGACTTCCGTGACGTGAAGGTCGGTCCGCTGCTGCTGCTGGCGCGCGCCTGCCTGCTGGCGATGCGGCGTACCCCGGTCA
Source organism: Nocardioides alcanivorans (assembly GCF_021555175.1). GTDB lineage: Bacteria > Actinomycetota > Actinomycetes > Propionibacteriales > Nocardioidaceae > Nocardioides > Nocardioides alcanivorans. Next base: position 180,829 of record NZ_JAKGRW010000026.1, on the reverse strand, counting down.
TCAACTCCCAGTGGGACGGGGACGCCAACGAGCTGGTGCTCAAGCACTACGTGAACCTCGGCATCGCCGCAGCGACCCCGCGCGGGTTGGTCGTGCCCAACGTCAAGGATGCCGACGCGATGTCGATGCGGGAGCTGGCAGAGGCGCTCGACGACCTCACCGCTGTCGCGCGTGAGGGCCGCACCCAGCCTGCCGAGATGGCCGGTGGCACCTTCACGATCACCAACGTCGGTGTCTTCGGCATCGATGCTGGCACCCCGATCATCAACTCGGGAGAGTCCGCGATCCTCTGCTTCGGCGCCGTGAAGAAGCAGCCCTGGGTGTGCACCGACGCCGATGGCAACGACGAGCTGGCGATTCGCCAAGTGACCACACTGGCGCTGAGTTTCGACCACCGCCACATCGACGGCGAGTCCGGCTCTCGTTTCCTTGCAGACGTCGCCGCCGTCATGGAGGACCCGGCCAACGCCCTGCTCCTCTGAACCGCCGAAGTGGGAGGTCACGGCGTGCAGTTCCTGCTCGCTGAACCGGGTGGTCGAACCGTTCAGGGGTGGTCACACCTCGCGGGTGACCGGGGGAAGGTTGAGCGACTTGATCTCGTCGCGGAGACCGCCCATCTCGGCGTCGAGGGAGGAGGCCGTGACGGCGACCTCGCGGAGCTTCTCGCGCAGGTGGTCCGGTACGGCGCCGTCGTACTTGTAGTAGATCCGGTGCTCGACGCTGGCCCAGAAGTCCATGGCGATGGTGCGGATCTGGAGTTCTACCGGCACGTTGACCGAGCGGTCGGAGAGGAAGACCGGAACCTGGACGATGAGGTGCAGGCTCTGGTAGCCGTTGGGTTTCGGGTGGGCGATGTAGTCCTTGACCGCGAGCACGGTCACGTCGGGCTGGCGGGTGAGCATCTGGGCGAAGCGGTAGGTGTCCTCGACGAAGGCGCACGTCACCCGGATGCCGGCGATGTCGCGGATCTGCTCCCGGACCTGACCGAGGTCGAGCGGCAGGTTCAGCCGTCGCATCTTGTCGACCAGGCTGTCGAGCGACTTCAGCCGTGTCTTCACGTGCTCGACCGGACTGTATTCGTGGGTCTGCTCGAATTCGCGGCGGAGGATGTTGATCTTGGTCTCCACCTCCTCCATGCCGCAGGCGTACTCGAGGCGGAAGGTGGTCAGGTCGGCCTGCAGGGCGCGCAGCGCTGCCTCGGTTCGTTGGGGGTCGCCGGTGCCGTTGACCAGATGACGCAGGAACTCGACATCGGTCTGGGGAGCAGCCTCGTTCATGCCTTCCAGTATGCGTGGTGCTCGTGCAGCGCGGGTCCCTACGCAACAAGTGCGACCTCGTGACGCAACGAGTGCGACCTCGTGACGCAACGAGCGCGACCTCGTGGTCAGCGCCGGCGGCGCTGGCTGATCGTGGAGAAGAGCGACATCCCCTTCGCCAGTCCGGTTGACGCGACCCGGTTGGTGGCGACGCCCTTGGGGCGACGGGGGTTCTTGATGGCGTCGGTGCCACCGTCGACCGTCACCACCGAGCCGACCATCAGGCTCGCGGCATCGGACAGCAGGAACCCGATCAGCTCCGCGACTTCGTCGGGTCGGCCCGGGCGCTTGAGCGCGGTGGGGTAGCTGTCGGCGAATCGGCCGAAGACCGGGTCTGCCTTCACCTCGACGGTCATCGGCGTCGCGATCAATCCGGGGGCGATGGCGTTGATCCGGATCCCTGCGCCCGCCCACTTCTTCTTCACGCCCTCACGGCGGGCCCACCAGGCCAGTGCGGCCTTGCTCGAGGGGTAGGCGATCACGGCCGGCACCTTCGCGGCTGCGGCCCGCGCCCTGTCTTCGTCACCGTTGAGGCAGGCCTTCGCGACCGGTGCCGACCACGCCGGCTGGCAGGTCACGGAGTTGGAGGAGAGCAGCACGACGGCGGCATTGCCGGAGCTGGCGAGCCGGTCGTGCAACCCCTCGACGAGCTCGACCGCGCCGAAGTAGTTCACCGAGACCAGCAGCTCCGGGTCGACACCGGTGATGCCGGCCAGGCCCGCACATGGCACCACGCCGTGCACGACGTCGGTCAGGTCGCGGACCGCGGCGACGGCCTGCTGGCGACCGACTGGGGTGGAGAGGTCGGCCACCACGTCAGAGTCGTGCCGGTCGACGCCGACCACTTGGTGGCCGCGCTCGGTCAACAGGCGGACGGTGGCGGCACCGATGCCGGAGGCAGCGCCGGTGACGACGTACGTGCGGGACTCAGCGGAGGCGGCCATGGCGGGAGACTAGTCGTTCCGGGGCAGGTGTCCCAGAAGTGTCCATGCGCCGCGCCACCGCGTGCCGACGGGACTCCTCGTCGAGCGCCCGCCACTCACACGTAGCGCGCGCTCCGCTCGGCCACGCTCCCTGGTCCGCGCTCGAGCAGCGAGCTCAGTTCGTGCTCGAGCACCGCACCCACCCGGCGACAGAAGTCCTCGGGTTCGTCGGCGGCGTCAGGGCGTTCGGAGACGATGCGGTCCACGACCCCGCGTCGGTGGAGATCGATGGCGCGCACCTGCTGGGCGCGCGCCATCTCGGGAGCATGGTCGAGGTCGCGGTGCACGATCGCGCTGGCACCCTCCGGCGGCAACGGTGAGAGCCAAGCGTGCTGGGCCGCCACGACCCGGTCGGCCGGCAGGAACGCCAACGCGCCGCCCCCGTTGCCCTCGCCGAGCATCAGGCACAGCGTCGGAGCCCGCAGCGTCACCAGCTCGGCCAGGCACCGGGCGATCTCACCTGCCAGCCCACCCTCCTCGGCCTCCACGGACAGGGCGGCGCCCTGGGTGTCGATCACGGTCACGAGCGGCAGCCCCAGCTCGGCCGCCAGGTGCATGCCGCGGCGGGCCTCGCGCAGTGCGCCGGGCCCCATCGGGTTCGCCACGGTCTGGCCCCGTCGGTCCTGGCCGAGGAACACGCACGGTGCCTCACCGAAGCGTGCCAGCGCGATCAGCAAACCGGGATCGGCCTCGCCCTGACCGGTGCCGTTGAGGGGGACCACGTCGGTGGCGGCGAAACGCAGGAGACGGCGTACGCCGGGGCGTTCCGGGTTGCGTGACCGGGTGACGGCCTCCCACGTCTCCACATCGGGGATCGCGACATCGCTGGGCTCGGGTACGGCGCGGATCCCCAACCGGGGCGCCTCCAAGATGGTGAGGGCCCGGTCGAGGATCCCGGAGATCTCCTCGGGAGGGACGACGGCGTCGATGATGCCGTGCTTGTAGAGGTTCTCGGAGACCTGGACGCCCTCCGGGAACTGCCGGTCGTACAACGCCTCGTAGACCCGCGGCCCGAGGAAGCCGGTCAGCGCGCCCGGTTCGGCAACCGTCACGTGGCCGAGCGATCCCCACGACGCCATCACGCCACCGGTCGTGGGGTGACGCAGGTAGACGAGGTAGGGCAGGCCGGCAGCCTTGTGCTCGGCGACCGCCGCGCTGATCCGCACCATCTGCACGAAGGCGGGGGTGCCCTCCTGCATCCGGGTGCCGCCGCTCGCGGCGGCAGCCAGCAACGGCAGCCGCTCGCGGGTCGCCCGTTCGATCGAGGTGACGAGCCGATCGGCTGCCGCCCGGCCGATGGAGCCGGCAAGGAAGCGGAACTCACTGGCCACGACCGCGACCCGGCGCCCGTGCATCAGACCCTCGCCAGAGATCACGGACTCGTCGACGCCCGACTTCTCCTCCGCTGCCGTCAGTTCGGCGGCGTAGTCGTCGGAGATGCCGGTGCGGTCGGGGCGCGTGTCCCATGATTGCCAGGACCCCGCGTCGAGAACGAGGTCGATCAGCTCATGGGCGGAGAGGCGTCGGGTGCTCACAATGGCGATTGTGCCAGCAGATTTTCGGCCGGGTCGGTGCTTCTAGGATGGCCCCATGACCGACCACGCTCTCGCGGCCCACCGTCGTCGGCAGCGCGGTCACATCGCGGTGGGTGTGGTCTTGGCAGTGTTGGCCGTTGCCGTGATCTGGTGGGCCGGCCGCGAGGGAGGTGTGCTGGCAGGAGTGGGCGCCGAAGCACAGGACGACCCGACCCTGGGCTGGACCGAGGTCGACAGTGCGGTGCGCCCCGACCTGCTCGCCTCCGCGGAGGTGGTCAACGGCGACGTACCGGCGGAGCTGCCGCGCGTCGTACTCCTCAACCTGTGGGCCAGCTACTGCGGACCGTGTCGCGAGGAGATGCCGGCGCTCTCGGCGCTCGACGACGACGCCGGCCTCGACGTGGCAGTGCTCGGCATCTCCTTCGACAAGGAGCGTTCGTGGGCGCGCGACTTCCAGCAGGCGGTCGGCGCGAGCTTCGCCAACGTGCTCGACCCGGCTTCGTACCTCCAGGAGGAGCTCTCCGAGATCACTCCCGTGAGGTGGCTGCCGACCACGTTCCTCATCGTCGACGGCCGGGCCCGCTGGGTGCACCTCGGGCCGTTCGACGATCTCGACGCGTTGCGCCGCGACGTACGCACGCGGCTCGCCGCCATCAGTTGAGATCGAGCTTCGGAGACTCCGCGCCCAGCAGCCATGCGTCGAAGAGGTCGCTGAGCTCGGTGCCGGTCTCCTTCTCGACCCAAGCCAGGTAGTCGTCGCGGTTGGAGTTTCCGAAGGGCTCGACGGTCGGCCACTTCTTGACCATCGCCCAGAACTTCTTCTCCCCGACGCGCTCGCGCACCTGGTGCCACATCAGCGCGGGGCCGTAGTAGATGTTGCTCTGGCCGAAGGCGGTCGGGTCGTAGGCGCCGGGAGGACCACTGTCCACGCGATGGCTGCGCTCGTAGGCGACCACGCCCTTGAGGACATCCTCCATCGTGGCGCCGTTGTCGACCTGGTGGACGAACTCGAGATAGGTCGTCATGCCCTCGTTCATCCACACGTCGCGCCAGTCGGTGGGGAGACGACATTGCCGTACCACTGGTGGACGATCTCGTGCACGAGCGTGTCCGTGCTCAACGCATAGGGCGTGTTGCCGATGGTCATCATCGTCTGGGTCTCCATCGCCGTCTGGTTCGGCACGACGACCGCGCCCAGCCGGTCGAAGGGATAGGCGCCGAGCTTGCTCTCGACCCACGTCAGCGCTTCAGGCAGCTTGCTCATCGCCGCCTCCGCACGGGCGTCCCCTCGCGGTGTCCACCAGGTCAGCGGGACCCCGCTCCTGCTGGTGGCCTCAGCCATCACGAAGTCGTCGAAGGCGACGGTGGTCAGGTAGGACGATGCGGGCGAGGCGAGGTGGAAGGTGGTGACGGTGAGGTCGTCCTCGACGGTGCGGGAGGTGAGCTCGCCGTTGGCCACCCCGACGAAGGGCTCGGGCACGCGCAGGGTGAAGTCGTAGAAGGCCTTGTCGGAGGGCTGGTCGTTGACGGGGTACCAGGTGAAGGCGCCGTAGGGCTCCTGCACCGTCCACGTCGAGCCAGTGTCGGTGATCGTGAAGCCGACGCCGTCGAAGTCGCTGCGCGTGGTCGGCGCGGAGTAGGGAGTGGGCTCGCCCGAGTACTCGACCACCAGCTGGTAGCGGTTGTCGGCCTCGACGGGGGACTTCACGACGAGGTCCTTGCCGACGTGGCTGGTCTCGACCTTCTCGCCGTCGAGGGTGGCGGCGTCCACCTGCAACGCGTCGGAGAAGTCGAGCTGGAAGACGTCACGGGTGCTGGTCGCGCGCAGCGAGATGGTGGCGATGCCCGTGAGCTGACGCTGCTCCGGCTGCCACGTCAGGTCGAGGTCATAGTGGAGCGCGTCGACACTCGGGTCGCCGATGTTGGGGTAGTAGGTGTCCTCGACGGGCTCACTCACCGCCGGATCCCAGGCGGGGTTGTCGAGACTCGGGTCGTGCGCAGGCTCCGTCGGGTCGGTCGAGATGTCGGTCGTGGTGCTCGGAGGCGGGTCCTGGCTGCCCCGACCGGCATCGGCGTCATCACGGTTGACCACCCACACCACCGCGACAAGGGCGACCGCGACGGCCACCAGACTGGCCACCAGGGCCACAAACTTGCCGCGCACGCGGTGCTCCTTCACGTTGTCTGCACCGACCGGTTCGGCCCGCGCATCATTGACACCTGTCTGCCCGGTGGGCCGAGTCGGGAAACTTCCACGTAGCCACGGCCGGCGTGGAAGGCCAACGACGCCTCGTTCGGCGGGTCGACGTTGACCTCCAGCAGCAGGGGTACGTCGCCCAGGGACTTCTCGAGTTCGGCATAGGTCCTCGCGCCGAGGCCGAGACGCCGGTAGGGCTCATCGATGACGACCCGATCGAGATAGCGGAAGTCGTCGAAGCGTTCGGAGAACCACCGGTAGTAGCCGGAGTCGTAGTCGGCGCCCGAGGCGAAGGTGAGCACGAAGCCGGCGCGCTCACCGTCGTGCTGGATGATCACCGCCTGGTGGGCCCAACCCAGCAGCGCCTCGAGTCGCGCCCCGTCCATGGGCGAGAGCACCTCGACGTTGCGTTCGTTGAGCTCGAGCACGAAGGCGTGGTCGTCCGGCTCGATCGGTCGCAACAACGCGCTCATGGCCACTCCAGACCGACGGTGCGTTGGCTCAGTTCCCACAGCGCCTGTTGTGCCCGTGGGTCCCGGGCCAGCTTTGACGGACGCACCACGGTGGCCTCGCCACGAAGCTCGCGGAAGCCGTCGGGTCCGCAGAACGTGCCGCCCGGCAGGTCGGCCGTTGCCGCCATCAGGATCGGCTGGGCACCGGCGGCAGCGGGTTGTCCGGTTGCGCGCTGGGCAGCGTGGAGGATGGCATGGGCTCGACCCTTCGTCCCCAGCGTCTGGCCGTGGGCGAGGAGGTGGGTGGCGGCGTACCCCGGATGGGCGGCCAGCCCCTCGACGGGGAGGCCGACCTCGCGGCACCGCCGGTCGAGCTCGAGTGCCATGAGCAGGTTGGCCAGCTTGGTCTGGGCGTAGACCTGCCAGCGGCCGTAGCGGCCGGTCTGGGCGCGGGGCTCGGCCAGCGGTGCGGTGCGTGCGGCGTGGTGGAGACCGGAGGAGACGTTGACGACACGCCCGCGGCCCGACAGCACCAGTTGCGGCAGCAGGAGGCCGGTCAGGAGGAAGGGGCCGAAGTGGTTCGTGGCCATCTGCAGCTCGAGGCCGTCCACGGTGCGGGTGTGGGGGTGGCCATCACGCCGGCGTTGTTGACCAGCACGTCGACCGGGCCGAGGCGGACCGCATGCCCGGCAGCGTGACGCACCGAGGAGAGGTCGGCCAGGTCGACGATCAGCTGCTCGAGACGGGCCTGCGGCACGCGACGCTCGATCGCGGTCCGGGTCGTGGCGATTCGTTCGGCCGAGCGCGCCGCCAGCACGACCCGGGCGCCCGCACCGGCCAGGGCCAGTGCGGTCTCCCGGCCGAGGCCGCTGGTGGCGCCGGTGACGACGAAGGTTCGACCCGACTGGTCGCCGAGGTCGACGGTCACGGAGTGACGCCCATGACCGCGAGGATGCGATCGGCGAGGTCACGGTCGCCTCCGATGCGCACGTCCGCGGGAGCACTGCGGCCGCCGGCGAGCACGACGTGGTCGGCCACCGGCATGGCGAGGCGCACCGTCGGGTCGGCGGGCGGCTCGACCTGCTCCGCGCGACCGGAGTCGTTGACCCGCACAGCGGTGGTACCCACCCCGTCGACCTCGAGCACGACGGTGGTGCCCGCCGGGGCACCAGCGCGCTTGGCGACCGCGAACCCCAGCGACTCCATCAGGTAGGAGGAGACGTGGTGGGCAGCAGGGCCGTCGAGGTTGCCGGGACGACCGATGGCTCGGCGTACGTCCTGCTCGTGCATCCACACGTCGAGCGGCCGGTTGCGCAGGAGCGTGCGCTGGTTCCATCCGATGGCACCGAAGAGGCCCGGTGCCGGCACCGAGCCGTCGGTGGGAGGAGCAGCGTCCAACGCCGCGGCGCGAGAGCGCACCGCGGCGCGGATCTCGTCGAGCAACTCGTCGGGGGTGCGGTCACGGCGGGCCACGACCCCCTGCTCGGTGAAGATTCCCATGGGGCTCTTCACGTGCGGCGGCTCGCCGATCTCGAGCTCGTCGTGGCGGGCGCCGGCCAACAGGGCCTCGAGGTGCGCGATGTGGGCGACCACTGCGTGCACGTCCCATCCCTCGAGGTCGGTGGTCCTCGACCACTCCGCGGCCGGGACCTCCTCCATCAGCGCAATGAAGTCGTCCACGGACCGTTTCCACACCGCGATGTAGCCGGCCAGTTCCTCGGCGTCAGTCATGCTCGCACCCTACTGATCGTGGGGCTCCGGGCACAGGGGGTTTGCGTCCGCTGGGACAATCGTGACGTGCCCAGAAGCGTCCGAGCCCCCGAGGTCCGCGGCCGGGGTTGGCTCAACACCGACCGTCCGCTGACGATGCGCGAGCTGCGGGGCCGCTTCGTGCTCCTCGACTTCTGGACCTTCTGCTGCATCAACTGCCTCCATGTGTTGGAGGAGCTGCGACCGGTCGAGGAGAAGTGGGCCGACGAGCTGGTGGTCGTGGGTGTGCACTCGCCGAAGTTCGAGCACGAGGCCGATCCCGAAGCGCTGGCCCGAGCGGTGGAGCGTCACGGGGTGACCCACCCGGTGCTCGACGATCCGGAGCTCATCACCTGGCAGGCCTACGCAGCCAAGGCCTGGCCGACCCTGGTGCTCGTCGACCCCGAGGGCTACGTCGTGGCCACCTATGCCGGGGAGGGTCATGCGCATGCTCTCGACGCACTTCTCGAGGAGCTGGTCGAGGAGCATCGTCGCAAGCACACCCTGCAACCGGGCGCTGCGACGTACACCCCGCCCGAGGTGGTCGACACGCTGCTGCGCTTCCCGGCCCGGGCCGAGTTGGGTCCTGACGACACGGTTCTGGTGGCTGACGCGGGGCACGATGCGGTCGTGCAGCTGCGCGACGGTGAGGAGATCGCCCGCTTCACCGGCTTCCGCGAGCCCAATGGGCTCTGCGTGCTGCCTGCCGACGTCGCCTCCGGCGTGGGTTATGACGTGGTCGTCGCCGACACGGTCGGCCACAGACTGGGCGGCATCACCTTGGCGACCGGCGAGGTGCGCACCCTCGCGGGCGACGGCCGCCAGTGGATGCAGGGTGAGCCGACGACCTCGCTGAGCAGCCCGTGGGACGTGGCCTGGTGGCAGGAGCGAGTGTGGATCGCGATGGCCGGCACCCACCAGCTGTGGACCTTCGACCCGCGCACCGGAGCCGTCGAGGTGGTGGGTGGCACCAGCAACGAGGGGCTGCGCGACGGCTCGCTCGCCGACGCTTGGTTCGCCCAACCGTCTGCCCTCGCGCCCGACGGCGACCGGATGTGGGTTGCCGACTCGGAGACCTCCGCCCTGCGCTGGGTCGCCGACGGCGCCGTGCACACGGCCGTCGGACTGGGGCTCTTCGACTTCGGCTTCCGCGACGGTGAGCGTGAGGAGGCTCGGCTCCAGCACCCCCTGGGGGTGCAGGTGCTGCCAGACGGCACGGTCGCGGTGTGCGACACCTACAACGGCGCCATCCGTGGATTCGACCCCGAGACCGGCCGGCTGCGGACCCTCGCGGTGGGACTCGCCGATCCGGCAGACCTGCTCGTGACGGCCGGGACGACGTACGTCGTTGAGTCGGGCGAGCACCGAATCGTGCCGGTCGTGCTGGGAGCAGGGAGGCGACGGGCACGTCGACTCGGACCCAGCGTCCGGTGACGGAGGTCGGCGCCGTGGTCAGGCTGACGGTCCCCTTCACGCCGCCGCCCGGTCAGAAGGTCGACGAACGATTCGGGGCGGCGACCCACCTGGTGGTGACCGCGACCCCGTCGGCCCTGATCCGCTCCGGTGACGGCCACGGCACCGACCTGGCCCGGGTCCTGGAGCTCGACCCCGCCGTCGGTGAGGGCATTCTCCATGTCGCCGCCCGTGCCGCCTCCTGCGACATCGGTGACGGCGAGGGCGCCGCCTGCCGCATGCACCAGCAGGACTGGGGAGTCCCGCTCCGGGTCGTCGCCGACGGTTCAGGCGTGCTCTCCCTCCCCTCGGGGGCACCTCCCACTGACACTCCCACTGTCATTGGCCACCCCAAAATGGGGATCGTCCCTAACAGATTTGTAGATTCCGGCCGAAAACTACAAATCTGTTAGGGACGATCCGCCTTGAACCGCGTGTCAGCTGATCAGCTTGTCGAGCTCGTTGTAGACGGAGGCGTCGCCCTGGACGACGCGGCTGCGGCGGCCGTCGATGGAGACGGGTACGTCGCCCTGGACGGTGATGCGGCGCACCTCGCGGGTCTGGGTGTCGAAGTCGGCGACGGCGTAGTGCTGGGTGGCGCGGTTGTCCCAGATCGCGACGTCGCCCTGGAGCCACTGCCAGCGGATGGTGTTCTCCAGCTTGGTGACGCGGTCCTGCAGCAGGTTGAACAGGATCGAGGACTCCTTCTGGTTGAAGCCGGAGAACTGCTTCACGAAGTGGCCCAGCACGAGCGCCCGCTCGCCGGTCTCGGGGTGGACGCGCACCACCGGGTGCTCGGTCAGGTAGATCTCCCGGGCGAACTCCTCCTTGAGGAACTGTGCGGTGCTCTCACCGGCGCGGCTGTCGGTCTGGTGCGCGTAGTCGTAGTCGTTGGAGTGCGTCGCCCACAGGTCGTCGACGAAGGCCTTCAGCTGGGGCGGGAGGGCCTCGTAGGCGGTGGCGGTGTTGGCCCAGACCGTATTTCCGCCGTACTCGGGGATCGTGGCCCCGCGCAGGATCGAGAACGCGGGCACCCGGTCGACGAAGGTCACGTCGGTGTGCCAGGAGTTGGCGGCCATGCCCTGGGTGGCCTTGAGGGAGAGCACGCGGGCGCTGCCGGTGTTGACCGTGGGGTGGGCGGTGGTGAGCGGGCCGAGCAGCTGACCGAAGGCGATCTGCTGCTCGTCGTCGAGGTGGTGCTGGCCACGGAAGAAGACGACCTTGTGCGCAAGGATGGCCGCCCGGATCTGTGCGACGGTCTCCGCGTCGAGGTTGCCGCCGAGCTGGACGCCCTCGATGCGGGCACCGATGCGGCTGCCCAGCTTGTGCACGCTGATCTTGCTGGTGGTCTCACGGTCCAGGGCGATGGTCATGCTCGTGTCCTCTCGTCAAGCGGCCCTCGTGGCCGCGGTCGTGAGTACTACGGTCCTCCGTCGCGCCGTCGGACCCAAGGGTTTCGATCCGCATGAGCACAACCCTGAAATCAGCCGCGGCGCGGACCCCTGGGGATCCGCGCCGCGGGCGAGTGCCGACGTACGGCGTCAGCTCGGTTGCCGCCGAGCGCCGTCGGTCAGGTCGTCACTTGATGCTGTCGAGCCAGTCCGGGTTGTTCTCCAGCCACTCCTTGGCGGCCTTCTCCGGGTCGTTCTTGTAGGTGTTGACCACGAGGTCCTCCAACTCGCCGTACTGCTCGTCGGTGAGCTTGGCCTTCGTCATCATGTCGGCGACATCTGCGAAGTCGTCGGCGAAGTCGGGCCGAGCGATCTCGTTGAGGGTCTCGGAGTCGCCCAGGGCGCCCTTCGGATCCTCGAGGTCGCGCACCGGGAAGCTGCTGTTGGCCCAGAACGGGCGCCACAGTGTGACGACGATGTCGCGGTCGGCGTCGACGGCACGCTTCAGCTCCGCGAGCATGGTGGCCGTCGACGAGGTGACGAGCTGGTACTCGTCCTCGAGGTCGTACTCCGGCATGACCGATTCCTTGGTCATCTTGGTGAGGCCGGCGCCGGGCTCGATGCCGATGATCTTGCCGTCGTAGTCGCTGCCCTTGCCCTTCAGGTCCTCGATCGACTGCAAGGAACTGTACTCCGGCACCGCGAAGGTCAGCTTCGCGTTGTCGTAGTAGGAGCCCAGGTCCTCGAGCTTGGGGAACTTCTCCATCAGGGAGGCGTGGGTGACCTCCGGCCACGCGGACGGGTAGACGTCGACGTCGCCGCGGTTGAGGCTGGTGTAGAGGAGCGGCGCGTCGCCGAGCTCATCGATCTTCACGTCGTAGCCCTCGTCCTCGAGGACGACCTTCCAGAGATTGGCCATGCTCACGCCGTCGGTCCAGCCCGGGATGATGCCCAGGGTGATCGACTTGCCGTCGCTGCCACTGTCGTCGTCGCCACAGGCCGCCAGCGACAAGGTCAGGCCGAGCGCGGCGATGCCGGCGCAGACCTTCTTCCACACGGTCGTACTCATACGTCGTCCCTTCTGTTACACGCCCGCGGTCCGGGGACCCGGCGCTCTTCTAGTCGTCCCGAGAGGAAACTGGAGAACTCTGGTCAGGCGGCAGCAGGTTGCCGCTCGCCCTTGCTGAACTTGGTGCGCAGGGTCTTCAGGCGACCGTGCCCGGGGCGGCGTGAGCCTGCGCTGGCGGTGATGCGGTCGAGGAAGATCGCCAGGACCACCACGCTGAGACCGGCCTCGAAACCGAGTCCGACCTCGAGGTTGGCGATCGCGCCGACGACGTCGCCGCCGAGTCCGCCACCGCCGACCATGCCGGCGATGACTGCCATCGACAGCGACAGCATGATGACCTGGTTGACGCCGGCCATCACGGTCGGCATGGCGAGGGGAAGCTGCACTTCGCGGAGGATCTGGCGAGGCGTGGCACCGAAGGCATGGCCGGCTTCGACGACCTCGGCGTCGACCTGACGGATGCCGAGCTCGGTGAAGCGGACGCCGGGGGCCAACGCGAAGATGACGGTGGCGACCAGACCGGCGTGGACGCCCGCGCCGAAGAGCATCACGACCGGCACCAGCCACACCAGGGCCGGCATCGTCTGCATGAAGTCCATCACGGGCTTCACCACGGCACTGACCTTGCCGAAGCGCGCGGCCAGGATGCCGATCGGGATGCCGATGACCAGGGCCACGACGGTGGCGGAGACCACGAGCGAGGCGGTGGCCATGGTGTTCTCCCACTGGTCCATGCCGATCACCAGGACCAGGCCAACCACACTGCCGAGGGCGAACTTCCAGTCCTTCGCCAGCCAGGCGAGCAGGGCCAGGATCGCGACCATCACCAGCGGCGCTGGCGTCAGCAGCAGGTCGGTGAAGGAGTTGACGGTGTCCTCGATGTTGCGACCGACCCGGTCGAGGAAGTCGCCGAAGTTGGCGATGATCCAGTCGACGCCCTCGACGATCTTGTCGCCCAGCGGGATCCGCGGCACTCCGTGCACCTTCTCGGCGTTCAACACGTCGGCGTTCAACACGGCGCTCATACGTGGTCTCCTTCCGCTGCGCCGGCTCCCGCGGTGACGAGGTCGCCCCCGTTGGTGCTGACGTTGCCGAGTGCGCTGAGCAACGTGACTCGGGCGATCACACCGACCAGGCGTTCGCCGTCGACGACGGCGAGCGGAGCCGGCTGCTCGGCCGACGGCGTGAAGAGCTCGGAGAGCGTGGTGTCGGGCGTGACCAGGTGGGCATCGACGAGCAGTCCGTCGAGGCTGTCCTTGCCGGCCTTGACCGCGTCGGCGGCGACGGACTCGGTGATCACTCCCTGCAGCCGTTGCTGACGGTCGACCACCATGATCGAGTTCAGCTGGTTCTCGCGCATCAGCTTGTGGGCGGCGCGGGGGCCCTGCCCGGCACCGAGCACGGCGACCGGCCGCTCCATGACGGAGGAGGCGGTGAGCACCTTCGTGCGGTCGACGTCCTGCACGAACTGGGCGACGTAGTCGGTGGCCGGGTCGTTGAGGATCTGCTCGGCGGTGCCCTGCTGCACCACGCGACCGTCACGCATCATCGCGATGCCATCGCCCAGGCGCATGGCTTCGTTGAGGTCGTGGGTGATGAACAGGATGGTCTTGTCGAGTTTCGTCTGCAGGTCGATGAGTTGGTCCTGCATCTCCCGGCGGATCAGCGGGTCGAGTGCGCTGAACGCCTCGTCCATCAGCATCACCTCGGTGCCGGCGGCCAGCGCCCGGGCCAGGCCCACCCGCTGCCGCATGCCGCCGGAGAGGTCGCTGGGCAGCGAGCCGCCCCAGCCGCCGAGACCGACCATCTCGAGGGCCTGCTCCGCCTGCTTCTCCCGTTCGGCGCGGTTCACGCCCTTGACCTTGAGGGCGTACGCCGCGTTCTCACCCACGGTCCGGTGAGGGAGCAGCGCGAAGTGTTGGAAGACCATGCTGACCTTGTCGCGACGGGCGCGACGAAGCTTGCGCGCATCCAGCTTGGCCAGGTCTTCCCCGCCCACGACCACGGAGCCGGCGGTGGGCTCGAGCAGCCCGTTGACCATGCGGATCAGCGTGGACTTCCCGGATCCGGAGAGTCCCATGACGACGAAGATCTGGCCCGCATCGACCGAGAACGAAGCATCGATCACTGCCGCAGTGATGCCGTCGGCACGCAACTCCTCACGGGTGGCGCCGTTCTGGAGTCTGACCAGCGCCTTCTGGGGTCGCTTGCCGAAGATCTTGTGGACACCTGACAGTTCGATCAACGGCACGAACTCGGTTCACCCCTTGTTGCTGCGGGTCCGCACTTCACGGCTCCCTCGTGGGCCGACGGCCCGAACAGAGGTTGAGTTGTGCTTCCGGACGAACCTTGGCCCCGGCAATCTAACATCCCATGTCTGGTTGTTGCGATTCATCCCCAGGTGAATGCGGAGGAATCCGGACATGTGGCCCACTTGTCAGATCCCTACATTCGAGGCCGTCCGGCTCCCTGCGGGCGGCAGGATCAGGGTGCCCCTCGCGGCTCGTCGAAGTTCTCCAGGACGGGGGTCAGCTCGTCGACGATGAGTCGGTCACGGTCGATCTGGCCGGCGCGCACGGCGGCCCGCGCCACCATGTGGTTGGCGACCGGCGAGGTGATCAGCTGGAACAGGCCGACGAGGACCAGCAGCGCCACCACCTCGAGGTCGCGCAACCGGAAGCCGAGGCCGGTGAGCACCAGGCAGAGTCCCAGAACCTGAGGCTTGGTGGCGGCGTGCATCCGGGAGAGCAGGTCGGGCAGGCGCACCAGGCCGAGGCCGGCGATGAAGGTGAGCAGCGCTCCGGCCAACAGGCAGATGGCCGCGATCACGTCGAAGACGGTGGTCCAGTTCATCGGTTCGCCTCCTTCTCGGCCTCGATGTCGTCACTGCCCTTGGTGAAGCGAGCGATGCTCACCGAGCACACGAAGCCCAGCAGCGTCAGCACCAGCAGGATCGGCAGCGTGAAGGTGTGCTCGTTGACGGCGGCCTCCACGCCGACGGCGCAGATGACCACGGCGAGGAGTACGTCGAGGGCAACGGTGCGGTCGAGCATGGTCGGGCCCATGGTGGCCCGGGCCAGCAGGCACAGGGCCGACAGGCCGAGCAACCCCATGCAGATGGCGAGGACGACGGTCACAAGATCACCTTCTCGGGGCTGCTGGGGTCCCTGGGGCTGCCGAACGCGCGCAGCACGCGCTGCTCCTGGGCGAGCACGGTGCGCCGGAACTTCTCGACGTCCTCGTCGGTCTTCACGTTGATCACGTGGAAGAAGAGCGTGTGCGTGGAGCGCCGGGCCTCCAGCGCGACGCTGCCGGGGATCAAGGTGGTCATCTCCGCAACGATGGTCAGCACGAAGTCGGAGGGGGCGACGAGGTCGACCTCCACGATGGCGTTGGTCAGCCCCTTGGGTCGCAGCACGACCTTGGCCACCTCCACGCTGGAGACGATGACGTCCCACATGAAGCGCACCACGAGCCAGACGCAGGCGATGGGGTTGGGCCGCATCGTGACCCGCAGCGGCGGCAGCGGGAAGGCCAGGCACACCAGCACCGACACGACGAAGCCGAGGGCCAGGTGCCCCAGCGTCCAGGTGCGCCACAGCGCCATCCACACGAGCGTCAGCCACACCAGCGCCGGCCACTGCAGCGACTTGTAGCGCGCCGGCCGGACCTTCCCGCTCCGGGTCACCTTCACCCGCGGGCTCATGAGTCGTCTCCCAACACGGCGGTGAGGTACGGCGTGCGCTCCAGCAGGTCGCTCGCTGCGCGGTCGGTCAGGGCGAAGAGCGGGCCGGCCACGAGGGTCAGCACCAGGCTGATCGTGATGAGGGCGGCGGTGGGGAGCACCATCATGGTCGGCATCTTCTTGGGCAGCGAACCCTCGCGCAGGCGTTGGTAGAGGTCGCGGTCGGGTGCCTCGTCATCGATCACCCGGCGTGCCGCCGCGAGGTCGCGGCTGTCGAAGGCTGCGCCACCGACGTGCACGTGGGCACGGTGCACCCGCATGCCTGCTGCGAGCTGGGCGTCATCGAGCTCGCCCTCGAGCTCGGGAAGCTGCTTGGCCATCTCGTGGGCCTGGATGGGGCTGCGCCAGAAGGCCAGCGCCCAGGTCTTGGCGACCGCATAGAGGGTGAGCAGGCTGGTGAGGACGCCGCCGACGACCAGGGTGATCGCGAGCCAGCTGCCGTCGTCGAGTCCCGCCTGGAGCAGGCCGACCTTGCCGAGGAAGCCCGACATGGGTGGGATGCCTGCAAGGTTCATGGCTGGGACGAAGAAGAGGAGGGCGAGCAGCGGCGAGAGCCGAGCGAGTCCGCCGAGCCGGAGCAGCGCCGTACTCCCGGCTCGGTGTTCGACCAGCCCCACCACCAGGAAGAGCGCGGTCTGGATGGTGATGTGGTGCGCGACGTAGAAGATCGCGCCGGAGACTCCGCTCTCGGTGGCCAGGCCGATGCCGAAGATCATGTAGCCGATGTGGCTGACCAGGGTGAAGGACAACATTCGCTTGATGTCGGACTGTGCGACCGCACCGAGGATGCCGATCACCATGGTCAGCAGGGCTGCCCACAACAGCACGTCACCGACGGAGTGGTCGGGGAAGATCAATGTCTGCACCCGCAGGATCGCGTAGACACCGACCTTGGTGAGCAGGCCCGCGAACACGGCTGTGACCGGTGCCGGAGCGGTCGGATAGCTGTCGGGGAGCCAGAAGGAGAGCGGGAAGACAGCGGCCTTGATCGCAAAGGTCACCAGCAGCAACAGGTGCAGCACCAGCGAGGTGGTGTGCGACAGCTCGGGCACTCGCTCGGCCAGCTGGGCGAAGTTCAGCGTGCCCATCGCGGCGTAGACCGCGGCCAGGGAGATCAGGAACAGCATCGACGACAGCATGTTGACGACGACATAGATCGTGCCTGCGCGGATGCGGGTGCCGGTGCCGCCGAGGGTCAGCAGCACGTAGCTCGCGAAGAGCAGCATCTCGAAGCTGACGAAGAGGTTGAAGAGGTCGCCGGCGAGGAACGCGTTGGAGACTCCGGCCACCAGTACCAGGAAGGTCGGGTGATAGATCGACAGTGGCGCTTCGCGCTCGTCGCCCGTCATGCCCTGGCCGAGGGAGTAGATGAGCACCAGCAAGGTGACGACGGCGGAGACCAGCAGCATCAAGGTGGCGAGTCGGTCGGCCACCAGGGCGATGCCGAGGCCTTCCCAGCCGCCGAGCCAGACCACCTGAGGACCCTCCCGGTCGCTGGCGACCAGGAGCACCGCGGCGATCACGACGACCGCGGCGAGCACGCCGATGGTCACGAAGCGCTGGGTGCGGGGGCGCCGCGAGAAGACGAGGGTGAGCCCGGCGCCCAGGAGGGGCAGGACCACGGGCATGGGAACGAGCGCGCTCATGCTGATGCTCAAGACGATCCCTCCTCTTCGTAGACCTCGTCGGTGGCGGCGTCCGCCTCCGTGGTGCTCAGGCTGAGGTCGTGGCTGTCGGAGGCCTCGTCGGCCAGCGCCAGCTGGCGGATCGCGGCGTCCTCGATGTCGTCCTGTACGTCGTCGTGCTCGTTGAGCTGCCAGCTACGGTGGGCCATTGCCAGCAGGAAGGCGACCGTGCCGAGCGTGATCACGATCGCCGTGAGCACGAGGGCCTGGGGCAGCGGATCGGCCATGTCGCCGTCGGAGGCGCCCACGATCGGCGCCCTGCCGGCGGGCCCGGAGGCGATCATGAACAGCAGGTTGACCCCGTTGCCCATCATCACGAGTCCGACCAGCACCCGGGTCAGGCTGCGTTCGAGGATGAGATAGACCCCGGTGCCGATGAGCGTGGAGGCCACCAGGATCAAGGTGACGTTGGCGTTCACAGCCGCACCGCCTGTTCCCCGGCGCGCTCCTCGCGGAGGATCTGCCGGTCGAGTCGGGAGCCGAAGGTGCGCAGCAGGTCGAGCAACAGGCCGATCACGACGAGGTAGACACCGATGTCGAAGAACATCGACGTCATCAGGTGCGGGTCCCCCAAGGGGCCGAGGTGGAAGGTGAGTTCGGCGCTCTGCAGGACGGTGCCGCCGAAGGCCAACGGCATGATGGCGGTGCCGGTGGCCACGAAGAGGCCGATGCCCATGAGCACGCCGGCGTCGATCGGGGCCGCCTCGTCGAGCTCATAACGACCGCCGACGAGGTAGCGGACCATCAGGGCGAGGCCGGCGACCATGCCGGCCGCGAAGCCGCCGCCGACGTGGTTGTGGCCGGCCAGCAGCAGATAGACCGACAGGATCATCATGGTGTGGAAGATCATCCGGGTGACCACCTCGAAGATGATCGAGCGACGGTCGGGCGTGAGGGTGCGCGACCCCGGCAGCCAGACCCGGCGTCCGGGGGCGGTGGGGATCTTCTTCACGGCCTCCGGATAGGGAATGTCGTGGACGCGCCGGATCCCGGAGAGCCGGGTGTCGAGGAAGACCAGGCTGGCGACACCGGTGCCGGCCGCGACCAGCACCGAGATCTCGCCCATGGTGTCCCAGGCGCGGATGTCGACCAGCGTCACGCTGATGATGTTGTGGCCGCCGCCGAACTCCACGGCGGGGCCGGGGAAGAGTGCGCTGAGCGGCTCCGCGCTCCGGTCGGCGGTGGCCATCAGCATGAACCCGGCGACCGCCAGGCCGACCGCCAGCCCCAGCGCCATGCGCAGGTAGCGCATCCGGGTCAACGGACGGTCGGTGAAGTACTCGGGCAGCCGGCGCAGGACCAGGACGAAGACGACGAGGCTGGTGGTCTCGACGAGGATCTGGGTGAGCGCCAGGTCGGGGGCGCCGTGCAGCAGGAAGAGCACCCCGGTGCCGTAGCCGGTGACCCCCACGAGGATGACCGCGCGCAGCCGCCGACGCGAACGAGCGGTGAAGAGTGCCGCGATGCAGACCAGGGCGCCGACGACTGCCTGGGACGGAGCGTCCCACAGGACCAGTTCGAGCTCGTCGGGCGGGTTCATCAGCAGGGCCGCTCCGGGCAGCGCGAGCACCACGAGCAGGATCACCGCGATGTAGGCGGCAACCGAACCGCGCTGGGTCAGACCGGTCACCTCGACCGCCGACCGGTCGACGGCACGCATCAGCGCCCGGTAGCCGCCCTCGGCACTGCGTTGCGAGGCCAGTGCGCCCTGGAGCTGTCCGAACGTGGCACGCCGGATGAAGAGCGCGACCCCGAGCACGACGACGATCCCGGAGAGGAGCAGCGGCACCCCGAGGCCGTGCCACAACGCCAGTTCGGCATGGTGGTGACCCTCGGGGAAGGTTGCGGTGTGGGGTTCGAGCACCCCGGTCAGCCATGCTCCGCAGAAGCCGAGGCCGACGCTCAGTGCGGCCAGCAGGACCGGGCTCGCGGCGAATCCGACGGGCACCGGCGCGACCTCGGTCGGCTCGGCGCCGGGCTTGGTGGCGAAGGCGCCCCACAGGAAACGCAGGGTGTAGGCCATGGTGAGGACCGACCCGAGCACGATCCCCACCAGCACCAGCCACCCGGCGTACGTCGCCAGTCCGGTGCCGTCGCCGTCGCTGGTCTCCGCGACCTCGAGGAGGGCACCGAAGACGGACTCCTTGGCGACGAAGCCGAGCATCGGGGAGGCCGGCCATGGATGCACCGGCCACGATCGCTGCGCCCGCGACCCACGGCATCCGGCGACCGACCCCGGAGAGTTCCCGCAGGTCACGGGTGCCGCTCTGGTGGTCGACGATGCCGACCACGAGGAACAGGCAGGCCTTGAACAGGGCGTGGGCGAGCAGCACCGCGAGACCGGCCAGGGTGGCCGCTTGGTTGCCGATGCCGAGCACCACCAGCATGAAGCCGAGTTGGCTCACGGTGCCGTAGGCCAGGAGCAGCTTGATGTCGTACTGCCGCAGCGCACGCCAGCCGCCGAGCAGCATGGTGACGATGCCGAGCCCGAGCAGGGTGCCGTGCCAGCCGGGGACACCGGCGAAGGCAGGAGCGAGCAGGGCGACGAGATAGACGCCGGCCTTCACCATCGAGGCGGCATGCAGATAGGCGCTGACCGGCGTGGGGGCGGCCATGGCGCCGGGCAGCCAGAAGTGGAAGGGGAAGAGGGCCGACTTGCTGATTGCTCCGACGAGCAACAGGATCACCGCAGCGGTGGTCCAGTCGCCGTTCGGTGGGTCGGCGAGGATGTCGGAGATCCGGTGGGTGCCGGCCTCGTGGCCGAGCATCAGCATGCCGACGAGCATCGCCAGGCCACCGAAGGTGGTGACGATCAGTGCCTGCATGGCCGCGAGTCGACTGGCCCGCTTCTCGGGGTCGGCGCCGATCAGCAGGTAGGAGAAGACCGTGGTGAGTTCCCAGAAGACATAGAGCAGGAGCAGGTCGTCGGCGAGCACCAGCCCGAGCATCGCCCCGGCGAAGCCGGTGAAGACACCGGTGAACATCGGCAGGACGGGATCGCCGTCGTGGAAGTAGTAGGCGCAATAGCCGAGGACGAGCACGCCGATGCCGCTGACCACCAGCGTCATGAGCCATTGCAACGTGCCGAGCTGGAAGGCGATCTCGAAGTCGAGTCCAGCCACCCAGGTGAAGCTCTGGCGGATCACCTCGCCGTCGCGGACCCGGTCGGTCAGCGAGATCGCCCAGCCGAGGGTCGCCAAAGGCGCCAAGGTCATGAGCAGGAACGCACGGCGTCCCATGACGGTCACCGCGGCAGGGCCGAGGGCAGCCAGGACGAGGTGGGCGAGGAGCAGCTGGATCAAGTTACGGGCCTTCGGTCGTCGGGCCGACGGTCGCGGTCATTCTATCGGTCGTTCCTGACGTCTGGTCACCATGCTTGAGGCGTAGATGCTTTTGTGGATCGCTCTGGTCCAGAATGCGGTCGATCTGGTCTCCCGCGACGCGGGAACGCGCTCAGCGAGCACCCTTCGGACGCACGTACTTGGAGACATACGGCACATCGTCGCGGAACCGCAGGCGAGCGACGTACATCGCCCGGACCGCCTTCTTCTGCGCGGTCCGGTCCATCGTGAACTTCGCGCCACAGGGCTTGCGGCCCTGCCAGCAGGCCCAGGCGTGGAAGACGATCATCATGCGGGCCCGATCGGTGAATACGTCGGCCCCGGCCGGGCCGCACAAGCCTGTCGTACGACGGTCCAGCAGCACCTGGGGCTCGACGCTCGACCAGCCGTCGGGGAGGAGGCCTTGCGCCACAGCGTCGCGTAGGTGCAGCGGGTGTAGCTGCCCTCCGAGGTGAAGAGGAACCAGCTCCTGCCGCGTTGGACCACCACGGGGTTCTCGATGACGCCGGCGCTGCGGAGCACCTCGCGGCTGATCGCGCCCTTGCGCGGTTCGAGCCCGTTCTTGCGCAGGGGGAGCATCCGGATCGTCGAGGGGAGCCCGTCGGTCTTGTAGAAGAGCACGGGCCAGCCGTCGCTGCCGACGAAGAGGGAGGGGTCGATGACTCCGTGGCGTGGCAGCCCCTCGCCGGGCGCCTGGTTGCCGGCACCGGGGGTCTTGCCCTTGGCCGGGCAGACGAGTGGTGCCTTGTCGACCGGCTTGAAGGAGGCGGTCGGCTTCCTCGCCTTCGCGACGCCGATGCAGCGCCCGCTCGGGGTCAGGCCCTTGACGGGGGCGGAGTAGTACAGCACCCACTTCTTGCGCACCTTGGCCAGGTCGGCCGCCCAGATGTCGCCGTTGCGCGCCCACGTGGGGAGTCGCTTCAACACCGGAGGCAGCGACTTCCACTTGCGCAGCGAGGTTCCCTTCAGCCGCAGGGTCAGTGGTCCGGTGCCCACGGCGATGAACGTGCCGCCCGCGCGGACCACGGCCGGGTCGCCGAAGTGGCGGCCGACGTACACCGGATCCGCGGCGTCCTTCGTGGCCGCAGCGGGTGCGCCCCACAGCGCCCCCAGCATCGCCAACAGCGCCGCGCACACCACCAGTTGCTTGCGTCCCACGGGCCGAAGGCTACGTGTGGAACGGCTCGTCAGTGGTCGTTATTCGCAGATCCGTGGCTCCGGACGAGCAGGTCGTCCGTGGAAATGAGCCCGGGGCCACGGCCGAACGGCCGTGGCCCCGGAACACGGGGGTGTGGATCAGAAAGCAGCCTCGTCCAGGTCCATCAGGGCGAGGTCGGTGGCCTGGGCAATGCTCAGCTCCGCAGTGATCTTTGGCAGCACGTTGCGGGCGAAGAACTGGGCGCCGGCGACCTTGCCCGTGTAGAAGTGCTTGTCCTTCTCGGACACGTCGCCACCGAGCTTGGCGAGGGCGACCTCGGCCTGGCGCAGCAGCAGCCACGCACAGATGATGTCCCCGAGCACCATGAGCAGGCGGCTGCCGTTGAGGCCCACCTTGTAGATGTTGCGCAGGTCGCCGCCCTCGGCATTGGCGTCGGCGCTCATCAGCTGCCCGATCATCGTGGCCACGAGGTTGTTGCCGTCCTCGAGCGCCTTGGCGAGCAGGTCGCGCTCGACCTTGAGCTCGGGGTTGGCGTCATCGGACTTGAGGAACGCCTCGATCTCGCCAGCGACGTGGCCGAGTGCCTTGGCCTGGTCCTTGACGATCTTGCGGAAGAAGAGGTCCTGGCCCTGGATCGCGGTGGTGCCCTCGTAGAGGGTGTCGATCTTGGCGTCGCGGACGTACTGCTCGATCGGGTACTCCTGCAGGAAGCCGGAGCCGCCGAAGGTCTGCAACGACTCGGTGCCCAGCAGCACCCACGAGCGCTCGGAGCCGTAGCCCTTGACGATCGGGAGCAGCAGGTCGTTGATCGAGGCCGCCACCTTCGCGTCGGTGCCGTTCGCCTCGGCGAGCATGACCTCGTCCTGCCACGAGGCGGTGTAGAGCACCAGGGCTCGCATCGCCTCCGCAAACGACTTCTGGGTCATCAGCGAGCGGCGTACGTCGGGGTGGTGGGTGATCGTGACGCGCGGGGCGGTCTTGTCGGCCGACCGCGTCAGGTCGGCGCCCTGGACGCGCTCCTTGGCGTAGTCGAGGGCGTTGAGGTAGCCGGTCGACAGGGTCGCGATCGCCTTGGTGCCGACCATCATGCGGGCGTTCTCGATGACGTCGAACATCTGGGCGATGCCGTTGTGGACCTCGCCGAGCAGCCAGCCCTTCGCGGGCTCGCCGCCGCCGACCTGCGGGTCCCCGAAGGTGACCTCACAGGTGTTGGAGACCTTGATGCCCATCTTGTGCTCGACGTTGGTGACGTAGACACCGTTGCGCTCGCCGGTGAGCTCGCCGGTCTCGTGGTCGAAGTGGTGCTCCGGCATCCAGAAGAGCGAGAGGCCCTTGGTGCCCGGGCCGCCGACACCCTCGACGCCCTCGGGGCGGGCGAGGACGAGATGCATGATGTTCTCGGTCATGTCGTTGGTGGCCGAGGTGATGAAGCGCTTCACGCCGGTGACGTTCCACGACCCGTCGTCGTTGGGCGTCGCCTTGGCGCGGCCCGCACCCACGTCGGAGCCGGCGTCGGGCTCGGTCAGCACCATCGTGCATCCCCACTGACGCTCGACCATGAACTGGGCGACGCGCTGGTCGCGCTCGTTGCCGTTGCGGTGGACGACACCAGCGAACGCCGGGCCGGCGGCGTACATCCAGATCGGCGCGTTCGCGCCGAGCACGAGCTCCGCGATGGCCCAGTTGACCGACGACGGAGCCGGGGTCCCGCCGAGCTCGGCCATGGTGTGCAGCCGCCAGAACTCGGCGTCCATCCATGCCTGGTAGGACTTCTTGAACGACTCCGGGATCGGTGCCGAGTTGGTGCTGGGGTCGAAGACCGGGGGAACCGGTCGGAGTCGACGAACGAGTCGGCAAGGTCCTCGCGGGCCAGTCTGTCGACCTCGGCGAGGATCGACTTCGCCGTGTCGGTGTCGACGTCGCTGAAGGGGCCGTCGCCAAGGATCTTGTCCCGGCCCAGCACCTCGAAGAGGTTGAACTCGATGTCACGCAGGTTGCTCTTGTAGTGGCTCACTGACCCACCTTTTCCGTGTGCAGGGTTGGACGCGACCCGTCCATTACTCATCAGTAACATTCATTATTCACCCGCACCCAAGCCCAAGCAAGGCGGGGTGGTCCACTGCACACCGTGGCGGCGCGTGAGACGGTCGGGCGACCGTTGCTCGAGAATGGCCATCGAAGTGAGAGACTTGGACCATGCGAGTCTCTGCCAAGTCCGACTACGCCCTGCGCGCGCTGATCGAGATGACGCGTCGCGGCGACACCGGTCCCGTCAGTGCCGAGGAGTTGGGACGCCAGCAGGAGATCCCGCACGGCTTCCTCCAAGCGATCCTCGCCGACCTGCGGCGCTCCGACATCGTCGTCTCCCAGCGCGGTCAGTCCGGCGGCTGGCGGATGGCGGCGAAGCCGGAGGCGGTCAGCATCGCCGACGTGATCCGCGCGGTCGATGGCCCGCTGGTCTCCGTCTACGGGCTGCGCCCCGAGGCGGTCTCCTACAACGAGAGCGCGGAGGTGCTGCAGCACGTCTGGATCGCCGCCCGCAGCTCCCTGCGTGAGGTCTTCGAGAACGTGAGCATCGCAGCGCTCGCCGCCGGCGACCTCCCCGGCGGTCACCAAGCGCACGGCCGACGAAGACGCCTGGCAGTCGCACTGATCCAGGCCCCGCCGAGCTGCAGCACCCCCGGGAAATCGGCGTAGTCCCTGACGAACTTGTAGTTGTCCGGGCGGTGGAAGGACAAGTTCGTCAGGGACTATCGCGATGTGGGCCGGAGCCCCGGTGGGGCGTACGGCGCCTGATCAGTCGTCGCTGGTGTTCATCCCGGTCTGGATCAGGTTCATCACCGAGGAGTCGGCCAGCGTGGTGACGTCGCCGATCTCGCGGTTCTCCGCGACGTCGCGGAGCAGGCGGCGCATGATCTTGCCGGAGCGGGTCTTGGGCAGTTCCGGCACCACCATCACCTGCCGGGGCTTGGCGATCGCGCCGATCTCCTTGGCGACGTGGTTGCGGAGGTCGGTGACGATGTCGGCGTTGTCGGCCGCGTCCTCGTCACCGGCGGAGTCGCGCAGGATCACGAACGCGCAGACGGCCTGACCGGTCGTGTCGTCGGTCGCGCCGACCACGGCGGCCTCGGCCACCTTGGGATGGGACACGAGCGCCGACTCGATCTCGGTGGTGGAGAGGCGGTGGCCGGACACGTTCATCACGTCGTCGACGCGGCCCAGCACCCAGATGTCACCGTCCTCGTCCTTCTTGGCGCCGTCGCCGGCGAAGTAGACGCCGGGCCAGCGGGACCAGTAGGTGTCCTTGAAACGCTGGTCGTCGCCCCACACGGTGCGCAGCATGGCCGGCCACGGCTCCCGGATGATCAGGTAGCCGCCGCTGCCGTCCGGCACCGACTCGCCCTCGTCGTTGACGACGTCGGCGACGATGCCGGGCAGCGCTCGCATCGCCGAGCCGGGCTTGGCCTCCGTCACGCCGGGCAGGGGCGAGATCAGGATCTGGCCGGTCTCGGTCTGCCACCAGGTGTCGACGACCGGCGCACCTGCTCCGTCGCCGGCGCCGCCGCCGATGTTCTCCTTGTACCAGACGTAGGCCTCGGGGTTGATCGGTTCGCCGACCGAGCCGAGCACCCGGATGGAGGAGAGGTCGAAGCCGGCCGGGATGTCGCGGCCCCACTTCATGAAGGTGCGGATCGCGGTGGGGGCGGTGTAGAAGATGGTGACGCCGTACTTCTCGATGATCTCCCACCACCGGCCCTTGTGCGGGCTGTCGGGGGTGCCTTCGTAGAGCACCTGGGTGGCACCGTTGGCGAGCGGACCGTAGACCAGGTAGGAGTGGCCGGTCACCCAGCCGATGTCGGCGGTGCACCAGTAGACGTCGGTGTCGGCCTTGAGATCGAAGACCGCCCAGTGCGAGTAGGACGTGCCGACCAGGTAGCCACCGGTCGTGTGCAGGATGCCCTTGGGCTTGCCGGTCGTGCCGGAGGTGTACATGACGTAGAGCGGGTGCTCGGCGTCGTGCAGCTCGGCCACGTGCTCGTTCGACTGTGCGTCGACGACATCGTGCCACCACTTGTCGACCGACTCGTTCCAAGCGACGTCCTGGCCGGTGCGCCGCACCACGAGCACGTGCTCCACGAGGCCGTCGGCCTTGGCCACGGCGTCGTCGACCGCCGGCTTGAGCGCGGAAGGCGCGCCCCGGCGGTAGCCACCGTCGGCGGTGACCACGACCTTGGCCCCGCAGTCGACGATGCGACTGGCGAGTGCATCGGCGGAGAAGCCACCGAAGACCACCGTGTGCGGGGCGCCGAGGCGGGCGCACGCCAGCATGGTGATGACGGCCTCGGGGATCATCGGGAGATAGATCGCCACCCGATCGCCCTTGGCCACGCCGAGTTCGGTGAGGGCGTTGGCAGCCCTGTTGACCTCGTCCTGGAGCTGCGCATAGGTGATGTCACGGGTGTCGTCGACCGGCTCGCCGACCCAGTGGATCGCCACCTTGTCACCACGGCCGGCCTGTACGTGGCGATCGACGCAGTTGACAGCGGCATTGATCGTGCCGCCGCTGAACCACTTGGCGAAGGGCGGGTTGTCCCAGTCGAGCACCCGGTCCCACTTCCGGCCCCAGTCGAGACGCTCTGCCTGCTCGGCCCAGAAGCCCTCGCGGTCGGCCTCGGCTCGGGCGTAGGCCTCCTCCGTCACGTTGGCCGAGGCGGCCAGCGCCTCCGGCGGGGAAACCGACGCTCTTCATGCATCAGGTTGGACAGTGCCTCCGGCTGCTGATTGCTCACCGCTCACCTCTCCTGCTGGGGTTGTGTGACCGACGTTACTGCCTCGCCCGACCGCCCGGAGAGCCGCACGTCACATCGGCTCGACGGGCGGCGCGTGCGGTGCGGCGAACGGTCGCGTCGCTGCGGCGTCCGGTCAGTCGGCCGGACAGGCGGAGAGGATCGCATCCGTGGTGGTGTAGTCGCCGGCGAACCCGTCGGCAAGTGCCGGGAAGCTCACCTCGTCCTGGTCGACGAGACCCATCGAGGCACCGTTGAGCGCTGGGAAGAGATCTCCCTCGTGCGGGTCGTTGGGGCGCGGCGAGAGCAGCGCGACGACGTCGCCGAGGTTGCCGGCAGACTCGAGGAACTCCTCCGGATCGGCCGTGTCGGGCACGCTGGTGCGCACGGTCACGGTCTCGGTCCGCTCGCGGGCGCCGTCTGAGGTCAGGACATTGCCGGAGATCGTGATGAGGATGTCGCGGGCATCGGCCTTGGGGTCGGTGAAGTCCTTCAGCAGCTCGGGTGTCTCGGCCTCGTCACCCCAGACATAGGCGTCGCCCTCGGTCGCTCCGGTCACCTCGCCCACCACGACGTCCGTCGCCGCGAGGCTGTGCATCTCGGCGCCGCACGGCAGCATCACCTCGAGCGACTCGGGCTGGGGAGGCATGCCGGGCGTCTCGGCGTTGTCGGCCTGGACCTGGGCGACGACCTCGAAGAAGTAGTCACCGCCGTCGCCGGTGCGGGCCGGGCTGTCACCCGGGTCGTCGTTGTTGCCGGCGTCGTCTCCGCAGCCTGCGGCCAGGACGGCCAGCACGGCAAGGGGGTCAGCTTCTTCCACATGTCGCCTCCTGGGCACAGGGTCTGCCTCCACCCTACGAGGTGAGCCGACGCCTGCTGCCGACCCGGCGTCCACCGGGCCGGGCCCGTCCCGGCCGGGACGCCTCGAGGGGCCGCGACCTCTCGAGGTCGCGGCCCCTGCGGGGTGGGACGGGTCAGTGCTGGACGGCTCCTTCCGCGCCGGCGCCGGTGAGGGCCCGGACCTCGAGCTCGTTGTAGCGTTCCTCCGCGCTCGGTTCACGCGAGGTGACCGTGCCGAGCCAGCCGAGGAAGAACGCCAGCGGAATGGAGACGATGCCGGGGTTCTCGAGTGGGAACCACGAGAAGTCGACGCTCTTGGGGAAGAGTGCTGCGTTGCTCCCGTCCGCGTTGACCTTGCCCGAGACGACCGGCGAGAAGAAGACCAGGCCGACCGCTGAGATCAGGCCGCCGTAGATGCTCCACACCGCGCCGCGGGTGTTGAATCGGCGCCAGAACATGTTGTAGATGATCGACGGCAGGTTCGCCGAGGCTGCGATCGCGAAGGCCAGCGCCACGAGGAAGGCGACATTGAGCTTCTGGGCCGGGATCGCGAGGATGATCGCGACCAGGCCGATCGCGCCGGCTGCGATCCGGGCGACCTTGAGCTCGTCCTTCTCGCTCGCCTTGCCCTTGCGGAAGACGCTGTTGTAGAGGTCGTGGGCGACACTGGCGCTCGAGGTCAGGGTCAGCCCGGCCACCACGGCGAGGATGGTGGCGAAGGCGACGGCCGCGATCAGGGCGAGCAGGATCGCACCGCCCGTCGTACCGGCTCCTCCGCCGACCTCTTCGGCCAGCAGCGGCGACGCAAGGTTGCCACCGCTCTTCTGGACGGCGGATCCCAGGCTGGTGTCGAGCAGGGCGGCCGCACCGAAGCCGAGGACGAGCGTCATGAGGTAGAAGGCGCCGATGAGACCGATCGCCCAGAGCACCGACTTGCGGGCGTCGCGAGACGTCGGGACCGTGTAGAAGCGGATCAGGATGTGCGGCAGGCCGGCGGTGCCGAGGACCAGGGCGAGGCCGAGCGAGACGAAGTTCAGTTTCGAGGTGGTGTCGGCTCCGTAGGCCAGGCCCGGATCGAGGAAGCCGTCCTTGCCGGAGTTGGCCGCAGCACTACCGAGGAGTTCGGAGATGTTGAAGTCGAACTGCGCGAGCACGAGGATGACGATCAGCGCCGATCCGATCATCAGCAGCACGGCCTTGACGATCTGGACCCACGTGGTGCCCTTCATGCCACCGACCGTGACGTAGAAGATCATCAGGGCACCCACGAAGAAGATGGTCAGGTTCTTCAACCACTCGCTCTCCACGCCGAGCAGCAGGGTGACGAGAGCGCCGGCACCGACCATCTGCGCGAGCAGGTAGAAGATCGAGACCACGACGGTCGAGGTGGCTGCCGCCGTGCGCACCGGGCGCTGCTTCATTCGGTAGGCGAGCTGGTCGGCCATCGTGTACTTGCCGGAGTTGCGCAGCACCTCCGCGACCAGCAGCAGCGCCACCAGCCAGGCGACGAGGAAACCGATGGAGTAGAGGAAGCCGTCATAGCCGGAGAGCGCGATCAGGCCCGAGATGCCGAGGAACGAGGCGGCCGACATGTAGTCGCCACCGATGGCCAGGCCGTTCTGGAATCCGGAGAAGGAGCGTCCGCCGGCATAGAAGTCCGTGGTGCCACTGGTGCTCCGGCTGGCACGGAAGGTGATGAAGATGGTCAGGGCGACGACCGCGAGGAACAGGGTCGCGGTCAGCATCTGGTTGCCGTCCATGCGTCAGGCCCCCTTCTGGAACTCGTCGTTGAGCGTGCGGGCCAGCGGGTCGAGGTGCTTGTTGGAGTAGTTGCTGTAGATCCACGCCAGCACGAACGTCGTCACGAACTGGAGCAGTCCGAAGACCAGCGCGACGTTGATGTTGCCGACGAGTCGATGGCTCATGAAGTCGTGTGCCCACATCGACAGCACCACGTAGAGCAGGTACCAGACGAGGAATGCGACGGTGGCGGGGAAGACGAATCCGCGGTAGCGGGACCGGAGTTCCTGGAACTCCGGTGTGGCATGCAGGTGTTCATAGACCGCGTGCTGCCGATCTGCCTGGTCATGGGTGGAGGTCACCGAACCGTCCCTTCCGTTGGATGTGATGCCCATCACGCTAGGAACGGTGCGCGTTCGTTCGGCAGGGGCGAGGGCGCAGTGCGCGCTCAACGGGGAGCCGCAATCGGTGAGTGGTCGGCTCGGCACGACGAGCGGTCCCGCCTCCGGTCGGGTCCGTCGCCTGCCGCGGCCGGCCACAAGGCCCGGCGAGATGACGTACGGAAGGGCTCGCCTGCGAATATTGCCCGATTCGTGCCGCACTCTCAGGTGGCCGACGTAGAGTGCACATTGCCGCCGCCGTGCGTGGCGAGATCGTCTGCCGTGCTGGAATCCCCCGTCCAGCGATGCCCCATGTCAAGTGGTCGACGACCGTCACGCCGGCGGCGGTCTGTCTTCTCGGTACGTCGCCCGTAGGGTGGCCGGGTGACCACGACTGCGGACAACGACTGGTTCCCCGATCCGGCCTCGGCTCTCACCCGGCTGGGCGAGGTCGGCTACCTCGCCGACCTGGCCACCGCGACCACGGCCTGCCTCGCAGGTCTGCTCGGCAAGCCGCTGCTGCTCGAGGGCCCGGCGGGCGTCGGCAAGACCGAGTTGGCCAAGGCGGTCGCCCGCGCGACGGGGGCCGAGCTCGTGCGACTGCAGTGCTACGAGGGGCTCGACGAGGCCCGCGCGCTGTACGAGTGGAACTACAAGAAGCAGTTGCTGCGCATCCAGGCGGCCTCCGGTGACTCGTCGTGGCAGGAGACCCACGACGACATCTTCACCGAGGAGTTCCTGCTCACCCGGCCCCTGCTCACGGCGATCCGGCGGGAGGAGCCCACCGTGCTGCTCATCGACGAGGTCGACAAGACCGACGTCGAGGTGGAGGGCCTGCTGCTCGAGGTGCTCTCCGACTTCCAGGTCACCATCCCCGAGCTGGGCACCGTCGCTGCTGTGCGGCGGCCCTTCGTGGTGCTGACCTCCAACGCGACGCGGGAGCTGTCGGAGGCGGTCAAGCGGCGCTGCCTCTACCTCCATCTCGACTACCCCGATGCGGAACGGGAGACCGAGATCCTGCTGTCGCAGGTGCCCGGTCTCGACGCGACCCTGGCCGGTCAGGTGGTCGGTCTCGTCGCCCGGCTGCGCGAGCTGGAGCTCAAGAAGGCGCCGTCCATCGCCGAGGCGATCGACTGGGCCCGCACGGTGGTCGCGCTCGAGATCGACGAGCTCGACGAGGAGGCAGCGGCGAGCACCCTCGGCGTGGTGCTCAAGCATCTCTCCGACCACGAGCGCGCGGTCAAGGAACTCGGACTGGCGCGGGGCGCGGGACGGCGCTGACCCATGTCGCTGCTCGACCGCCACGTCGACTTCGTCGAGGCCCTGCGTCGTGCAGGCCTCCCGGTCTCGGTCGCCGAAGACATCGATGCTGCCCGGGCGGTGTCGCTGGTGCCGTGGGACGACCGCGAGACGCTGCGCACGGCGTACGCCGCCACGCTGGTGAAGCGCGCCACTCACCGGCCGACCTTCGACCAGCTCTTCGACCTGTGGTTCCCAGCGCTGGTGGGGGCCGGCCGTACCGGCAACGTGGATCAGCCGGGACTCGACACGGGTGAGGCGCCGGTCGGGGAGGCGAGTGACCAGGAACTGCGCGGTCAGGACAACGGGGCAGCACTCGAAGACTTCCGCGCCCGTGCCGTCGAGGCGATGGCCGAGGGTGACATCGGTCAGCTGCAGGAGCTCGCCATCGAGGCGCTGGGTCGCTTCGGGGCCATGCCCGGGCGTGCTCCCGGACTCTCGTCGTGGAGTGCCTATCAGGCCCTGAAGCGGGTCGACGGCGACGAACTGGTCGAGCGGATCGTCGCGAGCCTGCTGGCGCAGGGGGCTGACCAGGCCGGGGCGCGACGACGGGCCAAGCGCTCGGTCGACGAGTTCCGACGCCGCGTCGAGGCCGACTCGTTGCGCCGCATCGCGGAGGAGAAGGGCACCCGCTACGTCGCCAACAACACCGGGCGTCCGACGATCGACACCCTTGACTTCATGAGTGCCCGTTCTGCCGATCTCGTGGCGCTGCGTCGTGAGATCCAGCCCCTGGCGCGACGCCTGGCCACCCGACTCACCCAGCAGCACCACGCCGACAGGCGGGGCCCGCTCGACTTCCGGCGGACGGTGCGCGCCTCGATGTCGACGGGCGGGGTGCCGCTCACGACGGTGCAACGGCCGAAGCGGCCGCATCGCAGCGACCTCGTGGTGCTGTGCGACGTGAGTGGCTCCGTGGCCAATTTCGCCCAGTTCACCCTGCTGCTGGTGCATGCGCTGCGCGACCACTTCAGCAAGATCCGGGCCTTCACCTTCGTCGACAACGTGGTCGAGGTGACCGACGAGCTGCGTCCGGGCGCCGACCCGGTCGAGGTGATGGCCTCCCTGGCCGCATCCGCTCGTCAGGCCGCGCTGTGGGGACGCACCAACTACGGGCGCGCCTTCACCGTCTTCGAGGAGCAGTACGCCGACGCGCTGGGCCCGAAGACCGCCCTGCTGGTGCTCGGTGACGCCCGCTCCAACTATGCCGATCCCAAGCTCGAGCCGTTCCGGGCGATGGTCGACCGGTGCCGGCACGCGTGGTGGCTCAACCCGGAGCATCCACGGCAGTGGGGAGCCGGCGACTCGATCGCGCCACGCTATGCGGAGATCGTGCCCATGGTCGAGTGCCGCAACATCACCCAGCTCGGTGACTTCGTCCAGACCGTGCTCTGACTCCGCGAAGGCGCACGTGTTGCTGGGTCAGAGGCTGAGGTAGCCCAGCTCTCGCAGGCGCTGCACTGCGGCGACGACGTCGGCGTGGGTGGCCCGGTCGGCCATCTCCCCGCCCCGTACGTAGGCCGCGGCGCCGATGGCGTCGGCACCGTCGAAGACCACCGTGAGGCGGTTGGCGAGCGTGGCGTTGAGGAGCGAGCCGAGCAGCGCGACCGGATCGCTCCGGTCTTCGAGAGCCAGCACCGGGATGGTCACCGGGACCTCGGTGCCCTGAGCCGCGGGCGCGCCGGCAGTGATGACCTGGTCGATGGGCAGCGGGGATCCGTCGACCTCTGCCGCGAGCCGCGTGGCGACGAGCCCGCCGCGACCCAGGCCGACCAACATGAGCCGGGCGCCGTCGACGGCCGAGACCGCCTTCTCGATCGCCTGCCGGGCACCGGAGACAGCAGCGGTCAGGTCGCCGTCGGAGACCTGTAGTGCACCGCCGGCAGGCGCAGGCCCGCCGGTGAGGAAGGCCAGGAAGCGTCCCGCGCCGACCGGTTGCACGAAGATGTCGGCCTCGACCTCGGTCAGCCGCTGCACCAGTGCCGCGATGGAGGCTGGGCGGTCTGCCGCAGCGGCGTCACCCTCGGGCTGGGTCAGCGGATCGGTGCCACTGGCGTCGGAGACATAACCACCCGCGATGTCACGCAGCGCGGAGGAGAAGTCGTCGGCGAACGGGCCTGCACCGGTGGCGCGAAGCCCGCCGCGGGCCACGTCGTTGCGGGCGTCGCCGGCGAGGACGGACGTGGTCAGCATCGCGCGGAGCTGGAGGGACTCCACCAGACCGCCACCGCCCGAGACGAAGTGCTGCATCAGCTCGGGGTTGGATTCGGCCAGCTCGTTGAGATAGGCCGCGAGCTCGTCCCTGTCGGGAGCGGTGGTCTCGATGAGGCCGGCAGAGACGATCGGGCCTCCGAGTGCCACCTCGGGTGCCAGGTAGCCGAGCGCTCGCGCGGCGATGGAGCCGAGTGTCTTCTGGGCCATCTCCTGCAGGTCGTCGATCCACTGGTAGGTGAGCACGGTGGCGCGCACCACGAGGGCATCGGCGTCGAGCTCGAGGGCGTGGGCGTCGAGGCCGGAGCGACCGGTCGTGGCACGGTGAACCTCCTCCTCGGCGGTCCGCCACGTGTCGGGCGAGAGCTCGGCGGAGTCTGCGACGTCGGGATCGGTCAGCACCTGGCGACCCAGGTCGGCCCGCTCGCGCACGGTGTCGCCGGTGGTGCGGAACCACTCGGCCAGTCGTGCCATCGCGGCGTACTTCTCGCCGGCCATGCCCTGTTCCTCGCTGCTGGTGCTCATGCCTGGACCTCCGCGATCACCGGGGCCAGCTGGCTGGCGAGACAGGACGGTTGCAGCGCTCGGATGTCAACGAGGTGCTGGTCGCCGTCGCGGCGGGCGGCGAGGATGCGCCAACCGTCGGCGAGCAGGACCAGCGAGACGACACCCACGCGGGTGACGGGTGCCGAGGCGCGGGCCACCATCAGCCGGGCCCGGCCCTGGGTCTCGGTGACGAGCGCCGACACGAGTGCTGAGGCGGTCGCGCTGTCGAGCGGTGCGCCATCGGCGTCGCGGGTGCCGGGAAGATGCCGTGCGGTGATGGCCGTGAGGAGGTCGGAGCGGCCGGACCGAGCGGCTTCGCTGCCGGCGTCGAGGAGCTCGAAGGGGAGGGTCGCCTGTTCCGGTACGCCGGAGGGCCGGGTGCCGTGGTCGGTGGGGAGCGTCAGCACCCGACCGAGCTCGTCGGCCCACTGGTCGACACCGAACCAGGCGAGTTCGTGAACGAGTCCGTCGGCGGTGGCGAGCGAGACGACGGCGTCGCCGGAGCGGCGGTGCCAGGCGCGGGCACGGTCGCCGGCGACGCTCACGTCGATGTCGACAGCCAGGTCGGGGGCCGCCAGCACCCCCAAGGCACCGGCCACCGAGGCGTTGACGCTTCCGGAGACCAGACCGCGACGGCGCAGGGACTGCTCGGCGTCGGGCGACGATGCCGATGCCTGCTGGAACGCGGCATCCTCCGCGCCGAGTCGGGTCTGGCCCAGTCGGCTGGCCAGTCCGGACGCCTGCACGGGCGCGGCGACGTCGAAGGGCAGCGGGGCTCCGCCGGCGCGCTTCGCCAGCAGCTGCAGTTCGGCGAGGGTGAGTGAGAGGCGGCGGGGCAACCCGTCGAGGGTGTCCTGCGGGGCCGGAGCGGGCGAGGTGAGATCGATCGTCACCATGTCAGAGACCCGGGATCGTCACGGTCAACCAGTCCTTGTGGCCGGAGGGCGGAGGGGTGAAGGCCAGGATCTGGCGGTCGTCGTCGTTGACTTCGACGAGGGAATCGGAGGGGTGGGTCAGTTTCTCGGCACGGGCGTGGGCGTCGGCGCGCAGGGATGAAGTGCGGCGCTCGAGGTCGGCGATGGTGTCCTTGCGGCGGTCGACTTCGCTCAGGTGCCGGGTGAGTGCCTCGGCGGCCACGTCGTGTTGCTCGGCGCTCGCGCGCAACCGTGCCGCGCGGTCGGTCATGCGCTCGCGCAGGTCGCGCGCTGCCCGACCGTGCCAGCGGATGGCCTCGACCTGCCCGACCAGGCCGTTCTGCCAAGGCCCGCAGGTCGCGGGCCTGCTCGTGCAACTCACGGACGCGCTTGCGCATCGCGGCTGACTCGCCGTACATGATCACCATCCCTCTACCTCTCCGCCCCCGTTCCCACCCTGGACAGGGCTCAAACCGGTGCACGACTGATTTCCTTGAAGCATTCTCTCGGCCGACGCGCCTGTGTTGGAATTCAGGAACAAAGGCACGAAACGGTCGGGGACATCGCAATGACTCAGCGCTTCTGCACTGCATGTGGCCAGCCTGTCACCAGGAAGTTCTGCACCGCGTGCGGGACGCCGGTGCGGCAGCCGGGGAGCACGCAGGAGACGGCTGCGGGACCGACTCCTGGCGGCCCTCCGCCGTGGCCGCAGGCGCAGCCACCCGTACCGGCGACGTCCGGGGCCCGCAAGCGGCGATGGTGGATCGCCGCGACGGTGGGATTGCTGCTGGTGGCCGGTGCAGCGGTCACGGGGGTGGTGCTGCTGGGGGACGATGAAGCCGCCCCGAAGCCGAACCCCGGGGCGGCGGTGGAGCCGGCGACGTCGGTGCTCGGGCAGCCCGGCCGGGAGTGGAGCGTTCGCGCCGAAGACGTGGTCGATGAGCCTGGTGCGACGTTCTTCGCCCCCGACTTCTCCGGGGAGGGGAGTCGGTGACACCTCTGGTGGTTGGCGATCTGGCGGTCATCGGGGTGCACGCCTACGACAGCATGCTGGAGAGGTCACAGCGCTGGATCGTGGCCCTCGACGCGGCTACCGGCCGCACTCGTTGGTCGGAGGAGTTCGCCGAGGAGACGTGGGGGACGTGCATCGTGTTGCCGCGCGAGGAACAACTCGTCTGCGGGGAGGAACGCTGGGACGAGACGAACGACACCGCGTCCACTCTGCTGACCGTGCGCGATGTCGACCATGGGCGGGTGGTCGCCTCGCACACGTTCGACCACCGGCTGCGCGGCATGGTCGGAATGGGCGACCAGGTCTGGACCCTGGGTGGGGAGAGCGACTGGACGACCGGGACGCACCGGATCCACGTCACTGCGGGCAGCGTGGACGACCTGGTCGGCGACGTCGATCGTGAGACCCGGCTGGTCGACGACGAGGAGTACGGCGGCGAGGACTGGTCGACGCTGGAGACCGACGGCGAACGCCTCTGGGCCAGCGTGGCGGGCAAGCCCTACCGGGTCGACGTCACGACCGGGGAGCTGACGGAGCAAGAGACCTGGACCTACGTGGGTCGCGATGCCGAGGGCCAGCCGCTGGTCGTCCAGCAACGCGACGGGCTGACCTGGTTCGAGGGCGAGGAGCAGCGTTGGTCCGGCTACTTGTGGGACCTGTGGGGCACTCGCCCCCAGGTGCGTCGGGGCCTGGTCGGCTTCGGCGGCGAGCTGGTCCGTCGCGACAGCGGCGAGGTGGTCAGGACGGTCGTGGACGACGACAACGGCGACGTCACGTGGGTGAACGACGACGTCCTCCGCGTCAGCAGGTGGCCCGAGGACGGTGAGAGCGAGATCTGGTTCGAGACGGCGCTCGGCGGCGAGGTGCTCTGGCGGGACCGCGAGAGACGGTGGACGTACGCCGCCACCTCGGACGCGTTCTTGAGCTTCACCCCCGACTCCGACCACTTCGACGTGCGCAGCGTCTGGAGCGGTGACCTGGCCTGGAGCCGGGAACTACCGGTGACCGAGGCGTCGGACGACGGCAGCAGGTGGTCCATGACCACCCACATCTCCACGTGGTCCGGAGGTGTCGTGGTGACGTCGAGCGAGACGATGTTCGGCTTCGCCGACTTCGACGACCCGGATCCCGATCTGCTGGAGCGACCGGTCGGGTTGGACGAGGTGGCCGCCGAAGAGCCGAAGGACGACCTCGCACTGGGCGAGGACTACGTGACCGCCTGTGGTTCGGAACCGGAGTTCACCCCGATCTCGTCCGAGGCCGTGTCGGGGAGCGTCGCGGTCACCTTCGAGGTCAGCGCCACCTGCCCGAGTGGCCAGTGGCTCGACTCCCCGGCGTATCGGATCGACCTGACGGGGAGCGATGACGACGGATCGGACGTGCCGCTGGCGACGGGGCGCTTCGACTTCTCCGACGACAACCGGGTGTGGATCCCAGCTGAGGGAACGTCGGAGGTGACCACGGGCTTCCCCGTCAAGCAGGTGTGGGCGACCCCGGAGGAGATCGGGAGCTACATCGGTCGCGGTGCGATCCTCGTGGACTGCGAGCGGGAGGAGTCGGGCAGCGGGGAGGAGTTGGCGCCCCAGGACCCGGCGGTGGCCGACGCCGGCGGTGCGGACTCGGCCGACGACGTCACCGACCCGGACACCCGTGAGGAGAACAGCCTGCAGGCGTTGCGGCGGATCGCGGCCCAGGACAAGGAGCACGTGCTCGAGAACCTGGCCGGTCAGTGGATGCCCCAGCTCTCCTCGAAGCAGGACGGCACGCACGACTCGGTGGACGCGAGGACCTACGACTACACCGCGATCTACGAGGAGCACCTCCGACTGCGCCTCGACCACCCTGACGTGAGGTTGTTGTGGAGCGGCGACTGGGGATCCTACGAGCGTGACGACTACTGGGTGACGGTCGTCGGGCAGGGATCGAACCGCGCCAAGCCTGCCCTGCAGTGGTGCGCCGACTCCGGGAGGGCGCCGTCGCAGTGCTACGCAAAGCTGGTTCGGGTGTCGGGGCCGCCGGAGGGGACGACCCGGCTGCAGCGCTGAACGTCGGGGCTCAGCGGGACAGGTGGGTGGAGAGCCTGTCGAGTCCCGTGGCGATCTCGTCGACCGAGCCCGCGAACGAGAACCGCACGAACCGGTTGCCCGTCCGGGTGTCGAAGTCGATGCCCGGGGCGACGGCGACCCCCGTGGCATCGAGCAGGTCGTGGGTCCACTGCATGGAGTCGTCGGTGAGGTGAGTGATGTCGGCGTACGCGTAGAACGCGCCGTCGGCGGGTGCCAGCTCGTGGATCCCGAGGCGGGGAAGCCGATCCAGGAGCAGCTCGCGGTTGGCGGTGTAGCGGCGCACATGGCTGTCGAGCTCGGCGTACGACTCATCGGTGAAGGCGGCCACGGCCGCGCGTTGGGCGATCACTGGCGGGCAGATGGTGAAGTTGCCGGTGAGTACGTCGACCGCCCGCCTCAGGCGCTTCGGCACCAGCATCCAGCCGATCCGCCAGCCGGTCATGGAGAAGTACTTGGAGAACGAGCAGAAGACGACCGCCTCACGGGAGGTGTTCCAGGCGGAGGCGTGTCCGAGGTCGGCATCGTGGTGCTCGATGCCGTGATAGATCTCGTCGCTGATCAGCTGCACGCCGTTGGTCTCGCACCACGTGGCCAGGGCCGCGAGCTCCTCGGGGGCGAGCATGGTGCCGGTCGGATTGGCGGGGCTGGCCACGACGAGACCCCGGATCGGTCCCGTGGCTGCGACGAGATCCTCGAGTGCGGCAACCGTGGGTTGGAAACGGACCTCGGGACCGCAGTCGAACTCGACGACCTCGCAACCCAGCGCCTGCAGCACGTTGCGATAGCAGGGATAACCGGGACGGGCCATCGCCACCCGGTCCCCGGTCTCGAACGCCGCCAGGAAGGCGAGCAGGAAGCCGCCGCTGGAGCCCGTCGTCACCACGACGTCGTCGCGGTCGATGTCGAGGCCGTGCCAGCTCCGGTGGTGCTCGGCGATCCGATCTCGGAGCTCCGGGACACCGCTGGCCACCGAGTAGCCGAGCGGGTCCCCGGACGTGAGCAGCCGGATCGCTTCGTTTCGCACTGCCGTGGGCGCGCCGGTGCTCGGCTGGCCGGCAACCATGTTGATCAGGTCCCCGTGACTCTCCTGGCGCGCCTGCGCGGCGGCCAACAGGTCCATGACGTGGAAGGGCGGCACGTTGGCCCGGCTGGCCACGGTGAAGCGATCGTTCATGCCCGCAGTCTGCCTCACCCGCGAGGTCGCGCTCATGTGCGGCGAGGTCGCGCGTCTTGTGCGGCGAGGTCGCGCTTATGTGTGGCGAGGTCGCGCGTCTTGTGGGGTGAGGTTGCGCGTCTTGTTCGTGGCCCGCAAGAGGAGCGCTCTCGTCGCACCACGTGCGCTACTTCGTCGCATCAGTTGCGCTACTTCGCGCGCAACGGGAGCTACTTCGTGGCGGCGTGACGACCGGCGCGGCGACCGAAGAACGAACCCTCGCCGAGCTGGGTGCCGGACGCATAGCCCTTCGCCTCCTGCGCGATGTTGGAGGCGCAGGCGCCCGCGGCGTAGAGGCCA
The DNA here is from genome assembly GCF_021555175.1 of Nocardioides alcanivorans. Classification (GTDB taxonomy): domain Bacteria; phylum Actinomycetota; class Actinomycetes; order Propionibacteriales; family Nocardioidaceae; genus Nocardioides; species Nocardioides alcanivorans. The sequence continues at coordinate 141,447 of NZ_JAKGRW010000026.1, read as the reverse complement.
GGGACGGGGGCACGGTCGGCGGTGAGCACCCGTCCGTTGACGTCGGTGACCAGGCCGCCGAGGGTGAAGCCGGCATAGAGCGCCTTGCCGAGGGTGAGGTCGTAGGCCCCCCAGGGGCCGGTGCCCTGTGGGGCGAGCCAGTCGGGGTGCTTGTGGAAGTCGGGGTCCTCGCCAACCGCCGCGTGCTCGTTGTAGCGCTCCAGCGTGGTGGCCAGTGCGCCCTCGGGCATCCCGAGCGCCTGCTCCATCTCCGCGACCGTCTCCCACCCGTCGATGAACGGGGCCAGGGGAAAGGCCGGATGTTCGATGTGCTCGCTGTCGACGATGAGATAGGCCGCGTGGTCGGGCTGCTCCATCACGAAACCAGAGGTACGGGCGTGATACGAGTCCTCGGCCACGAAACGCTGACCAAGCTTGTTGACCACCAGGCCCTTGACCAGCTTCGAGGGCGGGTAGAAGGGGGCGGTGAGGAAGGCCTCCTCCATGAACGCGGTGTCGCCGCGCACCGACTGGCCCAGCCGGATGCCCAGGCCGTCGTCATAGGTCGAGCCCAGCACGAAGGGCTTCTCCGCCAGGCTGGGCGTGAACTTGGCGACCATCTCCTTGTTCATCACGAACCCGCCGGCGGCGAGCACGACCGCGCGGGCCCGCACGAGGCCGGTCTCCGAGAATCGCTTCCATCGCAGCCCGACCACGGCGCCGGACTCGTCGGTCACCAGGGCGTGGGCGCCGGTCTCGTAGCGCACCTCGGCGTCGGTCTCGGCGAGCCGGTCGCGGAGGAGGTCCATGACGATCCGGGTGCCCTCGGTGTCGCCGGGCACTGGGACCTTGTGACCGCGCGGTGCGGGCACTGCCTGCTCGATGAAGGGCCAGACCTTCTCGTTGCCGGTGTACATCAGGCCTTGGGTGCCCGGCTGGATGACGGCCTTCTCGGGGTAGTAGCTGCGCTCGAACTCGAACCCCAGGGCCTCCAACCAGTCGAAGTGCTCGACGCTGCCCTCGCAGTAGGCGCGGACCTTCTCCGGGTCGGGGTCGGCCGAGACGGCGGTCAGGTAGTTGACCATCTCCTCGACGCTGTCGGCGTGACCGGTCGCCTCCTGCACCGCGGTGCCGCCACCGAGGTAGAAGTGGCCACCGCTCATCGACGAGGTGCCCCCGTGCACCGCCGCACGCTCGAGGAGGAGCACCTTGGCGCCGGCGCGCGCCGCCTCGAGGGCGGCAGATCCGCCCGCGATGCCGAAGCCGACGACCACGACGTCGTACTCCTCGGCGTCGGACGGGATGGCGATGGCGGGCAGGACCTCGGGCAACTCGGTGGTCATGGCAGCAGGGTAGGTCACAACTAGAACAAGTTCTAGACGTCTCGGTCGGTAGAATCGCGACCACATGCCTAGGAACGGACGCAGCACTTGACCTTCGACCTCCACCAGTTGGACCAATTCCTGCTGCTGGGGTCCGTGGTCACACTGGTGGCGATCCTCGCCGTCCGGGTCACGGCCGGGGCCGGACTGCCCAGCCTGCTGGTCTACCTCTTCATCGGCGTGGCCCTGGGTGAGGGCGGCCTCGGCATCCACTTCAACGACGCCGAGCTCGCCCACGCACTCGGCTTCGCGGCGCTCGTGCTGATCCTTGCCGAGGGCGGTGTCACGACGAAGTGGTCAGAGATCAGGCCACTCATCCGAATGGGAGCGGCGCTGGCCACGCTCGGCGTCCTCGTCTCGGTCGCCGTCGTGGCGGTCGGCGCGCACTACCTCTTCGGGTTCTCGTGGCAGCTGGCGATCCTGCTCGGTGCGGTCTGCTCGCCCACCGACGCCGCGGCCGTCTTCTCGGTGCTCCGGGTGGTGCCGCTGCCTCGCCGGATCTCCGGCACGCTCGAGGCGGAGTCAGGCCTCAACGACGCACCGACGGTCGTGCTCGTCACGCTCGTCGCCAGCGGCGCCTTCGCCGAGGAGAGCATCTGGGCAGTTGCCGCGATCATCACCTACGAGTTGCTCGCCGGCACCCTGATCGGCATCGCCGTGGGGTACGCCGGAGCGTGGCTCATGCGCCGCGTCGCACTTCCAGCGCCGGGCCTCTATCCGCTCGCCATCCTCTCGCTGGCCATTGGCTCCTACGCAGCGGGTGCTGCTGCCCACGCCAGCGGGTTCGCCGCCGTCTACGTCGCCACCCTGATCCTCGGCAACTCCGACCTGCCGCACCGCGGTGCCACCCGGTCCTTCGTCGAAGGCATCGCCTGGCTGGCCCAGATCGGCCTCTTCGTGATGCTCGGCCTGCTGCTCGCTCCGGAGCGGATCAGCCTGTCGGTGGTGGGGCTCGCCCTCGCCGCAGGACTCCTGTTGACCTTCGTCGCCCGACCCCTGTCGGTCATGGTGAGTGCCCTCGTGCAACCCATGAAGCTCCCGGAACTGACCTTCATCTCCTGGGCCGGCCTCCGTGGTGCGGTGCCGATCGTGTTGACCACGATCCCGTTGGCCGAAGGGGTCGACGGTGCCGCGAAGCTCTTCGACGTGGTCTTCGTGATGGTGGTCGTCTACACCCTGATGACCGGCCCGACCCTGCCGATCACGGCGCGCTGGCTGGGCCTCACCGAACGCGACGACCGGCCCGAACTCGACGTGGAGGCGGCGCCGCTCGAGCGGATTGCTGCCGACCTGTTGCAGGTCCGGATCGGCCTCGGCTCGAAGATGCACGGGGTCGAGGTGGGTGAGTTGCGGCTGCCCCGGGGAGCTTCGGTGGCACTCGTGATCCGCAACGGCGAGACGATGGTGCCCGAGCGACGTACGGTGCTGCGCCGTGGTGACGACCTCCTGGTGGTCACGCCCCGCAAGCTGCGGGTGGAGACCGACGAGAGGCTCACCGAGATCTCCCGCAGCGGTCGGCTGGCCCAGTGGCTCCGGAGTGATCCCAGCGGGACCGACTGATCCGGGATCGACGCTGAGGTCCGTGGGGCCGGGGGTCAGGTGACCGGCGGGCTGCAGAAGGTCGAGTCGGTCTGGGCCTTGACGGAGAGGGGGCGTCCTTCTGCATGCCCTTGAGGTTGGGGCCGACGACGACCACGACACCGATACCGGGCAGGTCGTCGGTGGCGACGATCTTGACCTTCGTGCCGAACTGGCGGGCCACCAACCTGGCCGCCGGGTTGTCCTTCGTCTCGGCCCAGATCTGAACGAACTTGACCTGCTTGGCGTCGATGTTGCCGGAGTTCCCGGCCGAGAAGCCCCGCTCGATGAGCTCGGTCATCGTCTTGCTCGCCATGCCTGCGCGGCCGCCGGCGTTGTAGACGCTGACCGTCACTTCCTGCGGGCCGACCGATTCGCCAGCCGAGATGTCACGGTCCTGGCAGACCGGTTCCTCGTCGGCGACCAGCGACTGCTCGGGGAAGGGCGCGGTGAGCGCCTTGACACCGAAGATGATCCCGAAGAGGCACAGCACCGCGAGGACGGACAGGGTGATCGCCTGGTGGTGCTTTCCCACGTCTCAGCCCTCCATCTCGAGAACGCGAGCGTGCAACACCTTGCGCTGCTGCAGTGCGGCCCGAAGGGCACGGTGCAGGCCGTCCTCGAGGTAGAGGTCGCCACGCCACCGCACGACGTGGGCGAAGAGATCGCCGTAGAACGTCGACTCCTCCGCCAGCAGGGAGTCGAGACGCAGGGTGTCCTTGATCGTGACCAACTGGTCGAGGCGCACCTGGCTGGGGGCAACCTGCGCCCAGTCACGGGGTCTGAGCCCGTGGTCCGGGTAGGGCCGGCCACTGCCGATGCGCTTGAAGATCACGCGGGTGAGTCTACTGACGGTGTCGTGGACCCGGCCATGACGGCGGGTCCACGACACCGTTCTCGTCTACGCTCCGAGCCATGACCCAGTCGGCGACCCCGGAACAACACCCGATCCAGGCGGCGATCGCGCCCGGCTACGCGTTCGACCAGGAAGTGGTCGAAGTCGGCGCGCTCATGGTGGACGCCGACACCCTGACCGACACCGCGATCAGGATTCCGCTCGCGATGTTCAACCGGCACGGACTGGTGGCCGGTGCCACCGGGACCGGCAAGACCAAGACCTTGCAGGTCCTCGCCGAGCAGCTGAGCGCCGCCGGTGTCTCGGTCTTCGCGGCCGATGTGAAGGGCGATCTCACCGGACTCGGCGTTCCGGGTGAGCACAGCGACAAGATCGTCGAGCGGGCCGCGGGGGTCGGCCAGCAGTGGGAAGCCACGGGTTTCCCGGTCGAGCTGCTCGCGCTCGGCGGCCGTGGCAACGGCATCCCGGTGCGGGTCACGATGAGCTCCTTCGGACCGCTGCTGCTGGCGAAGGTGCTGGGCCTCAACGCCACCCAGGAGTCGTCGTTGGGGCTGGTCTTCCACTACGCCGACAAGGCGGGGCTGCCGCTGCTCGACCTGGCAGATCTGCGCGCCGTCGTGCATCACCTCACCAGTCCCGAGGGCAAGCCCGACCTCAAGGATCTCGGCGGTCTCTCGTCAGCCACCGCGGGGGTGATCCTGCGCGAGCTCATCACCTTCGCCGACCAGGGAGCCGATGCGTTCTTCGGCGAGCCGGAGTTCGACACCAGCGACCTCTTCCGCGTCGCCGATGACGGTCGCGGAGTCATCTCGCTGCTGGAGCTGCCCGAACTCGCCAACCGTCCGGCGGTCTTCTCCACCTTCCTCATGTGGCTGCTGGCCGACCTCTTCAACGAGCTTCCCGAGGTCGGCGACATCGAGAAGCCGAAGCTGGTGTTCTTCTTCGACGAGGCCCACCTGCTCTTCAAGGGCGCCTCCAAGGACTTCCTCGAGCAGGTCGCCCAGACCGTGCGGTTGATCCGTTCGAAGGGCGTCGGCGTGTTCTTCGTGACCCAGGCGCCGACCGACGTGCCCGACGAGGTGCTGGCCCAGCTCGGCTCCCGCGTTCAGCACCAGCTCCGGGCCCATACGCCCAACGACGCCAAGGCGCTCAAGCAGACGGTCAACACCTATCCACACCCCGCCTACGACGACCTCGGTCGCGTCCTCACCTCGCTCGGGATCGGCGAGGCGGTCGTGACGGTGATGAACGAGAAGGGTGCCCCCACCCCGGTCGCCTGGACCCGGTTGCGTGCGCCCGAGTCGTTGATGTCCCCGGCCGACGACGCGTGGTTGGAGCAACAGGTGGCCGGGTCGTCGCTGCGGGCCAGGTACGCCGACGCCCTGGACCGCGAGTCGGCGCGCGAGATCCTTGCGCAGCGATTGGAGCGAGGGGCGCAGAAGGCCGCGGAGGAGAACGCGGACGATGGTGCCGGGGCGGGTGCCGACGATGGGCTGGCGCCCCACCAACGGGAGGCCGAAAAGCTGTCGAAGCGGCGTACTCCGACCCAGCGGAAGCAGGACAAGGACTTGGTGGAGAAGGTCGTAGAGTCCGGCGCGTTCAAGGACTTCATGCGGACCGCGGCGCGCGAGATCGCCCGTGGCGTTTTCAGGACAGGACGGCGTTGATGACCGACTTCGAGGCGATCCACGAGATCACCCAGATGAAGTACCGCTACATGCGGGCCTTCGACACGAAGGACTGGGAGCTCTTCGAGAGTTGCTTCGCCCCCGAGGCGACCGGTTCCTACAGCAAGCTGAACTTCGACTCGCTCGACGAACTCATGACCTTCATGCGCACCAACGTGGGCGAGGGCATGTGGAGCATGCACCAGGTCCACCACCCGGAGATCGAGGTCGACGGCGACACCGCGACGGGCACCTGGCACCTGCAGGACAAGGTCATGCGGCCGAAGGACGACTACGTGCTCGAGGGCGCAGCGATCTATGCCGACCGTTATCGGCGTACCGAGGACGGCTGGAAGATCGTCCACACCGGCTACACCCGCCTGTGGGAGACCACGTTCAAGCCGAGCGAGATCCCGAGCTGGCGGCTGCGCTGACGCACATGCGTCGCGGTCGTGTCTGGACCGCCGACTAGGGTTCATCACGTGATCGAGACGCCTGCGCTGCTGACCCCCACCGGGCTCTTCGTGTGCTTCGAGGGCGGCGAGGGCGGCGGGAAGTCGACCCAGGCGGAGCTGCTGCGTTCCTGGCTCGAGTCCGAAGGCCATCCGACCCTCCTCACTCGTCAGCCGGGCGGCACCCGGGTCGGGCAACGGGTGCGCGAGATCGTGCTGAGCCCGGAGACCGGGGACCTGGCCCATCGCACCGAGGCGCTGCTCTACGCCGCAGACAAGGCGGAGCACGTCGAGACCGTGCTGCTGCCTGCCCTGTCCCGCGGCGAGGTCGTGATCACCGATCGCTACGTCGACTCCGCCATCGCCTACCAGGGGTCCGGTCGTGACCTCGACCCGGCGGAGGTCACCGCAGTCAACCGGTGGGCCACCGCCGGCCTGCGCCCCCACCTGACAGTCGTGCTCGACCTGCCGCCGGAGCGCGGGCTGGGCCGCTTCGAGGAGCGTGACCGCATCGAGGCGGAGGGCGCCGAGTTCCACCAGCGGGTTCGTCAGGCGTTCCTCGACCTCGCCGCTGCCGATCCCGACCACTACCTGGTGCTCGACGCGTCGGGCAGCCGCGACGCCCTGGCCGCCACCATCCGCGACGCGGTGAGGCCGAGGTTGTCGCAGGTCGTGCGCCGGAGCGAGGCGGGAGCATGAACACTGCCGTGGCCAGCGTCTGGGACACCCTGGTCGGGCAGGGCCCGGTCATCCACACGCTCAAGCAGGTGGCGGCGGGGCAGGGCATGAGCCACGCCTTCCTCTTCGTCGGCCCGCCCGGGTCGGGTCGCTCCAACGCGGCCGTCGCGCTGGCTGCCGCGCTCCAGTGCGAGCAGCAGGGCTGCGGCCACTGCCATTCCTGCACCACCGTCATGGCCGGGTCCCACGCCGATGTGGCGTTGGTGCGCACCCAGAAGCTCTCGATCGGTGTCGACGAAGTGCGCGAGCTGGTCCGTAGTGCGTCGCTGGCTCCGTCCGGCAGACGGTGGCAGGTGCTCATCGTCGAAGATGCCGACCGCCTCACCGACCAGGCCTGCAACGCGCTGCTCAAGTCGATCGAGGAGCCGAGCGCCCGCACCATCTGGATCCTCTGCGCCCCCACGGTCGAAGATGTGCTCCAGACGATCCGATCGCGTTGTCGACTGATCAGTCTGGCCACTCCCTCCACGGTCGACGTGGCCGGTTTCCTCACGCGGATCGACGGCGTGCCCGAGCAGTTGGCGTCGTACGCCGCCCGCGCCAGCCAGGGACACATCGGCCGGGCCCGGGCACTCGCCAGGGACGATGCGACACGCACTCGGCGCAACCAGGTGGTGGGCTGGCCTGTGAGGCTCACCGGGCTGGGACCGGCGATGAACGCCGCCGGCGAGATCCACGCGATGGCCAAGGAGGAGGCCGAGGCGATCACGCAAGAGCTCGACGCCAAGGAGAAGGCCGACCTCGACTCGTCCTTCGGTGTGGTCGAGCGAGGGCGCCGCCCACGGGAGTACGCCCCGGCCCTCAGCGCCTTGGAGAAGGGGCAGCGCACCCGTGCCAAACGGCGGATCCTCGACGTGGTCGACCGCTGTCTCATGGACATCGTCTCCGTCTACCGCGACGCGATCGTGCTCGCCACCGGATCCGCCGTCGAGCTCGTCAACGAGGAGCTGCGCGGTGACCTGCAACGGTTGGTGCGGGCGACCACGCCCGAGAGCAACCTGGGCCGCATCGAGGCCATCTTCACCGCGAGGGAGCAGATGCTGGAGTTCAACGTGCCGGCTTCGCTGGCACTCGAATCGATGATGGTCTCGCTACGGCTGCCCGAGGGAGCAAGCCGTGAAGCGCGTCGTCGCGTTGGTCGCGGGGTTGGCACTGCTGATCGGCGGTGCCGGGGTGCTCGTGTCGGTGGTCGCCCAGAGCCGTGACTCCGGCAACGAGGACTCACCCCGATCGGAACAACCCTCCAGTCGTCCGGGCGCCCAGTGGCAGCTCCCCGACGAGGAGGCGCGCGTGGCTCCCGCCAAGAGGCTGCAGCCGTTCTACGACCAGGTCGCCGACTGGCAGGAGTGTGGGGCCAACGAGTGCGCGAGGATCACGGTGCCGCTCGACTACGCCGAGCCCGACGGCAAGACGATCAAGCTCCAGCTGCTGCGGGTGCCGGCGACCGACCAGGACGCAAAGGTCGGAGCACTCGTGGTCAATCCGGGCGGGCCGGGTGCCGCGGGCACCGAATACGCGTCCCAGGCCTCCTACGCGTTCGGCAAGCCGCTGTTGGCGAAGTTCGACATCGTCGGATTCGACCCGCGTGGCACGGGCTCCAGCAGCCCGATCGACTGCCTGAGTGACGACGACCTCGACGCCTACCTCGCTGCCGATCCCTCACCCGACACCCCGGAGGAGATCGCAGCGGCGGTGGAGTGGGACGAGCGGATGGGCAAGGGCTGCGTCGAGAAGTCCGGTGACCTCGCTGCCCACGTCTCCACCGTCGAGGCGGCGCGCGACATGGACGTGATCCGCGCCGTGCTCGACGAACGCAAGCTCAACTACTTCGGTGCCTCCTACGGCACCAAGCTCGGCGCGACCTACGCCGACATCTTCCCGGAGACCTCGGGCCGGCTGGTGCTCGACGGTGCGGTCGACGTGAGTCTCGACGCCAGGGAGTCGAGCCTGGGCCAGGCCCGCGGCTTCCAGCGGGCCATCGACGCCTACGTCGATGACTGTGTCGACGACGGTGGCTGTTATCTGGGCGCCGATCGCGATGCGGCACTCGACACGATCACGGACTTCCTCGACGACGTCGACGCGGCACCGATGAAGGTGGGTGACCGTGAGTTGGCAGTGGGCAATGCGTTCTACGGCATCGTGCTGCCGCTCTACAACCAGGACTACTGGTCGCTGCTCGACAGTGCCCTCGGCGCCGCGCTGGAGGGCAGGGCCGGCGAACTGCTCCAACTCTCCGACTTCTATTCGTCCCGCATCGGAGACCCCTATGCCGACAACTCGTCCGAGGCGATCTGGGCGATCAACTGCCTCGACGACCCCACGAGCATGCCCATCGATGAGATCCCCGGCCAGCTGAAGGCGTTCCGCAAGGCGTCGCCGACCTTCGGTGACGTCTTCGCATGGGGATTGGCAGGTTGTGCGGGCATCCAGGTGGAGGTCGCCGAGGAGCGTGCGCCGCTCACCGCAGCCGGCGCCGACCCCTTGCTGGTCACGGGCACGACCCGCGACCCGGCCACTCCCTACGAGTGGGCCGAGGCGCTGGCCGAACAGCTTGAACCAGCCGTCCTGGTGAGTCGTGAGGGCGACGGCCACACCGCCTACAACCAGGGCAACTCCTGCGTCGACGACGTCGTCGAGCGCTACCTGCTGGACGGCGTCGTACCGGACGATGCCGTGGACTGCCCGGCGGCGTGAGTCACCCGGACCCGGGTCCGCTCAGTCCGTGAGCGATCCGGTGCGAGTGCCCTCGCCGTCGACCGAGACCACGCAGGAGAATCCGCGTTCGCCGCGGGTGAAGGCGATGACGTCGGGCGGGAAGACGTCAACGCTGAGGGTCTTGTCGTCGTGGCGGTCGGTGTCACCCAGGTAGTCGAGAAGTGCCTGCTCGGTGCAGGTCGCAACGACATTGGGGTCCTGCACCAGGTCGCGCAGGTAGGGCGTCTCGATTTCGGGGTCGAGCAGACCGCTGGCGAAGGTCTCGTAATAGTGGTCATCGGCGCAGTCGCCCTCGTTGGCGGTGATCTGCCCGTTCATGTTGGTCATGCCTCCCCAACAGGTGCCGACTGCGGGCGGCTCCTCGGTCGCGGTGTCAGCAGGCTGATGGTCTGCCGGCTGACCGTCGGCGAGCTGACCGTCGGCGAGCTGACCGTCGGCGGGCTGACCGTCGGCAACAGCCCCGTCGGTCGTCGCTGTGCTGGCTCGGGCAGCGGGATCGGGATCTGTGGGCTCGCCGTCGAGGAACGCGCCGTGACCCATGGTGGTGCCGATGCCCACAGCAAGACCGAGCGCGGTCGCGGCGACGAGTCCCGGCCACCGACGTGAGCCTCGCGGCGGAGACGGGCGCCCGGTCGGCAGGCTCGTGAAGACGGCGTCTGGGCCAGCCGCGACGCGACGCACGGTCGTGGTGCTGGGCAGGTGCAGGGACCGTAGGTCGTCATACATCTCCCGCGCGGTGGGATAGCGGTCGGCGGGGTCGTAGGCGCAGGCCCGAGCGATCACCTGCATCAGTTCGGCGCTGCCGGGCACGCCCGGGTCGGGCATCGGCTCGGCCAGCCGGGCGATCAGCTCGGGGATCGGGGTCAGGGAGCCGTCGGCGGTTCGGCGCGGAGAGACGCGGGAGATCATCGCGTGCAGGGTGGCCCCCATCGACCACACGTCGGAGCGCGGGGTGGGCGGCCGGTTGTCGAAGGCCTCGGGCGAGGCGTACGCCGGGGTGAGGGCCTCCAACGTCACCGACAGGTCACGCCCCGGTTGGGGGAGGGCGGCCAGCCCGAAGTCGGAGAGTCGCGGGGCGCCGAAGGCATCGATCAGCACGTTGGAGGGCTTGACGTCGCGGTGGACGATGCCGGCCTCGTGAGCGGCGGCGAGGGCACCGCACACGGCCAGCCCGAGGTCGCGGGCCTCAGCTGCCGAGAGCGGGCCGTGGGCGCGGAGGACATCGCCCAGGCTGCCGTGCGGGCAGAGCTCCATGACCAGGTAGGCGCGGCCGTCGCGGGTGGTGCCGACGTCGATCAGCGAGACCACGTGGGGATGGCCGCTGATCCGGCTCGAAGCCGTGGCCTCACGAAGGAAACGGCGACGGTTGCGCTCGTCCTCGAACGGCCGGCTGTCGATCTTGACCGCCACCTCGCGACCCACCGAGAGCTGGATGCCGCGGTGGACGGTCGCGAATCCACCACGCCCGATCTCCGGCCCGAGCTCGATGCCCGGCACTGGGCCGACGGTCGCTTCGCCACCGGATCGACTCATCTGTGCCCCTTTCGTCCGCGCACACCCTAGAGGTTCCGCCAGCAGGACGATTGGCGGGCCATGGCGCCGACAGGGTGCCAGCAGGTTGACTGTCCCCGTGTCCGGGACCCACCCTCGCCGCCGTCGCATCCTCCGCTGGCTCAGGAGAAGTGGGATCGGGCTGCTCGTGCTCGTCTCGCTGGCGGCTGCCGGGGTGTTGATCTTCCACGCGACCCTGCCCGAGGACGATCTCGACACGGTGCAGCCGGGTTCCCTGGAGGTGGCGACCGATGCGGAAGGGACGTGGTCGCTCGGGACAGTCACGGTGGATCTGACCCGCGACGGGCTCACGATCACGGAGGAAGGGCGGACGGTCTGGGCCTCGCAGCGTGGGCATTCGTTCGTCACCGGCGCCCGTGGCTCGGTGGGGTGGGAGGAGCACAAGGGCTACTTCTGGCCGGACGTGGACATCCGCCAGCGGCTGGCCGACCAGCACATCGACAGCGTGGCTGCGGGGGTGGGCCAGGTGGTGCTGCACGGTCGCCTCACTGGCGAAGGCGACCCCGCGCCGTACACGCTGGCGCTGGAGGTGCGCGAGGCCGGCGGTGTGGTCGCCTATGTCACGACCGACGGCGGGCTCGATGCGGTCGGATGGATCTCCGGGCGCTCGGGTCGGGCCGGCGTGCACGGCTTCGGTGAGCAGTTCACCGACTTCGACCTCGATGGGCGATTGCTGCCGATCGTGGTGCGCGAGCAGGGCGTGGGGCGGGGGCTCCAGCCGTTGACCTTCCTCGCCGACCTGACCAACCACGGCGCTGGTGGCACGGAGGAGATGACCTACGCCGCGTGGTCCAGCTTCGTGACCGACGACCTGCGTGGGGTGCGGCTCGACCCCGCCCAGGAGTCATCGCATGCGTTTGCCGTCGCCGACGTCCGTGAGGCCGGACGCGTTGGTCTGGAGGTGTGGGCGCCGCACCTCACCTTGGAACTCGTTGCGGCGAGCACGCCGGCGGAGCTGATCGCGCGCCGAGCGGGGCCCCGGCGTCCTGAGCTGGCCGAGTGGACCCAGACGGGTGCGGTGCTTGGCGTCCAGGGAGGCACCGACAAGGTGCGGCGTGAAGTGGACGAGTTGATCGAGGTGGAAGCGGATCTCGCGGCGGTCTGGATCCAGGACTGGACCGGTCGGCGTACGACCTCGTTCGGTGATCGTCTCTGGTGGACCTGGCAGCTCGACACTGAGCGGTACGCCGGATGGGAGCGGCTGGTCGCCGATCTCGCCGAGAAGGGGATCCGGACCACCACCTACGTGAATCCGTTCCTCGTCGACGCTGACCCCAAGGAGGACTCGGGCATCCGCAACCTGTGGAAGGAGGCCCGTGACGCCGGCTACCTGGTGACTGGTCCTGACGGCGCTCCGTACGCACTCGACCAGGGTGACTTCGAGGCGACCCTCGTTGACCTGACCGATCCCGAGGCCCGGCACTGGTTCGCCCGGGTGATCGCCGACGAGGTGCTCGGTGCGGGCGTGGACGGTTTCATGGCCGACTTCGGTGAGGGGCTGCCGTTCGATGCCGTGCTGGCCGACGGTGAGGCGTCGTCGCGGCACAACCAGTGGCCGCTCCTGTGGGCCCAGACGGTGCGGGAGGCTTGCCGGCTCGCGGGCAAGCCGGACTGCGTCACGTGGTTCCGCTCGGGGGCGCTCGGCATGGAGGCGGAATCGGCGCTCTTCTGGAACGGTGACCAACTCGTCGACTTCGGGCGGCAGGACGGGCTCGCCTCCGTGCTGCTTGCGACGTTCTCGGCTGGCGTCTCGGGGTGGCCGTTGGTGCACTCCGACATCGGCGGCTACACCTCGATCGACGCGAAGGTTCGCGACTACACGCGACCCGACGACCTGCTCGAGCGCTGGACGGAACTCGCCGCATTCGGCGTGGTGATGCGAACCCACGAGGGAAACCGACCCGCGGACAATGCCCAGGTCTACGACTCGCCGGAGGCCGAACGCTCCTTCGCCCGGATGACGAGGCTCTTCACGGCATTGGCTCCGTACCGTCGCTCGGTGCTCAGGCAGGCCCATGAGGAAGGCCTGCCCGCGCTGCGGCACGGCTGGTTGGTGCACCCCGGCTCCGCCGCCGCCGAGGTGGACACCCAGTTCTTCCTCGGGGACTCCGTGCTCGTCGCCCCCGTGCTCGAGGAGGGGGCCGCCACGGTGCGGGTCGTCTTCCCACCCGGCCGCTGGATCCATCTGCTCACCGGGGAGGAGTACGCCGGAGACGCCGAGACGACCGTCGACGCCCCACGTGGTACTCCAGCAGCATTCGTGTCTGCTGATCTGCCCGGAGCCGAGGCGTTGGTCGCCGCGGTCGGGGCCGCGGTGAACGGGAGTTGAGGTCGAGACGTACGAAGACGAGGGAGGGCCCAGCGCGGTGGTGCTGAGGCCCTCCTTCACATCGTGGGCACGGATCAGCGTGCTCAGATGATGTCGCGACCTTCGTCGTGGGCAGACTTCCACTCCCTGAAGAAGGCGATGCAGATGATCACCAGGACGACGGCCACGACCACGGGCCAGACCAGGACATAGAGGGTCATCGCTGTGTCGTTCATGCGGGGTCTCCTTGCTTGTCGGGATCCGTGTCCGGGGTCGACGCGAGGAGGGCGTCGAGCTCGGCATCGAGCGAATCCGCGTCATCGTGGTCGAAGTCGCCGGTGCGCTTCTTGATGAGGGCGAAGTCGAATTCGTCCTTGGCCCGGATCGACATGGCGATGCAGACGATCGTGCTCACTGCGTAGGCAACGAGGGATCCGCTCAGCGTCGCGTAGTCGTGCAGGAAGCCGATCACGAATGGCGCCGAGGCCAGCATGGCAAGGACGCTCGCGCCGATGGCGACCCGTAGGCCGAGGAAGCCGAAGATCATCAGGCCGATGACCACGCCGATGCCGACGACGTTGAGCACGTCGACGACGTACCCCACGCCGCCGCTCATGGAGATCCATTCGAACCGCACGGGCAGGAAGCAGGCGAGTGCGACGATCACCGAGACGGTGAACGCGCTGTTGGTGACCTTGTTCCAGTAGAAGCTCGCGATCACGGGGAACACCAGGGCGCCCCACAACGCCCCCACGAAGACCAACAGGTCGAGGATGTTGAGTTGCAGGCTCGCGAACGCGATGGCGATGGCCGTGGCCAGCACCATCGTGATCCGCCCGATCAGCAGCATCGTCTTCGGGTTGGCGTTCTGCTTGCCCGCCACGTTCTGCCCGTAGAAGTCGGCCATCGCGATCGATGACAGCGCTGCCAGGTCGGAGTCCGCCGTCGAGGAGAGGGCGCCGATGATCATGATGAGGAAGAGCGCCAGCAGAGCCGTGGGCAGATACTCGAGTGCCATCTGCGGGATCAGGTTGTTGACGTCATCGTCCATCGGTTCGATGCCGAGGTAGAGAGCGAGCACGCCGAGCATGCCGACCCCGATCACGGTGGCGCCGTAGCCCACCGTGGCGGTGACGAACGTCGGCTTGATCAGGCTCTCCTTCACCGCGAACAAGCGCTGCGCGATCGTCTGGTTGCCGATCGCGTATGCCAGCACCGCCGCGATGTAGGGCGCGCCCTGGTGCAGGAACGCCTCGGACGAGAAGAAGTTCGACTGCTGGTCGGTCAGGTTGCCGGCGCCGGTCGAGAAGGCTGTCGGGAAGTCGGCGGCGAAGAAGATCGCCGGCACGATCACGACGACGGCCCCGAGCAGTGCGACCACCTGGACGAAGTCGGTCAGCACCGAAGCGCGGAAGCCGGACCAGAGCGAATAGAGCAGCACGCCCAGGGCAACGAAGAAGACGCCCTGGATGAAGTTGAACGGCGAGAGCATCGCGATCAGCACGCCGCCGGCCAAGAAGTTGGACATCAAGCTGATCAGCGAGCCGATCACGTTGGATCCGGCGAGCATCATCTGGCTGGAGCGTCCGTGACGCGCGTGCATCACCTCGGCCAGGGTGTGGGCCTTCGGGGCGACCTTGCGGATGCGTTTGCCGAAGGGATAGATGAACAGGATCATCAACGCGCCCCAGAGCCCGTAGTGGATGGGGCCGGAGATCCCGTAGGTGTAGCCGGACGTCGCCGAGGCATACATCGAGGACGCCCAGATCCAGGTTGCGGTCATGGATGCGGCCGAGATGCCGAAGCCGAGATTGTTGCCAGCGGTCATGTAGCCGTCGGCGTTCTCGTTCTTCTTGCCGATCCGGGTCGAGATGTAGAAAGTTCCCCCGTAGAAGAACACCAGCAGCAGCACAATGACGGGGATGCTGAACTGGGCTGTGTCGGACGCGTTCAACGCGTCACCTCCCTCATGGTCGAGAGTCGCAATGGACTGTCGTTGACCAGAGGATCACCACCTCACGCTATGTAGATTTGAGTTTTCCGAGAGAGCACGTGCGGGCAGGGCTCAGCGATTCGTCCCTCCCCCGGAGTGCAACTGCGAACCTTAACAGTTGCTGAGAGCAAAGGCTCTTCGTCGTTGCGCCACCCCGTCGCTCGTTGGTTCGACCTCGTCGAGACCCCGTCGACCAGCGGACGGGTCTCGACAAGCTCGACCAACGGACGGGTCTCGACGGGCTCGACCAGCGGACGGGTCTCGACGGGCTCGACCAACGAGGCGTGCCCCACTGGCGACGTCAGATGCCGAGGTGCAGATCGCAGAAGGCGAGCACCTCGTCGGCGATCACCTTGTCCTCAGGGGTCCGCCCGCCGAAGCCACCGTGCGGTGCCCCTTCCATGACTCGCAGCTCGACCGGGACTCCGGCGTCGAGAAGGCGGCGGTGCATGCGCACCGTGTTGGACAGGTAGAGGTCGCGGGTGCCGGTCTGCAAGAAGGTGGGCGGGAACCCACTCACGTCGCCGAACAGCGGCGAGAGGTAGGGGTGGTCGAGGTCGTGCGTGCCCGCATACAGCTCGTTGATGCCGGCCAGGCTGCCGAGGAAGGGGTCGACGCCGAGAAGGGTGGCGAAGGTGTCACCGGACTCGGTGAGGTCGACCTCGGGAGTGAGCAGCACCAGGGCCGCGGGGAGCGGCGTGCCCTCGTCCTTGGCGCGAAGGACGACGGCGGCGGCGAGATTCCCACCTGCGGAGGCGCCGAGCAGGGCGACCCGGGACGGCGATCGCTCCTCGAGGGCCCTGCGGTAGGTGGCCGTGCAGTCGTCGAGGGCTGCCGGGAATGGGTGGCGCGGTGGCATCCGGTAGTCGGTGACCCAGGTGATCGCGTTGCGGGTCACTGCTCGACCGGCGGCCATCTGCCAGGCGAGCTCCCCACCGCCGAGGGCGAGGCCGCCGCCGTGGAACTCGACGATGATCGGCGCGCTGCCGTCATCGGGCACGTGGCCCGGGCGCAGGACGTAGGTCGTCACGCCGTCGATCTCGAACTGGCTGCGGGCCAGCATCTCCGCCGGGAAGTCGATCTGGCCGAAGACGTTCGACAGTGCTGCGTCCATGGCGTCGACCCAACGCTGCCACTCGGTCGCGGAGCCGGACTCCGGCTTGGGGCCCACGTCGAACGCGGACGGTGCTGCCAGTACCTGTTGGGCCTCCGGACTGATGCTGGCCGGCGGGGCGAAGGGGGCGCGCGGGTCTGCGGGCATCGGGACTCCATCGTCAGGGTCAACCTCGGACCTGCCCAACGTAGGGCCTGTTGCGAGGTCGTGCAGTCCTGGTGCCGCTGGTCAGAGGGCGACGAAGTCGTCCCACCCCTTGCTGAGGTAGTCCACGAATGCGGGGCCGACGTGCTCCGCGGCGAGTTCTGCGGGAGTCATCGGGAGGCTGCGTGGCGTGAACCCGTCCTGGGTGAGCGCACGGGTGGCCCAGTCGTGGTGCAGGATCGCGCCGAGCCCGACGCCCACGTAGTCGGCGCCCTGCTCCAGGCACCAGCGTGCGTCGGCGGCGGTCATCACCTTGCCGGTGACGCCGAGCCGGGTGTTGCCGCGTTCGAGGTCCACGAACCGGTCGATGATGCGACCGCCGGAGGTGTCGCGGCGCGGCTCCATGAAGACGTCCCACAGCGACATGTCGAGGTGGTCGACCAGTCCGGACGCAAGGACCTGGCGGGCATGTTCGCGACCCTCCGTGAGTGGGATGCCGTAGCCCTCCGGGGTGAGCCGGATACCGACCTGGAAGTCGGGGCCGGTCGCCGAGCGGATGCCCTCCAGCACCTCGAGCACGATGCGCAGCCGGTTGGTGAGCGACCCGCCATAGCGATCGGTGCGGTGGTTGGAACGCGGGTCGAGGAATTGGCCGAGCAGGTAGCCGTGCGCCCCGTGCACCTGGATGCCGTGGACGCCGGCCTCCTCCGCGAGTACTGCCGCCGCGACGAACTCCTCGACGGCCTGCTCGACACCCGCGGTGCTCAGGGCGATCGTCTGCTTCTCGGGGTCGTCCCACGGACCGACCCGGACGCTGCCGGCAAGGTTGGCCTCTGCTCGCCGGCCGCCGTGGTGCAGTTGGACGGCCGAGACGGCACCGGCTTCGGCGATGGCGTCCGCGAGCTTCGCCAGACCGGGGCGGTGCGCGTCGTCGCTGACGCCGAGCTGTCCCTCCCAGGCGCGGCCGGCGGGAGCGACGTACGCCGCTGCCGTCATCACCTGCCCGAACCCACCGCGTGCGCGGGCCACCAACCAGTTGTGCTCGTCAGCGGTGAGTGTCCCGTCGGGGTTGCTCTGCGTGTTGGTGAGAGGTGCAAGCGCCAGCCGGTTTCGCCATGCGGGGCCGTGAGCAAAGGTCAGGGGTTCGTTCAGCGCAGGGATCGACACGATCCGAACCTACGTCGCCGCGTCGCGAGGGCACCCACGCGGGTCGGACAGCCAGGTGCCGGATGGACGTCACTTGTCCTGATTGGGTTCCTGCGGGTCCGGGGTACGTCGAACTGTCGCTTCTCCCCGGGCGTGGCGTCGGGCTGGTCCGGACGGTTCAGCTGCTCCTCCGGGTCGCGATCGACCCGCTCGGCCACGTCGGCCTCGGAGATCCCCTCCTCGTCCGGAACGTTCGTGATGTCGATCGGTGGACGCTTCTCGCCTGCGGCCTGCTTCTCGTGGTCTTCGTGCTCACCCATGCCGTGCGGTACCCGACGGCCGCGAACTCATGAAGCTGCCACGCGTCACCGGGTCAGCGCGGCGGCATCGGAGTGGATGATCGATGCCGTGGGGAGCACGGCGAACCGGAACTCGTCCTGGAGCAGCGCGATGGTCGGCTCATGCAGCTCGGGTCGATCCGAGGCGATCGCGTCGTGGGCGAGCACGACGTGCAGGTCGGTGGCATAGGCGTGGGCTGCGGTCGTCGCCACACAGGTGTGGGTGGAGACGCCGGCCAGCACCAGCGTCTCGACGCGGTGCTGCTCCAGCAGCGCGCCCAGGTTGGTGCGGAAGAAGCCGTCGTCGCGGGTCTTGACCACCTCGACGCTCCCGGCCAGGTCCAGCTCCTCCAGCGGCTGGGCGTCGTGGTCGCCGGCGATCGCGAAGCCCTGGTCGTCTTCGAGCATGCTGAGCGTCCAGGTGCTGCGGTCTGCCCGGTGCTCGGTGCGGAGGTTGACGACGAGCACCGCGTTGTCACGGGCCCACCGGACGAGGGCGTTGCATCGGGAGGCCAACTCGGCCCGCCGTTGCGCCAGGGCGCCCGCCTCGAAGAAGGCGTTCTGGACGTCGACGAGCACGAGGCCGATGGCGGGCTGACCTGTCACCTGCTGCTCCTGGCTCTGACCGAGTGGGTCTGCGGACGAGGACTCGACGGCCGGCGCAGGCCGTCGCCTTGATCGTAGAAGGCGACCACGACATCGCCGCCCCGCGACGTGGCCGCTCGGCGCCGTCAGCGCGCCCGCTCGGTACGTCGACGTACGCCCGCTGGCCCGTGTGGGCCCGACACCCGTGGGTACCGCGACGTTCCATGACGAGACGAAGGGACGTGACGACCATGCCCAAGGACAAGGACCCGGGACCGAGCGTGAAGGACCCCGACCTCTACGAGGAACTGCGTGACGACGGGGCGAGCAAGGAGAAGGCTGCGCGGATCGCCAACTCCGCGGCCAACAGCTCGCGCTCGGAGGTGGGTCGCAAGGGCGGGAAGTCCGGTTCCTACGAGGACTGGACCGTGGAAGA
This sequence comes from Nocardioides alcanivorans, assembly GCF_021555175.1. Taxonomy (GTDB): domain Bacteria; phylum Actinomycetota; class Actinomycetes; order Propionibacteriales; family Nocardioidaceae; genus Nocardioides; species Nocardioides alcanivorans. Next base: position 122,441 of record NZ_JAKGRW010000026.1, on the reverse strand, counting down.
ACTCCACGACCGGGCCGCGGAGATCGGCATCGAGGGCCGTTCGTCGATGAACAAGGACGAGCTGATCACCGCCCTGCGCAATCACTGACATGGTGTCGTTCGGCTACACCCTGATGACCGAGCAGGCCGGGCCGGTGGACCTGGTCCGGCACGCGGCTGCGGCTGAGGAGGTTGGGTTCGACTTCTTGGTGATGAGCGACCACTACTCGCCGTGGCTGGTTGAGCAGGGGCACGCGCCGTACGCCTGGAGTGTGCTCGGGGCAGTCGCACAGGCGACCCGTCGGATCCCGATGATGACCTACGTGACCTGCCCGACGATGCGCTACCACCCCGCCGTCGTCGCGCAGAAGGCTGCGACGATGCAGTTGCTCTCGGGCGGCAGGTTCACCCTCGGCCTGGGCAGCGGCGAGAACCTCAACGAGCACGTCGTCGGCCACGGCTGGCCGATGGTCGAGACCCGGCACGAGATGCTGACCGAGGCGATGACGATCATCGCGGGGCTCCTGCGGGGTGACTTGTTCGAATTCCACGGCGACCACTTCGACGTCGATGCCGCCCGACTGTGGGACCTGCCCGACGAGGCCGTGCCCCTGGCCCTTGCCGTCGGCGGATCCCAAGTCGTCGCGCGGTGCGGACCCTTGGCCGACCACCTGATCGCCACAGCACCTGATGGCGACCTCATCCGGGAGTGGAACGAAACGGAGGGGACCCCGCGGATCGGCGGAACGACGCGTGCCATCGGCCAGCTCCCCGTGAGCTGGGATCCGTCCGACAGCGAGGCGGCGATCGACCGGGCGCACCGGCAGTTCCGCTGGTTCGGCGGAGGGTGGGCCGTCAACAGCGACCTCCCCACCACCGCATCCTTCGCCGGTGCCAGCAAGTACGTACGCCGCGAGGACGTCGCGGAATCCATTCCGTGCGGGCCCGACATCGAGCAGATCGTGGAGGCGGTGCGGCCGTGGTGGCAGGCCGGCTTCACCGACATCGCGCTCGTGCAGATCGACGGGGCGACGAACCCAGGGTTCCTCGAGGATGCTGCGCAACCGCTGCTGGCGGCGTTGCGCGCGGCCGCACCCGAGGACTGACCTCGTCAGTCCTCCGACGGTACGTCGGCCGATGAGCCATCGTCCTCGATGTCGACGATCTCCTCGAGATCCACGTCTGCGCGATGCGCAGGAGCCTCCGGGTCGTCGGCATCGTCCGGCAACGCTTCGCTCTCGATGTCGATGTCGAAGTCGGACGCAGTCGGCTCGTCACGTGGTTCGGTCGGGTGCTGGGACTCGGTCACGAAGGGCCTCCGTGGCAGCAGAAGATGGTCGTGTTGCCTGCGAGATGACTCCGTCGACGCTTCACGTGGTCAGCGCTCCGATCAGCAGCATCACGCCGAGGACCACGAGGAGCCCAACGACGATCAGTCCGATGACGAGCGATCGGCTGAGATCGGGCCCGGACCTGCCCGGGTCCTGACTGCCCTGTGGTGATGCCACTGCCTGCCTCCGCCCTGCGCCGCTGACGCCTCAGGTGAGCGAACACTCCGGTGCTCCGACGACCGGTACCCGCATTTCGGTACCGCATGCACCGGGGCCGACTGCGCTGCTGACCGTTGCTCTGGCCGCCCGTCGAACGCTGGGCTATGGTCGAATTGCATCCGCTCCTACGGCGGTGGATGTGCTCGGACAATGGCTCGGCCGACCGGCGAGCACCAGAGCGAAACCTCTCGGGAGGGCGCAATGGAACGGCATGGCACGACGAACCCCTATGAAGGCATCTCGCGTGATCAGCGCCGACGGCTGACCACGGGGCTGCTGGCCGAAGCGCGCCATGCAGAGGGCGAGACCTTGCGTGAGCTGCTCGACCAGGTCGTGATGGTCAACATGTGCGTGGCCCGCAGCATCGCCGCGAGGTATCGGTCCAGAGGGATCAGCCAGGACGACCTCGAGCAGGTCGCCAACGCGGCGCTCGTGCGTGCGGTGCACAACTTCGACGGCGACCGTGAAGGTGACCTCCTGTCCTATGCCGTCCCCAGCATCCGGGGCGAGCTGCGGCGCCACTTCCGCGACCAGGGCTGGACCGTGCGTCCTCCGCGGCGGATCCAGGAGCTCCAGTCACGCGTCGTCGAGGAACGGGACCGCAGGGTTCGCGACCGTGACTCCTCGGCGGAGGCTGACATTGCCCTCGCTCTCGATGTCCCCGTGGCAGACGTGGTCGAAGCCTTGGCCGCCGAAGGCTGTTTCACGCCGACGTCACTTGACCTGCCGGTGGGCGAGGATGGCGGCGCCACCCTCGGTGAGCTGCTTCCGGACCCGGACAACTCGGGGGACCGCGCGGCGGCGGAGGCACGCGTGATGCTGCGGCCCGTCGTACGTCGACTCCCGGAGCGAGACCGCAAGCTGCTGAAGATGAGGTTCTTCGACGAACTCACCCAGCAGGAGATCGCCGACGACTTCGGGGTGACGCAGACCCAGGTCTCGCGGTTGCTCAGCCGGGTCCTGGCCGACCTGCGCCGAGGACTGGGGGAACTCGCACCGGAGAGCGAGCCACGCAGCGGCGAACGCCCCACGTCGTAGCCCCGGTCGGACACCGAAGAAGCGCAGCCGGGAATCGTGATAGGAACTTCGGGTACCTGACCCACGTCAGTCCACACGTTCTCGGCACAGGGGCGAACCATTGGTCACGACCGCCACGGATGTCCAGGTCCCCCCAGGGATCCCGGTCCTCCCCGGGGCCGTCCTGTCTGCCAGATACGTGCTGAGTGGTGTGGAGCCGCTCAACAAGGGCGACACGCTCGACGCTCTCCCGCTGCCCGGTGGCAAGGTGGCGCTGATGGTCGCCGACGTGGTGGGCAGTGGCTTCGGGGCCACGGTGGCCGTCTCCCAGGTCAAGGCGATCCTGCGGGAGCGACTCAGTGCGGGTGCGGGTCTTGCCGGCGCACTCTCCAGCGCCGACCAGTATGCCCACGACCACGCCGAGGTCTGCGCCACCACCGTCTGCATCGCGCTGCTGGGTCTGCGCGACGGCACGCTCGAATGGGCCACCGCAGGCCATCCGCCGCCCTTCCTCCTGACGCCCGGCGCCGAGCCGCGGCTCCTCAGCTCCGAGCCCAGCAGGCCGCTGGGGACCGGTGGACACGTGGTCAGCCACCGCGCCCGGCTCGAGGTCGGTGAGATGCTCGGCCTCTACACCGACGGTCTGGTGTGCGCTGACGGCGAGGGTCTCGACGTGGGGTACGACCGTCTCTTCCAGGCGTTCTCCGAGGCGGTCGCGAGTCCGGCCGGTGCGGTGATCCCAGCCCAGCGCGGAGACGAGTTGTGTGACCGGGTACTTCGCTCGGCGCTGTTGCCCGAGGGCAACGGCGATGACGCGGTCCTGCTCCTGGCAACCCGAGTGCTGGAGCCGGACCCCTTCAGGCTCAATGTCGCGGCGGTGCCGGAGAACCTGCCGATGATCCGGCATCGCATCAACCAGTGGCTCGACGGTCTGGGGGTGGGACTCCTCGACCATGTCGGGCTCGGCCACGCCGTCGTGGAGCTGGCCGCGAATGCCGTTGCCCATGCCTACGTCTCGCTGCCCGAAGCCGATCCGGTGGTGGAGATCGAGGGCGAGCTCGGGGACGACGGCACCGTGCGGGTCACCGTGTGTGACCGTGGCAGGTGGCGTGAACGTGAATCGCGAGGCCGGGGCCTCATGATGGCGTCGGGGCTGGTCGACTCGATCCGCGTCGTGCGGTCCCGCCGCGGCACCCGGGTGACGCTCACCCAGCGACTGACGAGGCCGGTGCCGCTTCTGCAGCAAGTGGTCGATGGCACCGGGGCGCTCCTCGACGAGTCCCAGGAACTGGTGACACGCACGGAACCGGGCCGCTTGGTGGCCACTGGTGCCGTCGACGACCTGTCCGTCGAGGTGTTCCATGCGGCCCTCAACGAGGCGACTCGGGCCGGGACCGCTGACGCCGTCGTTGACCTGACGGGCGTCACCCACCTGGCGAGCCCCGGGGTCCAGACACTCTTCGAGTTCGTTGGACGCACGCGTCGCACCGGCGCCACGCTCAGCCTGCGGGCGCCGGTCGAATCGCCAGCCGGACAGATCCTGCAGTTGGTCGATCTCCCGATCTCGGGTTGAGCGGCGATGGTCCGCCTCCGCAAGGTCTCCTCGGAGGGACCGGGTTGGAGTCGACGGCGTGCCGGGCGCGGCTTCACCTATGTGGACGATCAGGGCGCGCGCCTCGCTGCGGCCGATCTGCAGCGGGTCAAGGACCTGGTGATCCCGCCGGCGTGGGATCAGGTGTGGATCTGTCCCCATGCCAACGGGCACCTGCAGGCCGTGGGGACAGATGCTGCGGGGCGTCGCCAGTACCTCTATCACCCGGCGTGGAGGGAGAAGCAGGATGCAGCGAAGTTCACCCGGGTGGAGGGGTTCGGCAGGGCGCTGCCACGGATCCGAGGACGGCTTGTCGGCGACCTGGCAGGCGAGGCGTTCAGCAGGGAGTGGAGCTGCGCGCTGGCGGTCCGCTTGCTCGACCTCGGCCACTTCCGCATCGGCGGTGGTGAGTTCGGTGACGACCCGGACTCCTTCGGCCTGACGACGCTGGAGAAGCGGCACGTTCACGTCGGTGGGGACGCGACCGTGTTCGAGTTCACCGGGAAGTCCGGTGTCGAGCAGTCGGTCTCGGTGCACGACGACCTGTGCGCCGGCGGAGTACGTCGGTTGCTGCGTCGTCGTAGCGGCGACTTCGAGGAGCTGCTCGGATTCCGCGAGGGGCGGGTGTGGCGCCGGTTGGAGGCCGACGGCGTCAACGACTACCTCCGGGAGACCGCGGGCCTGGAGGTCAGCGCCAAGGACTTCCGGACCTGGCACGCCACAGTCCTCTGCGCGGTGTCGCTGGCGGACAGTGCTGACGCGCGGACGGCGACTGCCCGCCGGCAGGCAGTGCGTTCAGCCATGGACCAGGTGGCCGAGGACCTCGGCAACACGCCGACGATCGCCCGCACGTCGTACGTCGATCCGCGGGTCCTGGAGCGCTTCGAGGAGGGTGAGACGATTCGGCTCCCTCGGGGCAAGGACGGTGGCGCAGCGCTGCGCGACGACCGACGTCGGGTCGAGCGGGCGGTGCTCAGGCTCCTGCGGTGAGCAGCCCTCGGCCCCGCCCGTTCGCCACGCGGATCGTGACGGGCGTTGTCACAACGGTCGCTTCAGCCCGGCGTGCGAGTGCACGTAGCCCAGTCGCTCATAGAACCTCAGGGCCTGGTCGCGTGCATGGTCGGTGGTGAGCTGGGCGAGCGTCGCACCGTGGTTGCGGCCGTGCTCGTGGGCCCACTCGAACATGGCGGTCCCCAGCCCGCTGGAGCGTTCGGATGCGGCGACCCGCACCGCTTCGATCTGCAGACGGGTGGCGCCGCCACGGGAGAGTCCCGGCACGACGGTCAACTGCATGGTGCCGACGATGCGGTCGGACTCGTCACGCACCGCAGCCAGGAAGTGTGAGGAGTCACGGCTGATGGCGTCGTGGGCCGCCTCGTAGCGGGTCAGGTCTGCTGCCTCCCGAGTCCGCCCGAGTTCGTCGTCGGTCAACAGGGCCACGAGGGCGGGCACGTCGGAGCGGGTCGCCCTGGCCACCCGGAAGATCCGGTCGCCGAGCAGCAGTCGCCCCCTGCCGACTCCCGGGCGGTCGTGCGCAGTCGCGCGATGAGCAGGTCGAGCCACGCGCCCACGTTGCGTCGAGCCTCGGGGGTGTCGGGATAGCGACAGCGAAGGTGCAGGCCAGACTCATCGAGGATGAACCAGATCATCACGCCGTCGGTGCGGATCGTGGCACCGACGTACTGCGCCTCCAAGCCGTTGGCGTCGACCCGGACGGGCAGTCGGCGCAGGTCGAGCCAGGAGATGGCGAACATGCCTGGGGCAGTGGGCATCCCGCCCCACGGGCGCAGCAGGTCCTCCAACGGCCATGAACCCAGCCGGACCGCCTCCTTCACGGCGTCCGCGCTGGCCCTCGGAGTGGGGTCGGCGGACTCCAGTACGGAGTTGGTGATGAACCAACCGACCGAGTCGTGCCACGTGGCGTCGTACCTGCTGTGGACGGGAAAGACCGCCCGCAGCGGCGTGGCCGCCAGCTCCTGCGTCACGGCCGTCATCGCTGCGACCACGAGCGCGAGGGTGGAGACCCCGTCGTCGCGAGCCTGCGCGGACAGAGCAGCGCTCTCGTCGACGTCGAGCACGTCACGGACCTCGACGCGTTCGTGCTGCAGGGTCGCCACCGGCCCCAGGGAGAGCGGGAAGCGCGGCATCACGTCACCGCTCGCGGCCAGGATCTCTGCCCATCTGCGGCGTACGTCGTCGGGTGCGGTGGGCCGGTCGGCCAACGCGGCCGTGTGTTGGTCGAAGGCGAGGACCGGGGCAAGAGCCGGGGTCGTGCCCGTCCGGAGGGCACTCAGTGCGCTGAGGAGGTCGCGCGCGAGCACCAGCATCGACCACATGTCGGTGTGGGAGTGGTCGGCGCCGATCACGACCGTCGGCCCGGTGGTGGTCTCCAGCACGCAGAGACGATGTGACGGGCGCGCGTACGGTGAGCACGTGCGGTCGAGCGCGTCGCGCAGGGCTTCGTTGACTGCCTGTCCCGGTGCGATCGGGTGCTCGATCCATCCGCCCGGGGAGACGTCGACCTCGTGCAGTTCGGGGGTGCCGTCTGCACCGGGGACGAAGACGGAGCGGAGCGTGCCGTGGCGGGCGATGACGGCGAGCCAGGCAGCGGCCAGGTCATCGGGTGAGACGGGGGTGGGGAGGCGGAAGGAGAGCGCCATCCAGGAGCCGGGCCGATCGCCGGCGCCCACGTGGCGACGTTGATCGAAGGAGACGGGCAGTTGACGGCCGGGGAGGAGACCGTGACGTCGTATCCGAGGAGGCGACCGAACGGCAGCCGTAGGTGGGCAACGTTGGTCAGCCTCATGTCGATATCGTAGGAGCGACCGCGAGGAGTCGACGTGCCGACATTCACCGTTCCGGAAGCCGAGCTCGATGTCGAGCTGAGCGACGAGGGTGGTCATCCCGTTGTCCAGTTGCACGGCCTCACCTCCAGCCGCTATCGCGACCGGCTGCTGGACCTGGACCTCGGCCGTGGTCTGAGCGGCACCAGGCTGCTGCGCTACGACGCCCGCGGGCACGGTCGTTCGACGGGCCGCGAGATGCCGGAGGACTACCGCTGGACGGTGCTCGCCGACGACCTGTTGCGCCTGCTCGACCACTGGTTCCCCGGCGAGAAGGTGCACGGGGTCGGTCCGTCGATGGGTTGCGGCACCCTGCTGCATGCGGCGGTGCGTGACCCGGGACGGTTCAGTGGGCTGACGCTGCTGGTGCCGCCGACGGCGTGGCAGACGCGTCTGGCCAAGTCCGAGGACTACGTCAAGGCTGCCGAGGTGGTGGAACGCTTCGGACTCGATCGGTTCGTGGCGGCCGGAAGGGCGGTGCCGCGGCCGCCGGCAACGGTGAATGCGCCCGAAACCGTGCCCGACGTGTCCGAGAAGCTCCTGCCCTCCCTCTTCCGTGGCGCGGCGCTCACGGACCTGCCGACACCGGAGGAGGTGGCGAGCATCGACGTACCCACCACGGTGCTGGCGTGGGTCGACGACGCTGCGCATCCCGTGTCGACCGCGGAGACCTTGGTGGGCCTGTTGCCGCGGGCCACGCTGTCCGTGGCTCGCACTCCCACCGACGTGGCCCGGTGGCCGGGTGTCCTGTGTGACGACGTCGCACGAAGCGCCGCAGTCCGCCACCGCGGCTGACCAGGCGGCTCCGCTCCGCGCAGCGTGGTGGTCACTCCGCCGGGAGTCGGTGGCGCTTCCGGGTGACGACGTGGATCGCCAGGATCACCACGACCAGCCCCGCCGTGGAGAACAGTTGGGCGCGTGCGTCGGCGTCGGTGAGCATCAGTCCGGCCAGGCCGGCGAGGGCCACGAGCACCACCCAGTTCAACCACGGATGACCCCACGACCGTACGACGGGTCCCTGGCCGCCCGCAGCGGCTTCGGCATCCAGGCGGGGGCGCAACCGGAGCTGTGCCACGACGATCAGGAGCCAGACCACCAGGAGTGCTGCGCCGACGGCGTTGAGCAGGATTCCCAGGAGGGCATCGGGGAGCAGCCAGTTGAGCAGGACGGCCACGAAGCCGAAGAAGATGGAGACGAGCACCGACACCGAGGGCACTCCGCGTGAGGAGATCCGGGTCAGGGCGGCCGGTCCGTCACCGCGGCGGGCCAGTGAGTAGGCCATCCGCGAGGTGCCGTAGACCTGTGCGTTGAACGCCGACAGCAGCGCGATCACCACGACTGCCTCCATGAGGGTGGCGGCGACCGGTAGTCCGGTGAGCTCCAGCACCGCGGCGAACGGCCCGGCCTCGAGCGAGGGGGAGTTCCACGGCATGACGGTCACCATGATCGCGATCGACCCGAGGTAGAAGACCAGGATCCGCCACACGATGCTGCGGGTCGAGCGGGCGACGGCGAGTTCGGGGTCCTCTGCCTCAGCGGAGGCAATGGTGACGATCTCGATGCCGCCGAAGGCAAAGGCCACCACGAGCAGCCCGGCCGCGATGCCGCTGAGACCGTTGGGGGCGAAGCCGCCCTCGCCGAGCAGGTGCGACGCACCGACCGGGTCGGTGCCCGGGAGCAGGCCGAGCGCCAGCAGCACACCAAGCACCAGGAAGGCGACGATCGCCGCGACCTTGATGAAGGCGAACCAGAACTCGAACTCGCCGAACTGGCGCACGCCCCACAGGTTGACCACCGCGAAGACGCTCACGAAGACCAGCGCGGCCACCCACTGGGGTACGCCGGGCAACCAGCCTCCGACGATCTGTGCGGCTCCGGTGATCTCCGCCCCGAGCACCATCACCAGCATGAACCAGTAGAGCCAGCCGAGCAGGAACCCGGCCCACGGTCCGATGGCTTCCTCCGCATACACGGAGAACGAGCCGCTCGCGGGCCGTGCGCTCGCCATCTCGGCCAGCATCCGCATCACGAAGATCACCAGCAGGCCCGCCACTGCGTAGGAGACCAGGATGGCCGGCCCTGCAGTGGCGATCCCGACACCCGAACCGAGGAACAGGCCGGCCCCGATCGCGGAGCCCAGACCCATCATCGTGAGATGCCGGGTGCGCAGTGCGTGCCCGAGGTCGGCGGTGTCGTCCGGGATGCCGGACGCCGTCTGGGAAGACATGGTTCTCCTGGTTCGTGGACCCGTGGGCAAACTCCACCAGCCTAGGAACAACGTGGCTCAGGAGCACATCGAGGTACGTCGCCTCATTGATCAACCCTGGCTGCGGCGGCGATCCTGACCCCCAGGTCGTCAAGCTCGTCGGAGAGCGCAGCAGCCACCCAGATCTGATTGCGGGTTCGGGCTGTCAAGGGGCGGATGACCCCGCAGGCCCGCAGTCTGTCGATCGCCGCATACACACTTGAGGTGGCGCCACCGACCCTGTTCTCGGCGTCCTCCGCAGAGAAGACGGGGTTCTCAGCGAGACGGTCCAGGATCTTCGCTGCGGCGCTACCTCGCCGGGGCGGCCTGCTTCGTCGCGCCACTGTTCCGGCAGAGCAGCCAACCGGTCGGCGGTGACCCGTGATTCCCTTGCAGCGATGGTGCTTCCTCGCGTGAACGCCGCGACCAGACCGGTGGCGTCACCGTCTCGGTAGTCGCCCAGTGCGCGGAAGTAGTCGTCGCGGCGAGCCACGACAGCCGATGCCAGGGGAATGACCACTTTGGTCGTGACACCGCGCTGGCGCAAGACAGTGTTGATGAGTGCTCGGCCGATGCGACCGTTTCCGTCCGTGAACGGGTGGACCGATTCGAACTGTCCGTGCACGATCGCTGCCTGTTCCATGGCACCGACGTCGTCACGGTTCGCGTAACCGATGAGGTCGTCCAGGTAGCCGCCCACCGTGCGGGGAGGAGGGGGAACCGCTGCGCTGCTGCGCGCGCTGACCGTCCGCATGCTGATCGACACGTGTCATGTCGCCGGACGCATTACCCACGGCGAATGAGAAAGGGCCTCCACCCAGCGTTTCCGCTGGCCAGAGGCCTTTCATGGAGCCGCCTGTCAGAATCGAACTGACGACCTAGTCATTACGAGTGACTCGCTCTACCGACTGAGCTAAGGCGGCGCGCTGCCCGTCTCCGGCCAGCCGGAAGAAGTATACGGACGAGTGGTGTCAGGGGCGAAACCGGCACGGCCTCTCTGTTCGGTCCGGCGGATCCAGTGGTCGATCCGTGCTGATTCTGAGGAGGAGAACAGCACGGATCGACCACTGGACGAGGTCAGCGGCGGACCTTGACCTTGACGGTCTTCGTCGCGCGCTTCACCTGGGCATTGCCCTTGAGGGCGACCTTCACCTTGCGCTTGCCGACCTTCTTGAACTTCGGCAGCTTCACCTTGGCCACGCCGGCCTTGGACAGGGTCGCCTTGATCTTCTTGCCCTGCACGCGGACGACGATCTTGCTGGAGGAGGAGACCCCTTCGGCAGGTCCACGCGGATCTTGACCGTGGCCCTGGTGCGGCGAACCACGATCTTCTTGGGCTTGACCTTGAGCACTCGGACCTCAGCGACCGCCTTCTTCACCTTCACGTTGACGGTGGTGGCGGCCGCACCGTGGAGCTCGTCGCCGTTGTAGACCACCCGGAGGCCGTGCTTGCCCACCTTGAGCGAGCGGGCAGGCAGCGTGATCCGGGCGATCCCGTCGGTGACCCGACCGACGGCGATGACCTTGGACCCGTTGAGCACCTGCACGGTGCCGGTCGGGGTCGCGGACTCACCGTGCACCCGGACCACCAGGTTGGCCGCCTTGCCCCAGGTCAGGGACAGGTTGCCGGCAGTCACCGTCGCTGTTGCGGGATCGGTCGGGTCGACCGGCGCATCCGGGTCGAGCGGGGCGACGTACGGCGCGTCACTGCCAGTCGCGCCGACCAGCAGTCGGTACGCCGAGGGCGCCCCGGGCAACTGCATCTCCACCGAGCCGGTGCCCTCCTCGTCCAACGTCGGCTGGCCCGCGAAGGCGATGTCGACAGCGTGCGGTGCCTTCGGGTCAGCGCCGGCAGCCAGCACCAGCAGGCCGGCCTGCTGACCGCTCGCCTCCGCACCCATCCGCACCGTCACGGTGGCGACGTCGGCCTCGACCGCGAGGGTGTGGTTCGGTGTCTTGCCTCCCTCGGCACCCGCGGGAGCCGCGGCCCGGGCCGATGAGCGCAGGAGCACCGGAGCCGCGACCGAGCCGGCCGTCGACGAGCGATCAGCAGAGTCGGCGACCTTGGCGCCCTGCGCGACCGCAGGAGTGCGGAGCACGGGGCGGGCCGCGTCGGCGTCCCACTCCCAGACCTCGTCGAGATCGAAGCCGGCCCCGGACCAGGTTTCCGGGAGAGCGACGGCGTCGACCGTCAGGGGACCGCCGTTGCGCGTGGTCGGCCCCTCCTCGGCAGAGGTCTGCACCGAAGGCACCAGCGTGTCGACGGCCCAGAGCTCCTCCAGCGTTGCGTTCTGGCCACTGGCGAACCGGGCAACGGCGCGATGCGCGTTGGCGGTGGCCGTGACCGTCGGGCTCAGCACGACGCCGTTGCGCACGACCGTCTGGCTGTTGCGGGCGTAGCCGGTGAGGCCGCCCGCCGACGCGCCGGCCGCAGAGATCGCGCCGGTTGCGTAGACCCGTTCGGTGACGCTGGGCGAGTCGGCGACACCGATGATGCCGCCGGCGTAGTCGCCCGTCGTGGTCGCGACGTCGGCGGTGGTCCAGGCGTCGCGGATGGTGCCGAAGGAGTCACCGGCGATGCCGCCGGCGTAGTCCTTCGCCTTCACCGATCCGGAGACCCCGATGCGTTTCGCCGTGCCCCGCAACGTGTCGACCAGGCCACCGGCCCTGCTGGTGGCCTTCTCGATCTCCACGCCGACCAACGTCAGATCGGTGACCAGCCCCTCCGCCGTGATCACGGCGAAGAGACCGCCCTGCGACGAGTGCAGCCCGCTGATCTCGTGGCCAGCACCGTCGAACGTGCCGCTGAAGGTCGGCACGCGGACGGTGGCACCCGCGAGGTCGAGGTCCTGCTTGAGCCGGAACGTCTCCGTCGGATGGAGTGCCACCTGCTGCAGCTCAGCGACGCTGGCGATGAGCCAGGCTCCGTCCTCGTCCTGCTCCGCGGTGGGACCGGACGGTGCCGGTACGTCCTCGGCAACGCTGCGGAGCACCGGACGCTGGGCATCGGCGTTCCACTCCCAGACCTCGTCGAGGTCGAAGTCGAGCCGGTCACCCCACGTGGCCCCGCTCCTGGCGTCGGTCGTCGTGACGGTCTCACCGTTGAAGGTGTCCGCGCCGGTCGTGGTGACAGTCTGGCCGCCGACCACGGTCGTCTCGACGGCGAACAGTGCGCTGAGGTTCGGCGTCTGGCCGTTCGCGGCGCGGGCCACCACCCGCTGTGAGGTCGTGGTGCCGGTGACCGTCGGGTTGAGGGCGAACGCCTTGCTCACCTGGGTGCCGCTGTCGCGGGCGTAGCCGGTGATGCCGCCCGCCGACGTACCCACGGAGGTGATGGCGCCGGTGGCGTAGACCCGTTCGGTGACACTGGGTGAGTCGGCGACACCGATGATGCCGCCGGCGTAGTTGCCGACCGTGGTGCTCACCGTGGCGGTCGAATAGGTGTCGCGGATCGCGCCGAACGTGTCGCCGGCGACACCTGCCGCATAGGAGTGTGCCTTCACCTCTCCGGACGTCCAGACCCGTTCCACGGTCCCGCGCAGCGTGTCGACGAGCGCGCCGGCGCGCGGCGTCGCCTTGTCGATCCGTACGTCGACCAGTGCGAGATCCCGCACGGTGCCGTCCGCGCCGATCAGGGCGAACAGCCCGCCGTCGGTCGAGGACCAGTGGGAGATCTGGTGCCCGGCGCCGTCGAAGGTGCCGTTGAACGGGCGGCGGCTGCCCAGCTGAGGCAGGTCGACACCGGCCAGGTCGAGGTCGGCGGCGAGGCGGAAGTCCTCCTCGGGGAAGGAGCTCACCTGGGCGAGCTCACCCGGCGTGGTGATCAGGTAGAACCCGTCGGGCGCCTGCTCGAGACTCGGCGCCACGGTGGAGGCATCGATCGGTTCGTGGGCGTCACGCAGCACCGGGCGCTTGGCCTTCGGCTGCCACTCCCACACGTCGTCCAGGTCCCAACCGAGGTCGGAGAACCACTCGGCGGTGCGCAGGTCCTGGGCCCGGACGATCTCTCCCTTCCAGTTGTCCGCGGCCGGGGCGTCGGCAAGGGACTCGCCCGCGACCGTGACGGTCGAACTCGTGTAGTTGCGGGAGAGCTCGGCGATCTGGCCCTCGGCAACGCGTCCCACGATGGCGTGGGCGAACGACGCACCCTGGACGACGTCGTTGAGTGACACCGACTGGGAGACCACCGTGTTCTCGTAGCCGTAGCTGACGACACCGCCAGCGTTGCGCACCTCGGCCTTCACGGCACCGGTGCCGTAGATCCGCTCACTGACGGAGCCGCCGATCGCGATGGCGACCACACCCCCGGCGTACATGCCGGTGGTGGTGGCGTCAGCAGTCGAGTAGCTGTCGCGGATGGTGCCGTAGTGATCGCCGACGATGCCGCCCACCCGCGTCGCTCCCTTGATCGACCCAGCGGTGCGGACCCGCTCGACCAGGCCGTGGTTGACGTCGGCCAGCAGGCCGATGGTGCCGCGCTCGACTGCCACGTCACCCTCGACCGCGAGGTTGCGGATCGTGCCTTGGTTGTCGGCGAAGAGCCCGACCCCCTCGGTGCTCGGGGTGGTGAAGCCCTTGATCGTGTGACCGCCACCGTCGAAGACACCGGTGAAGGCGACCAGCTTGTCGATCTGGGAGTGGGTCTCGCCGGTCAGGTCGAGATCGGCGGTGAGCAGGTAGTGGCCGGACGGGTCGTTGGAGACCTTGGCCAGATCGGTTCCGGTCTCGATGAGGTAGGGATCCTCCGCTGTGCCCTGCCCGCTGATGCCCTCACGAGCCAGGATCGGCTCGGCCATCGGCCTGGCATTCGCCAGGCTGTCCCACGCATAGACCTTGAGGGTGTCGCTGGGGTTCACCGGCAGTGGCGTCTCGAAGGTCACGAACTGCTCGGAGCCTTGGTGGTCCAGCTCGACCTCAGCGGTGCGGATGTCGCGCATCTCGCGACCCGTGCTGTCATAGGTCGCGGCGACCAGTGTGGTCGCGTCCGGGGTGTCCTCGTTGCTGATCACGCCGACTCCCTCGAGCTGGCGATCGGCCACGTCGGTCGACGTGATCCGCCAGTGCCCGTTGGGCTTCTTGACCGTGAAGCTGTCGATCTCCTCACCGTCGATCGTGTAGGTCCTCAGCTGAAGACCTTCGTCGGTGACCTCCACGACGGAACCCATCTGGATGTCCTCGTCGAAGACGACGTCGTCCCACCAGTGCACGACGTTGTCGTAGAACTTGGGGCCTGCCGATCCGAGGGTCACGAAGGTGGTGCCCAGCGCCTCCTCCTCGGCGCCCTGCGCGAGTCGGCCGTCGTGGATGGTGGAGCGCTTGTAGATGTGGTCGTGTCCGCCGATGTAGAGGTCGACGCCCAGCTTCTCGAAGGCTGCGGTCAGCTTCGGGCGGTCCGCGGCGAGCGGGCCGTCGTTGCCGTGCGAGCCGCCGTAGTAGGAGTAGTGGCCGGTGACGATGTTCCACGTGCGATCGCTGGCGCGGATGTCCTTGGCCAGCCAGTTGAGCTGCTTGTCCATGTCGTGCACGGAGTTGAGCACCGAGACGTGCACGTCGCCACGGTTGAAGGAGTAGTTGCTCTCCCCGATGGCACCGTTCTTCGGCGCGTTGAACATGTTGGCGAAGATCGCGGTGCGTTCCTCGCTGTGTGCGTTGTAGTCGAGGTCGCCGTAGGTCTCGTGGTTGCCCGCGACCGGCGCGTACTGGATGTCGAGGCCGTCGAAGACGTGCTCGAACACCTCTTCCCAGTACTGCCCTCGTCCACCGTTGTCGACGAGGTCACCGGTCTGCAGGAGGGTGCGTCCGCCTGGCACCTTCTCCTGGAGGGTGCTGAGCACGTTGCGGAGCAGCCCGAGGTCGTCGGCGTCATGGGTGGTCGCCTGAAGGTCGCCGATCGCATAGATGGGTTCGTTGCCGGCACCGCCTGCCACGAACTCACCCTGTACGTCGGTCCATGCGTCAGCGGCCGAGGCCGCAGGAGCCGCACCGGCCACGGCCACGCCGAAGCGGTACTGGTAGCGGTCGCCGTCGACCAGATCGGTGAGGTCGAACTCGTGGCTGCGCAGGGTCTGCCCGGTGATCGAGTGCTGATAGACCTCCTCGTCGTTGCCGATCGTGTTGACCTCGTAGGGGCGGTCGTTGGTGGAGGTGAGCACGTCGGCCTGCGACCAGTCGTCCTCGTCGGCCGGCAGCACCTGGGCATAGGCCTTCTCGATCGAGCGGTCTGTCGAGACCGCGATGCCGGCGCCACCCGGCTGCTCGGACACGGCTGCCGTGCTCCCGAAGTACTGGAACACCCCTCGGGGTCGAGCTCGTCCTGGTCGACCACGATGCGCAGCAGTTCCGAACCGATGTTGCCCTTGTCGTCCTGCGCCTTCACCACGACGAACGTGTCGTCGTAGCTGCGCACCCGGAAGGAGCCGTCCTCCACCTCCACGAGGCCGGCCGAGTCATGGACCTCGAAGCTCACGGTGGGGTCGAGGCCCGAGTCGTCGCTGGCCGTCACCTGCGGGAGGTCCAGGGTGGCGCCGTACGCCGCGCTCGTGGGGAAGCCGTCCGCGACGGTGATCTCCGGGGCGTAGTTGGCGCCGCGCGTGGTCTCGCCGATCCAGATCGGTGCGGAGACGATGACGTGGCCGTCCGCCTGGGTGGCGCGCACGAAGAACCAGTCGCCCTCGGAGACTGCCTGGTTGCGGGTGAGCGTCAGTTCACGACCGCTGACGTCGGCGAAGGTGTGGGCCACTTCGCCGCCGTTGGTGACGAGCTCGACCTTGGTGAAGGAGTCCCGCTCGTCGGGGTCCTTGAGCTGGACGTCGAAGTCGACCTGGGTGGTGTCGGCGGGCAGGATCGAGCCCATGAGCTGGTCGTTGGCGCCGAAGGCGAGCTCGACGTTCTCATCCTGGGTGCTGTAGGTGCTGCGGTCCTTCATGGCGGCGTACAGGCCCTCGAGCGAGTGCTCCTCGGCCCACACGCCACTGATCGCCTGGTTGCTGCTGACCCAGGTGGCGGAGTGCTCGTCGCCGTTCCAGACCGGAGAGACGTGCCAGCCGGTGTCGAGGGCGAGGACGTACTGGTCGAGTTGCGCGGTGCTCTTGACCTCGATCAGTTCCATCGACTCGTCGACTGCACGATCGAGGCCGTTGAACCCGAAGAAGTGGCCCTTGCCGGTGGGGCTCGGGTGGTTGAACTGGCCGATCGCATCGGGGTCCTGCTTGATCCGCGCGAAGAAGGTGTACATGTCGTACTTCATGTCGCCGGTGCCGAAGCTGTTGCCGAAGCCGTCCACGGAGCCCTTCTCGGTCGCCCGCGCAGTGGCCTTCCAGTCCGTGTTGAAGACGTTGATGTGACCGGTGCCGTCGTACCAGGTGTTCTCGATCGAGGGGACGGCGACGAGTTCGTCCTGCGCGTCGTTGAACGCGAACGCCTCCTTGTGGACCTCGCGCCACTCCTCGGAGTCGGCGTCGCGCCAGTCCTCGAGGAAGTCGTCGCCGTTGCGCAGGTCCCACATCACGTCGTGCTCGGAGACCGTGAAGAAGTCTGCCTGCGTGGCGGTGTGGACGTGCTCGAAGGCGTCGACGGGCAACTTCACCCCGTCGCTCACCGACGTGTGTGAGTGGAACTCGCCGGTGTAGAGAGTCTTGCCCAAGTAGGTTGCTCGATCGTGGTCTCGCGGCGCGGCGTGCGCCTGCGGGACGGCCAACATGCTGAGACCGCCGAGCAGAAGTGCTCCGGCAGTGGCGCCGACCAGTCCACGACTGGCCGTACGACCCCATCTGACAGTCATTCGTTCCTCCAAGGTTGCTCGAACCAAGGAAGTCCAGCCGATCGACATGAACGGTCGGTCAGCAACGACTGGACGTGGAGTGGACTACCGGTGGCATGCTGGAGCGATGGCCGAGATCCTCCTCTTCCACCACGTGCAAGGCCTGACCGACGGTGTCGTCGACCTGGCAGATCGACTGAGGCAGGAAGGGCACACCGTGCACACGCCGGACCTCTTCGCCGGGCGGCGGTTCGACACGATTGACGGCGGTCTCGGACACGTGCGGGAGGTCGGGTTCGGGGAGATCGCCGCGCGGGGTGCCGCGGCGGCCGGGGAACTGCCTGCCGACATCGTCTACGCAGGCATCTCGCTCGGCGTGCTCCCGGCCCAGTTCCTCGCCCAGACACGGGAGGGGGCCAAGGGCGCATTGCTGCTGGAGGGCTGCTTCCCCGTTGCCGAGTTCGGCCCGCGGTGGCCCGTCGGCGTACCGGTGCAGGTGCACGGCGCCGACGCCGACCCGTTCTTCGTCGACGGCGGCGACATCGACGCCGCTCGCGCACTCGTGGCGAGCGTCGAGGACGCAGAGCTTGTCCTCCACCCCGGTGATCAGCACCTCTTCACCGACTCGTCACTGCCGTCGTACGACGCCCGCGCGACGGCTCAGGTGCTGGCACGCGGCGCAGCTGCTCCTGGGCTGACCGCCGCGACGGCATGGCGGGCCGGGCCGGTCAGTCGGCCCAGGCCAGCCCGGCCTCGGTCATGGCGGCTCTCGAGCCGTTCCAGCGCCAGGGGGCCGGACCCCGTGCAAGGCAGCCACTTCGGCCCGCGAGCGCGCGGCCACGGTCTGCAGCGGTGCAGCTCTTCGGCCCGCAGGGCCTGGTCGCGGGCGCCCCGATGGTGCGGGGGAGCGGCGTACCTTCGCGCCTCGGTCGCCTGGACCGTGCCGGACCGCCGTGGTCGAGCACGGTCTCGCCGCGTGGGAGAGCCGGTAGCCGATGGCCAACGACTCGGTCAGCCCACGCTCCTTGAGCTTGCGTACGTCGCGCTTGAACTCGGCGGTCGGCCGCTCGAGCTCGGCGGCCAGCTCGGGCGCCCGACGTTCGGGGAACTCGTCGATGATCCGCAAGGTCTCGCGGGTCCACGGGCCGACTCGGGAGGCGGCGTCCAGCCGATCCAGTCCGGCCAGGATCTCCACGACCTCGTCCGCGTCGGGGACCTGCTCGCGCAGGGCATCTCGCGGATCGGCGCCGGCATGCCTCAGTTCCACCCGGAACAGCGGTCGGTCCGCCCGAGCGGCCACCGCCTCGCGCAGGGAGGCGAGCGAGCCGTGACCGGATCTGCGGGCATCGGACGCACGCAACGAGGAGACCGTGACCTGGTCGACGGTCACGACCTCGACCAGCCCGACGGCGGTGCGCAACCGAGTGCCGGGCAGGACCCGAGGCCTGTCCCAGCGGCGGAAGGCGAGGTCCACCTCGCCGCGGCGGATCGCCTCGAGCTCGACCGGTCGGATCATCACGGATCGAGGATGGCACGCAGGCTGGATCCGCGCGAGTGGCACTGAGTGGGACAAATTTCGCAGATTCCCGGGCAAAGGGGCTCCGGAACGGTTACGTTCCGGCGGTGAGCACACGCGAAGGTGCGCCCTACTGGCCGGCGCTGGACGGCCTCCGCGGGGTGGCCATGCTGATCGTGATCGTCGCGCATGCGGGATTCATCCCGCGCGGCAGTGGTGGCATCGGCGTCACCGTCTTCTTCGTGCTCTCCGGCTTCCTGATCACCCAGGTGCTGCTGCGACGCGAGCACGGGTTGGGCCACTTCTACGCCAACCGCGCGGTGCGGCTGGTGCCGGCGCTGGTGCTCATGGTCGTGGTTGTCGGCGTGCTCTGGCTGGTGCAGGGGCGCGCGGCCGGCACCTACGCCGAGTACGCGTTCGCCTCGCTCCTCTACGTCGAGAACTTCTTTCCGGTCAGCCATGCGCTCGAGGTGCTGAACCACTGCTGGTCGCTGGCGGTGGAGGAGCAGTTCTACCTGCTGTGGCCGCTCGTGTTGCCCTTCTTCATCAGACGCTCGGTGCAGTCTCGATTCTGGTGGGGTTGCATGTTCGTGGCGGTACTCGCCGCGCTGCGCCTCGCCGTCCACGTGGCCGGCTTCCCGCTCCTGTCCTACGTGAGCCTGCCGACCAATGCCTACGCACTGCTGATGGGATGCCTGCTGGCCCTTGCCCCGTGGCCACCCGCGTGGCGGCGTACGTCGCTCGCCGGCGGCCTGCTGCTCCTGGTGTTCGCGCTGGCCGCCGTGCCCTTCGCCCCCGGGCAGGTCATCAGCGGTGCGCTGATCGGGGCCGGAGCGGCGACCCTGCTGGTGCACGGAGCAGTGCAGGGGAGTGCGCTGCTGTCCTGGCTACCGTTGCGGTTCGCGGGCCGGATCTCCTATGCGTGGTACCTGTGGCACTGGCCGCTGCTGTGGCTCAGTGGCACGACCTTCGACGGGGTCGGTGCGTTGCCGATGATCGGCGTCAGCTTCGTGGTGGCCGTCGCGTCGACGGTGTGGCTCGAGGAGCCGCTGCGCGCGGCCTGGCGCCGGCGTTCGGTCAGTCGGGTGTCAGCGCCGCACGTGGTCGTCGACTGACTTCTGCTCCGACTGGTGGGCCCACTCGAGCTGTGGTGCGGTCGAGGCGAGCATGCCGTGGCGCCAACACGCGTGCACCGTGAGCGCGGCGATCGTCACGCCCAGCACACCCAGACCGAGGTCGCTGAGCGTGTCCTCGTAGGCCATCCGCTTCTCGGAGTGGCTCGAGATGAAGGCGAAGTACTCGCCGATCTCCCAGAAGATCGCGGCAGTCGCTCCGAAGGAGAGCCCGCGCTCCAACGTCGCCGGGAGCGTGGCGCTGCGGTGCAGCGTGAGCAGGATCCACGCCGCGGCCAGGAGGCCGGTGTTGACGAAGTGCATCCAGTCGTCGAACCAGCTGATGCGGTCATAGAAGTCGAGCCGGTTGCCGAGGATGTCGGTGAAGCAGGTGATGGTGACCAGGAAGTCGGCCAGCCACGGGAACGAGGCCCGTTCGCGCCAGAAGAACCACCAGATCGCCGGCACGGCGAAGGCGAGCGCGGGATAGGCGATGGCACGCGTGCCGGCCGCCTTGTCCTCGAGATTCCCCATCTCGGGGATGATCAGAGCCGTCAGCAACATCAACACCAAGCCCGCCTTGGCGGTGATGTTGAGCGCCCGCAGCAGCGCGGGCGTCTGGTGTCGGGTGGCGGCGATCGTCTGGGTCATCGCGGATGATCCTAATCCTTGGGACCGCATTGTTTGTGTTCGTCAACCGCAACGGCGATCCCGAGGCCTCCCCGAAGGCCCGCGCGGCGTCCCCGGAGGTGGTGCGGGACGGCCTCGTGGCAAGCACCTGCAGGCGGTTGATCTGGTTGACGTGACCGTACCGGATCAAGCGGAACAGGGCCGTTGGTCCCAATGGTCTGGACCAGTTGGGTGGAAACGCTCGCGAAACGTGCGTGGATTGACTTCGGCGGCTAATGTTTGTCATGCCCCGCAGGTGACCCGAGACGCCTGCGGGGCTTTCACATTTCCGCTCGTGGTGCGGGTGTGATCCGACGTGGTGCGGATCGAGGAGGTCAGTCCTCCTCGACCTCGGCCTCTTCGAGGAACTCGATGGCGACCCGCAGCAGCTGCACGGCCATCTCCGGGTCGACGCCGCCGAGCATGATCTTCAGACCCAGGTCGGCCTCGGTGTCGAGGTCCCACTCGTCCGCGTCGGAGGTGGTGTCGGGGAGCTCGGAGAGCTCCAGGTGGATGCCGGGACGTGAGCTGGAGAGCTCGACGGTGTGGGTGAGGGACTCATCGGCGAGGGCCTGCGCGGCCACGCTCAGGGTGAGGTCCTCGGTCTCCTCGTGGTCGTGCGACATGTCTGCTCCTGGGGTTGTCGTCTGGTGCGCGGTCGACCCTACGCGGTCCGCGGCTGCCGGGTGTGCGCCGGCGCTCGCCTCGGCGTCACAGGGGTTCGGCGATGGCCTGGATCCGGCGCGTGGCCAGTTCGATCATCAACCGGGCGGCCGGCGAGAGGTGCCCTCGGTGCGGTGGGCGATCGCCAGTACGTCCCACTGCTTCGGGCGCAGCGAGGTCCATCCCGCTCCCGGGGCAAGTCGCGGCAGCAGCTGCGTGGCGACGCCCTTGTGCACGATCGAGTCGGCCAGCCCCCGACCCACCAGCTCCACCGCCGTCTCGACGTCCTCCACCTCGATCCTGGTGGCGGGGCTGATGCCTTCCTCGTGCATCCAGCGGCGCGGCATCAGTCGGGTCGAGTCCTCCACCCGATAGCTCGCCTCCGCCATCACCAAGGTCGCGCTGCCCAGCTGCTTCGCGGTGACCGGTTTGGCCAGTGTGTCGGGGTCGGTGGTGATGTAGACGAGCTCGTCGCGGGCCACCGGCACCACAGTGAGCCCCTCGGCGGTCACCTGCGGTACGGCGATCATGGCCGCCTCGAGGTGGCCGCGACGTAGCTGCTCCTGCACCTCGGTCGGGTTCTGCCCGACCAGTTCCACCCGCACGCCGGGGTGGCGTTCCAGCACGTCCGCGACCAAGGAGGCCCCGGCGTACAACCGGACCGTTCCGAACGCGCCGAAGCGGATGGTGCCCGTCTCCAGCTCGGCCACGCCGCGCACGGCTCGGCGCGCTTCGCCGCGGCGGGCCAACGTGCGCTCGGCGTGGGGCGCAGCGCTTCCGCTGCCGGCGTGGGTACGACGCCTCGCCCGACCCGCGTGAAGAGCGTGGCCCCAGCGTGCGCTCGAGGGCACGCACCTGCTCGGAGATGCTGGGCTGGGCATAGCCGAGGTGCTCGGCGGCAGCGGTCAGCGAGCCGTGTTCGACAGTGGCCAGGAAGCAGCGGAGCTGGTGCAACGAAAGCATAGGCAACTCCTATGGGAATCCTAGGAAAGAAAGCCTACCCCTATTGCTGGTCAGGATGGACCATGGAAGTGACCACCCGTCTCTCCTCACACCTCGAGGCCCGCCATGTTCGTCCACCACTGCACGTCCTGTGACAAGTCCCAACTCATCTTCCCGAGCCAGATGCGTGGCGTCGCCGAGGACGGATCGGGCCTGGTCTTCACCTGCTGGTGCGGCGCTGAGCAGGTCTGGGTGGTCGGCGACAAGGCCGAGCAGTCCGCCTGATCCGGGCTCTCGACGTAGGCATCCCGCAGTCGAGCGCACCCCGCGCTCCTACGGGTGCCGTCGACAGTTAGGCTGACATCAACAGACAGGGAGCCCACCCATGCGGGTGAGCTGAGAGTGCGGATCCGCCGCAGACCCTCACGACCTGATCCGGTTAAGACCGGCGAAGGGAGTCGGAAGTTGAGTCATTTCGCGCACCGTCGTGCCCGGCGAGCGAGCGTGCTCGCCCTGGCGTTGGCCACCGCCCTCACGGGATGCTCCCTGATCGGGAGCGGTGACGACGACAAGTCGTCGGATTCCGATCCGTCGGCGAGCCCGGAGGACCTGCGGGGGACCAGTGTCGTGCTGGCCACGCACGAGTCGTTCAGCCTGCCCGACGAGCTCGTCGAGCAGTTCGAGAAGGACACCGGCATCACGCTCAAGGTGCGGCCCTCCGGCGACGCCGGCAAGCTCACCACCAAGTTGGCACTCAACGCGGACAATCCGTTCGCAGACCTGGCATTCGGCGTCGACAACACCTTCGCCACCCGCGCCGTCGAGGCCGGCGTCTTCGCCGACCACGCGGTGAGGCTGCCCGGGAGCGCCGAGGAGCTGCGCCTCGACGGCGCCGCGGGCGACCAGTTGGTGCCGGTCGACCAGGCCTCGGTCTGCGTCAACGTCGACAACGCCTGGTTCGAGAAGCACGACCAGCTCCCGCCGCAGGGTTTCGACGACCTGGCCGACCCGGCGTGGCGTGACCTGACCGCCATTCCGGCAGCCACCACGAGCTCGCCCGGGCTCGCCTTCCTGCTCGCCACGATCGCCGAGTTCGGCGAGGACGGCTGGCAGGGCTACTGGGAGCGGCTGCTCGACAACGGTGCCTCGCTCAGTCCCGGCTGGAGCGAGGCCTACTACGGTGACTTCACCGGTGGGGGTGAGGGCGATCGCCCCATCGTCGTCTCCTACGACACCTCCCCGGCCTTCACCATCGACGAGGCGAGCGGCGAGTCCACCACCTCGGCGTTGCTCAACACCTGCTTCCGACAGGTGGAGTACGCCGGTGTGCTGGCAGGCGCCGACAACCCCGCCGGTGCCGCGCGGGTCCTGGAGTTCCTGCTGAGCTCCGAGGTGCAGGCTGCCCTGCCCGAGCAGATGTATGTCTTCCCGGTCGACGACACCGTCGCGCTCCCGGACGACTGGGCGAAGTTCGCCACTCAACCGGACGAACCGCTGCAGGTGTCGGCCGACGACATCGACGAGCACCGCCAGGAGTGGCTGACGACGTGGACCGACCTGACCTCGCGCTGATCGAGCGGAGCACGAGCCGGGGGTGAGGTGATGACCGGGACCGCCCGCCGGCTCGCTGCGCTGGTGGGCCTGGCCGGTCTGCCGGTGCTGGTGCTGGGCGCCTTCTTCGTGCTCCCCGTCAGCTCGATGATCGGCCTCGGCCTGTGGCCGGACGGACAGTGGGACCCCGCGCCCGCATGGGAGGCGCTCCGTCGCGAGCGCACCCTGCGGGTGCTGTGGTTCACCGTCTGGGCGGCTGGTGTCGCCACTGTCGCCACGGTGCTCCTGGGTGTGCCCACGGCGTACGCCCTGCATCGCCTGGCGGTGCCGGGTGCCCGGGTGATCCGGACGATCCTGATGGCGCCGTTCGTGCTGCCGACCGTGGTGGTCGGCGTGGCCTTCGATCAGCTGCTCGGGGTGGGTGGCCCGCTGGCGTTCCTCGGGTGGGACGGCACCCCGTGGTCGATCATCGCGGCGATGGTCTTCTTCAACCTTGCCGTCGTGGTGCGCACCGTCGGGACGGCGTGGGAGAGCCTCGATCCACGTCCGGGGCAGGCCGCGGCCGCGTTGGGGGCGACGCCATGGCAGGTCTTCCGGGTGGCGACGTGGCCGGCGTTGCGCGGATCGGTGGTGTCGGCGGCGACCGTCGTCTTCCTCTTCTGCGCGACATCCTTCGGTGTCGTGCTGGTGCTCGGTGGGATGCGCCACGCCACCATCGAGACCGAGATCTACCTGCTGACGACGGTGCTCTTCGACCTGCCTGCCGCAGCGGCGCTGTGCCTGCTGCAGTTCGCGGTCGTCGTGTTGCTCCTGGCGGTCGCGCAGCGGGCCCGGAAGGGGCAGACGACGGGGCAACGCGTGGTCGCCCGACCGAAGCGGCCCGGCCTCGTGGACCTGCCCGCGGTGCTCGTCGCCGTCGCCGGTGCGCTGCTGGTGCTGGTGCCGATCTCGTCACTGGTCGCGCGCTCGTTCCGCGTCGGCGAGGCGTGGAGCCTCGACAACTACCGGCGCCTGTCGGCCGCCGACGACCCGGCGATCCCGGCCACCGTGACCGAGGCACTCGTCAACTCCCTTCGTGTCGCCTTCGACGCCACCTGGATGGCGGTGCTGCTGGGACTGCTGGTCGCCCTCGCGGTGACCCGGCGCTCCCACGGTCCGGCGGAGCGGCGGCTGCGTGGTCTGCTCGACGGGCTCTTCATGCTGCCCCTCGGTGTCTCCGCAGTGACGCTCGGTTTCGGCTTCTTCATCGCCCTCGACGAACCGCCGTTGGACCTGCGTGACTCACCGCTGCTGGTGCCGATCGCCCAGGCGCTGGTGGCGCTGCCGCTGGTGGTCCGGATCCTCGTGCCGGTGCTGGCGGGCATCGACGACCGGCAGCGCCAGGCGGCTGCCAGTCTGGGGGCGCCGGCATGGCGGACCTTCCTCGCCGTCGACCTCGCGGTGGTGTGGCAGCCGCTGCTGGCGGCCACCGGCTTCGCCTTCACCGTCTCGCTCGGGGAGTTCGGTGCCACGTCGTTCCTGGCACGCTCGGAGCACCCGACGTTGCCCGTCCTCATCTTCAAGCTGCTCGGCACCCCGGGGGCGCACCACTACGGCACCGCCGTAGCGGCATCGGTGGTGCTGGCCGCCGTCACCGCGACGGCGCTGGTGCTGGTCGAACGACTCCGGGTGCCCGGAGTGGGAGGGTTCTGACTGTCATGACCATGCTCGAGATCACCGACCTCACGGTCCGGTACGCCGACACTCCGGCCGTGGAGCACGTCTCGCTCGAGGTGACCCGCGGCGAGGTGCTCGCCGTGCTCGGGCCGTCGGGTTGTGGCAAGTCCACGCTGCTGCGTGCGGTGGCGGGCCTGGAGCCTTCGGCCAGCGGTGCGATCCGGGCGGAGGGCAAGGATCTGTCGCGGGTGCCCACCCACAAGCGCGGCTTCGCGCTGATGTTCCAGGACGGGCAGCTCTTCAACCAGCAGACCGTGGCCGGCAACATCGGCTACCCGCTCCGGATCCGTCGGCGTCCCCGCCCGGAGGTGAAGGCACGCGTCGCCGAACTGCTGGCGTTGATCGGTCTCGAGGCCCTTGCCGATCGTCGGCCCGATGAGTTGTCGGGTGGAGAACGCCAACGTGTCGCGCTGGCGCGGGCACTCGCCGTACGGCCGCGGCTGCTCCTGCTCGACGAGCCGCTCAGCGCCCTCGACGCCGCACTGCGTGACCGGCTGGCCGGCGACCTCCGCCGGATCCTCACTGCTGAGGGCACGACGGCCCTGCTGGTCACCCACGACCATGAGGAGGCCTTCGCGGTCGCCGACCGAATGGCCCTGATGCGCGCGGGCCGGGTCGTGCAGTCCGGGGCGCCCGCCGACGTCTGGGCCGCCCCTGTCGACGCCGAGGCGGCGATCTTCCTCGGCTACGACCGGGTGCTCGAAGGCGCAGCAGCGGGTGCGCTGCTGCGTGAGGCGGGGCTCCCCGACGCGCATGCCGTCGCGCTGCGACGTTCGGCGTTGGAGGTGCACCCCGGTGGTGCGCTCGTCGGCACGGTGCTGGCCTTCCGGTCGGCACCCGAACTGCTCCGCCTGACCGTCGACGTGCCCGGCATCGGCGTGCTCTCGGCAGTTGCGAGGAGCGCTCAGGAATGGGGCGAGGTGGGCTCCGCGGTGAGCCTTCGAGTGGTCGGTGACCGACTCGCCGTTCTGGGCGGGAGCTGAGCCCGGAGCGACCCGGCGCCATACGGGGACAGGGGCGATCGGTGGACCGTCCACTAAACTCCCCGGCGTGTATCGCCGCGCCTATGCCCTCCTCATCGGAGTCGCCGCTCTCATGGTGGTCCTCGCGTTCATCGCGGCGACCGCCCTCGACCGTCGACTGATCGACCCGGACGGCTTCCTCGGTCCCTCGTGGATGCGTCTGCCCCTGCTCTGTCTGGCGGCGCTCTTCGTCGACCTGGTGCCGCGGGCCCTGTGGCTCGCGAAGGGCCGCCCCAAGGCCATGGTCGTGGTCATCAAGGAGCGCTGGGAGCAGCACTGGAACCGCGAGCGTTTCACCCTGGTGATGCTCGGCATCGTCTGCTTCTACCTGACCTACGTCTCCTACCGGAACCTCAAGTCGTTCCTGCCGCTGATCCTCGGTGACGCGAACTACGACCGGCCACTCGACATCCTCGATCACGCGCTCTTCTTCGGCCACACGCCGGCGGGGGTCGTGCACGGGATCTTCGGCACCACCTTCATGGCCCACATCCTCTCGGCCGTCTACATGTTCTTCATCCCGATGGTCGCGGTCTTCGTGGCCATCTGGTGCGTGTGGTCGAAGAACATCTCCTACGGCTACTGGTTCGTGACCAGCCAGGTGCTCATCTGGACCCTGGGCACGGCCACCTACTACATGCTTCCCTCGCTCGGGCCCGGCTTCGAGTACCCGGCGCGCTATCTCGACCTGGCACACACGAACACCACCGACCTCATGAACTCGCTCTACAACAGTCGCGAGGCCGCGCTGTGGTGGGCAGGTTATGACGGGCCACAGACAGTGGCGGCGTTCGCGAGCCTGCACACCGGGGTCAGCCTGTTGTGGGCGCTGATGGCGCAGTACACAGTCAAGATCCGCTGGGTGCACTGGGTGATGTGGACCAACTTCACCCTCACCGTCATCGCCACCCTCTACTTCGGATGGCACTACGTCGCCGACGACATCGCCGGCGTCGCCATCGCGATCATCTCCTTCTACCTCGGTGGCCTGGCATCGGGTCAGAAGTTCGACAGACACGGGCTGTCGTCCCATCCGACGACCACCACCTCGAAGATCCCCATCGAGGCAGACGACTAGCTGTACTCGGCCAGGACGTTGGTAGCGGCGAGCCTGGTTGAACGAACGAGAACCTCCGAATGGGATGTGGCTTGTCTAAGGCCCACTTCCACACGGAGGTTCTCGTGTGCCACGGTAATGCCCGGCTGACCGTTCACGGTCGTCGACTGATCGTTCAACGCCATCAGGCCGGTTGGCCCCAAGCCCACATCGCTGCCGCGATGGGTGTCTCCCGCAAGTGCGTGCGCACGTGGATCGACCGCTATGCCGCCGAAGGCGAGGCCGGTTTGGCGACTCGTTCCTCGCGCCCCCACAGCACGCCGACCAAGACCAGTGACGAGGTCGAGCAGAAAGTTCTCGCAGGCCGGCGTGAGCATCGCGACGGCCCCGACGTACTCGGCCCAAAGGTCGGGGTTCCAGCACGGACCGTGTCGCGGATTCTGCGCCGGCATCAAGTGCCCTACCTACGCGAGTGCGACCCGATGACCGGTGACGTCATCCGGTCCTCGAAACACACCGCGCAGCGCTACGAACGTGAGCGGCCTGGCGAACTGGTTCACGTGGATGTGAAGAAGATCGGGAAGATCCCCGATGGCGGAGGGTGGAAGGCCCACGGTCGCCAGATGGGGTCAACCGCGGTGAAGAAGCGCGCCAAGATCGGCTACGACTACATCCACTCGATGGTCGATGACCACTCCCGGCTGGCCTACTCCGAAGCGCTGCCCGACGAGCAAGGGCCGACCTGCGCGGCGTTCATCTTGCGCGCCGCTACCTACTTCGCCCAGCACGGCATCGACACCATCGAGCGGGTCATCACCGACAACCACTGGTCCTACCGAAAGTCCAACGATGTTCGCCAGGCATTGGTGACGATCGGCGCCCGACACAAGTTCATACGCCCGCACTGCCCGTGGCAGAACGGCAAGGTCGAGCGATACAACCGCACTCTGGCCACCGAGTGGGCCTACCGCCAGGTCTTCACCACCAACGCAGACCGCCTGGCCGCCCTTGCGCCCTGGCTCGAGCTCTACAACACCGAACGCCGCCACAGCGCACTCGGCGGCCTCCCACCGATCAGCCGACTGTCACCAACCTGATGGCCGAGTACAACTAGCGCTTGTCCGCAGCCACCCGTCGTACGGGTGTGGATTCCCCGCCCGGGCGGGAAATGCCCTCTTGTAGGCCGTAGCAACGGCCCACAAGAGGGCATTTTCGTTACGCAGTGATGCTGCTGTGGCGGTCGTCGTCTCGCCATCGCAGCGCGGAATCAGGAATTACATCGTTGTAGTTTTCAAGTCGACACGCCGACAAAGTTGAGAAAAATCGAGATTCCTGTTTCCTTTGTGACTCGTGAGTACTAACGTGCCGCGTGTTCCTTGAGTGAAGGGAAGTCACTCAAGGGCGCCGTCGACGAGAGGACAGCCAGCGTGAGACGCATCAACCGCCTCAAGCTGGCTGTCCCCGTCGCGGTGCTGGGTCTCGTCGTCTCCGGCAGCGCACTCGTGCAGGCGGCCGCCGAGCCCGACGGCGATGCCCCCTCCAAGAGCGACGTACGACGCGCGGAGCGTGCCGCGTCCGACGCAAGTCGTGACGTCTCGGCAGTGCGCACCGAGTTGGTGCTCGCCCAGGACCGTGCCGAGCAGGCCTCCGTCCGCACCGCAGCCGCCTTCGAGGCGTGGAATGCAGCCCGGTGGGAAGCTCGTGAGGCCCGTACGGAGGCGGCCGCGGCGGCTGCCGCGGAGAAGCAGGCCCTGGCCGACCTCAAGCAGCGCCGATCCGAACTCGACACCCTTCTCGTCGGGCAATACGAGTCTGCTCCTGAACTGAGTGCCCTCGGCGCGATCGCCGACGCGGACAGCGTCGAGGGTGTGCTCACCCAGGCCAACACCTACTACGGCACCAGCACCGCGATCCGTGATCTCGAGGCGGCCGAAGATGCCGCCGCCGAGTTGGCCGGGATCGCCACGGCGGATGCCGCGAAGGCGCAGGACCGCGCCGAGGACCTCGCGGCCCAGGCCAGGGTCGCTCGCACGCAGGCACAGCAGGCCGAACAGGCGGCGCTTCGCGAGGCGCAGTCGGTCGCCGCTGAGAAGGAACGTCTCGTCTCCGAGCTCGCCCGTCTGCAGGGCGTGTCGGTCTCGCTGGCCACTCGTCGTCAGAACGCGCTCGAGGAGCGGGCGCGGGTTCGTGCCCGCAAGGCTGCCGAGCAGGAGTCCAGGGCCCAGCAGGCCGCGCAGGAGAAGACGGATCGGCCGGTTGGCTCGGACGAGCCGAGTGGCGAGAAGCCGGGGAACGACGTACGCCCGGGGCCAGCCCCCGACCCGGCCCCCGCGCCGAGTGGCTCGGTCGACGCGGTGATCGCCTTCGCGCGGGCCCAGATCGGTGACACCTATGTCTGGGGTGCGGCGGGCCCCAACGCTTGGGACTGCTCTGGACTGACCATGGCTGCCTGGGGCAGGGGTGGAGCATCGCTGCCGCACTACTCGGCCGGGCAGTACGCCGCGTCCACGCCGATCTCCGCCGGCAACCTGAAGCGCGGCGACCTGGTCTTCTGGGGCACCACCAGCGACCCCTCCTCGATCCACCACGTGGCGCTCTACGTCGGCGACGGCAAGATCGTGCACGCCCCGCGCACAGGTCGCCCGGTCACCGAGGAGTCCATGTACTACTGGATCCCACCCAACTTCTTCGCGCGCCCCTGAACCACCGGCAGCGCTGTCCCGACAGGCCAGAAGTGTCGTTTCGCCACCGCCCGGCGGCTAGCCTCGGGGTCATGGCCACTGACGTGTCGCAGCCCGAAGCAGAGTCGACCAGGTCCGAGTCGGGATACCGCCAACCACAGCCGTCCGTCGCTGCGCTGACGGAGTTCCTCGACGGTGAGTACGCCGAGGTCCGCGCTCTGGTCCGCAGCAACCTGGCCAAGCACCGGGAGCTCCTCCACGAAGCCGAGGAGCTCGGCGTGGACGCCTACCGCGATCGCGTGCGTGACGTCCTGCTCGAAGTGGCGGCGACCGGCCAGACGGCACTCGGCATGCCCAAGGAGTACGGCGGCGCTGCCGACGTCGGTGCGTCGGTCGCCGCCTTCGAGACGATGGCATTCGGCGACCTGTCGTTGCTGGTGAAGATCGGTGTCCAGTTCGGACTCTTCGCCGGAGCCATCCAGCAGCTGGGATCTCGAGAGCACCACGACGCCTACCTGCCGGGTGCCATCGACGGCAGTCTCCTCGGATGCTTCGCGATGACCGAACGTGGTCACGGCTCCGACGTGCAGGCGCTCGGCACCACGGCGACGTACGACCCGGCAACCGACGAGTTCGTCATCAACACCCCCGATGACAACTCGCGCAAGGACTACATCGGCAACGCCGCACGTCACGCGCAGCTCGCCGTGGTCTTCGCGCAACTCCACATCAGTGATCACAGCGAGGGCGTGCACGCCTTCGTGGTGCCGCTGCGCGATGGCGAGCGGGTGCTGCCCGGCGTCCGTATCGAGGACTCCGGGCGCAAGCTCGGCCTCAACGGCGTCGACAACGGCCAGATCTGGTTCGACGACGTCCGGGTGCCGCGCACCGCTCTGCTCAACCGGTTCGCCGACGTCTCCACCGAGGGCGTCTACTCCTCCTCGATCGACAGCCCGAACCGCCGCTTCTTCACCATGCTGGGCACGCTGGTGCTGGGCCGCGTCTCCGTGGGTGGCGGCGGCATCAACGCCAGCAAGGTCGCGCTCAACATCGCGGTCCGGTACGCCGACCGCCGCCGTCAGTTCGCGGCCGGCGACGACCAGCCCGAGCAGCTCCTCCTCGACTACGGCCAGCACCAACGGCGGCTGCTGCCCTTGGTCGCGCACACCTATGCGCTGCACTTCGCGCAGGAAGTGCTCGTGGAGCGGCTTGGGGAGGTCTTCGGCAGCGAGGACGCCGACGAGGACACCCGCCGCGCACTCGAGTCCCGGGCGGCCGGTACCAAGGCGTTCGGCACCTGGCATGCGACCCGCACGATCCAGGAGTGTCGCGAGGCCTGTGGCGGCGCTGGCTACATGGCTCGCAACCGCTTCGCCGCCCTCAAGGCCGACACCGACGTCTTCACCACCTTCGAGGGTGACAACACGGTGCTCCTGCAGCTGGTCGCCAAGGGCCTGCTGACCGGCTACTCCTCCGACTTCTCCGATCTCGACCAACTCGGCATGGTCCGCTTCGTGGCCGAGCTGGCGGTCGAGACGGTCATCGAGCGCACCAGCGTGGCCAAGCTCCTCGAGCGGGTCAAGGACCTACTGCCCGGTGGCGACGAGTGGGACCAGGAGGCCGGCCTGCTCGACCCCAACTTCCAACAGGCCATGCTCCGCTTCCGTGAGGAGCACATGATCAGTGGCGTCGCTCGTCGCCTCAAGAGCGGCGTCGCCGACGGCATGGACGCGGGCGAGGTGTTCTCCGCGGTGCAGGACCACGTGATCGCCACGGCACGTGCCCACGTGGAACGGCTCGTGCTCGACGCCTTCATCGACAAGGTGGCCGCAATGCCCGACTCCGACGAGAAGGTCGCTCTGGGCCTGCTGGTCGACCTGCATGCGCTGACCACGATCGAGGCCGATCGGGCCTGGTTCATGGAGCACGGTCGCCTGACCGTCCAGCGCTCCAAGGCGATCAGCCGGGAGATCAACAGCCTGTGTCGCAAGGTCCGTCCGCTGGCCGTCGACTTCGTCGACGCCTTCGGCATCCCGGAGGAGGTCCTCCGCGCCGAGGAGCTGCTCAGCTGGCAGTGACTCGCCTCCGAGCTCCGGCGCACCCGGTCAAAAGGGTAGTCCCTGACGAGTTTGTAGTCATCCGTGCGAAAGGACTACAAGTTCGTCAGGGACTACCCAAGTTGAGGCCGACGGCCCCGCTCCGTTTCACCTGCTCACGAGACGCGGGGCGCGGTGAGGGGAGTTCAGTGGGCGGAGGCCTTGAAGCGGTCGATCGAGGCCTGGATCTCGGCCTCGGCGTCGAGCCGGCCGACCCACTCGGAGCCTTCCTCGACGGACTTGCCGGGCTCGAGGTCCTTGTAGGACTCGAAGAAGTGCTGGATCTCGAGGCGGTCGAACTTCGAGACGTGCTCGATGTCCTCGAGGTGCGCCAGCCGCGGGTCGCCCGCGGGCACGCACAGGATCTTGTCGTCGCCGCCGGCTTCGTCGGTCATCTTGAACATGCCGATGGCGCGGCAGCGGATGATGCAGCCGGGGAACGTGGGGGCCTGCAGGATGACGAGCGCGTCGAGCGGGTCACCGTCGTTGCCGAGAGTGTTCTCGATGTAGCCGTAGTCCTCCGGGTAGCCCATCGCGGTGAAGAGCATCCGGTCCAAGTGGATCCGGCCGGTCTCGTGGTCCACCTCGTACTTGTTCCGCGAGCCCTTGGGGATCTCCACCAAGACTTCGAACTCCACGCTACTTTCCTCCAGGGTCGGCCGACATCTCGCGCGTCGGACAGGCGAACTTGCGCACCCCGGACAGGAGTGCGCGGGCCATTGTCGCGCACAATGGCCCTGATCGCGTAAATCGAGGAGGAGAACGGGTGACCCGCACCACTGGACACCGCCGCCTCGGCGGCCCGTCGGCGTGGCTGCCGGTGGCACTGGTGCTGGCCGTCCTGGCCACCGCCTTCATCGGTTTCGAGATCGATCTCGGCAAGCGCCTGGGCATTGCCGAGGAAGCCCCCGCGGAGCCGCAGGAGGTGCCGGCGCCCGAAGGGCTCGACCTCCCCGAGCTGGCCGCGCCGGTGCCGGTCGCAGCGCCTGCCGCCACCGACTCGCCCATCTCGCGTGACGCCGTACGCCGCGCTGTGCAGGCTGCGCTCGCCAACGAAGACCTCGGACCTCACGTCATCGCTGCGGTCGGTGCACCCGACGGCACGCTCTGGTGGGACAACGGCACCGCGAGCGGGACGCCGGCCTCCCTCATGAAGCTGGCCACGGGCCTCGCTGCCCTGGAGTCGCTGGGGCCCGACCACACCTTCCGCACGTCGGTACGCCGCGGCGAGCGTGCCGACACCATCGTGCTGGTCGGCGGCGGCGACCCCTTCCTGGCCACGGAGCCCTCCGAGGCGTCCGCCTGGCCGCAGCGCGCCGACCTGACCACGCTCGCGGCCGAGACCGCGGCGGCCCTGCTCAACGCGGGCACGACCAGGGTGAGGCTTCGTTTCGACGACACCCTCTTCGATGGCCCCGGTCTCAGCCC
Source organism: Nocardioides alcanivorans (assembly GCF_021555175.1). Taxonomy (GTDB): domain Bacteria; phylum Actinomycetota; class Actinomycetes; order Propionibacteriales; family Nocardioidaceae; genus Nocardioides; species Nocardioides alcanivorans. The sequence continues at coordinate 89,004 of NZ_JAKGRW010000026.1, read as the reverse complement.
CGAGTGGGAACCCGGCTACTTCCCGAGCGAGGTCGCGCCGATCACGTCGCTGTGGGCCGACGAGGGCAAGGACAAGGAGTCGCAGGTCCACATCGCCGAGCCCGCCCAGGCCGCGGCGCGTACCTTCGCCGGACTGCTCAGGGACGCAGGCGTCAAGGTCAAGGGGAAGCCCCGCACCGGAACGACGGACGGGGCCGAGATCGCCGGCGTGGACTCTGCCCCGGTGCAGCAGATCGCCGAGCACGTCATCGCCGTCAGCGACAACAACGGTGCCGAGGTGCTGGCCCGGCACGTGGGCATCGCCGAGGGCACTGGTGCCGACTTCGGCGGCGGGACGCAGGGCGTGCGTGAGGTGCTCAAGCGCTTGGGCATCCCGCTCAAGGGCACCACGATCCTCGACGGGTCGGGACTCTCGCGCCACAACGTCCTGACCGCCCGGAGCCTGCTCGCGGTGCTGGCGACGGCTGCTGAACAGGATCACCTGCGCGGCATCGTCGAGGGACTCCCGGTCGCCGGCTTCAGTGGATCGGCCACCTACCGGCTGGCGTCGAGCAATCCTGAGGGTCTCGGCCGAGTACGTGCCAAGACAGGCACACTCACCGGGGTCCACGGCTTTGCCGGCACGGTGCTCGACGTCGACGGCACCTTGATGACCTTCGTGATCCTTGCCGACAAGGTCGACCCGATGAAGGCGCTCGGTGCTCGCAAGGCGATCGACGACTTCACTGCCGACCTCGCCGCGTGTCACTGTGGCTGATGTGACCTGGGGGCCTGACTCCGACCCTCGATCGGACCCCCAGATCACATCAGAGCCCGTGGGGTAGACACCGGTCTCGTAGGGTCGTCCCCATGAGCGACCCGAGTGATTTCATCGACTGGGACACCGCGGTGCGCATCGGGTCCAGGATCGTCGGCGAGGGCCCGACGACCACACGGGCCGCAGCCGAGCGGGCTGTGGCCGATCTGCGAGCAGCCGCCGTCCGGTCCACCGACCTCGTGCGTGACTTCGCCCAGCTCGATGCTCCCGACGGCACCGCGCCGGTGCTGGTCGTCGACCGACCGGGATGGGTGCAGGCCAATGCCGACAGCTTCGCGACCGTGCTCGGCCCCGTCGTTGACACGGTCATGTCGAAGCGCAAGACGGGTGGCGTCACCCAGAGGCTCGGCTCCCGCATCACCGGTGCCGAGGTCGGCGTGCTCCTCGGGTTCATGGGCACCCGGGTGCTCGGCCAGTTCGACCCGTTCCACGATCCCCACGGCCGGCTGTTGCTGGTGGCGCCCAACGTGGTGCACGTCGAGCAGCAGATCCAGGCCGACCCTGCTGACTTCCGACTCTGGGTGTGCCTCCACGAGGAGACCCACCGGGTGCAGTTCACGGCGGTGCCGTGGATGCGCGACCACCTCATGAAGCAGGTGGAGTCGCTCGCCGCGACGATGGCCCCTGACGAGAAGGCGCTCGAGGACGGCCTGCGTGCAGCGGTCCAGGCACTGCGGGGTGGCAGCCTGATGGACGCAGTCAGCAACGACGAGCAGCGGGTGGCCATCGATCGGATCACCGGCATGATGTCGCTGCTCGAGGGGCACGCAGATGTGGTGATGGACGGCGTCGGTCCCGGCGTGATCCCGTCGGTTGCCTCCATCCGTCGCAAGTTCACCCAACGCCGCAAGGGCGTCGGTCCGCTCGACAAGATCCTGCGTCGTCTCCTCGGCATGGACGCCAAGATGGCGCAGTACCGTGACGGGGCCACCTTCGTTCGCCACGTCGTCGACAAGGTCGGCATGACCGACTTCAACGCCGTGTGGGCCAGCGCCGACAACCTGCCGTCGAAGGCCGAGATCCACGACCCGGACTCCTGGGTCGCCCGCGTCCACGGATGAGCCGGCTCGACCCCGCGCTCGCCGCCACCCGGGTCGCCGTACGCCGGGTGCTGGCGGAGGGCGCTCCGGGGGACGTCGCTGTCGTGGCGTGTTCCGGTGGTGCCGACTCGACCGCCCTCGTGGCTGCCACCGTCTTCGAGGCCACCAAGGTCGGCGTCCGCGTGGTCGGGGTGACCGTCGACCACGGGATGCAGGCCGGTTCGGCCGACCAAGCAGCCACCACCGTGGAGCTGATGGCCCGACTGGGTGTTGACGAGACGCTCACTGCGACCGTCCAGGTCGACGCCCGTGGCATGGGCCCGGAGGCGGCTGCCCGGGAGGCGCGCTACCAGGTGCTCGGTCAGGTGGCCGAGCAGGTCGGAGCCCGGTGGGTGCTGCTCGGCCACACCCGCGACGATCAGGCCGAGACCGTGCTGCTCGGGTTGGCGCGCGGCTCCGGCGGGCGTTCCGTGGCGGGGATGCGGCGGCGATTCGACCGCTGTGTGCGTCCGTTTCTCGACGTCTCGCGCGCTCAGACCGAGGCGGCATGCGCTGCGCTCGGCGTGACCGCGTGGCAGGACCCCCACAACGCCGATCCCTCCTTCACCCGGGTGCGGGTACGCCGTGAGGTGCTGCCGTTGCTCGAGCGTGAACTCGGGCCCGGGGTCACCGAGTCGCTCGCCCGCACTGCCGACCTGCTGCGGCCCGACATGGAGCTGCTGGACTCGATGGCCGACGCCGCGTTCGCCTCGGTATCGACGGCGACCGGGCTTTCGGTGACAGGCCTCGCGGAGTTGCCGGAGTCGCTGCGCACCCGAGCCCTCCGTGCGGCCGCAGTCGCTGCCGGCGCCCTGCCCGACGAGCTCTTCCACGAGCACGTCGTGGAGGTCGACCGACTCGTCACCGACTGGCGCGGACAGCGCTGGATCGACCTGCCCGGGCACGTGCGTGCGCTGCGCGCCGACGGTGAGGTCCGCTTCGCCGCGAACCCTCACTAGGAACACGCGAACCTTCACTCAGGCGGCGCGAACCTTCACCAAGGAGGAAGCTGCGCGCCTCAACTGAGGGTTCGCGCGTTCCTAGTGAGGGTTCGCGTGTTCCCAGTGAAGGTTCGCGGGAGCTACTTGCTGGTCCGCGCGGCGACGTGGAGGTCGAGGTCGGCGGCGAGGTGGGAGAGGCCGCGACGGTCACGGGTGAAGACGGGCGCGGCGGCGGTGACGAACAGGAACGCGAAGAGGGTCGGGGTCGACCACGAGGTGTGGGCGGCCCCGAGCGCCAGGAGCGGCGCGACACCCAGGAGCAGCTTGACCGACCGGGCCGCCGGCAGGGGCAGTCGTCGCGGCGCGGTCGTCACGGAGACCACCCACTCGCCAACCGTTCGCCCGGCGGTGAGCACCATGAGGGCCTGGACCAACCCGGGCAGACCCCATTGCAGCGTTGTCTGGATCCACGAGTGGATCTCGCCGTCGACCCAGTAGAGCACCCAGGCGCGATAGATCACGGCGGCGGTCGCGCCCAGAAGCAGCACGAACAGCAGGTCGCAGGCCATGCCCATCCAGCGTCTTCCCAAGGTGAGCGTGGTCGGCAACGGCCGCGGGGAGTCGGGACGGCGACGTACCAACGCGAGGGCGAGCACCGAGCCCACCGCCGCCCCCAGCGTGTTGACCGTCAGGTCGTCGACGTCGAAGAGGCGGTAGGCGCAGGGGTAGAGGAACAACAAGCCGCTGGCTTGGGTCACCTCGATCATCAGCGACACCCCGAGTCCCACGAACGTGGCGGTGACGATGCCTCGGCCGAGCACTCGCCGCACGTAGTAGCCCAGCGGCACGAAGAGCACGAGGTTGAGTGCGACCTGCAAGAAAGCGGGGTCGTGCACGATCGTGGCCCAGCCCTCGCCCCGCAGCGGCTGGATCTCCCGGATCGTCGCGCCGGGAGTGAGCTGCTTGCCGACGCAGGAGTAGCCGCTCTCCGGCAGCGGCAGCATCGTGTAGGCCCACAGCGCCAGTCCGTAGACGGCGGCACTCAACATGACAGTGATGTCGCCGAGCGTGAAGCGGCCGTCGCGCCTGTATTGATAGGCCGCCACCGGGATCAACAACAAGATCGCGAGCGCTCCGCCACCCACCAGCGAGAGCACCGCGTTGGTCATGTTGGACGACATGGCGGGATCGTACGGCGGCCCGGCGGTCGGGCACACCCGGGTGAGTGACCGGCGCCTCAGCAGGTGTCCACGGATCACTGCCCCGGCGTGTGCAGTCGCATCGGGTGTGACACTCTGGCGTCATGGATTCCGCCCATGTCGAGAGCGATCTGATCAACGTCCTCTTCACCGAGGAACAGATCCAGGCAAAGTTGCAGGAGATGGCGGACACGATCACCGCCGACTACGAGGGCAAGGACCTGCTCATGGTCGGCGTCCTCCGAGGCGCGGTCATGGTCATGGCCGATCTCTCCCGGTCGATGGGGCGCCACCTCGAGATGGACTGGATGGCGGTGAGCTCCTACGGCTCCGGCACCAAGTCCTCCGGCGTCGTGCGCATCCTCAAGGACCTCGACACCGACATCTCCGGGCGTCACGTGCTCGTGGTCGACGAGATCATCGACACCGGCCTCACGTTGAGCTGGTTGATCTCCAACCTGTCGAGCCGCAACCCGGCGAGCGTCGAGATCGCCACCTTGCTGCGCAAGCCCGAGGCGCTGTCGATGCCGGTCGAGCCGAAGTACGTCGGCTGGGACATCCCCAATGAGTTCGTGGTCGGCTACGGCCTCGACTACAAGGAGCGCTACCGCAACCTGCGTGACATCGGCACGCTCGCGCCGCACGTCTACTCCTGATCCTTCCGCCCGCCACCTCGGCGGTCGAACCGCACCCCGGTGGTCGAGCCTGTCGAGACCCCGCTGCCTCGAGCCACCCCGGTTTTTTGAGTACGCCGCCTCACGCGCGCGGATGCCTGTGCCGGCAAGGCTGGCTGCATGCTCGCCGCGCAACGCACCGACTTCGTCTCCTTCGGCCTCGTCCACCAGGCGATGCTCGCCGTCTTCCTCCTCGGCTGCATCGTCCTCGTCATGCTCGGGCGGTCCCTGCGTGGCAGCCGCGCCGAAGACCGCTTCAACCGATGCTTCGCCCTGGCGATCCCGCTCTTCACCGTGCCGATGCAGGTCCTGCAGTTCACGCCGGCGGAGTGGGACCTCGACACCTCACTGCCGTTCCAGATCTGCGACATCGCGTGGATGGTTGCGGTCTTTGCCCTGTGGACCAGGCGCGGCTGGGCCGTCGCCGCCACCTGGCTGTGGGGGCTGACGCTCACCGTGCAGGGGATGGTGACCCCTGACCTCGCCTCGGGATGGGGTGCGCCCCGCTTCTGGATGTTCTGGGGCATGCACTGGCTGATCGTCTGGTCGGGCGTCTACCTCGTCTGGGGTCTGCGGATCGTCCCCACGTGGCGCGACTTCCGCGTCACCTTCGTCTTCACCGCCGTCTGGGCCGCTTCGGTGATGGTGTTCAACGGCGCGGCCGGCACCAACTACGGCTATCTCAACGGCAAGCCCGGGGGCGGCTCGGCCCTCGACCTCCTCGGCCCCTGGCCCGCGTACGTCGTCACCGAGGTCCTCCTCGTCGCGGCCCTCTGGGCGACGATGGTGGGGCTGTGGCGCTGGCGCGAGAGGGCATCGGCCTGATATGACCTAGGTCACCCCGCATCGGGCGGGGAGATCTTGGGAGGGATCGATGCACAAGGCTGCCGCACTGTCCGCTGTCGCAGCGCTGGCGGGTCTGGTGCTGAGCGCCGTACCTGCCGCCGGGGGACCGGAGCCACTGCCGGAAGCCACGGCCGTGCAGGAAGCGGCGCCCGCGCCGGAGGGTGACCACTACGTCGCCTTCGGTGACTCGTTCGTCTCCGGGCCGGGGGTCCGGCCGATCCTCGTGGCGGGATGCGAGCGCAGCGGGGCCAACTTCCCATCGCTGGTGGCTGAGGAGTTGGCGGTCGCGGACTTCAACGACGTCAGTTGCGGGGGCGCGCAGACCAAGGACCTGACGGAACCCCAGGTGCGTGCTGGCTTCACGAACCCGCCGCAGCTCGACGGCCTCACCGCGGACACCACGCTGATCACCTTCGGCACCCTCGGTGGCAACGACATGGGGCTGGTGGGTCTGGCGGCGTCTTGTTTCGTCGCTGACTGTGTCGCCGACGAGTCGGGCACGCAGCGGGCCCGTGACGGGATCGAGTCCGCCCGCGTCAAGATGCTCGCTGGCCTCGATGAGGCGAAGTCGCGTGCGCCGCAGGCCGAGATCTTCGTGATCGGCTACGGCACCTATCTTCCGGAGAACGGTTGCCCGACGACCCTCCCGCTCGATCCTGCGGAGTTCAATCACGTCCAAGGTCTGATCGACGAGCTCTCCGACATGTTGGCGGAGGTCGCCGCCGAGAAGGACGTCAACTTCGTGGACCTGCGTGAGACGCCCAACATCGACCAGCACACTGCCTGCGCAGAACCGGCGAAGCAGTGGATTCGAGCGATGGAGGTCCACAACGACGGCGCCATGCTCCACCCGTCCACCTGTGGCCACGTCGCGATGGCCCAGCAGGTCATTCGAACGATCCGCGAGGAGCGCGGCGAGGACGTGCCGGAGTTCGACGACTCCTGCACCGGCTTCGGCGCACCGGTCGAGCCCGAGGGGCCCACCGACGCCGAGCGCACGGCCGCCCTCAGGAAGGCGTTGAAGAGCACGAACCTCACCGCGAGGTGCAAGGCCGGCAAGCTCAAGGCCCGCGTGAAGGGTGGCAAGAAGCAGGTCGTGCGGGTGGAGTTCCGTCTCGGCGAGCGCAGGCTCGGTGTCGACAAGGCGGCGCCCTACAAGCTGAACAAGGTGGCCAGGAAGCTCGCGAAGCACAAGGGCAAGGTCCGGGCGGTCGTGCGGGTGCGGGACAAGGAGCTCAGGCTGGAGCGTGTCATCAAGGTGAAGCGCCCTGCGTGCCTGAAGCGCTGATCCACCCCCGTGGGCCCGGAGGCGTTGGCTGGTTCCTGTAACGTCAGAACCTACGTACGTCGCTGCTCAGGCCTGCCCTGAGCCTGCTTGAGAGAAGCCTGTGAAGCGCATATTCAAGGGGCCCTGGCTCTGGATCGTCCTTGCCGTCGTGGGAGTGCTGCTCGCTCTGCAGTTCCTCGCGCCCGGCGGAGGCTGGGACGAGATCGAGACCTCCGAGATGGAGGACTACATCTCGTCCGGGCAGGTCGATGAGATCACCTTCATCGACAACGACCAGGAGATCCAGGCGACGCTCGACAAGGGCGTCGACCGCGATGGTGGCCGCAAGGTCAGCACCCACTGGGTCAGTGGTCAGCAGAACGACCTGATCCGTGAGGTCCGCGAGCAGGTGGCGGCCGGCAAGATCGAGAAGTCGAACTCCGAGAACCCGCAGCCGAGCTTCCTGGGACAGCTGCTGGCGACGCTGTTGCCCTTCGCGCTGATCATCCTGCTCTTCATCTTCTTGATGAACTCCGTGCAGGGTGGCGGCGGCCGCGTGATGCAGTTCGCGAAGTCCAAGGCCAAGCTGATCACCAAGGACACGCCCAAGACCACGTTCTCCGACGTCGCAGGCTGCGAGGAGGCGATCGAGGAGCTCGGGGAGATCAAGGAGTTCCTCCAGGAGCCGGCCAAGTTCCAGGCGGTGGGCGCCAAGATTCCCAAGGGCGTCCTGCTCTACGGACCGCCCGGAACCGGCAAGACGCTCCTCGCCCGCGCCGTCGCGGGTGAGGCCGGTGTGCCGTTCTACTCCATCTCCGGCTCGGACTTCGTCGAGATGTTCGTCGGAGTCGGTGCCTCGCGTGTGCGTGACCTCTTCGAGCAGGCCAAGGAGAACGCCCCCGCCATCGTCTTCATCGACGAGATCGACGCCGTGGGCCGCCACCGCGGTGCCGGCATGGGCGGCGGTCACGACGAGCGTGAGCAGACCCTCAACCAGCTCCTCGTCGAGATGGACGGCTTCGACGTGCGCGGCGGCGTCATCCTCATCGCCGCCACCAACCGTCCCGACGTGCTCGACCCCGCGCTGCTGCGCCCCGGTCGCTTCGACCGGCAGATCCAGGTGGACGCCCCCGACCTCAACGGTCGCCACCAGATCCTCAAGGTCCACTCGCGTGGCAAGCCGATCCCCGATTCGGTCGACCTGCTCGGTGTGGCCCGCCGTACGCCGGGCTTCACCGGTGCCGACCTGGCCAACGTGCTCAACGAGGCAGCGCTGCTCACTGCCCGCCAGAGCGGCAAGATCATCGACGCCGCCGCGCTCGACGAGGCGATCGACCGCGTCATCGCCGGTCCGCAGCGTCGCACCCGCCTGATGAGCGAGAAGGAGAAGCTCATCACCGCCTACCACGAGGGCGGCCACGCCCTCGTCGCTGCGGCGTTGCCCGGCACCGACCCGGTGCACAAGGTGACGATCCTGCCTCGGGGTCGCGCGCTGGGCTACACGATGGTGCTGCCCGACGAGGACAAGTACTCCCAGACCCGCAGCGAGATGCTCGACAAGCTCGCCTACATGCTCGGTGGCCGCGCCGCCGAGGAGATGGTCTTCCACGACCCGACGACCGGCGCCGGCAACGACATCGAGAAGGCCACCAACCTGGCCCGTGCGATGGTCACGCAATACGGCATGACCGAGAAACTCGGTGCCATCAAGCTCGGCGAGACCCAGGGCGAGCCGTTCCTGGGCCGCGACATGGGCCATGCGCGCAACTACTCGGAAGACGTCGCCGCGATCGTGGACGACGAGACGAAGAAGCTGCTCACCCAGGCCCACCAGGAGGCGTTCGACATCCTGGAGGAGAACCGCGACGTGCTCGACTCGCTCGTGGTGGCTCTGATCGAGCGCGAGACCCTCGACAAGGCTGAGATCGCCACGGTCTTCGAACCGCTGCGGCGCCGGGCAGCCCGCCCGGCGTGGACCGGTTCCGACACCCGGGTGCCGTCGACCATCCCGCCCGTCATCGTCAACGGCAAGACCGCCTCCGCAACCGAGGAGGAGACCTCCGACGGTGGCGCCGTCATCACGCCTCCCGGCCCCGGCGGCGACCTCCACGGTGGGCCCGACATCCAGGGACCGTCGGGGGCAGGAGCGTGACCGATCCGATCAGCCACCTCTCCGACCCCGCCGACGTCCCGGTGTTCGACCACGACCGGGCGGTGGCTGCGGTTCGTGAGTTGCTCATCGCCATGGGCGAGGACCCCGACCGTGAAGGCCTCCGCGAGACCCCGGCCCGGGTGGCGCGCGCCTACGCCGAGGTGACGGCCGGGCTGCACATGGCCCCTGAGGACGTGCTCACCACCACCTTCGACATCGGCCACGACGAGATGGTCCTGGTGCGTGACATCGAGCTGTGGTCGATGTGTGAGCACCACCTGGTGCCCTTCACCGGCGTCGCGCACGTGGGCTACATCCCCGCCGAGAGCGGCAAGATCACCGGGCTCTCGAAGCTTGCCCGGCTCGTCGACGTCTTCGCCAAGCGCCCGCAGGTGCAGGAGCGACTGACCACGCAGGTGGCCGACGCCCTCATGGAGATCCTCGAGGCACGTGGCGTGATCGTGGTGATCGAGGCCGAGCACCTGTGCATGACGATGCGCGGTGTCCGCAAGGCCGGGGCGCGCACCATCACCTCCGCCGTCCGCGGCATCATGCACAACCCTGCCACCCGCAGCGAGGCGATGGCGCTGATCCACAGCGGGCGCTGATCGTGGCTGCGCAGGCCCCGCTCGGACGCACCGCTGTCATGGGTGTGCTCAACGTGACGCCTGACTCCTTCTCCGACGGCGGACGTTGGGCGACCACGGAGACCGCGGTGGCACACGGCCGCGCGCTGGTGGCCGCCGGAGCCGACCTGATCGACGTCGGCGGCGAATCCACGCGCCCCGGCTCCACCCGTCCCGTCGAGAGCGAGGAGCTGGCCCGCGTGGTGCCAGTCATCCGCGCCCTCGCCGAGGAGGGCATCACGATCTCCGTCGACACGATGCGGGCGTCCGTCTGCCGGGCAGCCGTCGAGGCCGGTGCGACGATCGTCAACGACGTCTCGGGCGGTCTGGCCGATCCGGCGATGCTCGACACGGTCGCCGAGCTCGGCGCGGGCTATGTCGCGATGCACTGGCGCGCCCACGGCGACGAGATGCAGAGCAGTACCTACGCGTCGTACGACGGTCCCGGCGGGGTCGTGGGTGTCGTCCTGGAGGAGCTGGGCGTACGTCGCGACGCCGCCCTCGCGGCTGGCATCCGGCCCGATCGGCTCATCCTCGACCCGGGTCTCGGCTTCGCCAAGACGGCTGACCACAACTGGGACCTGGTGGCCAACCTCGGCCGCTTCGAGGAGCTGGGCCACCCGATCCTGGTGGGGGCCAGCCGCAAGACCTTCCTGGGGCAGTTGTTGGCCGACGACGCGGGCCCACGAGCGGTCGACCAACGGGAGTTCGCCCATGTCTCGCTCCTCACGCTCCTGGCCGAACGCCAGGTGTGGGGGCTGCGGGTGCACGACGTCCGTGCCTGTTGCGACGCACTCAGGGTCGCATCGAGGTTTGCCGAGGCTCGCCGGAGCGGTGGAGGAGGAACCAGATCGTGACCGATGAGCTCGCCGTGATCGGGGTCGAATGCTTCGGACACCACGGGGTGTTCGACTTCGAGCGACGCGAAGGACAGACCTTCGTGGTCGACCTCGTCCTCGGCCTCGACACCAGCCCTGCCGCGGCTTCGGACGACTTGCGTGACACCGTGGATTACGGGACGCTCGTGTCCTCCGTGAAGGCTGCGGTGGAACGCGACCCAGTTGACCTGATCGAAGCCCTTGCCCAACGCATCGCGGACGTCTGCCTCACCGACGATCGTGTTGAATGGGTGCGGGTGACCCTGCACAAACCGGACGCCCCCATCGAGGCGACATTCTCGGACGTCGCCCTCACGATCACCCGGAAGAGGATGACCACGCCGTGACTGAGACCCCCAACCCTCACATCATCGACGCCGACACCCTCACCGGCGAGATGCACCCGATCCGTCGGTGCGTGCTCGCCATCGGCTCGAACAAGGGCGACCGGATGACCAGCCTGCAGGGCGCCGTGGACTCGCTCGCCGACACTCCCGAGGTGTGGTTGACCGATGTGTCTCCTGTCTACGAGACCGAGCCCGTGGGTGCCCCGGAGGGCTCGGCGAAGTTCCTCAACGCCGTCGTGCAGCTCGACAGCACCCTGTCGGCCCGCACCCTGCTCGACCGGGCCCTGGCCATCGAGGACGCCTTCGGTCGCCAGCGCAGCGGCACCCCCAACGAGCCGCGGACCCTCGACGTCGACCTGATCGTGGTGGGCGACCGTCGTTCCTCCACCGAAGAGCTCCAGCTGCCGCACCCGCGGGCTGCGGAGCGTGCCTTCGTGCTGCGTCCGTGGCACGACCTCGAGTCCGACGCCGTGCTGCTCGGGTCCGGCCCCATCGCGAAGCTGCTCGAGGAGCTCGACGAGAGCGGCATCGCGCGACGCGACGATCTGTCCATCGAAATCCAGTGAATCAACGTTGAACCTGCCGCAGAAGGGGCCGTTGGACGGTCCCGGCAGTGTGCGTACGACGCCGCTCGGCGTGCTGGTCGTGTGTGGTGTGGTCGGACTGGTCTTCGGCTGGGCACTGCGTCCGGTCTCCCAACGATTGGGCGAGTCCCCGCCGACCGTCGGCTGGGCGCAGGTGTGTGCGCTGCTGGTGGTCGCCGGCGCGCTGGGATGGGCGGCGTGGACCACCCGGCAACTCCTGGTCAAGAAGAAGGGCTGGCTGGAGCCGCACAAGGCCGTCAACCGGCTGGTGCTCGCCAAGGCGTGTGCCCTCGTCGGCGCCCTCGCCTGCGGCGGTTACGCCGGCTACGTGCTCACGTGGGTCGGCAGCGAGGCTGCGCTTGCCGGGGAACGAATGTTTCGCTCCGGCGTCGGAGCGGCCGCCGGGCTCCTGATGTGCGTCGCCGCGCTCCTGCTCGAACGGGCATGCCGGGTGCCGCCCGACGAGGGCGCCGCGGACGGGAAGACGAAGGGCGTGGAGCCAGACCCCGCCTGACGAGCACTCATCGGGGAACGGGACGAGACTGGGGACACGTTGCGGCGCGCCGAGCGCCTCCCGGGTTCCGGCTGGCGACTCGCCTACCGTGGGTGCATGGCTTCCCCGTTGACCGCCGCCGCCAGCGCAGCACCCGTCTGACCGTCGCAGTCGTCCTTCTCGTGGTCTCCGGTCTCGCCGTCATCGGTGCGGTGACCACGGGATCCTTCCTGGTCGTCGCTCTCGCCGCGGCCCTCGCGGTCGTGCTCGGTGGTGCCGCCACGAAGATCACCCACAGCGAGCTGCTCCAGTCGCGCCGCGACGCGGCCAAGGACCGGGCCGAGCAGGCGCAGTCCTATCGCCGCATGGAAGCCGAGCGGGTGGCCGAGAACCAGGCATTCGCGCGCGCGATGACCGAGCGCATCGCTGAGCGTCAGACGCTCATCCATGACCTCGAGACGGAACTCGCCTCGGCCCAGCGCAAGGTCGCCGAGACCACGCTCAAGGTGGGGGCCGAGGCCCGTCGCGCAGATCAGGCCGAGCAGCACCTGGGCGCTGAGAGCAAGCGCGCCGAGGCTGCCGAGGAGCGCGCGGCCGAGGCCATCGTCCGGGTGTCGGAGCTGGAGCAGGAGATCGACGTGCTCCGCGGCGAGCTCGATGCATGGCTGACCATGGCCACCGAGCCGGCCAAGCAGCGCGCCTGACGGTGCGCTCGCCGTACCGTCACGTATGGACCTGAAGCGGATCTTCACTCGCCGCCGGGCTGCTCCCACGGTCGCACGCTTCGGTGAGATCCCTGCCGTCGCAGCTGGCCTGCCCCAGTGGCTGCGTCGGCACAGGCGCACGCCTCCGGCGCGGCTGATCGTCGAGGCACAGCCCTTCCTCGTCGACGCCGAGCACGCCAGCGATGCAGATCTTGTTGCCCTGGCCTCGCGGCTTGCCGAAGCCCTGGCGGCACCCGATGTCGTACGCACGGTCCCTGTCGAAGCCAGGGTTGCCGCATGGCTGGCCGCGCAGCAGCGCCGGGAGGCGCTTGCCGACTTCGTCGTCGAGCGCACCCATGTGGCGGGGCAGTTCCCGACCCGGCTCGTCGGTGACCGGATCCTTGCCGACTTCGGAGAGCTCCAGCCGCGTGACATTCCCGAGGACCTCCTCGAGGTGGAACCGCGGCTCGCCGAGATGGAGTTGCGCATCCGACGCTGTCGGTCCGCACCCGGGGGAGTCGCACTCGAGCTGCTGGCCGTCGTTCGTGCCCTCGACTTCGGCACGCACCGCCCTGCGTTCACGGTCAGCCGCGACGGTGAACCACTCGCTGTCGATCAGGTCGACGATCCGGCCGCCTCCCGATTCACCGGCCGGCGTCACCAGTGCCACGACGCTGGCACGCTGCACCTGACCCTGCCCGATGCCGATCGGGACCTCCGGGTCGAGCTGGTGGTGGGCGAGTTCCGACGTACGGCCGACCTGGGGGCAGGGCGGATCCGCGCTCGGGTCCCGCACGCGACTCGTACCGGACAGGTCACCGACGTCACGGTGGTCGAGGACGTGGTGCGCTTGGTCGGCACCGATGTCGAGGTCCCACTCGTGGTCGACCGTCGTTTCCACCCTCGGGGCCCCCGTCCGTCGGGGCCGGTCGCCCTTCCCCACCTCGAACCGTCGCCGCAACTGGCCGGCCGGCTGCCACTCGAGTTGGTGACCCCCGTCACCGGCTGGAGGTCACCGCACCCGAGGGAAACCTCAAGGTCGTCGTGGCCGCTCCGCTCGCCGACGACGAGCGCGGTCCCTATCGCCAGACCCGCCTTCAGCTCCAGCACGGGCAGGCACCGATCGACGAACGGCTCGCGCTCTTCACGACGTACGCCGGCACGTCGGTGACCGACAGCCCGCTGGCGATCCAGCGCGAGCTGAGCCGGCGTCGTCCCGACCTGCGCATCCTGTGGGCAGTTGCCGATCATTCCGTCGCCGTGCCCGAGGGCGCCGAGTCGGTGCTGGTGCGCAGCAAGGAGTGGTACGCCGCGTGGTCGACCGCGCACCTCGTGGTCACCAACGTCGAGCCGGACCGTTGGTACCGCCCACGTGACGGTCAGGTGCTGGTGCAGACCTTCCACGGATATCCGTCCAAGACGATGGGCAAGGTGCTGTGGGAGTCGAAGAACTTCTCACCGCGCCGGATCCGGCACCAGCTCGAGCACACCTCGGCGACCTGGTCGCTGCTGGTGACGCCCGACGCGGCGATGGACCGCCACTATCGCGAGCAGTACGAATGGGCCGGACCGATCGTCCACGAGGGCTATCCCCGCAACGACGCACTTGTCGGTACGGCGGCACTCGAGCGCCGTGCGGAGGTGCGGGCGGCGCTGGGAATCGGCGATCGGACGGCGGTGCTGCATGCGCCGACGTGGCGTGACGACAGGGCCAGCAACTTCAGGGCAGCGGAGACGGTGGACACGGTCGACCTGGACGCGTTCACGAGGGCATTGCCCAACCACGTGCTGCTCATGCGTGGGCACCGCTTCCACCGAGCAGGTGCTGATCGGCCGGGGGTCATCGACGTGACCGACCACCCCGAGATCAACGACCTGATCCTGGCGGCAGACGTCGCCGTCCTCGACTACTCCTCGTTGCGCTTCGACTTCGCGCTGACCGGCAAGCCGATCGTCTTCCTGGTGCCCGACCTGGCCGATTACACGCATGGTGCGCGCGGTTTCCTGTTCCCCTTCGAGGAGACGACCCCAGGGCCACTCGTGGCCGACACCGCCGCGGTGATCGAGCAGGTGCGCGACGTCGAGGCGCTGACGCGGAGAACGGCCGAGGACCTGGCCAGTTTCAACGCCCGCTTCAACCGAAACCACGACGGTGATGCCGCCCGACGTGTGACGGAGGTCATGCTTGGGCTACGCTCACCGCGTGATTCTGCGGAAGGGCACGCCTGAGACGGCCGATGCCAGCACGACTGCTCCTGATCTGCGTCCGCGGCTGAAGAAGTTGCGCAACAAGGTCCGAAAACAAGAGGAGCAGTTGGCGACCCTGCGAGGGAGCATCGCCAACCTCAGGGGCACCGTCGACAAGCAGGCCCGGGAGCTGGCTCTCCTGCGGGCAGCATCCCTCGACATCTTCCCGGACATTCCCGTTTCCGCTGACGTGCGGGACCTGGTGGCGGCAGTGCGTGAGGAGGGGCTGACCTTCCTCGAGGAGATGCACCTGCTCGCCCTGGTCAGTTGTGTCCTGGAGATGGAGCAGGCGGGTCGCGAGGGCATGGTGATCGAGGCGGGTACCGCGCGCGGTGGATCTGCCATCGTGATGGCGGCGGCGAAGGCAGCCGGCCGGCCGATGTACGTCTATGACGTCTTCGACACCATTCCGCCGCCGACCGATGCGGACAGCGATGATGCGCAGGAGCGCTATCGGACGATCGCGGAAGGCCGGGCGATGGCTCGCGGGGGTGAGACCTACTACGGATACCGGGACAATCTCCTCGGCGAGGTCGCAGACTCCTTCGCCCGGCACGGTGTGGCGGTGGAGGGGCACAACGTTTCGCTCGTCCAGGGCCTGTTCGAGGACACGATCAACATCGACGGACCCGTTGCGCTCGCCCATGTGGACGGCGACTGGTATGCCTCCACGATGACCTGCCTGGAGCGGATCTGGCCGCACCTCGTACCCGGCGGACGCATCATGATCGACGACTACCACATGTGGTCCGGTTGTCGAACTGCCGTGGACGAGTTCGTTGCCACCCACTCCGACGTACAGCTGGAGATGCGGGCGAAGGTTCATCTCGTCCGTAGCTGAGGCGGTGAGTTCCCTCACCAGAAGGGTCGTGCTTGTCGGGCGCGATCGGGTGTTCGGTTATTGTGCGGCCATGCCTGAACCCCTCGGCCCCTCTGAACCCTCCGGTCAAGCCACGACGGTCCGGGCAGTAGTCGGCAAGGCGTGGCGCTCGTTCCGGCCTGCGCCCGCCCCCGCCCCACTGCCGGCGGATCCGAACGCGGCCAAGCAGGTGCAACGTCTGCGGCGGCAGTTGGACCGTGCCCGGACGTCGCAGCTGCGTGCGAAGCAGCGCTTGGTGCGGCTGGCGGGCGCGGTTGTCGGCGATGTGGACCGGGTCGAGGAGGTGGGCTTCGGTGAGGGCGGTCTGACGTTCTCTGATGTGCGGGACGAGGCGAAGCGTGCTCGAGCGCTCGCCGTGCTGGCGGACCTGAGCGCTCAGGGCGTTGCTCGTGATGTTGCGCAGGTGGCAACGATCCGGGCACTGCTGGAGGTCAAGGAGACCCACGTCGCGCGAGCGCTGACGATGGGGCTCAACGCTGACGACGACGACATGCGTCGCATCGGTCTCGCGCTGGTGCTCGGCAAGCTCAAGGAAGAGGCGCGAGCGTGGGAGCTCTTCGCGCTGGTTCCCCGAAGCCGACTGGCCGAACTCGTGCCCGTGGAGGCCTCCGAAGCCGGGTTGGCCAGTGGCACCCCGGAAGGATCGGAAGCGGCCGGAGAGATCGCCCAGCACCCGGGGCATTCGGCCGACACCCTGGTGCGCTTGGCAGGTCAGCTCCTGGCTCGGGGGCAGGTGGAGATCGCCCGGAAGCTGGGTGAGCAGGTCGACGAGCGCCTGGATGAACTGACCGCCGAGGACCGTCGCAAGTTCGATGCCCTCGCCTACTGGCTCAAGCCGGAGCCGATTCAGGAGCCTCCGGCAGGAGCGATCCGGTTGGGTGTCCTCGACTACCACCAGCCTGACCTGGAGCGGGCGTCGAAGAATCTCGGCGACTATGTCCAGACCTTGGCGATGCTCGGCAACGTCGCGCGCTTTCGAGGGTGCGGTTCAGCGGCCTGGACGGCATGGGCGCGCTCGCGACGGAGGTGCAGCAACGGATCCGACCGGAACTCCAGATCGACTCGTCGGAGCAGCCGGTCCACCTGGTGCGGGTCAGCCGTGACTTCAGCGAGGGCGACCCCATTCCCGAGGCCACGTGGATGGTGGCCTTCGGTTGGCACATGCATCCCATCTACCGCATCAAGTACGGACTGCCCTACCACCCCAACATCCGGCCGCTCTACGTCTCCTTCCACGTCAACCGGCCGGCGGCCCTCGATGAGGCAACGATTGCTCACTTGAAGGCGAACGGTCCGATCGGTTGCCGGGACTGGACCACTGTCGACCTGTTGCTGAGCGCTGGCGTGGACGCCTTCTTCACCGGGTGCCTGACGACCACCGTCAATGCCGCGTTCCCCGACCTGGATGCTGTCGAGCGGCTTCCGGAGCGGAGCACGGTTGTCATTGATCTTCCCGATGGTGCCGAGAAGTCGATCAATGGACCCACGACGCTGCTCAGCCACGCCGAGGAGTCCTATCGTGATCTTGACCTGACTGCGGGCACCCGAGCCGCGCTCGAGCTCCTCGATCGCTACCAGCGTGAGTTCGACGGTGTCTACACCAGCCGTCTCCACTCCTATCTTCCCGCAACGTCCTTGGGACTGACCGCGAGGTTCGAGCCGAAGAAATTCGGGGACGTCCGGTTCGACGGCCTCCTCGGCATGCACCCGGGAGCACCGGAGTTCGTCGCCATGCAAGAGGGCATCCGTGAACTGCTCAGGTCATCCTTCGAGCTGATCCTCAGCGGAGCAGACGAGGAGACGGTCCGGTCCGACTGGCGTGCGCGTACCGCTGAGCGCGTGCGCGAGGCAAAGGCGCGCCTGGCGCAGCCGCTCGGGCTTCCGGCGCCCAGTTTCGACGTGGCGGCAGCGGTCGCCGCCGTGGCTGCCGACACCCACCGCTATGGTCCGCACGCGTCGGTGGACAGCACGACGATCACCGACGTGACCTTGAGCTTGGATGCCAACTTCAAGCGGCTGCTGCCGGTCACCGTCGAGTCCATCGTGTCCAACGCCAGCGGACCGGTCCGGTTGTGGATAACCGCGAGAGGTCTCGACGAGAGCTACCGTCAGTGGTTCCACGAGTGCTTCCCGGACGTGCCCGTCACCTTCCTCGGGTGTGACGCCGTCGACTACGGCGACGTGCTCCGGATGATTCCGCACATCACCATCGCCACCATGGATCGGTTGCTCCTTCCGGAACTGATGCCGGAGATCGACCGGGTGACCTACATCGACATCGACACCGTCACCGAGGGCGATGTGTGTGAGCTTGCCGCGACTGACCTGCGCGGAGCACCCGTCGCGGGTCGCCCGGCCCGGCAGGCCGTCTCCGGGCTGTGGCGATCTGCTGGTGACCAGTTGGGGCCTGCGGAGGCATCAGAGCTGCGCCGCACCATGTCGGCGCGCCATGGCTTCGATTTCTGGGCCATCAACTGTGGGGTGTTGGTCCTCGACCTTGCCCAGATGCGCAAGGACAACTTCGTCGAGGAGTGGGTGCCGCTGGTCGGCCTCTACGGCCTCAACGACCAGGACCTGATGAACGCCTACGTCGGCGACCGGCGCCGGGAACTCGAGCCGCGGTGGAATGCGCTGCCGGTGCTGGAGGAGTTGGACGGCACCGCGAAGGGAATCGTCCACTTTGCCGGGGCCGGCAAGCCGTGGCAGGACCGGCTGGTCCCGTATGGGGAGAAGTGGACGGCCATGGCAGAGTCGGTCGAGCGTCGCGCTGGGAAACCTCCGGCCTGATCAGTCGCCTGCCTCTGAAAGCGATATGGATGCCTGACTTCCTAGACCTGTCCCGCCGATTCGCCAAGCGTTTGGTGCAAAGTGGTCCCGGCCGCCGCCTGCGACGGCCACGGCTCAGCATCATCGTGCCGTTCTACAACGTAGAGGCCTACCTGGCGGACTGCCTCGACTCCATTCTCGCTCAGAGCTTCTGGGACTTCGAGGTGCTGCTGGTCGACGACGGTTCTCCGGACGGTTCCCGAGCCATCGCCGAGCAGTACGTCGCTCGCGACCCCCGGGTACTCCTCCTGACCCGCCCCAACGGCGGCCTGGGCGCTGCCCGCAACACCGGCGTACGCGCTTCGCGAGGCAGCCACCTGACCTTCGTCGACTCGGACGACCTGCTTCCCGCGGGTGCACTTCGCAGTCTGATGACGCAGGCGACCGAGTCTGGATCCGACATCGTGGTGGGGTCCGTGGAGCGCTTCGACAGCCGCCGGCGGTGGCGCCCGACGTGGGTGCCCAACGTGCACACCCACGCGCGTGCTGGTATCACGATCGACGAGTTCCTTCCGCTGCTGCGCAACCTCTACACGTGGAACAAGGTCTTTCGCCGCGACTTCTGGGAGGCGCAGGATCTCTGGTTCCGTGAGGGCGTTGCCTACGAGGACCAGCCGATCATCACGCAGCTCTTCGCCCGGGCGAAGAGCATCGACGTCCTTCCCGACGTCGTCTATGAGTACCGTGCTCGCGACGACAAGAGCTCGATCAGCCAGCAGACCGCGAGCCTCAAGGACCTTCGCGCCCGTATCGAGGCGTGGCGGCTGAGCGAGGAGGCCTTCCGCACCGAGCTCTCCGAGCGTGGTTACCAAGGGTGGTTGGCGACACTCTTCGACGCGCACCTCCAGTGGTACCTGGCGAGTCCGGGTACCTCCGACGACACCTACTGGGCAGAGATCGTCGCGGCGGTCCGTCACTACTCCGACCAGGCCGAGCAGTGGGTCTGGGACGCAACCGAGCCCGCCCAGCGAGTGCTCGTCGAGCTCGCACGGCAGGATCGTCGCGCGGATGCGCAGGAGCTGGTACGACGTCAACACGTCAAGCCCCAGCTGTGGCCCTCCGAGGTGCGTGATGACGGGATCCTCCTGCAGTTGCCGCTGCACGATGATCCGCAGCTGCCGGATGACCTGTTCCTGCTGCGTCCCGACCAGATGACGATCCGGCATGCGCTGGAGAACCTGCGTTGGGCCGAGACCGATGGCCGTGTGTGGGGTGAGCTCAGCGGTTCGGCAGCCATCCTCAAGCTCGATCTCGCACGTTTCGACGCCCAGATCTCGGTCGTGCTGCGCAATGAGCGCACCGGTGCGGAGCTGGTCCACGAGTCGATCGAGCAGCCGAGGGCGAGTTCCCCGATCGCGACTGACGACCTCTGGTGTGACTACTCGCCTGGCACCTTCAGGGTGAGGTTTCCGGTGGACGAGCTGTCGGACCAGTCCCTCGACGGTGACCGGTGGAGCGTGTCGCTGCGGATCGCGGCCGGGAAGTTCCTTGTCACGGAGCCGGTCACCAAGGTGCTCCGCAGCGGCGCGGCCGGCTATGTGCCCGGAGCGATCATCGGCAATGGACGTCGCATCCTGAGTGATTGGCGCTTCGCCCAGCCGCTGTCGTTCCGGATCGACGATCACGGGGTGCAGGTCACCGACGTGAGCATCGAGGGACGCCTCATCCGTGCCACCCTGCCTGCCGGGCACGGCATCAGGGCAGTCGAGGTCTCGCACCGTGATCTGTCCGCGACGGCACGCGTCGATGGCGGCCGGTTCTCGATCGAGCTGCCGCAGGGCCCGCCGCTGGGCCCCGGCGACGACCGCGAGTGGCGGGTGCAGGTGAAGGGTGACCCGCGCCGCAAGCTGGTCCTGGCGCCGGGGAGGTGCCGCCGCCGCGGGCAGGCGACGCGATCGTGGTCCGGGGCAACCGAAACCGCGGGTTGATCGCGCTCGAGACCGCCGCCGAGGTGCTCGCCCAGTCTGCGACGACCACCCCGAGGGCGAACTCGTGATCTCCGGCCTGGTCCTGGGCGAGGTGGGCAGCTTCCGGCTCCGTGCCGTGCGCTTCGACATGGAGTGCGTGGGGGACGTCGCTGTCATCGAAGGTGGACAGTTCGAGGCTCGCCTCGACCTCCGCCACGAGTTCTACCGCTTCGGTCGGCAGCCGCTCCCGGCCGGTCAGTACGACCTGGTCGTCGACCTCGACGACGGCGCGCGCACCAGTTTCCCACTTGAGATCGGTCCCCAGCTCCGGATGGAGCTGCCGGTACTCGTCGACACGCATGACCATGAGGGCCATCTCGTGCGGGGGCCGAGCGGCGCGGTCCAACTGTGGCTCGCCCGACCGTTGGGCGACGTACGTGGGAAGTTTGCGCAGAACCAGCTCCGGACGCAGGGATCCACGAGGAACGCCCTCACGCGTGGCATCCTCTTCCGCTCCTACTTCGGCGAGCGCGCCACCGACAACGGGCTCGGCATCCAGGCCGAGTTGCAGCGTCGTGGCTCGGACCTGCCCGTCTACTGGGCGGTGCACGACTACGGGGTGCCGGTCCCGGAAGGCGGTGTGCCGGTGCTGGTCAACAGCCGCGAGTGGTACGACCTGCTTGGTTCTGTGAAGTACTACGTCGACAACATGTATCAGCCCGAGTACTTCACGAAGCGGGACGGCCAAGTGGTGGTGCAGACCTTCCACGGCTATCCGTTCAAGGTGATGGGCCGGACGCATTGGCGCGCCCAGCACTTCTCCCAGGCCAAGGTCGATGCCTACGACGCCCGTGCGGCTGAGTGGGACCACCTCGTCTCTCCGGCCCGCTACGCGACCCCGTTGCTGAGGCGCGAGTTCAACTACTCGGGCGACGTGCTCGAGATCGGTTACCCGCGCAACGACGTGCTCTTCTCGCCGGACCGCGATGAGCTTCGGAAGGTGGTGCGCGAGTCGCTGGGCATCCGGCCCGACCAGATCGCGGTGCTGTATGCCCCGACGTTCCGCGACTATCTCTCCGAGAACGACCAGTCGGCTCCGATGGTGGATTTCTTCGACTTCGAGCAGGCGCAGAAACAGCTGGGCGACGACTTCGTCATCCTGATTCGAGGCCATGCGTTCAACGCCCGCACGAAGTCTCGGCACGGTTCTCGGGGGCGGGCCATCGACGTCACCGACTATCCCGAGGTGAGCGACCTCTACCTGGCCGCTGACGCCGGGATCGTCGACTACTCATCGCTCCGGTTCGACTTCGGCGTGACGGGCAAGCCGATGATCTTCCATGTGCCAGACCTCCAGCGGTACAAGGACTCCCGTGGCTGGCTCTTCGACTTCGAGCCGACCGCGCCGGGGCCGTTGGTGCAGACCACTGCAGAGGTCGTGGCTCACCTGCAGGACCTGGACGGCGTACGCACTGCCCACTCGGCTGCTTACGAGGTGTTCCGCAGTGACTACTTGGACCTTGAGGACGGAAGAGCCGGTGAACGCTTCGTCGATGCCGTCATCGCGTCCCGCGGGGATCTGTGACGCGACGAAGCAGATGAGGAGCCCGGCCGATAGGCTGAAGTCTGAGTTCGGTGACTGACGGAGGACGGACATGACGGAGTCGCAAGACTCATTGCTGTTGGGTGACGAAGCCCATCTCCTGCACATCGGCCCGCACAAGACAGGGACATCCGCAGTCCAAGCAGCACTGTTCGAAGGACGCGACACCCTCCGGACGCACGGTGTCTATGTTCCGCGGTCACGTGCCCGGAGGCGCAAGGCGGGCTGGGCGATGGGTCTTGCCGGTCGTCCGGCAGGTACCGACGTCCCGCCCATGCGTCACTGGACGGACCTCGTCGACGAGGTCCGAGGCGTCGATGGCCAACGGGTGTGCATCAGCAACGAGGACTTCGGGCGGGCCACCGCTGACCAGGCTCGAACCCTGGTGGATGCACTCGGTGGCAGTGATGCCCACGTCGTCGCCTCGGTGCGCAATCTCGATCGTTTGCTTCCGTCGTTGTGGCAGGAGCGGGTCAAGGCTGGCATTCCTGACTCCTACGAGGACTGGCTCCGGGTGGTCCTCGGGGACGATCCGACTCCCTTCGAGCGTCGCGATGCCTTGGGGCACCACGATGTCGAGGCCATGGTGGAGCGTTGGGTGGACGTGGTCGGACCTGAGCGCTTCACACTCGTCGTGCTCGACGACAACGACCCCGGCGACATCCTGCGCACCTTCGAGAAGCTCCTGGGCCTCCCCGCACAGACGCTGCGTGACCAGCCCGCCGGCTCAAACCGGGGGATCTCCTACGCCGAGTCCGAGATGGTGCGTGCGCTGAACGCCGTCACCGAGTCGACAGGCGTGCCGAGGCCGCTCCGAGCCCGCTTCATCTCCGGCGGCCTGATCCGCGGACTCAAGCTCAATGAACGCCCCAAGCCCGGACCGCGAGGTGCGGTTCATCCGGAGTGGGCGTGGGAGTGGATCCGTGCCGAGAACGATCGCAGGGCGACGTTCGTCGAGTCCTGTGGCGTCCGGGTGGTCGGCGATCCGGAGAAGATCCGGGCGATCCGGGAACGTGAGGAGATCGGCGACGACTACGTCCCGCACATCCCCGTCGAGACGATGGGTGAGGCTGCGGCAGAGATGCTGCGGGTCGCGATCAAGCGGGAGCAGGATGCCTTGGAGCAGGTCGCGAAACTGGAGAAGGAGCTCGCCGGTACCCGGACAACCGCACGTGGGGGCGTTCGGGGCCTCGCGCACAAAGCGTTGCGTCGTGGCTGACCCCGTCGGACGCGTCTCCACCGCCGTCTAGACTCCACGCCATGCGCGTCTCCGACTCCCAACGGGTCCTCTTCGTCCACGTCCCCAAGACCGGCGGGTCCACGATCGACCTCATGTTCGACAAGGAGGTCGACGACACGCGTCGGGTCGAGGGGCGGGCTCGTCATGCTCCCCTCGGCCGGTTGCTGGCGTCCGAGCCCGAGCTGGCCGACTACTGGATCTTCGGGTTCGTGCGCAATCCGTGGGCCCGGATGGTCTCGTGGTGGAGCATGGTCAACAAGGTGTTCACGGCCTACGAAGCAGGGGATCCCAAGGCCGTGAAGAAGATCGAGACCTACCCGGACGCGTGGTTGCCGGAGGGGAGTTCGCGCACGACTTCGATGCATTCGTGCTCGAGGGCACGGCCAAGATCGCCAAGGTGGGTCGCCCTCAGGTGCAGACACTCATGGCGAAGGACCGGAAGGCCGACTTCGTGGGCCGCACGGAGAACTTCCACGAGGATGCCAACCAGGTGCGTCAGCGGCTCGGTCTCGAGCCCCTGCAGGTGGTGCCTCGCCGCAACAAGAGCACGCATGGCCCCTATCAGGACTACTACAACGAACTCACCCGGCAGAAGGTCGCCGAGGTCTATGCCGAAGACATTGATGCCTTCGGCTACGAGTTCTGATGACGGAAGTGACACGGGCATGAGCAGGGAACTCGACGTTGCACCGTTGGCGGACGGGGCGACGCTTCTCCACGTGGGGCCACCCAAGACGGGGTCGACCACGCTTCAGGCAGCGTTCAACGCCGGGCAGGAGACACTGGGCGCAGCCGGTGTCCGGACCCTCGCAGAGGGTCCGCGGGCCCGCAAGGCGGTGGGTGACCTCAGGAGAGGTGGGCAGGGCTGGGTCGACGAGCTTCGTGGACGGCGAGAGGACGGCGCATCCGGGCGTGGGTGGATCAGCAACGAGGACTTCGCGTCACTGTCCGACGACGAGGCAGCGAGGTTGCTCGCGGGGCTGGGCTCCGAGCAGACGCAAGTCGTCTATGTCGTGCGCCCCCTGGAGAGGCTGCTTCCCTCCCAGTGGCAGCAACGCGTTCGTCGCTCACTCAACGCCCCGACGTACGACGAATGGCTGCGCCTCGTGCTGGGTGACGAGGACGGCAACGAACACCATGAGCACTTCTGGCTCCGCCACCGGCTCGAGGACCAGGTCCGCAAGTGGACGGAGGAGCCGGGCCGTGACGCGGCACTCCTCAACTTCGTTGTTGCCCGCGAGGGTGACCACTCCCACCTGCTCCACGTTTTCGAAAGGCTGATGGCTCTCCCCGACGGGATGCTCGTGGCCGCGCCGTCACGGAACAGTTCGCTCACGCTCAGCTCTGCCGAGTTCGTGCGGAACCTCGATCACGAGGCCATCGCGCTGGGCCTCCCGCGAGTCCGCTACCGCGACAAGTTGAAGGTGCAGGTGGCTCGCGCCCTGCGCGACATGCCCAAGGATCCTGCCGAAACCCAGATCCTCCTTCCCAGGTGGGCCGCTGACCGGGTCCGGCAGCTCGACGTCGAACGCGTGGAGTTCTTGAAGAACTGCGGGGCGACGGTGACCGGTGATCCGCAATGGCTGGTGGAAGCGGCACCGCGAGTCCGTGAGCAGGAGCCGGACGGACCGGAGCGGCTGAGTGTGGAGCGCGCCGCCGTGCTCATGGCCTGGGCGTTGGGACGCGAGCAGAAGGCTCGGGATGAGTTGAAGGAAGCAACGCGTCGGAAGCGCCCTGCCCCGGACCTCGATCGCTCTCCGCTCGAAGGCATCAGCAGCAAGCAATTGGTGCGTGAACTGGGCGCCCGCGTGCTGCGACGTCGTTGAGGAGGGGCGGGCTCGGCGGTCGTGTGGTGATGCCGGGCCTCCCGACCTCACCCCATAGACTTTGGCCCATGCGCGTCTCCGACTCCCGTCGTGTCCTCTTCGTCCACGTGCCCAAGACGGGTGGCTCGACCATCGACCGCGTGCTGGACACCGAGGTGCCGGACTCCCGCAAGGTGGCGGGACGGCCGCGGCATGCCACCTTGAAGGGCATCTTGGCTGCGGAACCGGAGTTGGCCGACTACTGGGTGTTCGGGTTCGTGCGCAATCCGTGGGCGCGCATGGTGTCGTGGTGGAGCATGGTCAACACCGTTTTCGAGGCCTACGAACGCGGTGAGCCGCGGGTCGTTCGCAAGGTGAACGCGAACCCCAAGGCCTGGCTCCCCGAAGGTGAGTTCGCGAAGGACTTCGACGCGTTCGTCCTTGAGGGCACCGCAAAGATTCGCAAGGTCGGACGCCCCCAGATGGAGATGCTCAGCGCCCCCGACCGGATGGCCGACTTCGTCGGTCGGATCGAGAACTTCCACGCAGACGTCAACACGGTGCGGGAGCGGCTCGGGCTCGAACCCTTGGTCGAGATCCCGCGGGCAAACAAGAGCAGCCATGGTCCCTATCAGGACTACTACAACGCGACCACCCGGCAAAAGGTCGCGGAGGTCTACGCCGCAGACATCGAGGCCTTCGGCTACGAGTTCTGAGTCAGGACTGTTCGAGCAGGCTCGCCAGCGGGTCGTCACGACGTACGTCGATGATCTGTCCCGTCTGACTCCCGAGGAGCACGTCGAGGGACGTGCGCGCCACCGCGTCCGAACTCAGCAGCGAGTCGGCCGGCTCCGCTCCGAACGCCTTCGTGCGCATCGGGGTGCCCGTGCGCTCGGGGTTGATGCAGTTGACCCGCACGCCGTGGCCTGCCCATTCATCGGCGAGTGCCTGGGTGAGGTTCACCACCGCTGCCTTGGCGGAGGAGTAGAGGCTGTAGCCGGCTCGGCCCCGCGTGTAGGAACTGGAGGTGTAGAGCAACAGTCCACCCCTCGACTCGCGCAGCGCCTCGTGGAAGATCTGGGCGATGAAGACAGGTGCCAGGTAGTTGATCTCCGTGGCGGCCCAGATGGTCTCCTCGGACGTCTCCAGGAGCTCGCCACGGGGCAGGACGCCTGCCGTGTTGACCACGAAGTCGATGGAGCCGGTCTTCGCCAACACCTCGTCACGAGCCTTCACCACGTCTGCACGTCTTTCGACATGGGTGCCGGTGGTCGACCGGCTGAAGCGGAACACGGTGGCTCCGCAGCGTTCTGCCAGGTCGGCGATGTCGCCTCCGATGCCGTAGCTGCCACCGAAGACGACCATCGTCCTGCCGGACAGCGCTGCGGCGTACTCCTCGTCGCTGTGGCCCTCGGGTTGGTCCTGCACCGTCAGCTGGAAGAGCTTGTCGGCGAGGTAGACGTCGATCGGCTCGGTCACCTTCATGTTGCGCTCGTCGCCGTGGACCACGGTGATGGGCACCTCAGGGAGGTACTTCAGCACGACGGAGCAGTCGTCGGTGGCGACGAAGTCCGGGTCGGCCATGGCCCGCTCGTAGGCCTTTGCGATCGTGCCCACCCGGAACGCCTGCGGCGTCTGGCCACGGCGCAGTGAGGCGCGTGGCGGGATGGCCCGGATCACGTCGTGCTCGTCGACCTCGACGATCGTGTCGGCCGAGGGGATGGCCACGTCGACGGCCTCGTGCTCGGCGAGCGCCTCGAAGCACTCTCCGATGATCCTGTGGCTGAGCAGCGGTCGTACGGCGTCGTGCAGCAGTACCAGGGCGTCGGGGTCGCCGATGGCCTCCAGCGCCTTGAGCGAGGTTTCGCTCCGGGTGGCGCCACCCTCGAGGATCCCCGTGACCTTGGAGTAACCGCCCTTGCGGACGATCTCGCGCACCGGGTCCAGGTGGCCCGGGGACATGAGGATGAGCACCTCGTCCACCTGGGGGTGGCTGTGCAGCACCGACAGGGTGTGTTCGAGGATCGTCTTGCCGGCAACCTTGATCAGTTGCTTCGGGATGTCCAGTCCCACCCGGGAGCCCACGCCTCCTGCGAGCAGAACGGCGACGTTGCGAGTGGTTCGTGGTCCGCGAGGCGACATGGATGACAGTCTCTCATCCGGTCCTGCGCGCTTGGCAAAACGCACCTATGGCCCCGGGACCCCGTCATCGGACGTTATTCTCCGGCCATGGTGTCGGGGAATGAACTGGATCGCGTCGAGCTGTTGCCGGCGCAGACGAACTTGATCCACGTGGGCCCGGAGAAGACCGGTTCCACCTCCATCCAATCAGCGTTCGCGACGCTTCGACCGAAGTTGGCCGACCACGGCGTGTGTTATCCGGGCAACCCGGACCTGCCGCGCGCCTACCTCGAGCCGCTGGGTTTCCACGGGATGAGAGGCGCGCCGCCGCGTGACACGACTGAATGGCAGGACCTGCTCAAGGAGTTGGCCGACGCCGCCGACGAACGCGTGCTGATCAGCCATGAACAGTTGGGACGGGCGACTGACGACCAGATGGCCCGAGTCGTGGAGAGCCTCGGAGGCGTGCGGCCCCACGTGTTGATGGTCGCCCGACGCTACGACACCTACATCCCCTCGCAGTGGCAGCAGGGAGTGAAGGCGCGGATCACCCGCAGCTACGAGAGCTATCTCGAGCTGGTGATGCAGGACCACTGCGATGACCCCCTGTGGCGGAAGGTCTGGCTGCCCCACGACACGGTGGACCAGGTCGAGCGCTGGAGTCGAGTGGTGGGCATGGACGCCGTGACCGTTGTCGTCGCCAACGACCAGGATCATGGCTTCCTCTCCGGTGTCTTCGAGCGTCTCCTCGGACTCCCCAGTGGAATGGTCGGCGACAACGTCTCCAGGTCGAACCGTTCGTTGACCTATCCCGAGGTCGAACTGCTCCGGCACTTCGTCATCTCGATGAACGAGCACGACGCCACGTTGGAGGAGTTTCATCGGTTGATGCGCAAGGGCGTCCTGCGAGCCATGCAGTCCCAACCGGCCGTGGCAGACGAGCCCCGGGTGCCGCCGCTGCCGAAATGGGCCATGGAGCTGGCGCGGGTACGGAGCGAGCGTCGCCTCGAGGACTTGCGGCGATTGGAGGCGGAAGGGTTGCGGGTGATCGGTGACCCGCAACGCCTGGCCATCCCTGCCGACGCTCCCACCTCTGAGGACATCTCGCCTCCGACCGTCGTCTCCCTCGAGACGGCAATACGCGCCAACCGCGCGTTGGCGAAGATCGAGTTGCGCAACCACCGAAAGGTTGAGAGGCGGGCCATCAAGGCCGTGGGGCGTGCGGCTTCGGAGAAGCTCATCGAGGCGCCGGCCAAGCGGCGTTGGTTCGGCAGACGCTGAACGGAGCGGCGGCGGAACCGGGTCGCCCGGTCAAGAGGAGCATCGACTCTCGGTAGGGTGCGGCAGGTGAGACTCCGTCCCCGCCTGGGCCGCCTGCGTCGTTCGTCCGGGCCGTCCGCGCATACGCCCACCGTCAGCGGAATCGTGGAGCAGTTCACGCCCAAACGCGTGATCGGGTGGGTCTCGGTTCCGGCCGACACGCCACAGCTCCCTGTGGAGCTCTACGTCGGCCCCCACCTGGTCTCGGCAACTCACCCGACCGCCGACGTGCCCCTGTCCGGGTTCGAGCTGGCCCGGGAGGACGGCAGCAGCGCTCGTCCGCGTCGCCGGGGCCGCGGCCCCACGGCCGGCCGGCGCGACGACCGACGAAACTCCGGGCAGCAGGTCCGGGTCTTCAGCTTCCAGATACAGGGATTGTGGAACTATCTCGGGCGCAACTCGCGGTTGACGGTGAGGTTCGATGGACAGCGGCTGCCCATCGCCGGTCACGGGATGTGGCTGAATCCTCGTCACGCCGGCGAACGCACCGTCGAGGATCTCGTCGCCCTGCTGGAGTCGGGACACAAGCTCTCCAAGTCGGGGATCCTCGTGCCGCCGCTCGAGCGGAACGAGGAATGGAGTGTGGACGTCGCAGGCCTCTTCCAGCAGACCCGAGCGATCCTCGAGAAGCGTGGGCTGGAGCCCTTCCTCATCTACGGGAGCCTGCTTGGTCACGTCCGCGACGGCGGCCCGATCAGCCACGACAACGACTTCGACTGCGCCTACGTCTCCGGGTTCAACACGGGGGAGGAGGTTGCAGACGAGCTCGTCGAGATCGCTCTGGAACTGCGGCGGGCCGGGCTGGTGGTCGACCTCCGCCACCGTCTCCTGCACATCCACGACCCCGAGTCGGGACGGCGCATCGACCTCTTCCATTCGTGGTTCGACGAGGAAGGGCGCTACCGGATCACGTGGGGGTGGCCGGCAAGGCCCCCTTCATCCTTGACGACTGGCAGGGCACCGAGGAAGTGACCTTCGCGGGAGGGACGTTCCTGGCTCCGCGAGACGCCGAGCCGTTGCTCGCGCATCTCTACGGAGACGACTGGAGGCTGCCCAAGCCGGGCTTCAGCTGGAGCCTGAGCCGGGTCGACGCCGCTGAGGACGGCACGCTCAGCACCGAGCAGCGCACCAAGGTCTACTGGGCGAACTTCTATGCCGGCAACGAGTACCGCGCCGGCTCTACCTTCTTCGAGTTCATCAACGCCCGCCCGGAAATGCCCGCCACGGTGATCGACATCGGTTGTGGCGATGGCCGCGACGCCTGCGCCTTCGGCAGCGCAGGCCGCCAGGTGCTCGGGCTCGATCAGTCCCCTGTCGGGATCGAGCACGCTCGGGCGAAGGCGGCTGAGCGGGGTCTGGACTCGGTCCGCTTCGAGGTGTGCGACGTCGCCGACGTCGATGCCCTGGGTGCGGTGCTCGATCGCGGGGTCGCCGACCGTTCTGGCCCGGTCGTCTTCTACCTGCGGTTCTTCCTGCACGCGATCCCGGAGGAGGTCCAGGAGCGGTTGCTTGCGGCAGTCCGGGCGCATGCGCGTTCCGGTGACCTCTTCGCGGCGGAGTTCCGCACCGACAAGGACAGCGACGCGGAGAAGGTGCACGGCAACCACTACCGCCGGTTCCAGAACGCCGCGGACTTCCGGGCAGCGCTGACCGAACGCTTCGGCTTCGACGAGGTGCTCGCCGAGGTCGAGTCGACCGGCCTCTCGCCGTACCGGGGAGAGGATCCGGTGCTCTATCGCGTGTTGGCGCGTCGATCCGTGTGACCCAGCCCACCGGGTGACCCGGTTCCCTGCCGGAATCGACAGGCGTAGCGTTGGTGTCCGAGCCAACAACAGCAACGTCCGATACCCGTTCCGGCCCACGAGATGTGGGTGGTCGGCGGGATTGGAACGAGAGATTGGACCGTCATGACCGCAGCACTGCGGGTCGGTGTGGTGGGCGCGGGACGCGTCGGAGCCGTGCTGGCCGCTGCACTCCGCGACGCCGGGCACCCCGTTGTCGCCGTCGCCGGTGAGTCCGAGGCCTCCCGGGC
The DNA here is from genome assembly GCF_021555175.1 of Nocardioides alcanivorans. GTDB lineage: Bacteria > Actinomycetota > Actinomycetes > Propionibacteriales > Nocardioidaceae > Nocardioides > Nocardioides alcanivorans. The sequence continues at coordinate 58,416 of NZ_JAKGRW010000026.1, read as the reverse complement.
CCGGATCGCCGATCTCCTGCCAGGCATCCCCGTCGAGAAGCCCACGGCCGTCGCGCGCGCCTGTGACCTCCTGTTGCTCACCGTGCCCGACGACATGCTGGACAACGTCGTGAGCACGCTCGTCGGCGCCGGAGCCATCCGTGCGGGCCAGTACGTCGTGCACACCTCCGGACGGCACGGCCTGACCGTGCTCGAGCCGGCCCGCCTCGTCGGCGCCAACCCGATCGCCATGCACCCCGCGATGACCTTCACCGGCACCGCGCTCGACCTGGGTCGTCTCGCCGGCTGTGTCTTCGGCGTGACCGCGGGCCCCGCGGAGCGGGAGATCGCGGAGACGCTCATCGCCCAGTTCGGCGGCCGCCCGATGTGGGTCTCCGAGGAGCACCGCACGCTCTATCACGCCGGTCTGGCACACGGCGCCAACCACCTCGTCACCCTCGTCACCGAGGCCATGGAGATGCTGACCGCCGCCGGTGGCGACAGCCCGGCCGACACCCTGCGCCCCCTGCTCGAAGCTGCCCTCGACAACGCGCTCAACCAAGGTGATCGGGCGTTGACCGGGCCGATCGTGCGAGGTGACGTCGAGACGGTCCGGGCCCACCTCCGCGACCTCACGCTCAACGCCCCGCACACGCTGCCGTCGTACGTCGCCATGGCCCGTTCCACGCTCAACCGTGCGCTGTCCGACGGACGGATCATGCCGCTGCGCGCTGCGAAGATGTCGCAGGTGCTCGAGGCGTCGCTGAGCGGGGTCGAACCCCACAACCGGGTGGTCGGCTGATGGTGCGTCCCCAGCTGGCCAGCACTCGCGCCGAACTCGCCGAGTTGTTGGCCCCCACCGAGCCCGGGGTCACCGGGTCGGCTTGGTGCCGACGATGGGTGCGCTGCATGAAGGGCACGCCTCGTTGATGAGGGTTGCGCGGGGAGCGTGGCCGCGACGGGGGTCTCGACAGGCTCGACCAACGGGGTGGGCTCGACGGGGGTCTCGACAGGCTCGACCAACGGAGTCGGCTCGACCAACGGGGTCGGCTCGACCAACGGGGTCGGCTCGACCAACGGGGTCGGCTCGACCAACGGGGTCGGCTCGACCAACGGGGGTCTCGACTGGCGAGGGTGGGCCGGTCGTGGTGTCGATCTTCGTCAACCCCATGCAGTTCGGCGCGGGGAGGACCTCGACCGCTATCCGCGCACCCTCGCCGCAGACCTCGAGGTCTGCGCGGCGCAGGGTGTCGACATCGTCTTCGCGCCCTCCGTCGAGGAGGTCTATCCCGGCGGCGACCCGCAGGTCACTGTCGACCCAGGTCCGCTCGGGTCGGAGCTGGAGGGTCACACCCGTCCCGGGCACTTCCACGGGGTGTTGACCGTCGTCTCCAAGTTGTTCGGACTGGTCCGTCCCGACGTCGCCGTCTTCGGCCAGAAGGACTACCAGCAACTCGTGCTCATCCGCCGAATGGCCGCAGACCTCTGCCTGGGCGTCGAGGTCGTCGGTGCGGAGACCGTGCGCGAGCACGACGGGCTCGCACTGAGCTCACGCAATCGCTACCTCAACGACGAGCAGCGGTTGCTGGCGGTGACCCTGTCCCGCGCCCTGGAGGCCGGGGTGACGGCGTCGGCCGACGGCGCCGACGCCGTACGCAAGGCCGCCCTGGTCGCACTCGAGGCAGAGGCCGGCGTGGAGGTCGACTACCTTGCCGTCACCGACCCCAACCTGGGCGAAGCGCCCGAGTGTGGTGAGGGTCGCGTGCTCGTCGCCGCCAAGGTCGGGAACACCCGGCTGATCGACAACGTTCCTGTGTTCCTGGGCACCGTCCCAGAACAGCCCACCACCAAGGGAGACAGCTGATGCTGCGCACGATGATGAAGAGCAAGATCCACCGGGCCACCGTCACCCAGGCAGATCTGCACTACGTCGGGTCCGTCACCGTCGACGAGGACCTCCTCGACGCCGCCGACCTGCTGGCCGGCGAGCTGGTGCACATCGTCGACATCACCAACGGTGCCCGCCTGGAGACCTACACGATCGCTGGCGAGCGAGGGTCCGGCGTCATCGGCATCAACGGTGCCGCGGCCCGACTGGTGCACCCCGGCGACCTGGTCATCCTGATCGGCTACGGCCAGATGGACACCGCCGAGGCGCGCGAGTACAAGCCGTCCGTGGTGTTCGTCGACAACGACAACAAGGTCCTCGCGACGGGCTTCGACCCCGCCGAAGCTGTTGCCGGCAGCGGCCTCCTGCGCGGCGACGTCACTGCCGGTCGCTGACCGTGCAGACCACACCTGACCCGGTGCTCCCGGGCCGACTCGTCGCCCCCGAGCCGGGTTGGGTGACCCGTTCCGACGTCGTCGTGGTGGGGTCCGGCATCGCCGGACTCACCGCTGCGCTGCGCATCGATGCGGCGCTCCGTGCTCGCACGGACGACGACGGTGCCACCGTCCTGGTCGTCACCAAGGACGTGCTCAACGCCGGGTCGACCCAGTGGGCGCAGGGCGGCATCGCCGCCGCACTCGGCCCCGGCGACACCCCCGGTCAGCACGAGCACGACACCCTCGTCGCCGGCGCCGGCGCATGTGACCTCGATGCCGTGCGGGCGCTGGTCAATGAGGGACCTGCCGCCGTGCAGGAGCTCATCGCCCTCGGCACCAACTTCGACCACCACGACGGAGTGCTCTCCCTGACTCGCGAGGGCGGCCACCATCGTGACCGGATCGCCCATGCTGGCGGCGATGCCACCGGGGCCGAGATCCAGCGAGCACTGATCGCCGCCGTCGAGGCCGCCCCTCCATCGAGGTCATCCAGCACGCACTTGCGCTCGACCTGTTGCGCGCCGTCGACGGTGCGGTGGCCGGCGTGACCCTGCACGTGATCGGTGAGGGGCAGCGCGACGGTGTCGGCGCCGTGCACTGCCGGGCCCTCGTGCTCGCCAGCGGCGGCATCGGACAGATCTTCTCGGCCTCCACCAACCCGTCGGTCTCCACCGGCGACGGCATGGCCCTGGCCCTGCGCGCCGGGGCGCGGCTGCGTGACCTGGAGTTCGTGCAGTTCCACCCCACCGTGATGTATCTCGGGCCCGACTCCAGCGGCCAGCAGCCGTTGATCTCCGAGGCGGTGCGTGGGGAGGGGCCTTCCTCGTCGACTTCGACGGGGTGCGCTTCATGCAGGGGCAGCACGAGCTCGCCGACCTCGCTCCCCGCGACGTGGTCGCCAAGGCGATCACCCGTCGGATGCACGAAGCCGGCCAACCGCACATGTGGCTCGACGGCCGTCACCTCGGTGTCCCCGACGGGTCGATGGTCGACGAGTCGACCATCGACGCACGCACCGCCTTCTGGGAGCGGCGCTTCCCGACGATCCTGAGCACCTGCCGATCGCACGGTGTCGACCCGGTCGTCGACCTGATCCCTGTCGCGCCGGCCGAGCACTACGCCTCCGGCGGCGTCGCCACCGACCTGTGGGGCCGCAGCGACATTCCCGGGCTCTATGCAACCGGCGAGGTTGCCTGCTCGGGCGTGCACGGCGCCAATCGGCTGGCCTCCAACTCACTGCTCGAGGGGCTCGTCTTCTCCCGCCGCATCGCGCAGGTGCTGCCGGTCGAGCTCCGCCCCTGGAGCGACCCCGTCCCCGATCTGCGGGTGCCCGGGATCGTGCGCGACGACGTACGCCAGCAGGCGCAGGCCGTGATGACCGACCTGGTCGGCGTACTGCGCAACGAGGCGGGGCTGCGCGAGGCCCTCGGCGCGCTGGGCACGCTGCTCGACGACGGTGCCGAGGTCGGCGTGCCGGCATGGGAGACCACCAACCTCCTGCAGGTCAGCCTGGCCCTCGCCGGGGCTGCACTCGCCCGCCCGGAGACCCGCGGCTCGCACTGGCGTGAGGACCACCCCGAGCGCGACGACATCGCGTGCGCCGGGCACCACGACGTCACGCTCGTCGATCGTCGGCTCCACCGGGAGTTCCGGCGGAGCCCAGCGACCGACACCGAGTTGGAAGGGGCAACCCCGTGAGCATCGCCCGTCTCCCGTACGCCGAACTCCCGGCCGCCTTGGTCGAGGAGCTGCGAGCGTCGGGTCTCAACCCCGAGCACGTCTTCGCCGACGTGGTGCGGGCGATCGACGAGGACGTGCCGACCGAGGACGTCACCAGCGCGGCCACGATCTCCGCCGACCAGCTGGGCACCGCCGACTTCGTCAACCGTGAGGAGGGCACGGTCGCCGGTCTCGCCGTCGCCGAGCTCGTCTTCCGGTACGTCGTCGGGGCCGATGCGGTGGTGGAGCGCCCGGTCGCAGACGGTACGGCGCTGGCTCCCGGCACCACGGTGCTCACCGTCACGGGGCCGGTGCAGCAGCTGTTGGTCGCCGAGCGCACCGCCTTGAACTTCCTGTGCCACCTCTCCGGCGTCGCCACCGACACCGCTCGCTGGGTCGCCGCCCTCGCGGGCACCGGTGCCCGGGTGCGTGACACCCGCAAGACCACGCCGGGGTGGCGGTTGCTCGAGAAGTACGCCGTCCGCTGCGGTGGTGGCGTCAACCACCGGGGGTCCCTCTCCGACCAGGCGCTGATCAAGGACAACCACGTGCTGGCGGCCGGCGGGGTCGTCGCTGCCTTCCGGGCCGTGCAGGAGCGTTACGCCGATGCGCAGCCGCCCGTGCCGATCCAGGTCGAGGTCGACTCGCTCGAGCAGTTGGTCGAGGTGCTCGATGCGGGAGCCGACCAAGTGCTGCTCGACAACATGGACCCCGACCAGATGCGTGAGGCGGTCCGCCTCACTGCCGGCCGGGCGACCCTCGAGGCGTCGGGGGCCTGACCCTGGCCAACGCGGCCGACGTGGCCGCCACCGGTGTCGACTTCATCGCCGTCGGTGCGCTGACCCACTCGTTCGACGTCTTCGACGTGGGCATGGACCTGCGGCCGGTCGGGAGCTGACGCCATGACCCTCCTGGCGGTCGACATCGGCAACAGCAACACCGTGCTCGGCCTGATCGCCGACGGCGAGGTGGAGGCGCATTGGCGGGTCGCGACCGACGAGCGTCGCACGAGTGATGAATGGGCCCTGCTGGTGCGTGGAATGCTTGCCGAGCATCCGTGTGAATTGACGGGCATCGCCGTGTGCTCGACGGTGCCGGCGGTGCTGCACGAGTGGCGAGAAATGCTGGATCGGCACTTTTCCGACATTCCTTCTGTGGTGGTGGAGCCGGGAGTGCGCACCGGAATCCCGGTGCTCACCGACAATCCCCGTGAAGTCGGCGCCGATCGGATCGTCAATGCACTCGCCGCAGCAAAGGGTTTCGACGGTGCGAGCGTCGTCGTTGATTTCGGCACCGCGATCACCTTCGACGTGGTGACGGCCCAAGGTCAATATGTCGGTGGGGCGATTGCGCCGGGCATCGAGATCTCCCTCGAGGCCTTGGGGCGTCGGGGCGCCCAGTTGCGCAAGGTTGAGTTGTTGCGACCGCGTTCGGTGATCGCGAAGAACACTGTCGAAGCATTGCAATCAGGTCTGGTCTTCGGCGTCGCTGCACAGGTCGACGGTCTCGTGGCACGGATGATTGCCGAGCTGGGTGCCGACGTGGCCGACGTGAATGTGATCGCCACAGGCCATCTAGCACCACTGGTGATGGCCGAATGCACGAGCTTCACCGCACACGTGCCATGGCTGACACTGCGGGGACTCGAACTCGTCTTTGCCAGAAACTCCTGAATTGCCGAGTTTTGAGGTTTGGACGAATGTGTCTCGGTGACATGATGCTGGTGAAGCGTTTCGTCGCAACCGGCAAATGAGGAGTTCACAATGGCGCAGAAGGTCAACATCATCCTGGTCGACGACATTGACGGGAGCGACGCTGACGAGACCGTCACCTTTGCTCTCGACGGGGTCAACTACGAAATCGACCTGACCGCCGGCAATGCCGAGAAGTTGCGTGAGGCGCTGGCTCCTTACGTCGGCCACGCACGCCGGGTGAGCGGTCGTCGTACCACCGGGCGCCGGTCGGGCGGTGCCGCCGCATCGGGCCCGTCGCCCTCCGACATCCGTGACTGGGCGCGCTCCAACGGCTACGAGGTCTCCGAGCGGGGTCGGGTCTCCGCCGAGATCCGCCAGGCATACGACGCCGCCCACTGACGTAGTCGTCAGAGCCGGACGCCGTGACCGAGCACGACACCCCCATCACGACGCCCGTCGTCGGCGTGGGAGATCGGCCGATCTTCGTCGTGGGAGCACCGGGCAACGGTGCGGAGCACCTCGTGCCCGCACTGCTCGCCTCGCCCGGGGCGTGGGACGCGACCGCCGTCGTGGCGGAGGTGTCAGCGGCGGGTGGAGCGGTGTCCTCGCGCCTCGAAGCTGCCCTTGAGGAGCGGCGCTCGGGGATCGACTGGTCGCGGCTGCCGGGCGATGCGAGCCCACGCATGATCGCCGTGCTGTCCGACCCGGAGCGGGAGCTCGCCACGCTTCTGGACCTCTTCCCCGACGCGATCGTGGTGCAGGTCCACCGATCCCCCGAGGCGGTGCTCGCCGAGGCGGGCGACGCGGAGGCTGCAGCCGAGGGGTGGGCGCGGGCAGCCCGGCAGTTCCTCTCCCGAGCGGAGGCGCTCCCCGATGATCGCTGCGTCACCGTCGCGATCGAGTCGCTGCTGGCCGAGCCCGACGAGGAGTTGCAGCGGCTCTTCCGGGCGCTCGGGTTGGGCTGGTCGCGGCGTATCTCCAACGTGTGGCGGAAGAGCGCCGTCCGGTTGCTCCCGAGCAGGGATGGTGGATCGGTGGTTCTTGCTGACGCGGAGGAGCTGCAGGCGCTCGACGCGAAGGTGCGCGAGAGGGTTCCGGCGCTGCGACCGAGCCTGTTGCCGACAAGTGGCGACAGCGGTCTGACGGCGCTCGACAACGGCTTGGCCTCCCTGCTGCGACGGCTCGGCTCCTCCCTCCTGGTCTCGACCTACCAGACCGATCGCCTGATCTCCCTTCGCGCAGTTCCCGGCGGACTCGGGGTGCACCTACGGGCATTCGACCGGCCGATGGGCATGGCGGTGTTTCCCGGTGGGCTCGCCGTCGGCATCCGCTCCGAGATCCTCGAGTACCGTGACCTTCCCGAGGCGGCGTCCGGGCTCGAACCGAAGGGCCTGTACGACGCGTGCTACCTGCCACGCAACTCGCACGTCACCGGCGACATCGCCGTGCACGACCTCGGCGTCGGTCGCGACGGACTGTGGGCGGTGGCGACCCAGTTCAGCTGCCTGGCCACGCTCGACGCCCAACACAGCTTCGTGCCGCGCTGGCAACCGCCCTTCATCACGGCGTTGGCGCCGGAGGATCGATGTCACCTCAACGGCATGGCGATCGTCGACGGGCTGCCGCGTTATGCCACGGCCCTCGGCGTCTCCGACGAAGCCGGCGGCTGGCGCCCCGGCAAGGCGTCCGGCGGTGTGCTGATGAAGGTGCCGACGGGGGAGGTGCTGGTCGAGGGACTCTCGATGCCGCACTCGCCGCGTTGGCACGAGGGAAGCTCTATGTGTTGGAGTCCGGGCGCGGCCGGCTGCTCGCGGTCGACCCGGAGACCGGGGAGACGGCTGTCGTCGCGGAGCTTCCCGGCTTCACCCGCGGTCTGGGGATCCATCGCGGCTTCGCCTTCGTGGGCACCTCCCAGGTGCGGGAGACCGTCACGTTCGGTGGGCTACCGATCGCCGAACGCGGCGACCTCGAGTGCGGTGTCTGGGCGATCGAGCTGACAACCGGGCGCGTGGCCGCCTCGGTGACCTTCGAGGACCGAATCCAGGAGCTCTTCGAAGTGGCGGTGCTGGCGGGTGTGAAGCATCCGGAGGTGGCCGAGTGGGGGAGTGACCTGGCGCGCACCTCGTGGACGGTGCCGCGCCCGGAAGAACCCCGGTGACACGATCTGTTTTCGTCTTTTCCCGGTCCGGGTCGGTGGCCACTCCTATAGTGAGCCATCAGTTCATTGACTCGGGAGGATGGCCATGGGCCTTCGGCAACGCAAGCGGCTGCTCCGGCGCCGAAAGGCAGCAGCCAGCCAAGCGCGACAGGCTCGGCGCACGGCGCTGATCACCGGCGCGACGTTCGTCGGTGTGACGGGTCTGCTCAGCAGTGGCCTGACGGTCCCCGTCGCAGCTGCTGCTCCCGACAGGGGGCCGGTGGAGCTGGTCGGTGACGCCAATCCTGCCGGAAACCTCGAAGTCGGCTGGTTGGCGCAGTGGCAGGACTCGCTGCTGTTCCAGGGCGGGGCACCGGGTCAGGACGTGTTGTGGAGGACCGACCCTGACGGTACTCCGGTGCGGGTCTTCGATGAACCGCTCGTCGATGAGGCCACGATCGACGAGGTAACTCCCTTCGGAGACAAGTTCTTCTTCACGGCCGCGGCTGCCGGTGAACGCACCGAGGAGTTGTGGATCAGCGACGGCACGGTCTCAGGGACCGAGCGACTCACCTCCGCGCACGACACGATGTCGGACGACGACACGACGGGCGACCTTGCCGTGGTCAGCGGATCGTTGATCTTCTCGCGCGTCGACGAATCGGAGTCGAACTACTTCGGCGGCGAGGACATCTGGGTCTCCGACGGCACCGTGGCCGGGACCCGCAAGGCGGTCGACGTCCGGGACGGCTACTACGCCTTCCACAGCTTCGCCCCGCTCGGCGACAAGGTCGTCATGGCGATGGACTACTACGACGACAGCTCGGCGTTGTGGGTCACTGACCTCACCGACGAAGGCACCTACGAACTCGTGTCGGGCGACGGCTACTGGGGTGTCAGGCAGACCACGGTGGTCGGCGACACGCTGTACTTCAGCTCTGATGCGGAAGGCGGAAACGAGCTCTGGCGGACCGAGGGCACCAAGGAGAGCACCCGCAAGGTGATCGACCTCGAGCCTGACGCCAGCACGGGCAGCTATCCAGGAAGACTCGACGACCTGACCCCGCTCGGCGACGGTCGTCTGGTCTTCCGTACGTCGCGTCCCGCCCGGGCGTGGTGGGTGAGCGACGGCACCGAGAAGGGGACGAAGCAGCTGAAGTCCTTCCCGAAGGCGAAGGGCTCGAGCTGGTCCGCTGCCGCAGGAGCAGACGCCGCTGGTGCGCCGCTCTTCACCGTGACGATCGGGAAGACCACGCAGTTGTGGCGCACCGACGGGACCAGCGCAGGCACCAAGCGCCTGACTTCCTTCCCAAAGGGGGCAAAGGGGCTGCTCCACGAGTGGTCGCTCAGCGAGCAGCTCCCCACGGGCCAGCGGGTGTTCGCGGCCCACACGAAGTCGGATGGACGGGAGTTGTGGTCGACCGACGGGACGGCGAAGGGCACCAAACGCCTGACTGCCTTCGGCAAGGGTGACCAGGGGCCGCTGCACAACGTCAAGGGGCCCTTCGCCGACGGGCAGTTCGACGACCTCCTGGCGGCGGGCGACCGGGTCTGGTTCGCGGCGCACACGAAGTCCCACGGTGCGGAGCTGTGGTCGACGGACGGCACCCCCAAGGGGACGGGCCGGGTCAGCGACGTGAACCCCGGGAAGAAGGATTCCTCTCCGGCGCGCCTGACGTCGGCGGCCGGTCGGGTGTGGTTCCTGGCGAACGACGGCACGCACGGCCAGGAGTGGTGGCGGACCACCGTGGACTCCGTGGTCCGGGGAGCGCGGGTGAAGGCCGCTGGGAAGCAGAAGCAGCCGAAGGGCAACGTGCGCGTGAAGGTGAAGGCGAGCGCGAAGGAGCACGTCAAGCTGCGTGCGACGGGGTCGGTCATCTTCAAGGGAAAGGCGTCGCCGGTGCCGCTGAAGGTGGCAAAGGGGTCGCCGCCGGCGGTGAGAAGCGGTTGTGGAAGCTGTCGGTGAAGAAGAAGCATCGTCAGGCGGTGTCGAAGGCGGTGCAGAAGAAGGGAGCGGTGAAGGCGGTGGTGACCGTGAGTTTCCGTGACCTGGCCGGCAACCTGACCACCCGCAAGGTGAAGGTCAAGCTCACCTGACGACGTACGCCGGCTGCGTCGTGTTCGCTGAGAGCGGACCGGAGCGGCGCAGTCGGTGGGAACACGTAGGGTGGAGCCAGACGTTGACACCACGTCTGCACCTTTCCTGTGCAGAAGTGGCGACACCAGATTGCGAGGCACTCAGAGATGTTCGAGCGGTTCACAGACCGAGCCCGGCGGGTGGTCGTGCTGGCCCAAGAAGAGGCCCGCATGCTCTCGCACAACTACATCGGCACCGAGCACATCCTGCTCGGGCTGATCCACGAAGGTGAGGGCGTGGCCGCCAAGGCCCTCGAGTCCCTCGACATCTCCCTCGAGGCCGTGCGCGCACAGGTCGAGGAGATCATCGGCCAGGGCCAGCAGGCCCCGAGCGGACACATCCCCTTCACCCCCGTGCCAAGAAGGTGCTCGAGCTGTCCCTGCGCGAGGCGCTGCAGCTCGGCCACTCCTACATCGGCACCGAGCACATCCTGCTCGGCCTCATTCGTGAGGGCGAGGGCGTCGCGGCCCAGGTGCTGCAGAAGCTCGGCGCCGACCTCAACCGGGTCCGCCAGCAGGTCATCCAGCTGCTCTCCGGTTTCCAGGGCAAGGAGAGCGCCACGGCTGGTGCCCAGACCGGCGGCTCCGGCGGCGAGACGCCGTCGTCGTCGCTGGTGCTCGACCAGTTCGGTCGCAACCTCACCCAGGACGCGCGTGAGGGCAAGCTCGACCCGGTCATCGGGCGCGAGCAGGAGATCGAGCGGGTCATGCAGATCCTGTCGCGACGCACCAAGAACAACCCGGTGCTCATCGGCGAGCCCGGCGTCGGCAAGACCACCATCGTCGAGGGCCTGGCCCAGGACATCGTCAAGGGCAACGTCCCCGAGACGCTGAAGGACAAGCAGGTCTACACGCTCGACCTCGGAGCCCTGGTGGCCGGCTCCCGCTACCGCGGTGACTTCGAGGAGCGCCTCAAGAAGGTGCTCAAGGAGATCAAGACCCGCGGCGACATCGTGCTCTTCATCGACGAGATCCACACCCTCGTCGGCGCCGGCGCTGCCGAAGGCGCCATCGACGCCGCCAGCATCCTCAAGCCGATGCTGGCCCGTGGTGAGTTGCAGACGATCGGCGCCACCACGCTCGACGAATACCGCAAGCACCTGGAGAAGGACGCTGCGCTCGAGCGCCGCTTCCAGCCGATCCAGGTCGCTGAGCCGTCGATCGCGCACACCATCGAGATGCTCAAGGGTCTGCGCGACCGCTATGAGGCGCACCACCGGGTGACCATCACCGACGAGGCGCTGGTCTCGGCGGCGACCCTCGCCGACCGCTACATCTCCGACCGCTTCCTGCCCGACAAGGCCATCGACCTCATCGACGAGGCCGGCTCACGGCTGCGGATCCGCCGGATGACCGCTCCGCCGGACCTGCGCGAGTACGACGAGAAGATCGCCGAGGTGCGTCAGCGCAAGGAAGCCGCCATCGACGGCCAGGACTTCGAGGCAGCTGCTTCGCTGCGCGACGAGGAGAAGCAGCTCATCCTCAAGAAGGCCGACCGCGAGAAGCAGTGGCGCGCCGGTGACATGGACGTCGTCGCCGAGGTCGACGAGGAGCTCATCGCCGAGGTCCTCGCCGTCGCCACCGGCATCCCGATCGTGAAGCTCTCCGAGGAGGAGTCCACGCGACTGCTCAAGATGGAGGACGAGCTCCACAAGCGGGTGATCGGCCAGGAGGAGGCCGTCAAGGCTCTCTCCCGGGCCATCCGTCGCACCCGTGCCGGCCTGAAGGACCCGAAGCGTCCCGGCGGTTCGTTCATCTTCGCCGGTCCGTCCGGTGTCGGAAAGACGTGGCTGTCGAAGTCGCTCGCCGAGTTCCTCTTCGGTGACGAGGACGCGCTCATCCAGCTCGACATGAGCGAGTTCTCCGAGAAGCACACCGTGTCCCGGCTCTTCGGATCGCCTCCCGGCTACGTGGGCTACGAAGAGGGCGGCCAGCTCACCGAGAAGGTGCGCCGCAAGCCCTTCTCCGTGGTGCTCTTCGACGAGGTCGAGAAGGCCCACCCCGACATCTTCAACTCGCTGTTGCAGATCCTCGAGGAAGGCCGGCTCACCGACTCGCAGGGCCGGGTGGTCGACTTCAAGAACACCGTCATCATCATGACCACCAACCTCGGGTCGCGCGACATCGCCAAGGGCGTCAGCCTCGGCTTCAACCAGGCCGGTGACACCCAGGGGTCCTACGACCGGATGAAGAGCAAGGTGTCGGAGGAGCTCAAGCAGCACTTCCGTCCCGAGTTCCTCAACCGTGTCGACGAGATCGTGGTGTTCCCGCCGCTGTCCGAGGAGCAGATCGTCGCGATGGTCGACAACATGGTCGCCTCGGTCGAGGCCAGGATGAAGGACCGCGACATGTCGCTGGAGCTCACCCAGGCCGCCAAGGCGCTGCTCGCCAAGCGTGGCTTCGACCCGGTGCTCGGTGCCCGCCCGTTGCGGCGCACCGTGCAGCGCGAGATCGAGGACGTGTTGGCCGAGAAGATGCTCTACGGAGAGGTCGGACCTGGGCAGATCGTGCTCGTCGACGTGGTCGGCGAGGCGCCCAACCAGACCTTCAGCTTCGTCGGCCAGAAGGTCAGCCCGCTCCCCGACACCCCGCCGCTGGAAGCAGCGCTCGGGTCCGCTGAGGAGACCGGCGCCCCTGACCTGCCGAAGGCAGAGGGCGACGCCTGATCGGCTGAACCGAACAGCACGTCACGACGCCAGCCGTGGGCCCGATGGGTCCGCGGCTGGCGTCTTTCGTGTGCGCGGACCGATGGTGGAGCCCGTCGAGACCAGGCCGGGCGGGGTGCCTGGCCAGAACGTGGTCCGATGACCTCAGCCGCCACCGGACTGGGATCAGGGCAGCGCGTAGTGGTCGCCGCGTCGGACGACGAGGCCGTCATCGAGCATGCTCTGCAGCGCTCGTTCGCGCTGGACCGGTTCGTGCCACACCTGGTCGAGCCTCGCCTTGGGCACCTCACCGGGTGCGTCTCGGAGCACCGCCAGCAGGCGTCCGCGCACCTGACGGTCGGTGCCGGCGTACGTCTGCACCTTGCGGGGCGGGCCGTCGTACGCCGGTCGTCCAGCCGCCAGCCACGCGCACCGGTCGCTTACCGGGCAGATGCCGCAGGTGGGGTTGTTGGCCGTGCAGACCAGCGCGCCCAACTCCATGACCGCCACGCTCCAGGTGGCGGCCGTGGGCTCGTCGTCGGGCAGCAGGCTCGTGGCGAGATCGCGCTCGGCGCGGCGGACGGAGTTGGGCGGGAACTCGGTCGCGTCCATGACCCGGGCGAAGACGCGGCGCACGTTGGTGTCGAGCACGATGTGCCGCTGCCCGAAGGCGAAGGAGGCGATCGCGGCAGAGGTGTAGTCGCCGACGCCGGGCAGGGCCAGCAGGTCGTCGCGATCACGTGGGACCTCGCCGCCGTGCAGTTCGACGATGGCGGTCGCGGCGGCGTGCAGCCGCAAAGCCCGGCGTGGGTAGCCGAGCCGGCCCCAAGCGCGGACCGCTTCGCCTGCCTCCTCCTCGGCGAGGGCGGCTGGCGTCGGCCAGCGCTCGAGCCACGCGGCGTGGACGGGCAGGACCCGGTTGACCGGTGTCTGCTGGAGCATGAACTCGCTGACCATCACCGACCACGCGGATGCCTCGGGACGACGCCACGGCAGGTCGCGGGCGGCCTCGTCGTACCAGTCGAGCACGGGGCTGTGCAGCTCATTCATCGCGTGCATCCTAGGGCGGAGTGGCAACCCGATCCGTCGACGCCGTCTCATTACGGTGGGGGCATGAGCACGATCAGCCCTCGGGGACCTCTGCCGGCCCGGGTCTACTGGGTACGCCGCGGGGTCGTCCTCGGCGTCGTCTTCCTGTTGGTCTTCACGCTCACCCGGATCTTCAGTGGTGGCTCCGACGGCGACGACAAGGCGACGGCTCGCCAGGCCTCGGGGAAGACCTCGGAACAGGTGCAGCCGACCGACGACGCCTCGACGGATGAGCCGAAGAAGAAAAAGAAGAAGCAGCAGAAGCCGGTGCTCGCCGCGCCCGACGGGCCGTGTGACCCCGCCGAGGTGTCGATCGGTGCGACGCTCAAGAGCACGCCTGCCGGCGCCGACGTGATCGAGATCCCGCTTGAACTCACCACCGACCGGGCGGCCTGCACCTTCGTGGTCTCCCAGCGCACTGTGGCGCTCAAGATCACCTCGGGAGACGACCTGATCTGGTCGAGCCAGCACTGCGGGAAGGCGCTGGGCAGCCACGACGTCATCGTCCGTCGTGCGGAACCGGCCGTCGTCACGATCGGTTGGCAGGAGGGACGCCGTTCGTCGGAGGGCTGCGTGCTGGGTGGCTGGGCGATGCCCGGCGGCTATCACGCCATCTCCGCAACCTTCGGCGGCGAGCCGACCGACCAGTACTTCGAACTGACCGCTGCCAAGCCCGAGGTCATCACCAAGACCCGCAAGCCGAAGAAGACGAAGAAGGAGAAGGCCGCCGAGAAGAGGGCCGCCGAGAAGAAGGCCAAGCAGAAGAAGAAGGCCCAGGAGCAGGCCGAGAAGAAGAAGAGGAACCAGCCCTCGGACGACGCGAGCACCCCCACCGAGGAACGTGCCTCCGGCAACGGTGCCCAGGAGCCCTGACCCCGAAAATCATGGATCGTCCCTAACAGATTTGTAGATTTCTGGCCGAAAACTACAAATCTGTTAGGGACGATCCATGTCGGACACTCAGACGTAGCGCTCGAGGATCGTGGACTCGGCGAGGCGGGAGAGGCCCTCGCGGACGCTGCGAGCTCGGAGCTCGCCGACGCCGTCGACTGCCTGCAGATCATCGATGCCGGCGGAGAGCAGCTTCTGCAGGGTGCCGAAGTGCTCGACCAGGCCGTCGACCACGGAGGCGGGGAGTCGGGGGACCTTGGCGAGGAGGCGGTAGCCACGCGGGGCGACGGCGCCGTCGAGGTGTTCGCTGGTGCCTAGACCGAGGGCCCGGGCAACGGACGCCGGGTCGACCAGGTCGGTGGCATTGAGCGACTCGATGCGCTGGACGAGTTCCTCGGGACTCTTCTTGCGACGGCCGCTGGGAAGGTAGTCACGGATCACGAGCTCGCGCTCACCGTCGACGCCGGTCACGAGCTCCTCCAGCTGCAGCGACAGCAGCCGACCGTCGGAGCCGAGCTCGAGCACGTAGTCCTCGATCTCGCGGGCGATGCGCACCACCATCTCGAGACGCTGGGCAACGACGACCACGTCGCGCACCGTGACCAGGTCTTCGACCTCAAGGGCCGAGAGGGTGCTCGATACCTCGTCGAGGCGGGTCTTGTAGCGCTCCAAGGTGGCCAGGGCCTGGTTGGCGCGCGACAGGATCTGGCCGGAGTCCTCGAGCACGTGGCGGGTGTTGCCGACGTAGGCCGCGATGATCTGCATCGACTGCGACACCGAGATGACGGGGAACCCGGTCTGCTTGGCCACGCGGTCGGCCGTGCGGTGCCGGGTGCCGGTCTCCTCGGAGGGGATCGTGTGGTCGGGCATCAGGTGGACGGCGGCCCGGTGGATCTTGGTGACGTCGGCGTCGACGATGATCCCGCCATCCATCTTGGCGAGCTCGCGCAGGCCCGTGGCGGTGAAGGGTACGTCGAGGGTGAAGCCGCCCGTCGAGATCGACTCGACGGTCTTGTCGGTGCCGAGCACGATCAGGGCACCGGTGCGGCCTCGCAGGATGCGCTCCAACCCGTCACGCAGCGGTGTGCCCGGGGCGATGGACGAGAGTGTTGCCCGCAGCCGGAGATTTTCGTCCGCCTGTTCGATGTTGGCCACGCCGTCCCCGTTCAGTGCATGTCTGTGAGTCGCCTCAGTGTACGCAGCACACGCGTGCGCCGTCGCTTGAGATTCGCCTCGGCGCGCCCCGGCTGGTCCGGCCTCAGCGGGTGTTGGTCTGCCCGGTGAAACCGAGCATCTGCAAGGTGGTGGCGATGTCGGGCACCTCGAGCACCTTGAGGCCGTCGACCATACTCTCGCGGGTGCCTGCCGCCGCCTTGGTGGGAACGACGGCGTACTTGAATCCGAGCCTGGCGGCCTCGGCCAAGCGCTGTGGCAGGTCGCGGACCCGGCGCAACTCACCCGCGAGACCGATCTCGCCCATCGCGACCAGCCCGGCCGGCGGGGGACGGTGGTGCAGGGAGGAGGCCAGCGCCAGGGCGACCGCGAGGTCAGTGGCCGGTTCCAGGATCTTGGCACCGCCCACGGTCGCCACGAAGACGTCGCGGTCGGAGAGCTTCATGCCTCCGTGCTGCTGCAGGATCGCGAGCACCATCGCGACCCGCGAGGAGTCGACCCCGGACGTGGTGCGGCGTACCTTCTCGGACTGCGTCATCGCGACCAACGCCTGCACCTCCGCCAGCAACGGTCGCCGCCCCTCCATGGAGACGGCCACACAGGTGCCGGGAACCTGCTGGGCATGGTGCTCGACGAAGAGGCCGGTGGGGTCGGAGACCGCCTCGATGCCGTCGGGACCGAGTTCGAAGCAGCCGACCTCGTCGACCGGCCCGAAGCGGTTCTTCACCGCACGGAGCATGCGGAAGCGAGAGTTGCGGTCACCCTCGAAGTGGAGCACCACGTCGACGAGGTGCTCGAGCACCCGCGGCCCGGCGATGCTGCCCTCCTTGGTGACGTGACCGACCAGGACCGTCGTGATGTTGCGGGTCTTGGCCACCCGGATCAGCGCCGCCGCGACCTCCTTGACCTGGCTCACGCCGCCCGGCACCCCGTCGACACCGCTGGCGCTGATCGTCTGCACCGAGTCGACCACGATCAGCTCGGGTCGGACCTCTTCGATGTGGCTGAGCAGGGCGCCGAGGTCGGTCTCGGCAGCAAGGTAGAGCTCGTCGTGCACCGCACCGGTGCGGTCGGCTCGAAGCCGCACCTGGGAGGCCGACTCCTCACCGGTGAGATAGAGGGTGCGGCGCCTGCCGCGAGCTGTCTGGGCAGCGACCTCGAGCAGCATTGTGCTCTTGCCGACGCCGGGCTCTCCGGCCAGCAGGATCGCGGCCCCCGGCACCAGACCGCCGCCGAGCACCCGGTCGAGCTCGGCCACGCCGCTGGTGCGCATCCGGGACTCCTCGACGGAGACCTGGCCGATGGGCACGGCCTTCGCGCTGACGGGGAGGCCGTCACCCGTGCCGTGACCACGGCCGCCTCGGCGACCGACCCCCAGGCCTGGCACTCGCCGCAGCGGCCCACCCACTTGCTGGTCTCCCAACCGCACTCGCTGCAGCGGTAGGTGGGGCGGGACTTGCGTGCGGTGCTCATGGCACGAGCCTAGGGCTGGGTCCCGACACTCAGCGGCAGCCCTTCGGCTCCGTCGGGCATGACCAAGTCCTCCGACGATGCACTGACCTCGCCCAACGGGGACTCCCACAATCGCTGCCGACCGTGGCCAAGACTTTAATTCGGCACGATGGGAACTGCCCGCCCGGAGCCGAACTTCCCTACGTTGCTGGTGATCCGCCGAGGGTGTCGCCGTGCGTGTGCCCGTCGCAGGCGGCTCTCCGCTCACGTCTGTAGGAGTCACCTCGAATGGACCGCACCCGACTGCCGATCCAGCTCACGCCGCCCGTCATCGAGCCGGCGTTCGACATCCGCGAGCAGCAGCCGCCGTTCCCCGCTCCTGAGCAGGTACGGGCGCCGGAAGGGGCGCCGAATGTTCTGGTGATCCTGCTCGACGACATGGGGTTCGGTGCCTCGTCGCCGTTCGGTGGGCCGTGCTCGATGCCGACGGCTGAGCGCCTTGCGGAGGACGGGCTGCGGTTCAACCGGTTCCACACGACGGCCATCTGTTCGCCGACGCGTGCGGCGTTGCTGACCGGTCGCAACCACCACAGCGTGGGCATGGGGGTGGTGACCGACTTCGCGTCGACTGCGCCCGGCTACACGGGGATCCGGCCGAAGGACGCGGCGCCGTTGGCCCGGACGCTGAAGGAGAACGGCTACGCGACGGGTGTCTTCGGCAAGTGGCACCAGATCCCCCAGAGCGAGATCACGCACGTCGGGCCGTTCACCCACTGGCCGACGAACGAGGGCTTCGACAAGTTCTACGGGATCATCGGCGGTGCCGACGACCAGTTCCACCCGACGCTCTTCGACGGCACCGTCCAGATCGAGCCGCCGGCGACGCCGGAGGAGGGCTATCACCTGTCGGAGGACCTGGTGGACCGGGCGCGTGACTGGATTCGGTCGGTGCGCACGGTCGACGCCGACAAGCCGTGGTTCACCTACCTGGCGTTCGGCGCGACGCACTCGCCGTTCCAGGTGCCCGACTCGTGGCTGGATCGCTACCGCGGGAAGTTCTCGCACGGTTGGGACGCCCAGCGTGAGCAGACGCTGGCCCGGCAGAAGGAGCTGGGCGTCGTCCCCGAGGAGACGCTGTTGACCCAATGGCCCGACGGTGCTCCGCACTGGGACGACCTCACCGACACCGAGCGGACGGTTGCCGAGCGGCTGATGGAGACCTACGCGTCGTTCGCCGAGCACACCGATGCGCAGGTCGGTCGCCTCGTCGATGCCTTGCGTGAGTCGGGCGAGCTCGACAACACCATCGTCTTCTACATCCTCGGCGACAACGGCGCTTCGTGTGAGGGTCGCCAGACCGGCACGTTCAACGAGCAGCGCACCTACAACGCGTTGCCGGAGACGGCTGAGGAGATCCTGCCTCGCCTCGACGAGATCGGCACCAAGACGTCGTACGTGAACTACCCGGTGGGCTGGGCACTGGCGATGGACACGCCGTTCCAGTGGACGAAGCAGGTCGCCTCCCACTTCGGTGGCACCCGCAACGGACTCGTCGTGCACTGGCCCGCCGGGATCAAGGACGCCGGCGTGATTCGCAACCACTGGCACCACGTGATCGACGTGGCGCCGACCGTGCTCGAGGCTGCCGGGATCCCGCAGCCCACCCACGTCGACGGCCTCGCCCAGAAGCCCATCGAGGGTACGTCGATGCTCGGGGCGCTGAAGGACGCTGCGGCTGGCGACGCCCACACGACGCAGTATTTCGAGATCTTCGGCAACCGCGGGATCTATCACGAGGGTTGGACCGCCGTCGTGAAGCACCGCACGCCATGGGAGCTCGCGAGCACCGATCCGATCCCGTTCGACGAGGACGTCTGGGAGCTCTACGACATCCGTGACGACTTCTCCCAGGCCACCGACCTGGCTGCGACACACCCGGAGAAGCTGGCTGCGCTTCAGGAGGTGTTCCTCGACGAAGCGCGGAAGCACAACGTGCTCCCGCTGGACGACCGGGGCATGGAGCGGATGAGTGCGTCGATCGCAGGACGTCATGTGAATGACATGCCGGCCAGCATCGTGCTCCCGCCGCAGACCCGCCGGCTGATGCCGGCTGCCTTCCCATCGATGTCCAACAGGTCGTTCTCGCTGACCGTCCCGGTGGTGGCCGACTCCGCGACCTCCGACGGCGTGCTCGTCGCAGTCGGCAACGGCTTCAACGGGACCTCGCTCTACGTGCGCGAGGGCATCGTCTCGCTGGCGATGAACCTGTGCGGCACCGAGACCACCCACGTGCGTGCCGAGCAGCCGCTGACCGCAGGGGAACACGTCGTGGTCTATCGATTCGACTCCGATGGGACGGGACTCGGCAGCGCCGGTACGGCGCGCCTCTTCGTCGACGGTGACGAGGTTGCCTCGGGACGGTTCGAGCGCACGGCGCTGTTCGGCCAGGGGCGGCTCAGCATCGGCGCGCAGCCGGGGCTCCCGATCACCGACGACCATGCCCGTGGCGGCGAATACGCCTACACCGGCAAGATCGGGGAGGTGCTGCTCGCGACCGGTGCCGACGTGGTGGAGCCCAGCGCCCAGCAGAAGTTGGAGCGTGAGCTCGCCGAGCACTGACGACTCGCGGCTCGCCGCCGGTGGTTGACTGCCGTCCATGGACCTGGATCTCAGAGGATGCAAGGCGCTGGTCACCGGCGGCAACCGCGGCATCGGCCGCGCCGTCGCCGCCGGACTGGTGGCCGAGGGCGTGTCGGTGGCGCTGCTGGGCCGCGACGAGGAGTCACTGGCGTCGGCTGCCGCGGCGGTCGGTGCCGCGACGACCGTGGTCGCCGACACCACCGACGACGTTGCGGTGAGGGCCGCGGTCGACCGCGCAGCCGATGCGCTGGGCGGGATCGACATCGTGGTCAACTGCGCGGCGCCGCGAGCAACGACGGCGCCTCCGCCGGGCCTCGACGCCGTGGACGACGACGACTTCCTGCGCAACCTCGACACCAAGGCGCTCGGTTACCTGCGCGTCGTACGGGCGGCGGCGCCCCACCTGCGTGACGGTGGGGGAGCGGTGGTGAACGTCAGCGGGATGAATGCGCGTCGGCCGGGCTCCTATGCGGGATCGGCGCGCAACATCGCGGTCGTGGCGATCAGCAAGAGCCTGGCCGACGAGCTCGGGCCGCAGGGCATCGCCGTCACCTGCGTCCACCCGGGCCTCACCGTCACCGAGCGCAACGCCGACGACCCGGCGTACGTCGAGAAGGCGGCCCAGAACGCGCTGGGCCACGCCATCACCGCCGAGGAGGTGGCCGACGTCATCGTCTTCCTGGCCTCCTCGCGGGGGCGGATCGCCAACGGTTCGGTGATCGAGCTCGACGGCGGCTTTCCCGGGGTCATCTGGGCCTGAGCGCACTCCTGATCGGGCAGGTCCTCGCGGGCACGCTGCCCGGCCCCTCGGTGGGAGCACGAGCTGGGGGCGCCGGGTTTGGTCCTACATTGCAAGGAAGGAGTCACTTCGCCCATCGAGGAGAACCGAATGGACCGCACGACCCTGCCCATCCGCATCGAGCAGCCTGACGTCGAGGCGGCGTTCGACATCCGGCAACAGGCGACGCCGTTCGCTGCGCCCGAACCGGTGCGCGCACCCGAGGGTGCGCCGAACGTGCTGGTGATCCTGCTCGATGACATGGGGTTCGGCGCCTCCTCTCCCTTCGGCGGCCCTTGCCCGATGCCGGTCGCCGAACAGCTTGCTGAGAACGGCCTGCGGTTCAACCGGTTCCACACCACGGCGCTCTGCTCTCCCACCCGCGCTGCGCTGTTGACGGGACGCAACCACCACAGCGTCGGCATGGGCGTGGTGACCGACTTCTCCTCGTCCGCGCCGGGCTACACCGGGATCCGGCCGCAGGACGCGGCACCGCTGGCCCGGACGTTGAGGGAGAACGGCTACGCCACCGGTGCCTTCGGCAAGTGGCACCAGATCCCCCAGAGCGACATCACCCCGGTCGGCCCGTTCACCCACTGGCCGACGAACGAGGGCTTCGAGAAGTTCTACGGGATCATCGGCGGCGCCGACGACCAGTTCCACCCGACGCTCTTCGAGGGGACCAACCAGATCGAACCGCCGGCCACGGCGGACGAGGGCTACCACCTCTCCGAGGACATGGTGGACCAGGCGAAGAACTGGATCCGACAGGTGCGCACCGTGGACGCGACCAAGCCGTGGTTCACCTACTTGGCGTTCGGAGCGACGCACTCGCCGTTCCAGGTGCCCGATTCCTGGCTGGACCGCTACCGCGGTAAGTTCTCGCACGGTTGGGACGAGCAGCGCGAGCGCACGCTGGCCCGGCAGAAGGAGCTGGGCGTCGTACCTGAGGAGACGCTGTTGACACAGTGGCCCGAGGGTGTCCCGCACTGGGACGACCTCACCGACGCGGGCCGGGCGGTTGCCGAGCGGCTGATGGAGATCTATGCCTCGTTCGCCGAGCACACCGACGCCCAGGTGGGGCGCCTCGTCGATGCGTTGCGTGAGTCGGGCGAGCTCGACAACACCATGATCTTCTACATCCTCGGCGACAACGGCGCTTCGTGCGAGGGCCGCCTGAGTGGCACGTTCAACGAGAAGCGCACCTACAACGCCGTGCCCGAGACGGCTGAGGAGATCCTGCCCCGGATCGACCAGATCGGCACCCGCTTCTCCAACTCCAACTACCCCGTGGGCTGGGCGCTCGCGATGGACACGCCCTTCCAGTGGACCAAGCAGGTCGCCTCCCACTTCGGTGGCACCCGCAACGGCATGGTGGTGCACTGGCCTGCCGGGATCAAGGACAACGGCGCGCTGCGCAATCACTGGCACCACGTGATCGACGTGGCACCGACCGTGCTGGAGGCCGCCGGGATTCCGCAGCCGGTGCAGGTGGACGGGATCCGCCAGAAGCCGATCGAGGGTACGTCGATGCTCGCCGCCCTGGCGGACGGTGCGGCTCCCGAGAACCACACCACGCAGTACTTCGAGATGTTCGGCAACCGCGGGATCTATCACGAGGGTTGGACGGCGGTGGTGAAGCACCGCACTCCCTGGGAGCTCACCAGCACGGCGCCGATCCCGTTCGAGGACGACCGGTGGGAGCTCTACGACATCCGTGACGACTTCTCCCAGGCCACCGACCTGGCCGCGACCCATCCGGAGAAGCTGGCCGAGTTGCAGGAGCTGTTCCTCGCCGAGGCCCGCAAGCACCAGGTGCTGCCGCTCGACGACCGCGGCAATGAGCGGATGAACCCGGTCACGGCCGGACGCCGACGCAACGACGTGCCGACCACGGTGGTCGTGCCGCCGTCCACCCGGCGACTGCCGCACGGCGCCTTCCCCTCGACAGTCAATCGCTCCTTCACCTTCACCGTGCCCGTGGTCGCTGACTCGGACGCCTCCGACGGGGTCCTGGTGTGCATCGGCACCGGCCATGACGGCAGCGCGCTCTACGTGCGGGAGGGCATCGTCTCGTTGGCGTTGAACTTCTGTGGCGTGAAGACCACCCATGTACGCGCCGAGCGACCACTGAGTGCCGGCGAGCACGTCATCGTGCACCGCTTCGACTCCGATGCGTCCGGAGTCGGGACCGGAGGCGTGGCGCGGCTGTTCGTGGACGGGGTCGAGGTCGCCTCCGGGCGGATCGAGCGGACGGCGGTGTTCGGCCAGGGAAAACTCAGCATCGGTGCCCAGCCGGGGATCCCGATCACCGACGACTATGCCCGTGGCGGAGAGTATGCCTACACCGGCAAGATCGGTGAGGTGGTGCTCGCCACCGGCGACGACGTGGTGGAGCCCAGCGCCCAGCAGGAGCTGGAGCGCGAGCTCATCGAGCACTGAGCGAAGCAGAAACCCGGCCCCACGTCATCGTGGGGCCGGGTTTCCGTGATGTCGGGAACAATCACATCTTGTCGGGCTGACAGGATTTGAACCTGCGGCCTCCTCGTCCCGAACGAGGCGCGCTACCAAGCTGCGCCACAGCCCGATCAGATCCGTGAGTGGCGGACCACTCGCGAACCGTGAGGGAGCATACCCGAGCCGCAGGTGCCTGCCGAAATCGGGTCAGCTACGAGCAGTGAGGGTCATCAGCGTCGCCTCGGGCCGGCAGGCGACGCGCAGGCGGATGTAGGGGTTGGTGCCGAGCCCGGCGGACACGTGCAGCCACGAGGAGCCGGGGTCGCCGTCACGAGAGTCCGCCGGGTGACGGTGCAGGCCCTTGGCTCGTGCAGGCTCGAGGTCGCAGTTGGTCGCGAGCGCCCCGACGAACGGCAGGCACACTTGGCCGCCGTGGGTGTGGCCCGCAAGGATGAGGTCGTGCCCCGTGGCGGCGTACTGGTCGAGGACCCGGAGGTACGGCGCATGGGCGACACCCAGCCGCACGTCTGCGTCGACCGGGGCCGGTCCGGCGACGGCCTCGAGGTCGTCGTAGCCGAGATGGGGGTCGTCGACGCCGGTGAACGCGAGATCGAGACCCGCGACGCGGAGCATCTGGCGGTTGTTGGTGAGGTCGAGCCAGCCGGCGGAGGTGAAGCCGTACGACAGGTCGCGCCAGGGGAGTTGCGGTACGTCGATGTGCCGCTTGCCACGATCGGGGGCGAGATAGCCGAGGGGATTGCGCATGCCGGGCTCGAAGTAGTCGTTGGAACCAAGGACGAATACCCCAGGCACGTCGAGCAACGGGCCGAAGGCATCGAGTACCTCCGGCACCGCGCGGCGGTGCGCCATGTTGTCGCCGGTGTTGACCACGAGGTCCGGTCCCCAGCCGGCCAGGTCGCGCACCCATTCACGCTTCTTGGTCTGGTCGGGGGTGATGTGCAGGTCGCTGACGTGCAGCACCTTCAGGGGCCGTGCGCCCGGCGGGAGGAGGGGGAGCGTCACCTCACGCAACGTGTAGGCGCGGGCCTCCGCGGCGGCGTACCCGGCCAGGGCGATGCCCGCCATCGCGCCCGCGCCAAGAATCCGGGTGAGCTGCATGGGCCAAGGCTGCCACAATGGGGGGTATGAGCATCCTCAAGGACCGACTTCGCACTGACCTCACCACCGCCATGAAGGCGCGTGACGCGATCCGCTCCTCGACGTTGCGCATGGTGCTCACCGCCGTGACCAACGCGGAGGTTGCCGGCAAGGAGCAGCGTGAGCTCAGCGACGACGAGGTGCTCACGATCCTCGCGACCGAGG
This sequence comes from Nocardioides alcanivorans, assembly GCF_021555175.1. GTDB lineage: Bacteria > Actinomycetota > Actinomycetes > Propionibacteriales > Nocardioidaceae > Nocardioides > Nocardioides alcanivorans. The sequence continues at coordinate 33,978 of NZ_JAKGRW010000026.1, read as the reverse complement.
CGAAGAAGCGCCGCGAGGCGGCCACCGCCTTCGATGAGGGTGGCCGGCCGGAGTCGGCGGAGCAAGAGCGTGCCGAGCTCGTCGTGATCACCGACTACCTGCCCCAGCAGCTCTCCGAGCAGGAGGTGGCCGACATCGTCACAGCCGCCATCGAGAGCACCGGCGCTGCGGGCGAGGGCATGAAGGCGATGGGCAAGGTGATGGGCGTCGTCCAACCCCAGGTCAAGGGTCGCGCCGACGGTTCCGCGGTCGCTGCCGAGGTACGTCGCCAGCTCGCCTGATCCCGGCCTCCACCTCGCTGCCGCCCCAAGGGTCACACTGGGTGCGCAAGTTCAGCTGTTTGATGCTGTTGCTACGCACACCAGGCGACAAGTTCCCCGCCCGGGCGGGGAATCGTGGGGCGCACGGGGCGGGTGGGGTCAGCGGCCTCGGTTCCGGCCGCGGTTGCCCTTCTTGTTCTTCTTCTTGGGCTTCTTCTCCACCTTGGGAGTGCCGTCGGAGACGTAGAGGGTGATGGTGTCGCCGCTGGAACTGGAGGCGCCGCCACCGGGAGAGGTGTAGGCGACGGTGCCACGGGAGTAGCCGGAGTCGACGTAGCCGGCATTGGCGACCTTGAAATTGGCGTTCTCCAGCACCCGGGTCGCCTCGCTGACGCTCATGCCGGCCACGCTCGGGACCTGGATGAGGACGCCGACGATCTCATCGGCCGACGGTGGCACGAACTGCTCGTCGTCGAGCCACTGCTCGACGGCCTTGAAGGTGTCACCCCACATCGGGCCGGCGGTTCCGGAACCGGAGGCGGAACCGATGTAGCGGCCACCGATCGTCTTGCCCACGAGCGTGGAGGGCGAGCCTTCGGAGTTGGCGCCCGCGATCATCGACGCACCGGCCAGGTTGGGGGTGTAGCCGACGAACCACACCGACTTCTGGCTGCTCGTCGTTCCGGTCTTGCCGGCCGAGGGCTGGATCGTGTTGATGCCGTTCTGGTAGCCGAAGCCACCGGGCTGCTGCACACCGGCGAGGATGTCGTTGACCGCGTCGGCAACGGCGCTCGGCAGCACCTGGGTGCAGGTGGCCGGATACTTCTTGACGACCGTGCCGTTGGCGTCGCTGATGCTCGCGACGGGGCGCGAGTCGCAGTGCAGGCCGCGGCCGGCGAACGTCGCGTAGGCCTCGGCCATCTCCAGCGGTGTGGTGTCGGTGACGCCGAGGACGAACATCGGCACCCGCTCCGCCGAACCCGACTCCTCGTTCCCGGTCGGGTTGGTCAGGTTGACGCCCATCCGCTTCGCGAGCTTGTAGGGCTCGCAGATCCCGGTCTCCTGCTCCAGGGCGAGGAAGAAGGTGTTCACCGACTCCCGGGTGCCGGTGTACATGTTCTTCGGGCCGGAGGTCGTCGAGTTCCGGACCGGGAAGGAGCCGTAGCCGTAGGGGTCGCCACCGCAGGTCTCGTAGTCGCGTTCCTGGAACGTCTTCGGTGAGGGCGAGTCGATCGTCTTCGAGAGCGGTACACCGTCCTTGATCGCCTGCGCGAGCACGAAGGCCTTGAAGGTCGAGCCGGCCTGGAAGCCCCGTGCGCCGCCCGACTCCTTGGGCACGGTGTAGTTGATGTAGGTCTCGCCCTGGGCCTTCTTGCTGCCCATGGGGCGCGACTGTGCCAAGGCCTTGACCGCACCCGTGCGGGGCTCCACCAGAGCGAGGGCGCCGACGGCCTCGTCCTGGGCGTAGACGTGGTTGGAGACCGAGTCCTGGGCGGCTTCCTGGAAGCGGGGGTCGAGCGTGGTCTTGATGGTCAGGCCGCCGGACTCGAGCAGGCGCTCCCGCTCCTCGACGGTGGCCCCCAGGGCCGGGTCCCTCTTGAGGTAGTTGAGCACGTAGTCGCAGAAGAAGGCGGCGACCGAGGAGTAGCAGCCGTCGCGGCTCTCAGTGATCTTCAGTCCGAGCGGCTTGGCCTTGATCTTGTCGGCCTTCTCGTCGCGGATCACGTTGAGCTCGGCCATGCGGTCGAGGACGATGTTGCGCCGGGTCAGGGCCCGGTCGGGGTAGACGGTCGGGTCGTAACCGACAGGGTTCTTCACGAGACCGGCCAGCGTGGCGGCCTGACGCACGTTGAGCTTGCGGGCGTCGACGCTGAAGTAGTGACGAGCAGCGGCCTGGATGCCGTAGACGCCGTCGCCGAAGTAGGCGATGTTGAGGTAGCGCTCGAAGATCCAGTCCTTGGAGTGCTTCTCCTCGAACGCGATGGCGTAGCGGAGCTCGCGCAGCTTCCGGGCGAAGGTCTCCTCGGTCGCCTCGGCCCGGGCCTCCTTGTCGGAGCCCGCCTGCTGCACCAACGTCAGCTTCACCATCTGTTGGGTGATGGAGGAGCCACCTTGGCGGGTCTCCCCGGTGGCCTGGTTGGTGATGAACGCTCGCAGCGTGCCCTTCACGTCGAGGGCGCCATGCTCGTAGAAGCGGTAGTCCTCGATCGCCAGGATGGCCTTGCGCATGATCTTGGAGACCTGGCGCAGCGGCACGTTGACACGGTTCTCGTCATAGATCGTCGCGATGGGGGTGTCGTCGGCCGCCAGGATGCGGGTGCGCTGCGGCAGCTCCTGCATGTCGAGGTCCTCGGGGAGGTCGTCGAGTGAGTCCGAGGCGTTGCGGGCGGCGATTCCCGCCATCCCGGCGAACGGAATGGCGAGGCCTGCGACGAGGACGCCGAGCACGACGGAGACGAGGAGCATCGAACCGAGGGCGCCGAGGACCGAGCCGGACCCGGGACGCTTTTCGCGAGCGGACATGACGTCTAGGGTACGGGTGGGGCGAGAGGCGACCCCATTCCGCGCGCGTGGAGGGTCCCGGGCCATGGCCCTGACGGGCTGGTCGCGCGCCGCCGCAGGGCCCTCTTTGCTAGTCACAAATGACTACATGGTCTGGCCGAACTGAGTCTTACGCCCCACCGGCTTCGCGCCTACTGTCAGTCTCGGGGATTGGCTTATGGCGGGGAGCTCACAGCGGAGCTCGACCAGTCCCATGGATGTGGGGGCATCATGTGGGTTGAGGACTGGGCTGCATCTGCAGCCTGCCGCGGTGCGCAGCCGGACGAGCTCTTCGTCCGTGGCGCGGAGCAGAACAAGGCCAAGCTGGTGTGCGCGGGTTGTCCGGTGCGCACCGAGTGCCTTGCCGAAGCGCTCGACAACCAGATCGAGTGGGGCGTGTGGGGCGGCATGACCGAGCGTGAGCGCCGGGCCCTCCTGCGTCGTCGCAGCGTGAGCTCGTGGCGTTCGGTGCTCCAGCAGGCGAAGGCCAGCCAGAAGCTCGCCATCTGACCTGGCTCAGTGGCTCTGCTCGGCATCGGCCAGCAACTCGCCGATGGTCCGCAACCCGTCGAGGTCGTGCACGTCGCCGGCCAGTGCCGGCACCACCGAGGTCGCGACCGACGGGTGTGAGGTTGCGAAGCCGGCTCGCAACCGGCCCTCGCGGGCCACGATCCGCAGCTTGTCGGCGTGCAGGCGCAGCAGTCCTGCGGTCAACGTGTCCTCGGAGATGTCGAGGCGCTCGGCCGCGGCCAGGGACGCTTCGGCGCTCAGTCGGCCCCCGGTTGGCTGCTGGCGCGGTTGACCACCAGGCCCGCCAACGGCATCTGCTCCTCGCCGAGCCGCTCCACGAAGTAGGCCGCCTCGCGCAGCGCATCCGGCTCAGGGGCCGCGATGACGAGGAACGACGTACCTTCGGCCTGCAACAACTGGTAGGTGGCCGTGGCACGTGCCCGGAACCCGCCGAAGAGGGTGTCGAAGGCGGCGACGAAGGTCTGCAGGTCCTGCAGCACGCTCGCTCCGAGGATCTTGGTGAGCGCGGCGGTCATCATGCCGAAGCCGACCGACATCAGCTTCGCGGGACCACGAGCCGGGGTCAGCAACAGGCGGATGAAGCGACCATCGAGGAAGCTGGAGAGCCGCTCCGGCGCGTCGAGGAAGTCGAGCGCGGAGCGCGACGGTGGGGTGTCGACGACGATGAGGTCCCACTGTCCGGACTCGAGTGCGGAGGCGTGCAGCTGCCCGAGCTTCTCCATCGCCATGTATTCCTGCGTGCCGGCGAACGAGGTCGAGAGCGCGACGTAGAAGGGGTTCTCGAGGATCTGGCGGGCCTTCTCGGGCGTGGCCTGGCTGAGCACCACCTCGTCGAAGGTGCTCTTCATGTCGAGCATCATCGCGTCGAGGGAGCCGGTGCCCTCCACCCCCGGGACCGGGCGCGGGGTGTTGTCGAGCGCTTCGATGCCCATCGACTGGGCGAGGCGACGGGCCGGGTCGATGGTGAGCACCACGACCTTGCGGCCACGCTCGGCAGCTCGTAGCGCGAGCGCTGCCGACGTCGTGGTCTTCCCGACGCCGCCGGACCCGCAGCAGACGATGATCTGGGTGGCCGGGTCATCGAGCATCCGGTCGACGTCGAGGCCAAGCGGGGCGGGGAGCCCGCGGCCAGAGGCCCGACGCGGGGGTGGGCGGTCTTGCTCATGCCAGTCCCTGCTCCTTCAACTCGGCCGCCAACTCGTAGAGGGCGGTCAGGTCCACACCGGAGGCGATCCGCGGCAGCTCGTAGGTGGGTACGCCGAGCCCCGCCACGAGTGCTCGCTGGGAGTCCTCGAGAGCACGACGCTCCGCGTGATCGGCGGCCTCGGCGAGCAGCGCGTCGACGAGTGCGGGAACCGGCTCGATGCCGGCCCTCGCCAGGGTCTCGGCGATCTCGGGGGCTTCGACCTCCCCTTGCGGATTCGGACGAGCTGGTCGTCGTCGAGATCGCGTGGGCGCACCAGATTGACCACGACCCCACCCACCGGAAGGCCGTTGTCGTGCAACTCCGCGATGCCGTCCGCCGTCTCCTGCACCGGCATCTCCTCGAGCACGGTGACCAGGTGCACGCGGGTGCGCTCGGAGCGGAAGAGGGTCATGACGGTGTCGGCCTGGGCCTTGATCGGGCCGACCTTCGCCAACCCGGCGAGCTCCCGGTTGACGTTGAGGAACTGGGCGATCCGCCCGGTCGGCGGGGCGTCGAGCACGATGGCGTCGTACGCCGCCCCCGCCTTGCTGGAGGTGCCACGCTTGCGGCCCGGCTTCGCGGCTTCGTAGACCTTGCCCGTGAGCAGGACGTCGCGCACGCCGGGAGCGATCGTGGTGGCGAAGTCGATCACGCCGAAGCGGTCGAGTGCCTTGCCGGCGCGGCCGAGCTTGTAATACATGGCGAGGTACTCGAGCAGCGCTGACTCGGCATCGATGTGGAGTGCGAAGACGGTGCCTGCACGACCCTTCGGCCCAGGCAGGCCGGTGGCGATCCTGCGCTCCTCGTAGGGAAGCGGGGGCACGTCGAACATCTGGGCGATGCCTTGACGCCCCTCGACCTCGCACAGCAACACGTTGCGGCCGCGGCTGGCGAGGGCAAGGGCCAGGGCTGCGGCCACGGTCGACTTGCCGGTGCCGCCCTTGCCGGTCACCACGTGCAACTCGACGCCGGGCCAATCGCTCGTCGAAGTGCTCACGAAACGGGAGCCTACTGGCCGGTTCGACCGTCGCGGATCCGAATCGAGAGCGCGTGCGCCTCCCGGAGCAGGAGTTCGCCCAGTTGTTGCTGCTTGGGCGGGCCGATTCGCTGCTCGATCCCGGTCAGGCTCAGCGCCCAACGGGGGTGTCGGAACCGTCGAACACGGCCGCCCCGAGCCCCCAGCTGCCCTCCACGATCAGGCCCGGATTGACGGAGAAGCCCCGCCTGCGGGTCTCGGCGACCTGCCTGCGCAGGGACGCCGGGCCGTAGTGGTCGCCGTACGCTGCGGAGAGATCGACGCGGTCGAGGTAGAGCGAACGGGAGCGGTTGTCGAGAAAGGCCAGCAGGGCCATGCCTGCGCTGGCGACGCCGAGCGGGAAGCGGATGCCCTCGTGCAGCACGTGGGAGCGGATCGGGAAGTCGCCGTCCTCGCGGATCAAGCACACGGTCTCCTCGCCACGAAGCGCGGAGAAGAACGCACTCTCCCCGGTCTCCCGGGCGAGTCTGCGCACGACGGGCCGCGCGGCCTCGGTCTCGTCGTGTCGGCTGCTCGCGGCCTGGCCGAGCAGGTAGGCCTCCGGGCCCAAGTGCCACTGGCCGGTGCCGCGGTCGCGATCACTGAGGCCCTCCGCCTGCAGTGCGGTGAGCAGACGGTGGACGGTCGGACGAGCGAGAGCGACCACCGTGGCTGCGGTCGTGGTCGAGAGGCCTTGCGGTTCGTGCTGGGCGAGCGCACGCAGCAGCGCGCTGGCCCGCCCGATGACGGTGTTGGCGGCATCCATGGTGGGCAGTGTGCCACGACGCGTTCACTGAGCGGACGTCCTGGAGTCCTGATCCTCACTGGTCGAGCGACTCGGGGCCAAGGTGTTGACCACTCAGTGACCGCTTCCTTGAATGGAGGGCAACGACTTCGACGAAGGAGCCAGACATGGACAAGGTGGTGGCGTCGGCCGCGGAAGCGGTGTCCGACATTCCTGACGGGGCGACACTCGCGGTCGGTGGTTTCGGGCTGTGTGGCATCCCGTCGGTGCTGATCGAGGCGGTGCTCGCCCAAGGCACCACGGACCTCGAAGCGGTGTCCAACAACTGCGGCGTCGACGACTGGGGGCTGGGTCGGTTGCTCGGTGAGCATCGGCTGCGGCGGATGGTCTCGTCCTACGTGGGTGAGAACAAGGAGTTCGCCCGGCAGTATCTCTCCGGTGAGCTCGAGGTCGAGCTGACTCCCCAGGGCACCCTGGCCGAGCGGCTGCGTGCCGGTGGCTCGGGGATCCCGGCCTTCTTCACCGCCACCGGCGTGGGCACCCAGGTCGCCGAGGGCGGGCTGCCTTGGAAGTACGACGACGCGGGCAACGTGACCGTGTCGTCACCGGCCAAGGACGTGCGTACCTTCGAGACCGACAAGGGGCCGCGCGAGTTCGTGCTGGAGCACGCGATCGTGGCCGACTTCGCGCTGGTCCGCGCCTGGCGCGGAGACCGGCACGGCAACCTCGTCTTCCGGGACTCGGCGCGCAACTTCAACCCGCTCGCGGCCATGGCCGGTCGGATCACCCTCGCGGAGGTCGAGGAGCTCGTCGAGCCCGGTGATCTCGATCCCAACAGCGTGCACACACCGGGCGTCTACGTGCACCGCGTCGTGGCGCTGACGCCGGAGCAGGCCGCGGACAAGCGGATCGAGAAACGGACCGTACGCACCACGGAGCAGGGAGGCAACTGAGATGGCCTGGAACCGGGAGCAGATGGCGGCCCGAGCTGCCCGCGAGCTCAGTGACGGCGACTACGTCAACCTCGGCATCGGGCTGCCGACGTTGGTGCCCAACTACGTGCCCGAGGGCGTCGAGCTGGTGCTGCAGTCGGAGAACGGCATCCTCGGGGTCGGGCCGTACCCGGCCGAGGACGCGGTGGACCCCGACCTGATCAACGCCGGCAAGGAGACCGTCACCGTCAACCGCGGGGCGTCGTACTTCGACTCCGCCACGTCGTTCGGGATGATCCGCGGCGGCAAGATCGATGCCGCGATCCTGGGCGCCATGCAGGTCTCCGCGGTCGGCGACATCGCCAACTGGATGATCCCCGGGAAGATGGTCAAGGGGATGGGCGGCGCAATGGACCTGGTGCACGGAGCCAAGAAGGTCATCGTGCTGATGGAGCACGTGGCACGCGACGGCAGCTACAAGATCGTCGATGAGTGCTCGCTGCCCTACACCGGTCTGCGGGTGGTCGAGCGGATCATCACGGATCTCGGTGTCATCGACGTCGAGGCCGACGGATTGCGCCTGGTCGAGCTCGCCCCCGGCGTCACCGAGGACGAGATCAGGGCGAAGACCGAACCCACCCTGCGGTGACGTGCCCTGATGTGAGCTGAGGGCGATCACGCCAGCGATTTCGAGCCCACAGCTCACATCAGGCAGGCTCAGTCGAGGGAGAGCCCAGCCGCCGGTGAGACCCGCGCGGCCCGGCGTGCGGGGAGCATGCAGGCGAGGAGCCCGGCGACCGCGGCCACGAGTACGACGAGGGTGAGCTGCCCGACGGGGACGTCCATCGACGTCTCCCCGAGCACGTCACCCAGCATCGTTCGGATGCCCACCCAGGCAAACGTGACGCCGAGGGCGGTGCCGATCAAGGTGGCCACCACCGACAGCAGCACTGCCTCGACCGCCAGGGTCGCCCGGAGCTGACCACGGGTCAGCCCCAGCGCGCGGAGCAGTGCGTTCTCGCGGACCCGTTCGAGCACTGACAGGCCGAGGGTGTTGGCGATCCCGACCAGCGCGATCACGATGGCGATGCCGAGCAGGCCCAGGATGGCAGCGGTGAGCACGTTGACCTGCAGGTCGACCCACGCCCGTTTCTGCAGGGCGCTGGTCAACTCTGCCCCGGTGGCCAGCGCGCCCAGGTCGCCGTCGAGGTCGTCTGCGTCGGCGCCGAGATCGGTGCGCAGCCAGAGCTCCTGGGGGCGGGGTCGTCGGTCAGCGCGGCCAGGGTGGCCGGAGAGACGAGGGCGGTGCCGCCCCAGTCGTCACCGACGACCGGGCGCAGGGTGCGGGTGGAGTCGCCCACCGTCACGGTCACCTGCTCCGGGATCTCCTCGACTGCTGCCGCCATGGACGCGGGGAGGTGGATCTCGTCGTCCTTCGGTGCGGCGAAGTCGACATCGGAGCGCAGCAGCCGGCGAGCAGCGGCGTCAGGAGCGGCCAGACGACCGCTGTCGAAACCCTCGATCTCGGCGCGGACGCCGGACAGGGCAACGACGAACTCGACGTCCTTCAACCGGGCCACTGCTGCTGCGACCTCGGGGGCGAGGGCCTCACCGTCGGTGGCGGTGATCGCCGCGTCGAGCGGGTGGTCGACGTCCATCTCGTGATCCAACGAACTGCGACCGGTGGCAAGACCGGTGAGGACGGCCGTCGTCAGCGTGACGCCCACCAACAGCGAGGCGGTGGTGGCCGCCGTACGCCGCGGGTTGCGCACTGCGTTGCCTGCAGCCAGACGTCCGGGCGATCCGGCGAGCCGGCCGATCGGGCGACCGAGCACCCGGATGAGTGCCGGGACGATGGTGGGCCCGAGCACTACGACGCCCACCGAGGAGGCGGCGCCGCCGAGCACCATGAGCATCACGTTGCTGCCAGCCACCGCGCCGACCAACGCCGCAGCGCCGGTGACGACGAACGCAATGCCGAGTCCGAGCTGGACGCGACCAGCGGCGGAGCGGGCATCGATGCCGGTGTCGGGGCGCAGCGCGGCCAACGGGCTGACCCGGACCGCGCGCCGGGTGGGCAACCAGGCGGCGCCGACCGCGATCACCAGGCCAGTGGTGAACGCCGCGGCGTACCAGGGCAGCGAGATCTCCGGGTCGCCCATCCGGGCAGACGGAGCGACGTGCTGGATCAGCTCGATGAGGCCGAAGCCGATGCCGGTGCCGGCCACGAGGCCGAGCAGGGATGCGGCCACGCCCAGCGTGAGTGCTTCGACGCGGATCGACCGCAGCACCTGGCGGCGGGTGGCACCGACGCAGCGGAGCAGCGCGAAGTCACGACTGCGTTGTGCGAAGAGGATCGAGAAGGTGTTGGCGATGACCATCGCCGACGTGAGCAGGGCGATCGCGGCGAAGAGCAGCAGCACGATGGCGATCACGTCGACCCCGTTGGTGGCGAGGTTGTGCTGCTCGTCGACGAAGTCGTCGGTCGACTGGATCCTTGCGCCTTCGAGTCCAGCGCCTTCGAGATGGCTGATCTGCTCGTCGACCGAGCCCGCACCGGCCCAGGCGACACTGTTGACGTGGGCCTGGTCGAGCCAGGTGCGCAGTTGGTGCTCGGTGACGTAGATGTTGGTCCACACCAACGCGGACGGGCTGTCGACCGTGCCGACGACGGTCACGTCGTGTGCGGTGGCGCCGGACCCGAGGGTGAGCACGTCGTCGATCCTGACGCGGTGGCGCTTGGCGGCGTTGGTGTCGACGACGGCCTCGTCGTCGGCCTCCGGAAATCGGCCGGCCGTGAGCTCCTGCCACCGCAGACCGGGCTCCGCGGCGATGGCCCCGATGTCGGCGCCATCGGTGATCTGCTCGCCGTTGCGGTCGACCGGCAGCCAGGTCCAGCCGAGCACCGTGGCCTCGGCACCCTCGGCCTCGGCCCGGTCCAGGAGGACGCCGGCCTGTGCGCCGTCGATGTCGGAGATCGCCACGTCGGCGTTGCGGAAGGGGGCGTCGAGGCCCGAGACCATGCCGTTGCGGGCACCGGACGACAGGGCGCTGGTGGTGACGATGAACGCGACGCCGATGACGATGGCGACGGCCGCGGCGACGTACCGTCGGGTGTGGCGTCGTAGCGACGCGAGCAGCACGCTCCGCATCAGGCGGCCTTGCGACGCAGCGCATCGACCAGCTGGTCACGCGTCGGATCGGTGAGGTGGCTGGCGATCCGGCCGTCCTCGATCACGACGACGTCGTCGGCGTACGCCGCTGCGTCGAGCTCGTGCGTCACCATCACCACGGTCTGGCCCAGGGCCCGCACGGTGTGGCGCAGCAGGCCGAGGACCTCCGCCGAGGCGGTGCTGTCGAGGTTGCCGGTGGGCTCGTCGGCGAAGACGATCTGGGGCTGGGCGACAAGGGCGCGGGCGATGGCGACGCGCTGCTGCTGACCGCCGGAGAGCTGGCTGGGCAGGTGCCCGGTGCGGTCGACCAGGCCGAGGGTCTCGACGACCTCGGCCATCCGGGCACGTTCGGCGTGGCCCACGCGACGCCCGGCGAGCTCGAGGGGGAGCAGGATGTTCTGGCCCGCCGTGAGCATCGGGAGCAGGTTGAAGGCCTGGAAGACGAAGCCCAGGTGATCGCGCCGGAAGCGGGTGAGCGCAGTGTCGTCGAGGCTCTCGAGGGCGACACCGGCGACCGTGATGGTCCCGGAACTCGGCTGGTCGAGGCCGGCCAAGCAGTGCATCAGGGTCGACTTGCCCGACCCCGACGGGCCCATGATCGCGGTGAACCGGCCTGCTGGGAGGTCGAGGTCGACCCCGCGTACGGCGTGCACCTCCGCGTCGCTGCCGCCGCCATAGGTCTTGGTGAGGCCCCGGGTGCTCGCGGCAAGCTCTTTCGTCCCGGCCGAGCGGGTGGCGGCTTCCTGCGGGCCGGTCCTTCGGCCAGCGGCGGGCTCGCGGGCGGATGTGGAGCCGTCGTCAGGTGTGGAGCCGTGGTCAGGTGTCGTCTCGATCATGCCTTCGACGATTCCGGAATCCGTGCAGCGAATCGTCAGCCCAGCGTCTGGACCTCACGAGGCGACGTACACCCTTGGTATGACGCCCCCTCCCCCGCCGAAGGAGCGCCAATGTCCGCCGAGGGCGCCCGGATGTCCGCCGAGGGCGCGCGGATGTCAGGCGGTGACAAGTCCGGTCTCGTAGGCGAGCACCACGAGCTGCACCCGGTCCCGGGCGCCGGTCTTGGCGAGCACCCGACTGACATGGGTCTTCACGGTGGCCTCGGCGACGACGAGCTCGTCGGCGATCTCCGTGTTGGAGAGGCCGCGGCCGATGAGCACGAGCACCTCGCGCTCACGATCGGTGAGGCCGTCCAGTCGCCTGTCGACGGGCGACTGGGGGTTCGTGTCAGGGAGAGCGGCGGCGAAGTGCTCAAGGAGGCGTCTGGTCGTGCTGGGTGCCACGACGGCGTCGCCGGCATGGACGGCACGGATCGCGTCGAGCAGGTCGTCGGGGCGGGCGTCCTTGAGCAGGAACGCGGCAGCACCGGCCTTGATCGCGGCGAACGCATACTCGTCGAGGTCGAAGGTGGTCAGCACGATCACTCGCGGGGTCTCGCCGCGCGCAGCGAGCGCGCGGGTGGCCTCGACCCCGTCCATGCGCGGCATCCGCACGTCCATGAGTACGACGTCTGCGTGGGTCACGGCGAGCTGTTCGACGGCGTCGGCGCCGTCGCCCGCCTGCCCGACGACCTCCATGTCGTCCTGGGAGTCGACGAGCATCTGGAAGCCGGCGCGCACCATCTGCTGGTCATCGACCAGGAACACCCGGATCACGCCGGAATCCTTGCAGAGACCCGGAATCCGCCACCGACGACGGGGCCGGTCTCGAGCGTGCCACCGTGGACGGTGACGCGTTCGCGCATGCCCGCCAGCCCCAGGCCCTGCCCGTCATCGAGGGAGGCGGCGCCCCTGCCGTCGTCGACCACCTCCACCGTGATCGCCTCGCCCTCCGTGCCGATCGTGAGGTGCACGGAGGCCTGGGCGCCGGCATGCTTGCGGACGTTGGTCAGCGACTCCTGGACGATTCGATAGACGGTGAGGGCGATCCCGTCGGAGACCCGGGGTAGTGGCGACGGTCGGGTGACGTCGAGCTGCATGCCTCCGACCCGGGCCTCGGTGAGGAGCTCGTCCAAATCGCTCAGCCCCGGCTGCGGTGCCAGGCCCGAGTCGCCGTCGGAACGCAGCAGGCCGAGCATGCGCCGCATCTCGGTGAGTGCCTCGCGGCCCGTCTCCGAGATGGTGGTCAACGCTTCGGTGGCCTTCTGCGGCTCCTTGGCAGCCGCATAGCGCGCACCGTCGGCCTGCACCACGATCACGGAGAGCCCGTGCGCGACGACGTCGTGCATCTCCCGTGCGATCCGCGCCCGCTCGTCCTGCGCTGCCAGCTGTGCTTGCTGGGCGGCCTCGCGCTCGAGTCGCTCTCCGCGCTCGACCAGCGAGGCGACGTATGCCTCCCGGGTGCGCCCGAGCGTGCCGAGCGCCCACGCGGTCGCCACGATCGCGGTGATGCTCAGGAAGTAGGGCAGGTAGGCGTCACCGCTGGCCTCGTAGTGGCGGAGCCAGTCGTACGCCGCCACTCCGGCGCCGACCACGCCCGTGGCGAGCATCGCGAATCCCCAACGTGCGTTGGCGAAACGGGCCACGGAGTAGACGGCGATCGGGAACGCCAACTGCCCCGGGAGCGGCATGTGGACGAGCAGCGGTTGCATCGCGGTGGCGGCCACCACCACAGCGCCAGCGACGACGGGATGGCTGCGGCGCCAGAAGAGCGGAGCGGTCTGCAGCAGGCAAAGGGCGCCTGCCACGGGGAGAGTCCGCCGAGCAGCGTGCCGGCCACGGAGACGAAGACGAGGAGGCCTGCCAGCGACCGGTCGAGCCATCGCTCACCTCGTCGTCCGAGTCGCCACGGCTGCTGCATGCCGACGAGCGTAGAGCCTGACCGCACGCAGGTGCCGTCCTCAGCCGATCTCGGGGCTCCGGCTGCGGACGGCGCAGAGCAGTGAGAGGGCGGTGAAGCCGACCGCCAGGAGGAACACCACGTCGAAGCGATGCGCGTGGCTGGCCGCGGCGAAGAGGACGCCGGCGACGGAGAGTGCGAATGCAGCGGTCAGGGAGTCGGCGATGGAGATGGCCGAGGAGTTGAAGCCGCGCTCCGAGACGGGGGATGCGGTCAGCATCGCTACGGTGAGACGCGGATATGCGAGCCCCATGCCGACCGACGCGAGACCGTAGCCGCCGATGAGGGAGACCGCGGGCAGGCCGAGGAAGACGGCGAGACACGTGATCACGGTGCCCACGACGAGGATGGTCGAGCCGACGACCAGGGTGGTGGCGTTGTTCATCCGGTCGGCGAGCCGGGACTGGGCCTGGCTCGCCCCGGCCCAGGCCACGCCTGACAGCGCCAGTGCATAGCCGGCATGGGTGGTGGAGAAGCCCCACTGTTCCTGGAGTACGAACGGGACGTGTGCCTCGGCGCAGAAGAAGCCGGCGGCGATCGCGCCGCGGGTGGCGATCACTGAGGGCAGGCCGCGACCCAGTCTGAGGGTGCCTCGAGGCAGCAGGTGGCGTGCCGCGTAGAACGCAACGATCCCGGCGGTGACGCCGAGCAGCGGACCGGGCCCGAGGTCGCCCAGCAGTTCCAGCGCCAACACGGCGACAGCGGCCAGCGTCGCCCAGGCCAGTGGCATCAGGGGCATGCGGCCCGCAGGCAGCGGCGGCCTCCCGGCCCAGAGTTCACGCAGGGCCGGGGCGATCAACCCGACCGCGACGGCCACGAGGCCGACGGTGCCGAGGAACACCCACTGCCAACCGAACTGCTCTGCGACCAGGGCAGCGATCGCCGGCCCGAAGAGGGAGGGCAGCACCCACGCGGCGGCGAAGGCGGCGAGTATTGCCGGCTGCAGGCGTGGCGGATAGACCTGTGCGACCACGACGTAGAGGGCCACCGTGACTCCGCCGCCACCGATGCCCTGCAGGATGCGCCCGACCACCAGCACTTCCATGGTCGGTGCCAGTCCACACACGAGCAGGCCTGCCGAGAACAGCACGGCGCACATCAGCAGCGGCGGCACCGGTCCACGGCGGTCGCTCCACGACCCGGTCGCCACCATTCCGACGATGCCGCTGGCCAGCGGAGCGGCAAAGCTCAGCGCGTAGAGGTGCACTCCGTCGAGCTCGCGACTCACGTCCGGCATCACCGTCGTGACGGCCAGCGCCTCGAACGCGGCGAAGAAGACGAGGGAGAACGAGCCGACCGTCGTGGCGACGTACGGCGGCCGCATGGTTCCCGTGCCCTGTCGCTCGCGACGCCGGGACCGGATCTCGCTCACTGCCGCAGTCTAGGTCCCGCGAAGTAGCACTCGTTGCGCGTCGAGGGCGCCCCCGTTGTGCGCTGCCCTACCGTGCAACTGTGCACCTGATCCGCGGCCCCGTCGCCGACTCCGACCCTGCCCTCGAGATGGCGACGTCCCACGCGTTGCTGCGTGCGGCGAGCCGTGGCGAGATCGAGAGTGCGTTGCGGATCCTCCGTCCCACGCCTCTGGTTGCGTTCGGGCGGCGCGACACTCGGCGGCCGGGGTTCCCGGCAGCGGTGCGCGCCTGTCGCGACGCGGGTTTCGTGCCTGTCGTGCGCGCGTCCGGTGGCCGCGCCGTGGCGTGTACGTCGGCCGCTCTCGTCATCGATCTCGTCCAGCGTGATCCCGGGTCGCTCGGAGGCATGGACGACCGGTTCGAGGGCTTCGGGGCCATGTTCGCCGACGTGCTCGCCGGCTTCGGCATCGACGCCCGGGTGGGTGAGGTGCCCGGTGAGTACTGTCCCGGTGCGCACAGCATCAACGCCGGGGGCGTGAAGAAGCTGGTGGGCACGGCGCAGCGGATGGTGAAGGACGCGTGGTTGTTCAGCTCGGTCGTCCAGTACGACGACGCAGCGGTCCTGCAGCCCCTCCTCGCCAAGGTGTATGGCGCCCTGGAGCTGGACTTCGACCCCGGGTCGGTCGGCACGATCGCGGAGGAGGCGCCGGGCGTCGGTCTCGATGAGGTCGAGACCGCGATCATCGGTGCCCACCACGATCGGTTCGATCTCAGCGAGACGCACCTGTCCGACGTACTCGTGGCCGCAGCGCGGGGACTGGTCGACGATCACCGGGTGTGACGATTTGGGCGCTCCCTCGCGCGCAATCGGCGCTCCCTCGACGCACGATTTGGGCGCTCTCGGCGGGCAGGGGGTGGGGCGGAGTGGGCGATGGTCGTAGGGTGCGGAGCATGACCACGTGGGAATACCAAGTTGCTCCGATTCCGCTGCACAACGAGGGCCTGATGCTCAACAACTTCGGCCAGGACGGGTGGGAGCTGGTCCAGCTCACCACCAACGAACAGGGTGGGCTGGTCGCGTTCTTCAAACGCCCGGCGGCGAGCTGATGGGCGCGGTGGAGGCGCGGCTGGGAGACCTGGGGCTACAACTCCCCGAGGTGGCCAAGCCGGTGGCGGCCTACATCCCGGCGCTGCGCAGCGGGAACCATGTCTTCACCTCCGGTCAGCTGCCGATGCGCAACGGCGAGCTGTCCGTGACGGGCAAGGTCGGTGGCGAGGTCTCGGCCGAGGAGGCCAAGGAGGCCGCGCAGCAGTGCGCCCTCAACGCGATGGCAGCGGTGAAGTCCGTCATCGGCGACCTCGACAAGGTCACCCGCATCGTCAAGGTGACGGCATTCGTCGCCTCCACCCCCGACTTCACCGGTCAGCCGCAGGTTGCCAACGGCGCCTCCGAGCTGCTCGGCACGGTCTTCGGTGACGCCGGTCAGCACACCCGCTCGGCCGTCGGTGTGCCGGTGCTCCCGCTCGACGCTCCGGTCGAGGTGGAGATCATGGTCGAGGTCCGCGACTGATGGACCCCACACTGACGCTGCCCGACCACCTGCTCGAGGTGGCTCGGGCCTTCACGTCGGGCGAGAACGAACCGGCGGCGCCCCGCTCCGCGGCCACCGTGGTGCTGTTGCGTGACGGTGACGGGCAGCCCGGTGGTCTCGACGTCTATCTGCTGCGGCGCCACGTCGGCATGGCCTTCGCGGCTGGCATGAGCGTCTTCCCCGGTGGCGGTGTCGACGCCCGCGACAGTGAACTCGACCCGGCCCTGTGGGCCGGTCCCACCCCGGAGGAGTGGGCCGAGCGGATGGACTGCACCGCCGAGCAGGCCCTTGCCCTGGTCTGTGCTGCCGTGCGCGAGACCTTCGAGGAGTCCGGGGTGCTGCTGGCCGGCACCGCCGATTCCGTCGTCGCCGACACGACGGGCGACGACTGGGAGGCCGACAGGGTCGCACTGGAGGCACACGAGCTCTCCATGACCGAGTTCCTCACCAAGCGGGAGCTGGTGCTGCGCACCGACCTCCTGTCGGTGCTCGGCGGTTGGCTGACTCCGGTCTTCGAGCCGAAGCGCTACCTCACCTACTTCTTCGTGGCCACCCTTCCGGAGGGCCAGGTCACCCGCGACGTCTCGACCGAGTCCGACAACGTTGCATGGTTCCCGGTGCGCGAGGCGATCGCCCTGGCCGACGCCAAGCAGATGATGCTGCTGCCGCCGACCTACGCCACGATGTGCGAGTTCTACGACGCCACCAGCATCGACGAGGCATTGGCCCACGCGCGGGAAGTGCCCTTCGAGATGATCGAACCGACCTTCAACCCCGACAACAACCGCCTCGAGAGCCGGCCCCGGATCGTCGAACTCGGCATCCGGGTGGGCAAGTTGGTGCACGGCCAATGACCGAGTGGAGCGGCGGCAGCTTCGGTGAGCGCGGGCAGTGCGTGCTTGCCCCCAATCCCGGCATCATGTCGCTCGACGGCACCAACACCTGGGTGCTGCGCGAGCCGGGCGGCCGACGGTCGATCGTGGTCGATCCCGGACCCTCCATCGCGCGTCACCTCGACGCCATCGAAGAGGCCTCCGGCCCGGTTGCCGCCGTGCTCTTGACCCACCACCACTACGACCACAGCGAGGCGGCGCGTGAGTTCGCCGAGCGGATGGGGTGTGGCGTGCGGGCCCTCGACCCGGCGTACCAGCTGGGCTCCGAAGGTGCCCACGACGGTGACGTGATCAGCGTCGACGGGCTCGAGGTGCACGTGATCGGTACCCCGGGCCACACCGCGGACTCGCTCTCCTTCCACCTCCCCGCTGACGGGGTCGTGCTCACGGGGGACACCGTGCTCGGCCGTGGCACCACCGTCGTCGCACACCCCGACGGGCACCTCGGTGCCTACCTGGACTCGCTCGATCGGCTCCACCGACTGGCCGACGAGCACGAGCTGAAGGCGATCTGGCCCGGCCACGGCCCGGTGATCGACGATGCCCTGGCGGTGCTCGACCACTACATCGCGCACCGGCACGACCGGCTCGCGCAGGTCGAGGCCGCCCTGGTGGGGCTCGACGTCGCCGCGATCTCGCCCGAGGAGTTGCCCCGCCGCGTCGTCGAGATCGTCTATGCCGATGTCGACCAGGTGCTGTGGGGTGCGGCCGAGATGAGCGTGCGCGCGCAACTCGCCCACCTGGGACACACGGAGTTCGGCCCACGCTCGGGTTTCCCCGCGGCCCAGTGAGTGCCCTCGCGGTGCTAGATTGACCGTGGTGTGCCGGGAAGTCTGGTCGGCCCGCCGCGGAGGACGCGGCGGCTCTGCTGACCGCAACCCCTGAACGAAGGACCCGTGCCCAGACTCCGCTTCCTCCCTGACCCGAGCCGTCGTGACGCCACGTACGTCGGCGATCTCCTGCGCCGCGAGACCGTCGGGGGCGTGCTTGCCCTCGCCGCGGCCGTCGTGGCGATCCTGTGGGCCAACTCCGCCCTCGGCGACGGCTATCACCACCTGCGCGAACACGAGATCGGTCCGCTCACCGTCGAGCAGTGGGCTGCCGACGGTGCGTTGACGCTCTTCTTCTTCGTCACCGGACTCGAGCTCAAACGCGAGTTCGTCGTCGGCTCGCTGTCGAAGCTGTCGGACGCCGTGGTGCCCGTCGTGGCGGCGGCTTGCGGGGTCGCCGTACCAGCGCTGGTCTACACCGCCATCAACCTGACCAGCGACGCGGGCCGCCCCGGCGGCTGGGCGATTCCGTCGGCCACCGACATCGCCTTCGCCGTTGCCGTCCTCGCCGTCGTCGGGTCGGCGCTGCCGAGCCAGCTGCGTACCTTCTTGCTCACACTGGCGGTGGTCGACGACCTCATCGTGATCGTGATCATTGCGCTCTTCTATGCCGATGGCTTCCAGCTCGACTCGCTGCTGCTCGCCGCGGGCTGCTGCGTCGCGTGGTGGGTGCTGCAGCGCCTGCGAGTCAGTGCCTGGATGGTCTACGTGCCCCTCTTCATCGGCGCCTGGTGGTTCACCCACGAGAGCGGCGTCCACGCCACCATCGCCGGTGTCGTGCTCGGCCTGCTCACCCGCGTCCGCCCGGACGCTGACGAGGAGGACGGCCCGGCGGAGCGGGTGGCCCACGTGCTCAACCCGTGGTCGGCCGGCCTGGCCGTGCCCGTCTTCGCGCTCATGTCTGCCGGCGTCGTGGTCGCCGGAGGTGCCGACCTCGTGAAGGACCCGGTCGTGATCGGCGTGGTCGCGGGCCTCGTGCTCGGCAAGCCCATCGGGGTCTTCGGGGGTGCCTGGCTCCTCACCCGACTCACTCGGGCCGAGATCGATCCCGATGTGGAGTGGGCCGACGTCTTCGGCGTAGCGATGCTGGCCGGTATCGGGTTCACGGTGTCGCTGCTCGTGGCCGACCTGTCGTTCGACGGTCCCGAGGTCGAAGCGGCGAAGACGGCAGTGCTGGTCGGATCGCTCCTCTCCGCGGTCGCGGGCTCCGCCCTGCTCGTCTGGCGCAACCGGATCCACCGCCGACGGGCGACGATCTCGGGCCCGTACGCCGACTGACCGCGTCGGGCACGTCGGCGGGGGTCGAGTGCCGTGTAGAGTCCGCACCGGACCCGCAGGACCAGCATCAGGAGTGACACGGATGGCCGAGCAGATCAACAGCGACGAGCCCACCATCGGGCGGCTGATCGGCGACGCTCAACGCGACATCTCGAAGCTCGTCCAGAGCGAGATCCAGCTCGCCAAGGCGGAGTTGAAGGTCAGCGTCAAGGCTGGCACCACGGGCATCGGCATGTTTGCCGCCGCTGGGTTCCTGTTGCTGCTCGCAGTCATCATCTTCTCGATCGCGCTGGCGCAGCTGATCCACTGGAACGGTGACGGCCTCGACCTGCACTGGGCCTACCTGATCGTCTTCGGCGTCTACACGCTGCTGGCCGTGCTCCTCGTGCTGCTCGGCATCAGGAAGGTCAAGAAGGTCAAGGCGCCGGAGCGGGCCATTGCGCAGGCCCAGGAGACCAAGGCCGCGCTCAGCAAGAGCTGAACCGAGCTCTGGCCGTCCGGTTCAACCGGTGCAGTCGCCGGTGTCGACCGCCCGGGTGCCGGTGCGGCCGGCGTCGGCCGCACCACTGACGGCGTCGGCGGTCACCGCGTAGCCGGTGTCCTTGTCGGTGACCGAAGCGGCGAAGACCACGCCGACGACGTCGCCGTTGGTGTTGACCACCGGGCCGCCTGAGTTGCCGGGCCGAATCAGTGCGCGCAGCGAGAGCACCTCACGGATCACGGAGCCCTCGTTGTAGATGTCGGGGGAGCGGAGCCGTTGCTCGGCGCGCACCCGGCCGGCCTGCACGTCGTACGGCCCGTCCTCGGGGTAGCCGAGCACCGCCACGTTGGCGCGCTCGCCCACCTCGCGCTCGAACGAGAGCGCGGGAGCGTCGAGGCCGTCGACGGCCAGCACCGCGATGTCGAGGTCGCTGTCGTAGTGCACGACGCGCGCTGGGTGTCGGTCGTCGCCGACCAGCACCGTTGGATCGGTGACGCCGGCAACGACGTGGGCATTGGTCATCACCCGTCCGGCTGCATAGACGAAGCCACTGCCCTCGACGCCGCGGTCGCATCGGCTCTCACCATGGATCTTGACGACGCTCGCGGCCGCGTCACGCACGTCCGGATCGCGCATGATGCGGGCGGTGTCGGGGGCTTCACCTCGACGATGCGCTCGGGGGCGAAGGGCTCGAGGTAGCGCGGGAAGAAGTTGGTGCCGACGACGGTGTTGAAGGCGTTGAGCGCCTCGTTGGCCCGGTCGGGCATCGCTCGGTCGACCTTGGCCAGCACGGCGGACTCGCGCACGAGCGGAGTGACCGCGCCGATCTGTGAGCCGCTCACCGCGACACCCAGCGCCCAGGCCACCAGCAGGACGGCCGCGGAACTCAGCAGCGCCCCACCCGCAGCGTCGACGGCTCGCGCCGGCTGCCAGGTGATGAGGGACCGGGCTCGTGCGCCGGCGTACTGGAAGCTGGCCTGACCGAGGCTGGCCGCGAGGATCACGATGAAGAGTGCGCCCAGCGAGACCCAAGTGGACGGGTCCTTGTCGCCGAGCGCCAAGGGAGCCAGCCAGATGCCGAGCAGGCCGCCGAGCAGCAGGCCCACGGTGGCGAAGGCGCCGGTGATGAAGCCCTGCCAGTAGCCCGACAACGCGTAGGTGAGCACCAGGATGATGAGGAGGATGTCGAGGAAGTTCATCGTTCGTCCTCGCTCAGGGTCGTGTTGGGTGCCGGGACGCGGCCGCGAGGCTCAGCCTTCATCATGTGCGGCGGCAACTCCACGACCCGGGCCGTGTCCCACGGCGTCGCCCAGCCGATGTGCTCGAAGTAGCGCGAGATGATCCCGGCCGTGAAGCCCCACAGGAGGACGTCGTGGTCGGGGCCGATGAGGTAGCCCGGTCCCATCCAGCCGTTGGGCCCCTGCACGGCGACCCGGTGCTCGGGCTCGATCAACTCGCGCAACGGCACCCGATGGATGGCGTGGACCTCCTCGACCGAGTGGGTCGTCACCGGCGTCTCGCGTTCCCACCAACCGATCACCGGTGTGACCGCGAAGTCGCTGGGCGGCAGCCACAGCTCGGGCAGCTGGCCCAGCACCTCGACGCCCGTCGGGTCGAGACCGGTCTCCTCCCACGCCTCACGCAGTGCGGCGTCGACGGGCGTCTCGCCGGGGTCGATGCCGCCGCCCGGGAAGGCCACCTGGCCGGGATGCGAGCGCATCGTGTGGGCGCGCTCGGTGAGCAGCAGGTCGCGGCCCTGTGGACCGTCCGCGAAGAGCACGAGTACGGCGCCCCGCCGACCCCGGTGGTTCTCGGGCGGCACGAACCGGGTCAGGTCGTCGGCGCGGATCGTGTCGATCCCGGAGATGACCGGGTCGAGCCATGCGGGAGCGCTCACGTGCCTGCCTTCAAGTCGATGCCGAGGTGCTCCTTGACGAGGTCCTCGAGTTCCTGGACCGAATCGATCTCCTCGAAGACGACCCGCGGGGTGCCGCTGGCGTCGACCACGACCCCGTCGGCGTCAACGAAGAGGATGCCGGGCAGTGCCGGGAGGTTGGGCAGTGGGTCGGCGAGCGAGAGGTCGCTGTTGACGTCGGCCAGTTGCGGATAGGACACCTTGGACTCGCGCACGAGCTCCAGGGCTGCACCGGGCTGGGCGTCGTTGAAGTCGATGCCGAGCACCGCCACCTCGTCACCATGGAGCTCGTGGAAGTCCTGGTAGATCGGGAGTTCGCGCTTGCAGGGGCCGCACCAGGCCGCCCACAGGTTGATCACCATGGGGCCGCGCAGCGTGGAGACGTCGACGCTGGTGCCGCCGCCCAGGCAGGGAAGGGTGATGGCAGGCATCCCGCCGTCGACGGCGCCGCCCTCGCCCGGAACACAGTTGGGCAGCAACGTCTCGGCCTTCATCTCCCGCAGCTGCGGGGTGTCGACCGAGACGTTGGATCGATGGCTGCCGCCCGAGGAGTCGGGCGGGGTCAGCGCGGAGCAGCCCCCGAGGAGCAGGAGGCTCGCCGCAGCCGCGAGGGCAGCCGTGTGCCAACGGCTCGGGAGAGCTGCCGTCATGCCGGGCCCTCGGTGCGCACCAGCTTGGCGGCCGCGGCCGCGTCGACCGGGCCCTCGCCGTAGGACGGGCACCACTTCGCGACGGGGCACGCCCCGCAGGCGGGCTTCTTGGCGTGGCAGATGCGCCGTCCGTGCCAGATGACGTGGTGGCTGAGCATCGTCCAGTCACGCTTGGGAAAGAGGTCGCCGACCGCGAACTCGACCTTGACCGGGTCGGTCTCGGTGGTCCAGCCGAAGCGGCGGACGAGACGGCCGAAATGGGTGTCGACGGTGATGCCGGGGACGTCGAAGGCGTTGCCCAGCACGACGTTGGCGGTCTTGCGGCCGACGCCGGGCAGTTTGACGAGGTCGTCGAGCCGGCCCGGCACCTGCCCGTCATGGTGCTCGACGAGAGCGCTCGAGAGCTTGAGCAGGGACTCGGTCTTCTGGCGGAAGAAACCGAGCGGACCGACGATCTGCTCGAGTGCGGATCGGTCGGCAGCGGCCATGGCCTGCGGATCGGGGTAGGCGGCGAAGAGGGTCGGCCGGACCTTGTTGACCCGCTTGTCGGTGGTCTGCGCGCTGAGCACGGTCACCACGAGCAGCTGGAACGGGTTGTCGAAGTCGAGTTCGCACTTGGCGTCAGGATAGGTTTGCGCCAGCACACGATTGACCTTGCGGGCACGTCGGACGACTGAGGTCCGGGAGTCGCTGGCGAGCACGGCCACCAGCCTACGTGGCGGCCCCGACGACGTACGGGGGAACCCGATGTGGGCGCGCGGGGGCCAATAGGCCATGATGTGACTGAAAGCACTACTAGAATCGAGCCGGACCTGTGCTCGCTTCGACGCTCTACCCAGATGGAGGACCTCGTGGACAATGACGTGCTGCGCCAAGCGCCGCTCTTCAGCCACCTCGACGACGAGGCGGCCACCGCGCTGCGCTCGTCCATGACGGAGTCGCGGCTGCGACGCGGCGAGGTGCTCTTCCACGAAGGGGACTCCGGCGACAAGCTCTACGTCGTCCTCGACGGCAAGGTGAAGCTCGGCCGCACCTCCAGCGACGGGCGCGAGAACCTGCTGGCCATCCTCGGCCCCGGCCAGATGTTCGGTGAGCTCTCCCTCTTCGACCCGGGTCCGCGCTCCGCGACGGTCACCTGCGTCACCGACGTCGCCTTCGCGTCGCTCTCCCACGACGATCTCGCCAAGTGGCTCGAGGGTCGTCCGGTCGTGGCCTACGGCCTCCTGGGCCAGCTGGCCGCTCGCCTGCGCAAGGCCAACGACGTCGTCGCCGATCTCGTCTTCTCCGACGTGCCGGGCCGTGTCGCCAAGGCGCTGCTCGACCTCGCCGACCGCTTCGGCCGCACCGCCGACGACGGCGTCCACGTGCACCACGACCTCACGCAGGAGGAGTTGGCCCAACTGGTCGGCGCCTCCCGCGAGACGGTCAACAAGGCACTCGCCGACTTCGCCTCGCGCGGGTGGCTGCGGTTGGAGCCCCGTTCCGTCGTGATCATGGACATCGAGCGTCTGTCGCGCCGCGCGCGCTGACCCCAGACACAGCGAGTGGCCGTCCCCTCGGGGACGGCCACTCGTGATTTGTGCGGCTGGTGGTGTCAGGCAGCCCGGGACGTACGCCGGCGCTGGCTGAAGACGCGCAGCCGGGAGATGCGTCCCTGCTCGTCGTTGCGACGTACCGCCCAGATGACGCCGGTGATGGTCTCGGCCAGGTCGATCGCCGCCGCGTCGTCCTCGATCTCGCGGACGTGCAGGCGGCTCTCGGGGACCTGCGTGGTCCAGCCCGGCAGCGTGGAGGTGCCGGCGCGGTTCAGCAGGATGACGTGCACCTCCAGTCCGGCGAGGTGGTCGAGGACCAGGGCGAACTGGTCGCCGTCGGCTTCGGCGAACCGTGGCTGTGAGATCGCCACGTCGATGCCCAAGCGCCACAGGCCGCGGGTGATCCCCGCCCAGCTGCCCTCGACGTCGCGGCGGTGCAGGCCGTGCGCGCGGTGGGTGCGCAGCATCTCGGTGGCGGCAGAGTCGAGCGCCTGTTGGGCGATGGTGGGGACGAGGCAGCCGGCGCCGGCGAGGAGGGTGCTGTGGTCGATCAGGTCGGTGTGGGTCAGGGTGCGGGGCTCGGGACCGACGTGAAGGAAGATCTTGTTCTTGGCCATGGCTCCACGGTGGGTGTCGCGGGTTGCCGGAGGCGCAGGACGAGGTGTCACGCGGGTGAACATTTTCCGGGAGCGACACTAGAACGAGTTCTAGAAGATGCGTAGGCTGCGGCCATGACCGACGCCATCATCTGGAACGCTCCCGACGACGACCACCCGGCCCGCCGGGCCTCGCAGCGCTCTTATGCGGCTGTCGCGAAGAAGGATCTCGCGCAGTGGCTCACCGTCTATGCCGCGAACGCCGTGCTCGAGGACCCGGTCGGCCCCTCGATGTTCGATGCCGAGGGCAAGGGCCACCACGGGCACGAAGGCATCAGTGCCTTCTGGAAGGCTGCGATCGAGCCCGTCGACCAGTTCCGGTTCACGATCAACGACTCGTTCGCCAACCCCGGCAGCAACACCTGCGCCAACATCGGTCAGATCCGGACGACGTTCGCCGACGGCAGCCACACCACGACCGACCTGATCATGGTCTACGTGGTCGACGACGAGGGCCAGGTGCTGTCGATGAAGGCCTTCTGGGAGCCCGACCGCACGATGGCGAGCTACACCAAGGCCTGAGCGATCCGGGTCAGCGAACGCTGACCGCCCCAGCTGTCACCTCCCAGCGCTGGTCCACGCGCACGTTCTGGAGCAGACGGCGGTCGTGGGAGACGAGCAGCAGCGTGCCGTCGTACTGGTCCAGGGCCTGCTCGAGCTGCTCGATGGCGGGCAGGTCGAGGTGGTTCGTGGGTTCGTCGAGCACGAGCAGGTTGACCCCGCGTGCTTGCAGGAGGGCCATCGCCGCACGGGTGCGTTCACCACCGGAGAGTCGATCCACCCGGCTGGTGACCTGGTCGGACTTGAGGCCGAACTTCGCCAGCAGGGTGCGTACCTCGGCAGGCGTCAGGTCGGGTACGACGGCCTCGAAGGCCTCACCCAGGGGGACGTCGTCGGCCAGGCCGGTGCGGGCCTGGTCGATCCGCCCGACCGCCACGTTGGCGCCGAGTGATGCGCGGCCGAGGGTCGGCTCGATGTCGCCGAGCAGCAGGCCGAGCAGCGTGGACTTGCCCGCGCCGTTGGGGCCGGTGATCCCGATCCGGTCGCCGGCGTTCACCTGGAGCGACACCGGCCCGAGAGTGAAGTCGCCACGCATCACCTGCGCCTGGTCCAAGGTGGCAGCCACCGTCGAGCCACGCGCAGCGGAGGCGAT
This sequence comes from Nocardioides alcanivorans, assembly GCF_021555175.1. GTDB lineage: Bacteria > Actinomycetota > Actinomycetes > Propionibacteriales > Nocardioidaceae > Nocardioides > Nocardioides alcanivorans. The sequence continues at coordinate 8,425 of NZ_JAKGRW010000026.1, read as the reverse complement.
CCGGAACTGCAGCGCCCACTCCTTGCGCGGTTCCGGCACCTCCTCGAGTCGGGCGATCCGCGACTCCATCTGGCGTACCTTCTGGGCCTGCTTCTCCGAGGACTCGCTCTGCGCGCGGCGTCGGACCTTGTCGTTGTCCGGCGCCTTCTTCATCGCGTTGCGGACGCCCTGGGAGCTCCATTCGCGTTGTGTGCGAGCTCGCGTGACCAGGTCGGCCCTCTTGTCGGCGTACTCCTCGTAGGTCTCGCGGGCGTGACGCTTCGCGGTGGCGCGTTCGGCCAGGAACGACTCGTAGCTGCCGTCGTAGACCGTGACCTCGTTCTGGGCGAGATCGAGCTCGACCATGCGGGTCACGCACCGGGCGAGGAGCTCGCGGTCGTGGGAGATCAGCACCACCCCGGCCCGCAGGCCCTGGACGAACTTCTCCAGGCGTTCCAGGCCGGCCAGGTCGAGGTCGTTGGTCGGTTCGTCGAGCAGGACGATGTCGAAGCGGCTCAGCAGCAGTGCGGCCAGGGCAACGCGTGCCGTCTGGCCGCCGGAGAGCGACGTCATCAGGGCCTCGGGACCCAACTCGAGGCCCAGCTCGGCCAGCGTGGCCGGCAGACGGTCGTCGAGATCGGCGGCACCGCTGGCCATCCACCGGTCGAACGCCGCCGCGTAGGCGTCGTCGGCGCCCGGCGTGTCGCTGCCCAGCTGGCTTGCGCTCTCCTCCATCGCACGGGTCGCTTCGGCTGCCCCGGTACGCCGCCCGATGTAGTCGGCAACGGTCTCGCCGGGGAGTCGCTCGTGTTCTTGGGGCAGGAAGCCGACGAAGGCGTCGCCAGGTGCGGTCGACACGGTGCCGTCCAGTGGTGTGTCGATCCCGGCAAGGAGTCGCAGCAGGGTCGACTTGCCGGCACCGTTGGCACCGACCACACCGACGACATCGCCGGGAGCAACGGTGAGGTCGAGGCCCTCGAAGAGGGTGCGGTGCCCGAATCCGCCGGCCAGGTCCTTCGCGACGAGGGTGCCACTCACGGGGTTTCAGCCCTCCAAGGTGTCGGTGCGGGCGGCGACCCACTCGACGAGGGGCCGCAGTTCGCGCCACCCCGTGCGCAGCACGTCGACCAGTTCGGGGGTATGGATGACCGCGTCGAAGCCGAGGTCGCGGGTCACCACCACCGAGCGGTGCCGCAACAGGTCGATCCTGGGGTGATGGGCGTCGTACCCGCGCGGCTTGGTCTTGAGGCGGTTGCCGCCGACCTCCCAATCACCCTTGGCGAGTCGGCGCACGATCTTCTCCAGCTCCTTGCCCGTCTGCTCGTCGTCGATGGCCGAGCGTACGGCGGCGAGTCGGGTGGGACTTGCCTCGTAGAAGCCCCCGCCGATGCGGACTCCACGTGCGGACAGCTCGACATACCAACCCGTTGCCGGCGCGAGACCCACGAAGGCGCCCTGATGGGTCTTGTAGGGCGTCTTGTCCTTCGCGAAGCGCACGTCGCGGTAGGGGCGGAAGACCTTGGCTGCGCCGAACTCGTCCTCGACCGCCGCGAGCAGTGCGGTCATCGGCGCGCGTACGTGCTCGGCGTACGTCGTCCTGTGCGCCTCCCAGTAGGAGCGGGTGTTGTCGATCTCGAGGTCGTCGTAGAAGTCCAGCGCTGTCTCGGTGAAGCCCTCGAAGGTCATGGGAACAAGCCTAGGGACACGCGGTCGGGGAGGGCAATCCGGTCGTGGTCGTCGGACAGAAAAAGGCCTGGTGGCCGATGACAGGGCGGGCCGGATCAGGTCCAATGGACCATGACCACCAGAACCCCGCCACTCGTCCTCTCCGACACCCCGTTCCGCATGCCGACCGACGTGGAGCTCGACGACCGGGTCCGGGTGGTCGAGATGCGTCACACGGACGTGACGCTCGATGACCTGCCGGCCCTCTTCGACGGCGGTTTCGCCGTGCTCTCCGGACTCGGGCCGATCGGGCCCGGCTACGCGATCTATGACGGGGAGGTCAGCGGCAGTTTCGAGCTGACCATCGGCTTCCCGATCGCGGGCCCGGCGGCGATGAGTCTCGTGCCCGTCAGGTCTGCTTCTGTTCCTGCCGATCTTCCGGACGGAGTGATGGAGGGGACCTTCCCGACCGGAACGGCGCTCGTCGTCAGTCATCTGGGTTCCTTCGAGGGGCTCGGGGCTGTTTGGCAGCGGTTGGGTGAGCACCCGCAGGCGCAGGGGCGTACGAGGGTGATCGAGATCTATGTGACCGATCCCAGCCAGACCGAGGTGGAGGAGCTGCGCACCGATCTGGTCATCCCGCTGTCGTGACCACCTGAGGCGATGAATCCAGCAGACGAGTCCGGTCTGCCTTCCAACAACCAAACTCAGGAGGAAACATGTCCGTGCTCAATCCGTATCTCTGCTTTCGCGGCCAGGCCGCTGCGGCGATCGACTTCTACCAGTCCGTCTTCGGCGGTGAGGTGACCAGGATGACCTTCGCCGACATGGGCGGGATGGGGCTCGAGGAGGAGGAACAGGGCTGGATCATGCACAGCCAGCTCACGACGCCGGACGGGCAGACGCTCATGTGCAGTGACACCCCCGTCTCGATGTCGGCAGACGACATCAGGGTCGCCCAGATTGCGCTCAGCGGGGCTGCGGACGAAGAGCCGACCCTGCGTGCCTGGTTCGACCGACTCGGGGAGGGTGGCGAGGTGCACGTGCCCCTGGAGAAGGCGCCGTGGGGTGACTGGTTCGGACAGTGTGCAGATCCGTTCGGCCACATCTGGATGGTCAACATCGCTGGTGACCAGGGCTGAGTTCGATCGCCGGTCCGTTTGCGGCGACCCCGGACGTTGGCATCGGTTTCATTAGAGGTTAGCCTTGCCTAAGTGTCTACCAAGGAGACCCTGATGACCGAGACCGCGACCATGCTCCCTCCGATGATCGTCGACGAGGTCGAGGTGATGGCAGTCGAACTGCTCACGCCCACCTTCGTCCGGATCGAGTTCGGCGGTCCGGCGCTCGCCGAGTTCGGTGTCGACGGGCCGACGTGGGATCAGCGGGTGAAGCTGATCTTCCCCAACGCATCGGGGGAACTGGCGCAGTTCGACCGCTCCGGGGCCGAGAACTGGTACACCGCTTGGACGGAGCTCTCCGACGATGAGCGCGGCCACATGCGCACCTACACCGTGCGCCGCGTCATCGGCCGTGGCGAGGGGACTCGCCTGGTCATCGACTTCGTACTGCACCTCGTGCCCGGCGCATCCGGTCCGGCGTCGCGCTGGGCGGCTGCGGCGCGACCGGGCGACAAGCTCGTGCTCGTCGGTCCGCGGTTGGGCAGCGACTTCGGCGGCATCGAGTTCCAGCCGGGCACCGCCCGGTCGTTGCTGCTCGTGGGCGATGAGACCGCCGTCCCCGCCGTGTCTGCGATCCTGGAGCAACTGCCCGCCAATGCTGTGGGTACGGCGCTCCTCGAGGTCCCGCTGACCGCCGACATCCTGCACCTCATCGCGCCTCCGGGTGTCGAAGTGATCTGGTTGCCGCGCAACGGCCAGAAGCATGGTGAGCCCTTGACTGCTGCCGTACGCGACCACTTCGGCCTGGACGACAAGGCCATCGATCTGGCCGCCGTGCCCGACGACGTGGTGGATCCCGACCTCTGGGAGACACCGACGTGGTCGTCCTCCGGTGAGGAGATCGTGGAGAGCCGGATCGTCGGACACGACCTGGCAGGCATCTATGCCTGGATCGCCGGTGAGTCCAAGGTGGTCACCGCGCTGCGCAGGGTGCTGGTCAAGGAGCTCGAGATCGATCGCAGCCAGGTTGCCTTCATGGGTTACTGGCGCCAGGGCGTCGCGATGCGCTCCTGATCGCGCCCAGTCGTGGTCGCGCGGGCGCCCTCGGTGGGATTCCGGGCGACTTCGGCGAGGTGGTCAGGGCTGGTGTGGGCGAAAGCCTGCGTCCAGGATCAGGGAGAGCGCCTTGTCGCGGTCGGGTGAGCCGACGGGTTCGGTGGTGCGGCGGCTGGTCAGGGCGGCCAAGCCGTGCACTCCCGCCCACAGTGCCAAACAGTCTTCGGCGGAGACCGCATCCCCGCGGGCGCGGCCGAGGGCCTGGCGGAGGTCCGCGAACCAGCAGGCCGTGATCTCCCGCAGTTCGCCGCCGGCGCCCTCGAGCAGGTCGTGGCGGGTGATCAGGGCGAACATCTCGGGGCGGGCCGCTGCGAAGTCGAGATAGGCCTCGGCCGCCTGTCGGATCCCGCGGCGTGGCTCGGAGTCGGCGAGCGCTGGCCTGATCTCAAGGTCGAGGGCCTCGATGCCGCCGCGGGCGATGGCGGCCAGGAGGGCTCGGTAGGTGGGGAAGTGGCGGCGCGGCGCGCCGTGGGAGACGCCCGCAGAGCTGGCAATCGATCGCAGCGAGATGCCCGCGAGCCCGTGCTCCTCCAGCATCTCGGTGCCGACGCTGACGAGGCGTTCGCGGGCGCTCATGTGGACAGTGTCTACCGCGATGCGCGAGACTGCCAGTAGACATTGTCTACGGCTGGCGGGCGCACATGTGGTTCTGGTTGCTCAAGTGGATCGTCCTGGGGCCGATCGTGCGCTGGTTCGCGCGCCCAGAAGTGATCGGACTCGAGCGGATCCCGCGCAGTGGCCCGGTCATCCTGGCGGCCAACCACCGTGCCGAGATCGATTCGTTGGTGCTGTGCCTGGTGCTGCCCCGGAAACCACGGTTCATCGCCAAGGCCGAGTACTTCACGGGGACCGGCCTGCGCGGAAAGGTGGAGCGCTGGCTCTGCTCGGTCACCGGCCAGATCCCCGTCGATCGTTCCGGCGGCCGGAGCGCGGTGGCTTCGCTCCGCGCGGCGGAGGAGGTGCTGAGGGCCGGCGACGTCTGGGCGATCTATCCCGAAGGGACCCGCTCACCCGACGGGCAGCTGCACCGGGGCCGCACCGGCGTTGCCCGTGTCGCGCTGGCCGTCCCCGGTGCCGCTGTGGTGCCGGTCGGCATCACGGGTACGGCGGAGGTCGACCCACGCGGTCGGCGCGGTTGGCGTCGTGGTCGGGTGACCGTCACGTTCGGCAAGCCGATGGACCTGGCGGCGTACGACCCGGAGGATCCTGTGGCGCCGCGACTGGTCACGGACGCGCTCATGGCGGCGATCGGGGAGCTGGTCGGGCAGGAACCGCGGGAGCACTATGCGTCACGCTCCTGAAATGGCCGATGCCCTGCGCCGGAGACGGTGAGCAGGGCATCGAGCCGTGGAGCGGACGACGAGGTTCGAACTCGCGACATTCAGCTTGGGAAGCTGACGCTCTACCAACTGAGCTACGTCCGCACGACCACCTGAGTGATCGAGGCGATATTACTCGATCGGCGCCAGCGTGGGCCGCTTGGGGGTGATCGTGTCGCCAGACGAACGGCCGGTCAGGCGTCGGTGCACCCATGGGAGCGCCGAGGTACGTGTCCAGTCCACGTTGTGCCGCAACTGTTCGCGGCGGGAGCGGACCGGGAGCTCGGGCAGCTCGGGGTCCTCGATGGTGTGCGGGACTCCGAGGATCTCGAGCACTCGCTGTGCCATGTGCTGGTGGCCGGCCGGCCCCATGTGGAGGCGGTCCTCGTCCCAGTAGCGCCAGTCGCGGTACTCGCGGAAGCGCCAGAAGTCGACGATCGTCGCGCCGTGCCGGTCGGCGGCATCGCGGACGAGCTCGTTGTAGATCGCGAAGCGGCCGCGCAGGGAACCGAAGACGCCGCTGTCACCGGCATCGAACGCCGTCCAGACGAGCAGGCGTGCCCCGGTGCCAGCGAGCTTGCCGAGGGCTTCGTCGTACGCCGCCACGCTTGCGTCGAGATCAACCTTGGGCCGGAGCATGTCGTTGCCGCCGGCGTAGATGGTGACGAGGTCCGGCTCCAGGGCGATCGCGGGTTCGATCTGCTCGGCAAGGATCGCGGGCAGCTTGCGACCTCGGATCGCCAGGTTGGCGTAGCGGAAACCACTGTCGTGGCGAGCGAGCTGTTCGGCGACCCGGTCGGCCCAGCCGCGCAATCCGTTGGGGCGTGCTGGGTCGGGGTCGCCGACGCCCTCCGTGAAGCTGTCGCCGAGGGCGACGTAACGCAGGTAGGACATCAGATCTCGGTTCGGTGGAAATTCTGGAAGGAGCGCGACGGGGTGGGTCCGCGCTGACCCTGGTAGCGCGAGCCGTACTTCGCCGAGCCGTAGGGGTGCAGCGCGGGAGAGGACAGTCGGAAGAAGCACAGTTGGCCGATCTTCATGCCCGGGTAGAGCTTGATCGGAAGCGTGGCCACGTTGGCGAGCTCGAGCGTGACGTGACCGCTGAAGCCCGGGTCGACGAAGCCGGCGGTGGCGTGGGTCAGGAGCCCCAGGCGGCCGAGTGACGACTTGCCCTCGACGCGGGCGGCGACGTCGTCGGGGAGCGTGACCAGCTCGTAGGTCGAACCGAGCACGAACTCGCCCGGGTGCAGGATGAACGGCTCGTCGCCCACCGGCTCGACCTGACGGGTCAGGTCGGACTGGTCGGCCGCGGGGTCGATGTGGGGATAGCGGTGGTTCTCGAAGACGCGGAAGAAGCGGTCGAGGCGGAAGTCGATGCTGGAAGGCTGCACCATGTCCGGCTCGTAGGGCTCGATGGCGATCCGGTCGGCCTCGATCTCGGCCAGGATGTCGCGGTCGGAGAGCAGCATTGGGGCAGAATATCGGCGTCGCACCGACCCCAGTCAGGGGCTCGCCGGCTGGACCGGCGACCGCTCGGCGGGTGGTGTGGGACGACCGATTACATTTGAGCGGTGAGCACACCCGCCCCTGACACGCGCGACGGTCGCGCTGCGCACATCGGCCATGAGGTCGTCGTCACCGGACCCGGCATCGACCCACGCCGTCGCTGGGCCTACCTGGGCGCAGGCGTCGCCGTGTTCCTGGTGGTCATCTTCGTGCTGAGTCGTTGGGGAGCAGAGCACGGCAACGAGGTGCGCTTCGGGTTCCCCGACAAGGTCCAGGGCGTGAAGCTGACGATGCCCGACCGGGCGCCCGAGGCCCGTGATCGTGACATCGAGACCCACTACGACCAGCGCGGCGACGGACGCGCCACCGTCGTCGTCGAGTGGTTGCCGGGAACCGGCATCGAGAAGGCCCTCGACGGTTCCGCCGCAGACGACCAGATCCCGTGCGTGACCAGCCCTGAGGTCACCTGTGTGGCCAAGGTGAGGGACGGCGTCATCCGGGTGACCCAGCGCTCGAGCCAGGAACGCGACGTACGCGAGTTCACCCAGGAGTTCCTGAAGCAGCGCGTCAAGCCGGACACCCGCGACTGACGTCGTCGGGCGCGGCACTCACCGGACCGGGTGTTCAGCGGTCGTGAGCGAGGCCGCGCGGCCGTGTTTCGGCGTGCTCGAAGCGGAGCTGCCTGAGCAGTGCGAGGACCTCGTGGGTGTCCAGGAGATCGCAACTGCTCGGCGCAGAGGGATCGGGGGACATGCCCGTGACCCGGTCGAGCGCGATGCCTTCGGGAAGTCGGAGTCCGACCTCGAGGCGGTAGCGGAGATCGCCGTCGCCCACCACGTCGGTGTCCACGACGGTGCCTGAGTGGTAGGCGCTGGTGACGGCTTCCCAGAGTACGACGCGTTCTCCCACCAGGAGCACCCGGTCGAGGGCCAGGTCGCAGTGCTTCAGGAGGATCGATCGGGAGCGCCGAGTGAACTCGGTCAGCTCGATGCCGATCAACTCCATCGTGTGCACTCCTCGGGCCTCGTCGTCTCTGTGCTCAACGAGTCCGCTCCCGAGATGTCACGGCATCTCGGCACCCCAGCCGGGTTCAATCGAGGGAAATGCATCAGCGCCGTACGGCGGTGTCATGAGGTGACACCGCGGCACGGCGCTGATGGTGGAACGTGACCTCAGAGGTCGAACAGCGAGTTGGCCTGGTTGATGTCGGCCTGCTTCGGGGTGTTCTCCGGGCCGCTGGTCGACTCGGTGGCCGGCTTCTCCTCGGCCTCAGGCTCCTCCGCGGCCGGTGCCTCGACGGGTACCTCCTCGACAGGCGTCTCGGCCTCCGGTGCCTCCTCCGGTTCCGGGGCAGCAGGTGCAGCTGCTTCGGGCTCGGGGGCCGCGATGTCGAAGAGCGAACCGCCGGCGTTGAGGTCGGGGATCGGGGCGGCCGGCGCTGCCGCCTTAGGTGCCTCGGTCTTCGGCGCAGCCTCGGGCGCTTCGGCCTCCGGGGCCTCGGGGGCCGGCTCCGTCGCGGTCTCCTCGGCGGGTGCTGCCGGTGCGGCTGCGCCCGGGCTCGGAGGCCGCGATGTCGAAGAGCGAGCCACCGGCGTTGAGGTCGGGGACCTCGGCTGCCGGTGCGGCCTTGGGCGCTTCGGCCTTCCGGGGCCTCAGGGGCCGGCTCGGCCGGAGCCTCGGCCGCCGGTGCGGCGGCTTCGGGTTCGGGGGCAGTCAGGT
>NZ_JAKGRW010000025.1 GCF_021555175.1 Nocardioides alcanivorans | reverse complement strand
TTTCCCATGACCTGACGGGGCTAGTTAACCGGCGCTAGCCGAGAGACAGCATCATCGTGATCGCCGCACACGCCTGAGGTGCCACGCTCGCCTGCACGCCGCGTCGATGCTCATCGGGCTGTTGGCCGAAGACGTGCCCGCGATCCTCGTCGTAGCGCTGCTGCTCACCACAGCTCTCGGCACGCTGGTCGTGTCGTAACACCGGTGGTTGGGTCTTGTCGGGCGAGCCCAGTCGTGGTCAGTCGCCGAGCTCCACGGCGAGAGTTTCGCGCAGCTCGGCGAAGTGCCGCTCCGCACCTGCCTTTTGATAGCTCGACGTGTCGGCCATGGTGTAGCCGTGTGCCGCGTCGGGATAGACCGCGCTCCGGTGCGGTACGCCGGCCACAGCCAGCGCTTCGTCGAAGGCGGCGATCTGCTCCGGTGTGTTGGACGGGTCTGCATCGGCGTGACCGGCCAGCACCCGCGCCTTCACTTGTGGAACCACCAGGTGCGGGCTGTCGGGCCCGTCGATGACGATGCCGCCGGTGTGGAACATTCCCACCACGGCCACGTCGTCGGGCCGGTGCGCGGCCGTGCGGAGAGCCAGCCGTCCACCGAAGCAGTAGCCGGTGGTCGCGATCGGCCCGTCGCTGACCCCGTCGACGCTGCGGAGCACGGAGAGCCACACATCCGCGTCGGCATCGATCACGTCCGGGGTCATGGACCCGACCCGGTCCATCACCCCGGTGGCAAAGAATGCCTCCCGGTCCTCCGGCACAGTGAGGTCCCCCTTCGGGGCAAGGTCGGTCGCAGTGCCATTACGCCAGAAGACGTTGGGCGCCAGCACGACGTACCCCCAGTTGGCGATCCGGTCGGCCATCTGCGCGATCTGCGGACGAAGTCCGATGGCGTCCATGTAGAACAGGACGCCGGGGCCCTGGTCACCGGCGAGGTAGGCCCCGGCCTCGTCACCATCCGGCATTGCGCAGAAGAGTTGTTCAGCCATGGAGTCCAATGTAGTGACGTTCCACCGGCTCCGACTGTGATGCCGCCGTTCAGGTGTCCTGTCGGACCATCGCCACACATCCCGACTGGCTTCGTGCTGATGGCTTCGTCTGTGTTCGGCGAGCGATAGCGTGTCGCCGGGAGGGTCGACACTCACCGGGTAGATCATGAGGGAGGCACAGAGATGGCGAGCAAGCAGGAGCACCTGTTGAATCTGGTCCGGCGGGTGCCGATTTTTTCGGGCCTCCCGGTGTCGGCACAGCGCCAGATCGCATCCACAGCGGTGACCCGCCCCTACCAACGCGACGAACGCATCTACGGGCCAGGAGATCGCACCGGACTCTTTGTGGTGCACAGCGGGCTGGTCAAGGTCCATCGCCTCACCGAATCTGGCAGCGATCAGCTCATCCGGTTGATGTCACCGGGCGACTTCCTCGGCGAGACCGCACTGCTCGCCGGCACCGCCACCGACCACTTCGCCGTGGCGTTGCAGCCGAGCGAGCTCTGCATGATCGATCGAGATCGCTTCACCCGGTTGCTGGGAGAGCATCCTTCGATCGCAGTCCAGATGCTGCAGACGGTGTCCACCCGACTCGTCACGACCGAGCAAATGCTCTCGTCACTCGGTGGCCATTCGGTCAGGCACCGCCTCGCGCAGCAGTTGTTGCTCCTGATGGACGAGGCCGGCAGTACCTCGTTCCGGTTGCCCACCACGAAGAAGGAACTGGCGGCGTACCTGGGCACGTCGCCGGAGACGCTGAGCCGGCGTCTCACCGCACTCCAGGATGCCGGAGTCATCCGGCTCGGAGCAGGCGGCCTGGTCGAGGTCGTCGACCGGAAGGCGCTGGAGCAGGCCACCGCTGGCTAACGACGACGCCTCGTACCGCCTCCACCGGGAGGTAGGGCTGCTCCCAGGATCGACTGTCGCTCGAGCGCCCACGGTTGTCACCCAGCAGCAGCAGGTGGCCGCGGGGTACGTCGAAGCTCACGGACGTTCCACCCGGATGGACGACGTACGGCTCGGGCACCTGGTCGCCGTCCACCTGGACCCCGGCTGCGCTGACCTCCACATGCTCCCCGCCGAGCCCCAGCACCCGTTTGACCACGGCCCGGTCGAGCTCAGTCGAGTCGACCACCACGACATCGCCGCGACGGATCGACTGCGACGCGTGGCGGCGCCGGGTCAGCAGGAGCTGACCCGGCGCCAGAGACGGAGCCATGGACCAGGACTCGACCCGGGTCACGAAGCCCAGGGATCGCAGCGAGAGTCCGATGACTCCGGCCAGAAGAGTGGCGGCTACGAGGGCAAGGACCTGGTCCATGGCGGTTCAGTGTCCGTGCCCAGAGACGGCGTGAGCCGCGTGGTCATGAGCGTGGTCATGGTCGTGGCCTTCCGCAAACTTGAAGAAGTTCACGTATGCCTCGACGTAGTGACGGGCTGCGTCGACGTCAGTCGGGTTGTAACCCCGTCGTTCCAGCACCACTGCGAACCGGCGCTCCAACTCCGCCCAGCGGTCTTGCTCGATGACGCCGACCAGGGGCTCCAGGTCTCCCTGTGCGACGGCGAGGTCGGCGGCCGCCACCTTCTCGTCGACGGGCACCCCCTTCGGGCGGAGTCCGGTGTAGCTCGCACCTTCGCCGGCCCGGTGGATCCGCACCAGGTTTTCCAGAAACCAGCTGTCAGCGACCTGCTGGGGTGCCTGCCCGAGTCCACGGACGGCGAGCGCGCGGTCGAAGATCTCCTTCAGTTCCGCCTCCCCGTCGGGCATGACCCACTTCATCGCGTGGGCCAGCTCGCCGGTCTCCAGTGCCAACTCTCCGTCCTTGGCCGTGGGTCCGTCCATCGTGTCGCAGTGGGCGCTGGCTGTTTGTGGGCGAAGGGCCACCATCAGCAGGGTCGCGGCGAAGACCGCGACCACAATGAGTTCGAACATGTCGTTCCTCCTTGGGTTGTGTGAATCAGGGTCGAGGCGACTCAGGATCGAGTCAGATCTGGGTGCCGACGAGCAGGCCGATGGCGTAGGTGATCGCCATGGCGGCGATTCCGCCGCCAACCGTGCGCACCATCGCGCGGGTCTTCGCTGCGCCGCCGAGGTGCGCGGAAATGGCTCCGGTGCCTGCGAGGGCGATCACCACGGCAGCTGCCGTGATCGGCACCGCGGAGGCTCGTGGCGTCAGCAGGATCGCGAGCAGCGGGACCAAGCCACCGACGACGAAGGCGATCATCGAGGCCCACGCCGCATGCCAGGGGCTGACCAGCTCATCCGGGTCGATCCCGAGCTCGAGCCGGGCGTGTGCACCGAGCGCATCGTGGTGCGTCAATTGTTGGGCGACCTTTCGAGCCAAGCGGGGTTCGATGCCGCCGCGTTCGATCAGTCGGCTGAGCTGTTCGAGCTCCCCTTCCGGGTCAGCCAACAACTCGGCCTGCTCGTTGCTGAGTTCGGCGGCCTGTGAGTCACGCTGGCTGGCAACCGAGACGTATTCGCCGACCGCCATCGACATCGCGCCCGCGGACAGGGCCGCGATTCCTGCGGCCATCAACGCATTGCTGCTCACCGCGGCACCGGCCACGCCGACCACCAGCCCGGCGGTCGAGACGATCCCGTCGTTGGCGCCCATCACTCCAGCTCGCAGCCAGTTCAGTCGCGTTGCAATCCGGATGCTCTGGTCCTCCTCGAGGAAGTCCGGAGTGGAAGCCTGGTTGGCCATCACGATCACTTCTTTCCAGCGGGGGCCGCCGATCAGATGCACTGTGTACTGTCCTTGTGATCACAGAATGTCACCGAACCACTGGGCCGACCTTGACGCAGGTCAAGACGTGATGGCTCTCACGATCGCCGGGCCGGGAGGTCACTTGGCAGGATCACCACACCGAGCAGAAGGTCTACGACCACTGGGGCGCGCTGGACGAACGCGTAGAAGTCTGTTGCGGACTCAGATGGACCGAGTTGGCCGCCGATCAACGTCCAGCCCAGCAAGTCGCAGCGTACTTGGGCGCTCAGGTTCGGAGATCCCGTTCGTCCCTCGATGCTGAGGTCGGGTTGTTGTGACGTCTGGTCACCTCGAGCCACGGGGCGATTTACTA
>NZ_JAKGRW010000024.1 GCF_021555175.1 Nocardioides alcanivorans | reverse complement strand
GCGAAGATGCCTGCAATGAGGCCCGCGAGCAGCCCGCGGACCAGGAAAGTTCGTGCGTTCACGTGTGATTCCAGATTCTGTGGTCGTCAAGGAGGCCGTGCGACGGCACGGCGGGTCGACACCCCACGTCAGGGGTCGGCCGGAAGCCGCCCGATCACGAGCGGCAGGTACTCAGGGTCGGCGAGCCTCAGTGGCAGGGATAGCCGAGCAGGTGACGACCATCGTGGACCCACTCGTGGATCGCAGTGCCGGCCGGGATCGAGATCGCGCCCTGGTCGGCGCTCACGAAGAAGATGACCAGCAGCCCGAGCAGCCCCACGAAGAACGCCCAGGGGCGAGTTCGCGCAGGTCGACGGTGGGCAATTCGACAGTGGGGAATTCGGCGCCGGCGATCGGCGCGGCAGCATTCTGCGACATTGTTCTCCTCAGGGTGATGCGCCCTGGTTGGGTGAGTTGGACGAACGCCTGGGTCTGACTTCACCGCCCGGGCGGTGTCACAGCAGCGCGACTGTGCCGGATTCACACCGACTTCCATGGCATTCGCTGACGTCACGATACGCCCCGCGAACCGCCGCCGGAACCAGTCCCGCGAACTGGTACGTTGCCGTTGCCGTGGTGCACGGGAAGCCGGTGGAAGACCGGCGCGGCCCTCGCCACTGTGAGCGTGGAGTTCGACGACCACACCGATGCGCAGGCATCGGGACCACTGGGTGCAGACCCGGGAAGGTCGGTCGTCGCGTGACGATGCGCGAGCCAGGAGACCGGCCACGGCGTGTTCACGTCCACGAGGTGTTGGGAGAACTCCGATGACCGCTCATGTCCTGGTGGGCACGTCCCCCACCGACGCCGCCCGGCGTCTCGAACTGTTCGCCCTGGCCGCCCGGCTCGGTGCCGAACCCGCCTTCCTGCAGCTGGCGTCGCCGTCCTTGGGTCAGGTGCTGGACCAGCTCGCCGTGGCCGGTGAGACGCGCATCGTGCTGGTGGGGGTGTCCGGCGGGATCGACGGACCGGGCGTCTCCTGGTTGCGCCGGATCGCCGCCGACTGGTGGCGCACGTACGGCGAGTGCGCGCCGGAGGTGGCCACCGCACCCGGCTTCCTCTCCGACCCCGACGAGTGGTCGGCACTCGTCGACCTGGCCCGCCCCATCACCCATGGTGGTGCGGGCCTGACCTCAGCCGCGTGGGAGGACGTGCCGGAGCACCGGCACCAGGTGCTCGTCTGCCGCGGTCCTCGCTGCACCGCGCTCGGGGTCGAGGAGGCGACGCGGGGTCTGGTGATCGCCCTGATGCGGCAGGGGCTGGGCGACGACGACGTGCTGGTCACGCACACCGGCTGTCAGTTCCCCTGCAACCAGGCTCCGGTGCTGAGCGTCCAGCCCGACGACGTCTGGTACGGACGTGTCGACGCCCCGACCGCCGAGCGCATCGTGGCCGAGCACCTGGTGAGTGGGGTCCCGGTGGCCGAGGCCCGGCTACCGCGACGCCGCGGAGCGTGAGCGCCGCGCTGACAGGATCGCGGTGACACCAACCGCGACGGCCAGGGCTATCCGATCCACGCGTCGCGCCAGGTCGGTGCTGCGCGGCACATCACCCGGGTCCGCGCTGCGTCCCGATCCCATGGTCGGGCGGTGCTCGACCCGGTGGCCGTAGCGGTTGGTGCCGCCGCAGCGTGATGCCCAGCGAACCTGCGAAGGCCGCCTCCACCACGCCCCCGTTGGGGCTCGGGTGGCCGCGTGCATCCCGGCGCCACGCGCGCCACGCCAGGCCCGCGCGACGCGGTGCTGCCGCAAGCACCGCCAACCCCGCCAGTCGCGACCCCGGGAGGTTCATCACGTCGTCCAGTCGGGCAGCTGCCCAGCCGAAGCGCTCGTAGCGCGTGTTGTGGTGACCGACCATGGCGTCCAGGGTGTTGACGGCCCGGTGTGCCAGCAGCCCCGGGACCCCGGCCACGGCCCCCCAGGCCAGCGGGGCGGTCACGGCGTCCGAGGTGTTCTCCGCCACCGACTCGACCACGGCCCGGGCCACCTCCGCCGCCGACAGGTTCCGCGGGTCGCGGCCCGCCAGGTGGGTGAGGCGGGACCCGGGCCCCGGCAGGTCGTCAGCCGCCAGGAAGGCGTGCACGGCGAGCGCCTCCTGTTCGAGGCTGCGGCCACCGAGCACGGTCCAGGTCGCCAGCGCGGTCACCAACGTGTGGGCGCAGGAGCGGCCGCCGGTGACCCGTTCCACGCCCCATCCGAGCGCGACGCACCCGCCCACCAGCAGCGACACGTGCAGCGTCCCGCGGGCTCGCGAGTCGGCATGCAGGTGGGATTCGAGCCGCCCCGCCACGGTGCCGAACACGGCAACGGGATGGCCCCGTTGGGGGTCACCCAGGAGTCGATCGGCAGCAAAGCCGAGCACCAGTCCGAGCCGCGCGGCTGCCGTTCATGCGCCGCGTTCAGCTGCCGCGGCGCCGAGCACTGCGTCGAGCTCCTCCAACAACAGTGCCGTGGTCTCGGGCGGCCGGACCGCGATCCGCACCCACCCGTCGTCGAGGCCCGGGAAGGTGTCGGCACGACGTACGGCGATGCCGTGCTCACGCAGCAGCTGGCGAGTGCCCGGGCCGAGCCGAGCCAGCACGAACGACGTCCGTGAGGGCACCACCTCGATGCCACGGGCCTCGAGCTCACGAGTCACCTCGGCCCGCCACTGCGCCAGTCGCCCGGCCCGGCGAGCTCCTTCGGACCGCGCCTCCCCACTGGCGCAGGCAACGGTGGCCTCGATCGCCGGGGTCGAGACCGACCAGGGATCTGCTTGGCGCCCAGACCTGCGATCGCCCGGTCGTTGCCGAGCACGTAGCCCGCGCGGATGCCGGGGATCGACCAGTGCTTGGTGAGGCTGCGCACCACCAGCAGTCCACGCCGACGGTCACCGGCCAGCGACGCGTCGTCGGCACCCACTGCGTCCATGAACGCCTCGTCGACCACGACGACCCGCTTCGGCCGGCGCAGCGCGAGGATGTCCTCCTCGGATGCAGCACGCCCGTCGGATTGGTGGGATTTCCCAGCACCACGAGGTCGGCGTCCTCGGGCACCGCCGCCGGGTCCAGCCGGTAGCCGTCCTCGGCCCGGCACTGCACGACGCTCACCTGGTGACCGGCGCGTTCGAGGGCGGCGTGCGGTTCGGTGAACTGGGGATGCACGACCACGGCGTGGCGCCACGGCTTCCACCGCGCCACGAGTTCGAACGCCTCCGCCGCGCCCGCCGTCACGAGCACCTCGTCGGGCCGGCGGTGGTGCAGTTCGGCGATGGCCTCGCGCGCCGGAGTGACGTCGGGATAGGCGGTGGAGCGGCGTACCCCGTCCCGCAGCGCCTGCTCGAGCCATGCCGGTCGGGGCTCCGGATGCACGTTGACGGCGAAGTCGACGAGCCCGCCGCCGGTCTCGCGATCACCGTGGTGGAGCAGCGGCTGGGTCACCGCCGGATCCGGTACGACGTCACGCGGGATCACCGTGACCGCTGCGGTTCGCGCTGCGATCGGGGCGGCCGCAGCAGCAGCCTCGGCGAACCGCTGTGCGTGCAGGGGTTGCCCTGCCCAGTGCACGTGCAGGTAGGAGGCGTGCACGGTCGAGGTGGCGACGCCGATGAGCTCCCCGTCCACGTCCCACGCCGGCGGCCACCCCCGGGCAGGTCCGGTCAGCGTAGTGCGATGGAACTCGTGCCCGCGGACGCTCTCGCCGGCACGCGTCAGCAGGTTGTCGCTCGCCGCGACGGCCTCGGGATAGCGCAGGGTGAGCCGCTCCCCATGCCTGCGCTGGTGTGGATCACGCCCGCCATGGTGGCGCCGTCGAGTGAATCGAGCAGGTAGAGGAACCCGGCACACTCGGCGACCGTGGGCGTCCCGCTCGCCACGGCCTCCCGGACCTGCGCGAGCAGCGACCGGTTGCGGGCGAGCTGGTGCGCACGCACCTCGGGAAGCCTCCGCCGAGGAGCAGCGCCCGGGTGCCCTCGGGCAGGCACGCATCGTGGAGTGGATCGAAGTGGACGACGCGGCATCCCGCTGCCGTCAGCAGCTCTTCGTGCTCGGCGTAGGAGAACGTGAACGCGCGGCCAGCAGCCATCGCCACGACGGGTGCCGCGTCCGTCACCCGATGTACCTGTGTCGACGGTTCCCAGGGCTGGGCAACAAGCGCCGGGGCCGAGCCGGCTGCCTCCAGCACCGCGTCGAGGTCGACGTGGCGGGCGATGTGCTCGCCGAGGCGCGCAACGACCTCCGCGGCGTCGTGCCGTTCCGCTGCGGGCACCAGTCCCAGGTGCCGTGACGGCGAGGTGATCGACTCGTCACGAGGCACCACGCCGAGGACCGGCAGCCGCAGGCTGCGCTCGATCTCGGCGACGTTGCGTGCCGAACCGGCACGGTTGAGGACGACGCCGACGACGTCGACCTCCGGGTCGTAGGCGGCCATTCCCGCCACCACGGCACCGACGGAGCGCGACATCCGGGCGATGTCGACGACCAGCACGACCGGCGTCCGGGTGAGGGCGGCCACATGGGCGGTCGAGGCGAACCCGTCCGTGCCGATGCGACCGTCGTGCAGCCCCATGACGCCCTCGATGATCGCCACGTCGGCGCCACGGGCACCGTGCAGGAGCAGCGGCGCCACCCGCTCCCTCCCCACGAGGTGCGGGTCGAGGTTGCGTCCGGGGCGTCCGGTCGCCAGGGCGTGGTAGCCGGGGTCGATGTAGTCCGGGCCGACCTTGTGGCCGGAGACCGTCAGGCCACGGGCGCCCAAGGCCGCCATCAGCCCCGTGGCCACGGTGGTCTTGCCCTGCCCGGTCGATGGGGCAGCGACCGCGATGCGCGGCAGGTGGGTGGCCGGGGGCACGCTCACCACTCGATGCCTCGCTGCCCCTTCTGACCGGCGTCCATGGGGTGCTTGATCTTCGCCATCTCGGTGACGAGGTCCGCAACCTCGAGGAGTTCCGGCGCGGCCCTGCGGCCGGTGATGACGACGTACTGGCGTCCGGGGCGCTCGCGCAGCGTGGTGACGACGTCATCGAGGTCGACCCACCCCCACGCGATCGGATAGGTGAACTCGTCGAGCACGTAGAGGTCGTGGGTCTCCGCCGTGAGCCGACGCTTGATCTCCTGCCAACCCTCGGCTGCGGTGCGCGCGTGGTCCTCCTCGTCGCCCTGCTTCTTGGTCCACGACCAGCCGGCGCCCATCTTGTGCCACTCGACGGGGCCGCCCTCTCCGGTCTCCTCGTGCAGCGCGCCGAGCCGTTCGAGCACCGTCTGCTCGCCGATGCGCCACTTGGCCGACTTCACGAACTGGAAGACGCCGATGTCCCAGCCCTGGTTCCAGGCGCGGATCGCCAGTCCGAAGGCGGCGGTCGACTTCCCTTGCCGTCACCGGTGTGCACCATGACCAGCGGTCGGTTGCGTCGCTGGCGGGTGGTGAGGCCGTCCTCGGGGACGGTGAGCGGCTGGCCCTGGGGCATCAGATGACCTCCTCGAGGAGCTGGGACGTGGCGAAGCGGGCCACGTCACCGATGACGGTGACGGCCGGAGTGCCGAGGTGGGCGGCGCGCTCGGCGATCTGGTGCAGCGGTGCGGAGACGACCTCTTGGTCGGGCAGGCCACCGCGGGCCACCACGGCCGCCGGGGTCTCGGCGGCCAGCCCGTGCTCGAGCAGCGCTGCCACGACGGCCGGCAGGGTGGCGACGCCCATGAGCACCACCAGGGTCGTGCCCGACTGGGCCAGTGCCCGGTAGTCGAGGGTCGAGTCCGGATGGCCGGGTGGGAGGTGTCCGGAGATCACGCTGAACCCCTGGACCAGTCCACGGTGGGTCACCGGGATGCCACCGAGCGCGGGCACGCTGACCGATGCGGTGACACCGGGGATCACGCGGACCGGGAGTCCAGCCGCGGTGCACGCGATGAGCTCCTCCATGCCCCGTCCGAAGACGAAGCCGTCGCCGCCCTTGAGCCGCACCACGCGACGTCCGGCGCGGGCGTGCTCGATCAGCAGCTCGTTGATCCGCTCCTGCGGGGTGAAGTCGCCGCGGGGCAGCTAGGCCACGTCGAGCACGAGTGCTTCGGGTCGGGCCCAGGCGAGCGCCGCCTGGGGAGCGAGATGGTCGACGAGCAGTACGTCGGCCTGCTCCACCGCCGCACGGCCGGCGACCGTCATCAGTCCGGGATCACCCGGCCCGCCGCCGACCAGCACGACGGTGCCGTGCCGGAGCTCTTCCCAGGTGCTCATCAGGCCACCCGTCCCGTCACCACGTCGACCAGGCCGGTGGCACTGATCCGCGCCATCGGCACGTGCTCGGCCCGCAGGTGGCCGGAGAGAGTGGCCGCGAGCCCGAGCCGCAGCGGTCCCTCCTCACAGTCCACGACCACGCTGGGCACCCCGAGGGCGGCAACGTGTTCGGCCGCCAACCGAGAGCGGCCGACGGCATCCGGCCCCCAGGTGGCGCGACCGTCGGTCACCACGAGCAGCAACGGGCGCAGCCGTGCGTCCCGCAACCGCTCCCGGCGTACGACGGAGCTCGCCTCCAGCAGCGCCTCGGCCAGCGGGGTGCGCCCACCGGCAGGCAGATCGTCGAGGAGCGCTGCCGCGACGTCGACGGAGCCCGTGGGTGGGAGGGTGAGCTCGGCCGCGGAGCCGCGGAAGCTGATCATCGCGACCTTGTCGCGACGGCGGTAGGCGTCGGTGAGCAGCGACAGGATGGCGGTCTTCACCTGCGTCATCCGGCGCCGCGCTGCCATCGAGCCCGAGGCGTCGACGCAGAAGAGCAACAGGTTGGCCTCGCGGCCCTCGCGCACGGCGGTGCGCAGATCCGCTGCCTCGATCGTGACGCGCCCACCGGCCACTCCCGGGCGCGCGGTGTCGACCACGTGGCGTCCGGCCGCCGCACGCAGGGTCTCCACCAGGTGCAGTGATCCCGACGTGCTCCCGGCGGTGGCACCGATCCGGCGACCGGTGCTGCCGAGCGCGCGGCTGCGACGTCCGGGGTGCCCTGTCCCACCCCGTCGACGGTGAACAGCCGCGGGCGGTAGGCGGTGTCCGCCTTCACGGTGCTGCCCGGCCCCGGCGTCTCGGGGGTCGGGGCGCTGGGACGGGCTCACCCTCGTCGGCCCTCTCGGGCGCCGGCTCGTCGGCGGTGTCGCGCGGATGCTCGGGCTCGTCCTGACTCGACGGTGGCACCGACGGGTCCTCAGGTGCGGTGTCGACGTCGTCTTCGCGGCCGTCACCGTCTCCGTCTCCGTCCGACGGCGGGTCGGCGGGAGCATCGGGCTCCGGGGGTCGGGCAGCTCGTCGTCGCCGAGCACCTGGTCGAGGAGCTCCTCGTCGAGCCCGGGTGCGTCGAAGGGGTTGCGGCGCCGGCGGTGCGGCAGCGCCAGCAGGGCGGCCACCCGGATGTCGGCACGGGTCACGTGGCGTCGCCCCACCCACGCAGCGTGGGCGACTGCGGTGCGGGCGGTGACGATGTCGGCACGCAGGCCGTCGACCTCGAAGGCCGCGCAGACCTCCGCGATCTTCAGCATCGCCCGATCACCCAGCACCACGGCGTCGATGCGTCCCCGGGCTCCGGCGATGCGACGGGTCAGCTCGTCCTGCTCGGCTTCGTAGCGCTCGGCGAATCCCGCCGGGTCGCGGTCGAAGGCGAGGCGGCGACGTACGACCTCGACCCGCAGGGCGGGATCTCGTGGCGCCGCCACCTCGACGGTGAGCCCGAAGCGGTCAAGGAGCTGCGGGCGGAGCTCCCCTCCTCGGGGTTCATGGTGCCGATGAGGATGAAGCGGGCCCGGTGGCCGAGCGAGACCCCGTCGCGCTCGACGGTGACCTGGCCGGTGGCCGCCGCGTCGAGGAGCAGGTCGACGAGATGGTCGTGGAGCAGGTTGACCTCGTCGACGTAGAGCACCCCGCGATGGGCGCGCGCCAGCAGTCCGGGCTCGAACTCGACCGAGCCTGCGGTGAGGGCCTTCTCCAGGTTGAGCGAGCCCAACACCCGGTCCTCGGTGGCACCGACAGGCAACTCGACCAGTCGGACCGGGCGACTGACCACCTGCGCCGTGCCGAAGGCCGGGTCAGGTGACGCCGCGTCACCGTCGTGGGGGTCGGCGGAGAACCGATCGCCCTCGTGCACGTCGATCCACGGCAGCACCTCGGCAAGCGCACGTACCGTGGTCGACTTCGCGGTGCCCTTCTCGCCACGCACCAGGACACCGCCGATCTCGGGGCTGATCGAGGTCAGCACCAGGGCGAGGCCCATGTCGTCGAGGCCGGAGGCCGCCGCAGCATCGTCGAACGCGCAGCCGACGACGGCAGAGAATGGATAGTTCAGTGGCACGTGTGAGGCTCCCGCTCGTAGGCCAGATTGCTTGGCTTTGCGCGAGGCCGGTCTTCGGACTTGGCGAGTCACACCTGACGGAGTGCTCGGTTCACCGCAGCGGGCCTGTGCCGGAATCTCACCGGCTTCCCAGATTCTCCCCATTGCCCGACGCCACCGTCTCCGATGGCTTGGGCGCAAGGGCACCTCACGTGTGGCAGACGATAGCCTCCCGTCCCGTGGACGATTCGACACCCCCTCGCGGTGGCCCCGTGGTGACCGTGGTCGGCGTGGATGCGGACGGCACCCTCGACACGACCGCCGCGGGGCTCGTCCGCGACGCAGAGGTGGTGCTCGGCGGCAGCCGTCACCTGGCTCTGGTGCCGAGCGGCCCCGATCAGGAACGATTGTCGTGGCCCTCGCCGCTGGCGTCCGGGCTGCCGCCGTTGTTGGAGCGACTGCATGGCCGCCGGGTCGTGGCCCTCGCTTCGGGCGATCCGCTGGTCTCCGGCATCGGTACGACGCTCGTGCGGCTTCTCGGCGCCGATGCGGTGCGCGTGGTCCCGGCGATCTCCTCGGTGGCGCTGGCCAGGGCGCGGATGCTCTGGTCGGCCGAAGAGTCGGTGGTGGTCACGCTGGTCGGCCGCCATGAGGCGCGCCTGCTGCGCGAGGTTGCTCCCGGCCGCCGGATGCTCCTGCTCACCTCCGGCGCCGAGACGCCCGGGATCGTCGCCGATCTCCTTGACGCAGCGGGGCAGGGCCATGCTGCGATCACCGTGCTCGGCGACCTCGGTGCACCCAGCGAGTCACGGCGCGCAGGAACCGCCCGTGAGTGGGCCGCGGCACCGCCCAGCGACGTACCTCCCCTGCATGTGCTGGCCGTCGAGATACCCGAGCACACCGGCGAATGGCGGTCCGCATGGGTGGCGGGCCTGTCCGACGACGCCTTCGAGCACGACGGTCAGCTGACCAAGCGCGACCTCCGCGCGTCTGCGCTGGCGAGGCTCGGGCCCGCACCCGGACAGCTGCTGTGGGACGTGGGCGCCGGGGCCGGGTCGGTCGGCATCGAATGGATGCGCGCCCACCCGACCTGTCGGACGTCGGCGGTCGAGGCCGACCCCGAGCGCGCTGCCCGGATCACCCGCAACGCCACCCGACTGGGCGTGCCTGACCTGCAGGTGCTCCAGGGCCGCGCTCCCGACGCCCTCACCGGCCTCGATGCGCCCGACGCGATCTTCGTCGGCGGCGGCGCCACCCGCCCTGGCGTCCTCGACACCTGCCTCACCGCGCTCCGCCCGGGCGGCCGGCTGGTCGTCCACGGTGTCACCCTCGAGACCGAGCAGCTCCTGGCGGCCGCCCATCGGACCCACGGGGGCGAACTCACCCGGATCGCCGTCGAGACCACCGCGCCCGTCGGCACCTTCACCGGCTGGACCCCGGCCCGCACCGTCACCCAGTGGGCACTCACCCGCACCCCTGAGCCCCGCCGAGGGCGCCCGGAAACCCGCCGAGGGCGCCCGAATAGCCGCCGAGGGCGCGCGGTTGTGACCCTGCCGGTCAACGCCCAGCGAGCAGGGCTCCGCACAACGCGGCGAGGGAGCCGATCGAGGTCACGGTGCGTACGACGTTCCAACGCACCCAACGCGTCTCGAACCGAGAGCGGAGCCGCCCTGCGTCAAGGAACTCCGGGGCCGCGTCCTGGGTAGCCGCGTTCAGCGGCAGGTGAACCGCCCCGGTGATGATCACGGTCGCGATCGTCAGCACCAGCGCGACCGCCAACCACCCCACGGCGCCATTTCCGTCCAGGAGGTACAGCACCAGGGCGGCGACGGTGAGCACGGGACTGCCGACGAAGGTCGACATCATCCACGGGTTGTAGATGGCGGCGTCGATCCGTTGGAAGGCGGTCAGGAACTCCCGGTCATCCAACGTGCCGAGCCCCGGCATGACGGAGTGCGCGAACGAGTACAGCAGTCCGGATGCCATCGCCGTCGCAAGGATCGAACCGACCAGGACTGCCGTGCCGAGCATCGTCATGTGCCCATTCGACCCCATGGGCGGCGCTCCGGCCACCTCATCGGGTTGGATGCAGGGATGCACATCGATCGCGTCGTACCGAACCTCACCGTGACCGACCTGCCGAGCGCGGTGGCCGAGCACGCGCGCGTGCTCGGCCTGCGGGTGCTGATGGATCACGGCTGGATCGTGACCCTGGGCGACGACGAGGGCCACCAACTCAGCCTGATCACCGCCGACGCAACGGCCCCGGTCAACCCGGACGTCTCCGTCTTCGTCGACGACGTCGAAGAAGCCCTCGCCCGAGCTCAGACCGCGGGCATGGAGATCCTGCATCCGCTGACGGCCGAGCCCTGGGGCGTCACGCGGTTCTTCTACCGGGCCAGCGACGGCCGCGTCGTCAACGTCGGCAGCCACACGGCGTGAGCATGGGTCAGCCGGCGTAGCGCTCGTCGTGGAGGGCCGCGGACAAGGGACTGCGCCCACGCCAGCCGAAGCGCTCCAGGTCCGGCACCTCGGGCAGCGATGCCACAGTGCCCACGCAGAGCCAGGCCACGGGCCTGATGTGCGGCGGGAAGCCCACGAGGGACGACAGCACGGCCTCGCGGTAGAAGCTCACCCACCCGACCCCGATCCCCTCTGCCGTCGCCGCGAGCCACAGGTTCTGGATCGCCAGACACACCGAATAGAGCCCGGCGTCGGCGATCGCATGGCGACCGAGCACCTGCTCGCCTGCCGTCGTCGGGTCGTAGCCGACGACGATGCCGAGACCCGATTCGCAGATTCCTTCGACCTTGACGCGTGAGAACGTCGAGTCCCGCTCGCCCTCCAGCCCAGCGGCAAAGACCGCCCGCTCTTCGAGCACGTGCGACCGGAACGACTCCAAGGTGGCGCGCTGCCGCACCGTCACGAAGACCCACGGCTGCGACATCCCCACGCTCGGCGCCCGGTTGGCCGCCTCAAGGATGCGGCCCAACACGTCGGGGTCGATCGGCTCCCCGGTGAACTCCGCCCGGGTGTCACGGCGCCGTGCGATGGCCTCGTAGAGATCCACTAGCAACCAACCTCCGTCGCTCGTCCGGCTCCTCGCTCACGATCAGCGCTGTAGAGATACGACTCGCCCGCGTCGCCTGCCTCGAGCGCCCGCCCCACCAGGATGACAGCAGCCTGGCGCAATCCGGCCTCCGCGACCAACGGCGCGATGGTCCCGACCGTGCCCCGGAGGACCAGTTCCTCCGGCTGGCTGGCGCGGTGCACCACCACGACCGGGCAGTCGGCGCCGACGATCGGTGCCAACTCCTCCATCAGCTCACCGGTTCGGGTGATCGCCAGGTGCAGCACCAGCGTGGCTCCGGTGGCGGCGAACTCCGCCAACGACTCCCCCGCACCCATGGCCGTCGAGCGCGCCCGGGTCCGGGTCAACACCACGGACTGCGCGACGAGCGGCACCGTCAGCTCGTTGCCCACCCGCGCAGCCGCGGCGGCGTACGCCGGCACCCCGGGCGTGACCTGCCACGCAACTCCGGCCGCGGTCAGTCGGGCGGTCTGTTCGTGCAGCGCTGAATAGAGCGACGGGTCGCCCGAGGTCAGTCGCACCACCCGCTCGCCGGCCCGCGAAGCGGCGACCAGGAACTCGGTGATCTCGTCGAGGTCGAGCCCTTGGGTGTCCACCAGTCTCGCCCGCGGGCCGCAGTGCGCCAACACCTCGGGATCCAGGTAGGTGCCCGGATACAGCACCAGGTCGGCCGTGGCCAAGAGCCGCGTCGCCCGCACCGTCAACAGGTCGGCTGCCCCGGGGCCGGCCCCGACGAAGTGCACGGTCATCGCACGAACCTCGGCGTCCAGACACCCGCGGGCGAGACCCGCGTCGACGACGCTCCCACGATCAGCAGGCACTTCATGTCGATGCTCGGCGGATCGAGCTCGCCCAACGTCGTCACGCTCAGCGACTCCTCGGCGCGTCCCACGTCGCGTCCCACCACCACGACCGTCTCCGCGGACTTGTGCTCGAGCAGCACCTTGCACGCCATCGCGATCTGCTCGCGGCGGCTGCGCGAGGCCGGGTTGTAGATCGCGAGCACCAGGTCGGCCTCAGCGACCGCGCGCAGTCGCTTCTCGACGACCTCCCACGGCTTGAGGCGGTCGGAGAGACTCATCACCGCGAAGTCGGCTCCCACGGGGGCACCCGCCCGCGCCGCCACTGCCTGCACCGCGCTCACTCCCGGCAACACCCGCACCGCAACACCCGCGTACGCCGGGTCCTCGGCGGCCTCGAACACGGCGGCGGCCATGCCGAAGACACCGGCATCACCCCCGGAGACGACGGCCACCCGCTCGCCACGTCGCGCCAGATCGAGCGCGAAGGCCGCGCGGTCCACCTCGACCGTGTTGCCCGACGCGTGCCGGGTGAGCCCCTCCCGCTGCGGCACCCGGTGGACGTACGGCGCGTAGCCGACCACGTGATCGACCTCGGCGAGCGCGGCACTCACCTCGGGGTGAGCCAGCCGTCCGGGCCGGGGCCGAGCCCGACGACCAGCAGCTCGCGGGCATCGGCACACGTCGACGAGCCCGCCACCGACGCCTGCTCGTCACGTGAGCGCCGACCGTTGAGGCTGTCGCCGGTCACGACGATGAGTGAGAAGTAGGGCACCGAACGCTCGTCGACATCGGCCACCGGTAGCCAACGTGCCTCGGGCATCGAGGCCCGCTCGACATACAGCGCGTGCTCGAGCCGGCCCGCTGCGGCGAGTGCGCGGCGTACCGCTGGGAAGGTGCGCCCCAGCTTCATGATGATCGCGCCGTCGGTGTCGGCCAGGCGGCGAGCCAACTCGGGTTCGGGCAACGTGCCGGGCAGCACCGTGAGCACGTCGGTCTGCCGGACCAGGGGCGAGGCGACAGCCGCCGTCGCCGCCAGGAAGGCCGGTACCCCGGGCACCACCTCGGTGTCGTAGTCCAGCGCCAGCCGGTCGTGCATGTACATGTAGGAGCCGTAGAAGAGCGGATCACCCTCGGACAGGAGCACCACGTCGCGTCCGGCGTCGAGATGGTCGGCCAGCCGTCTGGCCGACTCCTCGTAGAAGTCGGCCAGCGCCCCTGCATAGCCACCCGGGTGGGCGGTCGTCCCGGTGGTGACGGGGTAGGTCAGCTCCTCCTCGATCGCGCCCGCGGGGAAGAGATCGGCCGCGATCCGCCGGGCGTTGGAGGCCTTGCCGCGCGCTGCGTGGTAGGCGATCACGTCCGCGTTCTCGATGAGCCTCGCCGCTTTGCGGGTGATCAGCTCGGGGTCACCCGGCCCGACGCCGACGCCGGCGAAGTGCCCTGCCCTCGTGGTCGCTTCGACGCTCATTCCTGCTCCTGGGCCAGTGCGTTGAGTGCTGACGACGTCATCGCGGAGCCACCGCGACGACCCCGCACGGTGACGAACGGGATGTCGATGCCGTGGACGGCGTGGAACTCCTCCAGGGCCTGCTTCGACTCGGCCGCGCCGATGAATCCGACGGGACACCTCGACGATCGCCGCCGGGCGCGGTGCGCCGTCGACGAGCATCTCCAGCAGGTGGAAGAGCGCGGTGGGGGCGTTGCCGATGGCGACGACCGCCCCTCGAGGTGTGGCTCCCACAGGGAGACCGCAGCCGCGGTACGCGTCGTCCCCCAGGCAGCAGCCAGCCCCGGCACCTCGGGTTCGTTGAGCATGCACAGCACCTCGTTGTCGGCTGGCAGCCGAGTGCGGGTCACCCCCTTCACGACCATCGTCGCGTCGCACAGCATCGGCGCGCCGGCCTGGAGAGCCGCGCGCGCAGCGACGAGCTCCGGATGCACCACGAGGTCGTCGACGAGGTCGACCTGTCCGCTGCCGTGGATCATCCGCACCGCCACCTTCTCGGCGCTCGATGGCACCCGCGAGAGGTCGGCCTCGCGCCGGATGGTGGCGAAGGAGTCGAGATAGATCGCCGGGCCGCGGTCGACGTAGTGGTAGTGCCGCTCCGGGCGGCGGGGTTGGTCGGACGAGATGGTCACGAGGGCTCCTCGGGGATGAGCACGCCACGCCAAGGGGTGACGATGAGTTCGGTGGCGGCCGCGCTGAGTCGTCTCGACAGCTGCGCGGCTCAGGCCGGAGTCGGGGACGGCCTCGTGGAAACCGCCGGCGATGCGCCCGTACGGCGGGGGCGGCTCGGCTTCGGCAGTCTCGGCGAGGCGGCACTCAGGGGCGCAAGCGGCTCGGTGAGCTCCTGCACGTGCCAGGCCGCGGCGGGCCCGTGGCCGCGTCGCGCCACGAAGTCGCGAGCGAGCGAGGCCAGCGCGTGCGCGGCTGACGTGAGCGGCACGACCGCGCCCCACCCGTCACCGACGCGGAGCTGAGCCGTCGCCTCGTCCAGGGCAACGAGCCCGAGGTCACCCGCACGGTCGAGCAGGTCCTCGTGGCCGTCGTCGAGCACGAAGAGGAAGCGTCCGGGCAGGTCGCCGGAGCGCCGGATCCGCACACAGCATCGCGTCGAGTGCCGCGACGACCGGGCTGCAGATCAGCCTGGCCTCCGGCCAGTCCGGTCCGGGGTGATGCCATCACGTTGCGCACGAGGTCGTGGGTCCGGCTCGGCAACAGGCCGGTCGCCTCCAGTGCGGCCAGCGCCGGCTCGGTGAGCAGCTCCTCGCCCGGCGCCGCGGGCATCGCGCGCACCTGCAGGTTGGTGCGACCGGTGACATGGACGCGACCGTCGCCGTACTGGTCCGCGACCTCGGCCAGGGCCAGCAACTGCGTCGACGTGACCCGGCCCCCGGGGAGCCTGAGCCGCACGAGCAGTCCGTCGGCTGCGGGCCACGGACGCAGCGCGCCCGGGCAGCGGTCGGCCTCGGATCCGGTCCACCGGTGTCACTCACCCTGTCTGAGTCCGGGCCCGTACGCGGGACCCACCTTGACCCGACGACGGCTGTCGCCAGGGCCAGCAGGTCTTCGACTCGGATCAACCGGGTGAGGACGCTCTCCCAAGGTCGAACGACCTCAGTGGCTGCCGTTTCCGGCGTGCCCTCCCGTCCCCTCACCGCTGCGCGTCAGTTCCGGATTCGCACCGGATTCCCTGACCCCGTTGTGGCGGAGTACGACTGGCTGCTGTGACCTTATCGCGCCTCGGCCGGGCCTCCTCGACCGGTCGAGCAGATGTGAGAGCCTGCAGGAGCCAAGGAGTTCACGGTGGTTCGGGCCGCGGGAGGTGCAGGTGACCCCAACTCAGGTCAGTACGTCGCGACGGCGAGGACGCGCGCCGCTCCCGGAGCCCCGCGGCGGGTGGTGGAGCGTCGTCGTGCCGGCGGTGGCCGGTGCCGGGCTGTGGGCGATCGCGGTGGGGGCGGCCGTGGCCCTGCTGCTGCCGCTGTGGGACGTCGAGTGCCACACCGACGCGGCGGGATCGACCATCTGCCCGCGCGGCCAGGATCGCAATCCCGTCCTCACCGGACTCTTCGACAGCTCGTGGCCGGCGATCGACTCGCCCTGGGTCCTGGCGCTGGTCCTGGGGCCGCTGGTGCTCGGCATCGGTCTGGGCAAGCTGACCTTGGTCCGCGAACCCTGGCGCGACAGTGGCGGCGCGTCAGGGCTGGTGGGCACGTTGAGCGGCATGGCGGGCATCGGCGTCGGCCTGATGGTGGCCGCCGTGGGCTTCACCCGCTGGTGGATCGCGCTGTCGTTGGGAGGTCTCGGAGTCGTCGCCTGCCTGGCGGCGGGGCTGGGCATCGGCTACTTCAGGTGGGACCTCCGCCACAGTCACGCCGCCCACCTCCGCAGGGTCGAGTTGCGCGAGAGAGGCATCCGCACGCGGGCGCCGGTCACCGAGATCGAGTGGCTCAACACCTACACGGGCGAAGAGCTGCACTTCAACGTCACCGCCCGGCTCGACGTACCGCCCCGGGCCGGCAGGCTGGTGACCGAGGAGATCCGGGTCGCGAAGCGAGATGCGCCCGTCGTCGGTGGCACGGTCATCGTCCACAGCGACGACGAGGAGTCGCATCCCACCGGGATCACGGTCGTCATGGAGCCGGACCCCGACAGCATCCGCGACCCGGACGCCGAGGAGCGTTACCCCGATTTCCCGATCGGCTGAAGCCAGCACCGGGAGGTCACGTAGCCGTAACGACCACTCCTTCACTGTGGCGTCGCTCACATTTGCGGCGTTACGGTCACGGCATGACTGTCACGGAGTCCGGATTCGTCAGAGCAGGACACGGCGAGCCCCTCGTCGTCCTCAAGGACGTCAACAAGTGGTACGGCGACCTGCACGTGCTTCAAGACATCGACCTCACGATCACGCGCGGAGAAGTCGTCGTCGTGATCGGCCCCTCGGGCTCCGGCAAGTCGACGCTGTGCCGCGCCATCAACCGGCTGGAGACGATCGACCGTGGCGAGATCTCTCTCGACGGCCGACCGATCCCGCAGGAGGGCAAGGGGCTGGCTCAGCTCCGCGCCGAGGTCGGCATGGTCTTCCAGAGCTTCAACCTCTTCGCACACAAGACGATCCTCGAGAACGTGACGCTCGGCCCGATCAAGGTGCGCAAGCAGCCCAAGGCTGAAGCCGTGAAGCACGCCGAGGAGCTCCTCGAACGCGTCGGGGTTGCCGCCCAGGCGCGCAAGTACCCGGCGCAGCTCTCCGGCGGTCAGCAGCAACGCGTCGCGATCGCTCGAGCCCTGGCCATGGACCCGAAGGTCATGCTCTTCGACGAGCCGACGTCGGCCCTGGACCCCGAGATGATCAAGGAGGTCCTCGACGTGATGGTCGAGCTGGCCGAGCGGGGCATGACGATGGTCGTGGTCACCCACGAGATGGGCTTCGCCCGTACGGCGGCGGACCGGGTCCTCTTCATGGCCGACGGCCAGGTCGTCGAGGAGAACAAGCCCGAGGAGTTCTTCACCAACCCGACGTCCGACCGAGCCAAGGACTTCCTCTCCAAGATTCTCAAGCACTGAACCTGGGGGCGCGGCCCAGACCCTGGACCACCGGCTCTCCCGATGCCCGACCGACAGGAGAAGAAATGAAGTTGAAGAGAGCAAGAGCGGCGTTGGCCTGCGTGGCGCTACTCGCGACTGTCGCTGCATGTGGTGATGCGGGGAGCGATGACAGCGGCCGCGAGGTCGACGCCGACACCGACGCCGCCAGCGAGTTGCCCGAAGGCAGCCGGATGGCAGAGATCCGTGACTCCGGCAAGGTCGTGGTCGGCGTCAAGTTCGACCAACCCGGCCTGGGCTTCAAGAGCGCCACCGCCGACCGTCCGTCCGGCTTCGACATCGAGATCGCCAAGATCCTGGTCTCCAAGCTCGGGTTCAACCCCGACGGCTCCGACGTCGTGTGGGAGGAGACGGTCTCCGACAACCGCGAGCCGTTCCTGGAGAGCGGCAAGGTCGACCTGGTGCTGGCGTCGTACTCGATCACCGATGACCGACGCAAGGTGGTTGGTCAGACCGGCCCCTACATGGTCACCGGCCAGCAGCTGTTGGTGAAGTCCGACAGCGCAGTGGAGAGCATCGCCGACCTGAAGGGCAAGGAGGTCTGCTCGGTCACCGGTTCGACCTCGATCGACCGGATCAACGCCGAGGGCGCCAAGGGCGTCGGCTTCGACTCCTACTCCGAATGTGTCCAGAAGGTGTTGGACGGCACGGTCGAGGGGATGTCCACCGACGGTTCGATCCTCGCCGGCTACGCAGCGGAGAACGAGGGCGAGCTGAAGGTCGTCGGCGAGCCGTTCTCCGAGGAGCTGATCGGCGTCGGCTACAGCCAGGACCACCCCGAGATGTGTGAGTGGATCAACAGCGTCCTGGAGAGCTCCTTCGAGGACGGATCCTGGGCCGAGGCGTTCGAGTTGACGCTCGGGCCCTCCGGCGTGGAGACCCCCGACCCGCCCACGCTGCAGCCCTGCCAGTGATCCACCGGAAGCGGGCGGCCCCCGAGCCTCTGGGCCGCCTGCTTCCGCCCTCCAGCCCCCACCGCGCACCCGAGAGGAGTTGACGTGCAGGCGGTCCTCGACAACTTCGACCTCTATCTGAAGTCCTTCGGCTACACGGTGGCGCTCTTCGTCTTCGCTGCCGTTCTCTCCACCGTGATCGGCACCTTCCTCGCTGCCTGCCGCGTCAGCCCGGTGCCCGTGCTGCGAGTCGCGGCCGGCACGTGGGTGACCTTGGTGCGCAACACGCCTCTGGTCATCGTGTTCGGCACCTTCTCCTTCATGGCCCCGATGCTGTGGCAACGGCTCAACTTCCGATGGGTGTCCGTGCACATCGGCACCTTCGACTTCACCGCGTTCTACACCGCAGCAGTCGTCTCACTCAGCCTCTACACCTCGGCGTTCGTCTGTGAGGCACTGCGCTCAGGAGTCAACGCCGTACCGCTCGGGCAGGCGGAGGCCGCCCGAGCGATCGGTCTCCCGTTCTCGGGTGTGATGACCCAGGTGATCCTGCCCCAGGCGTTCCGGGCCTCGGTCCCGCCGCTGGCCAGCGTCCAGATCGCCTTGATCAAGAACACCTCGGTGGCTGCCGTCTTCGGCGTCGCGGAGGCGACCTCGCAGATGCGGGACCTGAACAACGGCTTCGCCTCCCAGCGCACGGAGATCTTCATCTGCTTCGCGATCGGCTACGTCGTGCTGGTCGAGCTCTTCTCGTTCATGAGCAACCGGCTCGAGCGACGTTGGAGGGTGGTCTGATGAGCACCGGAGTCCTGTTCGACGCGCCCGGCCCGCGCACCGTACGGCGCCACCGGCTCTATTCGGTGATCAGCGCTGCCGCCGTCGTCCTGGCACTCGGCTGGGTCGTGTGGCGCCTGTACGACGCCGATCAGTTCACCCACGACAAGTGGGTGGTCTTCACCGATCCCGACTACCTCCGGGTGCTCCTCGTCGACGGCCTGGTCGAGACGCTCAAGATGGCGTTCTTCGCGATCATCCTCGCCGTCGTCTTCGGCTTCGTGTTCGGCATCGGCAAGCTCTCCGACCATGCCTGGATCCGGTGGCCGTCCTGGCTGGTGGTCGAGTTCTTCCGCGCGGTCCCGGTGCTGCTGCTGATGGTGTTCGTCTGGTACGCCCTGGGCATCAAGGAGGACAACTCGTCGTTCCTGGCCGTCGTCATCGCCCTGACGCTCTACAACGGCGCGGTGCTGGCCGAGGTGCTTCGGGCCGGTCTGCTGGCCGTCCCGAAGGGGCAGGCCGAGGCTGCCTACGCGTTGGGCATGCGCAAGACCCAAGTGGTCTGGATCGTGCTGATGCCGCAGGCCGTCAAGATCATGCTGCCGGCGATCATCAGTCAGTGTGTGGTGGCCCTGAAGGACACCGCTCTCGGCACCTGGATCCTGGCTCCGGGTCTCACCAAGGTCTCCAGCCAGATCTACCTGGAGTTCAACAACCGGGTGCCCACCATGATCGTCGTGGCAGGCATCTACATCGTGGTCAACCTGCTCCTCACCCTGCTCGCGACCTGGATCCAGAAACGGTTCGTCGGCGAGAAGAAGGTGCTTGAGGTGCCGATGGTCGGCGACGCCCAGACCCGCGCCAAGGTGCCTCGCTGACGTCGAACTCGGGTCTCAGACCGCTCGGCTGCGCGGGTCGGCCACGAGCCGCTGCACGATCTCGAGCCCTCGTGACAGATCCGCCATGGTCGGGCCGCCGAGACAGAGCCGTACGCCGCTGACTCGCTGCCGTGGGTCGACCATCATGGCGGCAGGATCGGTGAGCCGGACGCGCTGGTCGGTCGCGGCAGCAACGACGGAGCGGGCTCGGTCTGCTGGGAGCGGCAGGAAGACGTGGTATCCCGCCTGATCCGTCCCGAACAGTGCACGCCCGAAGATCTCGCGAGCCAGGTCGGTGCGCCGTGCTCCCTCGTTCCTGATCGCCGCACGGACGGTCGTCGCGACCCCCGCCCCCACGAGCACGTCGAGGAGCACGCAGATCAGGGGTGAGACCGGCAGGCCGAGTGTGCGGACCGCTTCGACGGTTCCCTGCCGATAGCCGATCGGCGCCTTGATCATCCCCAGCCGGATCGCCGGGCTGATCGCCTTGGAGGCGCTGCTGACGTAGAAGGTGCGTTCGGGAGCCAGCGAGACCAGGGCACGTGCGGGGCGGTCCTCGGACAGTGCATAGACGTCGTCCTCGATGATGAGTGCGTCGTGCCTGCGCGCCACCTGCACGATGGCGCGGCGCCGAGCACCGCGCATCGTCGCACCCGTCGGGTTGTGCAGGGTCGGGGTGACGTAGACGACCGGCCGCGGACCGCCGGAACGCCCGCGCCGTACGAGTGCCGCGTCCAGCAGCTCGGGACGCATGCCCTGATGATCGATCGGCACGCCCCACACGGGGTGGCCGGCCAACCGCGCATAGCTCAAGGCACCCGGGAAGGTGACCTCCTCGGTGAACACGGTCGCCCGTGGGCCCGACTGCGACGCCGCCAGGAGAGCGGCCGCGATGCCTTGCTGCGCGCCCTGCGTCAGCACCAGTTCCTCGGGCGCGAGCTCGAGGCCGGTCGCAGCCAGCCAGTTGGCCACGGAGCGCTTGTCCCTGAGCCGACCGCCTGGCGGACCGTGGCTGGACAAGGCATCGGCGTCCACCCGCCGGGCACTCTCGACGAGGGCGTCCGTGATCACGGTGTCGGCCAACATCGGCGGAGGCATGTTCATGGCCAGGTCGATGTCCCCAGTCCCGCTCTCGGCGCGGTAGCTGACGAACATCCCGCGCCCTGGTGATCCACGCACCAGACCTCGGAGGCCCAGTTCGGCGTACGCCTTCGACACGGTCCCGAGCGCGATGCCCAGCTGGTGTGCCAGGGCCCGCTGTGGCGGTAGCCGCTCGCCCTCGATGACGACGCCGTCCACGATGTCCGTCGCCAGCGCCGCCACCAGCCGGGTGGAGACGGGACCGGCCCCCTCCGCCAGTCGGGGCGTCCAGCCTGGGGGTGGGCGCACGATCCCTCCCGTCTCGCGAAAGCGTGTTGGAACACTTTGGCTCAGATCTTCAAAGCGTAACAACATGGGTGGGCGGCGAGCGACGGTTGATGCCCACCCGGGTTCGTCGCGGAAGGGACGGAGGGCCACGTGCTCGTTGAAGGCGATGCGCTGATCGGAATCACGCTGGTGGCGCTCGGCATGGTGCTCACACCTGGACCGAACATGCTCTACCTGGTGTCCCGGAGCCTCTCGCAGGGTTCGGTCGCCGGGCTCGTGTCGCTCGGGGGCACCGCGGTCGGCTTCGTCGCCTACATGACGATGGCGAATCTCGGCCTCGCGGCGGTGTTCATCGTCGTGCCCTGGCTCTACACGCTCATCAAGGTCGCTGGCGCGGTCTATCTGCTGCACCTCGCATGGCGAGCGTTCCGGCCGGGTGGTCCGGCCCTCTTCGAGGCCCACGACCTCGCGCGCGACTCCAACGTACGGCTGTTCGGGATGGGGCTGGCCACCAACCTGCTGAACCCGAAGGCCGCGATCATGTACGTCGCCCTCATTCCGCAGTTCCTCGAGCCGAGCAGTGGCAACGTCGTCGCCCAAGGCTTTGTCCTGGGCGGCGTCCAGATCACCGTCAGCATCGTCGTGAACACGCTGATCATCCTCGGCGCCGGCAGCATCGCGGCGCTCCTGCGTGGTCGTCCGCACTGGCTCCCCTGGCAACGACGCGCCACAGGCACCATGCTCGTCGGCGTCGGGGTCCACCTCCTCGTCGACGCTCCCTCCCCCGCAGCCGTGTGACCCCGCGTCGGCGTCGACTAACGTGGCCATCAGCGAGGGGTGCTGCTCGAACTGCCGCCTCGACTCCATCCCGGCCAAGGAGCACCGCCATCGATTCCGAACCAGACGACAGCGACGACTCCGGCGTCGGTCCGGCAGCGCTGCTGGCGCTCGCGCGCGACGATGCAGACAAGGAGCGGTTCGCCGCCACCCTCGCTGCCGCGCTGCCTTGGGTCGCCCACCTCCCCGCCCACGATCAGGATGCATTCTGCGTCGAGGCTGCCGCCACCCTCAGGGAGTGCGCAGCCACTGCCAGGTTTGGTGAGTTCGCGGAGCTGCTGGACGACTGGCGTGCTGCCGCCGACATCTGGACCGACCCCGCCCTCCCGGCTTCGCTGAAGAAGAGCCCCGCACCGCCGGAGGAGTGAGCCGCAGGCCGTCTCGTCAACCCGGAGCGCTGGTCGGGCGTCCTCATGAGTGAGCACACGACCACTCACCCAGACGAAGGAGCGACGATGCCACGCGGAGCAGCTGCCCTGTTCAGCACGATCGTCGCCCTGCTGCTCATGGCAGGGTGCACACCGGACGCCGACGACGAACCCACCGGCGCCTCCAGGACTGACGAGACCACCGTGTCGACCACGCCCGAGCCGGATCCAGCGTTCTCCGAGGGCACCAGGCCCCGGACGGGCGGGGCAGCGAAGGCATCGGACCTGGTGCTCGTCGATGTGCGCGTCGCCGCGGCTGAGCACTACGACCGGATCGTGCTGGAGTTCAGCGGCACCGGGACCCCGGGCTGGGTCGTCAACTACGTCGATGAAGCCGTGCTCGACGGCAGCGGCGAAGTCGTCGAGCTGGACGGACGAGCGTCCCTGGACATCTATGCCTCGGACACCACCTGGCCGGCACCCGACTACTACGACGGCCCGACCCAGATCACCGCGAACGGCGACGCCGTCACCGCCGTACATGTCGGCGGCACGTTCGAAGGCACCACCCAGGTGATCGCCGGGATCGACGGCGCGCCCGCCCCCTTTCGGGTCCTCACCCTCACTGCCCCCTCACGCCTGGTGATCGACGTGATGCACACGAGCAACGACAACGGCTGAGATCTCGCACCAGCGCCGAGCGCCCGCAACCGACTGCACTGCTTGAATGGACCCTCCCAGTCCAGCCCGAGGAGCATCAGTGACCGATTCCCGACCTGCCGACGGTGATGTCTGGTCAGGCAGGCGGGCCGATGCTCGGCGCAACCACGATCGGGTCCTGGCCGCGGCCACCGAGGTCTTCACCGAGCGTGGCCTCGAGGCCACCATCCCAGAGGTCGCTGCACTCGCCGGCGTCGGGAAGGCGACCGTCTACCGGAGTTACCCCACCAAGGCTCATCTCGTGGACGCGCTGGCGCAGGTGCACGTCGTGTGGCTCTCCGATGCACTGGACGAAGCCATGCAGGCGGCCGAGACAGATGCCCACGCAGCACTTGGCACGTACCTGCACGCGGTGGCGGGACGCCTCGCGGAGAACAAGCTCATGAGCGACGTCATGGCACAGGCAACCCATGGCGTCGACAGCGAAGCTGCGACCGAGAAGCTCGACCGGATACTCGGGCACGGACGCGCGCAGGGCACCATTCGCAACGACATCACCCCACTCGACATCCGGGTTCTCGTCTCGGGCTTCGTCCGCGCCCTCCTGGGGCTGGACATCCGAGACCCCGCGTTGTGGCACCGGTACGCCCGGCTCACGATGGCCGCGCTTCGGCCCTGATCGTCCTTGACGGACCGCGACCTCCCGCCGCTCCGCCGCCATCGTCGTCGGAAGTCTGGGCGGCGGCGTGACCGACCTCACGTTCGCTTGCTGCATACACACACTGAGCCGAGGGCTAGATTGCAACCGGACCACATGGTCCGTTTCTATGCGGAAGGCAGGCGCGTGACGACAGCACGAGTGGCAACCCACGAGGACCAGGTCGATCACGAGAGGTCGGGCGCTGGGCTGTTCGTCCTCTCGCTGGCGGCAGGTGCGTTCGTCCTCGCCCAGACCACGGTCGTCCCCGGCCTCGGCGTCCTCAGCCACGAACTCAACGCATCCGCCGCCGAGGTGGGCTGGGTGCTCACCGGTTACCTGATCTCCGCGGCCATCCTCACTCCTGTCTTCGGACGCCTCGGTGACATGTTCGGCAAGCGCCGGATGCTCCTGGTCTCCTTGCTGCTCTTCACCGCGGGCAGCGTCGTTGCAGCACTCGCCCCCAACATCTGGGTCCTGGTGGCGGCACGAGTCATCCAAGGTGCGGGCGGCGGCATCTTCCCGCTCTGCTACGGCATCATCGGCGACACGTTCCCCCACGAGAAGCGCTCCACGGCTCTCGGACTGATCTCGGCGCTCGCCGGCATCGGCGCGGGTGCCGGACTCGTCCTCGGTGGCGTGCTCATGGACCGCCTCTCGTGGCCCTGGATCTTCTGGAGCGGCGCCCTCATGGCCGGAGTGGCCCTGATCGGGGCGTTCAGGCTTCCGGAGTCTCCGGTACGCGCGCCCGGGCGGCTCGATCTCATGGGCGTCGTACTGCTCGCGGTCGGCGTGACCGCCCCCTTGCTGGGCCTCAGTCACACCGCCAGTTGGGGATGGGGAGACAGCCGGACGCTCGGCCTGTTCGCACTCGGCGCGCTCTTCCTCGTGCTGTTCGTCCTCTTCGAGCTGCGCACCAGCGACCCGCTGGTCGACATGCGTGTCCTGCGTCGGCCCGCGGTGCTGGCTGCCAACGTCACGACCCTGCTCTTCGGCTTCGGCATGTTCGGCGTCTTCGCCCTCGTTCCGCAGATCGCCCAACTTCCCGAGGCGACCGGCCACGGGTTCGGACTCGGCGCCACCGGCTCGGGCCTGCTCCTGGTCCCCGGCTGTCTCGCGATGCTCGTCGCCGCCGTCGTCGCCGGACGACTCATCATCCGCATGGATCCGAAGATCCCACTCGTCATCGGCGCGCTGATCTCCGCAGCGGGACTCGGCGGCATGGCCCTCGCCCACGGATCAGAGCTCAGCGTCGCCCTGCTCGCGACGTTGACCTTCATCGGCATCGGTCTCGGCATGGCCGGGCTGCCCAACATCATCATGGCCGCCGTCCCCGCCGACAAGCTCAGCGAAGGCACCGGCGTCAATGCCCTCATCCGCACCGTCGGCTCATCGATCGGATCCCAGGTGGCCGCAACCGTGCTGGCCGGGTCAGTCGTCGCAGGAAGCATGGTGCCCAGCGACGACGGCTTCACCACCTCCTTCTGGATCGTCGGCGGCGGCGCACTCGTGGCAGCCTTCGCCGCGCTGTTCATCCCGCGCACGCGCGCCGTTGCCGTCCAGCACGAGCACGAGGTGCTCGACGCCATCGAGTCCCTCGACCCCTTGGTCGAGAGCGAGATCGCTCGGCGCTGACTCAGCGACGTGTCCCCCACATACCTTGGGAGCCCACTTCGACCACTGTGACGCACAGGCGTGGGAGTGACGCACGGCCGGGCCAACTTGGGGTCGACTCAGGTCCTCTTACGCCGGTAGGCGTGACCCCGACCACTCGTACCCGGGACATGCTCGATCTCGTCGGCTTGGATCAGAGCCTCGAAAGTCTTCTTCATCTTGCTCTCCGAGTTCAGTCCAGTGAGCTTACGGGCCTGCTCATTTCGAATCTGAGGATTCGTTTCCAAGTATTCGACAACCTGTTGGGCTGGGCTAGCCAAACTTTCGTGTCGAATCACCACCAAAACCGAGTGATCTCGCTCGACGACTTCCGGCTCACGCAAATTCAGTTTGCGCATGGACTCAAAGGCTGTATCGAGGCCCTCTCCGACATCCTTATTTGGGGGATCCGGGAATCGGTTAAGGTGCCGGACAATGTTTGGATTCCTGCTCAGGCGTTCGTTCAGGATATTGGCGCTCGTGATGTGCCCAGGAAGCCGGCCCGGGCTCTCCACTTCAACTCGAGTCTCATAGATTCTTACGTGAATGTCATCCGTCACGCTGTAGTCGCGATGAAGGACCGCATTGGTAATGATTTCGTGCAACGTTTCCTGAGGATATCGAACTGTCCGCAGTCCGTCCTCGTCCAGTACGGCAGCTTTCGAGATGAGTTCGACCGTCTCAGCGACTGCGGAGTACACCTGACTATAAAGATGCCCCTCAACAGTCACAGGATCCTGAACGAGGCGGTCGCGCGACATCTCGTCGCTCGCATAGCGGTAGATCTTGACCCCGCAACGCTTCGGGAGGGCAGCCTGGGGGTTCTCGGCAAAAAGTAGCGCCGCCGCCACGCTCGGACGGTCCCCATGAATTAGATACTGACCGCGTAGGTAGATCTCGGGCTCAGCGGACGGTACAGCCTCCATCAGATACTCCAAAACTGGAAGCGAATTCGTGATTTCCGACAGCGGTATCGAAAGCGTCTCGTCCTCGAATGACTCGAGGCCCTTTTGACGACGCAGTGCTTGCAGTGCCTCGTCCGACCGAACAGGCAGATTCTGCGCGCTGAGTCGCTTGTATACGTCTCCGCTCGTGGCTTTGCGAACGAATCGCGACTTACGTGCATTAACGTGAAGCACAAGACCTGTGTAACCATCTACCTGCAAGAATTCGCCTGAAATGTCCTCTCCAAACGGTGACACATCTTCGAAGGCCTGAATGTGGCCGTTCGCATCCTCTGCGTCCGAAAATCCGCGCCAAGAGAATACGCCGTCTGACTCGTCAATACCGACGTACAGGTCCCCGCCGTCGGAGTTCGTAAACGCAGAAAGAGACCTAGTTAGTTTTCCAGGCGCGACCTCTATCGCCTTGAAATCGAGGAAGTGACCCTCCGGTCGGGCAAGTAACTTGAGCATCTGCTCAACGCTGATCTCTACGATCTCCACGATTGACCCTCTCAAATTGCCCTGCCGACACGAGCACGGTACACGCTGTTTGAGCCCATAGCCGTGCGGATTGCGCTAAAGCAAGGCCCAACTGGCGCCCGCCGGCGTTACCGCGCTTCGTGGCCATCGACACACGCCAATGCGCGGCACTCCACCACGAGGCGGCTGCTTCCCCCACCCCCCGCGAGCGCATCCCACGCACCAGGCGCGGGATTGCGTCCTTTCCCCGCCTGCGGACGCGGTGCCCAACCCCTCGGACTAGCGTCGCAGGCCCAAGAGCTCGGCGCGTTTGCGGCGGGCGGGCTGAGCCACGTCAGTCGCCGCACGGAGCGTTCCATGTCCGACTCGACCGTCTTCCCGTTCCACCCCATCACTATGACCACGGCGCAGCTCGCAGCCGTTTCCTACCTTGCCCGCTACTCGGGCCGCACGCACAGGCTCTACGCCTACCAGCTCCGGCGCTGGTTCACCTGGTGCGAGCAAAACGGACTGGATCCCCTGCTAGGGATCCAGCGTGCCCACGTCGAGCTGTACATCCACCACCTCGGCGAAACCGGCCTGATGGATTCCTCCATCGTCACGATGATGCACGGCGTCCGCGGCTTCTTCCGGTTCGCACACATTGACGGTCTGATCACTGCCGATCCAGCCGTCTACGCCCGTCTACCGAAGATCCAGCACGACGAATCCCGCACCCAGGGACTCGACCGGCTCGAGCTCATCCGCTTCCTCCAAGTCGCCCAGACCCTCACGGTGCACCACGGGGCGCTTGCGTTCCTTCTCGGCATCAATGCCCTGCGCGCTTCCGAAGCAGCCGCAGTTCGCATCGAGGACTACGCCGACACGCTGCGGGGTCACCGAGTCCTGCACCTGGTCGGTAAGGGGAACAAGCCCGCCACCATGCCGATCACGATCCCAGTGTTGCGTGTCCTTGATGCCTGCCGAGGACAGCGTTCCGATGGGCCGCTCGTCCTGAGACCGACCACGGGGAAGCCGATCGATCGCCGAGACGTTTACCGGATGGTTGTGAGGGTCGCCAAGGTCGCGGGCATCCCTCGGCACATCAGCCCGCACTCGCTGCGTCACGCCGCCATCACCAACGCCCTCGACGCTGGCGTCCCGCTCCGCGACGCACAGATCCTGGCGCGCCACGCCGACCCACGCACGACCGAGCACTACGACCGCGCCCGCGGAAACCTCGACCGACACGGCGTCCACTTCCTCACCGCCTACGTCGCTGGAGTGTGAACGTCCTGCGTCCCTTGCACCCAGATTGACGCGCTCAGATGACGATGACGTCCTGGCGGCTCTGGGCAACGCAGACGCCATTCTTCACGATCATGGCCTCGACGTAGTAGTGACCAATGTAGGACGTCGTCTCGGTGCGGGTGCGGCTACGCGGTGTCCTTATGGATGTCACCGCGTAGCGCATCTGCCCGCTCTGCCTCCTCGCCGTAGTCGCGGAGCTTCCAGTAGCCGTCGTAAGGCTCTGGGATGTTCGACTCCTCGACCTGTGCGTATTCAACCATCGGCGCATGACCGGCGCCCGCGAACGCGCACGGCCGGTAACCTGGCCTCACCCACCCGGCCCCTTCGACGAGGTCGGTCAGTCCGCGGCCTTGTCCTCGTCACCTCCGTCGATCACCCAGCGGCCCCAAGTACTAGGAAGCCTCGATGAACAGGCTGCTGAGAGGGCTTATCGACCTGCGGTGTTGTCGACGGTGATCGCACTCGAAGGCGGCATCCCCCTTCGAGTTGCTCGAGCGCGATCGCGCCAAGGCCGCCACTTTTGCTGCCGACGGCAGTTGGTCGCTGACACATCAACCCTTCGTCCAGAAGGGCATGCCACTGCATTCATGAACCACGAACCGGAGCAGCAAGAGCTGACCTCCACATGGTCCTACTTGTGTGCCGAGCGAACGATCCATGGAACGGCTTGACTGCCACTGAGTAAGTCGGTCGCAGTTGGAGCGGACATTCCAGCCACCGTCGCGGGCATACCAATTCGGGGGCTGGCGAACCCCGAGAACCCATCCGCCGAGATCGCATAGCGGGAGAACTTCCGCGTCGACCACAACTCATCGACAGTCGCCATAGCAGAGGTCTCACTTTCGGACACAACGAACAACCGACACTCGCCCGGCAGGCTTGTTGCGAGTAGGTCCAAGAAGTGCTTCTCCCGGCCGCGCCAGCCAATGGCGACAACGGTATCGACCTCGCTAAGGTCTTTCGCGAGGGCATCGAGATGAGACTGGGGGCATGAGAAGCCTGCCTTGTGTCTGGCGGGTGCCGCCAACGCCGGCAGCCAGTACATCTGGTTCTGGACGTCTCTATACGGATCGCCATCATCGGGATCGTCGACCCGATACTCATCGGGCAGCCACTGAAGACTGCCAGCTTGCTCAATGAGCAGGTGAAGCACATCCTCAGGATCTTGGTCTCCCAGCCAAGCATTCGAAGGAAGCTTCGCCGCTTGGCTCCAGTTGACTGATCCGTGTGGCTTGTACAGCCGAAGGTCTACCGGCGAGATGTAGTCTTCGATCTCCCTGAATCGCTTGCCGTAGACGTCTTGCACGGCGTACTCCAGCAATCGGTCGTAGTTGAAAGTAACGAGGCTCGCGGCTTGACCGCTGGATTCGAGCGAGGCCGCCAACTCGTTTAGAAGGGACACATAGTTCGTCTGACCCACCGCGTCCTCGTGCCAACGATTCGGGAGTTGAGTAAGGAGGCTTGACAGGTACGCCCGCAGAGCCGTCAGTTGAGGATGCAATGCGCTGAATGCGCGCTTCTCCTCCTGGTATGCCTCCAGAACCTCCTCAATGTCTTCTCCTGCCGCTGCCGCGTTCCTGAGATGCATAAGGAGCGGAGTGGCGCGGACAAACTCCCGCGCGCACTCCTTCGCCTCGTCGCTTGACGGCTCGAACAGACTCGTTGCCAGTGGAGGTCACCACCCTCCGTCTTGCATATACTCGTCATGCTCATCGGATGAGTAGCGCCTCCGAGGATCGCTGTCGAATGAGGCCCCTGCTCCGAAGATGAAAACAAACACGCACATATCGTGCCGTTAGTTAGTTGGCGCAGCCGTCTGACCCGCCGCACGCGCAAGTGGAGGCTGGGAAACGGTGACCACGACGGGCCGAGGCGCCGAGCCCGGCGCAATCGACCTGCGGCACACCCGCGTCACTTCGCCGCGTAAGTCCGCATCGTGTCGGCAGTCAGCTCTAGGGTTGCACCCGTGCCCTTCCGACCTGGCGAACACGCGATGTCCCGTGAGCTCGAGCCGCTGTACGAAGACGTACCGCGCCACCTATCGCACCAGCTCACGCAGTGGACGGCTGGATACCTAAACAGTCGAGATGCCAACGGCATAGAGAGGATTCGCGCCATCGCGAACCACATGCGATACGACTATGCCCAAGCTCCCAAGGTAGCGTCGAACTCCACCAAGGACGCCGACATGCGCATGTACATCCTCAAGAAGTGTCAGCAGCCCGAGGAGCACCTGCGGGTTGTCGAGTACCTCTTACCGTCGGTGCACATCTCATCCGCGCTGGCGCTCGAGGAGATGCTGAGACTGGCCAACTCGGCCTACGCCGTTTCGTCGGAAGCCAAGCGGCTCGAGATGCGGGTCGAGCCGGAGGTGAAGGCCCAGGTCGAAGCGGTAATCGCGGCGGCCACGGAATCGGCGGGAGGTCACCTCACAAACGCGTGGAATGAGGCGTATGGCCGCGAGGCAGATCCCGTGAAGTCCTACAGCGAGTCGATTAAGGCCGTCGAGGCCGCCCTCGCTCAGAGTGTGTCGCCACAAAATGACAAGCAGACTCTCGGCACCATGATCCGCGACGTCGCAGCGAAGCCCGCTA
Organism: Nocardioides alcanivorans; assembly: GCF_021555175.1. Taxonomy (GTDB): domain Bacteria; phylum Actinomycetota; class Actinomycetes; order Propionibacteriales; family Nocardioidaceae; genus Nocardioides; species Nocardioides alcanivorans. Next base: position 94,254 of record NZ_JAKGRW010000024.1, on the reverse strand, counting down.
AGTGGGAGTTCGTCATCGCTGGCGGTTCTGTCGGCGGGGTCGAGACCATGCTCTCCATGATGAGGATGCTGTGGGAGGGCCAGACCTCCCGTCACGGAGGGGTCAACCTAACGCGTGATGAGACGCCCGAGGAGGCAAAGGCTGCGGTCCACTTCGCCGCAACGCTGGTGCAGTTCGGTGTCAGCGGGGCGTTCTCGATAGCCTGACTTGAACGGGTAGCCACCTGGCCTAGCCCATATCGCCGCGAAACGCCCTGCCTGGGTCAGGCTGGTGGGTCTGGTTGCTCAGTCGCTGCAAGCAGCGCTTCGACTACGGAGAGCACGTCGTCGAGGTGCTGTGTGGCCGTACGCCAGACCGTGAGGTTGTTCACCTGCGCATAGCCATGAATGAGGACGTTGCGCATCCCGATGAGCTTGTGCACGTTGGGGACGAGGTCAGCGGTCTCCGAATCGACGCGTCAAAGCCTGTTCATCGCTTCGCCCGCGATCTCGAACTGCCGCTCGACACCCGAGCGAAGGAGGAGATCGTTGCTGTAGTCGTCCCACGACTTGGCTACAACGAATCCTTGAATGCGTCTCACTGCGGTCGCAGCGTCCCACAGGAGCGCGGCCGAGTCAGGCTGCATAAACGTCCTTGGCCGAGCGGAGAGCCGATGCCGCGAAGTAGGGGTTCTCGACGGCGTCGGACATGACCAGATCGACGCTGCGCCCTGTGATCGCCTCCAGGTCTTCCTTCAGCGCAAGGTAGTTGCCCAACAGATCATCGACCTCGGGGAGAAAGTCAACAAGGAAGTCGACATCACTGCGCTCAGGGTCGAACTGGTCGGTGACCGCAGAGCCGAAGGCGCGCAGACGCGCCACCCCGTACCGTTCACAGGCGCGCGCGATCGCCTCACGGTTCCGAAGCATCAGGGCGGACATGCTCACAGTGTCTCAGAATCGGACGCACCTTCACACTGACCGCGTCACTTCACCGCAAACCGGACGCGCCGAACCTCACCTGGGTCAACTCATTCAGCCCGCCCGTGCCCACCTGACTCGGTGCGGGTCCAGCCAAGATGCGCGCATACTCGATCCATGGACCCCGCCATGGTCACGCGCGACGCATTCGAGGCAATGGTCGTCGACGCGCTCGACTCGTTGCCGACCTGGGTGCAAGCAGTGGTCTCCGAAATCGCGGTCCTTGTCGAGGACGAGCAGGCCGAGTCCGAACGCCGTCCCGGAGTCCTGCTGCTGGGCCTCTACCGCGGCATTCCTCGCACCAGCCACTACGGGCGCACCCCTGGCACACTGCCGGACACGATCACCCTCTTCCGAGCACCGATCGTCAAGGCCTGCACCACCGTAGAAGAGGTGCCCGCTCGGGTCCGTACCGTGCTGGTCCACGAGATCGGGCATGCGATGGGGCTGTCCGAGGCGCGTCTGCGTGAGTTGGGATGGGCGTAGCCCCGAACCTCAAGCGCGACCTTGGTATGCCGTGTCCGATACTCCGGACGGATGCGGTCCCGCGAGCACCTCACCTAGCGTCAGAGCCATGCGTGGAAAAGTCATCGGAGTCCTCACGATCCTCCTGCTTGCGCCCGTCACCGCAGAGCTGCTGCAGGCCTACCTCGGCGATCTGGGCGGTATCGGCGGACTGGTCTTCGTGGATCTCTTCTTCGCCCCGCTGTACGGCGGGATGGCGTTGCTGATTCGCGAGGTCTCGGTCCGCACCGGTCGTGGGTGGCGCGGCCGGTTGCTGCTGGCGGCGGCCTTCGGTGTGGCCATGCCGACGATCATCGACCTGTCCCTCTTCACACCGGTTCGCGACGACATCGACGACTGGGGCACCATCGTCTCCGCGGTTTCGCTGGGCGGGATCGGTTGGTACGCCGCGATCACGTGGGTGGCCGGACACGTGTTGATGAGCGTGACGGCACCGGTCGTAGTCGGCGAGACACTCGCCCGGCATCCGGGCCCCTGGCTCGGGAAGCTCGGCCTGGTCATCACCGGGCTGGCGTTCATCGGGATGGCCGCGGTGATCCATCACGACCAAGCCACGAGTTACGCGATCGACGCCGGCCCTGCCGACTACGTCGTCTCGTCCGTCATCATCGCGACTCTCGTCGTCCTCGCGTTCACGCCGCTTGGCCGACCGCTTGACCCAGGCCGCGCGCGCCGCACTCCGCCACTGGCGGTCTGCCTTGCGGTCGGCGTCGTGGGCATGGCGGTGCTGGACTTCGTGCCACTGTCTCTCATCGGGCTGGCGGTATTCGCGGTCACACTGAGCCTCGGACTGCTCTTGGTCGCCCGGTGGTCGGGCTCACCCGGCTGGACGCAGCGTCACCTCGCAGCGCTCACCCTTGGCGCACTCCTGACCCGCACCGTCACCGGTTTCCTGGCGCCACTCCCCCAGGACACGACGTGGCCGGAGAAGATCACCCAGAACGCCACCTATCTGGCGCTGATCCTGCTGCTCGGCTGGGCGATGCACCGTCGAACGCGCCGCATGGACACCGGAGCAGTGGATGCCCTGGCCAGCGGGAAGAGATGAGTCCAACGCACACCGTCCATCTGCATCCGATGAGCCCACCGTGACCACCACCATGTCGTTCAGCACGTGGTCGAAGGTGGGTGCCGCACCTGCTCCGCGGGTGCCCGAACCTCTCCGGCAACAGCGACGCGCAAGTTCCCGATCGCGGAGAAGACAAGCAGCGCGAATCCTGCGGCGACTCCGGTCCAGCCGGCAGCAGTCCTGCTCTCGGACGCCAACGTGACGGCCGCACCGATGACCGCGACGGCAATCAGGCTCACCGCGAGCCAGCGGAAGACTGGCAGTTGGAACGCCCGGGCGAATGGCAGGAAGTGCGCCCCGACAACGAAGACGACCCAAGGGAGGACGACGGTCGGCTTGGAGAACACGTTGGTGATGATCGCCGCTCCCACGGGAATGGCCACAGCCATGGCAATGACGCTGATCACGTAGGTCCGCCTCGCGCTGCGGCTTGGTGGCGCTTGGCCGACCTCTGGTCCGCGGAACATGCCCCACGACGCTATGACGACGAAACCGACGACCGCCGCGACGCGCCAGACAAGGGAGGCTGGAACGGCACCGGCATTGACGACAACGAACGTCAGTCCCCGGCTGCGCCGATGATCGAGCCGATGGGACTGGTCCGCATCCGGCAATTGCTATCACCCCGTTTCAAGACGCTCGCCGCCCCCGGGCAGCCGGGTGGCCGCCCTCTCGTGCTCGTTGGAGGGCCGATACGCGACTCGAGGTACGGCGGCCAGTTCTTGGGGCGGGCATCGCCGGGAGCTGATCATCAGTCCTCAAGTCGGGCGATCGCCTTGCATGCTGTTCGCACCGGCTCGTCCAGCCACTCCGGAATCGGTTCACCGATGAGACTCCGCACCATCCCGAGCGGGGTGTCTCGAGCAGCAAGTGCAACCAGGTCGAGGCCACGTTGGCTCACCCGGCCATAGCGGCGTTCGGCAAGATAGGACAGCAACTGGGCCACAGGTGCGTTGAGGTCGCGGAGGTCATCCAAGAGCCCTGCGGGCGGGTCGGCCACAAGGTCGCGGTAGCGAAACACTGTCAGCATCCGCGCGTCCTGTGGATGCTGACGACAAAAGTGCGGAATGAGCATGCCGGTCTCGACGATCGCCTCGATCGGGTCACGAACTTCGCGGATCTCATCGAACTGGGCGTGATAGCGCCGGACTGCGCGGATCCAGGCTGAGGCAAAGAGCGCGTCGCGCGACGCGAATCGGTGGTAGATCGAGCCGGACGGGGCGTCCAGCAGCGTCGTGACGTGCGCAACGGTCGCAGCTCTCCAATGCCGGTGCACTGCGGCAGTCGCCGCATCGAGCACTTGGTCGGTAGTGAACCGGGCGGGCTTGACCATGCACGCAGACTATCGCAGGGTAGAGACTGCCATCTAGATAGCCATCTCTATTCAAGGAAAGCGCATGCGTCCACAGATTCAGCCGATCGCTCTCGGGCTCGTCGCCGTTGCGGTCGTTCCCTACATGGTGTTGAAGTTGCTGTGGCTCAGTGGCTCCACCATCGGGATGAGCGAGCCTGCAGCGGTGGCAGAGGTCCAGAGCACCCGTATGGTCGTCGGCAACATCGTCACCATGCTCCTGGAGCTGCTGGCCGTCGGCCTGGCGGTGGCCCTGACCCGGCCGTGGGGTCTGCGGGCTCCTGCATGGATCGTGCTGTGCCTCGCGGGTGGCGCCACCGGCCTCCTGGCTCCGATCCTTCTCGGCCTACCTCTCGGAAGCCTCATCCAGTTCGCGGTCCGGGCAGATGTGCACACCAGTGGGATGGACAACATGTCCCCCTGGGTGTTCGCCTTGGCGTACGGCGGCTTCGGACTTCTGGCGATCGCGATCGCGGTGCTTGCGTGGCAATACGCGCTGATTCGTTGGGAACGCGTCCTCGCTGCCCCTCCGCGCTTTCCCAGTGCCCGGACCATCACCGTCGGAGCCCTGGGCATGCTGCCGTTCGGCACAGCCATGGTGTGGTGGGGCTTGTTCGGGCCTGGGGAGGCCGGCCCCCAGGCCATGGACACTCCGTCCCAAAGGACCGCCCTCGTGGTGACTGGTCTGCTGTGCATCGCCGGGCTGATGGCACCGATCCTCGGTGCGATGACGCAATGGCCACGTACGGCCTGGCTCGTCACGTGGGTGGGGTGCACGACCGCCGCTCTTCAAGGTCCGACCCAACTGCTCCTCGCCAACGGCGGAGACCCGACGCCAGCGATCGCCCTCATCACCGTGCTTGCCACGCCAGCGAGCTGCGGGTACGGCCTGCTCGTGTTGCGACAGAGGATTCTCGACACCAGCACGACGGATTTCGACAAAGCTATCGAGCACTCCGCTCGGGACGGCTCCGAGAGTCACGTGACGCTCGGAGCGCCCCGCGGTGAAAGGTGAGGCGACCATGCGACTGGCGGTGATCGGCTTGGGCCAGGGGCGACACTTGGCCCACTGGGCCGGCCAGGCCGGTATGGACGTCGTGGCGCTGTGCGACCACGACAAGCATCTGCTGGAGTCAGCTGGTTCGGACCACCCCGGCGCCCGACTGACAAGCCGGTGGCAGGATCTGCTGTCCTACGACCTCGACGCAGTGGCGTTGGTCAACGACTTCGACGCGCACGCAGCGATGGCCATCGCGTTTCTCGACGCGGGCATCCACGTCCTGTCTGAGTCGGCTGCCTGCACGAGCGAGGCCGAGGGGCGATCACTGATCGAAGCTGCGGACCGGGCCCATGTGACCTATTCGTTCGCCGAGAACTACGTCGCACACCCGCACGTTCGGGTGATCGCCGACGCACTGGCGGCCGACGAGGTGGGATCGGTGCAACTCATCGAGGCCGACTACCTACACGCCATGGCACCGAGCACCGTGGACTCCCTGATCCGCAACAGCACCACTTGGCGCGGTCGCATCTCGCCGGCGGCCTACTGCACACACACCCTTTCACCGATCCTCCACCTCACCGGCGCGTGGCCACTAGAGGTCTCCGCCTTCCCCGTGGACGACACAGATCCGCGACCGGCAGTGGTCATGGCGGTCCGTCTGTCCACGGGTGCGCTGGCCATCACGCGTCACGGGTTTCTCCAGGGCGAGTCAGAGAGTCACTGGAGCTGGCTGTCGGTGCGCGGTTCCACGGGCCTGATCGAGTCATCGCGCGCACCCGGCGAGGCGGCCTGGGACGTCCGCTTGAGAAAGGAAGGCTGGAGCGTCGACCAGAGCGAGGCTGTGGAGGAGACACGCCGCGCCACTCGGGTCGAGCTCAATGGCCAACCAGTGGGCCGTCACCACGAAGGAACTGTCCTCATGCTCCAAGCCTTCCGCAACACCGTCGAATCGGGAGCGGCACCCATGGTGCCCGTTCGGGCCGCCGTCGCCGCATCGCTGGTGGGAGTGGCCGGTGCTGAATCCTTGGCCCGCCGTTCAAGTCTCGTCGCGGTGCCGGACGTTCGGGAGCAGTGACCTCGACAGCCCGTTGAGAGCCTCGATCTGGGCCTTGAGCGTGGCGATGCCCGAACGGTCCAGGTCACCGGACTTGAGGGTGGAGATCGCCGGCCGCGTGATGGCCATTCGGTTGGCGAGTTCCTTCTGGGTGATGCCCTGCTCCTCCCGAGTCTCTCGGCGACGGCAGCCCCGGGCTCGCCACCCTCGGCATACGACCGTCGGGCTGCCCCACCAACGAGACCCGGGTCAGGCGCACACCCCGCACCCCGCCTGCCACCCGCCAAGAAACCCGACGCACAGGAAGCGCACAGGCAGGTGAGGGCTCAAGGACATCCATCGCTGGCTTACTTCTGATTGTTCAACGAAACGTCGATCAGGAGTCCCGAAACCATGCCTTCATATTCGCTCTACGCACTCGACCTCGTCGCCATCTGTGTGCTCGTCTTCGGCCTGTTCCTGCCCCGCCACAAGCGCCCCGAGCTGATCGTCGCCTTCCTCACCGTCAATGTGGGGGTGCTGGCGGTGGCGTCGGTGCTGAGCAGTTCGGCGATCGGAGCCGGTCTCGGGCTGGGCCTCTTCGGCGTCCTGTCGATCATCAGACTGCGTTCGGAGGAGTTGAGCCACAGCGACGTCGCCTACTACTTCGCCTCGCTCGCGATCGGCCTGCTCTGCGGGCTCGGCGGCACGGCCTCCTGGTCGCACCTGGCCTTGGTCGGCGGCGTCGTGGCCGCGGTCCTGGTCGGCGACAGCCCGCTGCTGGTGCGGGCCAGCTCGCAGCAGCTCCTGCTGGACCGGGCGTACGTCGACCGCACGGCGCTGGTCGCACACCTCGAGAAGCTGCTCGCCACCACGGTGCTCGGCGTCAAGGTGTTGCGCACCGATCTGGTCAACGACACCACGCTGGTCGACGTTCGCCACCGCTCGGCCGACACCACACGCACTCCGGACACGGCTCCCGCCCGGGAGATGATCCGATGACGACGCTGGCAGCCGAGTGCTTGTCGGGCTTCGAGCCGATCGGCCTCGAGGAACTGGTCGAGCGCGCCGAGTTGCTCACCCGCGTCGACCGCAAGTACGTCGTCTCGTTGCACGAGGCACACGCGGTGCTGGCCGACCTGCCCGAGATCACCCGGGTGTTGGAGATCGACGGGCGTCGCTCCTTCGGCTATCGCTCCGCCTACCTCGACACCCCGAACCTGGCGAGCTATCTCAGCGCCGGACGCTCTCACCGGCTGCGGTGGAAGGTGCGCACCCGGGCCTACCTCGACGAGCTCGGCAGCACCACATCGACCTGGTTGGAAGTGAAGACCCGCGCGGGTCGCGGCCAGACGGTCAAGCAACGCATCGCCCATCCGGATGCCCAGACCGTCTCCGCCGCGAGCGCCGCCCGGTCGGCGTACGGCGTCAGTGGGCTGAACTCGGCGGGGCGCGACTTCGTCGCTGACATCATCGGCGCCCGCCACGCCGACGTACTGCGCCCGGTGCTCGCCACGGGATACCAGCGCAGCACGTTCTTCCTGCCTGCGTCGGCCAGCCGGGTGACGGTGGACGTGGACCTGGGTTGGAGTTCGTTGCGCACCGCGCAGGACCTCGAGCGTCCGGGTCTCGCGATCGTCGAGACCAAGACCGGCTCGACTCCGTCGGTCGTCGACCGGATCCTCTGGACCCGCGGCCACCGCCCCCTGCGGATCTCGAAGTACGGAGTGGGCATGGCCGGGCTCGATTCGTCCCTCCTCGCCTCAAGTGGCACCGCGTCCTCGACCGCCACCTCGGCCTGCGCCGAGCCACCTGATCCTCCCCTGCCTGCAGCGCCACCCGAACCACGAAGGAGCAATCCCATGAACGACACCTTCCAGTCCCCGCCTCCCACCTCCCGACGTACGTCGTGGCGTCATCGCACCGCCGCGCTGTCCACCATCGCGGTGCTGATGTTGGCAAGTGCGTGTGGTGGCGCGGGAGCCGCGGACTCCCCGACTCAGAGGGCATCCAGGCACACGGCGGGGTCAGCAACGTCTCGGCCACCTCGCTGACCGCGAACACGGTCGAGGTCGCCGACACCCACGCCGACTCCGACGACGGCGACTGGTCGGCCGACGGCGCCACGACCGTGACGCTGGCCGACGGAGCCAGCAAGGTCGACGGTTCCGGCGCGAGTGTGGACGGCGATGTCGTCACGATCACCGCAGCCGGCACCTACCTACTCTCCGGAGAGCTCACCGATGGCCAGGTGGTGGTCAACAGCACCGGCGAGGGCAAGGTCAAGCTCGTGCTCGACGGTGTCGACATCACCTCGTCCGACACCTCGCCCATGGTGATCGCCGAGGCTGACGAGGCCGTGGTGATCCTGGCCGACGGCTCGACCAATGAGCTCGCCGACTCGAAGGTCTCGGGCGCCGACGACGAAGAGGACGACGCCCCCAACGCAACGTTGTTCTCGATGGCCGACCTCACCATCGCCGGCACCGGCTCGTTGCAGGTGAGCGGCAACAGCAACGACGGTATCGCCAGCAAGGACGGTCTGGTCATCCTCTCGGGCGAGGTCGAGGTCACCGCCACCGACGACGGCGTTCGCGGCAAGGACTACCTGGTCATCGAGGGTGGCACGGTCACCGTGGTCGCTGGTGGCGACGGGTTGAAGTCGGACAACGAGACCGAGGGCGAGCTCGGCTGGGTGCAGCTCGACGCCGGCACGGTCATCATCGACGCGGGTGACGACGGGGTCGACGCCATCGGTGCGATCAACGTCGCCGGTGGCACGCTGCGGGTCATCAAGTCCGAAGAGGGCCTTGAAGCTGCGACGATCACGATCGCCGGCGGAACGGTCGACGTGACCGCGAACGACGACGGGCTCAACGCCACCGACGGAAGCGAGGCCACCGAGGCGGCGCAGGACGGCGTACTCATCTCGATCACCGGCGGCGACGTCGCCGTCACTGCCGGCTCTGACGGCATCGACTCCAACGGGTCGACCATCATCACCGGGGGTACGACGGTCGTGTCGACCGCCGCACGCGGTGGCGGCGACGGCAGTATCGACGTCAACGGCGCCCTGGCCGTCAACGGGGAACCCTCGTGGCGCTGGGCGGCCTCGCAGACTCCCCGCAAGCGATTCCGAGCAGGGATTCGTGGCCGCGAACCTCGACAGCAGCGTCGCCGCAGGCCAGCAGATCGCCGTGGTGGGCGCCGACGGCACCGTCGTCGTGCGGTACGTCGTCGACAGCGCTGCATCGGCTGTCATCGTGTCCAGCGACGAGATCACCAACGGCGAGGACTACGAGGTGATGTCCGGCGACCCCGGCGACGAGACCGGGTTGTCGACCGGAGGATCGACCGACGGACTCACCACCGTCGGCACCACCACGGCGGGCGAGGCCGTGGCCGGCATGGGCATGGGTGGTCCCGGTGGCGACCCGGCCGGCCAACGCCCCAACGGCGAAGGACTCCCCGATGGCCCGCCGGCGGGCGGTCCTGCTGAGTAGGGACCACCCGCGGATGTCGCCCGAGGAGCACCACTGGCTTTCACGACGTAGCTCAGCGCATTGGGCCGCGCCTCAGTGACGGCCAGCCCACGCCATTCCTGCTGGGTCTGCCCAGTCGCGACCTCATGGGCGACGTCTTGTCGTTCATGGTCGCCGGGTTGTCCACCTGACTCACGGCACGGCGCGGGGCTCGTCCGGCTTCATCTGTAGGATCTCCTACGAAGACCCTGGAACGAGCGCAGCCCCGGTCCTGACCCGCAAAGAGGTTGACCAAGAGCAAACGGAGCACCAATGGTCTACTTCGTCGGCGCCGGCGGCGCGCTGCTCTTCGTGCTGATCTTCCTTGTTGACGGGCTGACGCGGTCCGGCTACTCACCGCTGCGGCACCCGGTCAGCGCCTTGGCCCTCAGCCGTCGAGGCTGGATCCAGACACTGAACTTTGTCCTCTGCGGTGGCGCGATCGCTGCCGGTGGCGCTGCCGTCGCCGTTTCGGGTCGAAGCTGGTTGCTGGGCGCGATCTTGGCGATATTCGGCATCGCGCTGGTGGCCTCGGGGCTGTTCCGGATGGATCCGATGCGCGGCTACCCGCCAGGCACGGCCGACGGTGACCCGGTGGACCTATCCACGAAGCACCAGCTGCACGACCACGCAGGGGCGGTGGTGTTCCTCTCGCTCCCCGCTGCGGCGGCAGTCGCAGCGTTCGTGATGCCAGGGCTGGCATGGACGGCCCTCTCAGCAATCGTTGCCGCCGCCTTGGTGTTCGCGTTCGATGCCTTTGGCAAGGCCTGGGAACGGGACGCGCCAAGGACCGGTCTCATCCAACGGGCCTTCATCGTTCCCGGATGGCTCTGGGTAGCGGCAGTCTTCCTGCACTTCGCAGGTCGCTGAGCCTCACTGCACCCGGTCTTGTCGCGAAAGCGTCACCTCGCAAGCGCGCCTGCGCGCTCGTTGCGCATGTCGTCGGCCCCGAGGTGGACCACTGGTGCGCTGGCAGACCGGCGTACCGACAACCCCGGTCGGGCTGGTCACCGGGTCGTTCCGGGCCGAACAGAACCTCGCCCAGGCAGGATGATCGCGACGAAGGACGGTGGTTCCCGTCGGCCGTTCCGCGCTACTGTCGAGATCCGTCGACCAGTGGAGGAGAGCCCATGGGCACCCCGTGCGAACATCTCGAGCTGGTCAGGGACACGACCCCATCCGCGAACGGGTGCGAGGACTGCCTGCGCAGCGGGGACACGTGGGTGCATCTGCGGATGTGCATGACGTGTGGCCACGTCGGGTGTTGCGACAGCTCACCGAACCGACACGCGACCGCGCACTGGCACAGCAACGCCTCCCATCCCCTCGTGCGCTCCTTCGAACCCGGGGAAGACTGGTGGTGGTGCTACGCCGATGACCTCCTGTTCGAGGTCCCAGGTGCTGGCGCCGCGCCGTCCCACCACTGAGCACTGTCGGTCTGGTCCCTCCGGCGCCCGCCAAGGCGTCGGCGCGACCATCCCACCCGTCGATTGCCGATCAGCGTCGCGGATCGATCAGCACCTTGGCGTGGTTGCTCTTCCCACTGTCGAGTTCATCAAGGATGGTGGCGAGGTCATCGAGCGCGAAGGTGCCGGTGTGCAGGGGTGTCACATCGACGCGACCGGAGGCGATCGAACGGATGGCGCCGACGAAGTCCTCGTGGTTGTAGGCCAACGAGCTGACCACCCGCAGCTCCCGCTGCTGCCAGTCGCCATAGCTGACGGTCGATTCGGTGAGTGGGAAGCCGAGCAGCGCCAAGGTGCCGCCTCGACGTACGAACTCGGCGGAGGGCTGCAGCAGGGAGGCGACACCGGCGCACTCGTAGAAGACGTCCGCCCCGAGGCCGTTGGAGACGACGCCGAGTCGGGTGCGCAGGTCGCGAGGGGCGACGACGTCAGCGAACCCGAGGCCGGTGGCGACCTCGCGCCGCGCAGCAGAGGGTTCGGAGACGATGAGATGCCCAGCACCGGCGTTACGGGCGTGCTGCGCGGTGAGCAGGCCGATCGGTCCGGCACCCTGGACCACGACGACGGCACCGTGCTCGGCCGCGGTCCGACGTACGGCGTGGAAGGTCACCGCAGTCGGCTCCACCAAGGCGGCCTCGATGTCGGTGACCTCGTCGGGAACCGGGATGACACGCCGTTGCGACACGTCGACGCGGGTGCTGAAGGCGCCGTGGGCAGGTGCTTCGGGGTCGACCCCGTTGGCCTCGGCGAAGACGGTGTCGCACTGTCGGGCGTGACCCGCGACGCATTGGGCGCAGTGTCCACAGGCGGGTCCCACGCCCCCGACGACGCGCTGTCCCACGGCTACGGTGGTGACGCCGGTGCCAATGGCGCTGACCGTGCCGGTCCATTCGTGGCCGAAGACGGCCGGTGGCAGCATCGATCCGTCCGTGTAGCCGTGCACGTCAGTACCGCAGACCCCGGTGTAGGTGATGTCGACGAAGACACGGCCAGGCCCCGGGTCGGTGAGGGTCTCACGCCCCTGCTGGAGTTGGCTCGGGCCAGCGACGGTCAGGAAGGTGCTCTCGGCGGAGGTCATGGTTCAACCCTGACGGATGGGTCAAGGAAGCTCACGCCGAGTCATGGCGCGACGGTCTCTCACGCCATCGGCGGCGTCGCCAACTGCCGGAGCTTTCCCCTCCTCCCCTCGGACCACCTGTGGTTGAGTGGTGGGCATCCAGCGAAAGGACCTGCCGTGGCCAAGGAACTCGCCAGCCAGTTCGTGGAGCAGTTGCAGGCAGCCGGGGTGCAACGCATCTACGGCATCGTGGGCGACAGCCTCAACCCGATCGTTGACGCCGTACGACGCACCGGTGGCGCGGCCCGGGGCGGAATCGACTGGGTGCACGTCCGCCACGAGGAGACCGCCGCTTTCGCCGCCGCCGCGGAGGCCCAACTCACCGGGCGACTCGCTGTCTGTGCCGGATCCTGCGGTCCTGGCAACCTGCACCTGATCAACGGCCTCTACGACGCCAACCGCTCGGGCGCTCCAGTCCTTGCCCTGGCCTCACACATCCCCAGTCGCCAGATCGGCAGCGGCTACTTCCAGGAGACCCATCCTGATCGGATCTTCACCGAGTGCTCGGTCTACTCCGAGTTGGTGAGCACCACCGACCAGGCGCCGCGCGTCGTCCAGGCGGCGATCCGCCACGCTCTCGGCCGGCGGGGTGTGGCGGTGGTGACGCTGCCGGGAGACATCGCCGATCTGGAGGCGACGGCCCCGACACCGGATTGCAGGCCGATCGAGCCGGGCGAGCTCACCCCGTCCCCGAGCTCGGTGCAGCGGCTCGCCGATGCGATCAATGCCGCGTCGAAGGTCGCCATCTTCGCCGGAGCGGGCGTCGAGGGTGCCCATGACGAGGTCATCGCCCTTGCGGCGCGCGCCAAGGCGCCGATCGGCCACTCGCTGCGTGGCAAGGACTTCATCCAGTACGACAATCCCTACGACATCGGCATGACCGGCCTGCTCGGCTACGGAGCGGCTGCGGAGGGAATCGAGGACGCCGACCTGCTCATCCTGCTCGGCACCGACTTCCCCTACGACCAGTTCCTGCCCGACGCGCGCACAGCCCAAGTGGATCGCGCGCCCGAGCGGATCGGCCGGCGTACCCACGTGGAGTTCCCGGTCCACGGCGAGGTTCTCCCAACACTGCGCGTCCTGCTGCCTCTGGTCGAGGAGAAGAGCGACGACCGTTTCCTTGAGCGGATGCTCAAGAAGCACGACAAGTTGATGAACAAGTCCGTTGGGGCCTACACCCGCAAGGCCGACAAGCTGGTGCCGATCCACCCGGAGTACGCCGCCTCCGTGCTCGATGAGGTGGCCGCCGACGACGCGGTCTTCACTGCCGACACCGGGATGTGCAACGTGTGGACGGCGCGCTACATCCGCCCGTTGGGCAGCCGGCGACTGATCGGCTCCTACCTGCACGGGTCGATGGCCAATGCTCTCCCCCACGCGATCGGTGCCCAACTGGCCTTCCCCGACCGGCAGGTCGTCTCCGTCTCGGGCGACGGGGGTCTGTCCATGCTTCTCGGCGAGTTGATCACGGTGGCCACCCAAGGCTTGCCCGTCAAGGTGGTGGTCTTCAACAACTCCACACTCGCGATGGTCAAGCTGGAGATGCTCGTCGACGGGCTGCCCGACTTCGGTGTCGACGTACCAGACACGCACTACGCTGCGATTGCAGAAGCGATCGGTTTCCACGCGCAGCGGGTCTCCGATCCCAAGGATCTGGAGTCGGCATATCGCGCCGCCTTCCAGCACGCCGGTCCCGCGCTGGTCGAGGTCATCACCGATCCCAACGCACTCTCGATCCCCCGAAGATCACCGGGGAGCAGGTCTTCGGCTTTGCCACCGCGATGTCCAAGGTGGTGCTCAATCGTGGTGCCGGTGAAGCGGTCAGCATGGTGCGCAGCAACATGCGCAACCTGCCCCGCGGCTGACGACACCCTGGGCCTACCGCCCCATGGTCTATTGGCGTGACGAGGACATCCCGCTCACCGAACACGGTCATGAGTACGTCCCTGCCACCGTAGAGGACAGCGAAGCCAAGGATGCCGCTGAGGTCGCCGACTTTGCACTACGCAAGACCGAAGCAAACCGTCGGACACACGAGGCCAAGGCCGAGGCCTTCCGTGACCCCGTTCAGGCTGGGCTGGATGACCTGGACAAGGGACGGGTCACGTCAACAGTCCCAGCTGAAGATCAGCCCTCCTTCATCAACTGGCTGAGCCCCGGCTGTCTCAAGGCACGCCCAAGCTGTGAAGCCCGAGCCTCGTGTCTCGGTCACGACCCAGAACGACATCGCGCACGCACTTGATTGGTCCTTGAGAAAACTCGGTGCGACCGCGAAGCACGTTGCGCAGCACTCATGGCAGGAGCGATTGCGCACGCCTCCCGGGAAGCTCACGGGATACGCCACGAGCGAACGGCCATGGGTAGTGCACGTCAGGGCGTCGTTGTCGGCCCGGGTCGTGTGAGTTGGGACAATCGATGGATGACGTACTTCGCGCTGTCTCGGGAAGCCTTGCTCGGGCGTGCGGTCGAGGTGCTCGCACCGCTGGGGTGGGCGTCATATGGGCTGTGGCATCAGCGCGGCACTCAACAGATCGTGGAGTCCGCTCGCCGCGGCGCTGACCCCGCCGAGATTGACGCTCTGGTCACCGAGCAGTGGCACACTGAGAGCGAAGTGTTCCTTCGGAACGTCGCGGTCCCCCTTCGCCGGTACGGCAAGGACATCGATCACCAGTTCCAACGGCTCCAGTTCCAACGTGGGAACCTCATCGACCAGGCCGTGAAGTGCCACAAGGCCGGCAACTATGCGGCCGCGACGCTTCTCACGCTCGCGCAGATCGACGGGCTCACACGAGACATCACGGGTGCCACTTTCTTCTCCAACGCAACGAACGATCCCTACCTCGATGACTCAACGCTGGCCGGTATCGCTACGAACTTGCCAACCGTGCGAGAACCATTCAGGGAGACGGTCGATTCGACCGGCTTCTACGGCAAGCTCTCCCGGCACGGCGCTGCGCACGGTCGGGACCTGTCGTTCGGCACGAAGGTCACCTCAACGAAGAGCCTCGTGTTGATGGGAGCCCTGGTGGAATACCTCGAAGCACGTGCCGCGAAGGCCGCCCGGAAGTACCGCAGGCAGTGCGAGATCGAAGCACCGCAGCAGACGGGCGTAGACGGCCATGGAAGACTGAACGATGATCGGCACCTCGACCAGCTCTACTTCCTCGCCGCTGACCTTGACAGCCATATCCTCTCCCAAGCGATATTGCCCTCCGTACTGCCAGAAGGATGGCCTGGGAAGGCCCACGAGCTCATCGAACAGCGGATGCTCAGCCGCCGCTGCTTCACCTGGGGTGGCGCAGACGCAGCCTCCTACTGGTGGTCCTACCGGACGCCCGCTGGCCACCATCTGGGGGCCGCAGCACGACGGTACGGCTCCGGGCTGCCGCTCGACTGGCGACAATGGCGCTGGGATGACGCCGACCCTCCCGCCGGAGCCCCATGGGACCACGACGGATGGGCCGAGTACGACGGGGACACCACGTCGCCGAACTGGACCATCGATCCGTTCCCGACAGGATGACAGCCCATCAGCCAAACGTCCGCCACGTGCAGCAGCCACGACTCACCTAGTACGACTGGTCGCACCGATACGAGTCGCAACGTAGGCCTACCTTGGCCCCTCATCTGGGGGCCGCCGGGTTGAACCACAAACCGAGATCGTCGCACTCGGCCTCCACCAGCATGGCCGGCTGGGAGCGTAGTGATCGTTCGGTGGGGCGAGGGCAGCGGTTCGGGGCCGGATGTCATTCGCTTCGGTGTGTGCGCGGATCGGAGCAGATGCTGCGCCTGGTCCGCTACGGACGTGTAGCTCTGCGCCAGCGGCTGGCGTAATGGATCGCTGTGCCGGCGGAGAGGATCGTCAGGACCGCGTGCACCAAGACGGTCCACGCGAACAAGTCGCCGGTGCTGATCGCATGGCCGAGACCGAGGCCCGCCCATGTCGCGGACAGTGCGCAGCACAGGAGCGTCAAGCGGCGAGGAACGGTGCGCGGATCTCTCGGTAGTGCTTGTGCGTAGCCTTCCGGTGATCCGAACTCGCGCGCCAGATCGAGCCCGGTGTCGCGGGTGTGCGCGGCGGCCTCCTTCAGCACCGCCTCGATTCGGACCTCGGTCAGGTCTCCGCGTCGACGGAGTGCAACTCGTGCACCCTCAAGCCAGGACTCATCGTCCACGGTTGCGCTGCGCAGGATCGACTCGACGGTCAACGCGGGCGGATCAACGTGGCGTGGACGCCACAGCTGCGCCACTGTCCACGCGGCCACTCCGTACACCGGTACGAGGGCCAGCGACCAGAAGCCGCTGACCCGTGGGCCGACCTGTCCGAGCGACACGATCAGTCCCGCGATCGCCACGCTTCCGACGATGACAGTCAACCCGGAGATACCCACGGTGATGCCGAATGCCCACCGCGCACCTGCACGCTTGTAGACCGCGATCAGGGTCATGATCATCGCGCCCACCAGCACTGGCATAAGGGCCATCCCCACGGTGAGCTCTGTGGCAGGGTCGGCGAACGGCAGGAACGAAAGCAGCTGACTTCCGAACAACAACAGGCTCAGACCGGCTGCCACCTCGAGTGCCGACACAACGCTCTCACGCACATCAAGTATCAACGCATCGTCGAAGACGTCCAGCCCCGCCTCGTACAACTCGGCGACCCGCTCCCGCGCCCACTCCTGCGGCGGGCCATAGGCTTCCCCGGGATCGACCTGCGAGTCACGGACCGTCTCGGCCGCATCGATGAGCACTTGCTCGGCGACATCGATGCGCACATCGTCCATCACCAGCCGGATGAACACCGCATCCGCCCAATCGATGTCGGACTCGCGCCCGCGCGCTTGGAAGAACACCTCGTGTATCCGGGCCAGCTCCGGTCCCGCCGGGCGATCCTTCCGTAAAGCATCGGCACTCTCATCGGACATCGCTCGCTCCCTTCCGCAACGCGCTCCCTGTCACGACAACGGCGGTCTGGGTTACGCCGTCGTGTCGATTGACAGAGGCGTCCAGGCGAGCAGTAAACATCGCAAGCAAAGCCCGCTCTCCTTCGAGCCTCTCGTAGCCTTGAGCGGTCAGCGTGTACTCACGACGCGCCGGCCCTGACGGCCCCGGCACCCACGCTGCTTCGAGCGCACCGTCCTCCTCCAACCGTGCCAATGCCGGATAGAGCGACCCTCCCTTCGGCACACCGAACCCCAGCTCTCCCAAGGCTTGGGCGATGGCATACCCATGCAGCGGACCAGCATCCACGCACGCCAACACGGCTGTCGGCAACAGCGCCCGCACCCACGGCCCCGGAAACACCGCAGCATGATTAGCCCGATTTGGCCCGCCTAAGTCCACCATGAATCTAAGTATGTACCGTACTTATCAGAGGAGACATGCGAGCGCGACCGTGCAGCGTTCCCTCGCAGCAAGCACCCCGACAGTTGGGCGCCCGTATCTCTGACCAGATCGCCCCGAGAAACTTCCCGACGAGGCGGGTGCACACACAGTGCACACACAACGAGTCGAAATCAGGAAGAGGCCGTCCCCGCTACGAGCGGAAACGGCCTCTGACCTGCATCTTTACCTGTCGGGCTGACAGGATTTGAACCTGCGACCCCTTGTTCTAGAACGCCTCCCCGGCGACTTTGCTCGATCTTGCCCAAACACGCTCTGACCTGCGCCGATACACTCGGAGTCCGCCCTGGCTTGGACTGCATATGCCCCTGTACGCGCCCATTTGCCCGAATAAGTGGTTAATAGGTGGTGAGCGCGCGGTTGATCAGAACAGACCAAGTTGTTCGATCAAACCTTCGGCCGCAGTGACGATGGCCCCACCGTGGTCAACGGCCTCTGCGGCCTCCGCCACGCTGGCATCGTCACCGGGTCGCTCGGGATATTCCAGTTCGTTACGTCGCCGGCGCAACGCGCCGAACTGCCGGAAGCCTTGGCCGAATTGCGCGCGTACGGCTCGCTCGACCGCATAGTGTCCACCTTTGGTCGTGGGCCGGAGACCCTGGTGTGCAAGCAGCGCCGTCACCGCCTGCCGTGCGGCGTCGTAGGCAAGGACGAACGCGGAATCCGGGTCTCGATCGATCGCGGAGCGTGCTGTCTCCAGCGTGACGGCGGCTTTCTTCAACAAGCGCTCGCCGTTCGCAGCGTCGCCGGTGAGCTTTTGTAGTTCACCGGATGCAATGAGGGCTTCGATGTCGGATTCGCCAAGCTTCCAGCGCGCCATCAGGAGGTCACCAACCCATGAGCGTCGAACACAACGGCGTGTGCCGATGCCGTGATCTGAGCGACGAGTGCATCGGACGGGTCACTCCATTGCTCGGTGGTTCGGACGACGGGGTTGACCTCGATGCCGAGACGGACATGTGCCCGGTCCGCTGCATCGTAGAGGTCGGCGCGGTCAACCTTGCCGACCACAAGGACATCGATGTCACGAGGCGGGGGTCCCGCCTCGCCAGCGTACCGAGCGGCCCACGACCCGAAGATCACTACCTGCTCGGCGCCGGGAATGACGAACTCCTCGCCGATCACGACCCTCGGTCCGAACGTGACCTCCAGCAACTGAGCGAGGGCGCCCGCAGCGGGGTGGCTGGGGTTCGCACGCAGCAGGCGGTTACGGCCGAGCGTGCGGCTCATGATCAAACCCGCCTCATCGAGCCGCACTACCTCGCGATGAAGGGTGGATAGCGGGACATCCAAGCGCGTGGCGAGGTCGCTCACGCCGTACTCCTGCTCAGGGTGCAGCATGAGCCACATCAGCAGTTCCGCCTGGTGCTGCGACCGGAACACCGGCATCAGAGCGGGCCCATCACTACGCATAACCAGAAGATATCTCCCGATTATAGGTAGCGTCAAGACTGGGTCCTCGCCGACCGCCCAGCCCGGCGTCCCATCGGGTTTCCCGCTGCTGACGGACCAGGTGTCCGATTTTTCTGAATCGACTTCCTTCACAGCCCCTGTCTTGGCGTATGGCTGTGACGGACGGCCTTCAGTCGCAGTGGTGGCGCGATGGAATCCCTGACCGTCGCGTATGTCGCCGGGTTCAGCTTGGAAGGCGGACCAGATCGTTGTCGCTCCCGATCACGGGCGGGGTCCGGTCGTCCTGCAGAGCGGTGCGTGAGAACCGCGGTGCCGGCGCCGGTTGCACGTGACCGTCGGCAAGCGGCAGGTGCGCGCCACGCTCCGTGCTGAGTGGGTGGTCCGCTGCTTCGCGCATCGACAGCACCGGTGTCACACAGGCAGGCACCCCGGCGAACGTCTCGGTCCACTCCGCCCTCGCGCGCGCGGCAAAGACCTCGGCCAGACGAGCAGACATCGCCGGCCACTGGGCTTGATCGTTCTGTGCGGCGAGCACGGGATCATCGGTAAGCTCCAGCGTGCCCAGCATGGCCTCCCAGAACTGGGGTTCGACGCAGCCGACCGCCATGAACCCATCGTCACTGGTCCGGTAGGTCCGGTAGAACGGGGCGGCACCGTCGAGGATGTTCACGCCGCGACGGTCCTGCCAACGCCCCTGTGCCAGGAATCCATACTGCATCGCCATCAGCATGCCGGCACCGTCGACCATGGCCGCATCGACGATCTGACCCTGCCCACTCGTCCGGGCCTCCAGCACCGCAGACACGACACCGAGCGCGAGGAACATCGCTCCTCCGCCGAAGTCGCCGATCAAGTTGAGCGGCACCGTCGGCTCGCGGTCGGGCTCCCCATGGTGCCCAACACACCGGCGACTGCGATGTAGTTGATGTCGTGGCCTGGCTCGGCAGCAAGAGGTCCGTCCTGGCCCCAGCCGGTCATCCGGCCGTAGACCAACCTGGGATTCACCGCGGCAAGGTCCTCCGGCCCCAGCCCGAGGCGCTCGGCGACCCCCGGCCGGAAGCCCTCGATCAGCACGTCTGCGTCCTGCACCAATTGACGGATCGCTGCCACGTCATCGGGATTCTTCAGGTCCGCGGTGATGCTCCGCTTGCCCCGAGTGAGCACGGGGTGGCCCAACTGTCCGGCACGTTCGGGTCGGTCGACCCGCGTCACGGTCGCGCCCAGGTCTGCCAGCATCATGCCGGCGAATGGGGTGGGGCCGATGCCCCCGAGCTCGATCACACTGATTCCGGTCAGCGGTCCGGTCATGATGGGTCCTCCTCGCAGAGTCTCCGGGAATGCCGAAGTCTCAAGGGTCGGTGATGGGATGGGGCATCGTCAGCGGATGCCGCCTGGTCAGGCCTCCGCGGAAACGATTCCTGGAGCGTTGTCGGAGCGCGGTACGTCGAGCACGGCAAGTGCCATCGTCACGGTGTCATCAATGATGTGTGGTCTCGTCCGCATCGACTCCACCTGGGCGATCACGTTGACAATGCCGAGGGCAGCGTGCAGCCGCAGTTGAGACTCACTCGGGTCACCAGGCAGGATCTCGATCCACTTCGTGACATGGTCGACCTGCTCCCGTCGAGACTCACGAGGCAGCACCTTGCCTTCGGAGATCAGGAGTGGCACCGGGCTGTCTGGGGCGAGCGCCAAGCGCACGTAGTTGCGCATCGTCACCTCGACGGCATCGGCCGGCGAGTTCTCGATGGCGTCGTCCAGGTCCCGCCGCATCCGACCCGCGATCCGACTCAGGGCAGCCTTCAGCACGCCCTCCTTCGAATCGAAATGGTTGTAGAGGCTGGACGGAGCCATCGAGAGAGTCGAGGCCAGCAACTCCATGGTGACCCCGTGGAACCCCCGTGCTCTGGTCAGGGTCACCATGGCGGAGAGGATCTGCTCGCGCCGCCCGTCGCCGAACACCTGCGGCAGGTCGGCGACGGCGGGCTCGGCCTGTCCCGCCCGCCTTGCCTGGCTCAGCTCCAGACGGGACATGCGATCGACCGCTGCCCGAACCACCCGAGCCTGACGTGCCGCACCGACCCGGGTCCGGTAGCGAGCCGGGCTGTCACAGACCGTCAACATCGACCGCCCGAGAAGTCGGATGTCGTCAGCCGAAAGCTCCGGACGCTCGCGGTGTAGTGCCGCGCCCAGGTTCCGACTGTTGTCGACGACTGCCGCCCTGATCTGTTCGGCCATCGCTGGCGAGCACTCCCGCAGGTGGGTGTAGGCCAGGGCAGCCACACCATGACGATCAACGGAACGGTCGATCATCCGTCCGGCAAGTTCGGCCAGCGGCAATGCGTCCGAACCCACGGCCGTCTGCCGGTAGTCAGCACCTTCGTCGTGCACGACCTCGTCGAGAAGGGCTTGCTTGCTGTCGAAGTGTCGGTAGAGACCGGGAACCGTGATCCCCACCTCTTTCGCGATCGACTCCATCGTGACGTCGTGGTAGCCCGACTTGTAGAACTGGGCGGACGCCACCTGCTTGATCTGGGCACGTCGGTTCTTGGGACGCCGCACGATCTGACGTTCCACACCGCCTCCAGGGTCCACTCCCGGGGCCGCGGTCACATGCCACCGCCGTCGCACACGAGGGTTTGGCCGCTGACGTAGTCGGTTTCGGGGATGCACAGCGAGTAGACCGCACCGGCGGCCTCGTCGGGACGTCCGGCCCGGCCGAGCGGAATACCGCGCTCGAAGGCCGCCAGTAGGTCGGGGTTCACGCCGACCTTGATGGAGCGCCCGTCGATGTCGATGCTGCCGTCGCCGGCAGGCGCCTCGGTCAGGCGGGTGCTGATCAGGCCGAAGGCCACTGCGTTCACGTTCACGTTGTACCGCCCGAACTCCTTGGCCAAGGTCTTGGTCATCCCGACGATTCCCGCCTTGGCCGCAGAGTAGTTGACCTGCCCAGCGTTTCCGTTGAGGCCTGCGATCGAAGACACGTTGACCACCTTGCGGTGGTGGTCGACCGGGAGCTTCTTGAACCACGGCTGGGCGGCTCGCAGGATCCGAAATGGCGCCTTGAG
Organism: Nocardioides alcanivorans; assembly: GCF_021555175.1. Classification (GTDB taxonomy): domain Bacteria; phylum Actinomycetota; class Actinomycetes; order Propionibacteriales; family Nocardioidaceae; genus Nocardioides; species Nocardioides alcanivorans. The sequence continues at coordinate 72,326 of NZ_JAKGRW010000024.1, read as the reverse complement.
GTGGATGTCGAGGATCGCATCCCACTGCTCGTCGCTCATCTTCTGGATCACCGAGTCCCAGGTGTAGCCAGCGTTGTTCACGACGATGTCGACACCACCGAACGAGTCCACGCCCGCCTGCACGAAGCGGTCCGCGAAGTCGCCGTCGGTGACGCTGCCGACACAGGCCACGGCCGAACCGCCGAGGTCCTTGATCAGCTCCACGGTCTCCAGCGCAGGCGCCTCGTCGAGGTCGTTGACCACCACCCGGGCACCCTCTTGGGCGAACTTGAGGCCACCGCCTGACCGATGCCACGTCCCGAGCCGGTGACCAGTGCCGTACGTCCGTCCAACTTCTTCATCAGGTGATCGCTCTCTGTGCTCTGTCTGTGGTGGTGGGCCGCGCGTGGATGGGTGTGGAACCAGCAATCAGCCGGCGGCGGGCACGCGGACCCGCGCATCACCGATCAGGGTGACGACCCCGTCGACCTCGACCTTGAGTTCGAGCTCGGCGATGCCGTCCTCCACCGCCCGCACCTCGGCGGTGCAGACCGGCTCGGCGTTGACCTCGGTGATCGCAGAAAACCTGACCTGGAACGACTCGATGTCGCCCGGTTCGACATGATCGGTCAGCAGCCGACCGAGATAGGCCATCGACAACATGCCGTGCGCGAACACGTCATCGCGGCCGTTCGCACGGGCGAAGTCGAGGTCGAGGTGAATCGGGTTGTGGTCCCCCGAGGCGCCACCGAACAGGGCCAGCGTGGTGCGGCTGATCCGGCCCGGACGCAACGGCTGCCACGTGACAATCCGGGGATCGGTGCCAGTGCCGATCGAGGTCATGCGGTCACCACCAGAGTGTTGGTCAGGACGGCGACGACGTCATCGCCACGAAACGCGCGGGTACGCCGGGTGATGAAGGTCAGCGCACCGCCGCGCTTGGACTCGACACCGGTGACCTCGCCCTCGAAGGAAATCTCGTCACCGGCATGGACCGGCAACAGGTGATCGAACCTCTGGCCGCCGTGCAGGATCTTGGCGATGTCCACACCGGCCGCCTCCAGCTCGCCGAAGAAGTCGAAACTCTCCAACTCAAGCCCGAACAGGAACGTCGGCGGTGCTGGCAGATCCGGATGACCTGCCGCACGAGCGGCGTTCAGGTCAGACCAACGTGGGGCGGTCTCCCCGATCGCCGTGGCGAAGAACCGCAACCGACCACGCTCGACCGCCATCGGCCGGGTCCGAGCGGGCAGGACCTGCCCGACAGCGAGACCAGCTCCAACCGCGGTCAACGGTCCACCGCCTCGTACGCCGTGACCACACACGCACCGCCGAGGCCGAGGTTGTGCTGCAACGCCACCCGCGCACCCTCAACCTGCCGCGGACCAGCCTGACCACGCAACTGCCAGACCAGTTCGGCGCACTGCGCCAAACCGGTGGCGCCGAGCGGGTGCCCCTTGGACAGCAGGCCACCCGACGGGTTCGTGACCACCCGACCGCCGTAGGTGTTGTCACCAGCGAGGATGAACTTCTCCGCCGTGCCCTCCGGGGTCAGGCCCAGCGCCTCGTAGGTCAAGACTTCGTTGGTGGTGAAGCAGTCGTGCAACTCGACCACCGAGACCTCGTCGGCCCGGATGCCGCTCTGCTCCTGGACCTGACGGATCGCCTCGACCGTCATGTCGTAGCCGACCACCCGCATCAGATCACCCGACTCGAACGTCGCCGGAGTGTCAGTGACCAGCGACTGGCCGGCGATCCGCACCCGACCGTCCAGACCATGGCGCTGCGCGAACTCAGCCGTACACACCACCGCGGCGGCCGCACCGCACGTCGGCGGGCAGCACTGCAGCCGCGTCAACGGCCCGAAGATCGCTGGTGACTCCAACACCCGCTGCTCGGTCACCGCGTCGCGGAACACCGCAAACGGGTTGTTGGCCGCATGCTGGCGAGCCTTCACCGACACCTTGGCGAAGATCGACGGATCGACACCATAACGGTCGACGTACGTCTGCCCGGCACCACCGAACAGCCGCGCCGCCATCGGGGCGTCGCTCGGCCCCATCACGTCATCGACAACCGCCAGAAAACGACCCAGTGGGTCTGGCCGATCCCCCCAGACCGAGGCCAAGGCACCGGGGACCATCTGCTCGAAACCGAGCGCCACCGCGCACTCCACGACACCGCTCTCGACGGCCTGCCGTGCCAACCACAACGCCGACGATCCGGTCGCGCAGTTGTTGTTGACGTTGACGATCGGTATGCCGCTCAGGCCGACCTCGTAGACCGGCCGCTGACCCGACGTCGAGTCGCCATAAACGTAGCCGGCATAGACCTGCCCGACCGCGCTCCACGGCACCCCCGCATCGCTCAGAGCAGCCCGCAACGCGGTACTTGCCATCGCGTCATAGGACTCCGACTTCCCAGGCTTGGCGAACGGCACCATCCCGACGCCGACCACACGTACATCTCCGGACATAATTCCTCACTTCCAACGAATATGTACTTACTTAGCCCGCTCCGTGGGCACTTTGTCAAGACCGAAGACAAACTAACTTAGGGCTTGATTTCTCCCACTCGTTGGTGTTCTACTTCACACCCAGAGAGCCCGTGCACCGATTCCCGCCCGGGCAGTACGTCCCTCAGGAGGACCGAGAAATGTCTGAGCACGCCACCCACCCGAACTCCACAGAACGGCCCGGCCAGGGTCCGCTGGCGGGTGTTCGCGTGGTCGAGTTCGGCCAGCTCATCGCGGCGCCTGGCGCCAGCAACGCGCTGGCCGCGCTGGGCGCCACCGTGGTCAAGATCGAGCCGATCGGCGGCGAGTCCGCACACCACATGGGCCCGTACGGCGCTGCCATCGGCCGGACCTACAACCGCGGCAAGCAGTCGGTCTGCCTGAACCTTCGCTCGGCTGAAGGCCGCGCCCTCGCCAAGCGACTGGTTGCCACCAGTGACGTGCTGGTCCAGAACATGCGACCGGGTGGGATGGACAAGCTCGGCCTCGGCGCCGAGGAGTTGCGAGCGGAGTTTCCCGGCCTCGTCTACGCCTCCGTCAGCGGCTACCCCGCCGGGACCGCCTCGGCCGATCGGGTCGGGCTCGACATCGCCGCCCAGGCCGAGAGCGGGATGATGTCGCTGACCGGCACCGCTGACCGCGAACCGCAGCGGGTCGGCTTCCCCGTCGTGGATGCCGCCACCGCCGACCTCCTCGCCCAGGGAATCCTCGCAGCACTGTTCCGCAAGGAGCGCACCGGCGAAGGCGCCCACGTCCAGCTCTCGCTGCTCGAGGTGGCGATCCACCTCCAGGGCGCCAGCTGGGCCGAGTACGCCGGCACCGGCGTGCTCCCGAGCCGCTCGGGAAACGGCCAGGCCACCGTCGCGCCGGCTGCCGATGTCTTCACCCTCCAGGGCGGCGACATCGTGCTCTCGGCCTACACCGTGGAGCACTGGCGCCGGCTGTGCCAGAGCATCGGCCGACCCGAACTCGAGTCAGATCTGCGCTTCGCGACCAACTCCGACCGAGTAGCCAACCGGGCTGCGATGCGGTCCGAGTTGCAAGCCACCCTCGGCCCCACCGATCGCACCGCAACGCTAGCGATGCTGCGCAGCAACGGCATCGTGGCCGCACCGATCAACACGTTGGCCGACGTACTCGCCACTCCGGCGGTCCACGAAGCCGACATGTTCGCGGACACCCAGGACGGCCGCGGCGTCAGCACTCCACTGCCACGGATGCCGTACCGCTTCGACGGACGCGCCTTCGACTCGGCGAACTCGCCGAAGGCTGGCGGGCACACCCATGAGGCCTTGACCGGCATCGGCCTGACCGATGCCGACATCGATCAACTGGTCGCCGACGGAACCGTGGAGGTGGCCCGATGAACATCCTGGTGGATCACCCGCGTCCCCACGTCCGCCGGATCACGCTGAACCGGCCCGACTCGATGAACGCCTTCACGCTGGACCTGCTCGCCGAGTTCACCGACGCGGTGACCGAGGCCAACCGGGACCGCGACTGCCGCGCACTGGTGGTGACCGGGGCCGGCCGCGGGTTCTGTGCCGGCGTCGACCTGAAGACGCCCGGATTCGAGCCGTTCCTCGACGATCGCGACCCGATTGAGGGACGCACCGAATGGGGCGAGTTCGTCACGGCCGCCCTGATGTCGGTGCGCAACTCCAGCCTGCCGGTGATCGCCGCAGTCAACGGGATCGCCGTCGGCGGCGGGCTCTCGCTGGCCTTGCTCGCGGACATCCGGGTCGCCGGTGCCAGCGCCCGGTTCGCCGACGCCTACATCCGCAACGGCCTCTCCGGCTGCGAGCTCGGCACCTCGTTCCTGCTCCCCGCTTCGTCGGCAACGGTCGGGCGATGGAGCTGATGCTCACCGGCCGGATGGTCGACGCCGACGAGGCCGAACGGATCGGTCTGGTCACCTCGGTGGTGGCCGACGACGAACTGGAAACCACCGCCCTCGACCTGGCCACCTCGATCGCCGCACACTCGCCCTTCTCCGTCGCCATGACGAAGCAGGTGGCCCGCGCCAACCAGGACGCCACCAGCCTCGACCAGGCGATGTTGCTGGAGATGCGCACCCAAATGCTCGCCCTTCACACCGCCGACTGCCGCGAAGCCAGGAGCTCGATCCTGGAACGCCGGCAGCCGCAGTACACCGGCTATCGCAGCCGCTGACCCTCAGGAGAATCACCGTGAACCACGACGAACTCGTCGCGCGGATCAACACCTTCCTCGACACCATTCCCGCTGCCCTTGACGGGGTCGACGGTCTGGTTCCGCGGGCGAAGGCCTACCGCACCGCCCTTCACACGGCCGGACTCGCCGGACTCGACGTACCCACCGAGTACGGCGGCGCCGGCCTGGACGGTGCCGCAGTGGCCACCTTCAGCTCCCTCACCCGGGGCAAACTGCCGCCCGAGGCGGACCTGTTCTTGATCGGCCTCGGGATGGCCATTCCCACCGTGCTGGACCACGGCTCGGAGGAACTGAAGAAGCGGTACGTCGAGCCCGCCCTGCGCGGCGAGGAGATCTGGTGCCAGATGTACTCCGAGCCGGGTGCCGGCTCCGATCTGGCCGGCATGCAGACGCGGGCCACCCGCACCGACGAAGGCTGGGTCCTCAACGGTCAGAAGGTGTGGACGTCGCGAGCAGTTGAGTCCCAGTTCGCGATCTGCCTGGCGCGCACCAACCCGGATGTGCCCAAGCACAAGGGCATCACCATGTTCGTGCTGCCCCTCGAGCAGCCTGGTGTCACCATCCGTCCGATCCAGCAGATCACCGGCGTCAGCGAGTTCAACGAGATCTTCCTCGACAACGCTCTGGTTCCGGCTGACCACGTGGTGGGCGAAGTGGACGCCGGCTGGCGCGTGGCGGTCGCCCTGCTGATGAAGGAGCGGCAGTCGATCGGCAGCGGTGGCGGGCGTCAGCCGGTCGCCTTCCCGGCACTGCTGGATCTGGTCGACACCAGCGACCTGCGTGACGACCCGGCGGTCCGTGCCCAGTTGGCCGACTGCTGGATCGGCCAGCGGCTGGCCAACCTCTTCGACGAGCACCAGGCCCAGTTGGTCCACGCCGGCGAGCCGCTCGGAGCACGCACCTCGATGGGCAAACTGTGGCGCTCCGAGAACGGCCGCCGCGCCACCTCGTTGGTCTCCCGGGTTGCCTACGCCGGCGGCACTTCGTGGAGCCCCGGCGATGACCGTGATCAGTGGACCTTCGCAGTCCTCGACTCCTGTGCGCTGTCCATCGGCGGTGGCACGGACGAGGTGATGAAGAACGGCTTGGCCGAGCAGGTGCTCGGCCTCCCCGTGACCCGTTCTCCAACGACCAGGTGCCCTTCCGCGACCTTCGCGTCGGCACCACGACTTCCTGAGGTGACCTCCATGAATCTGCTTCCCACTTTCGAACAGACGAGCCTCGCCGAGGCGCTGCGCGACGTCCTGGTCGACGGGTCCGACGACGCCACCGTGTGGCGTGCACTGAGTCAGGACCTCGGCGTTGCCGGCATCGGGATCCACGAGGAGCACGGCGGCGCCGGCGGCAGTCTCGCCGACCTGTCCATCGTCTTCACCGAGCTCGGCCGAGCCGTGGCCCAGGACCGGCTGCTGCCGCACGTGATCGGGCTGCGTCTGCTGCTCGGCGCAGGTGAGTCGGGCAGCGATCTCCTCGCCCAGGCTCTCGCTGGCGACGCCGTCATTGCCTGGTCACCTCGCCCCGCGAGCATCCAGTTCGACCCGACTTCCGGCACGGCGACCGGCACCGCGGCCGGTGTGCTCGGTGATGCGGACGCGTCCGTCTTCCTGGTCCCGGTCGACGGCCCCGATGGCGTCGCGATCCTGGCCGTGGCGGCGGGTGCCCCCGGCCTGCAGGTCACCGCACAGACCGGCCTCGACCTGCGCCGTCCCGAAGTGCGTGTGGACCTGGCCAACGCTCCGGCCCGTGCCCTCGGCAACCCCGAGCTGTTCGCCGCTATCGAGCCGGTGGCCGCAGTGCTCCTGGCCGCCAGCCAACTCGGGGCGCCGCCCGCTGCCTCCAGGACGCGGTCGACTACGCCAAGAACCGCTACCAGTTCGGCCGCGCCGTCGGATCCTTCCAGGCGATCAAGCACCGATTGGCCGACACCCTCCAGCAACTGCACAGCGCCGAGATCGCGCTGCGCCGTACCGCCGACCTGGTCGGAGCCAATGCTGCGGAGGCCGTCGAGATGACCGCGCTGTTGCAGGTCGTCGCCAGCGAGACCTACACGGCTGCTGCCCATACCTCGTTGCAGGTGCATGGCGGCATCGGTTTCACCGTCGAGGTCGACTGCCACCTCCACGTACGTCGGGCCCACGCCTCCATGCAGTTGCTGGGGCGCCCCGAAACGCACCGTGCTCGTCTCGCCCACCAACTGCTCGACGCCTGAGGAGGCTCCCCATGCTCATTGACGTTGCCCTCGAGATGGACGACGTGGACTCCGCGGCCGACCAGGCCCGCGTGGCCGAACGCGACGGCTATGCCGGATTCGTGGTCTCGGAGACCAAGCACGACCCGTTCTTCCCCCTGGTCCAGGCCGCGGCCACCACCGAGAAGATCGAACTCGCAACGGCGATCGCCATCGCGTTTGCCCGGACTCCGATGACCCTGGCCAACATCGGTTACGACCTGCAGCGGATCAGCCGAGGACGATTCGTCCTCGGCCTCGGCTCTCAGATCAAGCCTCACGTCGAGAAGCGCTACAGCATGCCGTGGGGCAAGCCGGCCAGCCGGATGCGCGAGATGCTGCAAGCCCTGAATGCGATCTGGTCGGCGTGGGAGAACGGCACCAAGCTCGACTTCCGCAGCGAGTACTACACGCACACGCTGATGACGCCGATGTTCACCCCACCTCGGCACGAGTACGGCGCCCCGCGGGTGCGGCTTGCCGCGGTCGGTGGGTCGATGACCCGGGTGGCCGGCGAACTCGCCGATGGCGTGATCTGTCACCCCTTCACCAGCCCCGACTACCTACGAGCCGTGACCCTTCCTGCCCTGGCCGAGGGCGCAGCGCGCGGCAACCGCGACCTGAGTTCGTTCGAATGCACCGGCATGATGATGATCGGCCTGGCCGAAACCGATGAGGAGTACGCCAAGTCTGCTGCCGCTCTGCGCAAGCAGATCGCGTTCTACGCCTCGACGCCGTCCTACGTCGGTGTCCTGGAGGCCCATGACTGGGGCGACCTGCAGCCGGCTCTCAACGCACTGTCGAAGGAAGGCAAGTGGGACGAGATGGGTGACCTGATCACCGAGGAAATGCTGCACACCTTCGCCGCGCTCGGCACTCCCACCGAGGTCGCCACAGCCGTCAACGACCGATACGGCGATCTGATCACCCGCGCCAGCGTCTACACCCCGCACCCACCTGCGGCCGGGCTCATGACCGAGTTCGTCGCTCACAACAACACGCTCATCCCCGCCTGAGGAGGCATTCCATGTCACGCACCCCACTGCTGAAGTCCGGTCTGTTCAAGTCGGGCGCCGCGCTCGCGCTCATCTCCGCGCTGGCTCTCACCGGCTGCGCCCGGGAGGACAGCGCCTCCAGCTTCCCGAACCGTCCGATCGAGATGGTGATCCCCTACCCGGCCGGTTCCGGCACCGACACCGTCTCCCGGCTGATCGCCGAGACCGTGAACGCCGAGGGCGATCTTGGCGAGAAGATCCAGGTCGTCAACCGGGATGGCGGCAACGGCACGGTCGGCACCAGCGCCGTCGCCAATGCCAAGGCGAACGGCTACACCATCGGCATGCTCCCAGACGGGCCGCTGACCCTGGTTCCCCACGTCGAGAAGCTTTCCTTCGACCCCGACAAGCTGGACCTGCTCACCACCGTCGTCGAGTCATCGGTGATGATCGTCGTCCCCGCCAGCGCGCCGTACAAGTCGCTCGACGACCTGTTCGCCGCCGCGAAGGCCAACCCCGGGAAGCTCACCATGGGCGAGGGTCCGCTCAACTACACGGTCCCGCTCAACATGATCGAGCGCACGGTCGATGTCGATTTCAAGTCGATCCCGGTCGACGGTGACGGCTCGTCGGTCACTGCGCTGCTGGGCAAGAACCTCGACGCATCGATGATGCAGTTGGCCGGCGCGCTGCCCCACCTGAAGGCCGGCAAGTTGCGGGCGCTCGGCATCATGTCGCCCGAAGCGAATCCTCTCGCCCCGGAGATCCCGACCTTCGCCTCCCAGGGATTCGACCTCAAGTGGGCCGCGTTCTACGTGGTCGCAGCGCCGGCCGGCCTGCCCGACGACATCCACGACAAGCTCACTGAGGCCTTCACCAACGCAGTCAAGAGTGACAAGTTCGTCAAGGCCGCTGGCGACATGGGCATGACCGCATCCGCCAGCACCGGCGCCGAAGCAGCTGCCGCTGTCAAGGAGAAGTACGACCTTGCCGCGGAGTACCTGAAGTGACCACCTCACCCAGCAACACCCCCGTGGCCGGTCCGAGCGACCAGGCTGGCCACGGGGTTCGGGTCGTGGACCTCATCACCTCGTGCGTGCTCCTTGCTTCCGGCGTGGCGTTCGTCATCGCGGCCCGCAAAGAGGGCATCGGGTCGATGGATGCACCGGAGTCGGGCTTCTTCCCACTCGTGGTTGGTGTCGTCCTGGTCCTTGCCTCCCTCGGCAGTGTCTTCGAGGACCTCCGCAACTCCGCCACCCAACTGTCGGACGAGGACGAGGAGTTCGGCGGTTCGGCCAACTGGAGTCGCGTCATCGGAGTCGTCGCCGTCGCCGCCGTCGTCGCCGCGCTCGCTTCGATCACCGGGTTCATCACCGGCATCTCGATTGGCCTGTTCGCGATGGCCAAGGTTGCCGGCGTCACTGGCTGGCGGCGTCCGCTGATCCTGGCCGTCTCCTTCGGGGTCGTTTCCTGGCTCGTCTTCGTCTACTGGCTGTTCATCCCGCTCCCCGTCGGCCTCTTCGGAACGGTCTGACCTCCCATGTCTCGCGTTAGGAGAATCCGATGACAGACATCTTCGGAAACTTGGGGGCAGGTTTCGGTGCCTTCACCGACCCGACCTTGCTCTTGCTCGCCCTCGCCGGCGTCACCCTCGGCACCCTGGTCGGCGTACTGCCCGGCATCGGCCCGATCGGTGCCATGTCCGTCCTGCTCGGCGTCACGACCCAGGTCGGCGCGGAAGGTTCGCTCGTCCTGTTCGCCGGCATCTACTTCGGCTCGACGTACGGCGGCTCGACGACCTCCATCCTGATGAACGTCCCCGGCGAAGCGACGTCGGTCGTCACCGCCATCGACGGTCATGCGATGACCAAGAAGGGGCGAGCCGGCGCGGCACTCACCATCGCTGCCGTGTCGTCCTTCATCGCTGGGACCATGGCCGTGGTCATGCTGATGTTCTTCGCCCCGATCCTCGGCGACCTGGCCGTCAAACTCGGCCCGCCCGAGTACATGGCCCTCTGCATCGCCGGTCTGGTGCTGCTGGTGGCCCTGTCCACCGGGTCCACCTCCAAGTCGGTGGCCATGGTCGCTGCCGGACTCGCCATCGCCACCGTCGGCATCGACCCCACTTCCGGGTCGCTGCGCTTCACCTTCGGCTCCACCAACCTCGCCCAGGGTTTCAGCTTCATGGCCCTGGTGATGGGAGTCTTCGGCGTCTCCGAAGCGCTGACCATCGCCGCCCGCAAGTGGCACCCCGAGAAGGTCAAGGCACCGACCATGCGCGAGCTGCTCCCCACCAAGGAGGAAGGACGCCGCGCCCTCCCCCGCGCTGCGCGGCTCCGTGCTCGGCTTCCTGTTCGGTCTGCTCCCCGGACCGTCCTCGGTGCTGTCGACGTTCGCCTCCTACCTCACCGAACGCAAGCTCTCCAAGCACCCCGAAGAGTTCGGCAAGGGTGCCGTCGAAGGCGTGGCCGGCCCCGAAGCGGCCAACAACGCGGCCGCCGGAGCCGCCTTCGTGCCGCTGCTCGTGCTCGGCATCCCGTTCGCTCCGACCATGGCGCTGGTCCTGGCCGCCCTGCTGCTCAACGGCATCGTGCCCGGGCCGACCTTCATCGCCGACCAGCCGGAGCTCTTCTGGATCGTCATTGCTGCGATGTACATGGGCAACGTGATGCTGCTGGTGCTCAACCTGCCGTTGGTGGGCCTGTTCACCCGGCTGCTTGCGATTCCGCCGCAGCTGCTGATGCCGATGATCATCGGGTTGTGCATGGTCGGTGTCTACGCCGAGAACAACTCGATGTTCGACGTCGGCGTCCTGCTGGCATCCGGCCTGATCGGCTTCCTGCTCCGTCGCTCCGGCTTCGTGATGACCGGCTTCGTGCTGGCCGTCGTACTCGCCCCCACCCTCGAGCTCTCGATGCGCCAGACCATGGCGTTCTCGGCTGGCGATAGCACCTACCTGCTGGGCCGTCCGATTGCCATGACCATTCTCGTCATCACCGTCCTGGCAGTACTCCTGCGCTTCGTCCCGTGGCGCCGCGGTGCTGCCGGTGAACCTGCCGAGTTGATCTCACAAGGTTCCGTCGACGGTGCCGCTGCCAGGATGGTGCGCCCCGAGGCGACCGAGGTCCCTTCGCCTTCCAACCACCGAACTTCAGGTGCTGAGAATTCTCAAAGTGGCAACGAGTTCAGCGACGAAACCGAACCCAACGACAGTCTGCCGAGGTCACGATGAGCATGCCGACGAGCCAGAACACCTCCCCTGCGATCGCATACCCCGACGAACCGACTGTGCTGGTCGAACGGCCCAGCCCTGCGGTTGCCGAGGTGGTACTCAACCGGCCACGCCAACGCAACGCACTCTCGTTGGAGATGATCGCAATGCTCCGGGACCGACTCCAGGAGATCACTGCCGACTCATCGGTGGAGGTCATCCTCTTGCGTGGCGCCGGCGGCTGCTTCTGCTCGGGGCTCGACCTCTCCTCGATCGACCCCCAACAGGCACCGGACGAGCTGATCTATCCAGCCCTGTTGTCGGTCCACGCGCAGTTGGCTCGGACCGACCAAGCCATCGTCGTGGCACTTGAGAAGGCAGCCATCAACGGCGGCGCAGCGCTCGCCTTGGCCGGTGACCTGGTGATCGCCGGCGAGACGTCGTTCCTGCGCATCTTCGAACTGTCGATGGGGCTGCGAATCCCGATGAATCTGGCTTGGCTCGCTAGCCGCTACGGCAGCTCAACAGCCATGCAGCTGATACTGGAAGGCAAACCTTGGTTCGGCGAAGACTTACGTCGGCTCGCCGTGGCCTCCCAATCAGTACCGGACGGCGACGTACTCGCCACCGCCCGTCAAGTCGCCGCTCATCTGGGGGCATACCCCGCCGGCGCCATTCGAGCGAACATCGCCTTGATGAAGCAACTACGCGGGCCGATGAGCGAGGAAAGCATCTTCGAACGACTTCCTTCCAGCACAGGCGCAGAACGGTAGCGGAGGGTTTGAGCACGCGAGTGGGACGCAGGGTTCTTCACTCAGCGTCTCGCCCACTGTGGCGATCTGTCAGGCGTTTGCGGCAAGCGCCTAGTTGTAGGCGTGGGCGGATGCGCGAATTGGAGCGCTATATCGCCGCGCAATGGGGCGGTCAACGCTGGTACCGCATTCGCACCGACCCGGCCCCGGCCCGCAAGGTGATCTACCAGGAGGCCTGATCTGGGCGAGTCCAATATGACGGGCGTCCCGGCACCGGGCGACGCTCAATATCGTCTCGACGACGGGAGCGCGCGATGAGTAATGGCCACCGGTGGCCCCGGTTTGTGTACGACGAGGGCGAGGAGCCGGACTACCGGTTCTCGTTCGCCAACGAACGCACGTTCCTCGCATGGATACGTACCTCTCTCGCCCTCCTCGCGGCCGGTGTTGCCGTCGACGTCGTCGACCTGACCCTGAACGATTCAGTTCAGCGTCTGCTGGCGGTGCTTCTAGTCGTGGCCGGCCTGCTGACCGCGGGCGCCTCCTGGGGGCGCTGGGCCTGGGCGGAGCGGGCAATGCGACGACACGAACCGCTGCCGTCCTTCGGGCTTGCAGGTGCGTTCGCCGCGCACGTGGCCGTCGTTGCGGTGATCGCGATGACCGGGTTGCGCTGAATTGTCCAAGCACGATCCAGGCCTCGCGAACGAACGCACAGCCCTGGCCTGGCAACGGACCGCCTTATCGTTGGTGGCCGGTGCAGCGATCGTGGCCCGGTTGACCGCGGACGACGCCGGCACCCTCGTCCTGATCATGCTGGTTTTGGCCGCAGTGCTCGGGCTATGGGTCGTCGTTGAGAGTTCCGCGCGTTACCGCCACTCCACCGGCCGGACGATGCGGCCCCGTGGGCGCGGTGGACGGGCCGCCCTCACGCTGACCGTCGCGATCACGTTGCTCGCACTCGGCGAGTTGTTGGTCATCCTCAGCTGACTCCCGAGAGCCGGAACCGGAGATCGCGCGCGACATGGATGCCGAGGCGCCCGCACCCAGTGTGGCGCAGGTCAGGATCGGCGGCGTCATGCCGACAGACCATCTGGACGGTCTCGATCGGGACGCCCAGATGGGCAGCGGGCTCCGACACCGCAAACTCTGGCTCCAGGCCGGGAACAGGATGGACGAGTTCGCTCAGTGCACGAGCCGGGTCGAGACCCGTTGAGTGGTGTCGAGCGCGCACCTGGTCGGAAACGTGGAAGACCGGGGCGAGATGCTCTCGCACAACCTTTCGGCGTGTTCCGCATGGCTTCCAACAGGAGAGAACCCTGTCTGACCCGCAGTGCTCGGATAAAGGGCGAATTTGTGGTGACGCCGGTAGCGTGTTCCATGAAGACCCCGGAACCATCACTGGCCTCGGTTACATCGCCGGGGTTTCGCCTTCGCCCAGCGTGGCACGACGCGACCTTGGCGCTCGTGGAGCACGTCGCAAGCGTGGTCACTTAAGCGATGCCAAGTGACCAGCGTTGGGCTATCATGGCTCTCATGAGCGAGTCGATGACGATCAATCCGGCGCACCTGTCGGACTCGGACTGGGCGGCACTGCGGGCCTTTGTGGAGTCAGCCAAGTCACGCGGCGAGGTCGTCGACGTCTCGGCTCGGGTCGAGTTGCTCTCTCCCGCCGAGGTCGCCAAGCAATTGGGCATGTCCCGGTCGACGGTGCTGCGACGTATTGCCGAGGGCGACCTGGCTGCAACGAAGGTCGGCACGCACCACCGCATCTCCTTGGCCGAGTTCGAGCGATACAGCCACAAGTTGATGCGACAGATGGCCGAGGCAAAGGCCACGGACATCGAGGCCGAGCTGTTCGGTGAGTGAGTCCGCGGTCCTGTTCCCTGGACGCGAACACACTCGCCTCACCGGTCACCCGGACCCTTGTGGTCGCTGGTGCCCGCGCCGACGGATTCCGGGTCGCCTGGTCGGCTCACGTCGAGGCGGAGGCGGACCGTCACGCGCGAGTTGCGGCGTCACGGATCTCGACGGTGCGAGCCGACATCCTGGGCATGGAGTTGTCGCCGTCCGCGGCCAGCACGGAGGGACTGGTGACGGTCTCGATTGAACTTCGTCAGGTCGTGGCGGATTCGGTCCGGGCTGGAGCGCGGTATCTGATCACGATCGACGTCGACGACTTCGCTTTCGAGGACTTGGCCGCGAGCGAGATGAGCGCGGTCAACCCGGACTACTTCATGGCATTGCGGTTCACGGAGTACGCGTATAAAGAAGGCGTCAGCCTGCTCGCGGGGGTTGCCAAGAATCCGCCGCGCACCGAGGCGAAGGTGCATTGCATGCTCGGCCGGCGCCACACACATCTGACAACGCGGTTCGGTGACATCTATGAGTCAGCACCGGTTCAGGCAGATCGAGATCAGCCGAGCATCCTGTTCAGGGGTGTCGCCTGCCTACGATGCGACTCGCACCTCGATGACGAGGACGGACGCCGCCTCGGACTCTGCGCCGACACCGGGGACGCTGACCTGAGAGGGCCAGATCGAGCTCTATTACGACATCTGATTTAGGGGTTTTCACCCTCTGTCAGTAGTTGTCAAAAACGGCCCCTGAACTGCACAAACGTCTTTCGGCGTCTGTCAGCGTCAGGGGCCGTTTTTCGGTGGCCTGCGGCCCCACTGCGGCCCCAGAGAGTGCTCGCATGGCACGGAACGTGGCGCGCACCTGACAGGCATGACCCTCTCCATTCATTCCCCCGATGAGCTGATCGCCGCCGTCCCGCACCTGCTCGGATTCAAAGCCGAGGAGTCGATCGTGTTCGTACCACTGCGTCCCGACCTGCCTCTCGCCCGAGTCGATCTGCCCACCACCGCCCGCCAACGCGATGAAGTCTGGGGTGCCATCCGCGGCGCCTTCAGTCGGTACGTCCAACCCGGCGCCAGTGTCGCCATCGTCTGCATGACCCACGACCAGCAGGCCGCCGAACTCATTGGCCACGACCTCGCCGTCCGACTCGCTGGCATCGGCATCGACACGCCGCTGAAGCTGTCGGCCGATGACACCCGCTGGTACGACCTCGACAGCGACGACTCCGGCCTACAGACGGAATCAGCTCGCGATCAACTGGCCGCCACCACCGTGCTGGCCGGGCGAGCGCAGCCAGTGAGCAATCGTGACGCCATCGCCGCCTCGTTGGTTCGCGACCGCGAGCCGGTAGCGAACCTCATGCCCGAGACACGGGCGGAGTCCGCTCAGAGCACGCAAAACAGGGAAGGGCAGTGGGCCCTTGGGCGGCTCCAACAATTCCACGCGGACGGCATCCGACTCACCGACCGTGACGCGGCCCGTCTCCTTGTCGCAGCCGAATCCATCCCCATCCGAGACGCCCTCTGGAACGACATCGGCCGCGACAACGCCGGCTCGCACACTGAATCGCACTGGGTTTCGTTCCTATGCGTTCCCTTGGACAGCGAGTGCTGGCCGGGATGATTCTTGGGCAGCGTAGTACGCGGCCTCGACCTCGAGCGGGGTGCGCATGTCGAGCTCCCCGTGAAGGCGTTGGTTGTTCCACCACCACACGTACTCCAGCGTCGCGAGCTCGACCTGCTCGATCGTGCGCCACGGCCCGCGCCGTCTGATGAGTTCGGTCTTGTAGAGCCCGTTGACGGCCTCGGCCAGCGCGTTATCGAAGGAGTCGCCGACGGTGCCCGTGGAGGGCTTCGCGCCGAGTTCGCCGATTCGGTCGGTGTAGACGATCGAGAGGTAGTTCGAGCCGTGGTCGGCGTGATGGACCAGCCCGGTCAGATCGACCGCGCCCTCGCGCTTTGCGTCCCACGCGGCCATGTCGAGCGCCTGCAAGGGAGGATGTCGGCCTTCAACGTCGCGGCGACGTTCCACCCGACGATCCGGCGTGAGTAGACGTCGGTCACGAACGCCACGTAGGCGAACCCCGACCAGGTCGCGACGTAGGTGATGTCGGCAACCCATAGCCGCCGCGGCGCGGGCGCGTGGAAGCGCCGTTGGACCAAGTCGGCCGGCTTCACCGCCGCCGGATCCGGCTTCGTGGTGAACACCTTCTTCGACCGCTTCACCCCACGAACGTCGGCGAGTTTCATCAGCCGAGCGGTCTGATCGCGACCGATCTCCCAGCCCTGGCGTCGCATCAGGGCGTGCATCTTCCGGACCCCGTAGACGCCGTAGTTCTCGACGTGCAACCGGGCGATCTCCGGCACCAGCAACTCGTCCTTCAACGACCGCGCCGACGGGGCTCTGGTCTTCGCGGCCCGGTAGCCACGGGAGGTGATGAACCCACGAACTGCCGGACGCAGCACCCGGCAGATGGCCTCGACCCCGAACTGATCCTTGTGCTCGTCGATGTAGCGGATCATCTCGTCGTGGGGCGGTCGAGTTCCTTGGCGAAAAACACTGAGGCGGACTTCAAGATCTCGTTCGCCCTGCGGAGCTCGGCTACCTCACGCTTGAGGCGCTTGATCTCCTCCGCCTCATCCGTCGTGGTCCCGGGCCGCTTCCCGGCGTCGACCTCAGCACGGTGGACCCACAGCCGCAGGGTCTCGACGTTCATCCCCAGCAACCCCGCGACGTGCCGCAACGCTGCCGTCTCGTGCGGGTGCTCCGGGCGGACCTCAGCGACCATCCGCACTGCCCGCTCACGCATCTCGTTCGTATACCTGGCCATCGTTCCCATCCTGACTGATCAAGCGGAACGAAACCCAGTGCGATTCACACCGCACTGTGGACAGATCTGACCAGCAGGGCGCCCGATGAAGTCCGCGCTGCTCCCGCCTCGCTGCTGGGCTTCGCGGCCTGGCAAAATGGAAACGGCGCCCTGGCTTGGTGCGCCCTCGACCAAGTCCCCCAAGACAGCTCGTACGCCCTCGCCAATCTCGTGGCCGCAGCCGTCCAGACCGGCATGCATCCGCATCAGTGGGAGCCGTCGAAGTCGCTCTCGACGGAGCGAGCAGCGGAGGCGTTCGTGGCGCCTCAGGCGTCAGCAGAGCACGGCACCACACGCCCAGCGATGGGAATGTGAGTTGACGTCATGAACATCCCCTACCGCCGTCGGCCACCCGTAAGCCTCTTGGAGCGCGCACTCGCGCGTCTCGTGGCGCGGCGACATCTTTCCGCATCACCAGCCACCCGACTCGACCTCGTCCCCGACGTCGACCTGGAGCTCAGGCAGGCTTAAAGTGCGCTGCTCAGGGCTCGTCGTCCAGAACTGAGGTCGCGGCGTGGCACACGCTCAGGGCGCTAGGAACCTCCGAGAATAGAGCCATCATGATCTCAAAGGTTGTTATTCACGGCTACCGCAAGTTCCGTCAGTTCGCCATCACGCCCGATCCAACGACGAACATCATCGTCGGCGACAACGAGACCGGTAAGTCGACCTTGCTAGAGGCAATCACCTTGGCTCTCAGCGGACGGATCGACGGCCGTTGGGCAAACGAGGAGCTCAATCCGTACTGGTTCAACGCCGATGCGGTGCGCGACTACCTCGATGCCTACGCGAAGGACTCGCAGGTGCCCGCGCCGACGATCTGCATCGAACTCTACTTCGACTCCTTGGACTCCGACGTTCAGCGGATGCGCGGGGTCCACAACTCCCTTCGACTTGACTTTCCTGGGACCAAACTTGAGGTCGTCCTCAACCCTGACTATGACGAGGAGTTCGCGGCCTACATGGCGGATC
Organism: Nocardioides alcanivorans; assembly: GCF_021555175.1. Classification (GTDB taxonomy): domain Bacteria; phylum Actinomycetota; class Actinomycetes; order Propionibacteriales; family Nocardioidaceae; genus Nocardioides; species Nocardioides alcanivorans. The sequence continues at coordinate 54,753 of NZ_JAKGRW010000024.1, read as the reverse complement.
CTGACCGACCGGATGTCCTGCCGACTGAGTACTTCGAGGCATTGTGGAAGGACTTCAACGACATGCCGCTGCGCCGGCGCCCGACCGCCCTGGGACTGTCGGTGATCGACTCACGCACGATCCGGTCGAAGGCAGGAGTCGACTACCACACACGAGAGATACTCAGCTCGTTCCTCGAGCCGAAGGAGCGGGCGGCGATCTCGGTGGCCCATCGCAAGTCACGCTACGAGTTGACTTCTTCAGCCCTCAAAGGCCTCAATGAGAAGGTGCGTGAGGGGTCTGAGAAACTTCACGATGCCCCACTCGGCTTGACGATGGACCAGTCCGCTCGCGCGTCCTGGGAGGCCGGGGTAGTCCCTGCGGTAGACGACATTCCGTTCGCCATGTCCGGGCAGGGCCAGCAGGCTTCGATCAAGGTGGCGTTAGCGATGAAACGGCGCGCCGAATCTGCCCGCACAGTGCTGATCGAGGAACCCGAAACTCATCTTGCCTACAGCCGCCTCCACAAGTTAATCGACCGGGTCGAGACCCTCGCAGGCGAGAGCCAGCAACTGTTCGTGACCACTCATAGCTCCTTCGTCCTCAACCGTCTTGGCCTCAACAAGTTGATCTGCCTACGCGGCGACGACCCAACCCGCATCAGCGACCTGGACGATGGAACCGTCTCCTACTTCAAGCACTTATCGGGCTACGACACTCTGCGTCTCGCTTTAGCTACCCGGCTAGTTCTCGTTGAGGGCCCGTCCGACGAGATGATCTTCAAGCGGGGCTACTTCGACCGGTTCCAGAAGTCTCCCGAGTCGGATGGCATCGACGTTATCTCCATGAACGGGATTACCTTCAAGCGGGCACTTGAACTCTGCGCTCGCCTCGACCGCGACGTCGTAGCTCTCCAGGACAACGATGGGAGCCCAGTTTCCGAGATCCTTCAGGAACTCACCGAGCACATGTCGGATATCCGACGGATGTTCGTCGGCGACCCTTCGCTCGGCAAGACACTTGAACCACAGCTGATCACAGCTAACGGCGTCGAACACATGCGGACGGTGCTTGGGCTGCGCAAGCAGGACAATCCAGAGACATGGATGCCGAACCACAAGACCGAAGGCGCCCTGCGAATCCTTGAGTCACAGGAGGCAGTGGTGATGCCGAACTACATCAAGCAGGCGATCGAGCACTTCGCATGAACCGCGCGATCTTGGCTGTCGCTGGCGGACGTAAGACCCAGTCGATCGTCGACGACTGCAAGTCGTGTCCAGACGACCGCCGTATCCTGGTGCTCGGCTACACCACAGCAAGCCAAGACGAGCTCGCGACTCGCATCAGGGCGGCCGGCGCCGATGGCCGGCGGATAGAGGTGATGGGTTGGTTCGCCTTCCTCCTCCAACACCTAGTCCGCCCCTACCTCCCCTCCTCTACCCAGATCGTCGATTAGCCGGACTCAACTTCGATGGTGATCCCGGACGCTATGCGAAGGGCGAAGTGCGGTTCCTTGATGCCAGCAACCGTGCCTACAAACTTCATCTAGCCAAGCTCGCCCACGACGTCATGGCAGCCAGCAACAGCGCCGCGATTGACCGCTTGGAAAACATCTACGACGAGATCTACATCGACGAGGTGCAAGATCTTGGCGGGTGGGATCTTGACGTCGTGGAAGCCCTTTTGCGGTCAAGGTTGACCATCACGATGGTCGGCGACATGCGGCAGGCACTGCTGTCCACCAACGTCAGAGACCCCAAGAACGCGAAATACCGCAAAGATAAGATCTTTGCTTGGTTCCAGTTGATGGAAAGCAGGAAGCTTCTCAAGATCACACAGGCACCAACGACCTACCGCTCAAGCCAGATCATAGCGACTCTGTCGGACTCCATCTTCGATCCGGCTCTCGGTTACGCACCGACCGTCTCGGCATCAACAGACACGCATCCGCACGCCGGGCTCTTCACCGTCCGGGAATCCGACGCCGTCGAGTACACCCAAAGGCACGCGGCGCTCTGCCTCCGTCACAGCAAGGCAGTTGCCAAGCATCTGGACCTTCCCTTCCTCACTTTCGGCGTAGCCAAAGGCCGCACCGTCGACCACGTGGTGATCTACCCGACCGCGAAGGCACTCAAGTTCCTTACCGTTGGCATCCAGCTCGAGGGCCTAGCCGCCTGCGCCCTCTACATCGGTGTCACCCGTGCCAGGCACAGCGTCGCCTTCATCACCGACCAAAGCATTCCAAACCTCACCGCTTGGACCGATGATTCACAAACCTCCTCGTGCTCGGGAACATGAAACCGTCAAGAGTCTGTGCAACCGATCGCGGGGCGGTACCGCATTTGCTCAGCAAATCAGCCGTTTGCGGATAGTATGGGGGCAACTCCCATCTGATCGCGTAGCAGTCCCCGGCACCCCTCGAATGGTTCGCCTTCCTCAACCCAAGATCGACTCGAATTCGCTTCGAGCTTCCGTGGTTTGCGTGTAATCGCAGCTCGAGTAGCAGCCAATGGCGCCCCTGCTGCTGGAAATCGCGATTCATAGCCGGTGAGGCCGACCGCTTTCCTATCCCAATCGCGTCACCTAATGACGACCAGCCGGGGTCGGGAGTCGTCATCACCAAGGATCTGCCGGACACGTCGAGGCTTCCACCCCAATTGTTTGGCGAGTCCAACCTGAGTGAGCCCTCCGGTTTCAGCGAGATCGAAGGCAGCCTTCAACATGGACGGCACCTCGCCTTCATACAGGCGGATCGGGCGATGCTGGACCGGGTTCTGCGCGAGCCGAATATAGGCCCGGCGTGCCGTGCTCTCGCTGATCAATCCGAGTTCCTGGCTTCGGAAGACGAGCATCTTCACCGAAACACCCCACCGCTCACTTAGTTCTGTCAACTGAGCGAAGTTCAGTCGCCGCGGCAACACCCCAGCCATGACAGCAGAAGGGGTCAGGAACTCAGCGGCGAAGGCGTCGGCCTCCTTCTCCAACCACACGTCGCCCGTCAACTCGCCGTTGTGCAGGACCAGGTGCCCTAGTTCGTGCGCGGCACTGAACCGGTGCCGGAACACGTCGTCTGCTCGATCTGGGGTCAGCACCATCAACGGACGTCCGAACGTCAGAGTCGAGTAGGCGTCGATCCGTGCCTTGGTTTGCTCCGTTCGGGGTGCGAGTGCGGCGACGATCCCGTTGGACTCGATGTGGGAGACGAGGTGCCCCATCGGTTCGACCCCCAGACCCCAGGCAGCGCGGACCGCTTGTGCTGCTCGCTGGGCGCGTTCGGGACCGCTCGAACCGAGTGGTGTCTCGGGGAGGCGCACGTCTGGGAAGCGAACGTACGTCTCCAGCGCATGAGAAATTTCCCACAGCTGTTCAGCGAACGCCGTCGCGTGAAGACGCTGCTTCGCAGTGGTGGCACGCAAGCTCTCGAAATACGTGTCGCCGACCTCCAACCTCAGCAGAGGACGTCCAGCCGCGAAGAACTCCTCGTCTACGTCCAATGCCATGGCTAGCTTGGCCAACGTGTCGGGACGCGGCACCGAGACGCCGGATTCGTACTGACCGACGGCGGTGGGCGTGACTCCACTCAGCTTGGCGACCTCGGTCTTCGTCAATAGGGCGAGTTGACGCGCCTGACGCAAGCGATCGGGTTGGAACGCAAACATACTCACGCCCGCCCAACAGCGGTACGCGAGTCCTGCATCATTTGTCGCCCTCGTTCGTCTTGTCCTTGCGCACAAGAGAGAGCGGGCATCGGGGTGGGCGTGTCGGCGAACGACGTCGAAGCGGTGACCAGACCCGGATTCTGAGTGACCTCAGCGCGGAGGTTCAGAGTCTCGCTGGGACCCCACACTATGAATCCGTCTTGGTCGAGCTTTCCCTCTCCAACATGGATGAGTCGGACTCCACCGGTCACGGATGCCAAGACCGCAACGAACACGACGCCGCTGGCGTTGGTGTTCAGCAGGCTCTGAGCCAACTCCGCGCGGTCCCGTGCACGTTGCATGGCTACCTGCTCAGACTCCAACTCCTGCGCGTCATCAAAAAGGTCGACCTCCACGAATAAAGGTGCCCCAAGGTCCCCGAGATGACGGCGGAAGTCGGAGGCGCCCACCCGAATGGTGCCGGGTTGGAGGTCAACGATGTCTTTGATCTTGACGGGGACGATCAGTTGGTTCTTCCAGGTCACCAGTTGATAGCGGAAACCAGTGAGCTTCGTCAGAGTCGCCCCGGGCACAGCATCACACATGCGGGCGATGCTGTGCCGGTGTAATGCGCCCCAGAACGAGGTTCCGAACACATCATTGGTGTCTGACTCTGCAGCTTCGTGAGCCAGGACGGACTTCCTGTGGGCCGACCTCGCAATGTCGACGAGCGCAACCTCGGCTTCTGCCGCGCGCTCTCCGAAGAAGTCCTGCATGAAATCACTGTTGGCGGCCATGAAATTCTGCCCGTAGACGGCCACGAAGTTGCCCGCTGGCGGTCATGAAACCTGCCCGGTAGCGGTCATGGGATCTGCCCGACACGACGTCGTCTGCCTCACCGGTTCCCAGGTTGAGGCCCCTCCTCAGGTGCGATCGGCGGTGCTGAAGCGCCCGTCGTCCTGAGGAGGGACATGTGAAGTCTGCCGAGGAGATCATGAAAATCTTGGATGCCTACGACCTGACCGGGTCGTTGCGTGATGCCGGTGAGTTGGCCGGCTGCTCTCACCACACCGTCAAGCACTACGTCGAGCGGCGTGCTGCGGCTGGTGTGCTGGACCGGGCCGCGCCGCGGCCGCAGTTGATCGATGCCTACCTGGACAAGGTCGAGGAGTGGGTGGAACGCTCGAAGGGAAAGGTCCGTGCCGATGTCGCCCACGAGAAGCTGCTCGCGTTGGGCTACACGGGGTCGGAGCGCACCACGCGGCGGGGGTCGCGGCGGTGAAGAAGTCGTACCGGGCCGGCAACGTGCGCGTGCACCGGCCGTGGGTGACTGAGCCGGGCATGTGGTTGCAGTACGACTACGGCGACGGACCCAGGATCGACGGCATCAAGACGGTGCTGTTCGTGGCGTGGCTGGCGTGGTCGCGGTTCCGGGTGGTGATCGCGTTGCGGGACAAGACCATGCCCTCGGTGTTCGCCGCGTTGGACCAGACGTTCCGACGGTTGGGTGGGGTCCCCACGTATGTGTTGACCGACAACGAGAAGACCGTCACGACCGAGCACATCGCCGGGATCGCGGTCCGCAACGGCCAACTGGTGGGGTTCGCCGAGCACTATTCGGTGGTGGTGCACACCTGTGTCCCGGTGGACCCGGCGTCGAAGGGCGGCACTGAGGCATCGGTGAAGATCAGCAAGGCGGACCTGGTGCCCAAGGACACGAACCTGTTGGAGGAGTACGCCTCGTTCGCCGACCTCGAGCAGGCATGTGCTGCGTTCTGCGAGAAGGTCAACACCCGACCTCACCGGACCACGAAGCGGCCGCCAGTCGAGATGCTCGCCGAGGAGCGTCTGCGGCTTCACCCGGTTCCGGCGTTGCCGCACACGGTGGCGTTCGGCACCACCCGGGTGGTGCCGGCGAACACGCCGATGGTGATGTTCGAATCGGGCCAGTACTCGGTCCCACACCAGTTGCTCGGCGAAACGGTGTGGGTCCGTACTCAAGGTGTTGGTGAGGCCGAGCAGGTCGTCATCGTCCACGTCGGCGACGACGGGCCCGTTGAGATGGCTCGCCACGCTCGGGCCACACCGGGCAGCCCGAAGATCAACGACGACCACTTCCCACCCCAGCCACCGGGGGCGTTGGAGCGTCGGCCGCGGGCAAAAAGCGCGGCCGAGTCGGAGTTTCTTGATCTGGGCGAAGGCGCAGCGTTGTGGCTCGTCGAGGCGGCCGCGGCAGGGATCACGAAGATGCGGGTCAAGATGGCAGAAGCACTGGCGTTGGCGAAGCTGTTCGACCCCGTCGAGGTCGACTGGGCGCTGGGACATGCCGCTGTGCACAGTCGGTTCGCCGAAGCAGACCTGGCCTCGATCCTGGACCATCACGCCACCCGCCCAGCCGCCGGTGAGCACCGTGCCGGCGAGCAGTCCTCACTGACTCAAGGCACCGCAGCGTGGGCACGCCTGGGCCAGCCGGTGAACCCATCAGGCAACGACGAGGAGGCAGACGAATGAAGACCCCCACCGCACCACCACTGCCGGACGAGTTGGAGGACCTGTTACGGCGGTTGCGGCTGCCGCACATCCGTCGTCACGCACCCGAAGTGGTCGCGACCGCGAAGGCCCAACGCTGGGAACCCGCCGAGGTGTTGAAGGCCCTGTTCGCCGAGGAAGTCGCCGGCCGGGAACGCTCCGCACTCGCCACCCGCCGTGCGGCAGCCGGGTTCCCCACCGGGAAGACGTTCGACGCCTGGCAGCCCGAGGCGTCCTCGATCCCGGCACCGACCCAGCAAGCACTACGGACCCTTGAGTGGGTGCATCGCCGCGAGAACCTCGTGCTGTGTGGGCCATCAGGCACCGGAAAGACGTTCCTACTCGAAGCGCTCGGCCAACAGGCCGTCGAGGAAGGGCTGAAGGTCGCCTGGTTCACCCTGGAAGACCTCGGCGTCATGCTGCGTCGTCACCGCGCCGACGACACCGTGTCGAAGGCCATCGCCCGGATCCTGCGCGCCGACCTCGTGGTCGTTGACGACATCGGCCTCCTTCCGGTGGCCGCCGACGCGGCCGAAGGGCTGTACCGCCTCGTCGATGCCGCGTACGAGAAGCGGTCGATAGCGATCAGCTCGAACCTGCACCCCGCCGGATTCGATGAACTGATGCCCAAAACGCTGGCCACCGCCACCGTCGACCGGCTGCTGCACCACGCCCACGTCTGCCAAACCACCGGCGACTCCGTACGACTCACCCAAGCACTCGCCGGACAAGGGGTGAGCCCGTTGAGCTGAGTCCCCTGGTCGGTGGTGGCCACCCAGCCCCTATGGGCAGATCCCATGGCCACCACCGGGCAGATCTCGTGACCGTCACCGGGCAGGTTTCATGACCGCCCCTGGGCAATTCCTACTGGCCCTTGACAATCACTCACGGGCGTTCCTCACCTTCGTTGAGGTGCCCATCATGCCACATGCTTCAGTTCTGTGCCCGATTCAGTCATTGATCGGCGTGTTCGATCTTAAGATCCGTCAACTTAACGTGAACCGAAGCACAAGATCCGTCAGCACGGAAGGTTGATCGGCCCTGGCCGGCTTGGTTCATCACAACGATGGGGAAAGCCCAGTTGAAGGGTCTCGATTTCGGCGCGCTCAACACCGCCCCAACGTCGGACGAGAGATATTCGCCAGCGCACCGTCGCAAGGTCTGGTCAGCTTGAGCAGACCCGGACGAAGCGGCGGACATGCGCGCACTGCAGCGAGGCTACGGAGCCGCTTCCGGCTCGGCGCTGGAGTCCACTGTTGCGTCCGGGGTGCCGTCGTGGGCTTCATCGCTGTACCCAACCTCGTTGGCAATGAGACCGAACGGCGGCTTGTTCGGGTCACGGGTGTATCGAACCCGGATGTGGTCATCTGCGTTCGCTGGGGGCGTGTTATCGACGATGATGACCTGCGCACCACTCCCGGCGTTGTCGAGCCACTGCAGGACGTGATCGTAAATCCCCTCGACGAGGTGGATGTCGGCGAACTCGGTGTCGTCTGCCTGTCCGCCAAGGTTCTTCTGCGGCGTGTCGATCATCAGGACACCGGGGTGGGCTGCACCTGTTTCGTAGGCAACCTCGAAGATAGCAAGCGCCCAGGCGAGGGTAACGAGGACTTGTCCACCGCTGCTGGCCTCCTTGAAGTGCTGTCCACGCACGTAGGGCACCAGGTTGCTGTCGATGTAGGGCGGGAGCGTGCCGACCTCATTGACCTTCGGATATTGAATGGTTTCCAGGATGAATCGGTAACGGGCCGAGATGTCGGAGATGACGCGGTCACGATCGGGACGATGTTTTGCGTCGCGTTGCTGCTTACGCAGAGCTCCGAGGTGCTTGTCGGCACGCACATACGTCGTTTGGCGAGCTTCGAGTCCGGTATGGAGCTTGATGCCTTGAGACACTTGGGAGCGTTGGACCAAGGCCGCTTGACGCCGCCTGCCGAGTTCAGTGCGTTCGGCAATAAACGGGCTCAGTGCGTCTTTAGTAGCAGCGTCGAGTCTCGCGGCCGCATCAGCTTCCGCGGCCACATCAGCTTCCGCAATCTCACGCAACGCGGCGAGTTCGCCAGACAGGCGTCGCCAATACTCGTCGAGCTCCTTGTAGCGGCGCTTCGCGGCCCGGAGTTCCTTTGCCGCCGTCGCGACTGAGCCAACCTGTGCGGCTGCCGCGGTCGGGGTTCCCGAAGCAGTGTCGTCCCCTTTTGCTGTCGCGGGTCGAGTATCGGTGTGACAGAGACTGCACACACCGCCCGCGAGGTAAGGAGCCTCGGTCAGATTACTGAAGCATGCGGGGCACACGGTGACGGAGAGCTGATCGAACAGATTCTCAGCCTCGACCAACATCGTGAGTTTGCGTATGTCATCGGCGTACTGGGCACGTAGGGAACCGAAGCGGTCGAGCTGGCTGACGCGATCGCGGACCCGGGCAGTCGATCTGGTTGCGCGTGTGGCGAGCGTCGCGCGGAAGGCGCGCATCTCGCTGGCGAAATTCGATGCTGCGCGTTCGCGCGCTTCGAGCTCGTTGATTTGGTCCACAACCTGATCCAGCTCGAAGCCGAGTTCTCGGGCTTCGACGGCAAGCTGTTCGGCATTCTTCGGTTCCTGTTGTGAGACGAACTCGGTGAGGTGTTCGAGAGCACGCCGCTGAGCCTCAAGGTTCGCGGCGGCGTCCTTGACTCGTCGGGCTAGGTCCGCTCGCTCATTGTCATGAACCCCGAAGATGGCATCGACGACCTGGCGAATCTTAAGGTTCTTCATTACGTTGCCGGCGTGGAGAAGCTGCTGACTGCCGACGCGTTCGTTGAGGTACAGGCAGGTCCAGATCAGGTCGCGGAAGCTCAGCCGGTCCACCCCCGACTCGTCCTGTGTCGGTGCTTCCTTGAGGTCGACGTCCTGGAGGCCGACGGTTGAAAGCACGAACTGCGAGATCGACTCGGGGTCGCTGGTCGGTTCGACAATGAGCGAGGTCGCAGAGAGCGGATCGATGCTGTCGTAGCCACCGGGATAGACATGAACTCGGTTCGCCTCAAGTGCACGTTCTATTGTGAAGAGACCGTCGGGGGTGTGTACCTCGAGTACCGCCGAGCGGACCTGTCGAAGGACCTCACGGTGGCTTGGGAAGTCCTTGGCGCCCAAGACGTACTCGATAAATCGCAGGATGCTTGTCTTGCCAGTATTCGTGCGGCCTGCGATGACGCTAAGCGGCCAAACCTCTGCGGGCATCCGTCCTGTCTCAGCACCATCGCCTTCGGACTCGGCGTCACCAGCGACAGGTTCGGGGTACTCGGCAAAATCGACATTGAAGGGACCACCAGGGCCGAGGAGAAGCAGGCGGCGAATGCGGAGGCCACGGTCGATACCCGGAAGGGCGCTCACACTGCCCGTTGGACTGGCGCCAGTCGGTGTGTCGTCATGGTCTTGCGAAGAGGGGGTCGGTGTGACGTCACTGCTCATTGGGCTTCTCCGGGGTCGGGCTGCTCGGTCGAGCCATACAAGTCCAAGACGAGCGACGGCGTACTCAGCCACTCGCGTGCTTTGCGAGCGAGCGCAGGCGCGCTCAGCGATTTCAGGCGGGCATGAACGACAGTGACCGACTCGCGGTACTGGTCGACATACAGGGCGGTCAGACCCTCGACGAACTCGGCGCCGCGGTCAGTTTGTGCGTACCCGTCAGCCAGCCGTTCCCCGAGACCGTATGCGACCAGGAGTGCGCAGTCGTGCTGTAGCCGCTTTCGCCGATTCGCGAACCTGGACCCCGACGAAGCGTAAGTGAGTTGGCGCTCGTCGAACGCTGCCTGGTGGAGCCTCGCTCGATCGCGGGCGTCTTCCCGCTGAACTATTACGAACGGGTTGGCAGCGAAGAAGTCGTAGTACCCGAGCGTTTCGAGGTCGATAGTCCGTCCGTTGGCAGGAGCGACCTCACCAAGGAGGATGACGAGTTGGGTGAGCCGGAAAGTGGTGTGCTCTTCGGGGGCGCGGGACTGGGCTGCCGACCACCCGGCAGCGTAGTCGTTTCCCGCGGTCATACGAACTCTCCTTCTGCGTCATGACTAGTCGAGGAACCGTCAGCGGCGAGGCCCTCGTTCGAGGGATGTTCGTCTGTGCCGTCATAGATGTGTGCTTCAGGTTCGATCTCCGTCTGAGCAGGCATTTCGATTTCGCGTTCGCTAGCGTGCTCACGCGCGATGTCCCGCCAGTCGTGGACCCAGCCAGCGCGCGAGTCCTCTACAACCCGATGCATGAAGCCGCGCAGGTGGAGCGGGCGCACAGGGAGCTCGACTGGCGGCGACTGCTTATGCGTTGCGCCCATCACGTGAGCGAATAGGCGGCGGGCAGAAATCTCGTACTCTTCAACACTCGGAGACGTCGCTGGATCGGCGACCGAGTCTTCCCAGTGCCCGACCAGGGTCACGTCGATTTCTCGAACAGCCGCCAGTTCGGCGGGCACCTTCCGTGCTGCAACGTCGCGGACCAGCAGATCGGCATTGAAGTACGCGGCACGTTGGCCGTCTAGCTCGCTGATCCCTGCAGATCGCATCTGACGCACAAATAACGCCGATTCATAACCCGGGGGCTCCTCAAAGGAGACCGGAAGGGGCCGGGACGAAATAGTCGTGCCCGAGTGCTGAGCACCGTTCTCAGCGTAGAACGACGCCACAACCGGGGCGGCCTCAGGTGCCATTAGCCGCCGCCGAAGGACGGGGGCATCCCAAAGATCGATGTTCAGGTGGGGATGGAGCCTTTCCCACTCGCGCTTCTTCGTGTCCCACCACCTCCGTTCCGGGGCGCTGAGTTCACAGGCAACGCACAGCGTCCAGGACTCGACGTCGTAACCCTCGGCTTCGGCGTGCTTCATGGCTGAAGCGAACGATTCCCGGATCTGGGCCTTCTGTGACTTCCCGATCTCGGTGTAGAAGTACTTCGACTGCCAGATCGAGACCTTGTCTACGAGACTGCCGACAAAGACGTCGATACCCCAATCTCCCGGATCGGCGCGAACGTCCGTTGCGGTCGGATGAACCTGCCCGACTAGGGCCGAGAGCATCCGATGGAAGTCAGTGCGACCACCTTCGTCGCTCCCAGTTCGGATTACATGGATTCGAAAGTCGATCAGCGCAACCCTGTCAGACACGCCCACCACGAACCCGCTCAGGGCCAGCCGGGAAATCGGCGTGCCAGAACACGTCCTCGATAGCGGCACCGACGACGACGTCACTGTCGCTGGAGCTCAGCTTCACGGTACAAGTCCGTTCCCGGTTGAGTGTCAAGAACTGAAGCCTATCGGTCATGACTCTCCGGCGGAGCGGAACGCATCGACAGCCTTCCTAGAACAGATCGCCCGCGGTGTGCCTTAGCTTTGCGGCTCAATTCCGCTGACAGCGTCGGTGCCGCAGGGCACGATGGGCCCTATGCCGTTGACAGCCCTCCACCGGACTGCAGGGTTCCTTGACCTCACCAGTCAGATGCTTACTGGAGGCTCCAGTACAGAGGACGAACTCTCCTGGGCAGCCTTGCACAAGGTGCGTCCGCGAGCGCCCCTGACCTGTCGTGAGTGCGGGCACGGAGTCCACGCGAAAGTCTCACGAGGCGGCATGCGGTTCTTCGCGCACGATGCAGGCGCGCCTGCGTGTGGCTCGGCTGGCGAGAGCGTGGCCCACCGGCTGCTGAAGATGGAGCTGGCGTCCGCCATTCGCAGCGCCGGTTGGCACGCCGAACTGGAAATCCCAGGGCATGGATGGCGTGCCGATGTGTTGGCGACCTGTCCGACCAGTGGAATACGAATGGCGTGGGAGGCACAACTCGCCGCAGCCACCAGCGCCGACCTTGACGAACGAACAGCGGCAATGGCGCGTGATGGCGTCTCGGTGTGCTGGATAACCGACAAGGACAGGCCATTTCTCGGGCATGTTCCAAGCATCCGGATCCGTACCGACGACTCGGACAACTCAGGGCCGTCGTCAGGTCAACGGTCCGCGGAACCGACGGTGATCGACGGCATCGGCGCCTTCCAATCCGACTGGTGTGATCCGCGAAGCGCATGCACCATCTGCGCCCAGCACGGCCTCTACGGGCGTGATGAGGGACCCTGCAGCGGACATGGCTCATGGGGTCGCCCTACTGTGGTGCTGGCCCTCGCACAGTTCGTCCGCCACGTGCTGGCCGGCACTGTACGGCGACACGATGTCCGAACCCGCCCGCCCCAAGCATTGGGACGGCACGAGCCTGGGAACGTGCTGTGGACAACCCGGCCGCACTGGCACGCTGAACAGGAACAGCTCGACGCAACAGCGGTCGCCGCAGGCCGTGAAGAAGGGCGGAAAACCCAACGTGAAGCAGGGCGCGAAGAGGAGCAAGGGCATCTTGCCGCGATTGCTGCACTGGAAGCCCGCCAAGAGGCGTTGACCCCGCATGCTGTCGAGTTGATCAGTCATGAGGCGCGTGGGTACGTGGGCGTACGCGACCGTTCACCAGACTGGGCAATGGGTATCCCGCTTTTCGTCCACGACATGCCGCAAGGTGTCATCGCACCTGTCGCTAGCCGGATCAACGGATCAGTCCGAGCCCGGCTTGCCCCGCTGACGCTGTTCGCGGCTTCTAGCGCTGAACGTGACCGCCTTGCACGGGTCTGCCTGCCCGGACAGCGGATCGAGGTCTACGAGGTGCAGGTCGAGGTGCCCTCGATGCCGCAGGACACAGTGCGCCTCAGCCCAGCGCGAGCAGTCGACATCATGCTCGGACGGTAGACGATCTCGAGATAGAACTGGCTAGTGGCCGAGGACGTCAGTATCGGCATGTTGGCCGCAGGCCCAGGGATGCACTGCCCGGCGCCTTCTGATCAGTCTTGGCACAGTGATGGCGAACTCTGCCTGACCAGCACAACGAATCACGACGGCTCGCCACGTTCGTCCACGCCGAGGCCTTCAATGAAGCCAAGCTATCAGCGGTTCTCTCAGGTCCCGGATTTACGCCCGACGAGCCGCTGCGCCTGCACGTCATAGACGTAGTTCACGATCTCGCCAGAAACGATCAAGTCAACGGCCTGGTCAATTACGTTCCGTGGGACAACAAACCATTCGGAGGGGTCGTAGTCGCGACCCTTGCGATCGATCTGTGTGAGGTCGAGTCGGACTTCAGCAAAGACACGGTGTAGAAGGTTCTCAAACTTCACGACGTTGAGATTGAACGTCTGATAGTTCGCGACAACCTCGACCGGCGCCATTAGATACGTCGGTGACTTCTCTGCGTTCTGGATTCGCTTCTCGACCGGGCCACGGGAAAACCCAATTTTGTGGAGATCCTTCAGCTGCTCGATCTGGGGATCATCGCTGCGTGAACGAAGGACGTAGATGTACCCGCTAGCGATGTCGTTGCCGTCGAGAATCTCATCGTCAGGCAACCCGGTCTGGACGACGGCTTGACCGTCCTGCTCAAACAGCCGGATTGAGAGGGACTGGCGGTACATCGCTGACTCGGTGCCGTTCTCGAAGATCACCCGTAGTCGCTGCTTCTGCTCCGGCTTTCCTCCCACGACCATCTCGCGGTTCTCCCCAACCTCCGCGACAAAGAGCATCACCCCGTTGAGAACGAAGAACCGGCCCTCGGCAACAGTCTTGAGCCCCTTGAACGGCGCAAGCTGCACGCCACTCTGCGCCAACTCCGCGTGCTTAGCTCTGAACAGGTGCTCGAACTGGTCGAAGTCTTCGCACTTCTTGCGCTTCGCCACCGAGTCAATCTCGTTCGGTGTATTTCGCACAGGCAGGTCAGAGACATCCAGCAGCCCGGTCTCATCCGCCAACAGGTCCAGATCGTCTCCACCGAGCAGGTCGTCGAGCGACGCCGGCGCGTCTGGAGGTTCCAGCAAGCCGAACTCAGTGTCGAGAGGCTTCAGCGCGTTCAACTTCTCGTCGTTGCCGAGAATGCCGTCGAGCCGGGCGCCTAGCTTGCGCTCGGCAATCTCACGAGTCTGCGGGTCAGGGGTCCGGCCATGTGCACGGCGAAACTCGACGATCTCCAGGAACGCTCGCTCCAGCCTGTCGGAACTGGTGACCTTCCTGGTCTTCTCCGGCGCATCTAGGAGTCCGTCATCATCGGAATCGAAGATGGCGTCCAAGCCTGCAGGGAACGCGAAGTCGATTGGACCTACACCGCTTGCATCGGGGTTGCTCATGCTTCATCCGCCATCTCATTAGCACGCGCCTCGGCGGCGCGCTGTTGCTTCTGGCGCTGAAGCCACAGCAGGATCTCGGCGTACCGCTTCTCGGTCGGGTCCTCCGACCGCACATTAGGTCGACCGTTGAGCTTGGCCCACTGCTGGATCTTCGGCCACGCCGCGACAGCTTCGTCCTCGGTGATCTCGAGCCGGGTCGCGGTGATCGAGTCCTGAATGATCCGCAGCACGCTCGGCGTCACCGACTTCGACAGCACTTCAAACGCGCGCTGGAACGGGTTGACCGAGTCAATCAAGTTGATGTTGATGTCGTCGATGTTGACGAACTTCTCGGCCATCTTGATGAACCGTTTGTCGCCAACCTGACGAACCTCGCCATTCTTGATCACTGAGTCCACCACCACCTGCTGTCGCAGCTCCTCAATCTGCGATTCGTCCAGGTCGGGATACCGCTCTCGGATGATCTTCGGGATCAGCACCTTGTTCGTTGTCTCCGCATCTATCGAACCGGCAGCGGCCTTCGTGAAGGTGTCATCCTGGAGAATTGTCGCCTTCAGGTCGTTAAGGTCTGTCTCGACAATCTGCTTAACCCGCTCGGTCGAGGGCTCCTTGAATCCCTTGATCTTGATCACACCTGGAGCCTGCGTATCGTCGCCTGTGCGCTTGGTCTTGAAGGTGAAGTTCTGCGCGAGCACCTGTTCCATCAGCAGCGACGCGGTGATGGCCTTCAGCATGTTGTTCACCGAA
Source organism: Nocardioides alcanivorans (assembly GCF_021555175.1). GTDB lineage: Bacteria > Actinomycetota > Actinomycetes > Propionibacteriales > Nocardioidaceae > Nocardioides > Nocardioides alcanivorans. Next base: position 39,699 of record NZ_JAKGRW010000024.1, on the reverse strand, counting down.
ACCTTCACCTCTCCCTGGGATGCGTCGGGCTCAGCAATCAAGTTCGTGAACTGAGCATGTTCCTTGCCCGGAGAGTCGCGGGTGACACGACCGATGATCTGAACTACTTCGGTCAGCGATGCCCGGTAGCCAACGGTGAGGGCATGCTCAGCGAACGGCCAGTCGAACCCTTCCTTCGCCATGCCCAGCGCAAGGATCACGTCTACTGCATCGCGGTCCTTGGAAGCGACCGTGGAGAGGTAGTGCAGGGTGTCGGCGCGCTTCTTCTGGTCCGTGTCGTCCACAAGATCAGCAACTCGCACCAGCTGCCCCGTGTCGGGGCGACGGATGGCGATGATCCCGGTATCAGGATCGACGTGGTCGACGACACCGATCGAGTCGATGATGAACCCGACCTCTTCAATCTTGTCCTTGGTGGACTCGCCTGAGTTCACATTCGGGATGTGCACGATCGTCTTTTTGTCGAGGTCGAACACTTCGCCAATCGCGTCCGTGTAGCGGCCCTGATAGAAGTGGTGGCCGATACCGAGCGAGTGCAGATACTCGTACCCGTTGAGCTGGTCGTAATAGTTGAACGTGACCGGAGTGAAACGTGCCTCCTCCTCGGCCGAGAGCACCGGCACCGAATCGCCACGGAAGTAAGAGCCGGTCATCGCGACGATGTGCACGTCGGAGCCATTCATCACCTCACGCAACAGCGCACCAAGCCGGTTGGCTTCAATATCGGCAGAGACATGGTGGAACTCGTCAATCGCAAGCACCGTGCCGTCGAACGCTTCGGGAGCAAGCTTTTCGAATGCGAACCGCAATGTTGCGTGCGTGCACACCAACGTCGTGGCAGAGGAGTCGTTCAGGAATTCGATGAACGCACCCACCTTCCCCTGCGAGGAGCCGGGGTCGCATAGATTGTGTCTGTCCTTGACTTCCCAGTCGGTGAAAAATCCAAACTTGGTGAGGTTCGTCGAGGAGAACGATGCTCCGATTGAGCGTTCCGGGACGGCGACGATCACCTTCTTGCGACCTTGGTTGTAGAGCTTGTCTAGAGCGACGAACATGAGCGCCCGCGATTTGCCTGAGGCGGGTGGGGCCTTCACGAGGAGGTGCTGTGAGTCGCGCTTGGCGAAGACGCGCTGCTGCATCTCGCGCATACCCATCGAATCGGTGTTAACCGAAGCCTTCGTGCGAGCGTAGGTCACATCAACGATGTTGACCGGCTTCTTGATCGCATTCATTTTTTCGTGCTCCTGCTCTTCTTCGCCGGAGCCTTCGCGGCTTCCTCAGCGGTCATGCGTTCGTACATTGCGAACAGGTCAGAGAGCCGCTGCTCATCGGTCTCATATCCTCGCCTCGAATAGATCGAATCGACAAGCTCGTCGACCATGGCGTGCGCGGCACGAAGATCGGCTGGCATGAGGTCGGGATCGTATAACTCAGCGAGCGTTTTCTCGCAGTGGTACTCACGCACATCGAGTACCCTCAGCGCCGCGACCACCAGCTGCTCCTTCACCGCCTCAGTAAGTGGCGGGACAGGGAAGTTGTTGTAGATAATCGTCCCCGAGTAACGGTAGTCAGTCTTCATCTTCCCGCCCACAGCTTTCATCCAGACCATGTGACTTCTAGACGTGATGACAGAGAAAACCCATGGTTCAACCCCATAAGCAGCGTTCGCGGAGTTGGAAATCACGGTTTCGGGACCGAGATAGCCGATCGGGATATATTCGCGACGTTCCGAGGAAGTCGCGGGGACAATGAGGGATTCTGCTTCCTCGTGGGCCCAGAAGTAGAAGCGATTCGGAGTCGAAGCCATCGCTTGCGTCGACTTCTCGGTGCTATTCTCTCGGTGTGCGCGGACGCCTTCGAGACGTCGCTCAATTACAGCAACTTTCGTTGCTTCGGCGAGGCCCTCATCGGGGATCACAAGACACCAGCGCGTCTTGCCCTTGATGAACTCATCTGAACCACTCAAACCGCGAACGTATGACTTAAGTTGTGGTGCTTCCGCCATCAGATCATCCTTCTCGGCGTCGCTCAGGATCAAATTGCCACCATCGTTGGGCATCGAGCCAAATCCCAGCTTAGGTAGGGCCGACAACGGGCTACTGCGTCGCCCGATCCAGATGTCTGGGCCATCGGCCAGGTACGGGTTGATGCGCTTTGCATCGAGTCGGATGTCGTCGCTGAAGATATGCTTCGGGTCTGCCGATGCATTCCGTAGGCCCAGAACCACACAGGTAACACCGGCCGCGTTCTTGGCATGGTTCGACCATTTGAAGGATGTGTAGGCATAGCCGATCTCTAGTTCTTCGCCGAGAACCTGCGGCCAGAGGATCCCGACCTGCTCGCCTTGAGTGATCGAGTTCGTAGTTACAAACGCCAGTTTCGCAGCAGTGCCTCGTATGTAATCAGCACCCTTGATCAGCCATGCAGATACATAATCGAGGCTCTTATACTTCGGGGTGACAGTGGCAAGGTCACGCTTCTGCTCGGCGGATTGGTTGCGACTCCCTAGCCCCGGTCTTTCATGGCGCCGGCGGCCACGGCATCGCTGCGTGAGGTGAGTCGGTGATGGTCCGCAGGTACGACGACGGTCCGGCTGGCGCGGCCGGTCTGCGGTTCTCCGGGTGGTGATGTCGTGGTCGGGAGGGTCTGGTCAGGCGGGTTGTGGGATCGCAGCGATGTTCGCGAAGACAGCGACGATCGCAGTCGCCCACGGCCACGAGTCCGGGATCCGGAGCCGTCGTCGACGAGCGCCGTGGGTGAGCCGGGCGGGCACGTGCAGGAAGCGGTAGCGCAGCGCCTTCGGCTCACACGCCGCGAGGACCTTCGCGTCGCCGGTCAGTGCGAGCAACCTGGTCCAGGCGGTCAGGTCCGCGGCAATCTGGACCAGCAGAAGCCAGACCTCGTTGATGTCGAACTTCCTTGACGGGAACCGCCCCAGGCCGGAGTCCTTGGCGTGCCGGATCCTGTCCTCGACCCGGGCATGGGCGCGGTGGCGGGCTTCGAGGAAGGCGAGCTGCCCGGTCGTGGTGTTGGTGACGAAGGCTTGGTATCGCCAGCCGTCGCGCTCCTCGAACAGCGACAGCTGCGCACCCGGGTGCGGGCGTTCGCGGCGGACGATGACGCGCATCCCGGTCGGCCACTTCGTGAGGTCGAGCAGGCCGGTGAGTTCGGCAACATCGCCGCCCTCACGGATCGCGCCGTCGGCATCGAGCGCCGGGGCCCAGACCTTCTTCGGGACCAGGTCGATCGCGTCGCGGAGCTTCTCGGTGATCGCGAACCCCACGCTGTATTCCACGCTGCGGCCGCGGACCTGATTCTGCTCGGTGAGCCAGTCCAGCAGCTTGTGTGATGCACCAGCGCCGTCGGAACGGATCAGCAGCTTGCGGCGGTGGCTGCCGGGGACCTGGGCGATTGCCTCGGTGAGCACCTCGATGTGGTCGGCCGCGGTGTTCGACCCAGCGTTCCCCGCACGGAGCTTGGCGGCGAGGAACTCCTCTGTGTTGTCGCACCACACCCCGAGCGGGTGGAATCCGAAGGTCCGCTTGAACGTGGCCGCCGCGCTCTCCTTCTCGCTGTGACTGACCACGATCGTGGCGTCGACATCGAGCACGATCAGGTCCTCAGCCAGATCGCTCCCGGCGACCCGGCTGGCCGGCACGCCGCCGGGCAACTGCGTCCAGACGTGGCGGCGGGCCCGGGCTCGCGCCTTCTGGATCTTCGTCAACCGACCCGGGGTGACCTCGTCCAGCGTCCGCCACACCGTCGGCGGCGACGCGACCGGGCCCAGCACGCCGGCCTGGTGGCGCAGCACGTCAATGTCGGCGATCGCCTCACCACCATCGGCCAGCATCACCGCGACATCGGCCAGCACCCGGCCGCGGTCATGACCAGGGTTGAAGTTGCGGCGGATCATCACCTTGGACAACTCGCCCGTCAGGCCGGTCCGGTCGGCCAGGAGCCGAGTCGCGACGCTGCCCGCGTGGGCCACCACGCCGACACCATCAGCGGACACCGACAGACCGGCAGACCACGAAGTACGCTTCACCTACGGAGTGCCTTCCAACTCGGAGAACTTGGGACGTCGCAATCACAAGTTTCCCCTGCTGGGCAGGCACTTCCGTGCTTCTACGCGCCGATCACACCCGAGCGCCGTGAACAATCCGGGCTAGGTAAGGCGGGTTTCCGAGTACGTATGTCTCGTCGGAAATTCCGTTCGAGCAGGCCACAAACCAATCGCTTGTAATGGCGTTGCCCTGCTGGATCTGCCCGGTCTCCTTCAGCGGGATCAGCGGGATAGAGACGCCAAACTTGTCCTTGAACTCACTGTTCATCTGATGCTTAGCAATCCACAACGAGAGAATCGCGACCTCGACGGCGAAGTCGTCGATTTCGATACCAAAGAAGTTTTCAATGCTGATTTTCGACTCGGCGTAGAGCACCTGATGTCTCTGATCAAGGTCGGCGAGACGTTCCAGGATCGCGTGCTCCAAGCGACGCAGCTCTTTGTACGCGATGACGAGGAAATTGCCTGATCCACATGCTGGGTCAAAAACTTTGATCTCGCTAATCCGCGTCAGCAGGGCTTCAAGTTTCTTGGCGGAGCCGAACCCGGCGCCGAACTGGTCCTTCAGCCCGTCGAGAAAGAGGGGCTCGATCGTCTTCAGGATGTTCGGCACCGATGTGTAATGCTGTCCCAGATCAGAACGCCTGCCCGGAGTGACGATGGCCTGGAACATCGACCCAAAAATGTCGGGGTTGATCTCGCGCCAGATCAGTGTCCCCGACTCGACCAGCAGTTCGCGAGCCTTCTTCGTGAATCGCGGTACGACATGCTCCGCCGACATCGTGAACAGGCGACCATTCACGTAGGGAAACGCTGTCAGGTGCTTGGGCTTATCCTCAACGCGTTCCGTGTCGAGCGAGGTGAATAGGTCAGTGAGGAACTCGGCAACATCCGATCCATCTGTCTGAGTGTGGGAACCGACGGCGTTGGTGAACTGGTTGTCGGCGAAGATGCCGGTGTCCTCGGCGAAGAAGCAGAACAGCAGCCGGGTGAAGAAGATGTTCAGCGCGTGACGGCCACCCGCCGTATCGAGCATTCCCGGGTTCGCGCCGAGGAGTTCGTCGAAGAGTTTGCCCATGCGCTCGGCCGCCTTGACGTCTGCATGGGCCTCGGCGACATACTGCGCCTTCTCCATGCCTGCCCAAGGCAGGAAAAACGTGAAGTGCTGGTCGATCTCGTGGATCGGAAACCCGATCGTCTCCCCGGTCTTCGTGTCGGTGGCGACGACCTCGGCATAGTCGGTGACGATCACGAACCTGGTGCTGTAGCGCACCACCGCGGGCGAGGTCTTCAACTCGTCGGCTACAGCGAGAGGGTCGCCGGTAGTTTCCTTGAAGTAGACGACGTTCTTCTGCGCCACCTCGGTGCTCGGGTCGACGGCGACGCTGAGTGATCCGTTACGTAGCCGGGTGACGTTGCCCTGCGGCTTCCCGTAGGCCAGAAGCAGATCGAAGATGAACTCGCGATCGTAAATGTCGCGGCCCGCAAGGGGCGCGACACGGTCCTCGACGGCCTTCAGGCTCAACTTACCCATGAGTTTCCTACTTCCATGAAGCTCATCAGAGCAGAGACCACCGACAAGACCTGTCTCATGAGCTCGACTCCGGCGCCGCTGCTCCGCCACGCCGGACCCACTCGTCGATCTCGCTGGCCTGAAACTTCCACAAGCGCCCAACTTTGTGAGCTGGCATCGCCTTGTCAGAGATCCACGCGTAGACCGTGTCTTTCGTGACACCCAGATGGGCAGCGATGTCGTCGGCGGACAACCAAGGTTCAGACATGTCGGCGCGACCTCTCGCATCAGCGAAACCGGATTTAACTGGGTATGGACCAGCCTAACCGAAGGTGATCCCGGTTTTGTCGGGTCCGCTGACATCAGCCGACGAGTGATCCGCGAACCTCGCACGACGGGTACGTCCGAGTAGAGCGCGAACCCTTGAACTCGTCGCCGCCGCCAACGCAGCGACCCCAACCCAGGCGAACTTGATGGCGTTCCAGGCGCAGGTGAGCGCGACCAGACTGAACCAGCCCGGGCCACCGGCCTCGAGGATCGTGGTGAGTCCGGCTGTGGCCGCGAGGTAGCCCGCGGTGAGTACAGCCGAGATTGGGAATGCCCACCTCCGACCGGTTGCGCTCCGCAGATAGCGGATCAGAACGTTGCTGGGCGCGTACGCGAAGAGGTACCGGTGAATGCTTCCGGCGAGGCGGAACGAGAGCGCGAGGATCATGACGATCGACCTTTCGAGGAACGGCACCTCGGGTGGTGCCTGTTCCTCAGGCGTAGTCGGGATTCAGTCCGCTGCGCTCTCCAAGTTCGATACCTGGGGACAACCGTGACCCGCGCGCCGCTGTGGAAACCTCAGTGGCCGATGCTTGGTCCCACAGTCGGTGCCGCGGAGCGCGAAGATACTTCGCCAACACGAACGAGCTCCACGGCACGACGCCATGCGGCTTGCGCCCGGTCTCGGTCGGACCTCTGGCTTTCGTCGACAGGGCGCGGACCGAGCGGACTGGATCCGAGGATGCGGTAGCGGTCGCGGTAGGCGGCGACGACCATCACCTCGGAAATCCAGTGATTGGCGTCCGCTGGACTCTCTGGACGGGAACCGAGGCCGCGCAGCCAGGACTCGCTGCTCTGGACGGCTTGATCGGCAAGCGCGACGGCACGCTGTTCCATCTGGCGCTGGCGTTCGCCGAGGGCTCGTCGGTCCACCGCGTCCATCGGGCCAGTTGCGACTGGGACGAGTCCGACGATGAGTTTAGGCTCGATCCGGCGTCGGCCACTCCTTCGCGGCAGTGCGGTCGCGTGGTGCAATCGACTGATCAGGACCGCCCCGACGTCAACTGCGTCCGCGAGCCCACGGTTCGCCACCAACTTGGGTAGCAACGTGTCGAGGTCGTAGCCGTTGGCTTCGGCTTTTCGGAACTCGGCGGTCAGCGGACCGAAGGACTCGGACGCAACAGCTCGTTCGACGTCCGCTTCGCCGAGGCCGCAATCGCTGACCAGGTCAAGCCAGCGGTCGTACTGGGCTTCGGCGGCGATGGTCTCGTATTCAGCCGCGAGTTGTTGGATGGAAGACCACTGGTCCTGCTCTGCTTTGATCGTCTGGTGGGCGGACAACTCGGCTCCGGAGCGCTGGAGGATGCCGTACAGCACCGTCCGACCGGTCACGTCGCCTTCTTGTGGCGGGGTGTGGGTGTCGTCGGGGTCGTCGAGGGCCACGTAAACGGTGTTGGCCTTCCGTCCTCGCGTCATGGAAACGTAAAGGTTCTCGCGGTTGGTCACACCGGACGCGACGACGTGGGCGGTGTCCACCGTGGATCCTTGGGCTCGGTGGGCGGTGATGGCGTAGCCGAGGTCGATATGTTCGCGTACGTAACCGGCGGGCAGCACCACCGTCCCCGCGATCTTCTGATCGATGCGTGCAGCGATCACCGAGCCGTCTGGCGTGACGTCGGTGATTCGCCAGCGGTCGCCGTTGTGGACCCAGCCACCGCGGAGCGAACGCAGGTGCCGTTGGTTACGGCGGGTGACGATCAGGTCGCCGGTTGAGGCGCGGTTGCCGTCAGCCAACTCCACCTCTCGTCCTGGTTCGGTCTCGCCAGCGAGGATTCGTTCAGCTCTGGCTCGCTGGTTGAGCTTGTCGACAGTGGCCTTAGCTTCGGTGACCAGCACGCTGGCGAGCCCAGCTTGGATGTCGTGTCGCCAGGCGTCGTACGCGGCGTCGGTCATGGCGTCGGTGTCGCCTTCGCGGACTCTGTCGTTGCGGACGTAGGTGCCGATGACGTCGGTGTCTCCTTGCCGTAGTGCGGCGGTGGCGTCTGCTTCCCAGTCGTGGTCGAAGCGCAGGATCCCGACGAGTTCGGGGGTGTCGTCGCTTGCCTCGGCCAGCATCGAGAACGCTCCACCTGCATCAACGGATTGCAGTTGTGCCCAGTCCCCCACCAGCAGGACTTTCGCGCCTGCCTCGGTGGCGAGTCCGGTGATTTTGTCCAGAGTGTGGGTGCCGGCGAGTGTTGCTTCGTCGATGATCACGAGCTGACCCGGTTTGAACTCGGCTCGTCCGTGGTCGTGTTCGTGGAGCCACTTCGCGGTGTTGTCGCATGCGGTGCCGAGGTCGTCGGCCAGCACCTGCGCAGCCGCGGCGGACGGAGCTAGGCCGACCACTGATCTGGAGCCGTGGGCGGAAGTCCAGGCTGTGTGGAGGGCGCGCATGGCTGTGGTTTTGCCGGCGCCGGCTGGTCCGACGAGGAGGTCGACCTGTCGGCCGGATCCGGCGATCTTTGTTAGTGCTTGGGCTTGTCCTTCGGTGAGCCGGTGACCGAGGACGCCTCGGCTGACGGCGGCCTTGATCAGCGACGGCTTGAGGGTGGGGGCTGTTCGGGTGTTTGCCCGCACGAGCAACCGGTCTTCGGCTGCAAGCAGGTCGGCCGAACTGAACACTGTGGAGTGTTGGGGCCGGAACCGGCTGCAGCCGTCGGCCCGGCGGAACGCGTCGGGGCTAGTGGCCAGCTCGGGTGGCGTCAGGCGCAGTGAGGCCTTGGTTGCTGCGTCGACGACCATGCCCACAACGGCTTCACGGTCCCGTGGTGTGGTGAAGCGCCACTCCATCGTCTGCCGGGATGCTTCTGCCCATAGATTCCAATGCCGCCAGGTGGAGCGCTTCTCCCCACGACCCCGACGACCTGCGTGCCAATCCTCGCCACCAGGTCGAGAGGCACATCCTCGGCACGGAGGGTTGGGGCGGAGGCTCCAGTCGTGATGCCACGTGCCCACTCTGTCGATCCCGCATCCAGAAGGGCTTCGGCCCGTTGGCGCCAGCCGTCGGTGAGCTCGGCGAGTGAATGCAGTTCCTTCTCAGGTCGGGTGGCGATGGTGGCGGTCGCCCGGAGTTCGACGATGGTCTTCGGCGATGGCCGGCGACCGTAGGTCACGGCGTACTCCTCGATGAGGCGGTCGGTCTCGATGTCGATCTCGCGGGAGCGGTTGGAGAACTCAGCGAGCAGTTCTTCGCTGACACCGGTGATCTCCAGTGCCTGGTTGCGGTCGGCGCCGCGGTCACGCCTGTTCCACTGCACTCCGAATCGTTGGGTCAGGATGTCGGCGAGGACTGCGTTGTAGTGCTCGGAGATCGCGACGACGCTGCGGTGGATCGGGATGCTGTCGAGGCTGCGCCACTTCTGGTCGTAGACGGTGCGGACCTTGTTGGACACCACGACGTGGGTGTGGAGTTGCGGGTCGCCACAGCGGGAATCCCAGTGGTCGTAGGCGGTGGCGGCGACGCCAGCGACTTCGTGTTGGGCGACGGCTCCGTTGCGTGCGTTGGCTCCTGCACGGGTGACTGCGACCTCGCGTTCGAAGAATGCGAGCACCTCGGCGACCGCCTCGTGGTGGGCTTCGACGAGTCGTTTCTGGGTGTCTGCGTCGGCGAGGCCCCACAGCACAGACACTGACTTCGGGACGCTGAAGGTGAGGTCGAATCCGGAGACCGCGGTCTTCGGCCCGCGGGCTTCCTCTTCGTGGGTGATCCGGGCAACCTCTGTCGCGCGCGCTTCACTGGTGAACGAACTGTCGATGGCCCCAAGTCGCTTGGCGATCCGCTCCTGAATAGAGGGGTACGTCGGGTACGCCCGCCCTAGCTGCTCCCCCGTCACTGGGTCACGGCCGTGGACTAGCAGGAGCTCCAACTGCGCGGGCGTCACCTCGGCCCCTGACGCGAGTTGGCCGTTGCCGAACTCGGTCACGCCGGAGCCCATCCACTCGCCTGGCGGTGTGCCCGCCTCGGCGTAGTAGCGGGTCATCGGAGTTCTCAGCGAGCGGTTGCCGTCGCCGACGACGACGCTCTTGAGCAGGTAGTTGCAGCCGTGGCCAGGGGTCATTTTCGGCTCTCCTGACTCTTCTGTGGGTCAGTTGCGGCCTGGGAGGGCGGGTCGGTGGCCGCCGAGGTTTGAGCATGGCCAGGGCGATGAGGGCGTCGGCGGAGTGGAATCCGTAGGCCATCCGGGTGATGAGTCGGATCTTGGTGTTGGTTGATTCGATGAGCCCGTTGGACAGGTTGTGCTCGATGGCGGCGAGGATCCGGGGCCGGTGTTTGACGATGCTCTTGGCGAGTTTCACGAACGCCGGGATCCGGCAGCGACGGGCCCAGGCGATCCACCGGTCCAACGCGATGACGGCGGCCTTGTGAGGCAGTCGGAACACGGTACGCAGGCCTTCCTTGAGTAGGTAGGCCCGGTACAGCTTCGGGTCACTGGTCGCGATCCAGGACAGCAGGAACTGTTGATTCTCGGTGAGGTCCTCGGGGTTCTTCCACAACGCATACCGGGCACCCTTCAGCGATTTGGCCCGTTCACTGCCTGGGCGTGGTGGCGCGTCTGCTGGCGGCCTGCCGCGTCCGCGCTTGGGTTCGGAGCGGGCTTGACGACGGGCGTCGTTCCACGCCTCACGGCGCACTTCGTCGAGGGCGTTGGTTGCCCACTTCACGATGTGGAAGGGATCGGCGACGCGCACCGCGTTGGGGCACATCTGGGCCACCATCGAGTCGATGAAATCAGCGCCATCCGCCGACACGTGGGTGATCTGGGCACAGCGTTCCTCCCCGAGCAGGGTGAAGAACTCTCGCACCGTGGCCGAGTTGCGGCCCGGCGCAGCCCACACCAGTCGTCGGGTGTCGTGGTCGACCACGACCATCAGGTACTTGTGGCCCTTCTTGTAGCTGATCTCGTCGATCCCGATCCGCCGTAGCCCGGCCAAACGGTCGTGCTGGGCGTCGATGTCGGCCCACACCCGCGAGATGATCGCTCCGACGGTGCGCCACGCGATCCGCATAAACTGCGTAGCGGTCGTCTTCGATGCCCGGGTAGCCAGCCAGGCGACCTGGTCGTCGAAGGCCAGGGTGTGTCCGGCGTCGTGCCGAGCCCAGGGGACGTGCGCGACCACCACGCCATGGGCAGGGCACTTCACGCGTGGGCTGTCCGCCTCGAGGAACGCGATCGTGGTGCCCAGATCCAGCGCCCGCCACCGACGCCGGCCCGGACCAGCGTCGTACCTGCAGCACGGTCGTCGGCACTGTCCGCACCGTCCCCGATACCGGCTCGCCGGCCGCACGTGCGCCACCAAAGCGTCGGCATCCTCGTCGAACTCGACCCGCTCAATGACCGTCTTCTCGACGCCAAGAAGACTCCGCCATAGGCTGACATCACGCACGCCGCTCTCCTGCGCCTGGTTGCTGTTTCTAGACAACTCAGAAACCTAGACAGGAAGCGGCGTGCGGCTCTCTCAGACGCGCTCAAGCACCCACAGGTATGTCAGGAGCGCCTCATTTTCCGCATCGAAACCGTCACGCGGTTCACCTCCTCGAACACAAGGTGCGCCGGCTGTTCCCCTCGCTGTGCCAGAGGTGTGACCGGATTGAGCGGGAGGCTGCGAAGCAGTCGATTCCAAGCGAATGCGGGCGGTTAGGCAATGGCTGTGCACCTGGTCGATGAGGTGCACACAGGAGGAACAAATGTTGCGCAGATCACATTTGACTGGCTCAATAGTTGCAGGCGGTGATCTCGATGGGACCGCTATCGGGGCGCCGTCGACTGCTCTCCCGGGACCTTCCCGGTGGGGCGGACGGACTCGGCCATGACGAAATTCTCCGGAACGTTCTCGGTCGCGACGGCAGTTTTTCTGCTCGCCGCGGTGGCTGCCTGCGGCTCGGACTCCGACGCCGAGCCAGCGCCGAAGCCGACCCCCAGTGCGTCTTCTCCGACCAGCGCTGCACCCTCGACACCAGGAACTCCAGAGGAGTCCGCAGCCGCTGCGGCCGAAGTCACCGTTGGTGACTACTACGCGCTCACCGATCTGTTGCTCCAGGACGACGCGGTCGCTCTCGACCGCCTGGAGGAGGTCGCGATCAGTACCCAGCTCTCGGCCCAGAAGAACTTCCTGACGAGCGAGCGAGCTACCGGAACCCAGCAGCGTGGTGACACGGAGATCGTCGAGGCCAAGGTGCAGTCGGTCAGCTTGGACAACTCGGAACCGAATGCCGGACGCGTCCCGTCGGTGACGATCGATGTCTGCTGGGACGTCAGTGACGTCAATGTTGTCGATGCCTCCGGCAAGTCGATGGTTCCCGCTGACCGAGCTGACCGCGGATGGACACGGTTGACCGTCGCGAACTACACCTGGGACACCGATCCCGACACTGGCTGGCGCGTCGCCGGCGGCGAAGACCTGGAGAAGACCCCGTGCGCCGGGTGAGTACGCGGATCCTCGCGCTACTGCCCCTCCTCGTCGGGTGCCTGATCGGCATCGCTGCTTCACCGGCCGTCGCCGACTCCAAGACCGTCTGTCAGCAGACGCACCCGACCACTGGCAAGTGCCTGGTGTGGGTGGTCGTCGAGGTGCCGGGCAGCGAGAACGTCGACGACGGCCCGAAGGACACCGGTTCCGGTCAGAGCTGCTACTGGGACGGCACGAAGCAGGGCATCAGCAAGCCGCCACCGGGACCCGTGCCCTGCACGTCGGAGTATGGCTACTGGTCGAACAGCTACCGCTGCTACATCCGACTCCTCGATCCTCAACCGCCCGCCGGTGATCCCGCATGGAAAGGGCATGAACCTGGCGATGGGGCGGTCTACGACTGCTACCAGCCACAGACCGATCTGCTGATCCACATCTGGGCTGACAATCCCCCGGAGAACTCGGGCGCCGGCCCGAACCCCCGCGACGTCGCCCAACTCGCCATCGACGACATGGCTCTACGTGCGATCGACGTCGGCATCACCCCGCAGCCCGGGGCGAACCGGATCGGGTTGGTCGGGATGCCGGTATGGATGTGGGCGGCGAATCCTGACGAGCACACCTATGGGCCGATCACCGCAACGGCCAGCGCGGGTGGCATCACGATCACCGCGACAGCGAACGTCCAGAATGTGGCCTGGCAGATGGGCGACGGCACCACCGTCGAGTGCCGCACGCCAGGGACGCCGTACAAGGCCGCCTACGGCAAGAAGCCGTCACCGGACTGCGGTCACGTCTACACGAAGTCGAGCGCCGGAGAGCCCGGTGGCACCTACACGGTGACGGCGACGTCGTCGTGGGTGATCACGTGGGAGGGCGCCGGACAGACCGGAACCATCCGCCTCGACGGCCTGCAGAGGTCAGTCGAGATCACCGTCGGAGAGGCACAGGTGCTCGTGGAGTAACGGGCAGCGACGAGAGGGCAGACGAAGATGAGCAACACCGCGACACGGTATGAACGATCGCAGGTCCCCCTCCGTCCTCTGCCGAGCCACCGTTGCCTCCACCTCCGAAGCTGCGGCGACGTCCGGCCCTCATCGCTGCCGCGGTGGTGGCGATCTGTCTGGGCGCGATCCTCGGCGGTTGGGCATGGACCGCCACGACCAACACCCAGGAAGTCCTCGCCGCACGTGCCGACATCGAGCGCGGGGCGATCATCGAGGCCGACGACCTGACCCGGGTCCGGGTCACCAGCGACCCCGCCTTGAAGCCCGTCGGTGCGAGTTCTTTGGACTCGGTGGTCGGACAACGAGCCGCCGTCGACATCGCAGCCGGTTCGCTGCTGACGCCCTCGTCGTACGCCGACTCGGTGGTTCCCGCCGAAAACCTGTCGGTCGTCGGTGTCGCCCTGACGTCGTCACAGGCACCCGGGATGAATCTGCAGACGGGTGATCGAGTGCGCGTGGTCGCGACACCGGCTGAGGGCAGCGATGCGCCGACCGGGGTTCCCTCGTTCAGCGAGGCCGAGGTGGTCGGCGTTCGAGTCTCTGATGGCACCGGTCGACTCGTCGTGGATCTCCTGGTCCCCCATGCCGAGGCAGCCACCCTGGCCGCCCAGATCGCGACAGGGAACGTCGCGATCGTGCTGGACTCCAGGGCGCGGTGAGGACATGGCTGTCATTGCGCTCTGCTCTGCGTCCGGCTCGCCCGGGGTCACGACGACCGCCCTAGGGATGGCGTTGTTGTGGCCCCGCCCGGTACTGCTGGTCGAAGCGGACGCCACGGGCGGGTCTGGGATCTTGGCGGGCTACTTCCGCGGCATCAAATCCTACGACCAGGGCCTGGTCGAGCTGGCCCTCTCAGCTGACGACGTAGCCGACCTGCTGCCCCGGATCGCCCACCCGATCGGCTCCTCAACCGCTGCGTTCATCCCGGGCCCACGGGCCCACACCCAGGCCCCGGCGCTCACCGGACTCTGGGGTCCGTTGATGACGGCGCTCCAGGATCTCGAAACGACCGGCCAGGACGTCATCGTCGACTGTGGTCGACTCGGGCTCGTCGGATGGCCCGAGCCCGTGCTCGCCGAGTCAGATCTCTCGCTGATCCTGTGTCGAACGCACCTGCCTGCCATCGCAGCCACCCGGTCGTGGGCCGAAGCCATCCAGCGTGGGCACCCTGCGTGGGCGAACCCCGGCGTGATGCTCGTGGGCGAGGGGCAGCCGTATTCGGCCAAGGAGGTCAACAGCGTCCTCGGGCTGCCGGTCCATGCAGTCGTCGCCGACGATCCTCAGTCCGCAGCGGTCTTGCACCGCGGCGTGAGGATCCCCGACCGGTTCGATCGCAGTCCGTTGCTGCGCAGCCTACAAGCGGCGATCTCCGCGATCCACGCCGCAATAAACGTCCGGCGCAATGGCCTCGGCGCGGAGGTGCTCTCCGATGTCCAGTGACCACCTCGTTCGCCCCACCAACGCAGACCCGCGGCTGATCGACCTACCGTTGTTCGGCCAACCGCTGCCCAGCACCTCCGCTGCGACTCCCACGCGACCGCCCGAACCGCCGCTTGCGTCGTCGTACGACGACGTGGACATCGACTGGGGCATCGTCGCCTCACTTCGCACCCTCGCCTCAAAGCAGTTGAGCCAAGCAGTGAGCGCCGAATCTTCTCGTCTGGACAAGACGGCGCAGACCGAGTTGGGCCGCGCCATCGTGCTGGATCTGATCGAGTCGACGATGGCCGATCGAGTCAACGACGGACGCGGCGCGTGGAGCTCAGCAGCCCAGGCCGCTCTCGCCCAGGCGGTGTTCGATTCCCTGTTCCGTCTGGGAAGGCTACAGCCGCTGGTCGACGACGACCGGGTCGAGAACATCATCATCGCCGGCCACGACAACGTCATGCTCGAACTCATCGACGGATCGCTCATCGAGGGACCACCCGTCGCCGACTCCGATGCCGAACTGATCGACTTCCTGGTCTTCCTCGCTTCACGCAGCGAGGTGAACGCCCGCGGGTTCTCCGAAGCACAACCTCGCCTACACCTGCGACTTGACGGTGGCTCGCGATTGGCGGCTGCGGCGTGGGTAACGCCCCGACCATCGGTCGTGATCAGACGACACCGGCTGATGCAGGTGACACTGGAGGACCTCGTCGAGCGCGGAATGCTCTCACCCCTGCTGGCCTCGTTCCTGCGTGCAGCCGTCCGTGCCCGCAAGAGCATCGTGATCTCAGGCTGCCAAGGTGCCGGGAAGACGACACTGGTGCGTGCCCTGTGCAGCGAGATCGATGAGCACGAGGCGATCGGCACCTTCGAGACCGAGTACGAACTCCACCTCAACGAACTGGGCCGTCACAAGATCGTGCATGCCTGGGAAGCACGCCCCGGCTCCGGCGAGCGCGGTGCCGACGGTCGCCTGGCCGGCGAGTTCAACCTCGACGAGGCGCTGATCGACTCGTTCCGGTTCAACCTGTCGCGCCAGATCGTCGGCGAAGTCCGCGGCCAGGAGATCTGGGCGATGATCAAGGCGATGGAGTCCGGCACCGGATCCATCTCCACCACCCACGCCTCTGATGCCGTTGCCGCGATCCGCAAGCTCGTCACGTGCGCGATGGAGGCCGGCCCACACGTCACACACGAACTGGCAACGAGCAAGCTCGCCTCGACCATCGACCTGATCGTGCAACTGGATCTCACCACCGAGCGCGCGCCGGATGGGTTCCAGCGGCGCCGCTGCGTGCGTGAAGTGATCGCAGTCGCGTCGGGCGAACGCGAGACCGGCTACGCCACGACACACCTGTTCTCCCCCGACGCCTCCGGCACCGCACGGCCCGCGATCCTTCCCGAGGAGTACCGGGCACTGGCATCCTTCGGATTCGACCTCGGCAGCTTCCTCAGCGAGCAGCAGGTGTTGTCGTGATCGCCTTGGTACCGGCCGTTGCGGGATCCCTGATCGTCGCCGGGATCATCGGGGTGGTCGTCGGCCTGAAACCGGCGCCGGTGCGTCCGTCGCGGTCTCGTCCGGTTCGGCGCAAGCCGATAAGCGCTGCCACGAAGCGGCTGCTGCTGGTGGGCGTGGTCGGCGGGTGCTTGGCGTGGTTGGTGACGGGTTGGGCCCTCGCGCTGATCGCCGTTCCGCTGGCATGCGTGGGCGTGCCGATGCTGTTGTCCAACTCCGGCGCCGCGGCAAGGATTGACCGGCTCGAAGCCATGGAGGAATGGACGCGGTCGCTGTCCGGTGTGCTGACTGTCGGCATCGGCCTGGAGCAGGCGCTGGTGGCCACTGAACGGTCGACTCCGAGTGCGATCCGGCCGGAGGTACAGCGACTGGTCGCGCGTTTGCGTTCGCGGTGGAACACCGAGGAGGCGATCCGGTCGTTCGCTGACGAACTGGACGATGCGACCGGAGATCTGGTGGCTGCGAATCTGATCCTCGCGGCGAGACGTCGGGGCGTCGGGCTGGCGCAGGTGCTGGAAAGTCTGGCCGAGTCGGTCTCTGCCGACGTGCGGGCTCGGCGGCAGATCGAGGCCGACCGGGCCAAGCCTCGCGCCACTGCCCGCTGGGTGACGATCATCAGCGTCGGTGTGCTGGTGATCCTTGCGATCTCCGGGACGTACGTCGAGCCCTACCGCAGTCCGCTCGGCCAAGTCATCTTGGTGACGCTGTTGACTGCGTACGTCGCGACGTTGGTGTGGATGAAGCGGATGGCGGTCGGCAAGCCGTTGGCACGCTTTCTCGTCGGTGCGCCGGGGCCTGTGGGGCGGGCGTCGTGATCGCGGGGCTGCCCTTGGCGATGGTGGCCGGCGCGCTGTTGATGCTCGGCGGCGTCCTGCTGGTTGCCCGGTTGCTGCCTGCTCAGGTGGATCTCGCCGAAGCACTCGGACGTCTCACACCCTCCCGGCACACCGATGTCACTTCCATTGCGGAGTCGACCTCAGGCAAGGAGCGCCTCGGGGTCTGGGCGATCCGGGTGCTTCCTCCCGGGATGTGGGTGCGCACGCCGACTCGGGAATTGGCGCTGCTGCGGATCCCGTTGGCGAAGTTCTATGGCGACAAGCTCACGTTCGCCGCACTCGGGCTGGTGGCACCGCCGCTGCTCGGCGCCTTCTTCGAGGTCTTGGGCATCGGGCTGCCGGTGATGGTGCCGGCGTTCGCCTCGGTCGCGCTGGCGGCGGTGTGCTTCTTCATTCCGAACTACAACGCCGTCGACGACGCGAAGCGGGCGCGGGTGGAGTTCGCACGGGCGCTTGGTGCCTACATCGACCTGGTTGCCCTGGAGCGCCACAACGGCTCCGGCGTCCGCCAGGCGATGGAGTCCGCTGCCGAGGTCGCGGACTCGTGGGTCTTCCGGCGGCTCAGTGAGGAGCTCGGCCGCTCCCGCTGGTCGGGCCTTCCGCCCTGGGATGCGTTGCATGCGTTGGCTGAGGAGCTCGGATTGCCCGAGTTGGAGGACTTCGCCGACATCATGCGGCTCTCCGGCGAGGAGGGTGCCGCGGTCTACGGCAACCTGCGTGCCCGGTCTGCCGCCATGCGCACGGCGATGCTCAACGCCGAAGTCGCCCAGGCCAACGTGGTCGGCGAACGGATGACGATCCCCGGCTCCCTGCTCGGAGTCATCTTCATGGCGCTGCTCGTGGCGCCGTCCCTGCTGCGGATGTTCAGCGGCACCTGAATGTGAGAAGGAAGGAAGCACACCATGAAGCGATTGATGGCGGCGGTCACGACGCTGATGCTCGTCTGGGAGGACCGGCTGAAACGTGACGAGCGGGGCTCGGTCACCACTGAGCACGTCTTGTGGGCGGTGGCGGTGATCGCCATCGTTGGGATCGTGGTCGCGGCGGTGAAGACCTTTGTCGAGATCCAGGCCGGCAAGATCAACTGAGCGACGACGGGATCAGCGTGGTTCGGTCTCGGTCGAACTCGTGATCCTGCTGCCGGCTCTGTTCGCAGTCCTCTTCCTCGGGATGCAGGCCGCGCTCTACTACCACGCCCGAACGGTCGCGATCGCGGCCGCACAAGAGGGCGCGCGAGCCGCCGGCGCGAAGACCGGGAGCGAATCTCGCGGTGTCGACGCTGCCAACGCGTTCATCGGCGACATCGGAAACGACGTACTCCAACACGCCGTCGCTCAAGCCGAACGTACGGCGACCACCGCCACCGTGGTTGTCGAGGCGCGCAGCCTGAGCGTCATCCCCGGCTGGAATCCGGTGATCCGCCAGAGCGCCACCGTTCCCGTCGAGCGGGTGACCGCACCATGAACCGCCGAGGCGACCGGGGATCGGCGTCGGTCGAGGCCGCCATCGTCGTACCGGCCTTCGCACTGTTCGTGGGACTCATCATCTTCGGCGGCCGCACCGCCGTCGTGCGTCACTCCGTGGAGTCGGCCGCCGCGGACGCAGCCCGTTCGGCCTCCATCCTGCGCGTCGAGGCCGACGCCAAGAAAGCAGCCAAGGACGCGGCCGTCACCAACCTCGCCAACCAAGGCATCAACTGCCTCCGCATTGACGTCGACATCGACACCCAACAGTTCTCCCACGATGTCGGCACACCAGCACAAGTCGACGTGACCGTGTCGTGCCTTCTCGACCTCTCAGATCTGTCCGTCCCCGGAGTACCTGGCACCCGGACCATCTCGGCCACGATGACCAGCCCGATCGACACGTGGCGGGAGCGGTCACCATGACACGACGCCACAACGAACGCGGCTCAATCAGCATCTGGGTCGTCACCGCGACCATCGTGATGATGACGCTGGTCGGCCTGGCCGTCGACCTCGGCGGTCAGGTCCACGCGCAGCAGCGCGCTCACGACGTCGCCGCCCAAGCAGCCCGCGCCGGTGGACAGCAGGTGGAGGCAGCCCCGGCGGTGCAAGGCCGGTACGTCGCCCTCGACACCGCCGCTGCCCAACGCGCCGCCGAGCAGTACCTAGCAGCCGCCGGAGTCAAGGGAACCGTCACGATCACCGGCGGCACCACCCTGATCGTCCGCGTCACCGACACCTACGAGCCGACCTTCCTCTCGATGGTCGGCATCGGAGATCTCACGGCGACCGGTGACGCGTCAGCACGTCTGATCAGAACAACTGGAGGAGCCGAGCGATGAATCGCACCCAGTCCCGTGCCCGAGGCCTTGTTGCCGCCCTCCTGATCGTGGCCGCGCTCGCCGGCGTGCCGGTGCTGCTCGTCGCCCTCGGCGCCACTCCGTGGACCGTCGACCTGGCCGATCTGCGGCTCAGGCTGTTGAGCCCGGACGACGGCAGCGTCGCTCTGATCATCATCGGCGCCACCGCGTGGATCGCGTGGGCTGTGATGGCCTTCTGCCTACTCACCGAGATCGTCGCTGCGGTCCGTGGTGTGCGCGCCCCACAATTGCGAGGTCTCGGAGCTGGGCAGCAGCTGGCATCTCAGCTGGTGGCTTCGGCCGCGGTCCTGTTCGCCGTCGCGCAGCCCCTCAGCATCGCCCTCGCCGCAGCGCCAGCGCACGCCGACAACATCACCGCAGCCCAGACCACCCCTCCTGCTGCATCCCTTGCGGAACCAATCGCTGAAGCAACCCCGTCGCTGGTCCTGCACGCGAAGCCCGCACCTGCGACAGAGCTGTACACCACCCGGGCCCATGACAGCCTGTGGAAGATCGCCGAAGCGCACCTCGGCGATGGCACTCGGTTCACCGAGATCGTCGACCTCAACCCCGATCTGTTCCCCGACGGACCGGGATTCCTCACCGCGGGAACGGTGCTGCAACTCCCGGCGAACGAATCAACCGCAGCCGTCGATCCCGAGGACAGCCCCTACGTGGTCGAGCCCGGCGACACGTTGTGGGACATCGCCGACGAGGAGCTCGGCGACTCGACCCGATACGAAGAGATCTTCGGAGCCTCGGACGACATCGTCCAACCCGATGGCCAGACGCTGACCGATCCCGATCTGATTTACCCGGGTTGGGAACTCGAGATCCCCGACGACGCGCCGGTCGAGATGAGGCCGCACGAGACCACACCCAAGGACTCGACCCCGGAACCACCGTCGGAGACTGCCCCGACCGCCCCTCCGGAAGCCACACCCACTCCCCGCCCCTCGATGTCGAAGCACCGACAGACACGGCCGCCGAGGCGCAATCCAGCGACGTCGACCAGAGCGGCAATACACCGACCTGGCTGCTGCCCGGCCTCACCGGCGCCGGCACCGTCCTCGCAGGATCTCTCTTTCTCGTCCTGCGTGCCCACCGCCGTACCCAACTGCGCTTCCGAAGCCCCGGCGAAGTGCTCGAGCCACCTCCTCAGGAGCTGGTCGCTGTCGAGAAGACCGCACGCCTCAGCGCCGGCACCGTGCCGCGACTCCAGGAACTCGACCGTCTGCTGCGGCACCTCGCCGATGGGCTGGAGTTGACTCGTCAGCCGCGGCCTCGCCTCCAGCACATCGAACTCGCCGACCATCGGGTGACCCTCCACCTCGCCGAACCGGCCGCGCCCCCGCCCGGATGGGGTGGCACGGACGACGCTTGGACCTTCGAGCGCGACCAGCCACTTCCCGACCCCGAAAGTCCGGCGCCCTGGCCGCTGCTGTGCACCATCGGCGCCACCGACGACGGACACCTGGTGCTTCCCAACCTCGAAGAACTCGGCACCATCGCACTCACCGGTGACCCGGAGGCAGCGACTGCGCTCGCGCGCTCCATGACCGCAGAACTCACGCTCAGCCCGTGGAGCATGCTCACCGACATCGACACCGTCGGAATCGCCTCCGAACTCGCCGACCTCGACCCGGTGCGACACCGCCACCACGAGCCGAACGATCTCGACTTCCTCGACCACCTGGCAGCTGATCTCGCCAACCGAGGCGACAACGAACCTGAGGTGTTCCACGCTCTCATCACGACCGACGCCGATGCGGCCGAACCGATCATCCGAGTCATCACAGACAGCATCGAGCGACTCGGCGCCACCGTCGTGACCGCGAACCACTCCCCGGCGCCGACGGTGTCTCGTTCCGTCTGACCAGTGACGGCAGACTGCACATCCCGGATCTCGGTCTCGACCTCGCAACTGCCGGCCTCACAGTCGCCGAGGCCGCAGCGACCGCAGCTATCGTCGCGGTCACCCGCGATGCTGCACCCGCACCCCCACCCGCCAACCACGCGCAAGAGCCGGCATGGCGTGCCGTTACAGACCGCTCGGGTCGCCTCGTCACGGCGTACGCCGACGCTCCTCCTGCCGTCGAGGAGACCGTGACGGTGATCGGTTGCGCCGACGACGGCGCATCAGAACCTGAGGAAGAGACTGATACCTCGCTGCAGGAAGCTGTGGAGGTTCTCGATCCCACCCTTGATGGCGACGTCGCCGAGTGGTTCGACGCGACCAGTCGCGTGCCCAAGCTTCATCTGCTGGGACCCGTGCGGGCGACTGCTCACGGCAACCCTTCAGCAGTCGCCCGCCGCAAGCCGCATTACGTCGAGCTCCTCACCTACTTGGCGTTGCACCCAGAAGGCGTGTCCTCCCGGCAAGTGGCCGAGGCGTTCTCGATGAGCAAGGACAGGGTACGCATCGACATGGGAGTGGTCCGAAAGTGGCTTGGCGATAACGCTCGCACGGGACGCCCTCACCTGCCGCCTGCCGCACAGACCCGCGCTGCCAATGAAGTAGGAGTCTGGACGTACCAAGTCGATGACGTTCTCGTCGATGCTGATCTCTTCCGCCGTCTCCGCGCCAGGGGCCAGGCTCGGGGTGAGGAAGGCCGACAAGACTTCGACACCGCGCTACGGCTTGTCGAAGCAGCGCCGTTCTCCGAACTCCGCGAAACCGGCTGGAGCTGGTTGCTGGATGCCGACTCGCGTGAGGACGAGATTCTGGCCTGTGCCATCGTCGACGTCGCCCACGACGTCGTTGCCGCCGCCCTCTCCGCAGACGATCTCAATC
Organism: Nocardioides alcanivorans; assembly: GCF_021555175.1. GTDB lineage: Bacteria > Actinomycetota > Actinomycetes > Propionibacteriales > Nocardioidaceae > Nocardioides > Nocardioides alcanivorans. Next base: position 17,499 of record NZ_JAKGRW010000024.1, on the reverse strand, counting down.
AAGCCGAGCGTGCAGTCGAGATAGCTCGGCGGGCGTCGCCCTACGACGAGGTTGCGCGGGTGGACTGCGCCGCTGTCCTCGTGGCGCAGGGACATGAGGACATGGCGCGCGAGTTTCTCATCGCCGCCGTCCACAACCGGTCCGACGATCACCTGGGACCAATCGATGTCCCCGCACGAACCGCCGAGATCCTGGCCAAGCGAATGGCTGGCAGACGGTCCAACGGGAACGGGTGAACCGATCCACGCATCACCGCGCGACCGCGCGATGGGCGAGCACGCCAGTGCGAATTGGGCTCAAGCCAATCCGGTCGTCCTCGGGTTGCATGCATTCGTCGGCGATCTCCCTACCTTTCACGGATTCGGAGCGTCGCTAGGCACGGTGTTCATTGTCGTTCCGGCGCCCGCGTCCGTTGCGATGGTCCTGCAGTGATTCCAAGACAGGCCAGCGAGGCGGCTTGACGAAACGTCAAGACCTCGAAACCGTCGATAGTGTGTCGAGCCACTGCTCAACTCGTAGGAGCAACTATTTAACCGCCGGAACATTACCCCCTGGGGGTATGGTTGTGAGTGAGGAGAAGCAGCAGTTCAATGGAAGGGGATCAACCATGGGCACGTCTCACCAGCACGGCCACGGCGCCGGTCCTGACGCCGGGCGGGCCGCACCGGGCAGCGATGCCGATCACCACCACGCCGGCGCCCACGGCGAGACAGCCGCCGAACACGCGCACGGTGGGCATGGTGGCCTCGAACATGTGGGTCACGGCCCACACGCCGAACATGGCGGCCACGGGGAGCATGGAGGGCACGCGGGGCATGGCGATCATGTCGGCATGTTCCGTCGCTTGTTCTGGGGCTCGCTCGTGCTGGCTGTCCCGACGGTTCTGCTATCGCAGATGTTCGCCGACCTCGTCGGCTATCAGGTGCCCGGCCTCCCCGGCGTTTTCTGGCTGCCGCCGATTCTGGGGACGGTGCTCTACTTCTGGTTCGGTCGCCCCTTCCTGACCGGCGCCGTCTCCGAGATCCGTTCGCGCCAGCCCGGCATGATGCTGCTTGTCGCTCTCGCCATCACCGTAGCCTTCGTCGCCTCATGGGGCGCCACCCTCGAGTTGCTCCCCCACCATCTCGACTTCTGGTGGGAGCTGGCACTGCTGGTGGTAATCATGCTGCTGGGCCACTGGATTGAGATGCGCTCACTGGTCCGCACGACCTCGGCCCTGGACTCGCTGGCCACACTGTTGCCCGACGAGGCCGAGAGGGTCGAGGGCGACGAGATCGTCGTCGTCTCCCCCGCTGACCTCTCGGTCGGCGATGTCATCGTGATCCGCCCCGGCGGCAGCGTGGCCGCAGACGGACGGGTGGTGAGCGGCTCGGCGTCGATGGACGAGTCGATGATCACCGGCGAATCCCTACCCGTACGCCGTGAGGCGGGCGCCACCGTCGTGGCCGGTACCATCGCCACCGACTCCGGCCTGCGCGTCGAGGTCACCGCAGTAGGCGAACAGACCGCTCTGGCAGGGATCCAGAGACTGGTCGCCGACGCGCAGGCGTCGACATCGCGCGCCCAACGCCTGGCCGACAAGGCGGCGGGGTGGCTGTTCTGGTTCGCACTGGCCTCCGCCGTGGTGACCTTCCTGGTCTGGGCGCTGATCGGTCTGCCCGAGGATGGGCTGATCCGCACCATCACGGTGCTGGTCATTGCCTGCCCCCACGCACTTGGACTGGCGATTCCGCTGGTGATCTCGATCTCGACTGAACGCGCGGCCAAGGCCGGCGTACTGGTCAAGGATCGCCTCGAGATGGAGTCGATGCGCACCGTCGACTCCGTCCTGTTCGACAAGACCGGCACCCTGACCAAGGGACAGCCGACGGTCACCGCGATTGAGCCCGCCCCCGACACCACACTCAACTCCGATGAGGTACTGCGCCTGGCGGCCGCGGCCGAGGCGGACTCCGAACACCCGCTGGCCCGAGCCATCGTCCGAGCCGCCGAGAAGAAGGGCCTGGCCCTACCTTCCTCCAGTGACTTCTCATCACACCCCGCCGAAGGCGTCACTGCGGTCGTGGACGGAATGACCGTGCACGTCGGCGGCCCGGCGCTCCTCACTCGCGAGGGCGTCACCGAACTGCCGGTTGCGGACGAATGGCGCCGGCACGGCGCGATCATCCTGCACGTCGTGGTTGATGGCGCCGTCGTCGGCGGACTGAGCCTGGCTGACGAGATCCGCGAGGAGTCCCGCGCCGCGATCAATGCCCTGCACGAGCGGGGCATCGAGGTCGTCATGATCACCGGGGACGCCGAAGCAGTCGCCACCACCGTGGCGGCCGAGCTCGGCATCGACAGGGTCTACGCCGGCGTACGCCCCGAGGACAAGGCGTCCAAGGTCGCCGAACTCCAGTCCGAAGGACGCACCGTCGCCATGGTCGGCGACGGCGTGAACGACGCACCGGCCCTGGCCCAGGCCGATGTCGGCATCGCCATCGGAGCCGGAACCGACGTCGCCATCGGGTCGGCCGGCATCATCTTGGCCTCCGACGATCCCCGCGCCGTCTTGTCGATCATCGAACTGTCCAAGGCGACCTACCGCAAGAGCATCCAGAACCTGGCGTGGGGCGCGGGCTACAACCTTGCCGCCGTACCACTTGCCGCCGGCGTGCTCGCCCCCATCGGGTTCGTGCTCCCGATGTCGGTCGGAGCGGTCCTGATGTCCGCCTCCACCGTGGTCGTGGCACTCAACGCCCAGTTGCTGCGGCGCCTGGACCTGGTACCCGGGCGCCTCTCTCCCACCACCCACCAGGACAGCAACGCCTGATCTCCCGGTCGGCAACCACTGAAAGGAACCACCATGTGCACCTCCTGCAACTGCTCCACCGCCGGAACGCAATCCATCGACATCGCCACGTCTGCGGCAACTCAGACCTGGTCAGAGAAGTTCAGCCTCACCGGCGTGACCTGCGGCGGCTGCGCCGGCAAGGTCACCGAGGCAGTCTCCAAGGTGGACGGCGTCGACCGCGCCGAGGTCGACGTCGCTTCCTCATCGCTCACAGTTCACGCGACCACGCCGGTCGAGCGCGCCAGCGTCGCTGCCGCCGTCGAAGCAGCCGGTTACGGGCTGAGCTGACCCGGCCCCCGGCGGGCGCCTGGCCCTTGGAATGACGAAAGGCTGGTGACCGGACCTCAACGGTCGGGTCGCCAGCCTTCGGCTACGGGCGGAGTCAGGAGCCGAGCATCGTCTTCATCTGGCCAATCTCATCGTCCTGTGCAGTGATGATCGTGTCGGCCAGTTCGACCGCGTCAGCAAACTCGCCGTCATCCTTCTCGGCCTTGGCCATCTCGATCGCGCCCTCATGGTGCTCGATCATCATCTCCAGCCACATTCGTTCGAACGCAGGCCCTTGTGCGGCCCCAAGGGCCTCCATCTCCTCGGCGCTCATCATTCCCGGCATGTCGGAATCCATCTCCATGTCACCGTCACCGTGAGCGTTTGCGTGGTCACGCATCGTCTCGGGAACCGGCTGGGACCAGTCCTGGAGCCAGTCGACCAACGTCTCGATCTCGGGCCCTTGAGCCATGCGGATCTGCTCAGCAAGGGCCGTCAACTCGGGTGAGACCTGCTTCCCCTCAATCAGGTCGACCATGCTCAGCGCCTGCGCGTGGTGCTGGATCATCTCAGTGGCGAAGTCCACGTCGGCCTGATTGAAATCCTCGTTCTCGGCGATCTTCGAGGCCGAGCCGCCGTGGCCGTCTTGGCTGTTGTCGTTGCCGCAGGCGGCGAGGGTGAATGCGGTGGTGAGCGCGATGAGCAGCGCCATGAGCTTCTTGATCATGAACTTCCTTCTGGTGGGATCGGACGCCAAGTTGTTGCCGGCCGGTTGATGTGTGCCTGGCTATTTCACGTAATTGAGAGCGATCATCATTCCGGCCTCGGCGTGGTAGATGTTGTGGCAGTGGGCCATCCAGTCGCCGGGATTGTCGGCGTCGAGGTCGACATCGATGCTGCGCATCGGCGCGATGAGGACGGTGTCCTTGCGCAGCCCGTTGGGTAGGGCGAAGGTGTGGCCGTGCAGGTGCATGGGATGGGTCATCGTCGTCATGTTCATCATCCGGAGCCGCACCCGGTTTCCCCGCGTGAGGGAGATCGGAGTGTTCTGCCCGAAGGGCTTGCCGTTGACCGCCCACGAGTAGGGCTGCATCTGGCCTGAGAGGTGGAGCATCTGTTGGTCGTCGGGATCCTTGGGGTCCAGGCGTGAGGATTCAGCGGGCCGGAGGTCGGTGCCCATCAGCACCTGTCCGCTGAGCTCGCGTGGAGTCGTGTCGTCCGCGGGCGCTCGTCCGGGGCCGGTGCGGACGAGGGCGCGGGCAATACCCTTCTTTCCGACCGGGGTCGCGACGAGCGGGAACACTCCGTCGTCCAGGGTCACCTCGACGTCGTACCGCTCCCCCATGCCGATGTAGAACGCGTCCGTCGTGACTGGCTCCACTGGCCACCCGTCCGTGGCGGTGACGGTCATCTGGTGTCCACCCATGGCGACGGCAAAGATGGTGTCGGAACCGGCGTTGATGACTCTCATCCGCACTCGCTGGCCGGGCTTCGCGCGCAACACGTCGGGATCAGCCGGGGCGCGGCCGTTGATCACGTAGTGGGGGTAGGCGACGTCACCAGCGTCGCCGAAGGGCTGCGCGCCGTCCCTTGCCATGCCTCGCATGGCCCCATGGTCCATCCCCTCCATGCTTCCATGGTCCATGCCGCCGCCTTGTCCACCGGTGAGCTTGGTGAACACCTCGTCGGGAGTGGTGCCGGTGCCGTCGATCCAGTCATCGAGTACGACGACCCATTCGGCGTCATAGCGGCCGGGTTCAGACGGGTCGTCGATGATCAGCGGGGCATATAGTCCGCGATCGAGTTGCACCCCGACATGGGGATGGAAGAAGTAGGTGCCGGGATCAGGCGCGGTGAACTCATAGGTGTACGACGTCCCTGGCTTGATCGGGTCCTGCGTTTGCCCGGGAACACCGTCGGCGACGTTGCGCAGTCGGATGCCGTGCCAATGGATCGTCGTGTCGTCGGGCAATTGGTTGTCCACGGTGACCCGAAGCATGTCGCCGGCCTTCGCGCGCAGCAGTGGGCCCGGCGCGGTGTCACCATAGGCCCAGGTATCGACCGTGACCCCGCCCAGGTCAAGGGTGGTCGGCTTGGCGACCAGCGACTGGGAGACCACCCTCTGACCCGCGGACGGAGTCAGCGAGGGCGTAGCGCCAATCGGTCTGGCCGCGGGGCTCGGGTCATTCGAGCACCCCGCGAGTACCATCGTGCCGGCGGTGGCGAGACCGCCGAGCAGGAACGCACGGCGCGACGCAGCGGGCTGCGAAATGGCTCGGCTGGCATTCAAGTCTGTGGAACTCCTTCCGGGTGCCGATGTCCGATGACTTTCAGTGGCCGTCGCTGATGAGACGCCGCGCGGCGGTGTAGTCATCCGTGCTGATGTCCCCACGCGCCAAGCGGGCGTCGAGTTCAGCCAAAGCACTGCGCGAGGGGAAGGACCCGGGGCGCCTTCCGTTGAAGGAGTGCCGCACCAGCAGGGCCACCAGGACCCACAGGGCGATCAAACCCAAGATCATCACCGCCCACATCGGCCAGCCCATGCCGTAGTTGTCGTGCCACATCTTGGTTTGGCTCCCTTCGTTCCTGACCTGAGACAACTATCGCGCTCGCCTCTGACGGAGGGATCCCCGTTTGACGAAGATCCGATCAAGATTCCTGCCCTGAGCCGTGGGTGGCGGCAGCTCACCCGGGAGACTGGTCCCATGACTCACCCGCCTGCAGACACTGCGCCCACCGCCGGCGATGTCTTGGTCGTCGACGATGAGGAGCCCCTCGCCCGGGTGGTGGCCTCCTATCTTGAGGCCGCTGACTTTTCGGTACGACTTGCGCACACTGGCCCCGATGCAGTCGCGATGGTCGCCCAGGATCCCGACGTCGTCATCCTCGATCTGGGGCTGCCCGGCCTGGATGGCGTCGAGGTCTGCCGTCAGATCCGGACTCGATCGGATTGCTACATCCTGATGTTGACCGCTCGCAGTGAAGAGCTCGACAAGCTGATCGGGCTCTCGGTGGGCGCTGACGACTACATGACCAAACCCTTCAGCCCGCGCGAGCTCGTGGCACGGGTCCAGGTGCTGATGCGTCGCCCCCGTGCCGGCGCACCGGCTCCGGCAGCAGATCTTCCCGACCCGGTCCGAGTCGGGCCGTTGAGCATCGATCTCCACGTTCGGGAGGTGCTGCTCGATGGAACTGTCATCGACCTCACCCGCACCGAGTTCGATGTCTTGGCCGCGCTCGCAGCGCAGCCACGTATGGCGTTTGGGCGTCTGCAGATCCTGCAGTCGGCATGGGGGCCGTCATGGGTGGGCGATGAGCATGTGGTCGACGTCCACGTCGGACACATCCGTCGAAAGCTGAACGACGACCCCGCCTCGCCTCGGTTCATCGAAACCGTGCGCGGCGTGGGCTACCGATTGGGCAGGGGATGAAGGAACAGAGGCGACCAGCGGCGGGGCGCACCATCGGCACGCGCCTGCTCACCGCGCAGGCCCTCGTGTTGGTCGCGAGCATCAGCACCGCCGCTGCCGTTGCCGCGATCGTCGGCCCGTCCCTGTTCCATCAGCACCTCCTTGAGACCGGCCATGCCGAGAACTCACCCGAACTGGCCCACATCGAAATGGCGTACCGAGAAGCGAATCTGGTTGCGCTCGGTTTTGCCGTCATTGTCGCCATCGCCTGTTCGCTGCTTGTGAGCTGGTACCTCGCCCGCCGTATCCAAGGTCCGCTCAGCGAACTGGCGGAAGCAGTGGCCGACATGGCCGGCGGTCGCTACGACGTACGTCTACCCGCCACAGGGGCAGGCCCTGAACTCGACGCCGTGACCACGGCCTTCAACACGATGGCCGAACAGCTCGAACACACCGAGGACACCAGGCGACGGCTGCTCAGCGACCTGGGTCACGAGATGAGGACCCCCTCAGCACGGTGCGGGCGTATCTGGAATCCATCGACGACGGCGTCCGCGTCTGGGACGAGGAAACCCGCGACATCCTCCACGACCAGGTCGCCCGACTGAGCATGCTCGCCACCGACGTTGCCGACGTCTCCGCCGCCGAGGAAGGACGCACCACCCTAGATCTCGAAACCCTTGATGTCGGGGAGCTGTTGCGATCCGCGGTAGCCGCCAGCCGTACGGCGTACGAACGCGCTGGCGTCGAGCTAGTACGGAACGGACCGTCAAGGTCGTGCGCCATCCGTGCCGATGCTCATCGGCTCGGGCAGGTGCTCACCAACCTGCTGGACAACGCGCTGCACCACAGTGAATCCGGTCAGGCCGTGACCCTCGCCGCTCGCATCAATGGGCCGGTGGTCGAAGTCTCCGTGATCGACCGCGGCACAGGAATCCCGGCCGAACAGTTGACCCACGTCTTCGAACGGTTCTACCGCGGCGACGCCGCACGCCACCACACCGGCCACGGATCCGGCATCGGACTCACCATCAGCAAGGCGATCATCGAGGCCCACCACGGGCGGATCACCGTCGAAAGCCCCGGGCCCGGAGCCGGAACCAAGGTCACGTTCGCGATCCCACTCACGTGACCCGGAGTCAGACGCTCTGTTGCGACGCCTTCGTCACCTTCGCGAACACCTCCGGCGGCCCGTCCACGGTGAGGACGAGCACCTCGTACGGATCGAACTCATCCCCCATCTCCATCCCGGGCGTGCCCACCGGCATCGCCGGCACCGTCAGGCCACGCGCACCAGCCGGCGGATCCTTGAGATATTCCAAGATGAACGGCACCGGGACATGTCCGACGAACACCGCGCCACCGGCGCTCAACGCCAGGTGACACGACTGGAGATCCACTGCGACGTCGTGATCGGCGAAGACGTCGCCCAGCACGTCGGGATGCTCGATCGCGACCGAGAAGCCATTCGCTTCCGCATGCTCGACCCATCCCCCGCAGCAACCACACGAGGGGTCCTTGAAGACCGTGAACGCCAGCAGCGCAGGATCGACGCCATACCTGTCAACGTTCTCCGGCAACGCGGTGGGCGGCGCGGGCTGGGTCGAACCAGCGGATGATGACGAGTTGGACTCTGCACCACATCCCGACACCAACGTGACCGTCCCGACGCCCAGTAGCCCCATCACCAGGACTCGACGACTCACCAGATGACTCATGCGGCAAGGGTAAGCATGCCATCCACCACGTGATCGCGGGAGTGCTCGCCGACCGAAGACCTTGATCAGACCTTCATCGAACCCGTCCGAATGCTTCATGGTCCCCGGCAAGACTGGCGTGATGAGTGCACACGACTCCCACCCGCGCGATGCCGTCGCCACCGCGCGTGAGGCTGTGACCGAGCAATCGCCCGGAAGCACGTTGACCCGGCACGGCAGTCGTTGGGCGCAGCCGCGAATGTGGCTGCCCGTGTTCTTGGTCATCGGCGCTCTGATCGTCGCTGGAAGTATTGCCGGCTTCAGCGGACTCCTATGGGTTCTGGGCTGTATGGCGATGCTGGCCACGATGTGGCTGTTCATGAAGGCATTCGACCACTGAGGCGGAGTCGCCCCCATGATCGGGCGTGCCGTCGACGCAAGCCTTCCCCGCATCGTTGACGGCACGCCAACTATGACGGTGCTCAGCGGACAAGTAGGGCAATGAGCAAACATAGAGCCGCGCGGCGGCCGCGTGCTGGCGCTCGCCGCGCCGCCCCACCGGGGCGGGCAGGTGGCAAGGCCGGGGTCATCGCACTTCTGGCAGCATCCCTGTCGGCCATCGTCGCGGTGGTCATTGTCGACCGGGATCCCCGTCCGGTCCCGACCTCATCCCTGGAGACCACCGACGTCGGATCGACCAGAGTCCTCGACTCTGCGATGCCCCAGCCGGCTCCCTCTCAAGGGGTAGTCGCCAAGCGCTCGAAGCGCAAGCCAGCACCGCGGGTCACTGCGCCTGAGCCCGCCGTGGTTCCGGAGCAGGGACCAGGCGTCTTTGACACCGCTTCGGCCGCCGAGAGTGCACCCCCAGGCGCCACCACCTACCGAGTCGAAGTCGAGCGAGACCTACCCTTCGATGTCCATGAGGTCGCCTCGTTCGTCGAGGCAACCTTGGTCGACGACCGGGGCTGGACATCCAGGCACGCACTCGCTCGCGTCGAGGGCGATTCGGACCTACGCATCGTCATCGCCAGCCCAGAGACCGCTGATTCACTCTGTGCGCCCCTGGACACCGGCGGCCGTCTATCGTGTCGCAACGGCAGCAACGTCGTCATCAATGCTTGGCGGTGGCAGTTCGGCGCGGACAGCTACACCGGCCAGTTAGAGGCGTACCGCCGTTACGTGGTCAACCACGAGACCGGCCATGCCCTTGGGTACGGGCATGTTGGCTGCTCTGCCCCGGGTGCGTTGGCGCCGGTGATGTTGCAGCAGACGAAGGGCTTAGACGGCTGTGTCGCCAACCCTTGGCCGGCTCGAGTCGATCTGGCTGGCCACTGAAGCGGTAAGGCGCGACAGCCTCCACCGGCGAGCTCGACAGCGTCGTTGATCTGACCGTCATCCTGTTCGGTCTCGGCCATCGACGGCGCCTGGGGTTTACCGTCGAGGCGAGCTCGGAAGGCGTTGTGGGGCGGTTAGCGCGTGGGCTCGGCGAGACTTTGGCACACCATTGCATCGTGCTCGTGCAATGTCGGGGCTTCACGCCCACCGTCTGGGTAGCCGGGTCGCGTGCATCATCAGCTTGAGTTTCGGAGCCGCGGAAGCATCAAGATCACCCCGACGCCATCCCGATCGCTCCGCGATCCATTTGGCCGACTGATCCACACTGCGACTGCACTACTGATACCGATCTGGGCCGCTGCGCCTGAGCCACTCCCGTGCGAGCGCCGACTCTCACGGCGCGGCCGGTTGCGGCTCGACGCCGAACAGGGCCAGCACGGCCAGGGCATCGCTGACATCTTCGAGGTTCTCGGCGGCGCTTCCCTCGAAGTCCGGGACGGGACGCTGATCGGCTTCCTCCTGAGTGGTGGCCGGACCGTTTTTCTCAATATCGTCGATCAGCCAGTCCATCTCCTTGATTTCCTTGCGCTGGGCCCTGATGATCCCGTCGGCGAGCTCACGGACTCGTACGTCGTCGATGTCGGCCCGCTCACTGGTCAAGATGGCTATCGAGTGGTGCGGGATCATGCCCTTCATGTACGCCTGGTCGTCGACCAACACCTGGGAACGCGAAAGGTACAGCCCACCTGCACCGAGCAACACCGCCACCGCCACGAGCACGACGTTGTAGACGCGATTCTTGTACATCATGCTGCGCATGAACGCGAACATCACCAGCGCCATGGCCCCGCCCATCAGCAGCGCCATGTAGAAGCGCTCCTCGCTCCACCGCACGTGGTCGAAGGCGAAGACGTTGGAGTACATCAAGACGAACATCACCACGGTGGAAGTGGCGATCATCAGCCCGAACCGCACGTACATCCGCCGCTCGTGGGACTTGTGCCCCTTCTGCTGGTCGTGTTCCTTCTCCCGGTCGCTGGGCTCGCTGGCACCGGACGGCTCCTGCGTGTGATGCGATGACATGGGGATCGTCCTTCCGGATGGGGGTGGGTTGCGGTGATTGGTGTCGCTCACCTTGGCGTCAGCTGTCGTCGTCGATCGGAGCGCGAGACATCTCGATGAGCTGACGTAGGCAGTGCTGTCGAAGTGGCTCGGGAAAGCCCTCTGCGAGCCGGTAGTACACGATCCGGCCCTCCTTGCGTCGTGTCACCAGCCCGGCGGTACGCAGCACCCGAAGGCCGTAGGAGACCGCGTCCTCGCTCACCGACAACGCAATGGCGAGGTCGCCCACACAGAGCTCCTCGACCACGTCGAGGGCGTACAGCAGTCGCGCACGAGTGGGATCGGCCATCAACGAGAGCACGCTGGTAAGCCGGTCCTCCTCCTCTGCCGTCGGCAGGCGCTCGCGGGCCATGGCAACCCGTCTCGGATCGACCGGATGCTCGTGCCGGTCACCGCGACCGGTGATCTGGACCGGCTCATCATCCCGGGAGCGCACAAACTCGTCGTCGGTCACAGCGCATAGGTACCCAACACCCGTGCGGCTATGCGGATGATCCAGCGTGTGGTGGGTACAGGGAGAAGAAGCGACCCATGCAGGGTCATCAGCCGGATGACCCGCCGCCGTAACCAGAGGAGGAATCGTGGCTCACACCAAGATGCTGGAGGCTTACCCAAAGGACCTGGGGAACATCGATAAGGAGAAGTTGGCCGAGTGCATCGCGGCCTGTTTCGAGTGCGCCCAAGTCTGCACCGCGTGCGCCGACGCGTGTCTGTCGGAGGACATGGTCGCCGACTTGACCAAGTGCATTCGCACCGACCTGGACTGCGCCGACATCTGCGTGGCCACCGGGAACGCGTTGTCGCGACACACCGGGTACGACGCCAACGTGACCCGGACGCTCTTGGAGGCCTGCGCGACCACCTGCAAGGCGTGCGGCGACGAGTGCGAGAGCCATGCTGACATGCACGAGCACTGCCGCATCTGCGCCGAAGTCTGCCGCCGCTGCGAGCAAGCCTGCCGTGACCTCCTCACCAACCTGAGGTAGAGGTCAGTTCCGACGATTCTCTTGGCCATCGCTCCCCCAGCGTCTGGAGTTTTCCAAGCCGCCGAGGTGTTCTCGATGAGGAGGAACGGGGTCCGCTGCGACGTAGGAGTAGCCCGTAGGTGGATTGGCGACGACGCTCGCACCAGATTTCCCCGTTCTTCAACCTCCGCGAAACCGGCTGGAGTTGGCTCGACGCCGAGTCCCGTGATTGACGACGAGATCTTCGCTTACGCGATCGTGGACGTCGCACACGATGTCGAAGCCACTGCAATTCAGGCGGGCGATCTAGACCGAGCGGCAAGGGTGGTGGAGATCGCAACCGCCGCCGCGCCCTTCGACGTAGTCGCCCGCGTCGACCATGCCGCGAGTACCTCGATGAGGCAGTCATCGCTGATCTGACGACAATCTGGGGACCGTCGATCTGCCTAACCTCATCGCAGAGGCAATCAAGCAGCTGACCCCGGCCAGGAGCCAAGAATCCTGAGAAACCTCAGGACACAATGCGTCACTGAGAGCGGCGAGTGTGTCGCCGATGAGTCGGTAGTGGGCCCAGCGTCCAGGCTGTTCTCGCTCGACGATGCCGGCATCCACCAACGACGCCACCGGTGCGCCGCATCATCCGCCGACATCGATACCCGCGTCCGCGACCTCATCCACGAACTCGTCCCGGATCACGATCTCTCACCCTCCGTGCTGGCCTGAGCCCCGGCCAATCTGGCCGTTTTGGCCTTTCTGGCCTTTCACTTTCTGGCCTTTCAATTGGGGGTACGCCCTTTGACCTGCGCAAACGCATAGAGGTACGGGCGTACCCCACACCTACCGGCCGGTAAGGGGTACGAAGTCGGATACGGCTCCTGAGGATCGTCGAGCCCATGACCGACTCGACACGCCACGTCCCCAGTTCCCCACGCTGGTCGCCAGCGCTGGTCGCTGATCTGGAGCAGGCTGCGACGCCTGCGAGCGCTGCGGCGGTGCTCGCGTCTGCGGGTGTGCCGGTGTTCCCGTGCGTTCCGTTTCAGAAGAACCCGCTCACCGAGCACGGGTTCCACGATGCCACGACCAAGGAGTCCGTTGTGGCCGAGTGGTGGCGCCAGTGGCCAGACGCGAACGTGGCCATGCCCACTGGCTTCGCTTCCGGCGTCGACGTCGTGGACATCGACGTGCATGCCTCCGGCAGCGGCTTCGACGCGCTGCAGCCGGCCCGGTCCGCTGGTCTCCTGGGCACACCTGCGTGGGTGGTCTCGACCCCCTCGGGCGGGATGCACGCGTGCTTCCTTCGGGCCGGGGCGGTCGAGCAGCGGTCATGGCAGGTTCCCGGACGACACGTCGACTTCCGTGGCGACGGCGGGTACGTGGTGCTGCCGCCGTCCACCGTCGTCCAGCCCGACGGCGAGGTCCACCCGTACCGGGTCGTCAACGTTGCCACTCGCCAACCTGATGCTGTCGACGCGAACGCGCTCCGTCGGTTCTTGGAGCCAGCTCGATCAGCCCGTGCCCCGGCTGATCTGCCGAACATCGGAGCTCGCCCGGACAGACTCGCCTCCTGGGTTGCCACGCGCGGTGAGGGCGAGAGGAACCGCGGCCTCTTCTGGGCCTCGTGCCGCATGGCCGAGTCGGGAGAACGGTTCGACATCGCCGCCACCGTGCTGGGCGAGGCTGCCCAGTCTGCTGGTCTGACCGAGCGCGAGGCGATGACCACGATCCGCTCGGCCTACCGCATCGCCAACCGTCTAGGACCTCCGTCTGTAGCGGGTGAGCGCCTGGGCCCTTCCCGAGCGGCTGAAGAGGTGCGCCTTTGACGCTCATCGGACCTTGCCGACCCACCCAGATCTCACGAGGAACCTTCCATGAACGGACCTGAACCCTACGACCGCCGACTCGACCGACGTTCTGATGAAGCCGCGCCGCGCCCCGAGGCCACTCAGACGGCTGAACCGCCCGCGTTGGCCGTGCGGCGCGATCCCTGCCAGCAACCGGTCGCGTCGAGCCAACAAGAAGCCCACGGCATCGCCTGGGTGCGCCCCACCGACCTCGCCACGCGCGTCGGATCGCCCGTCGCCGGCCGCAGCATCGACCTGCAAACAGCGCTGGCCACTCGGGCGCGGCGCGTCCCGTCCTCCATCGCCAGCGCCGGGCGTCGCACGACCCGGTCGGCGATCGCCCGACCAACCGCCACCGCGGCGCACGAAGGAGTGGAACTGTGAAAACACCACCGTTCACCACCGCGCAGGGCTTACGGCTCCTGCTCGTACGACTGCACTACTCACCGACCGGCACCTGGAAACAAGATCCCGACGCGCACGAGCTGATCCAGTTCGCGACTCAGAAGTACGCCGCGCTGGCACGCAAGTACGACCTGGCTCCCGAGGATGCTGCCTACGCCGCGTTCGAAGCGATGCGGACCCGCGCGGTCCGGACGGCGATCGACCCCTGGGCGGTGGTCACCCGGGCCGTCCAGGTCACCTTGATCTACGAAGCCCGAGCCCAAGGGCTGCTGTGCTCGAACCACCAGGCACGCCGTCCCGAGGTCGCAGCTCACCACGACGCGGAACGGTTCTGTGAACGCGAGACCGATCTGACCGACTACCACCCGGCGTTCCACGCCATCGACCAGTTCGATGACGGGCACGACGACTGCGCAATGGAGGCGACGGGTGTCGACGAGCCGACGAACGCGTGGGTCGCGGCCGAGCGCGCTGCCGCGATCATGGTCGACAACGGTTGGCCGCAACCCACGGCCACGGGTTGCGTCGAGTACGTCTGCAGTCAGCTGATCCGCTCGGGCAATCGGGCCACGGCGTACACCCGCCTGACCCGCGATCACCATGCCGAGGCGCTGCTCGACCTGTCGCACGCGCACTGGATCGCCGTCTTGCAGGCGCTCCTGGGCAATCAGCTCCCCACGCATGAACGAGCTCGGGAGGGCCGCGGGCTACTGCAGCTACTTGCACTTGGCTACCTGCCGGGCGAACTCAGTGGCGTGCCGTGTTTCGCCGATGTCTTCGAGGCGACCGCGCCCAGCCATGAGGGGGTCTCCCATGTCTGAAGCGCACGGGCACATCGAGTTGGAGCGTCGTGTGGACTCCATCAAGGTGGGCCTACGGCACCGGTCCGACCCCGAACGGGATCTGGCACCACTCATGCGGTCGATCGAACGCCTCGGGCTGTTGCAGCCCGTCACGATCACTCCCGACGGCGTACTGGTGTGCGGACACCGCCGGCTGGCGGCCGTGAAGGAACTGGGCTGGACAACGCTGCGGGTCTGGGTCCGCACCGGGGTCTCAGACCATCTCACGCAGCTCCTCGCCGAGCAGGATGAGAACACGATGCACCGGCCCCTGTCGCCTATGGATGCTGCTGCGCTGTATCGGGAACTGAAGGCGCTCCTGGCCGAGGACGCTGCCCGTCGGCAGCGGGCCACCCGGTTCGGCGCCGATGACGGGGAAGAAGGCGACGGTGGTCCCGATTCGGGACCACCGCAGGTGGGTGCCGGCAAAGCGGCTCGCCAAGCAGCCCAAACGATCACGAACTCGGCATCGCACACGCGGTTGGAGCAAATATGCAAGATCGAAAGCATCGCCGCCGACGAATCGACGCCCAGGGCCGTGCGCAAGGTTGCGGAGGAGGAACTCGAGCGGATCCGTGAAGGCGGTGCGGTCGACCCCAGCTATCAGCGGGTCCGAGCCGCCATCACCGCAGCTGAACAAGCACACGACGACGATGAGGCGGCCGAGGACCTGGAAGAACTGGCCGCTCGGGCGTTGGCTCAAGCCAAAGCAGATCGCGCACGGCGCATCCGGGAGAACCGGATCAAGCGTGAAGCGGCCGCCGAGGCCGCCCGTCGTTCGGTGCACTCCTTCACGTTGATGTGGGACGACTTGGCCGGGTGGGTCAACCGGTACGACCCGGTCAAGGTCGGCCGTGAACTGACCGAAGAGCAGTGGGACTCCTTCCAGCAGACTCTCACCGAATCGGTGGCCTTCGCGGATACCGCGCGCGAGGCGCGCGAGAACCAACCGACCGATGCGCTCGCGGACGCGTGAGGAGGAACCTGATCATGCTCCGCTCCTCCACCTACGACCCCGACCTCCGACGACGTCGCCTCATCGTCCTCGCGATCCTCACCGGCCTTCTTCTCATCTCGGCCACCACCTACGCGCTGCTCGCCCGTACCGACAGACACACCGCGCCGCCGGACACTTCCGATCGGCTCACCGCTCCCCAACAAGCGACGGGGCCGAACTCCGTCCCGGACGACGGCACCTTGCCCGAGCTGCCACCCGTAACTGACCCAGCGGAGTTTGCCGAGGTGGTGGCACACGCGATCTTCGACTGGGACACCACCGGGTTGGCTCCGCGAGCGGCGTACCTAGAACGCATCGCGACCATTGCCGACCCGACCGGCGAGGAGTCCCCGGGACTGATCAGCGACGTCGATGCCTACCTTCCCCGGAGACCACTTGGATCGAACTGCGCGAATACGAAACCCGTCAGTGGATCGAGGTCGAGTCTGTCGAGGTGCCGACCAAGTGGGCCACCGCGCTCGAACAGGGCAGCGCAACGCTTGCTCCGGGCACTACGGCGTACACGATCAGCGGCATCCGCCACCGCGACGGCATCTGGGACGGCAAACCTGTCGCCAGCCGCCACGACGTGACCTTCACCGTCTTCATCGTCTGTGCGCCGACGTACGACGCGTGCCGCCTCCTGCGACTGTCGCTGCTCAACGAGCCCCTGGAGTAGGCGAGTCCCGTGATGTCGAAGGTCATCATCGGCGGGCTGGTCATGCTGTTCCTCGGCCCGGCCGCCGTCCTCCTGTCGCTGACGGCGATCCTGAATCCCGCCGCAGAAGCGTCCTGTCTGCCGGCAACGTCGGTGAACTTCACGTTCTTCTCCGACGATGACACGACTACCGCTCTCCCGGTTGGGGAGTCCTCGCGTGTTGTGCTCCCTCTGCCGAAAGGCACGTGGATCCAAACCAGCGCGTTCGGGATGCGACGACACCCCATCACCGGTGTCTACAAACTGCACAGCGGCACCGACTTCGCCGCCCCGTCAGGGACACCGATTCTGGCTACGGCGGACGGACGTGTCGCTTCGGCGGGACCGTCGGCAGGCTACGGGAACCTGATCCTCATCGAGCACACGGTCGCTGGTCAGCGCATGGACACGGGTTACGCCCACATGGCTGCGGCAAGCATCATGGTCAAGGCTGGCGACCGGGTCACCGCTGGTCAACAGATCGCCTCGGTCGGCGCCACCGGCTACGCCACCGGGCCCCACCTGCACTTCGAGCTACGCCCCGCCAGCGCGAGCGGGGCACCGGTCGATCCCGCGCCATGGCTCGCAGCGCAAGGAGCCGTCGGCCTGACGAATGGGTCACCCAGCAAGAAGGGTGGCTGCGGGCCCAAGGGTGATGCGACGCCGTACGACGGGACGAATCCCAATGGCATGGTCGATGACCCCACCACCGACGGGAAGATCACCGAACGCACCGCGGCTGTGCTCGCGCAGGTCCGTCAACAGTTCCCCAGCACGTCCTGGTCCTGCTACTCCCTCGTCCCGGCCAACCCTCCGAGCACTCCCTCGGCCGTGCCTGCGACGGAACGTTCGGCAACTCCATCGGCACCAAGGCCACCGGCTCTGCCCTCGACCTGGGCTGGACGGTCACCAACTGGATGAAGACCAACGCGAAGAAACTCGGCGTCGAATACCTCATCTGGCAAGGGAAGATCTGGTCCGTCGCGAGATCGGCAGAAGGGTGGCGCACCTACGACGGAGGCGGCATGCACGACCCCGCCGCGGTCACCGGAGGGCACTTCGACCACCTGCACTTCACCGTCGCAAAT
>NZ_JAKGRW010000023.1 GCF_021555175.1 Nocardioides alcanivorans | reverse complement strand
CCGCTGCTGCTGCGCAGTGTGGGTGAGACGCACCTCCTGCGCAGCAGGATGTCGGTCTCGACAGTCAGGGCTGCCGCCGGCCGTGCCCTGCTTCTGCTGCGGCAGCCGCCTGGGCACCGGTCGACCATGCCCCCGGTGCTGCTGGTGCTGGTCGTGGCGGCCACCGCCGCGCTCGACCTCACCCTGCGTGCCCTCCCCGGCGGTGGGCGGCTGAACGGAATGCCACGCGTCGGGTGCTGCTGGCCGGCCACGACGATGCGGCCGAGCGGATGACTGGAGAACTCGAACGGGTCCTGGGCGACCGGGTGACGGTGGTCGGGCGCTGCCGGTCGACCCTCGACGAGGTGGCTGCGGCTGCCGGGCGCACCGAGGCGGATGACGTCGTCCTGCTTGCCTGCTCGCACCTGTCGCCTGCTCAGATGCGGCACCTGGCCTGGCGTCTGGCTGACCAGGGCCGGAACCTTCACCTGGCACCGGGACTGGTCGGGGTCGGCGGGGCTCGCACGCACTTCGCCACCCACGGCGGCCTGAGCCTGGTCAATCTGCAGCACAGCGAGTTGCGCAGCATCCGCCGCAGCGTGCTGCAGGCCCTGGGTCGCATCACGGCGGGTCTCATGCTCCTGGCACTCGCCCCGGTCCTGGCGCTCGTGGCTCTCGCAGTGAGGATCGACTCCTCCGGGCCGATGTTCTTCCGCCAGCAACGGGTCGGCGAACGCGGACGTCGCTTCACGATGCTGAAGTTCCGCACGATGACCGACGAGCCCGCGGAGCTGGACCGTTCCGAGGACCAGTTCCTCTTCAAGTTGCGACGCGACCCGCGCGTCACGCGGGTCGGCAAGGTGCTACGCCGCTACTCCTTGGACGAGCTGCCCCAGCTCGTCAACGTCTTCCGCGGCGAGATGGCGTTGGTCGGTCCCCGACCTGCCCTGCCCGAAGAGGCTGCGCGTTATGCGGTGGACGTGCACCGTCGCCTCGCGGTCAGGCCCGGCATGACGGGCCTGTGGCAGGTCTCCGGCCGGTCCGACCTGTCCTGGGAGGAGACGGTGCGGCTCGATCTCGACTACGTCGACAACTGGACCCCGGGGCTCGACCTGCGGATCCTGATGCGCACCGTCGGAGCCGTGCTCGGACATCGTGGCGCCTACTGAGCCTCGAGGTCGGACGTGACGTCACCGAAGGAAGAGGTCGCCGTACTCCTCGACGCGCGTGAGCACCTCGGTGAAGAGGCACTGCTCGATCTCCAGCGGGTCGTCGGCTCCGGCCTCGATCTCCTCCCAGGTGCGTGGAGTGGCGACCCACGGGCGCTCGCGGCCGCGCAGCGAGTAGGGCGAGATGGTGGTCTTGGAACCGGCGTTCTGTGACCAGTCGAGGAAGACCTTGCCGGAGCGTCGGGCCTTGGTCATCGTGGCCGTCACGAGCCGGGGGTGGGCAGCCTGCAGCTCGTCGGCCACCTCGTGCGCGAGGTCCGTGGCGCCGGCCGGGTCGAGGGTGCCGTCGAGCGGGGCGTAGAGGTGGAGGCCCTTGCTGCCGCTGGTGACCGGGTAGGCCGGCAGCTCCCGTTCCGCGAGTGCGTCGCGCGCCAACAGCGCCACCTCGCAGCAGTCGGTCAGCCCGGCGGGCTCCCCGGGTCGAGGTCGATGACGAGTCGATCGGGCGGCTGCGGCTCACCGTCGACGTCGACGGTCCACTGGTGGGCGTGGAGCTCGAGACTGGCGAGGTTGACCAGGTAGGCCAGCGGCGCGACGCCGTCGATGACGGGGAAGGTGAGCTCGCCCGCATCACCCCCGCGCGATCCCGTGGTCGGAACCTTCGCGCGGCCCAGCCAGGAGGGCGAACCGGCTGGGAGGTTCTTCTCGAAGAAGGAGGAGTCCTGCACTCCGTGTGGCCAGCGGATGCGGGTCACCGCGCGGCCAGCGAGGTGCGGCAGCAGCACGGGGGCGATACGGACGTAGTAGTCGAGCACCTCGGCCTTGGTGGTGCCGGTCAGCGGATAGAGCACCTTGTCGAGGTTGGTGATCTTGAGGGTGCGGCCGTCGATCTCGGCCCGGATCTCAGTCATCGGCCGGCAGGTCCTCCGGTGTCAGGTCCTCCGGTGTCAGGTCACTGCGCACGCCCCGGAAGGAGGGTTGCCGCAGCCGCCCACCCGCGCCGATCCCGAGCGTCTCGACGTCGATCACCACCTGCGGCTCCACCCATCGGGTGCCCGCCGCATCGATGGCGGGGACCTCATCCACGAACGGAGACTGACCGCACGTCAGCGGGGTGAGGAGCTGCAGCAGCTGCGGGCCGACCTTGCCAGCGATGCCACTGCCGACCCGGCCCCGGAAAAGCAGCCCGTCGCGGGTGGGCTCACCCACCAGCAGGGCGGCGAGGCGGTGGGCGGATCCGACCTCGGGACGCCACCCACCGACCACCCATGAGGTCCGGGCGCGGTGCGGGAACTTGAGCCACTGCCGGCTCCGCGTCCCTGCCTCGTAGCGAGACGACAAGCGCTTGCTGACGATCCCCTCGAGGCCCTGGTCCTTCGTCGCCTGCCAGAGCAGGTCGCCGTCGTCGTAGGTGCCGGGGACCTGCCAGTGGATGTCGGCCAGGTCGAGTTCGGAGAGTGCGCGACGACGTACCTCCAGCGGCTCTCCGGTCAGGTCACGCCCGTCGAGGCGCAGCAGGTCGAAGACGAGGTACGTCGCGGGCGTGGTGGCCGCCAACCGGGCGGTCCGACGGGGGTCACGGGCATGCATTCGGTTGGCGAGGGCACCGAAGTCGGGGCGACCGTCGACCAGCACGACGAGTTCACCGTCGAGCAGCAGATCACGCCGCGGCAACCCGCCGAGCTCCGGCCATGCCGGGCTCACGTCGTTCTCGTTGCGGGAGAAGAGGCGCGGCGCCCGAGTGGGCGCGAGGTCGGCGAGAATCCGCATCCCGTCCCACTTCACCTCGTGCGACCACCCCGAGCCCGTCGGAACGTGGTCGCCACGAGTGGCCAACATCGGGCGCATGCACGCATCGTAGAGGCCCGCCCCACCGACAGCGCCCAGATCGTGGCCGAGAGCGCCCAGATCGTGGCCGAGGGCGCCCGGATGGAGGGCGATGTGGCCGGATCCCATCCAGCCGCCGGCGGTGGGCCTGTTGTCGACCGTAGGCGAGATGGTGCGCTGATGGGGTCATGGTGTCAGTGCTGTTCGGGAGGCTGGGTCCCGTGGACGGGAACCGGTTGTCGTCCCTGGTGGGGCGGCGGTGATGCTCCTATTGATGTCAAGCCACAAAGGGCCAGGTTCGGTAGCGGTTGGTGAAGTCGCGGTCGAGGGTGATTCCGCGCTCAATGCGGCTGATGTGGCTCTGGGAGGTGCCGAGAGCTTCGACGACTTTGCGTAGTGGCAGGTTCAACCCGACCCCTTTTGAGCCCCTTCAACCACGCAACCTGGCAGGGGCACTGAGGGCTGGTCTCGACAAGCTCGACCAACGACAGCGCGCCCGACCAACACGACCTGGTCTCGACAAGCTCGACCAACGACAGCGCGCCCCGCCAACGCGCGCTGGTCTCGACAAGCTCGACCAACGAGGGTTGAGCTCGACCAACACGACCTGGTCTCGACAAGCTCGACCAACGACAGCGCGCCCGACCAACGCACGCTGGTCTCGACAAGCTCGACCAACGAGGGCGGGCTCGACCAACGAGGGCGGGCTCGACCAACGACAGGGGTCGAGCCTCGCGGCGTGGGTGTGGGGAGCCGTAGTGTGGAGACATGAGGGCAATCTGGAAGGGCGCGGTGTCGTTCGGGCTGGTCTCGGTGCCGGTCAAGCTCTATTCGGCGACCGAGAGCCACGACGTGTCGTTTCGTCAGGTGCACGCTGCTGATGGTGGGCGGATCCGCTATCAGCGGGTCTGCGCGATAGACGGTGAGGAGGTCCCCTACTCCGACATCGCGAAGGGCTACGAGACCGAAGACGGGGAGATGGTCATCCTCGACGACAACGACCTCGCTGACCTGCCGTCGGTCTCCAGCCGCGAGATCTCCGTCGAGAAGTTCGTGCCCAGCGACCAGATCGATCCGATGCTCTTCGAGAAGTCCTACTACCTCGAGCCGGAGAAGTCCGGCGTCAAGCCCTACTCGCTGCTGCGCCAAGCCCTCGTGGACGCCGACCGCATGGCCGTCGTGACGATCGCGATCCGGCAGCGTACGTCGGTGGCGGTGCTGCGGGTGCGTGACGACGTGATCGTGCTGCAGACGATGATGTGGCCCGACGAGATCCGGACCCCCGACTTCGAGATCGATGCTGGCGAGGTCAAGGAGTCCGAGATCAAGATGGCCCGCATGCTCGTGGAGACGCTGGCCGGCGAGTTCGAGCCCGAGGAGTTCCACGACGACTACGCCGCTGCGGTCCAGGAGCTCGTCAAGACCAAGCTCGAGGGCGGCGAGGTGACCCGCACGCCCACTGCTACGAAGAGCTCCGGCGAGGTCGTCGACCTGCTGGCAGCACTCCAGAAATCCGTGAACGCCGCCAAGGAGGCGCGAGGAGAGGCCACCGCGGACAAGGCCGACGACGACACGGACGCGGCAGGCAAGAAGACCACTGCCA
This sequence comes from Nocardioides alcanivorans, assembly GCF_021555175.1. Lineage (GTDB taxonomy): Bacteria > Actinomycetota > Actinomycetes > Propionibacteriales > Nocardioidaceae > Nocardioides > Nocardioides alcanivorans. The sequence goes on along the minus strand of NZ_JAKGRW010000023.1, from coordinate 20,618 downwards.
AGAAGAAGGCCACCAAGAAGACGACCAAGAAGGCAGCCGCGAAGAAGGCAGCGTCCGACAAGGCCCCGTCCAGGAAGGCGACACCCAAGAAGGAGGCCAGCTGAGGCCCGCAGCCGGAACCACACGCACGCCCCAGCCGTCAGAAGCACATGAAGATCCTCCCGGCCCTCGTCCTGTTGGCGCTCCTGCTCCCGATGGCAGCGTGCGGGGAGGACGACGACACCCCAGGCACCACCCCTGATCGACCGACACGCACCGCCTCGACCGGCCAGACCGGGACGGCTGCACCGGAGCAGCCCGCGGAGCTCGTCTCCTGGTCGGAGTCGACGGCCCGCGACCAGTCGGAATGGTTGAACAGCCACATGCAGCCTCGCCTCATCGAGGGTCCACGGATCGCGCAGTTCGTCGCGGGTCTCCCGGAGCAGTTCGCCGGGGAGGACGCACTCGAGACCATCGATACCTCGACCACCGCGCTCCTCGTCGCCGGGTTCAGCGAATGCGCCAACGCAGGCGAGGCGTCCATCGAGGACGGCACCGTGACCTATCGAGTACGCAAGACCGACGACTACGTCTGTGCGTGGGCGCCGGTCCGGGTGCAGGTCTTTGCCATCCCCGCAGGCGTCACCTTGGCGCAGTGAGGTCGCCGGCGTTGCCAGCGCGAGCAGCGGCCGAGTCCGGGAACCTCCGCGACGCCGCCCAGGCCACCGCGTCCGTCAACCGGGGAGCCAGCAGGTTCGCCACCTCGGCAACCCGGGCAACGGGCACCGACACGGTGATCGGACGCTCCTCAAGGGCATGTACGACGATCCGTGCGGCCTGCTCGACCGACATCGCGGGTGCCGTGGCATAGGCCTCCGTGGCCGCGATCATCCCGGTGCGGACGAGGGGCAGACGGACGTTGCTGAACGTGACGTTGTCGCCGTAGGTCTCTCGCCCAGCTATCCGCGAGAACGTGTCGAGCGCCGTCTTCGAGGCAATGTAGGCGGAGAACTTGGGCGCCTTCATCTGCACACCCCAGGTGACGATGTTGACCACGTGGCCGAACCCTTGGGCACGCATCGCAGGAAGCAGCCCGAGGATCAGCCGCAGCGGGGCGAAGTAGTTGATCGCCATCGTCCGCTCGAAGTCGTGGATGCGGTCGTAGGAGAGGTCGAGCGACCGTCGAATCGAGCGCCCCGCGTTGTTGACGAGGTGGTCCACGGCGCTATGTCGAGCGAGCACCTCGGCAACGAAGGCGTCAACGGCTGCGGCGTCGGTGAGGTCGACTGCCCACGCCTCCGCCTCCCCGCCGCGCTCCTCGATCGCCCGCCGCACCCGCTCCAACTCATCGACGCGACGCGCCACCAACAGCACCCGCCCACCTCGAGCAGCGACCTCGTGGGCGGTTGCCTCACCGATGCCTGACGAGGCTCCCGTCACCATGACGGTGCGGCCGAGCAACGGGCTCTCCCGTCGTCCCGCGACCACCTCCGTCAAGCGGCGCAGGAGCACCGCCGGCGTCTGCCACAGCAACCCCACCACTCAGACCGTCTCCCATCGGAACAGCTTCGCCGCCAACAGGCACACCACCACGGTGAAGGCCGCCAGGATCCCGATCGCCGGCAACGCCGCCAGCACTCCCTCGCCGCGCACCATCACGTCGAGCATGCCCTGGTTGAGGTGATAGAGCGGCAACGCCTTGGCCACCGTCTGCAGCCAGTCGGGCGCCACGTCGAGGGGGAAGAACGACCCGGACAGGAAGGCCATCGGCAACACGAAGAAGTTGGCCATGTTGACTGCCCCCTCGGTGGTCTTCGCGATCGCGCCGGCCAACAGCCCGACAGCCATGAAGCACAAGGTGCCCACCACGACGAGCGGGATCGCCATCCACCACGATCCGTCGAGCTGCAGCCCGAAGGCCAGCTTGCCGAGCCCCAGGAAGATCGCCATCTGCACCAGCGCGATCGCGATGGTGACGAACACCCGGGCAGCAACGATGGTGGGCGTCTTCACCGGCGACAGTTGCAGGCGACGCATCAGCTTCGACTGGCGCCAACCCTGCAGGGTCGCAGCGGCACCGAAGGCGGCGCTCATCGCCACGGCCCACCCCAGGAGCCCTGGCGTGACGAACTGGATCGCGCTGAGCTCCTCGTCCTCCACCTGCACCGGCACGTATTCGAAGGTCGGCGGCGCACCCGACGCCGCCACGTTGGCCTGGTCGACGAACGCCCGAAGGGTGCCCGCCGTACGCGAACCGCCCTGCCCGTCGGCCGCCGTGAAGTGGGCGATGACCCGGTTGCCGTCCATCTCCACGGCACCGTCGAGATCGCCCTTGCGCACGTCTTCCAGCGCACTGTCGCGATCATCGGTGCGGCTCACCTCGAAGGTGGAGTCGAAGGCCTCCTTGGCGCCCCCGTGAGGTCATCGAAGATCGGTACGTCGCCGATCAGCACGATGTCGGACCTCGGCGCCTCATCGGTGTTGAGCAGCCCCCGAAGAGCACGAGGAACATCAACGGGAAGATCAGCGCGAAGAAGAGCGCGCCCTTGTCACGCAGGAATCCCTTGGCGATCGACACCGACAGTGACCGGAACGCAGTGCCTTGACTGTTGAGGGACGGCTTGTTGGTGGTGGGGGTGTCGGTGGTCGTGGTGCTCATGCGCGGTACTCCCGTCCGGTCAACTCCAGGAACACGTCCTCCAACGTCGCCCCACGCACTTGCAGACCTTCCAGCGCCTGTCGCTCGGCCAGCCACGGGAGCAAGGTCGAAGGTTGTCTCGTGGTCAGGACCAGATTGCTGTCGTCGACCTCCACGGAGTCGACGGCCGGCCCCCGCTCAGCCGTCTCCGGCTCCAGCAGGTGCTTGGCGACGGCGACTCGCACCGGTGCGTCGAGGCCCCGGACCAACGCTGCCGGAGTGTCGAGCTCCAGCATCCTGCCTGCGTCCATGATGCCGACGCGATCGCAGAGCACCTCCGCCTCGTCCATGTAGTGCGTGGTCAGCACGACCGTGCGACCGGAGTCGGTGAGCCCGGAGAGCAGCTCCCACAGGTTGCGTCGCGCCTGCGGGTCGAGCGCCGCCGTCGGCTCGTCGAGGAAGACCACGTCGGGGTCGTGCACCAGGGCACAGGCGATCGACAGCCGTTGCGCCTGGCCGCCTGAGAGCTTCTCGGTGCGCGTGTCGGCCTTGTCGGCCAGCCCCACCCGCTCCAGCCATTCGTCCGCAGTGGCCGCGGGGACGGCGTACAACGAGGCGAAGGTGTGGATCTGCTCGCGCGCAGTGAGCCGCTCGAAGAAGGCCGACGCCTGCAGCTGGACGCCGATCCGTGGCAGCAACGTCGCGTTGCGCGGCCACGGGGACTCCCCAGCACCTCCACGGTGCCGGCGACGGGCCTGCGTAGCCCCTCGATCATCTCCAACGTCGTCGTCTTGCCTGCGCCGTTGGGTCCGAGGATGCCGAAGAACTCACCCTCCGCCACCGAGAAGGTGACGTCATCGACCGCTCGCAGATCGCCGTACTGCATGCTGAGGCCCGAGACCTCGATAGCTACCATGCCCAGCACGTTAACGCCTGTCCCCGACGCGACGGAGGCAACCCGGCGCGGCAGCGTTCAACGATCGGTGGTCAGGCTCCGCGCCAGCCGCAACCCCACCGACATCCTGGCGAGATCCGTCTCCTCCTCCGCGCAGATCTCCGTCAGCACCTTGACCGACCGGTCCACGCTCGACGGGGCAGCCTCGCGCCACGCCGCCACCCGCTCGATCGCCGGTTGTTCCGGCTCGGTCGAGGCGAGTACGTCGGCGGTCAGCTTCGCGTGCACGGCCTGGAGGTCGTCGCGCAACGCCCCACGGGCAAGCGACTGCCAACGGTCACGACGCGGCAGTTGCTCGATGCGCTGGCGCAGCTGGTCGAGCACCAGTGACTCACCCAGGGCGAAGTGCACCCGGGCCACCTCCTCGACCGCGACCGCCGTGCGCAACGACGTGTCGACGACCGACAGCAACGACACGGCCAAGGGCAGCAACGACGCCCGCGCGGCCAGTCCCTCGGGGGCCTCGCGATCGATCCAGAGCTCTTGCTCGTCCCGCTGCTCCTCGGCGGTGCCTGCCGGCAGGAGGTCCGGCAGCTCGCCCAGCAGCCGTTGGGTGGGCTCGGTGAACCGCGCCACCAAGGAGGCGATGTCGTCAGGGGTGCGTGCATTGCCGACCAGCCACCGTGACGCCCGCTCCACCTGCGTGCGCATCGCCAACCGCAGCTCCGTCTGGGTCTCGGCCGGCACCTGGTTGTCGAGGGCGTCCACCGCCGCGCGGAACTCCCCGGCGCCCAACACCGCGCGGGCGACGAAGTTGGCCCGGGTCAGCTCGGCGACGTCGGCGCCGGTCTCCGCCGCGAGCCGCGGCCAGTAGGTCATCCCGGCGCCGTTGACCAGATCGTTGACCACTTGCGTGACCACGATCTCGCGGTGCAACGGGTGCTGGGCGATCTGCTCGGCGAAGCGCTCCCGCATCGCGGGCGGGAAGTAGTCGACCAACGACTGGTGGAACCACGGGTCATCGGGAAGATCGGTGTCGACCAGGTCAGCAGCCAGCTGGATCTTGGTCCATGCCAGCAGCACCGAGAGCTCCGGAGACCGCAGCCCCTGACCGCGTTCCGCCAGTCGGGTCACCTGTCGCGTCTCCGGCAGCGCCTCGAGGGCTCGGTTGAGCACTCCCCGCTTCTCGAGCGCCTTCATCCAGTCCTCGTGCACGTGCAGCAGGGCCGGCGCCTGCGCCGCCGCGTTGGCCAGCGCAAGGTTCTGCTCATAGTTGTCGCGCAGCACGAGGGCGCCGACGTCGTCGGTCATGGCAGCCAGCAGCTCGTTGCGCTGCTTGCCGGTCAGGTCACCTGCTGCGACGACACGGTCAAGCAGGATCTTGATGTTCACCTCGTGGTCGGAGGTGTCGACCCCGGCTGAGTTGTCGATGAAGTCGGTGTTGATCCGACCACCGGCTGCGGCGTACTCGATCCGGCCGCGCTGGGTCATGCCCAGGTTGCCGCCCTCCCCCACGCACCGCACCCTCAGTTCGTTGCCGTCGACACGGATCGGGTCGTTGGCCTTGTCGCCGGCATCGGCCTGCGTCTCGTCGGACGCCTTCACGTAGGTGCCGATGCCGCCGTTCCACAACAGGTCAGCAGGCGCGGTCAGCACCGCTCGCATCAGCTGCTGGGGGTCATCGACGTGACGTCGTCCTCGATGCCGAGAGCCTCACGCATCTGTGGAGACAACGGCACCGACTTGGCCGATCGCGGGAAGACCCCGCCCCCTCGGAGATCAACGACCGGTCGTAGTCCTGCCACGACGAGCGCGGCAGCTCGAAGAGTCGCCGTCTCTCGGCGTAGGACGTCGCCGCATCGGGGGTGGGATCGATGAAGATGTCGCGATGGTCGAAGGCGGCCACGAGCCGGGTGTGCTCCGAGCAGAGCATCCCGTTTCCGAACACGTCGCCCGACATGTCACCGATCCCGACGCAGGTGAAGTCCTCACGTTGGCAGTCGACGCCCAGCTCACGGAAGTGGCGACGCACCGACACCCACGCGCCACGCGCGGTGATGCCCATCCCCTTGTGGTCGTAGCCGACGGAGCCACCGGAGGCGAAGGCATCCCCCATCCAGAAGCCGTAGTCCTTCGCGACCGCATTGGCGATGTCGGAGAACGATGCGGTGCCCTTGTCTGCCGCAACGACCAGGTAGGAGTCGTCTCCGTCGTGGCGTACGACGTCGCGTGGCGGCACGGTCTCTCCGGCGACGAGGTTGTCGGTGACGTCGAGCAGTCCGGAGATGAAGGTGCGATAGCAGGCGATGCCCTCCGTCAACCACGCTTCGCGATCGCTCGGGTCGGGCAGTTGCTTGGCGACGAACCCGCCCTTGGCCCCCACCGGCACGATGACGGTGTTCTTCACCATCTGCGCCTTGACCAGACCGAGCACCTCGGTACGGAAGTCATCGCGCCGGTCCGACCAACGCAGGCCACCACGGGCGACCGAGCCGAAGCGCAGGTGCACCCCTCCACCCGTGGCGAGCAGACGAAGATCTCGTAGGTCGGTCGCGGCTCCGGCAGCTCCGCCATGGCATGCGGGTCGAGCTTGAGCGAGAGGTAGGGCTTGGGGCTGCCGTCGGCATCGGGCTGGTAGTGATTGGTGCGCAGCACGGCCCTGATCACGGACCGATAGGCGCGCAGGATGCGATCGTGGTCGAGCGAGACCACGTCGTCGAGGGCATGGTGCAGCTTCTCCTCGACGGCCTCGGTGCGGGCCACCCGCTCCGGATCGTCGGCTGCCCCGCCCGGGGTCAACCGCGCCTCGAACAGCTCCACCAGCAGCCGGGTCAGGCCGACGTTGCTCCGCAGCGCCTCGGCGACGGACGCCTGGCTGAACGGGCTCCCGCCCTGGCGGATGTATTTCGCGATGGCCCGCAGCAGCGAGACCTGTCGCCACGTGAGCTGCCCCGTCAGCACCAGCGCGTTGAAGGCGTCGACCTCGCTGCGTCCGGCCCACACCGCGCGCACCGCGTCCTGGAAGAGCTCGCGAGACTCGGGCGGCAGCTCGACCGGGTGCCGGAGCCCGAACTCATAGATGTGGGTCGGACGCGGCAGCCCCAGCAACTCGTAGGGACGCTCGTCCACCACCTCGACACCCATCGAGCTGAGCATCGGCAGCACCTGGCTCAGCGACAGCGGCGCCCCGACGCGGTAGACCTTCAAACGTGCCTCGCCGGGCTCGTGGTCGACCCCCTCGTGCAACGAGAGGTCGATGCCCTCGGCGCCCTCGATCGCCTCGAGGCGCCCGAGGTCGATCGAGCCGACGACCGGGCTGAAGTCTTCCTTGTATGCCTCGGGGAACGACTCGCAGTACTGCCGACCCAGCTGTACGCCGCGCACCGCGCCGTACTCGTTGCGCACCGCGGCCACGAAGTCGTCGTCCCACGACCGTGCGGCCTCGGTGAGGCGGCGTTCGAGGTCGATCAGGTCGACGTCCTGCACGAGTTCGCCACGAGGTGGGCGTACCACGAAGTGGACCCTCGCCAGGTGGGACTCACTGACCCGCACGGTGAACTCGACGGACTCCCCACCCAACCGTTGCTGGAGGATCGAGGAGAAGCGCTGCCGCACTGCGGTGTTGTAGCGATCGCGGGGCAGGTAGATGAGGCACGAGTAGTAGCGCCCGTAGGCGTCCCGACGCACGAACAGCCGCAGCTGTCGCCGGTCGCGGATGTGCAGCACCGACTCACTGATCTGTGCGAGCTGGTCGACGGCGGTCTGGAAGAGCTCATCGCGCGGATAGTGCTCGAGGGTGTCCATCAGCGCCTTGCCCGCGTGGCTCCCGGGCTCGAGGCCGATCCGGTCCATCACCGCCGTGACCTTCTCCTGCAGCAACGGGATCCGAGTCAGCGACTCGGCGTAGGCAGCCGAGGAGAAGAGCCCGAGGAACCGCCGCTCCCCCACGACCTCGCCGGAGTCGTCGAAGACCTTCACGCCGATGTAGTCGAGGTAGGCGTTGCGGTGCACGGTCGCCCGGGAGTTGGCCTTGGCCAGGACCAACAACTCCTTGTCACGCGCCTTCTCCTGGACGGGCGCAGGCAAGCGGCCGAAGGCGCTGTCCCCCTCGGGATCGGAGCGCAGGATGCCCAACCCGCTGCCGGGCACCGCGGTCAGCCGGAGCGCGCCCTCCTCGTCAGGGTCCTCGTCGAGACGGTAGTCACGACTGCCCAGGAACGTGAAGTGGTCGTCGACCAGCCACGTCAGCAGCTCGCGTCCCTGGCGCAGTTCCTCCTCCGAGACCGGCGGCGGGTCGGACTCGAGGTCGTCGACGATCGCGAACACCCGCTCGCGCATCCGTTCCCAGTCCTCCACCGCATCGCGTACGTCGCGCAGCACATCGAGCAGGCCACTCTCGATCGCCTGCATCGTGGCCGGGTCAGCCACCCGGTCGATCTCGAGGTGCATCCAGGATTCCCGGATCGCCCACGCGTCGCGGGTGTCGGCGACCCGGTCGTCCGCCACCCCGACCGACTGCAGCTCACCGGTGATGTCGCGAACCACCTCGAGCTGCGGGTGGATCACGAGTTGCACGTCGTGCCTGCCCCGCGCCAGCTCCATCGACACCGAGTCGACGAGGAAGGGCATGTCGTCGGTGACGACCTGCACGACGGTACGTCCTTCGGCCGACCACCCGTTCTCCGACTCGGTCGGCGTGAAGACCTTCACGAGCGCTCGTCCCTGGGGCCTGGTCTCGGCGAAGCGGTGGTGCGACGCCAGTGCGCCGTACAGATCGACCGGCCCACGCAGAGCGAGGTCATCGGGCGGGACGTGCCGGTAGTAGGCCGCCAGCAGGGCCCGCACCGCCTCGGCATCGGGACCCCCGGCCTTGCGTCTGGCCACCGCAACCTCGGTGGCTCGCTCGATCAGATCTGCCTTGGTCTCGTCCACGGATTTGGGCACCCCTCCACCGTAGGTCCGAGTGTTGTGACGGACAACACCCCACCATCCGAATCCGGTCCGATGGTGGAAGATGTGGGACATGCGATTCACACACTCTGCGCGCTACGACGCTCCCGTCGCCGACGTGCTCGCCATGCTGACCGACGCCGGCTTCCGCGAGAAGGCGGCACGGGCGCAGGGCTCCACCCACCTCGAGGTGACGGTCGACGGCGGTTCCGTCAGGATCGACCAGGAACAGCCCAACACCGACATCCCCGGTTTCGCCAAGGCATTCGCCGGGGACACGACCCGGTCCGTCGTCACCGAGCAGTGGGACGGAGAGAGCGCCGCATTCGGCGTGGACACCCCGGGCAAGCCTGCTTCCATCAAGGGCACTCGTACCCTGGTCGCCGACGGCGACGGCACCCTCGACACCTTCGACTGCGAGGCGAAGGCCAAGATCCCCCTCATCGGCGGCAAGATCGAGAAGCTCATCGCCGGCAAGTTCAACGACGGTCTCGAGGCCGAGCACGCCGTGGCCGCCGCCTGGTTGGCAGGTGAGCGATGACGACCGTCAAGCACGAGCTCGTGTACGCCGGCGCCACCGTCGACGACGTCCTGGCCATGCTGATGACACCCGCGTTCCGCGAAGCCGTGTGCGATGCCCAGAAGCACATGTTGGCGCGCACCGTCACCGTCGACGGGACGACGGTGGTCGTCGACCAACGTCAGGACGCCGGCAACATCCCCGGCTTCGCCAAGAAGTTCGTCGGGGCCGACCTGCAGATCGTGCAGACCGAGACGTGGACCGGACCTCACGGCGACATCTCCGTCACCATCCCTGGAAAGCCGGGCAACATCTCCGGCACCGCAGACGTCCGACAGGACGGGGACCGGGTGGTCGAGACCGTGGTGCTCGAGGTCGAGGTCAACATCCCGCTCGTGGGTGGCAAGATCGCCAAGCTCATCGCCGAGAAGCTGCAGAAGACCCTCGAGGTCGAGGAGCAGACCGGTCGGACCTGGTTGGCGGGGGCCTGATGCGCTTCGAGAAGCAGATCCGCTTCCCTGCTGCTGTCGCCGACGTGCACGCGATGCTGGTCTCCAAGGAGTTCCGCGAGAAGGTCGCCGAGGAAGCCGGCGCCAGCAGCTGGCACGTCACGGTGGAGCGCAAGCCCGAGGGCATCCTGTCAGTCGTCGCCTCTGCCGCCCCGACCGCCGATCTGCCCGGCTTCGTGCGCAAGGTCGTCGGTGACGAGATGCCGATCCTCCAGGAGGAGCTCTACGTCTCCGAGACGGAGGGACAGCTCAAGGTCGTCATGACGGGCAAGCCCGGCAGCCTCAACGGCACCATCAGCCTTGCTCCCGACGGTGAGGAGACGGTTCAGACCGTGGTCGCCGACGTGAAGGTCTCGATCCCGCTCGTCGGGGGCAAGCTGGAGAGGCTGATCTGCCAGGTGATGGGCAACCTGCTCAAGATCCAGGGCCGGGTGGGCGCGGAGTGGCTGTCCGGCTCACGGTGACCCCCGCTCTCGTGACTCAGCCCTCGGGGGCGTCGGCGCGGGGGCTCGGATTCGGGCGAATCCGAGCTTCCCAGGCCGCGATCGCCGTGTGCACGTCCTGGGCGCCCAGCTGCCGAAACCTCGCACGGAGCCTGCGGAACACCGAGAGATCCTCGAACCGGCTGGTGTAGATCGGCCGCAGCCCGAAGAGCCGGCGCTCGATCTCGCCGTCCTCGACGACGGCGATCCACTCGATCCCCTCCGTCCGGATCCGCTGGTCCAACCAGCGCGTTCCGGGCCGGACCTCGTCGATCCCGCTCGACGTGCGGAGTCCCCAGCATCCGTCGATCTCCGGCCACACGAAGACGTAGTACTCGTCGCTCGCTCCGACCCGCGCCCGCCCCACGCGCCCTTGCGACGGCCATTCCTGCCAGCGGCGGGGCACCGTGCGGTCCCCGCGTGGCCGACTGGGCGCAGAGCGGAACTCGGTCAACGGGCGCTCCGCGACGACCCAGGCGATCAGCTCGTCGAAGACGGCCATCGCCACCTTCTCGTGGAGCTCGGTGAGGTGGAGCCGACGTGTGACGTCCCCGATGGGCTCGGCGATCACCTCCCACTGCCGCCGGTACTTCACGCGATGGAGCCACAGGCCCGTGAACCCGAGGAGCCCGGGAACGGTGCTGGTCCAGTGAAGCAGCCGGAGCAACGGCGCATCCGTCATGTCGCGCAGGTGGGCACCCATCGGACGGCACCTCACGCGGACGGGTCCAGCGACGGATTCGACGACCTGGTCCAAGACGTCCTGCTGCGTACGCACCGCGATCAGTCGGGTGGACGGGCGTCGGGATCGACGCGACCAGCGACCGCTTCCTCCGACATCTGCTCGCGCTCCTCCTCCGCCAGGTCTTGGCGACGCCGGATGGCGATCACCACACCGAGGAGGAGGAACGGGCCGAAGGCGATCGCCACCACGAGCCACTGCTCGTAGGCATGCAGGGCTCCCATGTGCAGGGGCAGGATCTCGGTCAGCATCTCGACCCCAGTCTCCCACGTCGTCGGTCGGCGACTCAGCCTGGCTCGAGCTCAGTCGACCGCCATGTGGGGATAGCGGTGATCGGTCGGCGCGACGAGGGTCTCCTTGATCGAACGCGGCGAGGTCCACCGCAACAGGTTGCTGGCCGAACCCGCCTTGTCATTGGTGCCCGAGGCCCGACCGCCGCCGAAGGGCTGCTGCCCCACCACGGCGCCAGTGGGCTTGTCGTTGACGTAGAAGTTGCCGGCCGCGAAGCGCAACGTCTCGCTGGTCCAGGCGATGGCGGCTCGATCGCGCGCGATCACCGCACCGGTCAGTGCATACGGTGTCGCCGACTCCGCCTGCCGCACGACCGTCTCGTAGTCGCCGTCGTCGAAGACGTGGACCGCGAGGATCGGCCCGAAGTACTCCGTCGTGAAGGCCTCGTCGCTGGGGTCGGTACCGAGCAGCACGGTCGGCCGGACGAACCAACCCACCGCGTCGTCGTACCCGCCACCGGCGACGACCTTGAGGCTGCGCACCCGCTTGGCGCGGTCGATCGCCACCTTGTGCTTGGCGAAGGCGCGCTCGTCGATGACGGCACCCATGAAGTGGGAGAAGTCGCGTACGTCGCCCACAGGCAGCGCATCCACCTCTCCCAGGAAGTCATCGGCGATGCGCTCCCACACCGACCGGGCGACGTAGGCGCGCGAAGCCGCGGAGCACTTCTGGCCCTGGTACTCGAACGCTCCACGCAGCAGCGCCACGCGCGCCACGTCGGGGTCTGCGGAGGGATGCACCACGACGAAGTCCTTGCCGCCCGTCTCCCCCACGATCCGCGGATAGGCGCGGTAGTCGGTGATGTGCGCGCCGACCTGCTGCCACAGGTGCTGGAACGTGCCCGTCGAGCCGGTGAAGTGGATGCCGGCGAGCCCCGGGTCGGCGAGCGCGACCTCGGAGACGTCAGCGCCGTGCCCGGGGAGCATGTTGATCACCCCCGGCGGCATCCCGGCCTCCTCGAGCAGCTCCATGGTCAGGGACGCGGCGAGCTGCTGGCTGGTCGACGGCTTCCACAGCACGGTGTTGCCCATCAGGGCCGGCGCCGTGGGGAGGTTGCCGGCGATGGCGGTGAAGTTGAACGGTGTGATCGCGTAGACGAAGCCCTCCAGCGGCCGATGGTCGCTGCGGTTCCACACACCGGCGCTGTTCGCGATCGGTTGTTCCGCGAGGATCTGCCGGGCGTAGTGCACGTTGAAGCGCCAGAAGTCGATGAGCTCGCAGGCAGCGTCGATCTCGGCCTGGAACGCGGTCTTCGACTGGCCGAGCATCGTCGCGGCGTTGATCCGCTGCCGCCACGGTCCGGCGAGCAGGTCGGCGGCACGCAGGATGATCGCGGCCCGGTCGTCGAACGACAGGGCCCGCCACTCGGGAGCCGCGGCAGCGGCTGCCTTGATGGCAGCCTGTGCATCCTTCTGGGTCGCAGCCTTGAAGGTGGCGAGCACGTGCTGGTGGTCGTGCGGTTGCACCACCGTGACGTCCGCACCCCCACCGTTGCGGCGGCGCCCGCCGATGTGGGCCTTGAGGGTGCGCTGGCGACGGGTCTGCCGGGTGAGTTCCTCGCGCAACGCATCCCGTTCGGGGCTGCCCGGCGCATAGGTCAGGTTCGGCTCGTTGGTGGGAACCGGGGGCTGGGTGATGGCATCCATCTCCCGATGGTGACACGCATCACCCGATCAAACGAGGGTCGCCAACTCCTGCGTGGCGAACCACGCCAGATCGGGTGCATCGTCGCTCTCGGCCTCTGCGGCCGTGACGTCCGCGGTGTCGACGTGGGCGCTGGCGACGTTGCGCCACACCACGCCGTGCGCGACGACCACCTCCGCCGGGTGCTCCCCGGACACTGCATCGATCGCGGACACGTCGGCGGCCACCACGACGCGCCGCGGCCGGTCGCCGTCGCGCCGGCTCTGCCAGGACGCATCGGCAGCCGCCGCCATGGCGACGTACTCCAAGTCGTCGTCGTCTCCGTCGGGCACCGCACTGCGCAGGGCGTCCGTGACGGCGTACGCCGCGCGCGGACCTTCCAGCCGCCGTTCGGTCACCAGGTCGGCGAGCTCTGCGCCCGTGAGGGGGAGATAGATGCGATGACTCATGAGGTGCCCTTCCGGCTGATGTCCTGGGCGGACGGCTTCGCCGCCTTCTTGCGGCCGCGTGGCGCACGCTGGCGCGCGCCGGTGGAGTTGTCGACGAGCTCCTCCAACGCCTCGGTGATGCACTGGCCGAGCACGGGGAGGTCGGGCAGCGCGTCGAGGTCACCGGTGATGCCGTAGTGCACCGCCCCGTCGTACGACGTCACTCCGATCGCGAGCGTCTGGCCCTGCAGGAGTGGCTGGACCGGGTAGGTCTCGAGCATTCGGGCTCCTGCTGCATAGAGCGGGAACTGTGGCCCGGGCACATTGGTGATGGTCAGGTGCGAGTTGCGGGGTGCGGCGGCGGCGACCCGGGACCCCAGCGCGTGGAAGGTGGTCGGCGCGAAGCCAGCGATCCCGGCGAGCCGGTTGGCCGCGACGCTGCGGCCGGTCTCCGCATGCGCCTTGAAGGCGTAGGAGACCTGGTGCAGCCGCACCAACGGGCTGGCCTCGCCAATCGGCAAGGTGACCTGGTGCGGCGTGACCTGGGTGCCCAGCGAGGTGCCTTCGAGGTCGTCGTCGATCACCGACATCGGCACCATGGCGCGCAACCCGCGCATCGCCGTCGACGGGGTTCCCCGGGCGAGCAGCCAGTTGCGCAGCGCCCCGGTGACGGTGGCGAGCACGACGTCGTTGACCGATGTCCCATGCGCGCCCCGGACCGTGCGGTAGTCCTCGAGCACCGTGCGCACCATGACCAGGCGACGCTGCCCCGTGACCTCGCCGGAGATCGGCGACTCCGGAGCAGGTCGGCGCCCAGCCAGCGCATTGGCGACGAGCGAGGCGCGCTGTCGTGCCTTGTCGGTGTTGTGCGCGAGGCGGGCCACGGCGCCACGTGAGGTGGCGAGGAGGGTGCGTGGGCGACGTACGGACTCGGTCACCGCATCGACGGCCAATCCCAGCTGGGACGGCATCGGACGCGGCTGCCAGTCGTCGTGCTCGAGATCCTTGGGCTCCGCCGAGGTGTCGAGCAGGACCTGCCCGAGGTCGACCGTCTGCACACCGTCGACCAGGATCTGGTGGGACTTCGACAGCACCGCGACGCGGCCACCCTCGAGCCCCTCGATCAGGTACATCTCCCACAACGGACGGTGCGGGTCGAGCACCCGGGAGACGATCCGCCCGACGAGGTCACGCAGTTGGTCCATCGTGCCCGGCTGCGGCAGCGCGGAGCGGCGTACGTGGAAGGCCAGGTCGAAACGGGGATCGTCGGTCCAGACCGGATTGGCGAGGTTGCCCGGCACCTGCCGCAGCACCTGGCGGTAGCGCGGCACGAAGGCGATGCGTCGGTCGACGAGCTCGACCAGCGCCCGGTAGTCGAAGCCGGAACCCGCGGGGTCGAACACCTCGAGCGTCGCGTTGTGCATGGGCGTGGACGCCGACTCCTCGGCCAACAGGGCCAGGTCGCTGGCTCGCAGTCGCTGCGTCATGTGGTGGTGCTGCCCTTCCCCTGCCCCGGAACCGGCCGGTAACCGGATGCATGGGATTCTTGCAGACGTTGTGACCGGTGGGCCGCAGGTCCACATCCTTGTGCTGATGAGGTGCACCAACCGATGAGGTTCATGGCCCACGGGGTCGGCGGCTCTGCCGACCTGCCCATTCCAGTGGAGTACGCCGTCGCAGGGGCTGCGCTGCCCTGGCGATCTCGTTCTCCGTGTTGGCCCTGGCATGGCGCACGCCGCGCTACGCCAAGGAGTCGGGTCGACCCGCCAACTCCACGTTGACGCGCATCGTGGACAGTCCTCGTTTCACGGCAGCGACGCGGACGCTGGGCTTCGCGTTCTTCCTCTTCGTCGCCTCTGCCGCAATCTTCGGCGGCGACTCGCTGCTCAACCCGGTCTTCGGCGTCTTCTTCTCCTGGCTCTGGGTCGGCATCGTGCCGCTCTCACTGCTCTTCGGGTCGTTCTACAAGGCCATCTCGCCCGCGCGCACCCTGAGCTGGTTGCTGGCCCGGGCGACCGGCTCCGACCCCGACCGGGGGCTGCGTGAGTACCCGGCCCGGCTGGGATTGTGGCCGGCTGCCCTCGGACTCTTCGCGTTCGTGTGGTTCGAGCTGGTCTATCCGTTCAGCAACGAGATCGGGCCGGTGCGACTGTGGTTCGCGCTCTATCTCGGCGTCATGATCGTCGGTGGTGCGGTCTACGGCAGCAGCTTCATGGCGAAGGCCGACCCCTTCGAGGCCCTGTCCACGTTGGTCGGTCGACTCTCGCCGTGGCAGCGCGACGACCGCGGCAACCTGGTGGTGCGCTCACCGCTCGCCAACCTGTCACACACGCCGCGCGACCCGGGTCTGGTCGCCGTCACCTCGGTGCTGTTGGGTTCGACCGCCTTCGACTCCTTCAAGGGTTCGCCGACGTGGACCCGCTTCGTCCTCAGCAACGACGTGTCGGTCAACCTCCTCAACCTCCTCGGCCTGATCGGGTTGATCGGGTTGGTGGCCGGGCTCTTCGTGACCGCCAGCGTGCTGACCGGCGTCAACCATCCCGACGACCGGTGGCGGCTGCCCAGCGCCTACGCGCACTCGTTGGTGCCCATCATCGTGGGCTACTTCGTGGCCCACTACCTGAGCTTCCTGGTCGAGTACGGCCAGACCACGATGCTCCACCTCAACGACCCCTACGTGAACGGCAGCAACCTGCTCGGCCTGGCTGGCCGCACCGAGTGGATGGTGCTCAGTTCACACCCGACCGCCTTGTCGGTGATCAAGGTGCTGGGAGTGGTGGTCGGGCACATCTTCGGCGTGATCGCCGCGCACGACCGGGCCCTCGAGCTGCTCCCGAAGCGTCACCAGCTGACGGGACAACTGTCGATGCTGGTGGTGATGGTCTGCTTCACCGTCGGTGGTCTCGTGCTGCTCTTCAGCGCCTGAGCAACCGACGCCGCTTCACACCGGCGGGGATGCCCGGCAGGGCAGCGTCGACCAGCGCGTCGAAGCCTCTGCTGAGATCGCTCTCGCCCAACTCGGTGATGCCACGGCCGGCGACCATCGCTCGGTCCAGCGTGCCGCGGTCATCGGGCAGGAAGCTGATGCCGTGCAGCGGCCCGCACCGGCCGAGCAGGTCGGCGACCTGCCCCGGCTCCCAGCCCAGGCTGCGCCGCATCCGGTTGACCACGACATGGGGAGTCGTCACCACCGTCTGTTCGCGCAGTTCGGCGAGGGCGCGCACCAGGCGGGTCAACCCGATGGGGTCGGCCGTGCCCACGACCAGCACCACGTCGGCAGCAGCGACGGCGTCACGGGTGAGGTCGTGTCGGCCGGGGCGCCCGGTGTGCACGGCAGCCCGGTCCTCCTCGAGGCACCAGCCGAGGTCGGCCACCACGGGGCCCTGCCGGCGCCCCAGCTGGAGGAGCTCCTCGGCCAGGCCGTGGGTCAGCTCGGTCCAGCGGTCGGCGCGCGGCAATCCGGTGAGCAGCCTCATTCCCGCACCGCGACGTTGCAGCGCCACGAATGCACTCGTCAGGTCTCCCGCCACCAATCGGCGACTGCTCGCCAGGAGACCGGAGACGTCGTCGAGCACGCCGAGGTGCTGGGCCACCGTGCCGGCGTACGGGTCGAGGTCGAGCAGCAACGGGTCCTGCCCGCGGGCGGCGAGCGCCCCGGCCACCCCCAGCGCCACCGTGGTGCGCCCCGGAGCGCCGGTGGGTCCCCACACGGCAACCGCAGGTGCCGTCCCTCGGGACCGGACCGGGCCGGTGGGCATCGCGTCGAGGTCATCGCTCCCCGTGGCGCTGCGAAGGCCACGCACCCGGTCGGGGAGGTCGCTGACCTGGGTCTCGTCGAGGACCAGGTCGACGCCTGCGCGACGACCGTGCTCGACGGTGTTCTCCCGAGCGTGCTCCGCGACCACCACGACAGCCACTCCGGCCCGGTGCAGGTGGTCGACAGCACCGTGGTCCAAGCCCTCGGCCGAGGCGGCGACCACCGCGACGTCGGCCTGCCTCGACGTCGCGCTGGCCAAGAGGTCGTGAAGGTCGATGCAGCGCTTGACCACCACGACTCCCGTGCCCGGCCCGATCACCCGGAGCGCGATCTCCTCCCACGCGGCCCCGGCAGCGAGGAGCAGCAAGCAGGTGGGGGCAGGGCTGCTCAACTGCGCCTCGTGATCGACACGGCGCCGGCATGGGCCGCGGCGAGCACGTCGCCCAGCACCTGCTCGAACTCGGTCGGCACCGAGAGCACCACCTGGCGGTCACCGCTCGGCCCGAAGTCGCCACTGGGAATCGGCACGTCGATGACGGTGACGTCGTCGAGCGCCAACCGGGCGCCCCGTTCCTCGTCGGTGATCCACACGTCGACGACCGAGCCAGCCCGCACCCCGCTGGGGATGGCGACCGACGGCGCCCAGACGGCCAGTTCGACGTTGCCCGTGACTCCCTCGCCGAGGGCGGCCCGCGGCAACAGCTCGCCGGCGCCGACCGCCCGCGTCACCACGTGATCGGCAGGCAGGTCATCCCCCTGCAGGAAATAGGTGCTCTCGACCTCGTCACCGAGGCCGTCCAAGGTGGTCAGCCGAAGATCGGTGGCACTCACCTGCTCCCCGACCTGTAGGTCGCGGTCAGCGACCCACACCTCCATGGTGCTCGAGTCGGTGCCGAGCAGTCGAGCGCCGAGCAACACGCTGCCGGCCACGAGGACCAGCCCGATCCACAGTCGTGGATCGCGCCAGCCGGGCAGGAGTGCCCGGGCAGCACGCGGTGCCTGCGGTGTCCCGAGATCGACGCTCACCGCCTCATCATCACCTCATTCGGATGATTCGTCACGCGTTCGTCCACAGACTTCGGAGCCCGTGCCCCACGGGGGCGACCCCGGGTGGCACAGTGGTGCCATGGCCGGAACGCCCCGCTTCCTCACGCTCCCCGACGTCGCCGAGGTGCTCAACACCTCCGCCGCACAGGTCTATGCGCTGGTCCGGCGGGGTGACCTGCCGGCCATCAAGATCGGCGGCCGCGGCCAGTGGCGGGTGGAGGCCGAGCAGCTCGAGGCCTACATCGCGCGCATGTACGACGAGGCCCGCACCTACGTCTCCCAGCACCCCTTCGCCGAGGCAGCGACCGACGAGGCCGACGAGTTCAAGTGATCAGCGGTCGGTGCGCAGCTGGTCGGGCCGCACCGCAGGAACGAGTCGGTCCTCGCGAAGCTCGCGCAGCGGGAGCCAGTTGATCGCCGCCGGACCCTGGCCACGCACTGCTCCGAGGTGCGGGGAGTCGGTCTCGACCCACGCGATGGAGGCACCGTCGGGCACGGGTACGGCGGTGCTCACTCCGGGCTGGAGGCGCCCCTGCCACGCATCGGCGCCGATGAAGTGGACGGTCGCCGCGGTGGCACGCTCCACGGCCGACAGGACGAGGGTGCGATCGGGCAGGTCGGGAAGGACCACCGCAGAGCGCCGGGCCGCTGCGTCGACTGCCCCCAGGGTGAGGGCGCCGCGACCACCGACGGTGCCGCGCACCGAGCCCACCAACGCTGCCGTGCTCTCCACGACCAGGCTCGCCTCACCGGACTGCAGCAGCTTGCGGGTGTTGGCGTCGAGCTCGACCGAGACCACCTCGCCCGCCGGCACCGGGACGGCATCGAGGTCGAGCGGCACCGACTCGCTCCTGGCACCGGAGACCAGGATCCGGGCCCGGGCCGACTCGTCGCCGGTGTTGCCGACCACGAGCGTCAGCTTGCCCTTCGGCACCGCCGGAATCACCACGCGCGTGCTGGGGGCCGCCGTCGACGGGTGCCACACCGGCGAGCTCTCAGGGCTCGCCGTCTGCTCATCGGTGACGTGGGCGCCGACGCGCCCCTGACGCACCACCACCCGCACGACCACGTCGTCACGCCCCGGCACGAGCTCGGCCAGGTCACGAGTCACGGTGGCGCCGCCGGCAACCGCGATGCCGCGGACGGCGTCGTTGCTGACCGGACCGTCGGCGTTCCAGACGTCGAGGTCGACGATCGCCGGCGAGTCGTCGGGGTTGGTCAAGGTGACGGTGGAGACGTGGGAGCCTCCGGCCCCGGCAGCCGCAAACCACCACTCGCCCCCGGGCACGACACACTCTGCGCGCTGTTTGCCTCGCTGGGTGGCAGCGAGCAGCCCGGGCGCCAGTGCTCCCGTGGCACGCAACACCGACGGCCCGTCGACGTCCTGTGTGACGCTGCTGCCGGAATCCAGGTCCACCGGAATCGGGTCGCGGTTCCCGGACGTGAGCATCAGCTCACCCTCACCGTCGACGGTGACGGGCTGGGCCACCGTCACGCTGCGCCCGTCGGGACAGGTCACGACGGCCTCCGTGAGCTGGCTGGCTCCGGGGCTCGGGCCTCGTCGGGCTGGGGAGCCGAACGTTCGGCCACGGTCGCGAAGGTGGCGCCGGTGACCAGCACCGCGACCAGCCCGATGACCAGGTCGGGCCCGATCCGAGGCAGGCCGAGGCGCTTGCCGGGCAGGCCGGTCGGCCACTCTCCGGCCAGATGCACGACTCATGCGCGTTCCCTCCTCGCCGGACCGCACAGCACCAGCACCACGACCAGTGCGACTGTCTGGAAGGCGATCAACCACGGCAGCCAGACCGGTCCCTCACCGTCGATCGCGTCGGCGGGCACCGGCGTGGCCACGGTCCAGGCGGAGACCTCGCGGTCGGACGTGCTGGCGCGCGTGAGGCCGCCGGCCGAGTCGAGCACCTCGATGGCGGTGGGATCGCCCGGGGCCGAGCACGACGTGCTGGACGCCGTACCCGGCCAGGGCCTCGACCACGTCGGCCTCGGGATCGGTGAAGAGGTCGGCGACGGTGTTGTTGAGACCCTCGTCCGGGGTGGTGAGGGCGAGGATCTCCGGCTCTCCGAGAGTGACACCGTCTCCCCGCTGGACCTGCCAGACGAGACCGTCGGTCATGGTGCCGTCGACGATGGAGCACGCCCTGGGCGGGGTCGTCGGCCGCGGAGTCGGCGATGTGGGCCGGGACGTCGGAACTCGGCGGGTCGCCCAGCACCGAGTCGGCAGCGAACCACCAGGCGAAGCCACCGACCGGCACCACGGCGACCGCGACCATCAGCACTGCCGCAACGATCCGCTGTCGGCTCCCACCGGTGCGGCGACCGGCATCGGCGGTGAGGGCATGCAGCGCGAGCAGGCACGCAGCGATACGAGGGCGAGCTGGCAGAGCACCAGGGGGAACCCGAGGCTGACTACCGACCTCGCCGGGCGGGAGCTCGACACGCACCCGACTGACCAGGAGCGCCCAGCTGCCGGACAACGCGGCGACCACCCAGCAGGCCGAGACCGTCAGTCGGCTGCGCGAAGGCACCAACGCGAGCGGGGCACCGACCAGGAGAACGATGCCGATCCATGCGGGTGCTGCCTCACCGGGCAGGCGGCCGAGAAGCAGTTCGTAGCCGTCGGGCACTGGCATCGGCGGCCCGCCTCGGTGAGCAGCCCGGCGGTGTCGTGCTGGGCCATGCCGAGCGGCGCCCGGCAGCAGGAGCACGGGTGGAAAGCCCGAT
>NZ_JAKGRW010000022.1 GCF_021555175.1 Nocardioides alcanivorans | reverse complement strand
GTGGCATCGCCTGGATGACGCCGTCGACCTTGCCGCGGTTGGCAGGGGTGGTGTTGTCGGTGACCCATGCCTGGTAGGCCGCGTCGTTGGCGCCGGAGCCGAGGAAGCTCATCACGCAGTCGAGCAGCACGATCGAGATGACCGCGATCACCACCGCGTCCTGCGCCGGGGCAAGGTCGCCCGCACGGTCGGGGCTGACGAGCCCGAACCCTGCGGTGGTGATGCCCCAGAGCACGTAGCCGATCGCGATGAACTCGCGGCGGCGCCCGGTGCGGTCCGACCAGGCTCCGATCAGCAGCGTCGCCAACGTGGCTGCGGCGGCGCTGGTCGAGACCAGCAGCGCGAGCACGTTGGGGTCATCGCTGATCGTCTCGTGGACGAAAACATTGAGATACATGTTCTCGACGGTCCAGGCCAGCTGCCCGACCAACCCGAGCAGCACCACCCAGCCCCATGTGCGCGCGCCCAGGCCCATGCGGGCAGCCTAGAGGTTCTGCCGGCTCTCCTCGCGCAAATCCGTGGCTGTGCAGGTGGCTCAGCGGGCGCCGCGAACGGCCAGCGCCACCAGATCGCGTGCCGGTCCCTCCGCTGGGTGCGGCCCGCCGCGCCAAACCGCATGCAGCTGCCGGGTCAGGTCGAGCCCGCTCACCGAGATCGCCACCAGCCGGCCGGTGGTCAGGTCGTCGCGGACGGCATGCGCGCCCAGCGCGGCCGGCCCGGCTCCTGCGGCGACCGCCGAGCGGACGGCCGCCGTCGAGGAGAGTTCCAGCATCGGCGGCGGCGTGGCATGCCCGGTCAGGGCCTTCTCCAGCACCCTCCGGGTGCCCGACCCGGCCTCGCGGACGACAAAGGGGTCGCGGCGAGCGTCTCCACCGTCACGCGACGGCGCGACCGCGCGGCCCACGGGTGCTCGGGGCCGACCACCACGACGAGCTCGTCGGTGCCGACGAGCCTTCGTCGAAGCCCCCGTGGCGCATCCGGTCCCTCGACGAATCCGAGCTCGACGTCTCCGGCCGTCACCAGCTCGACGACGCGGGCCGTGTTGGTCGCGGTCATCGTGATCTCCGTCTGCGGCTGCCCCAGCTGCAGTTGATGGGCTCGGAGGGCAACCATCCAGCCCGGCAACATGTGCTCGGCGATCGTCAGGCTGGCAGCGATGGCCAGGTGGGCGCGGCGGCCGCCACGCAAGGAGGCGATCCCCGCATCGAGCTCCTCGGCTGCTTCGACCACCCGAGCCGCCCACTGCGCCATCAACTCACCGGTCTGGGTGAGTTCGGAGCCACGGCGGGTGCGACTCACCAAGGAGTCACCCACCAGGCGTTCCATGGTGCGCACCCTGGACGAGGCCGCCTGCTGGGTGATGCCGAGCTCGGCCGCCGCAGCCCCGAGGCTCCCGGTACGGGCGACCACGAGCAGGAGTTCGAGGGCCCGGAGATCGGGGACGTGGGGACCGAGCATGTCACAAGACTACCTTGTGACCACCCAACCCCGGTCTCGTTGTTCGGACGGCACCGGCAACCAAGACTGGTGGACATGACTCTTCGCGTGGCCATCGTCGGTGCCGGCCCAGCCGGCATCTACGCCGCCGACATCTTGACCAAGTCCGACACCGACGTCTCGATCGACCTCATCGAGCGACTGCCTGCGCCGTACGGCCTGGTCCGCTACGGCGTGGCGCCCGACCACCCACGCATCAAGGAGATCGTCAAGGCCCTGCAGCGAGTGCTGGGCCACGACGACGTTCGCTTCCTCGGCAACGTGAACTTCGGTGAGGACATCAAGCTGGAGGAGCTCCGCGACTACTACGACGCCGTCATCGTCGCGACCGGCGCCATGGCCGATCGCGACCTGGGCATCCCGGGCGAGGAGCTGCCCGGGTCCTTCGGTGCCGCCGACTTCGTCTCCTGGTACGACGCGCACCCCGATGTGCCCACCACGTGGCCGCTCGAGGCCCAGCACGTCGCCGTCCTCGGTGCCGGCAACGTGGCCCTCGATGTCGCCCGGGTGCTGGCCAAGACCGGCGACGAGATGCTCTCCACCGACATCCCCGCGCACGTCCACGACGGCCTGGTGGCCAAGAAGGCGACGGACGTGCACGTCTTCGCCCGCCGCGGACCGGCGTACGCGAAGTTCTCACCGCTCGAGCTCCGCGAACTCGCACACTCCCCCAACGTCGACGTGATCGTGCACCCCGAGGGCTTCGAGGTCGACGACGCGGCGATGGAGCACATCGCCAAGAACAAGCAGGCCAAGATGGTGATGAACACGCTCTCCAACTGGGTCGGTCGCGACCCCAGCGGCAAGCCGCACCGCATCCACCTGCACTTCATGGAGCAGCCGGTCGAGATCGGTGGCGACGGTGTCGTGCAGTTCCTGCGCACCGAGCGCACCGAACTGGTGGGCGACCACAGCGTCAGGCCGACCGGGCAGTTCACCGACTGGGAGGTGCAGGCGGTCTACCGCGCCGTGGGCTACCGCAGCACCGCCCTTCCCGGCCTGCCCTTCGACGAACGCGCCGCCGTGGTGCCCAACGACGGTGGTCGGGTGCTCGACCTCGACGGCACGCCGATCCCCGGCACCTACGTGACCGGATGGATCAAGCGCGGCCCGATCGGTCTCATCGGCCACACCAAGAGCGACGCTGCCGAGACCATCGGGCACGTGCTCGCCGAGACCGTCGAGACCGCAGCAGCACGCCGACCCGACGGCATCGACGCGCACCTCGCCGAACGCGGCGTGAAGGTGGCGACCTTCGAGCACTGGGAACGCCTCGACCAGCACGAGATCGCACTCGGGAGGCCGCGGGCCGGACCCGCATCAAGGTCGGCGAGCGCGACGAGATGCTCCGGGTCGGCGCCGGCGCGTAGCAGGCTCACCAGCAGCGCGGGGCCTCCCGGCACCGACGCCCCGGGCGTCAGGTCGGCCTGGGTCAGATCGCCATGAAGAGGATCTGCTCGCGGGTGTACTCGTGCGTCGGGTGCTCGGCCTTCAGGTGAGCCTGGACGTTCTCGACCAGCTCGTCCTCGTTCTCGCCCTTGATGAGGGTGCCGCAGGGGCAGGTCAGTCGGGTCTTCATGTTTCCTCCGGATCCGTGGTCCACGTCACTACGGAACACATTGTGGCAGCAGGGAGAATGACGGGGTGAGCAACCCGCATCCGCGCCCCCGCGCCGCCGACCTGCTCCGCGTCGATCCGTCCCCCGGGGCGCACCGGGTGGCCCTGCGTGCGGGGGTGAGTGTCGGCGTACCGCTGCTGCTGTGCTTGGCGGCAGACCGACCGGAGTGGACGCTCTACGCCGCCTTCGGGGCGTTCACCTCCCTCTACGGACGCGACCGGATCCATGCTGCCCGCGCGGTCACCCAGCTGACTGCCGGCGTCGCCCTCACGCTGGCGGTGCTCCTCGGCTCGCTCGTGGCCGAGGCCGGTACGCCGCCATGGCTGTTGGTCGGCGGCGCTGCGGTGCTGGCCATGGTCGGGCAGGTCGTCTCCGACGTGCTCGACTGGCATCCGCCCGGCCCGCTGTTCCTCATCTTCGCCTTCGGCGCGGTGGGTTCAGCGCCTCCCTGCACGACTCCTGGTTGGTGCCGATCGCAGTGGCCGGCGCCTCCGCCCTCTTCTCGGTGGTCGTCGGCGGCGTCGGCTCCGTGGTACGTGGCCAACGCAGTCCGTGGCCCGGGGTGAAGCGGCACACCACTTGGCACGTCGCCCGACTGGCAGTCGCGGTGGTGATCGCCGGCACGCTGGCACACCTCTCCGGCCTGGGGCATCCCTACTGGGCGATGGTCGCCGCGCTGGCCGCCCTCGCCGGGCGCGACCACCGTGCCCGGTGGCAGCGCAGCTGGTTCCGAGCCATCGGCACCCTGGTCGGCCTGATCCCGGCCGCGCTCCTGCTGGCTCTGCACCTGGGGCCGGTGGGGATCGTCCTCACGGTGATCGTGCTGCAGTTCGTCACCGAGATCCTGATCGGCAGGAACTACGGCCTGGCCCTGCTCTTCATCACCCCGATGGCACTGCTCATGGGGCAACTCGCCGTCGAACGGCCGATGGCCGAGCTGCTGCTCGACCGGGGCATCGAGACCGTGATCGGCTCGGCTGTCGCTCTCGTGATCGTATGGGTCGAGCTGCGGCGTCACGCCAAGGTGTGACCGCTCCCGCCGGTCGAGCCTGTCGAGACCCACCCCGGTGGTCGAGCCTGTCGAGACCGAGCCCGTCGAGACCCACCCCGGTGGTCGAGCCTGTCGAGACCCGGCCTCAGCCGTCCAGCATCGAGAAGAGGTCAGGCTCGTCATCAGACGTCTCGACGATGGGTTCGGCCGCGGGGGCGCCAGCGAACCCCGGTCCTGGGTCAGCCTGCCGCCCCGCCTTGTGCGCAACCGCTGCCGCGTTCGCCAGCCGGTCGGCCTCTTCATTGAGTGGATGCCCGGCATGGCCCTTGACCCACTCGAACTTCACGCGACGACCGGTCATGGCCGCATCGATGGCACGCATGAGGTCGACGTTGAGGACCGGTTTGCCGTCCTTCTTCTTCCACCCCTTGCGCTTCCAGCCCGCCATCCACTTCGTGACCGAGTTGATCACGTACTGACTGTCGCAGTAGATGAGCAGGTCGTCGTCGACGTGGGCGCTCTGCCGGAGCAGGTCGAGCACCGCCATCAGCTCGCCCATGTTGTTGGTGCCGTGCGGCCAGCCACCACTCGCCCAGCAGGTGTCGTCGACGTACCAACCCCACCCGGCCGGGCCGGGGTTGCCGAGGGCGGATCCGTCTGCAGCGGCAATGATCGTCACCACGACATCATTGCAGCCGCGCAGCGCGGGCCCGTCCGCGCGGGCCTCCGCGACCCAGCTCCACGGCCTGCGTCATGATGGAGCCCATGTCTTCGCTGCACTGGGCCCGCATGCTGGCCGCCGGCCTCCTGGCGCCGGCGCTGCTGGTCTCCTGCGGCGGCCACGAGTCACCGCCACCGATGCCGCAGTCGTCTGCCCGCGACGTCGCCACCGACCGGCCTGCCCCCAAGGTCCTCACGGCAGCGGTGAAGCGGTTCCGCAAGGCCGACAGCGGGGCCTTCACCAGCGCCATCGGGGTCACCCGCGACGAGGGTGAGTTCCAGTTGTCCCACAAGAGCGCATCGCTCAGCCGGATCATCAGTGCCGAAGGATCGGAGACCGCCTTCACCGATTCGGTGCGCACTCCGAAGGGCGTCTGGATGCGGGTCCGCACCGCACGGATGAACGCCGAGCGCGCCTGCTGGGTGCGCACGGGCAACGCTCTGGGCACCACCACGGACGACATCCCCGGTGCGTACGCCGGCGCGGTGGGTGCGGCGCTGACCGCGCAGGGCAAGCGGTGGGACGGCGAGGAGATCACGGGCACCGTCAACCTGGTGCAGGCGCTGCTGGCCGTCGACCCGGCGTTGGCCGTCGCCCCCGAGCTGGCCGAGGTGACGCAGGCCCGCGTCAAGGCGAGTTTCACGGTGCGCAACGGTCACCTCCTCGGCTGGAGCACGACGAGTTCGCAACTGCTCGGTGCGCTTGCGAAGGCCGGTCTCGAGGCGAAGGGCAGCCTGCGCGGGCTGGCCGACCTCGACGGCTTCGTGCTCGACGTGCAGTTCACCGGGCCTGGCAGCTCGGTCGACGTCGCGGCGCCGGAGCCCCGCCGGGTCATCCCTGCCGAGCCTGCCGACAATCTGCTCAAGCGGGCCAGGGCGTGCATGAAGCAACGCTGAGTCGGGGGCCTGTGCCATCATCGCCACCAGGGGCACGGAGCCGTGCTCCGCAGCGATCTGAAGGAGATGGCCGTGGCCGAGATCAGCGTGGTGGACGCAGCCGAACAGGGACGTTTCGAGGTGCACGTCGACGGAGCCCTCGTCGGTTTCACCGAATACTCCGACCGCGACGGCATCCGCACCTTTCCCCACACCGAGGTCGATGAGGCCTACGCGGGACAGGGTTTGGCCAAGCGGGTCATCCGCGACGGCCTCGACGCCACCCGAGCCGCAGGGCTCCAGGTGCGCCCGGTGTGCCCGGCAGTGGCCGGGTTCATCAAGAAGAACCCTGACTACGCCGACCTCGTGCCGGATCAGTTCAAGGACTCGATCAGCTGAGCCCGATCCGACAGGCGATGGTTGCGACCATCGCCTTGCTCAGTTGTGCCCTGACGGCGTGCACGCAGCAATCGCTCGACGAAGCCGCGACCCCGCCTGCTCCCGATCCCTTCGCGGATGCCGACACCACCGCCGTGAGCCTGGTGCTCGAGACGCTCCGTGCGGTGCCGCGCGCACCGACCGTGGCGCCGTACCGCCGGGATGCGTTCGGCCGCAGTTGGACCGACGTCGACGGCAACGGCTGCAACCAGCGCGACGACGTCCTCCTGCGCGACGCCCTCCCGGGCACGGCCACGACCCAGCGGCAGGGCCGATGTGACCACGACGTGCTCGCCGGCGAGTGGATCGACCCCTACACGGGCAAGCAGTTGGTGTTCACCGACCTGAAGGATCCGCGGCAGGCACAGGGCGTGCAGATCGACCACGTGGTGCCACTGGCCGAGGCCTGGGTCTCCGGAGCTGCGGAGTGGGACGACCGGCGTCGGCTCGAGTTCGCCAACGACCTCCCCGGGCTGGTCGCCTCCGACGGCCCGACCAACGCCAGCAAGAGCTCCCACGACCCGGCCGCCTGGCGACCGAGGCAGCCGCACCAGTGCGACTATGCGCGGCGGTGGATCGCGGTGAAGCAGAGGTGGGATCTCGGCGCGGACGCGAGCGAGCGCCGAGCCCTCACCGAGATGCTCAACCTCTGCTGAACGACGTCGCACGGGCCGTCCACCGGGTTGCGCCCCTCGCTACGGGCGCAGTGACTCGCTGAGCGCGGCGAGGGTGTCCTCGACCAGGCGGTAGAACGCCCAGCGCCCCCGCTGCTCGCGTACGACGATCCCCGCCTCGACGAGCTGCTTCATGTGGTGGGACACCGTCGGTTGCGACAGTCCCACTGGCTCGACGAGATCACAGATGCAGGCTTCCCGCTCGGGTTGCGCCGCGATCAGGGACAGCAATCTCACCCGTGTCGGATCGCCGAGCGCCTTGAACATCCGGGCGAGCCGCTCGGCGTCCGCCAGGTCGAGCGCTCCACCAGTGACTGAGGAGCAACAGGCTTCAGCGGCATCGAGGAGCGGCACGGTCTGGGACATGGCGCCATCATACCCATCGCATTGACAGACTTCGATGCATCGATAATGATCGATGCATCGAAGCTTGGCCCTACGACAGGAATGGTCCCATGTCCCACCCCCACGACATTCGCGAGCGGGTACGCACCCGGTACGCCGAAGCAGCCACCGCCGTGACCAGCGGCAGCAACAACGCAGAGCTCAACGCAGACCTGCAGACGGTTGGCGACGACAGCACCTCCTCCTGCTGCACGGGGGCCGTCGAGGTCGACGCGTCGTTCGGGGCAGGCCTCTACGGCGGCGAGGACCAGAGCGGCCTTCCGGCCGAGGCCGTGGCGGCGAGCCTGGGGTGTGGCAACCCGACCGCAGTCGCTGCCCTCCAGCCCGGTGAGCGGGTGCTCGATCTCGGATCCGGAGGCGGCATCGACGTACTCCTCTCCGCGCGCCGGGTCGGTGAGACCGGGTTCGTCCACGGGATCGACATGACCGACGAGATGCTCGACCTGGCCCGCAGCAACGCCACCCGGGCAGGAGCAACCAACGTCGAGTTCGTCAAGGGAACCATCGAGGACGTGCCACTGCCCGACGCCACCGTGGACGTGGTGATCTCCAACTGCGTGATCAACCTGTCGATCGACAAGCCGAAGGTGCTTGCCGAGATGTTCCGCGTCCTGGTGCCCGGCGGGCGGATCGGGATCTCGGACGTGGTTGCCGAGGACCACCTCAGCGCGGCTGCTCGGGCCGACCGCGGCTCCTACGTCGGTTGCATCGCCGGCGCACTCTCGCGCTCGGAGTACCTCACCGGACTGGCCGAGGCAGGCTTCATCGACGCGGAGGTCGAGTTCACCCACGAAGCCGTGCCCGGCATGCACGGAGCAATCATCCGCGCCACCAAGCCCGCCGCATGACCACAACCACCCCGCCGCGCCGGCCGCAGGCACCGGGCGCCTCTCCACCCTCGACAGGTACTTGGCGGTGTGGATCGGGCTCGCCATGGCCGCAGGCCTGCTGGTTGGCCGTTGGCTTCCGGGCGTCGCCGACCTCCTCGACGTGATCACGGTCGGCTCGGTGTCACTTCCGATCGCGGTTGGCCTGTTGGTGATGATGTACCCGGTGCTGGCTAAGGTCCGCTACGACGAGATCGGCCACGTCGCCCGCGACAAGCGCACCATGGTGCTCTCCCTGGTGCTGAACTGGGTGGTCGGGCCAGCGGTGATGTTCGCGCTCGCGTGGATCTTCCTCCCGGACCTGCCCGATCACCGCACCGGACTGATCATCGTCGGGTTGGCGCGCTGCATCGCCATGGTGATCATCTGGAACGACCTCGCCTGTGGTGACCGCGAGGCGGCTGCGGTGCTGGTGGCGATCAACTCCATCTTCCAGGTGCTCGCCTTCGCGCTGCTCGGCTGGTTCTATCTCGACCTGCTCCCCGGATGGCTGGGCCTGTCGACCACCGGACTGGACGTCTCCCCGTGGCAGATCGCAGGCAGCGTCCTCGTCTTCCTCGGCATCCCCCTCGCAGCCGGCTACCTCACCCGCCGCCTCGGTGAAGCCAGGATGGGTCGAGTCCGCTACGAGACCCGCTTCCTGCCTGCGATCGGACCGTGGGCGCTCTACGGCCTGCTGTTCACGGTCGTGATCCTGTTCGCCCTCCAGGGCGAGTCGATCACCAGCCAACCTCTCGACGTCGCCCGGATCGCGATCCCGCTGCTCGTCTACTTCGCACTCATGTGGGGCGGCTCCATGATGTTGGCCCGTCAGCTCGGTCTCCCCTATGAGCGCGCCACCAGCGTCGCCTTCACGGCGGCGGGCAACAACTTCGAGCTCGCCATCGCCGTCACCATCGCGGTCTTCGGGGTCACCAGCGGTCAGGCACTCGCCGGAGTGGTCGGCCCCCTCATCGAAGTGCCGATCCTGATCGGACTCGTGCACGTCAGCCTGTGGTCCCGCCGTTTCTTCACCGTCACCGCCCCGCAAGGAGTGCAATGAGTCAGCCCGTCGTCGTCGAGGGAGGCTTCCCCGGATCGTCTTCGCCTGCCGCGCCAACGGCGGCCGTTCGGTGGCGTCCCGCCTGCTCACCGAGCACTACGCGCGCGGGCGGGTGATCGCCCTGTCAGCAGGCACCGAGCCGGGCGAGCACATCCATCCCGAGGTCGCCCGAGTGCTGGAGTCGCTCGGACTCGACACCTCGGCGGAGCAACCGACCTTGCTCACCGCCGAGATGATCTCCGCCAGCGATCTCGCCATCACCCAGGGCTGCGGCGAGAACTGCCCCTACGTCCCCGGTGCCCGCTACCGTGACTGGCCCTTGGACGATCCCCGGGGCCAGGACGACGCCACCGTCCGACGGGTCATCGCCGAGATCGACGCCCGTGTCCGGGAGCTCCTCAGCGAGCTCGTCCCGGACCTGGCACTACCGCCCTCCGTCCTTGAGCGGGACCGAGGGCACTGACGCCGGGCGCTCATCGAGCCTCAGTGCGTGGCGGCGTACGTCGTCACTCGCCGCGCCACGCGGGCGCGCGCTTCTCGGCGAACGCGACAGCGCCTTCCATCGCATCCTTGGTGCGGAAAACCGGAAGCAGCACCTGATCGTGGTGCTGCCAGATCTCGTCGTCGAGGTCGGACCCGAAGCGGGCCTGCTCGTGGATCATCTGCTTGGTGGCCTGCACCGCGAGTGGCGCATTGGCGGCGATCTCCTCCGCAAGCTCGAAAGCCGCATCGAGAAGCGCTGCGTCGGGGACGACTCTGTTGACCAGCCCCAGTTCCGCAGCCTCGGTGGCGTTGACGGCCCGGCCGGTCAGTGCCAACTCCATCGCCTTGCGCACCGGGATCTGGCGCGGGAGCCGGAGCACCCCACCGGCGGCAGCAACCAGGCCCCGCTTGACCTCAGGAAGTCCGAACTTCGCCGACTCCGCAGCCACGGCGAGGTCGGAGGCAAGCACCAGTTCGGTGCCGCCACCCATCGCGAATCCGTTCACGGCAGCGATGACCGGCTTGTTGATCGGGTGCCGCACCATGCCCGCGAACCCCCATTCCGGGTGCCCCTCCGCCGACACGTCCTCCCCCTTGGCGAATGCCTTGAGGTCCATGCCCGCACAGAAGGCACGGCCGGTGGCGGTGAGGACGACGACCCGCACCTCGGGGTCGTCCTCCGCACGTTCCAGCCCCTCGCCGAGAGCCGTCGAGAGCGCCCGGTTGACGGAGTTCATCGCATCGGGGCGGTTGAGGGTGATCAGGGCAATGTGGCCCCGCACCTCGTACAGGGCGCCGGGAGTCTCTTCAGTCATGTTCGCCATGCTCTCGACCCCCACCCGGTCCGGCAACCCTGTTCTCGTTGAGGGCGGGATAGTCCCTGACGAATTTGTAGATCTCGGCCGCAGAATCTACAAATTCGTCAGGGACTATCCACCTCTCACACGGTAGCCGTGGCCGGGGTGAGGGCAGCCGGGAGGGTTTCGAAGCCGCGGAGGATACGGGTGGAGCGGCGGTGGGCGCCCGGGAGGAGAGTGATGTCGGGGAACCTCTCGAAGAACATCCGCAGGCCCACCTCGCCCTCCATCCTGGCCAGCATCGCGCCGAGACAGTGGTGGCGGCCGGCGGAGAAGGCCATGTGGTCGCGGGCGTTCTCCCGAGTGACGTCGAAGCGGTCGGGTTCGGCGAAGACGTTGGGGTCGCGGTTGGCGCCCGCCAGCATCACCGTGATCAGGTCACCCTCGTGCATGGTGCGACCGGCCAGCTCGGTCTCCTCCTGGCACACGCGACCCGTCAACAGCACCGGCGGATCGAAACGGAGCACCTCCTCGACCGTGTTGGCCCACAGCGCGGGCTGCTCCTGCAGCAGGGCCAACTGGTCGCGGTGTCGTCGCAGCAGGGCGATGCCGTTGCTGAGCAGGTTGACCGTGGTCTCGAAACCAGCGGCGAGCACCAGGCCCGCGGTGGCCTTCAGCTCCACCTCGGAGAGCTCCCCTCCTCCGTCTGGACCGCGACCAACTCACTGAGCAGGTTGTCTCCGGGGTTGTGGCGCAGGTACGCCAGGTGCTCACCCAGCCAGGCATCGAAGTCGGCGAGTGACCGGTTGACGTCGCGGTAGGTCTGCCAGGTGAGCCCGAGATCGAGACTCGGCGCCGCGCCGGCGCCGAACGCCAGCACCCGAGCCTGCTCGGCCTCCGGCACCCCGAGGATCTCGGCAATGACCGTCACGGGAAGCCGGGCGCAGTAGTGCTCGACGAGGTCGATGTCCTCGCCGGCTCCAGCCCGCCGTTCCAGATCGTCCAGCAGTCCGGTGGCGATCTCCTCGGTGCGCACCCGCAGTCTCTCCACCGCCCGCATCGTGAAGACCCGCATCACCAACTTCCGATAACGCGTGTGCTGCGGTGGCTCGGTGACCAGCAACGACGGCGGCTGCACCGGGTGCAGCACGTTGAAGGCGAGCCAGTCACCCACGGCACCGAGCGCCCCCGTCCGCCCCGGGATCCCGGTCCGGAACGCGTTGCTGGTCAGTACCTCGCGCACGACGGCATGATCGGGTGTCAGGTAGGAGAGCCCGCTCTTGACCACCGGGCCTCTGGCCCGCAACTCCTCGATGAGGTCGAACATCATCTCGTCGTCGTCACCGCCGGCCGTGATCAACCGCGCCTGCAGGTCGCCTCGTGCCGCCATCCGGGAGATCATCGCCCGCGGCAGCCCGTGGGTGAGCGCCCAGTGGGCTCCCTCACGGGCCGTGTGTACGACGGACAGGTCCAGGAGCCTGTCAACTGCGGCCTTCTTCACCATGCCTCCTGCACTCGCCTGTTCCTCCGACTGACGCTCCGCATCGGGCGATCCTTGGTCCATACCGCCGGTACGTCGCCACGACCAACGCTACGTACGCCGTCAAGACCCCCGGTCCGCTCACGGCAACGGTTCGGCAGGAGATGGCAGGCTGGGGCCATGACGAAGAAGATCGGCTTCCTGTCCTTCGGGCACTGGTCGGAGTCGCCCGGCTCCCACACCCGCAACGCCGCCGACGTACTCCACCAGTCGATCGACCTGGCGGTGGCTGCCGAGGAGCTCGGCGCGGACGGGGCCTATTTCCGGGTGCACCACTTCGCCCGCCAGCTCGGCTCTCCGTTCCCACTGCTGGCTGCGGTCGGAGCCCGCACCAGCCGGATCGAGATCGGCACGGGCGTCATCGACATGCGCTACGAGAACCCCTCTACTTCGCCGAGACCGCGGGCGCTGCCGACCTGATCGCCGACGGCCGCCTGCAGCTCGGCATCAGCCGGGGATCACCGGAGCAGGTCATCGACGGCTACCGCTACTTCGGCTACCAGCCCAGCGAGGGCAAGACCGACGCCGACATGGCACGCACCCACACGGAGGTGTTGCTCGAGGTGCTCAAGGGTGAGGGCTTCGCCCAACCCAATCCGCGCCCGATGTTCCCCAACCCGCCCGGCCTGCTGCGGGTCGAGCCGCACTCCCCGGCCTGCGACAGCGCCTCTGGTGGGGCGCAGGCAGTCGGGCCACGGCGGAGTGGACGGCTGAGAAGGGCATGAACCTGATGAGCTCGACCCTGCTCACCGAGGACACCGGCGTCCCCTTCCACCAGCTCCAGGCAGAGCAGATCCAGGTCTTCCGCGACGCCTGGGCCCAGCACGAGCACGGTTTCACGCCGCGAGTGTCGGTGAGTCGCAGCATCTTCGCCCTCATGGACGACACCGACCGTGCCTACTTCGGTGGCGATGCCGGCAGCACCGACCAGGTCGGCCACATCGACGGCGGGGTGGCGCGCTTCGGCAGGTCCTACGCCGCCGAGCCCGACGTGCTCATCGAGCAGCTGCGTGAGGACGAGGCGATCGCAGCGGCCGACACGCTGCTCCTCACGGTGCCCAACCAGCTCGGCGTCGACTACAACGCCCACGTCATCGAGAGCATCCTGACCCACGTCGCGCCGGCGCTCGGCTGGCGCTGATCCGCCGGAGTGCTGCGCGGGTTCAGGCTGACTGCCCCGCAAACTGCGCGGCAGCCAGTCGGGCGTAGGCGCCATCGGCAGCAACCAGCTCGTCGTGACTGCCCTGTTCCACGATCCGCCCGTCGGTCATCACCAGGATGAGGTCGGCGTCGCGGATCGTGGAGAGCCGATGGGCGATCACGAAGGCGGTGCGGTCCCGGCGGAGCACGGCCATCGCCTGCTGCAGCAACAGCTCGGTGCGGGTGTCGACCGAGCTCGTCGCCTCGTCGAGGATCAGCAGCTCGGGGTCGGACAGGAAGGCGCGGGCGATCGTGAGCAGCTGGCGCTCACCGGCTGACAGGTTCGCGCCACCTTCCTCCAGCACCGTGTCGTAGCCATCGGGCAACGAGTGCACGAAGCGGTCGACGAAGGTGGCCTGCGCGGCAGCGAGGATCTCCTCCTCCGAAGCGCCCGGCCGCCCGTAGGCGATGTTGTCGTGGATGGTGCCCTCGAACAGCCAGGTGTCCTGCAGCACCATTCCGATCCGGCCGCGCAGCTCGCCACGTGGGACGGAGGCGATGTCGACGCCATCCCACGTGATCCGCCCGCGGTCGACCTCGTAGAAGCGCATGATCAGGTTGACCAGCGTGGTCTTGCCGGCGCCGGTGGGCCCGACGATCGCGACGGTCTCTCCCGGGCGGGCGACCAGCGAGAGTCCCTCGATCAGCGGCCGGTCCGGTTCATAGCTGAAGGCGACGTCCTCGAAGTGGATCTCACCCCGCCGTCCGGTGAGGCTGCCGCCCTTCTCCGGCACCTCCTCCGGCGCGTCGAGCAGTTCGAAGACGCGTTCGGCCGAGGCGACGCCGGACTGCAGCAGATTGACCATCGACGCGAGTTGGGACAGCGGCTGCGTGAACTGGCGCGAGTACTGGATGAAGGCCTGTACCTCACCCAGGGACAAGTTGCCGCTGGCGACTCGCAATCCCCCGACGACGGCGATCGCAACATAGTTGAGGTTGCCGACGAACATCATGATCGGCATGATCAGCCCGCTCACGAACTGGGCGGTCCACGAAGCATGGTGCAGCTCGTCGTTCTCCTGGGCGAACTGCCGCTCAGCGTCCTCTTGGTGACCGAAGACCTTCACCAGCGTGTGCCCGGAGAAGCTCTCCTCGATGTGGGAGTTGAGGCGCCCCGTACGTCGCCACTGCTGCACGAACATGCCCTTGGAGCGCTTCATCACCGTGGCCGCGACGAACATCGACACAGGCACCGTCAAGATCGCGATCAACGCCAGCAACGGCGAGATCCAGAGCATCATCGCGAGCACCGCGAAGATCGACAGCACCGACGTGAGCACCTGGCTCAGCGTCTGCTGCAGCGACTGCCCCAGGTTGTCGATGTCATTGGTGACCCGGCTGAGCAACTCCCCGCGGGGCTGGCCGTCGACGTAGTCGAGCGGCAACCGGTGCACCTTGTCCTCCACGTCGGAGCGCAACCGACGGATCACGCCCTGCACGATGTCGTTGAGCAGGTAGCCCGCGGCCCAAGCCAGCGCCGAGGCGAGCACATAGATCCCCAGCACGATCAGCAGCACCACCCCGACCGCATGGAAGTCGACCCCTGGCCGGGCACCACGTCCATCGCCGAGACCATGTCAGCGACCTTGCCGTCGCCCTCGGCGCGCAGCCCCGCGACCGCCTCGGCCTTCGTGACGCCTTCGGGCAGCCGCCCGCCGATCAGTCCCGCGAAGACGAGGTCGGTGGCGTGACCCAGCACGCGCGGACCGATCGAGGTGCCCAGCACGCTGAGCACGGTGAGCACCAGCACCGCAAGGGTGCGCGTGCGTTCGGGACGCATCCGGCCGAGCAGTCTGCGCAGCGAGCCGCGGAAGTCCATCGCCTTCTGGGCGACCATCGCGCCCTGCGGGCCCGGGCCAGTGCCTTGGATCCGCTCGGTCTCCTTCAGCTTTCCGCCGCTCACGAAGGCGCTCCTTCCACCGCGGCGATGCCTTGCGACGTGAGGATCTCCTGATAGGTCGCGCAGTCTGCCGCCAACTCGTCGTGGGTGCCGGCGCCGACGACGGCACCGTCCTCCAGCACCACGATGCGATCGGCCTCGCGGATGGTCGCGACACGTTGCGCCACCACGACGACCGTGGCCTCCCGCGTCACCGGCTTCAATGCGGCCCGCAGCCGGGCGTCCGTGGCGACGTCGAGCGCGGAGAAGGCGTCGTCGAAGAGATAGAGGGAGGGACGTCGTACGACGGCGCGGGCGATGGCGAGTCGCTGACGTTGTCCACCCGAGACATTGCTGCCGCCCTGCTCGATGTGGGCCTCGAGGCCGTCCGGCATCGCCTCGACGAAGTCGCGGGCCTGTGCGATCTCAAGGGCCGACCACAGCTCCTCGTCGGTGGCGTCGGGCTTGCCGTAGCGCAGGTTGGAGGCGACGGTGCCCGTGAAGAGGAACGCCTTCTGGGGCACCAGCCCGAGCTGTGCCCAGAGCACCTCCGGTGCCAGCCGACGTACGTCGACCCCGCCGACTCGCACCTCGCCCGCGGTCACGTCGAACATCCGGGGCACGAGATTGACCAGCGTCGTCTTGCCGGCGCCGGTGGAGCCGATCACCGCGACGGTCTCGCCGGGGCGCGCCTGCAGGTCGACGGCCCGCAGCACCGGCTGCGCTGCACCGGGATAGGAGAAGGTGACGCCGGCGAGGTCGAGGGTGCCGGGGTGGGGATCTCGTGGACCGGATCGGTCGGGGGCACCACGGAGCTGTCGGTGACGAGCACCTCCTGGATCCGCTCGGCACACACTGCCGCCCGCGGGATCATCATCATCATGAAGGTCGCCATCATCACCGACATGACCACCTGCATCAGGTAGGCGATGTAGGCGGTCAGGGCACCGACCTCCATGGCACCCGACTCGACCCGGTGACCGCCGAACCAGATGACACCCACGGTGGCCACGTTGGAGACGAGCATGACCGTCGGGAACATGCCGGCCATCCAGCGTCCGGCCCTGATCGAGACGTCGGTGAGGGACTCGTTGGCGCTCGCGAAGCGCTCCACCTCGTGACGCTCCCGGACGAAGGCACGCACCACCCGCAGGCCGGTGATCTGCTCGCGCAGCAGCCGGTTGACCTCATCGATGCGCTCCTGCACCAGCCGGAAGTTGGGCACCATGCGGCTGACGATGATGCTGACCGCGATGGCCAGCACCGGGATCACCGCGGCCACGATCCACGAGAGGCCGACGTCTTCGCGGATCGCCATGATGACGGCGCCGACCATCATCATCGGTGCGGTGACCATCAGGCTGCCGCCCATCAGCACGATCATCTGCACCTGCTGGACGTCATTGGTCTCGCGGGTGATCAGCGAGGGTGCGCCGAAGTGCTGCACCTCGCGCGTCGAGAAGCCGCCGACCCGCTGGAAGAGCTCGGCACGCAGGTCCCGGCCGACCGACATCGCCGTGCGCGCAGAGAACCAGACCGCCGCGATCGCAGCACACACCTGCAGGAGGCTCACTGCCAGCATCACACCGCCACGACGGAGGATGTAGTCGGTGTCGCCGACCACCACACCCTGGTCGATGATCTCGGCGTTGACGCTCGGCAGATAGAGCATCGCGACCGTGCCGCAGAACTGAAGGAGCACGAGAGCCGCGACCGCTCCGCGGTAGGGACGCAGATGGTCGAGCACGAGGCGGAGGAGCACGAGGAGCCACGTTACCGCGCGGTGACGAACCGCACCCGCGATTAACGGGATCTCAGCGCTCGGACACCTGCTCCTGCAGCCACGCGGCGTAGGGCTGGACGCCGGTTCGGAACGGCGCCTCAGGGCACAGCACACCACTACGAGCCTGCTTGGCTGCCCCGGGCATCGGCACCGGTACGACGAGTTTGCGGCGACGGGTGGTCCGGAGCAACCGGCGCACCATGTCGACCATCTGCAGCCGCTCCGGCCCACCGATCTCGACGACCTCGTGGCGCGGCTCGCCCAGGGCCAGGTCGAGCAGGGTGTCGGCGACCTCGTCGGCCGCGACCGGGGCGCTCAGCATCCGGGGCACGAAGGCCACCGGGCCGATCGAGGTACGTCGCACCATCTGGGCGGCGAACTCGTGGAACTGGGTCGCACGGAGCACTGTCCAGGGGCGGTCGGAGCCGGTGACGATCCGCTCCTGGGCAACCTTGCCCCGGTAGTACCCGGAAGGCACCTCGTCGACACCGACGATCGAGAGGGTGACGTGATGACGCACGCCGGCCTCCTCGCCCGCCTCGAGCAGGTGCCGACTGGTGGCGGTGAAGAACGCCTCGGCCTGCTGTCCACTCATCGTCTCGATGCTGACGCAGTCGATGACCGTGTCGACGCCCGCCAACCGGGCGGCAACACCGACGCCGGTCATGAGGTCGGCGCCCTCCGAGCGGGAGAGGTTGACCATGTCGAGGCCGCGGGCAGCTCCGCGCGCCATCACGCGGGCACCGACCTCACCAGTGCCACCCGCGACCGCGACCCGGGTCATCTCGGGACCAGCGCCCAGAGGTCGAGGTCGAGGAGCACGCCGTCGGCGTACTTGCCGTCCTGGCCACGCAACGTCATCGACTCGTCGCGGCCCCTGGTGGCGACCAGACGGAGGCGCAGCGCACCGACGCCGGGAGCGTCGAGCTCTGCCTTGTCGAGCACCTCCGTCCAGGCATGCACGGTGTCCCCGGCGAAGGCCGGGGCCACGTGGGAGCCGCCATTGATCGCGGCGATGAGCTGGGCATTGGCGAGGCCGTTGAAGGAGAGCGCCCGAGCCATGGAGATGATGTGACCGCCGTAGATGAGGCGCTTGCCGTCGGGGCGGGCATCGACGTTGAAGTGCACCTTGGCCGTGTTCTGCCACAGCCGCGTGGCCATCATGTGCTCGGAGTCGGTGAGGGTGACGCCATCGACGTGGTCGATCCTCTCCCCGAGCTCGTAGTCCCCGTAGCGGTGCGGCTCCCCTGCCGCGACGAAGTCGTAGCCGGTGAAGTCGAGTCCGGCGGGCACCGGCAGGTCGGCCGGGGCGACGACCTGGGCGAGATCGGGTGCGACCGTCTCCGGAGCGGGCGCGTCGACGTCACGCTTGTGCACCATCACCCAGCGTGCCCAGTCGATCGCCACCTCGCCGCGCTGGTTGGTGGCGGTGGAGCGCACGTGGACCACGCCCGTCTTGCCGTTGGAGTTCTGCTTGAGGCCGATGACCTCGGAGCGGGTGCTCAAGGTGTCGCCGGGGACGACGGGCCGGTGGAAGCGAAGCTCGGCGTAGCCGAGGTTGGCCACCGCGTTGAGCGAGACGTCGGGGACCGTCTTGCCGAAGGCGATGTGGAAGCCGACCAGCTCCTCCACCGGCCACGCCTCGAGTCCGACGGAGGCTGCGAAACTGGCGGCAGAGGGGATCGCGAAGCGGGTCGGGTAGAGCGCACCGTAGAGCGCCCGGTCGCCGTCGGTGACGGTGCGCGGCGTGGCGTGCTCGATCACCTGCCCGACGCGGAAGTCCTCGAAGTAGTTGCCGGGATTCGTCTTGCTCATGGGCCCGATTGTGCACCGTCGTCCCGGCCAGCGGGAGACCACGCGATGTGTGGTGCGACACCCCGAGTTGGACGGACGACCCGAAATGCCACCCCCAGCCCTCTGTGCTGGGGCAGGATGCGCGACATGGACACCACCGCATCTCGGGCCAGGCGGGCGGTGGCGGTCGCCTTCGCCGTGCAGGGCTTCACCTTCGCCTCGCTGCTCACCCGCCTGCCAGCAGTGAAGGACGCCTTCGACCTGAGCGACGTCGACATCCTGCTGATGGTGCTGGCCGTCTCCGGGGTGGCCGCGGTGGGCTCGGCCCTGGCTGGGCAGGTGGCGTCGCGCTGGGGATCCGCAGTGACGCTCCGCACGGCCCTCGCCGCAGCCTCGGTGACGGTGGTGCTGCCTGGAATGGCCGGTGGGTTCGGGTCACTGGTGCCCCTCGCTGCGGCGTACGGACTCCTGCTCGGTGCGGTCGACGCGGCGATGAACATGCAAGGGGTGGCGACCCAGGAACGTCACGGCCGCAGCATCATGTCGGGCTTCCACGCGGTGTGGAGCCTGGGCGCCGCCGCGGGTGCGGGCGTGGCGGTGCTGACCGCTGAGCTCAACTGGTCCCTGCTGCTCTCGCTGGCGGTCTCCGGCGGCGTCGGGCTGGCGGTGAACCTCCTGTGGTGCGGCGGCATGCTGTCGGCCGAGGCCGATCCGCTCGAGACCGCAGGCGCCAGCCACGCCCGAGTGCCGTTCGTACCCGTGCTCCTCGT
Organism: Nocardioides alcanivorans; assembly: GCF_021555175.1. Classification (GTDB taxonomy): domain Bacteria; phylum Actinomycetota; class Actinomycetes; order Propionibacteriales; family Nocardioidaceae; genus Nocardioides; species Nocardioides alcanivorans. Next base: position 14,764 of record NZ_JAKGRW010000022.1, on the reverse strand, counting down.
CGCACTGCCCACCTTCGTGATGTGGCTCAACGACGGCGCCACCTCCACGTGGAGCGGCATCTACCTGGAGGACGGGCTCGGTGCCACCGCGACCCTCGCCCCGATCGCGTACGGCGCCTACCAGGTCTGCTTCTTCCTGGTCCGCCTCGTCGGCGACCGCTTCGTCCAACAGCACGGCGCCGCCGCGGTGGTGCGGGTCTGTGGCGGGATCGCGACACTGGGCGGGGTGTTGCTGGTGGTCGCGCCCAGCGTGTGGGTGGCGATCTTCGGCTTCGCCCTGCTTGGCCTCGGCCTGTCACTCGTGCCACCGCTCTCGATGGTGGCGGCAGCCAAAGTCGCCCCCGGCGCCGGCGACCGTGCCGTGGCTCGGGTCAACATCGCCAACTACTCAGGCTTCATCGTCGCCGCGGTCGCGGTCGCCGCCGTCTCCGAGCTGGTCAGCGCCCGGGCGATGTTCCTCCTCCCCGTCCTCTGCCTGCCCTACCTCGTGCTCGCCTCCGCCCGCTTCTCCCCGCGGCCCAGAACCGGATAGTCCCTGACGAATTTGTAGTGAGAACGGGAATTCACTACAAGTTCGTCAGGGACTATCGGCCGACCGCGTGGGCCCCTCAGGGGCGAAGCCCCCGAGGGGTTGGGCGGGGGTCAAGTGCGGCGGCGGGTCATCAGGGCACCACCTGCAGCGAGGAGGAGCAGCGCCAGGAGGGCGTGCACCGGGCTGAAGGGAGCGCCGGTGTCCGGCAGACCGTCGCGGTCCTCGTCACCGTCCTCGTCCTTGTCGAACGGCAGGAAGGTGTTGGTCACGACGGCCGTGGCCTCTCCGGGGCCGGTCGTGGTGGAGAGGTCCACCTCGATCTCGGTGCCCTTCGCCTTCACGGTCTCCCCCGCGATGTCAGCCACGATCGCGGTCCGCTTCGCATCGCCGTCCTCGGTCTCCTCGAGCACGCAGACCGCGCTCGACGGGAGGTCCTGGTAGCTCGCCGAGTAGTGGTTCGACTTGCGCAGCACCCGCTCGGCACCGCCGGGGACGTCGAAGGCGACCCGCTCGCCGTCCACCAACCAGGTGCACTCCAACGCCACCCGGAAGGGTCCCTTGGCACCCCGGGCATCGAGGTTGCCCTCGACGACCTTCTCCACCTCGAGCGACGTGAGGTCGAAGGTGTTGGTCGCCTGCTGGGTCACCGTCGAGAGCTCTCCGTCGACCTCGGGGGCAGGGATCGTGACCACGCCGTCCCAGCTGCCCATCATCACAGTGGTGGCGCCACCCGTCACGACCTCCTCGACCTGGCACACGGTGCCGATCGGGTAGGGCCCGATCGTGATGGTGTCGCCTGCACGCAGGCTCACCTGACCGTCGTACGGCGTCTGGTCCTGGTAGGTGCAGACCACGTCGAACCCGAACTCACCGGTGCCGTAGCGGGCAGCGCCGTCACCGTCGACGACCTTCTCCAAGGTGAACGTGCCGGCCTCGTAACCGTTCGTGACCTGGACCGCGGCAGGGTCCACGCCGGGGGTGACCGTCGCGCTGCCGTCACCGTTGTCGACGACGTTGTCGCCGACGTACACCCGGTGGTCGGCGGCGTCCGAGTCGGTTTCGGTGACGGTGCACACGGACCCGACCGGGATCGTGTCGGCCGGCGCGGTCCAGGTGCCACCGTCCTCGAGCTCGAACGAGAACTCCGTGTTGCCGTCGGCATCGACGGTGACCGGCACGCCGGTGCCCGTGACACAGGCGACGGTGAAGGCGAACGGCCCGAAGTCGACGTCGGTCGCCTCGGTGTCGACCAGCTTGGTCAACGACAATCCGGTGAACTGGTAGTCGTTGGTGATCGTCGTGATCTGGGTGGACGGGACACCCTGATCGGCGATCGGCCGCGACGGGTCGGTCGGTTGGATGACGGCGACGGTGCTCGGGTCACCTGCGCGCGTCGTCTCGCCGAACTCGCCGACCTCACCCTGCTCCGCGAACGTGCAGGTGGTGCCCTGCTCGCTCAGCGGGATGCCGTCGACCCGATAGGTGTGACCGTTGCCGCCGTTGAGCTCCAGCACCGCGTCAGCGCCGAGGTCGAGCTCCTCGGCGTCGGCTCCGGTGCCGACCCGGCAGGCGAGATCCACGAGGAACTCTCCGGGTGCGTAGCCAGAAGCCGGTCCGGTGACCTCCTTCGTGACCTGGATCGATCCCACACGCAGGTGGACGCCGACCTTGCTCGGCGCGATCTGGCGCCAACGCGTCTCGGTGGCATAGCGGAACTTCACACCGTGCTGGTTCCAGGCGATCTGGTCATCAGCGGGCACGACCCGCGAGCTGCCGCTGACGTCGTCATCGTTCTCGAGCACGTTGAGGGTGGAGAAGTTGACGTCCACGAACTCACCGGCCCGCAAGGCACCTGCCTGCGTGCCCGCGAAGTCGAGCACCACACGCAGGCCGCTGACCTTGCTCCAGTCCGTGCCGGCGTCCGCGTCGACCCAACTCTCACCGCTCTGCTCACAGGCCGGTTGGTTCGGCAGGTCGTCCCAGGTGCCGACACAGACATCCGCGTCCGTCGTCACCTGCACGACATAGCTCGTGCCGGCCGGCGCAGTGACCTGCACGCTGTCGGCGACGACCTGGGGCCGGTACGCCGAGTCGCGGCCATCACCCGAGACCAGCGACTTGTCGCCGGCGACGGGGAGCTGGTCGAAGACCGTCATCTCTGCGAGGTCGACGGTGCCGGAGTTGACGGTGTGCAGGACCCACTCGTCCGTGCCACCCACCTGGCTGTTGGCGACGCAGGCCGGGCGGTAGTAGGCGCCGCCCGTGGCCCGCAGGTTCTGCGCGCAGGCGAACTCCGGGCTGCCCGGTCGGTAGGCACCCGGGAGGGAACCGCGAACGCCCTTCGCCGTGTAGAGGTTCGGCCCGATGACCGTGCCGATGTAGTCGGTCGTGCCACAGGTGTGCGCGTCCTCGTTCCACGCGCCGGTGGTCGATCCGCCCGATTCCACGTTGGTGCAGCGACTGAGCTCCTCCTCGGTCGTGACGGTGATCTCGTTGACCGCGGTCTCGCCCGCGCCCAGACCGGGCTGCAACTCGAGGAAGAGCCTGATCCCGAACTCCTCACCGGGTTCCATGATGTTGCCACCGTCGGGCCACGTGAACACGATGGTGGTGCCGTCTGCGCTCGGGGTCACCGTCACCTGGTCCGACAGGCTGCCGCCGGGGTCGGGCGTGAAGATCGGCTCCGGGTCACCGGTGTAGACCAACTCGGCGGGCAACACGTCGACGAGGTCGGTCACCGTGAGGTAGCCCGTGCCCGTGTTCCTCAGCGTGAGGTCGAAGGGAACCGCATCACCGGGGCTGGCGAGTCGATCGCCCTCGTTGGTCACCTTGCGCACGGCGATCTCCTGCGTGCCGGCGTAGAAGGTCACCTCGGCGTCAGCGGCCTTCGCCTCGGAGTCGTTGCCGTCGGGGCGGGTCGACTGGGACGTCTGCGTGTTGTGGATCGGGTTGTCCGGGTCGAGCACCACCGGGGCGCTCGGGTCATCACGATAGGTCTCACGCAGGTTGGCCGTGAACACCGCGGCGGCAGACCAGTTGGGCGCGGGGACGGTGCCGGAGAAGAGCGCTCCGTCGGCCCTCGAGAAGGTGAACCTGATGCCCTGGACGTCGGCATTCGCGACCCCACCCGGCAGCGGGAGGCCATCGGCACTGGGGGTTCCCGGGATCCAATCGGTGCCATCGAAGAGATCGACCTGCACCTGGTCTGCGCCCGCAGGGAGCGTGACACTGCCCAGACCGGTGAAGTCGAAGGCGTTCCAGAACTCCGGGGAGTCGGCTTGGTCCTCGATGACCACCTGCTGCGGGGAGAGGGTGCTGCGCGGGCCCGCACCTTGGTTCGCCCCGACCGTCACCGTGACGTTGTCGTCGTCGACGTCGTGCTGCGGCTGCGTGATCTGCTGCGGCGAGATCGACTTCGACGGCAGGATGTTGACCACACCACCGGTGAGTTCGGCGGTGGCGTGGGCGACGTCGCCCGTCTTCGTGCCCGGGCTGGTGATCGGGTCGTAGGACTGGGCGAAGACCCGGTTGGTCTGCTCCTCGGTCTGACCGGCAGCCAGCACCAGGTCGTCCCCGCTGCTGCGGTAGGTCGCGCGGAGCTGCGACTCGATCACGATCGTGAGGTCGTTGGGCTGGGTGATGGTGCCACCCGAGGTCGCCGGGTCGGTGTCCTGGAAGGTCACGCTGATGCCCACGACGTCCGCCAGGTCGGTCGCCGACATCGCGGTCACCTCGGTGGCCGTGTGCTGGGTGGTCGTGTAGGTGCCACCGTTGTGGTGCAGGAGCCACACCGTGGTCGCGTCGAGATCCACCTGATCGGGCTCACTCGCGGCAATCATGATCCCGGTGGCGTCGAAGCGCTCGAACGGGTTGGGGTTGCTGCTCTGGGTCAGCCAGTCGCGGCTCGTGTCGAACGGGTCGCCGGTCGCGCCGGCGACATCGCCGTCGGTCTGGCAGTCCGCGAGCGTGGTGTCGGTGCACACGGCGGGATCTGTCAACCGCACGTACGACGCCCGGCCCACCGATGCGTTGTTTCCCGTGATCGACCAGGTGGCCGTCGGGTAGTCCGCGGCCGGCGTTCCGACCGGCGGGGTGAAGATGTCGCTGGTCGGGTCGACCGACTTCGACACCTCGACCAGGGGCTCCGGGTCGATGATCAAGATGGTGTCGGAGTCGCGGTCGGTGACCGAGGCACCGCCGCCGATCGGGTCACCGGTGAGGGTGACCGTGTTGTTGACGACGCTCTCGTCGGCCGTGTTGTAGGTCTGCTCCTGGACGACGAAGGAACCGTCGGAGCGAAGCTTGTCCCGCACCTGCCAGGTGAGGTCGAAGACCCGGTCAGCGCTGCCCGAACCGACACCGGTGCCCGGCTTGGGTGCGAACGCGTCGAAACCGGCGCCGGGCTGCTGGGCCGCCTCACGGGCGGCGGTGTCGGCGGCGGTCTCCTCCAGCGTCACTCGCACCCCGATGGTGGTACGCCGCTCGGGCGCCGTGAGGTCGTGGCCCTTGAAGCCTCGGTTGGCCGTCATCCACGAACCACCGGGGGCCGTGACCTCCTCCCACGTGGAGGTCTCGTCGTTGAAGAGCTCCACCTTCGTCACGGTGTCGTACTTGAGGAACCACCCCGTGGAGTAGGGGTCGCTGCTCGGGAGGATCAGGTTGACGGCAAACAGGTCGAACGCGTCGAAGACCTCGTCAGCGACGTCGTACCCGGCCCCCGCGGGGTCGGACATGTCGGTGATCGTCACGGGCGAGAAGCCCTCGCCGACGTTCCATCGCAGCGACGTGTTGGCCTGTTCCCCCGACTGGGCGAAGACCGACGCCTTGTTCCACGCCTTGTCGATGTCCATCGGACCGGGAGCGGTCGACGGGATCTCGACGATGCCTTGGGCGGTGTCCTCGTCGTCGGCGGCCAACGGCTTGCCGCCCTCGGACTCGCCAGCGGCGGCGGCCGTCGCGGTGTTGACGTAGGTGACCTCGGTGTCGAGCGGCGGAGCCGCGCAGTCCGGGTCACGCAGGTCGCCGCGCGCCTCGAAGACGAGGTTGGGCACGACCGTGGTGTCGGAAGGGAGGCCGCTGGGATCGGTGAAGCCGACCTGCACACCCACGACGTCGTCGGCGGAGAGGCCCGCGGCGGCGAGTGCCGCAGCGAAGTCGGAGGCGCTGATCTGGTGGACCGTGGCGGCGCCCTCGGGGCCGTAGGTCGACACGTCGTGCCAGCTTCCCGCGGTGTCCTGCACCCGCAGGGTCAGCGTGGTGTCGGCCGGGACCTGGGTGGGAGCGAGACCTGCGATGTCGAAGGCGTTCCAGAAGCCACCACAGTCACCGGCCCAGACGTCCTCCACGAGGATCTCGTCGAGGATCGCACCGTCACCGATGGCCGTGGCGTTGGCCTCCAGCGAGGCGATGACGCTCTGACCGGGGTTGACCGCGTTGGAGGGACGAACCGTCTTCTCCAGTGTCACCTCGAGGTTCGGGTCGACGATCTCGAGTCCGTCACTTGCCTCGGCGGTCTCTCGGAGCCCGTTGGAGGCTTCGACACCGACATCGATGCTGTTCGTCAGGTCGACCTCGGGAGCACCGCCGGTCGCCTCCTCCGACGTGTCGATGGTGAAGCCCGCTCCCCGGTCTCGTTGGCACGAATCGCGCCGGTCCAGTCGATCTCGAAGCCGGAGATGTCACCCGAGGGCGGCGCCGGCACCTGGCCCTGGCTGACGGTGATCGTCTCGGTGCCGCCGTCGAGCAGGTGGTAGGTGACCGTGGCGCTGTCGGCCGCAGCTGGCCACGTGAGCGGGCCGTCGAAGCCCCCGAAGGTCACGTCGGCGGTGAAGAAGTCGAGGTCCTCGATGTGCATCGACACGACCGGGGTGTTGCCGTTGGTCGCGCTGATGGTGGCGGCAGACGACTGGCCGGCGGTGATCCGACCGGGCGCGATGTTCTTGCTCGCCTCCACCGAGGGGATCAGTGGCACCACGGTGTAGGTCGCGTTGCCGTCGTCGGCAACAGTGTCGTCGTCCATCGTGACCGAGCCGGTCGCGATGTTGTCGACGGTGTGGGTGTCGAGCGACAGGTCGCCACCGTCGTTGCGGTGGGTGGCGCGCTGCTCGAGGTCGAGGCCGAACGACAGGCTCTCGCCCTGCTCGATCTCGCCGAGGCAGGTGATGCGTACGCCGCCCACGTCGCCGTTCGCGACGCCGTTCGGCAGCGCCAGGGTGGGCGCCGGGACGGCGTCTCCCTCGATCCAGCTCCACGTGCCGTTGGCGAACACGTAGGCGTCGACCTTCACGTCGGTGCACCCGGCAGGCAGGGAGGTCCCGCTGAACCCGGTGAAGTCGGTGATGGTGAAGGGATTGCTCGCCTGCAAGGAGGAGGCACCGTCGGGAGCGGTCTTCGGCTCCTGGACGACGATCTGGTCGACCGCCACGTTGGAGGTGTTGCGCGCGTCGAGCTCGATCGTCGAGGTCGCGCCCGGGTCGAAGTCCTGCCGGTTCGGGGTCCATGCCTTGTCGACGGCCACGGCGATGTCGATCGGGGTCTCGATCTGGATGATCGCGTTGTCGGTCTTGGTGTTGGCGTTGGACGCCGACACCGCCGCGGTGTTGATGATCTCGGGACTCGTCCCCGGCGGGCCGTAGTCGTCCGGCACCTTGATGCTGACCTGGATCCGATAGGTCTGACCGGCCTTCAGACCCACACCCACCGGACTGTCGGTGACCTGCTGGAGGTCGACGGTGAGCTGGGTGTCGGGACCGAGCGTGGTCGGCTCGTCGGCACCGGTGCTCCAGGTGACCACCCGCGGCACGTTCGAGGCGTTCGGGCTGAAGCTCACGTCCTGGATCTCGAACCCGTCCAGCTCGGCCGGGAACTGGTCCGTGATCTGTGCATCGAGACAGTCGTCCTCGGAGCAGCGCACCTGGATCGTGTAGGTGAAGGTCTGCCCCGGCGACGGCGTCGCGTTGTCGACGGTCTTGTCGATCTCCAGCGAGTTCGGCGCAGCGTGCGCGCTCGTGACGCTCAGCAGGGGCAGTCCGAGGACGACCAGCAGTGCGGCGAGGGCGGAGAGGATCGCGCGTCGCGCAACACCCGGCCTCCGAGGAACAGACGAAGCGGCGAATCCGAAAGACATGGGGTCAAAGGTATGCAATCCAACTTTTTCGGTCGCCTCGGGTCACCCTCCACTCACCCCACCAGGGTGAGTGACGTGCATCACAATCAATCCTCGACTGAAACCGAGCCCCGGAGCGAGGGACCCAGCCCGGTCCACGACACGGCTTCCTTGCGACTGGTGACACCGAGCTTGCGGTAGAGCAGGCGCCGATGGGTCTTCAGCGTGTTCACCGAGATCCCGAGAGCAGCGGCGATCTCCACCGTCGACATCGTGCCACGCAGGTAGCCGAGGACCTCCCGTTCGCGAGGAGACAGCCTGAGACCGAGGCCCGAGGAGTCCGACTGTTCCCAGTCCGCGATCCGGGCAGCGAGGAAGCCCGTGTAGCGGGTGCCCTGAGCGGCGTGGTGGACCAGGAGCCGCCGTGAGTCGATGTTGACATCGAGGAAGGGCTGGATGATGCCGTGGGGTTCGGCGACGGCCAACGCGCTCTCGAGCAGCCGGTGGGCCGTCGCGTCCGCGCCGGCACGGGACTGGAGCACGGCATTGACCAGCAGGGCTCCCACCCGGAGATAGCTGGGCTGCTGCGCGAGCGGACGCAACCTGCGCAGGGCTGCCCCTGCCTCGGCATCCCGGCCTGCACGCAGACAGACCACCGAGCGGTGGAAGTTCACGGATGGGAGCACACAGTCGCAGGGGACCTTCTCCATCAACGCGACTGCCTGGTCGACCTCGCCACGCGACAAGGCGATCAGCGCGCGGGAGACGACGAGGTACCACTCGAAGGGCAACCCACCCACCGCGGCCTCGGGAAGCAGTCGGAGCCCCCGCTCGGCCTCGTCCACCAGCCGGGAGTCGCCACTCGCGACTGCCGGGGCGACCTGGAGCGCTCGCGCCAAGGCCACGTAGGCGGCGTCGCGGCCACCTGCCTGTCCGACATCGGTGAAATGCTCCCAGGCCTCGCGCGGCATCCCCTGCCAGTGGGCAAGGATCGCTGCGGCGAAGGACGGGATGCCGCCGTCGTGGCGCTGTCCCGACCCGGAGGTCACCCCTCCAACGCCCGCAGGTGCTCCTCGGCCTCGATGAACTCGCCAGCAAAGGCAGCTGCCAGACCGAGCGCGGCCCGGGAGAGGAAGACCAGACCGCGATCGCCCGTCGACTGTGCCGCCCCGGCAGCGGTGATCAGGGCCGCACGTGCCCGACGCGGCCGGCGGCGTACCCGCAACTCGGTCCAGCCGAGCATGAAGACCACCGCATGCCGTGCCGGCGGGTCGAAGGCCCGCAGACTCACGTCGCCGTCGAGGAACTCCGCTGCCGCGTCACAGACCGTCAGGAGCCCGTCGGGGTCGTCCTCGACCACCAGGTCTGCGACGACCGATGCCGCCCGTTCGGCGTCCGAGCTCCGGCGGCGCGCGGCCCCGAGCACGCCCTTCGCCTGACTCCGCAACCGTTGCGCCCCCGACGTGTCACCGAGCAGGCGACTGGTGCATGCATCGATCAGCAACACCACCGGCTCGTCCTGCACGTCCGCGGGCAACAGAGCGATCAGGTGCTTGACGGTCGGCGCATCGCCACGCACGACGAGGGCCGGCCAGATCCTGGAGAGTACGTCGAGTGCCCGCCTCGGTTCGCCCGCGGCGACGTGGTGGCGCACGGCGTCGGCCGGCGAGGAGTGCCGCAACACGTCTCCCGCCCTCCGGTGCAGCCGGGACTTCCGCTCCGGCTCGATCCTGGCGAGGACTCCTTGGCAAGCCTGCGCGAAGAGCCGGTGCCAGCGATATCTCGGGGTGCCGTCCTCGCCGGGAAGTCGCTCGAGGAACAGGCCCGAGGTCAAGACCTCCTCCAGGAGGTCGCCCGCATCGTCGCGCCCCGTCACCTGCGCGGCGACGTCTGCCGACAACTCGGCGAGCACCGTCGCCTCCAGGACGAAGTCCCGCAACGGGCGTGACAGCGGGGCGAGCGTCTCGGCCTCGATGTAGTCCATCAGGAGCTCGAGGCGCTCGGGAGAGAAGGCTGCGCCCGACGGCGCACCGACGAGGGCATGCTCCCGCGGCCCACTCCGGTCCCGAGGCACCGCATGAGGTCGGGCAGACACGATGGCCAGGCGTACCCCGCCCGGCCATCCCCCGTCCTGGCGAGGAGTGCAGCGGCACCGTCGCCCGACTTCGGCCCTGCGAGGAGGGTCAGCGCCTCACGCACCTCCGGCTCATCGAAGGCCAGCTCGTCGGGTCCGATCACCGTGCATTCACCGTGCAGGATGGCGCGAGCGAGGCCACTCAGCGGCGTCCGAGCGGCAATGAGCAGGCGCAGGTTGGGAGGCCCGTGCCGCACCAGCAGCGACAGCATGCCGTCGGCCAACACGTCAGGCACCAGGTGCGCGTCGTCGAGGACGAGGGCAACCTCGTCCTGCACCCCTGCTATGGCCGCATGGATCGCGAGGCGATCGGCATTGCTGTAGGGCTGCGCCCCGCTCAGGGCCCGGATCACCTCCGCGCCGGTGACGTCGCTCTCGGCCAGTGCCGCGCGCAGTGCACCGAAGAGTCGCTGCGGCGCCACCATCAACGGGCTCATGCTCACCCAGCCGACGGGAATGGACTGACGCCGCGCCCACTCGGCCAGCGCACTCGTCTTGCCGTAACCGGCCGGGGCGACCACCTGGACGATCCGCGACACCCCAGTCGCCGCATCCAGGAGCGAGCGCATCCGCGGCCGTTCGATCGTGCCGAAGGCAGGCGGAGGGGACGCAGCGCGTACGACGGAGTTCCACCGTCGAGCACGTCTGTGGAGCTCCCATCCACCAACATCAACAGCACCTTGACCCTATTTGTGCCGACTTGCACTCGGACGATACAACCACGCTCGCGCATCTGGCAGCACCCCGGAACGGCGGTGACGCGGGCCCGGGCGAGGCGGCCTGGGACCGAGGCCTTGACAAATTTTAAGGACTAAGCCTTAAATCGAGACATGTCAGCACCCAGCGCAGCGGCCCGAAGCGCGATGATCCGGGCGGCGGAGGAGATCGCGGTCGAGCGAGGCTGGGGGGCAACAACATTCAGCGAGGTCCAGCTGCGCGCGGGACAGGCCAACAAATCGGCGGCGCGCTACCACTTCGGATCACGCGAGGGCCTGCTCGACGCTGTCCTCGAGGCACACATGGCACCCGTCGACGACCATCGCAGGGAACTGTTGGACGCGAGCGCCGGCGTCGCCCTGACCCACGGCGACGTGGCTGCGATCTTCGTGCGGCCGCTGGCCGCACAGACACTGGGACGGCCGGGCAGCCGCTTCGCACGGTTCCTGATGCAGACACTGTCGGACCCGATCCAGTCGACGAGGGTCCTGGAGCACGTGCGTGCCGAGAGCCTCCGCGACCTGCGCACGAGGTTCTGCCAGAGCACTCCCTTGCCGACGCCCTGGGCAGAGATGCGCTTCGGCTCGTTGGTGATGCTCTGCGTCGCCACCCTGGCCACCTGGGAGGGACACCGCGAGAGCGCCGAGTCGCCCGACCTCGACTTCGTCATCGATGACCTGATCCGCATCGCGACCGCGGTGCTCGACGCACCATCCACCTGAGGAGATCCCATGGCCTTCATGTTTGCGACGCCCACCGACCCGCTGTCTGCGTTCGGCCCCCTCGTGGCCGAACGGGTCCCTGAGGCCTTCGAGTCCAAGCCGTTCGAACACCTGCGCGTCAGCCCGATGACGCCGACGATCGGAGCCGAGGTCTCCGGGGTCCGCCTCAGTGGCGAGATCGGCCCGGAGGTGCTCGAGGAGCTGCGGCGAGCCCTGCTGGAGTGGAAGCTGCTGGTCTTCCGCGACCAGGACATCGATCGCTCCGAACACCGGGCGTTCGCCGAGTTGTGGGGCGAGCTCGAACAGCACCCCTTCTTCAAGTACACCCAGCCCGGGCAGAGCGATGTCGATGTCGCGACCCTGGCCAAGGACATGGACACGGCCGGAGTCGAGAACAACTGGCACAACGACGTCACCTGGCACACCACGCCGTCGTACGCGGCGGTGCTGCGCGCGGTCGAGATCCCGCCCGTCGGCGGCGACACCCTGTGGGCGGACGCGGGGGCGCCTACGACCTGCTGCCCGACGACCTCAAGGAGCGGATCGACCCGCTGGTGGCCGAGCACGACTGGATCAACAGCTTCGGCGCCGGGATGGACAAGGACGTCGTCGCGCAGCTGCGCCCGAGCTTTCCTGCCGTGCAGCACCCGGTGGTGCGTGTGATCCCTGAGACCGGCCGCCGGGTGCTCTTCGTCAACACGATCTTCACCCAGCGCATCGTCGGGCTCGACGAGGCGGAGTCCAACCAGATCCTGACGACGCTCTACCGCCACATGATGCGTCCGGAGTTCCAGGTGCGACTGCGCTGGCAGCCCAACACCATCGCGATGTGGGACAACCGCGCCTGCCAGCACTACGCCGCCAGCGACTACTTCCCCAGCGTCGCGTGATGGAGCGCATCTCGATCGTCGGCGACGTCCCCGTCGGCATCGGCGGCTGACGAGCGCGTCCTACCGGGTCCGACGACGAACGCCGACCGCCCGAGAGACCGGCGCGGCCCCCGAGACCCCCACGGATCGGTGACCGCGGCGCGGAGCCGACCACCCCATCGCTACCTTTGCGCCATGGCGAAGAAGAACTGGTCGGACCTGTCACCCACCCAGCAGAAGGCGGTCGTTGCGGTTGCTGTCGCGGAGGTTGCGTTGACCGCCTGGGTGCTGCGCGACCTCAAGCGCCGCGACTCCGCCCAGGTCCGTGGCCCCAAGCTGCTGTGGCGCGCGGCCAGCGCCGTCCAGCCCTTCGGCCCGCTGGGCTATCTCGCCTTCGGCCGGCGCCGGACCAGCTGAGTCCTGAGCGGTACGGCGCCTCACCGGGTCGGGCGCAACGGCGCCAGTTCCGAGGGGTCCCGGCCGTCCACGATGGCATCGGCCAGCAACTTGCCGGTGATCGGCCCGAGCGTGATGCCCCACATGCCGTGCCCGCCCGCGGCGTACACCCCGGGAGCGTCGGTGCGTCCGACGAGGGGCAACCCGTCGCGAGTCACCGGTCGGGAGCCGACCCACTCGTCCTGCCGGTCGTCGAGGTCGACGCCGGAGAGCAACGGTCGTGCGGCGTCGACGATGGCACGGATCCGTCGCTGGTCGAGCGGCGCCTCGGGGGCACGGAACTCCATCATCCCGGCGATCCGTAGGCGGTCGCCGAGAGGCGTGCAGGCGACCCGCTCCTGGGGGAAGTAGACCGGCCCCTCGGGCACGTCGTCGACAGGGACGCTGAAGCTGTAGCCACGCCCTGCCTGCACGACGAGGCGGATGCCGAACTGTCGTCCCAGCTCGCCCAACCAGGCACCGGTCGCCAACACCACCCGGTCGTGGTGGGTCGGACGTCCGTCGGTGACGACCACGACGCCGTCACCCTCCGGACGAATGCCGGTCACGTTGGCGCTCTCGTGGAGCTCGACTCCCCGCTTGCGCACTGCGTCGGCGAGCGCGTTGACGAACTCGCCGGGGTTGATGAAGCGCTGACCACGCAACCGGATCGCGGCGCCGATCTCGCCCGAGAGCAGCGGAGCGATCCCGCGTGCCTCGTCCCCGGTGACAAGGTCGAAGGCGATGTCCTGCCCGGCGCGGTGGATGAGCTCCAACTCCTCGAGCAGCACCGTGCGCTCCTCGGAGGTCCGATAGGCCGCCAGGAACTGGTCCGCTGCACGCGTCACCGCCTCGACACCACCCTCCGCGAGCTCGTCGAAGGCGCCCAGGGAGCGCGCGTTGAGCGGGATCAGCGCATGCATCGCCCGGGACCAGTGCCTGGCCGTGCTGTGTCGTGCGAAACCGGCCAGGAAGCGGGCCAGCCTGAGATCGGCTGCCGGCGGCACGTAGACCGGTGACGAGGGGCTCAGCAGGGCGCGGATCCCATAGCGGAGCACCGCCGGTTCGGGCAACGGTGTCGCGATCCCCGGCGTGAGCCACCCCGCATTTCCCCACGAGGACCCGGCCGCGACCTGGTCACGTTCGTAGACCGTCACGTTGACGCCACGTTCGTTGAGGAACCATGCCGTCGCGAGACCGACCATCCCGGCCCCGACGACCGCCACGTCCTGGGGTGCTGACATTGCGTCCTCCCTCTCACGTTCCTGCTTCCGAGCATGACCGATGCGCACCGGTCATGCCTCGGGCAATGACACAGGTGCACACCCCTGTTGACTGTGGAATGGCACAGGCCCACGATGAGGGATGCTGACCGCGGTCGATCTCACCCATGCCCTGCCCCAACACCTGCTCCGAGTCGTGCACGTCGGCGCCGAGCGCCAGGTGACCGGACTGGAGTTCGCCGACTCCGACCTCGAGGCAACGGCCCATCCCGGCGACCTGCTCCTGGCGACCGGCGCCCTTCCCGATCTGGCCACCCGGCTCATGGCGATGGCCGACGCCAGCGGGCCACCCGCCGCTGGGCTCGTCGTACGCCGGAGCGCGCTCACCGCTGACCTGACGGCCGCCTGCACTCGGCTTTCGCTGACCCTGGCTGCGTTGGCCGACGGCGTCTCGTGGTCGTTGGTGTGGGGATTGCTGCAGACCGCGGTCGACCAGGCCCGCCGGCCGGCCGGCTCAGGAGGAGGCAGCCTCGATGAGCTCTTTGCCCTGGCCGAGCAGATCGCGGAGGTCATCGACGCCCCCGTGACGATCGAGGACGCGCACTCACGGGTGCTCGCCTACTCCGGGAGGCAGGACGACACCGACCCGGCGCGGGTCTCCACCATCATCGGGCGGCGGGTGCCCCGCGAGGTACGGGAACACTTCCGGCTGCACGGCGTCTTCCGACGGCTGGCCACCTCGGACGAACCGTTCCTGGTGGAGGGGTTCGCCGGCGAGACGGCGGGAACATGGGTGCGCCCGCGCCTGGTGGTGCCGGTGCGCGCCGGCGACACATGGCTCGGCTCGATCTGGGCAGTGCGCGAGACGGTGGTGACCGACGAACAGGTGACGGCCCCAGTGCGGGGCGGCCGACGTGGTGGCCCTGCATTTGCTGCGACTGCGCGCCCGTACCGAACTGGGCCGGCAGCTGTCGGTGGAACAGGTGCGCGCCACCCTCCGTGGTGAGGCCGGCGCAGCACCGCTGGG
>NZ_JAKGRW010000021.1 GCF_021555175.1 Nocardioides alcanivorans | reverse complement strand
TATCGTGAAACGCTTTCGCGTTTTCGTGCCGCCGACGTGAACTTATGGGCCCGTGCTTCCTGACGTGACGGCGTCCGCCACCGCAACGTCGGTGCCGTCGCCGGCGGACGCACGCCAGCGCCCGCGCCTGCCGCTTGGCCTACGCGTATACCCGGCGACGAGGTCGTTGAGCCGGTTGGCGAGAACCCGGTGGGTGCAGCGCCGCCGCCACGGCATCGTCGCCCGTCCAGCTCTGACGGTGGCCGCCCTGCCTCGAGGTCACCGCCCAGACTGACCAGGTCACGCCGATGGGCGACCAGCTGACTGGCTCGCCAGGTCATCGAGCAGCGCCGGTTGCCAGGCGAGCACCTCGCCGACAGTGGTCATCGCCAGACACCGCGCTGCTGCAAGGGTCCGGCGGTCGGCGTCATAGGGTGCGCCCTCCTGCAGCGCCCGCTTGACGGCCACCTCCGTGGCCTCGTGGTCGGCCCCGCTGGTCAACAGGGCGCCGCCGTGGGTGCGTACGGCCTCCGACCACGTGGCCGTGGACTGCGTCCACGTCGTCGCCAGACGCCGGACCGCCAGCGACGCCAGGCTCCCCGGCAACGCATCACCGACCCGATTCAGGTGCCCCGCCAGCTCGAGTCCGTCGATCCGGCAGGCCGTGGTGACCACCACCTGGCCCTTCCGGATGACCTCTGCCGAGGAGACCTCAATGCCGCCGCCCATCTCGCAACCTCCGCCCGCGAGCCGCCCCAGCGACGTACCACCGGGTCCACACGACTCTCCTGGCCCACAGCCTCGTCTTCGCTGGCGCGAGCGAAACGACCGCCGGAACTGCCTGTGGACGTCACCGACAACCCACAGGAACGACACAGGAGAACGGCCCGCTCACCCGGGGAGCGGCCGGAGCGATCTCAGGTCAGCGGTAGATCCACCAGAAGCCGAGCGCCATCGGGATCAGGCCCAGGACCACCCACGGCGTCACCGGAGAGACACCGTGGATCAGCCGGCCGGCCATCACGGCGAGGATCCCGAAGAATCCGGCGATGACGAGCAGCCCGACACGTGAACTCTGGTGGGAGTCGTCGAACGAGATGGCGAAGATCACCAGCCCCCGGCGAGGTGCAGGATCGTGGAGACCGCGAGCACGGACATGACCCACTTCTGCACCTGCCCCAGCGACATCGGGTCCCGCTGGGCGACCTTCGGCGGGGCGTCCATGTCCATCAGGTGCCGGCGCCGCTTCACGGGCTTCGCGGGGTGGCTCATGCCGCCATCCTCCCACTTCGCCCGACTTGCTCCGGCGGAGGTGGGCCGCTGCGCGCGATGTCGCGGTCAGCGGGTGGAGGCGAGGGACTCCCCGGGCTGCTGGTTCGGAGCCGGGGCCTGGGACGTCGGGGCCTCCGTGGGCCCCTCGCTCGGATCGCCGAAACCGCTCGGGGTCTCCGACGGTTCCTCGGTCGGGGTGTCGGTGGGTGTCTCGGTCGGCGTCTCGCTGGGCGTCTCGCTCGGACCGGTCGGATCGTCGCCGGGCTGCTCGGTCGTCGTCCCCGACTCCGAAGGATCCTCCGACGGCTTCCTCCGGTCGTCGTCGCGGCCGTTGTCACGGTCGACGACGCGGCTGATCGACGTGCCCGTGCCGTCGCTTCCCCGGTCAACGAGGAGACCGGCTTGCCACCGATCAGCTCGAACGCCGTGATCGCGGCCATCACCACCACGAACGTGCCGATGGTCCACGGCGCGACCACCCTCCAGTTGACCGCCCGGAACCGCTCCGCGAGCGTACGTCGCTCCTCGGCCTGCGCCTGCTCGTCACCACGGGCCCCCAGTACCGCGTCGCTCACGTCACGATCGGCGAGCTCGCCCGAGGCCTCGAGGCGTTCGGCCTCGTCACGGGTGACCTCGCTGACGCCGCCGGACTGGAAGACGACCCCCACCTTCTCCTTGGAGGTCTGGAGGCCGCGGGTGTACATCGCCGACGACACCGTGGCGACGATGCTGCCGACGGCCGCTCCGATGATGGTCCCGCTGGCGCCGAGGGTGGAGAGGATGACCGCCGAGGACACGGCGGCGAGGGCGGAGCCGATCACCGCCACCCAGTCGAGCCCCAGTGGCCCACGCCGTTCACCCATGGTGGCGAGTATGCCGGAGTGGTTCAACGCTCGCGGCTACCCTGCCTCCATGGCCTTCGACCTGAGCGATCCGGGTTTCGACACCACCGCGTCGGCCGTGCACGAGGCGCGGGAGCAGGACTGGGTCGTCGAGACCAACCTCGGGTGGGCGGTGCTGCGCCATGCAGAGGCCGCTGCCGTCCTCAAGGATCGTCGCTTCCAGCAGGGCAACGCCCGCTGGCCGGCACAGAACGGCATTCACTCGGGCCTCTTCTCCGACTGGTGGCAGGAGACGCTGCTCAGCCTCGAGGGCGACGACCACTCCCGGATCCGCCGCCTGCTCACGCCTGCCTTCCGCAGCCGGACGATCGCGGCGATGAGGCCCCGTTTCCAGGCCCTGGCCAACGAGTTGATCGACGGCTTCGTCGGCCGCGGACGGGTCGAGTTCGTCTCCGAGTTCGCCGAGCCCTATGCCTCCCGGATCATCTGCGTCCTCCTCGGCCTTGCCGAGGAGGAGTGGAGCAGGTCGCGCGTTGGGCCGACGACCTGGGCCGCAGCTTCGCCATCGACGTGGCCGACCACGTGCCGCGCATCGAGGCTGCGTTGACCGGTCTGCACGCCTACCTCGATGAGGTGGTCGCCGATCGCATGGCGCATCCGCGCGACGACCTCGTCACCACGCTGGTGCGGGCCCATGAAGGTGAGCAGAAGCTGAGCCGCCACGAGCTGGGCGTCGCGCTCGTCTTCCTCGCCTTCGCCGGCATGGAGACCACCCGCAACCAGCTCGGGCTGGCGCTGCAGACCCTGCTCGCGCACCCGGGACAGTGGCGCCTGCTCGGGCAACGCCCGGACCTGGGCGCGCAGGCGGTCGAGGAGGTGATGCGGGTCAACCCGACGGTCACCTGGGTGACCCGCGAGGCTCGAGAGGACCTCGACCTCTTCGGCCTCCACGTCCCGAAGGGCGGCATCGTCCAGGTGCTCTCCCACGCCGCGGGCACCGATCCCCTGGCGATGGCGCGACCCGGCTTCGACATCACCACGCTCAACACACCGCACCTCGGGTTCGGAGCCGGGGTCCACCACTGCTTGGGCCACTTCGTCGCCCGCACCGACATGGCCGTCGCCCTGCCGCTCCTCGCCCACCGGATGCCCGACGCCGTACCGGACGGCCCCGGCGAGTGGCTCCCCGTCTCCGGAAACACCGGCCCGACTCGCTTCCCGATCCGCTTCACCCCCGGCACCCCGCAACCGCCCGACGGCTGGCTGCCCGTCCCCGACCTCAGCGGCGGCCCGCGATGAACCTGCCCTGGCCCCTGCCCGACACCGGCCTGCGCGACGACCTCGTCCAGCGTTGGTCGACAGGGCGCGGCTACCACGACCTCACCCACCTCTGCGAGGTGCTTGGCCACCTCACCGAGCTCGGCGCCGGTGACGATCCCGAGCTGCTGTTGGCCGCCTGGTTCCACGACGCGGTCTACGACGACGCTCCCGAATGCGAGGAGCGCTCGGCCCAGCTCGCCGAGCGGCTCCTCGAGGGCAGCGGCGTCGATGTCGCCGAGGTCGCCCGCCTGGTCAGGCTCACCGCCCACCACCGTCCGGCTCCCGACGACCGCCGCGGCCTGCTCCTCGTCGACGCCGACCTCGCGATCCTCGCCGCCGGTCCCGAGCGTTACCGGGAGTACGTCGCGGGCGTACGTGCCGAGTACGCCGCGGTGCCCGACCCCGACTTCGCTCGGGGGCGGGCCGTCATCCTGCGTGACCTGCTGGCCAAGCCGACCCTCTTCCACACCTCGGAGGCGCAGGAGCGTTGGGAGCTCCCGGCCCGGGCCAACCTGGCCCGGGAACTCGTCGCACTCGACCGGACCGCGGGCACCAGCACCCCGTGACAGGATCGAGCCCGTGGCCCTGCTGATCGACTCCCCCAACGTCCCTTGGCGGGGACGCCTGTGGGCCCATCTCGCCTCCGACACCTCCTTCGAGGAACTGCACGCCTTCGCAAGGAGCGTCGGCATCCCGGAGCGGGGCTTCGACGGCGACCACTACGACGTGCCCGAGGAGCACTGGCAGGCGATCGTCGCTGCCGGTGCCCGGCCGGTGCGTTCGCGCGACATCGTCGCCGCCCTCACCGCGGCCGGGCTGCGCCGCCGCAAGTTGCGACGTACGCCTTCAGCTGGCTGAGTTCAGGGCTGGGGCTGCTCGTGCTCCTGCGGCAGCATCAGCTCGCGGATCTCCTTCGCCACCGCTGCCCCGAGGATGCCCCACCCGGCTTGATAGCTGTAGACGTCGGCCAGGTGCTCCACCTTGCGGGTGCCGGTGACCAGGTCGATGTCGTCGGTGGTGACCAGTCCCGGGTGCGCAACGCCGATGGCATGGGAGACCTTGAGCAGGTCGCGGCGCAGCGAGGTGACGTAGTTGGCCGCCCGCTCCGCCTTGTCACGCGGGTCGAGGCCGCGGGAGAAGCGGGGATTCTGGGTGGCGACACCGGTTGGGCAGCGGTCAGTGTGACACTTCTGAGCCTGGATGCAGCCCACGCTGAGCATCGCCTCCCGGGCCACGTTGACCATGTCGGCGCCGAGGGCGAAGGCGACCAGTGCGTTGTCGGGCAGGCCGAGCTTGCCGGCGCCGATGAAGGTGACGTCGTCGGTCAGCCCCGCCGCGGCGAAACGGCGATAGACCTGGCTGAAACCGATCCGGAACGGCTGCGCCACATGGTCGCTGAACACCAGCGGCGCGGCGCCCGTGCCGCCCTCGCCGCCGTCGACGTTGACGAAGTCGACGCCGCGGTCTCCCTTGGCCATCTGCTCCACCAGGTGGTCCCAGAAGGTGAGGTCACCGACTGCTGACTTGATGCCGACGGGCAGGCCTGTCGCGTCGGCGACCATCTCGACGAAGTCGAGCATCGAGTCGACGTCGTGGAAGGCGGTGTGGCGGGCCGGGCTGGCACAGTCCTCTCCCACCGGGATGCCGCGGATCTCAGCGATCTCCGAC
The DNA here is from genome assembly GCF_021555175.1 of Nocardioides alcanivorans. GTDB lineage: Bacteria > Actinomycetota > Actinomycetes > Propionibacteriales > Nocardioidaceae > Nocardioides > Nocardioides alcanivorans. Next base: position 2,196 of record NZ_JAKGRW010000021.1, on the reverse strand, counting down.
GTCACCTTGGCCGCCGGGAGCATGCCACCCAGACCGGGTTTCGCCCCTTGGGAGAGCTTGATCTCGATCATCTTCACCGGCGCCGAGGCCACCAGGTCCACCAGCCTGTCGAGGTCGAAGCGGCCCTGGGCGTCGCGGCAGCCGAAGTAGGCGGTGCCGATCTGCTGGATGAGGTCGCCGCCCTGCCGGTGCGCCGGGGAGAGCCCGCCCTCGCCGGTGTTGTGCATGCAGTCGGCTTGGGCAGCACCCTTGTTGAGCGCCTCGATCGCGTTGCCCGAGAGCGACCCGAAGCTCATCGCGGAGATGTTGACGACCGAGGCGGGGCGGAAGGCCTTGCGCCGGTCGCGCGCCTTGCCCATCACCTTGGCGCTGGGGATCGACGCACTCTCCTCGTGGCCGTGCGGACGGGTGTCAGCGTCCGACTCCGCGAAGGTGCGGTGCTTGAAGATGACGTAGCCGACCTGGTTCTCCACGTCGTTGTCGCTGCCGAAGCCGACGTAGTTGTTCTCCAGCTTGGAGCTGGCATAGACCCAGCTGCGTTGGTCGCGGGAGAACGGCCGCTCCTCGTCGTTGGAGGTGACGATGTATTGCCGCAGCTCCGGTCCGACCCGCTCCAGCAGGTAGCGCCCGTGACCGAGCACCGGGAAGTTGCGGAGGATGGCGTGCTTGCGTTGGAGCAGGTCATAGGTGGCAACGGAGCCGATCCCGGCGATCCCGGCTGTCACGAGCGTCTTCCACTTCACCCGACCAGTCCTACCCTCACTGCTGGCTTTTCCCAACCTTCGGCGTGACCTCGGGGAGTCGGCCCGGCCGGCCACCCCTCGATTGGCCCTGACGCGGAGCCTTCCTCTCGGGTAACTTTCGCCCATGGACCTCCTCCCGAAGCCGGACCAGGTGGTCGCCGCTGCCGGCAACGTCGCCCACAAGGTGCTGTACGGCGGGGTGGCCGACCTGCGCAAGATGCCACGCACCCTCATCGACGAGGGATTGCTGCGCCAGCTCTACCACTACCGGCCGGCCGGCACCGCCGAGGAGACCGGCGACCCCGTCCTTCTGGTCACTCCCTGGCGGCGCCCGCCAGCTGCTTCGACCTTCGGCGCGGCTGCTCCCTCGTGGAGCACCTGGTGAGCGAGCACCGACGTACCTATCTGGTGGAGTACGGCGAGGTCTCCTTCCGCGATCGCGCACTCGGCATGGAGCACTGGATCGAGGAGGTGCTGCCGGAGGCGATCCGGGCCACCTCGGCCCATGCCGGTGGGCGCCCGGTGCATCTGGTGGGCTGGTCGCTCGGCGGGATCTTCATGACGCTGGCCGCTGCCGACGGCAAGGACCTGCCCATCGCCTCGATGACGGTCGTGGGCTCACCCTTCGACACCGCGAAGGTGCCGATGATCGCACCGCTGCGGCCCTTGCTGAAGGTGACCGACGGGGCGTGGGGTGGCAAGACGGGCAACGGCCCGGTGACCCGCCTCTACCAGGCCGCGGGTGGGGCGCCGAAGCCCTTGGTGCGGTGGGCCTTCCAGCTGACGGCAGCGCAGAAGCTGCTGACCAAGCCGTTGGTGAAGCTGCAGAACCTGGATGACACCGACTACCTGGCGCAGATCGAGGCGGTCGACGCCTTCACCGCCGACATGATCGCCTATCCGGGCCGGACCTTCGGCCAGCTCTACCACCGCTTCGTGAAGGACAACGAACTCCTCCGCGGCACCTTCACGATGGCCGACCGCCACATCGAGTTGGCCGACATCGACAAGCCGGTGCTGGTCTTCGCCGGCGCCACCGACGGCATCGCTCCGAAGGAGTGCGTGCGTGCCCTGGTGCCGCTGCTGACCGGCTCCCCCGACGTACGTTTCGAGGTGGTCCCCGGCGGTCACCTCGGCATGCTCACCGGCCGCGCCTCCCGCAGCACCATGTGGAAGACGCTGGACGCCTGGCTCGACGAGTGGGCCTCCGACTCCGGTGACGATCCCGTCGCTGAGGACCCGGCGCCGGTGCAGCCGGGCGGCGAGGAGGGCGGCATCGGCGTCAACCCACAGCGCCGCTACGGGTCACGCGCCTCGCGCTCGCTGGCCCCCTGAGCCACGCACCCGTCGTCGAGCCCGTCCCCCGCTGGTCGAGCCTGTACCCCGTCGGTGGAGCCCTACCCCGTTGGTCGAGCTTGTCGAGACCTTGCACGTGGGTGTCGAGACCACTGCC
>NZ_JAKGRW010000020.1 GCF_021555175.1 Nocardioides alcanivorans | reverse complement strand
CGCGGCGTACGTCGATCAGGACCGCGGTGCTGTCGCGCGAGTAGTTGACCGCGTTGGCGACCAGGTTGCTGATCGCGACGGTGACCTGTTCCCGACCGCCCGGAATGACGATGCCCTTGTCGCCCGTGGCCAGGACCTCGGTGTTGCGGGCAGCGGCGTCGATCGCCACGGTGTCGATCGCCGTCTCGATGATCTCGTCGAGCTCGAGCTGCTCGGGCTCCGCCCAGGGGTCGTCCGACTGAAGCCGGGAGAGTTCGATGATCTGCTGCACGAGGTCGGTGAGTCGGTCGCTCTCGGTGACCATCCGGCCGGCGAACCGCTTCACCGCCTCGGGGTCGTCCCGGGCGTCACCGACCGCCTCGGCGAGCAGCCTGATCGCACCGACCGGTGTCTTGAGCTCGTGGCTCACGTTGGCCACGAAGTCGCGCCGGATGGCCTCGACCCGACGTTCTCGTGTGCGGTCCTCCACCAGCGCCAGGATCAGCCGGCTGCCCAGGGGAGCGACCCGCGCCTGCACGTGACGTGGTGGGGCGGTCGGAGGCCCGAGGACGAACTCGATCTCTCGGATCTGGCCGTCGCGGCGCACCTGGCGGATCGTCTCCTGCAGTTCGTCGACGAGGATCTCGGTGCCTCGCACCAGGCCGAGCGCGTACGCCGGAGCGCTGGCCTTGAGCACCGTGTCGACCTCGTCGACGATCACCGCCGAGGAGCGGAGCACCGAGAGGACGGCGGTCACCTTCTCCGGTACCGCGGGCTCCTCGACCACGGGCACCTTGTTCAGCTGGCGTTCGCTGACCAGGAAGGCCCCGAAGACCCCGAAGACGATGAGCACGGCAAGCAGTGCCACGAGCAACGTCTCTGTCAAGGTCACGACTCTGATCGTACGCACGATTCACCTGCAGTTGGTGCGGTGTCGGTGTGAGCACCGTCTGTTCATCTCCAGTTCAGAATGAGGCACCCGTGCCCTCATCTCGCGCGGCTAGCCTCGCGATCATGCGTGAGGCCTACACCGACCAACTCGACTCTCTCTTCGCCAGCCTCGGCTCCATGGCCGCGGAGGTGAAGGTTGCAGTCGCCAGTGCTACCCAGGCGTTGCTCTCGGGCAACGGAGAGTTGGCTGACGGCGTCATCGCCGGCGACGAGTCCATCGACCGACAGCGCGAGGCCATCGAGGACACCGCCTTCTCGCTGCTCTCGCTCCAGCAGCCCGTCGCCAGCGACTTGCGCACCGTGGTGGCAGCACTGCGCATGGTGGCCGAGATCGAGCGCATGGGAGATCTCGCCGTCCACGTTGCCAAGGTGGCCCGACTGCGAGTGCCGGGTGTCGCCGTACCCCGCGATGTGGTGCCCACGATCGAGCAGATGGCGGAGGTCGCCAAGGAGATGTGCCGGGTGCTCGTCCGGGTGATCGCCGAGCGCGACGTCGAGGCCGCCCGGGAGCTCGACGAGGCCGACGACACCATGGACCAGCTCCGCCGCAACAACTTCCGCGAGCTGCTCAGCGCCGACTGGTCCCACGGCGTGGAGCCCGCCGTCGACCTCGCCCTCCTCGGCCGCTACTACGAGCGCATCGCCGACCACGCCGTCTCCGTGGCCCGCCGCGTCATCTTCGTCGTCACAGGCGAAGAGCACCACGAGAGCTGACACTTCACCTCGACCTGTCAGAAACCCGCAGAAAATGCGGGGCCGTCCCTAACAGATTTGTAGATCCTCGCCCGGGACCTACAAATCTGTTAGGGACGATCGGTCTTGGACCGAGGAGTCTTGGGCAGCGAAACGGCCCCGACAGAGGAGTCTGTCGGGGCCGTTCGGTGTCTGATCGTGAGCGGTCCGCGCGGGCCGAGGCGGCTGTGTCGGGTGTCAGCGGCCCTGGTTGGCGACAGCGGCAGCAGCAGCGGCCGCGGCATCGGGGTCGAGGTATTCGCCGCCGGGGACGGTGGGACGGAAGTCGTCGTCCAGGCGATAGACCAGGGGCATGCCGGTCGGGATGTTGAGTCCGGCGATGTCTGCGTCGCTGATCTGGTCGAGGTGCTTGACCAGGGCGCGGAGGCTGTTGCCGTGGGCGGCGACGAGCACGGTCTTGCCAGCGGCGAGGTCGGGCACGATCTCGCCGTCCCAGTAGGGGAGGAACCGGGTGATGACGTCCGCCAAGCACTCGGTGCGCGGCATCTCGTCGCCCAGGTCCGCGTAGCGCGGATCGCCGGCCTGGGACCACTCGGAGGAGTCGTCGAGCGGCGGCGGCGGGGTGTCGAAGGAACGGCGCCAGGTCATGAACTGCTCCTCGCCGAACTCGGCGAGGGTCTGCTTCTTGTCCTTGCCCTGCAGCGCGCCGTAGTGGCGCTCGTTGAGGCGCCACGACCGCTTCACGGGGATCCAGTGACGGTCGGCGGCGTCGAGGGCGAGTGCGGCGGTGTTGATCGCGCGACGCTGCAGCGAGGTGTGGACGACGTCGGGCAGGAGGCCAGCGGCCTTGAGTTGCTCGCCGGCGCGGACTGCCTCGGCCCGGCCCTTGTCGGTCAGGTGGACGTCAACCCAACCGGTGAAGAGGTTCTTGGCGTTCCACTCGCTCTCGCCGTGCCGGACGACGATCAGGGTGTGCACCATCAGTGGCCGCCCTCAGCGGCGGCCTCGCCACCCTCGAGGGAGACACAGGTCGGGGCGAGCTCGGCGCCGGCGTTGACCGGGTTGGTGTCCTCACCCTCCCAGTGGATGGCGTTGCAGAGCACGGGGACGGTGATGACGACCTCGCCGGCGTTCTCGAAGGTCAAGGTGACGGGCACGAAGTCGCCGATCTTGAAGTCGCCGTTGACCGGGATGCCTGCCGCGTCGCCCTTGGTGCCGAGGCGGAAGAGCTGGCTGCCCCGAATGACGACCGGCGCGACTTCGGCGCCGCTCTGCTCGGCGTTCTTGTCGCGGAGCGAGGTCTCCTCGACCTGGGTGCCGTCGGGCGTGGCTCCTTCATCGGGAACCTCGGTGCCCGGCATGACGGCCTCGAAGTCGCCGTCAATGCTCACCAAGGTGTCGGTCACGTCGCCGAACTCGTTGACGACGTTGGAGTCGAGGTTGTTGGAGAAGCTCGCCAGGAACGTGCCGTGGCCGTCCTGGGTGGCCACGATGACGGCGTTGAGGACGTCGACGTCACCGGCGCGGTCGTTGGCGCCGGGAGCCGGCGTGTAGACCTTGTCGGTGGCGAAGTCGCCACACGCCGTCAGCGTCGGCAGGGCGAGCACGAGGGCGCCGGCGGCAACCCCGCGGGCGATCCGGTTGCGAAGCAGCATTCTTCAGCCTTCTCCATCGGCGGTGGACCGTCCTTGACCGGTCACCAAGTGCGGACCCCAGACTAGTGGAGACGCTTCCGACTCACTGCCTCAGGCCCACGCTGACGGCGACGGCGACCGTGGCAGCCCCCACGACGACGAGATAGACGACCGTCGCCAGCAGTGTCTTGGCGGCTCCGATCTTGAGCGCAATCCGCAGTGGGAAGGTCTTCCAGCCGGCACGGTTCTCGTCGACCAGGCCCGGCAGGGAGTGCAGCACGTGTACGCCGACACCCAGCAGCGCGGCGCACACCGTCAGTGCGACCGTGGGCGGAGTGTCGCTCCCGTCCGCGCCCCAGCCGCCGTAGGCCAGGAAGGCCGTGAGCAGGGCGAAGCTGATGGCCCACGGCAAGAAGGAGAACCCTCCCTTGCGGAGGACGCCGGCGTTGGTGAGCATCGCCACCGCGAGGAATCCGAGGTGGAGGCAGCCGGCCACCACACCGTTCGAGATCGACAGCGGAATCACGAGCAAGACGGCGACCGCGATGGCGAAGCCGGCACTGCTGGGGTTGTACCAACCCTCGGCGATGGGCTTGTCGACGCGGTCGTTGTCGCGGTCGCGCTCACGGTCGACCAAGTCGTTGTGCACGCCGAGGAGGAACTGGCCGACGAGAACGGTCAGCAGCACCAACCCCACCTCGCGAGTGCTGCGCCCCGACAGCGCGGCGGCCACGGTCACGCCGAGGGTGACGAGGATGCCGTGGCGGGCGTGGCACGAGCGGGCCAGTCCGATCGGCCACGAGCGCTTCACTTCGAAGACGGGGATGGGGTTGCCCTCGGCGTCGAGCCCTCGGATGCGCTGCGCAGGTTGGTATCTCTTCGGAGACATGGTCGGCAGTATTGACCAGAAAGAGTCCACGTGGGTGGTGGACAGGCAGGTTTCGGACGCCCCGGCTGGGGAAGAAGAGGGGCGGCCATCAGCACTGCGCCCTCCGGGCCCAGACACATTCATAGGGTTCTGTCAACCCCGCATGTGCCGTCTGACCTGCGGAAACGATATCGGGAGTCGTTGCCGGACGTGTTAGAATGGTCACCTAGGAAGGGGTACTTGGCACATGACATTCACCGTCGGCGAAACGGTTGTTTACCCGAATCACGGTGCAGCGGTCATCGAGGACATCGAGACGCGCACCATCAAGGGCGAGGAACGCGAATACCTGGTTCTTCGCATCGTCGCACAGCAGGACCTGGTCGTTCGGGTTCCGGCTTGCAACCTCGACCTGGTCGGGGTTCGTGACGTGGTCGACAAGGAGGGACTGGACCGAGTTTTCGACGTCCTCCGCGCGGCGCAGGTCGAGGAGCCGACCAACTGGTCGCGTCGTTACAAGGCAAATCTGGAGAAGCTCCACTCCGGTGACGTGATGAAGGTGGCCGAGGTCGTCCGCGACCTCTGGCGCCGTGAGCGCGACCGCGGCCTCTCGGCCGGGGAGAAGCGGATGCTGGCGAAGGCACGCCAGATCCTGGTCTCCGAACTCGCGCTCGCCGAGCACACCAACGAGGACAAGGCTGAGACCATCCTCGACGAGGTGCTCGCTTCCTGATCGCGCCTGACTCATGACGAAGGCCCCCGCCAAGTTGGCGGGGGCCTTAGTCATGCCGCTGAAGCAACTCCTCGGCCACGGGCGCCTCACAAGACGAGCAGCACGACCGCCACGATGAGCAGGACCGCTCCTGCGGCATAGGAGCCGAAGGAGCCCCACCGGAACCACATGTGGGAGGTCTCGGCGCTCTCGAGGAGCTCCTGCTCCGTCTTCGTGGTGATGAGCATCTTCTCCTTGCCGGCCGGGCTCACGATCTCGAGCTGGCCGCCGCGATCGCTGGCCTCACCGTGCACGAAGACCTGGGTGTCGGGCGTGAGCACCCACTCCTCGTACTTGTAGCCGATGGTGTCGCCGTCACGGCTGCCGACGTTGAAGCTGAAACCGCCGAAATCGATGGTGGCGCCGCTCCGGCGGGCGCCCTCCTCCTTGAAGAACTCACTCATCGTCTTGCGTGCCTGCTTCACGCCGTCCGTCGGGATGACGGTGATCTCGCCGTCCTTGTCGCGCAGCACGAACGGCGCGCTGGACTGGTTCTGGCTGACCACCTCTTCACGAGTGGTGGTCTTGCGGTTGCCGTCGGAGTCCCGGCTGACGTGCTTGTAGCGGCGGGTCACCTTCTGCTGGTACCACACGCACTGGGTCTGGGAGATCTCCGCGGTGAGCAGCCCCTGCGGGCCGGGCTGGGTGCGTCCGGACAGATCGACCAGCTGCGTGAAGATGTCGTCGCCAGCCACCTCCCGAGCCGTCCGGTGCAGCTCCCGCAGCGGTCCGGTGGTGGTGTTCTCCGTCAGCAGCAGACTCTTGTGCTTGTTGCGGGCGGTGCGCGCACCGACGGTCAGGCCGACTCCGACTGCGAGCAGCAGCACCGCCACGATGAACCAGACCATGCGTCGTTCCTCCTTCGGTTGGCCGATCCCCATGACCGGCCGCTCTGGGTCCTGCCCATTCGGTGGCCATTCAATCCGAATCCGCCAGCTCACGTTGGCCGTACGCCGGGGTGTGAGGTCGTGAGGACACCGTCACCTGAGGCGTGACGAGCACACGACGACGCGTTACGTCGCCTCACTAGCGTCCCGGTCACCACCCGTCCTGGAGGAGTGACTCGTGACCCGAACCGCACCGGACCGCGCGCAGCAGTCGACGTACGCCCCCGGAGGGACCACCCTGACCGACTGGCGCCCGGAGGACCCCGACTTCTGGGCGGCCGGTGCGGATCGGGTGGCCCGCCGCAACCTGATCTGGTCGATCTTCGCCGAACACCTCGGCTTCTCGGTGTGGCTGATGTGGAGCGTCAGTTCCGCCTACCTGCTGTCGATGGGGTTCGACTTCACCGCGCAGGAGTTGTTCCTGATCGTTGCGGCCCCCAACTTCGTCGGCTCGTTGCTGCGGTTGCCCTACACGTTCGCGGTGCCGAAGTTCGGTGGCCGGACGTGGACGACGATCAGCGCGCTGCTGCTCCTCGTGCCGACGCTGCTCTTCGCCGTCTTCGTGCAGCGCCCCGGCACGCCGCTGTGGGTCTTCGTCGTGATCGCGGCGACAGCCGGCTTCGGCGGCGGCAACTTCGCCTCCTCGATGGCCAACATCAACTTCTTCTACCCCGCCGCCCGCAAGGGCGCCGCCCTCGGCCTCAACGCGGCCGGCGGCAACCTGGGCGTTGCGCTCATCCAGTTCTTCCTGCCGGTGCTGGTCGGCGGTGCCGGCATCTTCGGCATGGTGCAGGCCAGCGACGGCGGCATCCACCTCCAACGTGCCGCCTGGGTCTATGTGGTGCTCTCGGTGGTCGCGGCCGCCGGTGCGTGGTTCGGCATGAACAACCTGACGGTCGCCAGCGCCAGTGCGCGCGAGTCGTTCCAGGTGCTCAAGCACAAGCACACGTGGGTCATGTCCTTCCTCTACCTCGGCACGTTCGGCTCGTTCATCGGCTTCTCCGCGGCCATGCCGCTGCTGATCAAGGTGAACTTCTGGGTGCCCGGTGGTGGCCCGGCCGGCACCGGCATCGTCTTCGCCCACTACGCCTTCCTCGGCGCCCTCGTCGGTTCCGTGGCGCGTCCGTTCGGTGGCTGGCTCGCCGACAAGTACGGCGGCGCGAGGGTGACCGCGTGGAGCTTCGTCGGGATGGGTGTGGGCGCCCTGGGGGTGCTCGTGGTGCTCGGCCGGCTCACCGACAACCCCGGTCAGGAGATTGCGATCGCGGATGGCAACCAAGCGTGGTTCGCGCCGTTCCTGTTCGCCTTCCTGGTGATCTTCGCCGCCAGCGGCATCGGCAACGGCTCCACCTATCGGATGATCCCGACGATCTGGGCCCGCAACGCGAAGCGCACCGGCGCCGAGGGCAGCCCGGTCCGCGCGGAGGCCATGGCCCAGGCGACTCGCAACGCCTCCGCCGTCATCGGCATCGCCGGGGCGATCGGTGCCATGGGCGGCTTCTTGATCCCGATGTCCTTCGGCGCCCCCTGGATCGATGACCCCAGCGCGGCGGTGCGTGGAGCGATGACCACGTTCCTCGGCTTCTACGTCGTCTGCCTGGTGGTGACCTGGTTCGTCTACACCCGCCGCAGCTTCCTCATCACCCGGGTGCCGAGCCTGGCCGAGGCGCGCGTCTGATGGCCACGCGCACCCACTGTCCCTACTGCTCCCTGCAGTGCGGCATGCAGGTCAGCGGTCCACGTCGCCCCGAGATCAGTGCCTGGGACGAGTTCC